>CAVWWJ010000018.1:0-95408 GCA_963758625.1 uncultured Alphaproteobacteria bacterium | reverse complement strand
CCCGGCATAGATTGGCTCCACGACCGCGCGTGGCGCGCGCCGTCCCGCCGGTCTTGCGGCCCCGCGTTCCAGAATGCCCCTGGCGCTGCGTCGCGTGCGATTTTGAGGCCATCGCCGCTCCGCCCCTCCCAGAGCCCCAGGCTTCGGCGGCCGTCCTGGCCGTGCCTGGCGCTGCCCCGGGAGCGCCCTCGGCGCGATCGCGCGGGAGTGAGAGGGAGTGACCGGGCGAGATGATCCAGCAAGGCGAGAGAGCCGTAGCGTCATGTGAAAAAAGCGCCGTGGCTTCACGTGAAACAACGGCAACGGGTTCGCGGTCACCCCGCGTTAAGCAAGAGACCGGCCCGTCGAACCAAACCCGCTGACGTGGCGACCAACCGGCTGGAAGTCAGGAGCCAAAGGACCGCGCAGATGCAAGCCCAGCAACGAGCAACCCTCCCCGTGCTTGCAAGGGTTCTGTCGCGGCCGTTGCTGGCGTTGCGCAAGGCCGCCAGCTATCTCGCGGACGAGCTGTCAGGCTCGTACCGGCCGGAAAAGCACTACATGCGCGGCCCCGGCCCAAAGTGGCGCGAAAAACCGAGGCATCGCCGCCCTGCGGGCTGCCGGAGCCGCAAGGCGAGTAGCCCGTGAGCCGCCGCCTAGCGGATTGCGTGCGGCAGCATGACCCTTCAGCGTCCAGAGACTGAGCCGGACGCCTCCTGCGGGAGCAGGAGCGAGGCGCTACTTGATCACGTAGCGCGCGTTGAACCGGTCGCCGTGGTCGTCCTTGCCCGTCAGCACCACGATGGCGCCCTTCTCCAGCGGCGCCGGCAGCTTGGCGACGAGCTTCTCGCCCTTCGCGTCGGTGAAGGTGAGCGTCGTCTTCTTGCCCGCCTGCTGGATGACGGCGCGCATGGTCGTGCCCTTGGACTCGTGCGGCTTGCCGTTCTCGAGCAGATAGACGGTGAGCTCGGTCGGGCTCACGACCAGCTCCGTCTGATGGCTCGCCGCTTCCCGCCACCAGCCCGCCGTTCGGGCCGGCCTTCTGCGCGAGGGTCGGTCGTGGCGACGGCGAGGCTGGCGAGAATGGCGGCAATGAGTGCAAGCTGGCGAAGCATGATCGTCCTCCGTTTGGCTTCGTTTCCGCAAAACCGGTCTCAAAAAACTTCCGCGGCCCCTGGGGCCGGCCGACTCCGGCGCGCTCGCGCGCGCAGCAAGGATGCGCTCCAGCGGCTTGCGCGCCGAACCTCAGGAACAGGACCGGCGTCAGCAGC
The DNA here is from genome assembly GCA_963758625.1 of uncultured Alphaproteobacteria bacterium. Taxonomy (GTDB): domain Bacteria; phylum Pseudomonadota; class Alphaproteobacteria; order Rhizobiales; family Hyphomicrobiaceae; genus AWTP1-13. Next base: position 94,158 of record CAVWWJ010000018.1, on the reverse strand, counting down.
GTGTCGAGCAGGGTCGAGCTGACGAGGCCGCCGAAGATCGTCACCGCCACGGGATGCAGGATCTCCCGCCCCGGCTCGCCGGCGCCGAGCAGCAGCGGCATCAGGGCGAGGCCCGCGCACAGCGCCGTCATCAGCACGGGGGACAGCCGCTCCAGGCTGCCGCGCACGACGAGGGCGGGGCCGAACTTCTCGCCCTCGAACAGCGCCAGGTTGATGTAGTGGCTGATCTTGAGGATGCCGTTGCGCGCGGCGATGCCGGCCAGCGTGATGAAGCCGATCATCGACGCCACCGACAGCGGCTGGCCCGCCAGGCCGAGGGCGATCACGCTGCCGATCAGGGCGAGCGGGATGGTGGTCAGGATGATCGCAGGCCAGCACGGCCGACTGGTAGCGCTGGTAAAGCACCATGAAGATCAGCGCGAGCGAGACCAGCGACAGGAGGCCGATGACGAAGGCGGCTTCCTCCTGCGCCTGGAAGGTTCCGTGCAGCTGCGGGGTGTAGCCTGACGGCAGCTGCATCTCGGCAATGACCCGGCGGATGTCGGCAACGATGGCCGCCATGTCGCGCTTGCCGTCGCTGTTGGCGCGACACGACGATGCGCCGCTGGCCGTTCTCGCGCTGGATCTGGTTGGGTCCCTCGCCCTCCTCGACCTTGGCGAGCAGCCGCAGCGGCACGAAGCCCTTCGGCGTGGAGACGAGCAGGTCCTGGAGCCCCGTCGTCGAGCGCTTCTCGTCCGACATGCGCATGACGACATCGAAGCGGCGGTTGCCCTCGACGATCTGCGAGACCACGCGCCCGTTGGAGAGGGCCTCCAGCGCCTCGGTCAGCGCGGCCGGCGTGATGCCGTAGAGGGCGGCGCGCTCGTAGTCGGGCGTCACCTTGAGCTGCGGGATCAGCACCTGCTTCTCGACCTTCAGGTCGACGAGGCCCGCGATCGACTGCAGCCGCGTGCGCACGGTCTCGGCGAGCGAGCGCAGGGTGTCGAGGTCCTCGCCGAAGATCTTGAGGACGATCTGCGCCTGAATGCCCGAGAGCATGTGGTCGATGCGATGTGCGATCGGCTGGCCGATGGCGACCGAGACCGGCAGCACGGCGAGCTTGGCGCGGATGTCGGCGTAGACCTCCTCCTTGGCTCGCGCTCGAGCGCGCCAGGTCGACGTCGATCTCCGAATTGTGCACGCCTTCGGCATGCTCGTCGAGCTCGGCGCGGCCGGTGCGCCGGCCGAGGCTCTTCACCTCCGGAATGGTCATGATCAGCCGCTCGGCGATCGCGCCCAGGCGGTTCGAACTCGGCGAGCGAGATGCCGGGGTTGTACTGCAGGGTGACGAGAATCGTGCCTTCGTTGAAGGGCGGCAGGAAGGCGCGGGGCAGCAGCCAGGCCCCGAGACCGGCCGCCACCACGCCGGCGGCGACGAGGGTGAGCAGGGTCCCCTGGTGGGCGAAGGCCCAGCTGAGCAGCTTGGTGTTTCCGGCCTTGAGATGGCGCACGACGAAGGTATCGCCCTGTCCGTGCCCTTGCGGCGCCGACAGGAGATAGGAGGCCAGCACCGGTGTGAGGGTGATGGAAGTCAGCAGCGACGCCAGGATCGAGACGATGAAGGCGATCCCCAGCGGCGCGAACAGGCGGCCCTCGATGCCGGAAAGCGCAAACAACGGCACGAACACCAGGATGATGATGACCGTGGCGTAGAAGATGCCCGAGCGGACTTCCTGGCTCGCCCGTGCGATGACTTCCAATGGCGGCTGCGGGCTCGGGTTCAGCCGGTTCTCCTTCAGCCGGCGCAGGATGTTCTCCACCGCCGACCACGGCATCGTCGACCAGCGCGCCGATGGCGATCGCCAGGCCGCCGAGCGTCATGGTGTTGATCGACAGGCCGAAGGCGTGGAAGACGAGCGCGGTCATGAGGACCGACGTCGGGATGGCCGTGAGCGAGATCAGAGTCGCGCGCACGTTCATCAGGAACAGCAGCAGCACCACGGCGACGACGATGGCCGCCTCGACCAGCACCCGCTCGACGTTCTGGATCGAGGTCTCGATGAAGGTGGCCTGGCGGAACTGGACCTTGTTGGCGACGACGCCCGGCGGCATGGTCTTCTGCAGGCTGTCGAGCTGCTCCTCGATCTTCCGCGTCAGGCTGATGGTGTCGGCGGCCGGCTGCTTCTGGATGCCGATGATGACGGCCGGATTGCCCATGTAGCCGGCGTCCCCGCGCTTGACGCGCGCCGCGAAGTCCACCTGCGCCACCTGGCGCAGCAGGATGCTGTGGCCCTGGCGCGTCGCCACCACGAGGTTGCGCAGGTCCTCCAGCTGGAGCGTCAACCCCACGTTGCGGATCAGGTACTCGCGCGCGTGCTGATCGACGAACCCGCCACCTGTGTTGCGGCCGAACTTGCCGATTGCCGTCTCGATATCCGAGGCGGAGATGTCGAGCCGGCTCATTGCGGCCGGGTCAGGCATGACGCGGTACTGGCGCACCTCGCCGCCGATCGGAATGACCTGGGCGACGCCAGGAATGGTGAGGATCTGCGGACGGATCACGAAGTCGGCGATCTCGCGCAATTCCATGGGCGAGACCGAGGTGCCCGTCACCGCAACGAGCATGACCTCGCCCATGATCGAGGAGATCGGCCCCATCTCCGTGTGCACGCCCTTCGGCAGCCGGCCCTGCACGGTGGCGAGCCGCTCGGCGACCTGCTGCCTCGCGCGGTAGATTTCCACCCCCCAGCCGAACTCGACGTACACGATCGACAGGCCGACGCCCGACACCGAGCGGACGCGCACCACGCCCGGCAGGCCGCCCATGGCGGTCTCGATGGGGTAGCTGACGAGTTGTTCCACCTCCTGCGGCGCCAGCCCCTCTGCCTCCGTTATCAGAACCACGGTTGGGCGGTTGAGGTCGGGGAAGACGTCGACGGGAAGCCGCTGCAGCACGAAGCTGCCGTAGGCCACCAGCACCAGCGCAGCGGCGAGCACCAGGAGCCGGCTTCTGAGGCTCGCGCTGACGAGCAGATTGAACATGGCGTCCTCCCTCCTCAGCGCACTTGGCTGAGCAGAAGGGCGTTGCGCACCACGATGCGCTCGCCGGCCGCGATGCCCTGCGTCACCAGCACGTGCTCGGCGTCGAACGGCTCAAACCGCACGGCGCGGGGCAGGAACACCTCCGGCTCCTTGTGGCTGAACACCACGGTCTGGCCGCTGGGCGCCTGGGCCAGCGCCGAGCGCGGCAGCAGGATGCCGGTGACGCGCTCGCCGGTCGTGGCCATCACCGTCACCGGCGTCCCCGCATCCAGGGGCACCGAGGGCTCCAGGACCTGGAACTGCAGGAGCGTGTACTGCTGCTCGAGCGCCCGGCTGCGGCCCATGAACTTCAGCTTGATCGCGCCGTTGCCGCTGCTGGCGGTCGCGGTCTCGACCGAGTCCGGATCGATCTGGTCGAACACCAGGGCCTCCACCAGGAAGCGCGTCGGGTCGATGATCTGAAACAGTCGGTCGCTGGGGCCCACGACCTGGCCTGCAACCACCCGCGAGGCCGCGATCACGCCGTCGACAGGCGCGCGCAGGTCCTCGGGCCGCGCCTTGGCGGCCATGAGCTCGACCCGGCGCTTCTCGAGGCCCTGGAGCAGGATGCGCGTGTCCTCGACCACCGCCCCGGTCACCACGTTGGAGGCGAGCAGCTGCTCCTGGCGCGCGAGCTTGCGGCGGTTCAAGCGCAATCTCCTGGTCCAGCGTGCCCAGCGTCTGCGCCATGTCCGACGAATCGATGAAGTTGAACGCGGGCGCGACACGGCCGAGCAGGTCGCCCGCCTTGACCTTGGCGCCGAGCGGCGGCACCCCGCCTGCGGGCGCCTCGTAGCGGCCCTGCAGGGTCGCCTGCACCACGCCGCTGCGGTTGGGGTCGGGCATCACACGCCCGTGGAAGCGCACGGTCTTCGGCCGGACCTCGATCTTCACCACCGTCGTTCGAATCTCGAGGAGGCGCTGGGTCGGCTTGGGCACGAACAGGCTGCCGTCGGGACGGCGCGCGGGCGAGTTGCCGGTGCTGGCGCTCATGTCGGGGCCGTGGTCGTGGCCCTCGTGGGCCCAGGCAACGGCCGTGGCGAGGATCACGCCGAGGATTGCCGCGGGCAGGATCAGCAGCCTGCGCCGGCCGGACAGCAGCGGCGCCCCCGGTGGCGATGCCGAGCAGGAGGAGGCCGGCGAAGGAGACGGCCGTGCGTCCTCCCGGCAGGACCGCCAGCGCGTCGGTCACGAAGCGGCGCAGGCCGGCCCGCCCGTTGCTCGAAGCGGCGGCCGGCTGCGGAATTGTCAGCGTTCCGACCAGCAGGTCGTCTACGCCGCCCTCGGAGAGGGTGACGAGGACCTCGTGGCTGCCCGGCTTGCGCAGCAGCGGCGCCGTCACCTCGTAGGTGCCGGTCTTCTCCTGCAGCTCCGCCTTGAACGCCTCGCCGTTGAGCGACACCTCGATGGTGGCGCCGGTGACCGGTGCGTTGTCCTCGGTCCGGTCGAGATAGACGACGAGCACCTCGCCCTCGACGATGCCGACGAGCTGATACTTCTCGGATGTGGCGACAACGCGCGGCGACGTGGGAGACGCAGCCGTCGGCGGCGGCGGGCCGTGGTCGTGGCCTTCGTGAGCCGGCGCGCGGGCTGTTGCAAGGAGCGCAGCGGCGGCAACGGCGCAAGCAATGGCGATGGCGCGCACGCTGGGCGCGAGCAGGGCGCAAATGTATCGAGACATGAAATCGCTTCCCTTCCAGCCAAGGCGTGGGCTCGGGACCCGGCAATCAGGCAGGAAGGGAGACTTTGGGAGGCCGCTCCAGGCCGCTGGGCTCTGCGCGGTTGATGAGGGCCGCCAGCTCGGTTGCGGGTGCAGCCGGCAGCGGAGGTTCCATCACGGCGGCGGCGACGAGGATCGCACACCCGCCGGTGCACATGAAGTTGCAGCAGGCGGTGCCGCAGCCGGGTTCGCCGGGCGCGCCATCCCGGGTCGTGGCCGTGTCCGTGTCCAGCGTGGAGGAGGTGCTCGGGCCCGCTGTCGGCATCGGGGTTGTCGGACCCGTGTGCAAGGCCACCTTGCGCGGCGCTCGAGGCTGCATGGTGGTGGGCGGCAGCATGCTCATAGGCGCCGAGCGTGCAGGCGAGCACCAGGGCGAGCGTCATCACCGCTGCAACCGCGCGCGCCGGCCATGTCTTACGGTCGCTGCACATGCTGGCTTCTGGCTACCCTCGAGTGCTCCGCTTATGAAGGCGCTTTGTGCAAACATCAAGACGAACGTTGTAACAAGAGCCTCGGGGTTACGTTGTTTCGGAGCAAAAGGCTGCCCGGACAGCACGTTTCCCAGCCTCGATTGGTCAAACGATAGCAACAGGAGACGAATGATGAGCAACACGGTGCATTTCGTTGTGCTGCCCGCCGGCGAGGTGGGCGAGGGGGGCTCGAGCGAGCGGCTTCAGCACATCGCCATCCAGGCGACCGCGGTGATGCTGCAGGGATGGTTCGAGGACGAGGAGCCGAGCCCGGAAGAGGCCAAGCAGATGGTGAGCGCAGTGATGGAGGCCCTCATGAGGCCGCGGCCGTAGGCGCCCCCTCGCGCGGAGCGGGATTCCCTCCTTCGCCGCCTCCCCCTGCACCAGCTGCTTCCCTTCCCCTTGCGCCAACCGGATTCCCCCTCCCCCTTGCGGGGAGGGGCTAGGGGTGGGGGTTCCAGGGCACGCCATGGCAAATGAAAATACCCTCGAAGCTGCGGAACTGAAGTCGGTGGGCTGCAAGTTCCGCCAGCGGAGAGAATGTCCGACGGCGTGATGAACGCGATCGCCGGCCGTTTGGACCCCCACCCCCAACCCCTCCCCGCAAGGGGGAGGGGAGCCGCTCGCGGCGCGGTCTGGAGCCTCGGCACGACCCGGTGACATGCTGAAGGCGCTGGAGCCTTGCACCCCGACATCGGATGTTCCGCTATCCGCAGCCGGCCGGGCGCGCGGCTGCAAACCAGCCCTGCAAATCCCGCAGCTACCGCAAGATCATAAGCTTGCTTATTATAGAGCGACAGTTGGGAGGCCCGTCCCCGTGTCGAGAAACGCTACGCTGCCGCCGCGAGATCCTGTTCCAGCTGAGCGATGTCGCGCGCGCCATGCGCACCTTCGTCGACCAGTGCGCGCGCGGCCACGGGATGACGCGCGCCCAATGGGCCGTGCTCCTCAGGCTGGAGCGGCAGGAGGGCATGACCCAGGCCGAGATGGCCGAGCTCCTGGAGATCCAGCCGATCTCGCTGGTCCGCCTCATCGACCGCCTGTGCGAGCAGAAGCTGGTGGAGCGGCGCCCGCACGAGAGCGACCGGCGCGCCAACCGGCTCTACCTGACGGCCAAGGGCCGCAGCACGCTGGAGCGGCTCGTCCCGCTCGGGCGCGAGATTTCCGGCGACGTGCTCGCCTCGTTCAGCGACAGGGAGGCCGGCGAGTTGCTGCAGACAGCTGTTGCGCATCAAGGCCAACATCCGCAGGGCGGCCGCGCGCGACGGCGCAGCGCCGCGCGGCCAATGGAGCGCGCCATGCTGGCTAGACCGCCCTGGCTGGTGCGGGCCTCCGCGCGCCTTCCGGTCGCGAAGCTGCCCCCGCTGCGGCTGACGCTGCTGGTGCTGCTGCCGGCGCTGGTCGCGCTCGTGGCCGGCTCGTCCTCTATCTCGCTCGGCGGCCGCTACGTCTCCACCGACAACGCCTACGTCGCCGCCCAGAAGGTGCTCATCACCCCGGAGGTCTCCGGCAAGGTCGTGCGCATCGCCGTCACCGAGGGCCAGCTGCTCAAGCCCGGCGACGAGCTGTTCGCCATCGACCCCGAGCCCTATCGCCTCACCGCACAGGAGGCGGAAGCCCGGCTCAAGCGCGTCGAGAGCGACTTCGCCGCCCTCAAGGCCAACCTGGCGAGCCTGGCGCGGCAGATCGAGCTCTCGCGCCAGAACCTGGCCGCCGCCCAGGCCGATTTCGACCGCAAGACCAAGCTGCTCGACGAGCGGATCAGCTCGCCCTCCGATGTCGACAAGGCCAGGGTGGCGCTGGTGGCCGCCAAGGCCCAGCTCGAGCTGCTCGAGCAGCAGGAGCGGACGCCGCGCATCCAGCTGCTCGGCGACCCGGACCTCGCCATCGAGAAGTACCCGCAGTTCATCGAGGCCACCGTGGCGCTGGAGCGCGCCCGGCGCGATCTCGCCAACACCGTGCTGCGCGCGCCGATCGCCGGCGTGGCGACGCAGGTGTCGAGCATCCAGATGGGGCGCTATCTCACCGCCGGCACGCCGGTGTTCAGCATCATCAGCAGCGACGTGCGTGTGGATCGACGCCAACCCCAAGGAGACCGACCTCACCTACGTGCGCCCCGGCCAGACCGGTGACCATCACCGTCGATGCGTTCCCCGACCGGCAGTGGAAGGGCACGGTGGGGGCCATCAGCCCCGGCACCGGCGCGCAGTTCGCCATCCTTCCGCCGCAGAACGCCGCCGGCAACTGGATCAAGATCGTGCAGCGCGTGCCGATGCGCATCGAGTTCGCGCCCGGCCAGGACCTGCGGCGCCTGCGCGCCGGCATGAGCGCGACGGTCGAGATCGACACCGGCCGCCGCGGCAGGTTCGCCAGGCTGCTCGGCGCCAGCGCGGTGGCGGAGAACCCCGACCCATGATCGGCCGACGTCGGCCGCGCGCGGCCTCGACCCGTCGCTGCGGCGGCTCGCCGATCACCATCTGCGTGATGATGGCCACCATCATGCAGGTGCTCGACATCACCATCGCCAACGTCGCGCTGCCCTACATGCAGGGCAGCCTCTCCGCCACGCTCGACCAGGTGAGCTGGGTGCTCACCTCCTACGTGGTGGCGGCGGCGGTGATGACGGCGCCGGTCGGGTGGCTGGCGGCGCGGTTCGGCATCAAGAAGCTCCTCATCGTCGTGCGTCGCCGGCTTCACCGCCGCCTCGATGCTGTGCGGCATCGCCCAGAGCATCGAGGAGATCGTGCTCTACCGCGTGGTCCAGGGCATGTTCGGCGCCGCGCTGGTGCCGCTGTCGCAGACCGTGATGCTCGACATCTATCCGCTCGAGCGCCGCGGCTGGGCCATGTCGCTGTGGGGCATGGGCGTCATGATCGGGCCGATCATGGGGCCGATCCTCGGCGGCTGGCTGACCGAGTTCTACTCCTGGCGCTGGATCTTCTTCATCAACCTGCCGTTCGGCGTCGCCACCGTCGCTGGGGCTCCTGGCCTTCATGGACGAGACCGAGGGCGACGCGCGCCTGCCGTTCGACTGGTTCGGGTTCGCGGCGCTCAGCATCGGCATCGGCGCCCTGCAGCTGATGCTCGACCGCGGCGAGCAGCTCGGCTGGTTCGACTCCGGCGAGATCGTCGCTGACGGCGATCGTCTCGGCGGCGGGCTTCTACTTCTTCTTCGCCCACTCCCTCACCACGCCGCAACCCTTCGTCTCCTTCGCCATCTTCAAGGACCGCAACTTCGTCGTCGGCCTCGCCTTCATGTTCGTCTGCGGCATGCTGCTGGTCGCCTCGATGGCGCTGATGGCGCCCTTCCTGCAGGGCGTGATGGGCTTTCCCATCATCGACGTGGGCCTCCTGCTCGGCACGCGCGGCATCGGCATGGCGATCGGCCTCGTTGGCGGCCGGCAGGCTGATCGCGCGCATCGACCCGCGCCTGCTGCATGGGCTTCGGCCTCGCCTGCTGCGCCGCCTCGCTCTACTACACGATCGAGTTCTCGCCCGACACGGCCGTCTTCACCATCGTGTGGACCAGCATCCTGCAGGGCATCGGGCTCGGCACCCTGTTCGTGCCGCTCAACACGCTGGCGCTCGTCCTCGCTGCCGCCGGCGCTGCGCACGCAGGGCACCGCCATGTGGACGTTGATCCGCAACCTCGGCAGCTCGATCGGGGTCTCCGTCGTCATCGCCAACCTCAGCAACAAGACCATCCTGATGCACGCGCGCCTCGCCGAGAGCGTGACGCCCTTCAATCAGGCGCTCGCCGACCCGGCGGCGGCGATGCTCGACCCCGCGACCGAGACGGGCCGCGCGCTGCTGGAGCAGCTGATGAGCCAGCAGGCGGCGATCATCGCCTACGCCAACGACTTCAAGCTGATGATGGTCATGACGCTCCTGGCCTTCCCGCTGATCCTGCTGGTGCGGCCTGGGCCGCCAGGATTGGCGCCCGCGCGGTGAAGCTGCGTGGCTCGCCCTCACGCGGGCTGAGCGGCAGCCCGACCTTCGAAGGGCGACGGGTGCTCCCCGCGTCGATGGGAACGTCGCCGCCCAGAAGTCGGAGCTACGGCACCACGGCCAGGAACAGGAAGGTTGCAAAGATGACCAGGTGCACGATGCCCTGAAGCACCGTGGTCCGGCCGGTGCCCAGGGTGATGACGCCGACCAGCAGGGTCAGGGCAAGCAGCACCATCTCCTTGGCGCCAAGCCCCAGCTCCAGCCGCTGGCCGAGCAGGATCGAGCAACGGCCGCCACGGCCGGTATGGTCAGGCCGATGGTTGCGAGCGCCGACCCCAGCGCCAGGTTCAGGCTGGTCTGCAGCCGGTTGGCGCGCGCCGCCCTGAGCGCCGCCAGGCCCTCCGGCAGCAGCACGATCATGGCGATGGCGATGCCGATAACGGCCTTCGGCGCGCCAAGCCACGCGATCGTGCTTTCCAGGGCCGGAGTTAGCACCTTGGAAAGGCCGACGATGGCGACCAGGGCGAACAGCAGGAGCGCCAGACTGACGAGGGCCGCACGATCCGAGGGTGGCGGTGCGTGGACCTCTTCGCTTGCCGTCTCTTCGAGGGGGAGGAAGTAGTCGCGGTGCCGCACGGTCTGAACGAAGACGAACGAGCCGTAGAGCACCAGCGAAACCACGCCGGCGAAGACGAGCTGCGCGGTGCTGAACGTGGGGCCGGGCGCGGTGGTCGTGACGTTCGGGACGACGAGGGTGAGGGTGGTAAGTGCCGCGAGCACGGCCAGTGCCGCGCTCGCGCCCTGCAGCTGGAAGCCCTGCTCGTGATGGCGCGCGCCGCCCGAGAGGAGGCACAGGCCGACGATGCCGTTGCACACGATCATGACGGCGGCGAACACCGTGTCGCGCGCGAGCCCCGCCTTGTCGGCAGCGGCTCCCAGCATGATGGAGACGATCAGCCCCGCCTCGATGACCGTCACGGCGACGGCGAGCACCAGCGTCCCGAATGGCTCCCCGAGCCGGTGTGCGACCACCTCGGCGTGGTAGACGGCCGCAAAGACGGTGGCGATCAGGATCGCGCCGGCGACCGCCGCAACGATGCCCGCCGCGCCGGTGATTGCCGTCACGATCATGACCGCCCAGGCCAGGCCGGGCCAGGCCCATGCCCACCAAGGTATTCGCGCTGCTGCCGCCATGCCGAAGAGTCCTTCTACCCGCAGCCAATCTATATCCCGGGCGCCCCTTGCGGCGAACCGCGGCATGCCATCAGCGTATACGCCGGTTGACAGCCGCCCCGGCTTCCACGATGGTGCGCGCCATCCAGACGGCCCGTGGGAACGAGCCGCCGCCCTGCACATGGTCCACCGGTCTGCGGGAGGGATCGGGAGGCCGGGAGGTCAACATCCGCCAGCGCGTAGCGCCCGCGGGTGCGATTGGCGATTCCCGCGAGTGGGCGTAATGGTCGAGCGGCCAATGGCGAATGGTAGGATCCATTCGCCACTCGCCATTCGCCATTCGCCCGGTGCCGCCTGGCGCAAAGGAAACCCGATGTTCCAATCCCTGTCCGACCGCCTCTCGGGCATCCTCGACAAGCTCACGCGCCGCGGCGCGCTGACCGACAGCGACGTGGCGGAGGCCATGCGCGAGGTGCGCCGCGCGCTGCTCGAGGCCGACGTGGCGCTGGAGGTGGTGCGCTCGTTCACCGACAAGGTGCGGGCCAAGGCCGTCGGCCAGGAGGTGGTGAAGTCGGTCACCCCCGGCCAGATGGTCGTCAAGATCGTGCACGACGAGCTGGTCGCCATGCTGGGCTCGGACGCCCAGCCCATCGACCTCGCCGCCCAGCCGCCGGTGCGCCATCATGCTGGTCGGCCTGCAGGGCTCGGGCAAGACCACCACCTGCGCCAAGATCGGCTACCGGCTCACGCAGCCGCGACAAGAAGAAGGTGCTGATGGCCTCGCTCGACACGCGCAGGCCGGCGGCGCAGGAGCAGCTCCGGGTGCTGGGCGAGCAGACCGAGGTCGACACGCTGCCCATCGTCGCCGGCCAGACGCCGCAGCAGATCGCCCGGCGCGCGCTGGAGGCGGCCAGGCTCGCCGGCTACGACGTGGTGCTGCTCGACACCGCGGGCCGCATCCACATCGACGAGGAGCTGATGCAGGAGTCGGCGCGAGGTGCGCGACATCGCGCGCCCGCACGAGACCCTGCTGGTCGCCGACAGCCTCACCGGCCAGGACGCCGTGAAGCTCGCGCGCAGCTTCGACGAGCGCGTCGGCATCACCGGCATCGTGCTCACCCGCGTCGACGGCGACGGCCGCGGCGGCGCGGCGCTCTCCATGCGCGCCGTCACCGGCAAGCCGATCAAGCTGATCGGCGTGGGCGAGAAGTGGGACGCGCTGGAGGATTTCCACCCGCAGCGCATCGCCGGCCGCATCCTCGGCATGGGCGACGTGGTGAGCCTGGTCGAGAAGGCGGCGCAGACCCTCGACATGGAGAAGGCCCAGGCGATCGCGCAGAAGATGCGCAAGGGCTCCTTCGACCTGGAGGATCTGTCCGATCAGCTCAAGCAGATGGAGAAGATCGGCGGCATGTCGGGCATGATGGGCATGCTGCCCGGCATCGGCAAGGTGAAGAAGCAGCTCGACGCCGCCAACCTCGACGACAAGGTCCTGAAGCGCCAGCGCGCCATCATCTCCTCGATGACGCCCAAGGAGCGGCGCAACCCCAAGATCCTCGACGGCAAGAGGAAGCGGCGCATCGCGGCGGGCTCCGGCACCAAGCCCGAGGACGTGAACAAGCTCATCAAGATGCACCGCCAGATGGCCGACATGATGAAGACCATGGGCAAGCGCGGCGGCATCATGCAGCGCATGATGGGCATGGGCGGCGGCGCGCCGAGCGAGGCCGAGATGGAGCGCATGCGCGGCCGAGCTCGGCCGGCTCGACCCCAAGGCGCTGGAGGCGCTGCCCAAGGACCTCAAGGAGCAGCTGCCCAAGGGGCTGCCGCCGCCGGGCGGCGGCGGCGGCCGTCCGCTGCCGAGGCTGCCGGGCCTGCCCGGGCTGGGCGGCCCGTCGCTGCCGAGGTTCCCGGGGCTGCCGGGATTGCCGGGGAAGAAGAAGTGACGTGCTGCCCGGTGCTGGAGACCGAGCGGCTGCGCCTGCGCGGCTGGCGCGAGGAGGACCTGCCCGCCGTTCGCCGCCTTCTGGGCCGACGAGGCCACGGCGCGCTTCGTCGGCGGCACCTGCAACCGCGAGCGACGCCTGGCGGCGCATGGCCATGTACGTCGGGCACTGGGCGCTGCGCGGCTACGGCATGTGGGCGGTGGAGGAGAAGGCGAGCGGGCGCTGGCCGGCTACTGCGGGCCCTGGAACCCCGAGGGCTGGCCGGAGCGCGAGATCGGCTGGGGCCTGGTGAAGGCCTTCCACGGCCGCGGCTATGCGACGGAGGCCGCGCGGCGCGCCCGCGACTTCGCCTATCGAGAGCTCGGCTGGCCGACGGCCGTCAGCTACATCGCCGCCGAGAACGCTCGCTTCGCAGCGCGTGGCGGAGCGCCTCGGTGCCACGCTTCGAGCGCACGTCGAGCTGCGGGGCAAGCCTGTCGGCGTCTACCGCCATCCCGGTCCCGATGCATCGAGCATCCAACCGCACGAGCTGAAAGACAAGGAGAACAGCATGTCCGTGAAGATCCGCCTCTCGCGCGGGGGCACCAAGAAGCGGCCCTACTACTACATCGTGGTGGCCGACTCGGCCTCGCCGCGCGACGGCCGCTACATCGAGCAGATCGGCACCCACAACCCGCTGCTGCCCAAGGACAACGCCGACCGGGTGAAGCTCGACGTCGAGCGGGCAAGCACTGGCTGTCGGTCGGCGCCCAGCCCACCGACCGCGTGCTGCGCTTCCTCGATGCCGCCGGCCTCGCCAAGCGCGAGGCGCGCAACAACCCCAACAAGGCCAAGCCCAGGAAGAAGCGCCAGGAGCGCGAGGCGGCCGCGGCCGCGGCCGAGGCCGGCGAGGCCAAGCCGGCGGCGTAAGCGCATGGCCGGGGCCGGCAGAGCGCCGAGCGCATCCTTCTCGGCCGCATCGCCGGCGCCCACGGCATCCGCGGCGAGGTGCTGATCAAGACCTTCACCGAGCGCCCGGAGGACATCGCCGCCTACGGGCCGCTCGATGACGGCGCCGGGCGCACCTTCAAGATCGAGGTGCTCCGCGTCACGCCGAAGGGCGTGGTGGCGCGGATCGCGGGCATCGGCGACCGCAACGCCGCCGAGGCCCTGAAGGGCGCCGAGCTCTACGTCGACCGCGACCGCCTGCCGGCGCCCGGACGAGGGCGCAGTTCTACCACGCCGACCTGATCGGCCTCGCCGCCGTCGATCCCGAGGGCCGGCCGGTGGGCGAGATCGTCGGCCGTGCACAACTACGGCGCCGGCGACCTGCTGGAGCTGCGCCTGGCCGACTCCGGCAAGACCGAGCTCGTCGCCTTCACCGAGGCGTTCGTGCCCGAGGTGGACCTCGCGGCGCGCCGCGTGGTGGTGCGGCTGCCCGCCGCGGAGGAGGACGGCTCCGCGTGAGCCCTCAACTTGTCATCCCGGCCAATCTGCGAAGCAGAATCGCCGGGACCCGGGTCACAAGCTCCAGCGCTCGACCCCGGACCCTGGGTCCCGGATATTTCGCTGACGCGAAATTCCGGGATGACGATCCACCGGTGTCGAATCAGGTAGCATCCGCCCTCGGCTGGAGGGCTGGCGATGCAATCGGGGCGGCACGGGAGGGCCGGCGGTGGCCAGCGGGGCGCGTCGCCCGGCGGTGAGCTTCAAGGCGGTGGGCGTCCTCGTGCCGAAGCTGGTGCGCGAGGCCTGCCGGCGGCGCGGGTTCAACAATGTCGACATCGTGCTGCAGTGGCGCGAGATCGTCGGCGACGGGCTCGCCGGAGCAGACTTGGCCCTTGCGCATCGAGTGGCCGCGCCGGCAGGAGGCGGTGCTGCGCCCCGACGGCACCGAGGCGCCGGGCAGGCAGCGCACGCGGCTGGTGGTCGGCGCCGCGCCGGCCAGGGCGCTCGACGTGGAGTACGCCAAGGGCGACATCGTCGAGCGCGTCAACGGCTACCTCGGCTACCGCGCCGCCACCGAGCTGGCGGCCGCGCCGGACTATTCGCGCGTCGCCCGCAGCGCCGGAGCCAGAGGTCGAGGCCGGCTCGTGACGCGCGCCGGCGCCGCAGGCCGAGCGGCCGACCCGCTCGCGGCGGCCCTGGCGCGGCTCGGGCAGGTCGGTTGCAGGCACGCTGCCGCCGGTGAAGCCCATTGACAGATGGGTAATTACCCATCACATCGGCGGCATGCACGGAGCCGCCAAGACCCTGCTGGCCGAGATCGAGAGCTTCCTCGCCAGGACCGGCGCGACCCCCACCAAGTTCGGTCTCGCCGCGGTCAACGACGGGCACCTCGTCGCCAACCTGCGCAAGGGCCACAGCATCACGCTCAAGACCGCCGACAAGGTGCGGGCCTACATGGCGCGCGCACGCGACAGCCAGGACGCGGGCCAGCGGCAGGCGAGCCGGCGCTCGAGCGACGTCTGCAGCGGCGAGCCATGGCGGACAGCGGTACGAGCGGCGCCGGGCGACGCGAAGCGCATCGTGCTCGTCATCGGCGGCGGCATTGCCGCCTACAAGTGCCTGGAGCTGATCCGCCGCCTGCGCGAGCGGCTGGCCGTCAGAGGTGCTCACCGTGATGACGCGGGCCGCGCAGGAGTTCATCACGCCGCTGTCGGTGGGCGCGCTCAGCAACGAGCCGGTGTTCACCGAGCTGTTCGACCTCGACGCCGAGCGCGAGATCGGCCACATCCGGCTGGCGCGCGATGCCGACCTGATCGTGGTGGCGCCGGCCACCGCCGACCTGCTCGCCAGGATGGCGGGCGGGCATGCCGACGACCTCGCCACCTCGCTGCTGCTCGCCACCGACAAGCCGGTGCTGGTGGCCCCGGCCATGAACCCGCACATGTGGCTCGCCCCCGCCACCCGCCGCAACGTGGCGCTGCTGCGAGGCCGACGGCATCCACTTCGTCGGGCCCGGAGACGGGCGAGATGGCGGAGCGCGGCGAGGCCGGCCCCGGCCGGCTGGCCGAGGTGCCGCAGCTGATCGAGGCGATCGAGGGCCTGCTGGGCGTTGCCTCGGCCGAGCGGGCCGCCGACGGCCCCCTCGCCGGCCGGCACGTGCTGGTCACCAGCGGCCCGACGCACGAGCCCATCGACCCGGTGCGCTACATCGCCAACCGCTCCTCCGGCAAGCAGGGCGCGGCCATCGCCGCCGAGGCGGCGAGGCTCGGCGCCCGCGTCACGCTGGTCACGGGGCCGGTCTCGGACGTCGTCTCCGGCGCCCTCCCTGCCGGCGTCGACGGTGGTCAGGGTCGAGACGGCCTTGGAGATGCTGGAGGCCGTGCGCGCGGCGCTTCCCGCCGACGTCGCCATCTTCGCCGCCGCCGTGGCCGACTGGCGCGTCGCCCGC
Source organism: uncultured Alphaproteobacteria bacterium (assembly GCA_963758625.1). Taxonomy (GTDB): domain Bacteria; phylum Pseudomonadota; class Alphaproteobacteria; order Rhizobiales; family Hyphomicrobiaceae; genus AWTP1-13. Next base: position 78,464 of record CAVWWJ010000018.1, on the reverse strand, counting down.
GCGGCGCGAGCAGAAGCTCAAGAAGCGCGGCAAGGAGGCGCCCCGGCTGGAGCTGGTCGAGAACCCCGACATCCTCAAGACCATCGCCACGGCGCCCATCGGCGAGCGGCCCGCGCTGGTGATCGGCTTTGCCGCCGAGACCGAGAACGTGGTCGAGAACGCCAAGGCCAAGCGCAAGGCCAAGGGCGCCAACTGGATCGTGGCCAACGACGTCTCGCCCGCCACCGGCGTCATGGGCGGCGACCGCAACACCGTGCATCTCGTCACGCGCCGAGGGCGTCGAGAGCTGGCCGGAGCTCGACAAGGCCGAGGTGGCGCGGCGGCTCGTCGCGCGGGCCGCCGCACTGGCTCGCCGAAAACACCGCCGTCGGCATGACGGCCGCCGCGGCGGGCGCGCGCACGCCGCGTCAAGGTGGTGCGCCTGCCGCATGCGGAGGGCCTCGCCGCTTCCCGCCTACCAGTCCGCCGGCGCCGCGGGCCTCGATCTCCTGGCCGCCGTCGATGCGCCGGTGGTGCTGCGGCCCGGCAAGCGCGCGCTCATCCCCACCGGCCTGATCCTGGAGCTGCCGGCGGGCTTCGAGGCGCAGGTGCGCCCGCGCTCGGGGCTGGCGCTGCGGCACGGCATCACCGTGCTGAACAGCCCCGGCACCATCGACAGCGACTACCGCGGCGAGGTCAAGGTGCTGCTCGTCAACCTGGGCGACCGTCCCGTTCACGGTGGCGCGCGGCGAGCGCATCGCGCAGCTGGTGGTCGCCCGCTGCGAGCGCGTCACGCTCGTCGAGGCCGCCGCCGCCTCCCCCACCCGCCGCGGCGCCGGCGGCTTCGGCTCCACCGGCACGCGGGCCGGGGGCGGCCGAAGCGGGAGGGATAGGAGCGCCTTGCCGCCTGCACAGAGGCTTTGCTCGACTTGAGGCCACCTCGGTCTGCTCCGCCACGGGAATTGGACGGTACTGCTTGGCTTCCCAGTCGAAGAACGCCAGCGTCGCTGCGCGGAATGCACCGATCGCCGTCACCTGCGCCCCGCCGATCCGCTCCCTTGCCGCGAAATCGCCAAGACAGCGCATGGCCTCGTCACCCGTGTGCAGGATGACGGCGAATGTTCGCTTTCCCCCCTCCTTCTGGATGAGCTTGATCTGCATGAGCTGGCTCCCCGGACTTCGGACCTGGGCACAACGAGCAATCAGGATCGCGGTTCCGGCTCGTCGCCCTTCGGGACTCCACCGGCGAATGGATCAGCAGCACATACCGGTTCAAGGGGCCGGGTCAGCGGGCCGGCTATTGGCTCAGAGCGGCCAAGTCAGCGGCACCAGCAGGATGGCGATCAGGTAGATGATGACGGTGAGAGGTGCACCGACCTTCAGGAAGTCCCGGAACTCGTACTTGCCTGGGCCATAGACCATCAGACAGGCCGGTTCGAGGGGTGTCAGATAGGAACAGCTTGCCGCCACGGCAACCATCATGGCGAATCCCCGGGGGTCGCCGCCAAGCTCCAGGCCGGTCTGCATGGCAATGGGCAGCACGACCAGTGCAGCGGCCTGGTTCGACATGGGCTGTGTGAGTGACGACCGTGAGGATGAAGAAGCAGGTGAGCAGGGCGTAAGGCCCGGTTCCGACGAGCCCGATCAGCTGCTGGGCGAGGTATCGGCCCGTGCCGCTCGCTTCCATCGCGGCTCCGAGCGACAGCAGCGCCCCGATCAGGATCAGGACCTTCCATTCCACCTGCGCGTACGCCTGCTCGGGCGACAGACATCTCGAGACGAGCATCAGGAAGGCGCCGGCGAGCGCCGCCACAGGCAGCGACACCAAATTGAAGGTCACGGCGGCGATGGCGAGCCCGAATATGGCGCCGGCGAGCGGCGCCCGGCTGAAATTCAGCCGGCCCGTCTCCACGCCTCCGAAGATGTTGAACAGATTGCCGCGCTCCAGCGTCCTCACCTCGGCGCGGGTGCCCTGCAGCAGCAGCACATCGCCGAGCCTCAGCCGCGCCGAGCTGATGGTCGTCGGCACGCGGCCAGCGCGATGGAGTGCCAGGACCTGCAGGCCATAGCGCCCCTTGAAGTCCAGGCTTCTGAGGCTCTGGCCGATGAGCGGAGAACGCGGCAGCAGCACTCCCTCGACGATGGTCACCTCCTTCGGGTTCGCCTCCCGGCGGGCGAGATGCACATCGGCCTTGAAATCGAGCCCGTCGATATCCTTGATCTTGAGCAGATCGGCGCGCAGGCCCTCGATGATCAGCTCGTCGCCCGGCCGCAACGATAGATCGGCGATCTTGTTCTCGCCTCGTATCGTCTCGTCGCCGCGGATGACCTTGACGACGGTGATCCCTTTGTCCGGGATGAGGGCCGCCTTCGGCGACTTGCCGACGAGGGGGCCATCGGCCGTCACGACCGCGTCCGCCTGGTACTTGCGCTCGCCTATCTTTTCATCGGCAGTCTGCTCGGGGCGTTGACGCATGAGCCGTATGCCCACCAGCCACATGTAGAGAAGTCCGGCGATGGCGATGGGGATCCCGACCGGCGCCAGCTCGAACATACCCATGGGCGCCTGTTGGAACCGGGTGAGAAAGTCGCTGACCACCAGGTTTGTCGAAGTGCTGATGAGCGTGACAGAGCTCGTCAGGATCGAGGCGAAGGCGAGCGGCAGCAGAAACCTGGCCGGGCTCGCGCCGACCTTTGCGGCATAACCGATGACGAGCGGCACGAAGAAAGCGGTCGCAGCGGTGTTGCTGACGACGGCGGAAACTCCTGCAACGCAGATCATCATCAGCGGCAGGAAGGTCGCGACATTGCGGCCCGCGAGATCGAATATGCGCCGCCCCGCCATGTCCACGACGCCGGTCTGGATCAACCCGGTGCTCATGATCAGGAGCCCCAGAATCATCATGACGGTGTCGCTGGCAAAGCCGGCGAAGGCCTTGGCGGGAGGCAGCAGGCCAGTCCCGATGACGGCCAGCAGCACGCCGAGCGCGATCACATCGGCCGGCAGTCGATCCCAGGCGAAGAGGAGGATGGTGGCGACCAGAATGGCCAGACAGATCGCGATCTCAGGTGTCACGGCTCCCCCTTCATTGGCGCAACCGCTCCGGATAGTACAACTGCGGGAGACCGGTTGCGGTTCGGCGGTCTCAGTATTCGAGACGAGGCGGGCGGCGCAGGCGGGGTCGCAAAAATGGCGCAGGAGCAGGCATCAGCGCTGGCCGGGACCGAAGAGGGAGAGGCAGGCGCCGCGCAGGGCCTCCCTGACGTGGGCCTCGGTGTAACCCTGCAGGAGGCGCAGGCGCGCCGCCGTGCCCAGGCGCAGGCGCAGGCTCGCGTCGCGCGCCAGACGCTCCAGGTCAGCGGCCAGCGCCGAGATGTCGCCGACCGGCACGATGAGCCCCTCCACGCCGTCGCGCACGAAGCCGCTGCAACCGCCCGGCAGATCGCTCACGAGGAGCGCCCGGCCGCAGGCGGCGGCCTCCAGGACGGCGCGCGGCAGGCCCTGGCGGCTCTCGGCTGGCCACACGCAGATTTCCGCCCGGCGCCAGACCTCGCGCACGTCGGCGGGGGCGCCGGAGCAGCGCACGCCGGGGTGCCGGCTCCACCGCGTCCACTCCTCGGGCACGACGGCTCCCGTCCCGCCCGGCGCGCGTTCGCCCATCAGCTCGAGCTGCAGGCGCACCCCGCGGGCCCAGACCCGCTCGAAGGCCTTGAACAGCGTGCGCGTCCCGTTGGTCTCCGACGCTGGTCCGACAAAGGCGGCAACGGGCATCTCGGTGTGGGCCGGCGGCATCACCGGATAGACGTCGGGGTCGATACCGCAGCCGCCGAGCACGGCAAAGCGCGGGCCCGGCGCCACGCCCTGTGCCCGCAGGTCGGCGAGGTCGTCCTCGTTCTCGACCAGCAGGAACGAGGCGGGGCAGCAGCAGCCGCGCCGCCAGCTGCCGCAGGGTCCACGCGCGCCAGGCGCGCGTGAGGCCGCGCACAGGAGAGGCGAGCGCCCCGAGGTCGGGCAGGTGCAGGACCGCGCGCTCCACCCGCGTGAGGCGGAACGCCAGGCAGGCCAGGATCGCGGGCTCGAGGCCGACGACATGCACGAGGTCGGCGCTCTCTGCTTCCAGGATGCGGGCGAGGTTCCAGGCCTGCGTCGTGTCGTGCACCGGGTTGCGCCAGCACGGCCCGCAGTCGAAATCGACCACGCTGACGCGCGCCGACGGCAGGCCTTGCACATGCGCCCGCGAGCCCGCGACGACCACGACCTCGCGCGCCAGCTCCGCGAGCACGCCGATGATGACGCGCGAGCGCAGGGGCTCGCAGCCGTCAGCGCCGAGCAACAGCACGGCCTTGCGGGCGAGCCGGGCGCCAGGAACCGCGCCTGGGCCCGCCGCCAGCAGATCGGCCATGTCTGTCCCGACAATGTGGCGCATCGCCTCGTGCACTTCTCAAGGAGGCTCCGCACAAGCCTAGTGACGATGCCCGCCGCCCAAAAGGGTGCGCCAACGTGCATCCACAGCCGAGCTTCGGTGCGGCGGGCTCGTCAGCTATGCGCCATAGGACGGTGGGAGAAAGACGGTCCTCCTCGGGCGTTCAAGAAAAAGCCGCTCGAGTGTGTGTAGATCGAATTTCGCCTGCCGACAGGCGTGGTTCTTGGCCCGACTTCGAAATTATGCGCCTCTCGAGAGGAAAAGCCCATGCACGCAACGCGCAGATCGTTCCTGACCGGGGCTCTCGCAGCCGCGGCCGGCGCCGGGGCATCGGCGCCGGAGTTGCTGGCGCAAGGGCCCGGGAAGGGGGGACCTTCCGGCATGGCCGTCGATCCGAGACCCACCCTCGCCGCGCCCGACGACGACCCCCACCTGTGGCTCGAGCAGGTCGACGATGCGCGGGCGCTGGGGTGGGTGGAAGAGCAGAACCGGGCCACGCTCGCGCGATTGGCAACGCCCGCTTCGCGGCGGACCGCGACACGCTCGCTGCCATTCTCGACCGGCCGGACCGCATCCCCGGCGTCACGCGCCACGGCGGGCATCTCATCAATTTCTGGCGCGATGCCGCCAACCCGCGCGGGCTGTGGCGCCGGACGACGCTCGCGAGCTATCGCACCGAGCAGCCCGCCTGGGAGACGCTCCTCGACCTGGACGCACTGGCAGCCGCGGAAGGCGAGGACTGGGTCTGGAAAGGCGCCTCGGTGATGCCCGGCAGCCATGACCGCGCGATCCTGAGGCTGTCGCGCGGGGGAAGCGACGCGGTGGTGCTGCGCGAGTTCGATCTGGCGGCCAAGGCCTTCGTCGCGGGCGGTTTCTCCCTGCCGGAGGCGAAGGGCGGCACGGACTGGCTCGACCGGGACACCCTGCTCCTGTCGAGTGCGTTCGGCAGCGGCATGGCTACCACATCCGGCTATGCGCGCACCGTGCGGCTGTGGCGACGCGGCGCCGCCGTCGAGACGGCACCCGTGGTGCTCGAGACGGTACCGGGTAGCATGTCGGTCGGTGCCGGCGTCGACCGCACCCAGGGTAGCGAGACCGTGTGGTTCGTGGAACGGCTGGGCTTCTACGACAGCGTGGTCTCGATGGGCGACCGCACCGGTCCCAAGGTGAAACTCGAGCGGCCGACCGACGTGGCCGTGTTTGCGCATCGCGGATGGCTGGCGATGCGGCCCCGCAACGCCTGGCGGGTCGGCGCCACCACGCATGCCCCGGACACGCTGCTCGGCGTGCCGCTGGCGCGCTTCCTCGCCGGCGCGCACGACTTCGAGGTCCTGTTCCAGCCGGCGGAGCGGCGCGCGCTGCAGAACTTCTTCTGGTGCGACGGGCGGCTCGTGCTCTCCATCCTCGACGAGCTGCAGCCGGTGTTCGAGGTGCTCACACCGTCGGCAAGCGGCTGGGTGCGGGACACGCTGTCCGGCATTCCCCGCATCGGGGTTGCGTCGGTGTGGCCCCTCGACTCGGAGGCGTCGGAGAGCAACGGCGATCTCCTCGCCGATGTGCAGGACCCGATCACGCCCTCGACCACGATGCTGATCGAGCGCGGCAAGGCTCCGACCGTCCTCAAGCGAGCGCCGCGCAACTTCACCTCCGACGGCCTCGTGGTAACGCGTCACGAGGCGCGCTCGGTCGACGGCGAGCGCATTCCCTACGTGCAGGTCGGCCCTCCGGGCGAGACCGGCAATGCGCCCGTGCACATGACGGGCTACGGCGGCTTCCGGATATCCAGCCTGCCCTACTACCGCTCGTCCATCGGCAAGCTGTGGCTGGAGCGGGGCGGTACGTCGGTGACGGCCAACATCCGCGGCGGCGGCGAGTTCGGCACGCGCTGGCACGATGCCGGACGCCGCGCTGGCAAGCGCCTCAGCCACGACGATTTCGCCGCGGTCGCGGCAAATCTGGTGCGGCGCGGGGTGACCCGCCCCGGCCGGATCGCCGCCGAAGGAGGCTCCAACGGCGGCATCCTCATCTCCAACATGCTGGTGCGCTATCCTGAGCGGTTCGGCGCCTTGTTCTGCACCATCCCGCTCATCGACATGCGCCGATACACGCGCCTGCTCGCCGGCGCCAGCTGGATCGCCGAGTACGGCGACCCCGACAAGCCGGAGGACTGGGCCTTCCTGCAGACGTACTCGGCCTATCACCTGGCAGCGCCGGGTCGCACCTACCCGCCGATCCTGATTGCCACCACGCGCAAGGACGATCGTGTGCATCCGGGCCACGCGCGCAAGATGGCGGCCAAGCTGCAGACCATGGGCTACGAGGCCCACTTCTACGAGCCGGCAGCCGGCGGCCACGGCTACGGCACCAACAACAGTCAGATCGCCTCGTTCACGGCGCTCGGCTACACCTTCCTGAGAGAGAAGATCGGCTTTCTGGGCGCCGATGAGAGATAGCGGCGCACGCGGACTCCTCTCCCCCTCGCCCGCGGCTGCCCCACAAACGGGGCCCTCGCCCCAATGGTCCGAGGGCGACGGGGAGAGGGTATCCGGGTGGCGCTTGCGGCGCGGGCCCCTCTCCTCGCGGGTCTGCGCAAAAAAGCCGTCTGAAAGTGAGTAGTCCAAGGACACGGCGCTGATGCGATCGCCCAGCCCGCCTGCGGGCGATGTCGGGCCTGCGATCCAGGCGCTCACCTGGCTTTTGGCATGTTGCTCGTCGAGGGGATATCCATGCACTCAACACGCAGATCGTTCCTCACCGGGGGTCTGGCCATCGCGGCCGGCGCCGGGGTGTCACATCCAGTGCTGGCGCAAGGGCCGGGAAAGGGCCCTGATCCGCGTATGACCGTCGATCCCAGGCCCACCATCGCCGCTCCCGACGACGATCCCTACCTGTGGCTCGAGGAGATCGACAGCGAGCGGGCGCTGGCATGGGTGGAGGAGCGCAACAAGGCCACACTGGCGCGGTTCGGCAACGCCCGCTTCGCCGCCGACCGCGACACGCTCGTCGCCATGTACGACCGGCCGGACCGCATCCCGGGCGTCTCGCGCCTCGGCGGCTATCTCTACAATTTCTGGAAAGATGCAGCGAACCCTCGCGGCCTGTGGCGGCGGACGACGCTGGCGAGCTACCGAACCGAGCAGCCGGTCTGGGAGACGCTCCTCGACGTCGACGCCCTGGCCGCCAGGGAAGGCGAGGACTGGGTCATGGGCGGAAGCTCCGTGCTGCGCCCCAGCAACGATCGCGCGCTCATCTCCTTCTCGCGCGGCGGCAGCGACGCCGCGGTGCTGCGCGAGTTCGACCTCGCAACCATGACCTTCGTGGCGGGCGGCTTCGAGCTGCCGGAGGCCAAGGGCGGTGCGTCCTGGCTCGACCGGGACACGCTTCTGCTGTCCAGCGCGTTGGGCAGCGGCATGGCCACCAACTCCGGCTATGCGCGCACCGTGCGTCTGTGGCGGCGCGGCACCCGTGTCGAGACCGCCCCCGTGCTGTTCGAGACGACGCCGGACCGCATGCTGGTGGGCGCCGAGCTCGACCGGACCCAGGCGACGGAGACGGTCTGGTACAGGGAGCAGCTGACATTCATCGACGGGGTCACCTGGATGGGCGACCGCACGGGCCCGAAGGTGAAGATCGATCTGCCCAACGACGCAGGCGTGGGCGTCCATCGGGAGTGGATGCTGGTGAGCCCTCGCACCGCGTGGAGCGTCGGTGCCACCACCTATGCGTCGGACACGCTGCTCGTGATGCCGCTGGCGCGCTTCCTAGCCGGCGAGCGCACCTTCACCGTCCTCTTCGAGCCGGCCGAGCGACGTACGTTGAGCTCGTCTTTCTGGTGCAATGGGCAGCTCGTGCTGTCGATCCTCGATGATCTGCAGCCGCGCCACGAGGTGCTGACCCCGTCGGCCGGGCGGCTGGGCGCGCTCGACGCTGCCGGGGCTGCCCACGGTCGGCATCGTGAGCGTGGGCCCGCTCGACGCCGACGAGCTGGAGAGCAACGGCGACATGGTCGCCTCGGTGCAGGACCCGATCATGCCTCCCACCGTGATGCTCATCGAGCGCGACAAGGCCCCGACCATCCTCAAGCGCGCGCCGCGCTTCTTCACGGCGGATGGCCTCGTGGTGACGCGCCACGAGGCACGCTCGGTCGACGGGGAGCGCATTCCCTACGTCCAGGTCGGCCCGACCAAGGAGACTGGCGATGCGCCCGTGCACATGACCGGCTACGGCGGCTTCGGACTGCCGATGCTTCCTTCCTACGGGGCCACCATCGGCAAGCTGTGGCTGGAGCGGGGCGGCACGTCGGTGACCACCAACATCCGCGGCGGCGGCGAGTTCGGCACGCGCTGGCACGATGCCGGACGGCGTGAGGGCAAGCGCCTCTCCCACGACGACTTCGCCGCGGTCGCGGCTGACCTGGTGCGGCGCGGGGTGACCCGCCCCGGCCGGATCGCGGCCTCGGGCGGCTCCAACGGCGGCATCCTCATCTCCAACATGCTGGCGCGCTATCCTGAGCGGTTCGGCGCGCTCTTCTGCACCGTCCCGCTCATCGACATGCGCCGCTACACGCGCCTGCTCGCCGGCGCCAGCTGGATCGCGGAGTACGGCGACCCCGACAAGCCGGAGGACTGGGCCTTCCTGCAGACGTACTCGGCCTATCACCTGGCAGCGCCGGGTCGCACCTACCCGCCGATCCTGATTGCCACCACGCGCAAGGACGATCGTGTGCATCCGGGCCACGCGCGCAAGATGGCGGCCAAGCTGCAGACCATGGGCTACGAGGCCTACTTCTACGAGCCCGCAGCGGGCGGTCACGGCGCCGGCACGAACAACCGGGAGATCGCGACGTTCACCGCGCTCGGCTACACTTTCCTCAGGGAGAAGATCGGGTTCATCGGCGCCGGTGAGCAGTGAGCTGGCCGGACGGTATCGCACACAAGAAGCCATGGCCGGCGTACGCCGACCTTGGCTCTTGCCGTCTGCCTGGTGGCAGTTGGCCCGGCTCTGCGACGTAGCCTCGGGGGGCTGGGGGGCTGAGTATTCCGAGACCGCGTTGCGAGCCGGGCCGAGAGGCAACGGTCCAGAGGCTCGCAGGGCATTGCGGCGCTACAACGGCCAGCCCGCGACCTCATTTTGTCGGAAACAGGGTTTCTTCGGTTGTCCCCAGAACGTGAACGGAGGTGAAGGGGTCAGACCCGCTCGCGCAGACGCTGGAGTGGACTCTCGACGGTGGAGGCGAGGGGTCTGACCCCTTTATCACCGCATAGGCGCAAGAGCCCCGGTTGGGTATCATCGGCCATCGTTGCACCGAACCGACGTGGACAAGCGATGCCGCAGAACCCCGAAGCCATCCTCGAAGGCAAGAACCGCCCCTTCACCGGTGCGGAATTCCTCCAGTCCCTGCGCGACGGCCGTGAGGTCTACATCTATGGCGAGCGAGTGAAGGACGTGACCGCCCACCCGGCGTTCCGCAATGCCGCTGCCTCCGTCGCCAAGCTCTACGATGCGCTGCACGCGCCCAAGTCGAAAGAGACCCTCACCACGGCGACCGACACCGGATCGGGCGGATATACCCACCGCTTCTTCAAGGCAGCGCACTCGCGCGAGGAGGTGATCGCCCAGCGCGATGCCATTGCCGCGTGGGCCCGCATCACCTACGGCTGGATGGGCCGCAGCCCCGACTACAAGGCCGCCTTCCTCAACACGCTGGGCGCCAATGCCGAGTTCTACGGCAAGTTCGCTCCCAACGCGCGCGCCTGGCACAAGCGCGGCCAGGAGGCCGTGCTCTATCTCAACCACGCGCTGGTCAACCCTCCCATCGACCGAGCCAAGCCGGCGGAGCAGGTCAAGGACGTCTACATCTCCATCCAGAAGGAGACCGACGCCGGCATCTACGTCTCCGGGGCCAAGGTGGTGGCCACCAACTCCGCGCTCACGCACTACAACTTCCTCGGCCAGAACATGGGCCAGGACATCAACGACCCCAGCATGGTGGTGATGTTCATCGCGCCCATGAACACGGACGGCATCAAGCTGATCTGCCGGCCGAGCTACGAGCTGGCCGCGGCCGCCACCGGCTCGCCGTGGGACTATCCGCTCACCTCGCGCTACGACGAGAACGACGCCATCTTCGTCTTCGACAACGCGTTCATCCCCTGGGAGAACGTGATGATCCACCGCGACGTGGAGCGTCTGAAGGCGTTCTACCCGCGCTCCGGTTTCGTCAACGGCTTCACCATGCAGGGGGCCACACGGCTCGCGGTGAAGCTCGAGTTCATCGCCGGGCTGCTCTACAAGGCCACGCGCGCCACTGGCGTGGAGGCGTTCCGCGGCGTGCAGGCCCAGATCGGCGAGGTGATCGGCTGGCGCAACCTGTTCTGGTCGCTCTCCGACGCCATGGCCTGCAACCCCGAGCCGTGGGTGAACGGGGCGATGCTGCCCAACATCCGCGCCTCCACGGCCTACCGCCTGTTCATGACCGAGGCGTACCCGGCCGTGCGCCAGATCGTGGAGCGGGTGATCGCCTCGGGGCTCATCTACCTGCCCTCGCACGCGCGCGACTTCAAGAACCCCGACATCGACAAGTATCTCGCCCGCTACGTGCGCGGCTCGAACGGCATCGACTACAAGGAGCGCATCAAGGTCATGAAGATGCTGTGGGACGCGGTAGGCAGCGAGTTCGGCGCGCGCCACGAGCTCTATGAGATGAACTACGCCGGCAGCCACGAGCTCGTCCGCCTGTTCCCGCTGCAGATGGCACAGGCCTCCGGGGACCTCGAGGGGATGGTCGGGCTCGCCGAGCAGTGCATGGCGGACTACGACGAGGACGGCTGGCTCGACCCCGACTATCGCAACGGAGACGATGTCTCCATCATCGGGAAGTGACGGCCGGAAGTGGGCCCGGGACAGCGAAACGGCGACGCTACCATCGGGGTGGCACGTCGCCGCTCGGTTCGGAGGTTGCCCGAGGTGTAAAGGGCAGTCGGACACCCGGACGGGGGGAGAGGTCCGGATGTCCGATATGCCGGAGCGTGGGAGGTCATCCGCTCCGACTGCCACCTCTAACGGGCCGGAGCGGCGCAATCCGTCGTGATCGTCGCGCCGGTCCGGAAACCGGGCGGTGCCGCGTCCCGGCTCGGGAGGACAGCGACTGTTACCGTGCTCCGCGCCGCCAGGCTCCCAGGATGTCGGAATAGTCGTCCGTCCACGCGCGCAGGCCGTTGTCATCGAGCTCCTGGACGGTTCCCACGACCGGACGGTAGGGCTCCAGCACCGCCTCGCTCTTGGCGAAGATCGCATTCGACGAGGCCGACTGCCCGATGCCGGGGGCGGCCTTCTGGTCGATCGCCGCGATGCCGGCCGTGCCTTCGGGCAGCTCCTTCTTGATCGCGCCCAGGACCGAGTTCAGGTCGAGGTAGCGGTTGGAGGTGTGCAGCAGCACCACCCCGTCGGGCTTGAGCTTGTCGAGGAACAGCTGCACCGCCTCCTTCGTCAGCATGTGCACGGGGATAGCGTCGGAGGAGAACGCGTCGATGATGAGCAGATCGAAGCTGGCATCGGCCTCCTTCGCCATCGTCAGCCGCGCATCGCCGATGGCGATGTCGAGCTTGCGTTGACCCTCGGGTCCCTCACCGCACTTGCTGATGAAGGTGAAGTTCTTCGGATCGCTGGCGATGCTGATGACCATCGGATCGATCTCGAAGAACCTCCAGGTCTCGCCCTCGCGCTTGTGGCAGGCGCTCGAGCCGGTTCCGAGGCCGACGATGCCGTAGCGGCCCTTCTCGCCCTTGGCCGCCAGGATCTCGCGCCGCTTGGCGATCGTCTTGGCGATCGGGCTGCCCGGATAGTAGTAGGTCGTGGGCGTGGTGTCGTCGATCCGCTTGCCGGCCTTGTCCCAGATGCGCTGGGAGCCGTGCAGGGTCGTGCCGTGGTTCAGGGTGTGGTAGATGCCGGTGTTGTCCGCGAGCTGCCGCACGCGGTAGACGCCGAAGAAGCTGCGCTGCGCATCACCCTGCCTGACACTCGACGGCAGCCAGACCACGGTGGCGCACATGAGCAGCGCGATCAGCGTCTGCTGCACCGGAGCCTTCATGGTGGCGAACAGCGCCGCGCCAAGCACGATGATGACCATCGAGCCCGGTCCGGCCCACGGGGAGCTCAATGCCCAGCTGGTCGACCAGGAACGGCGTCAGCTCCCTGAGAGCCAGGATGCCCGCGGCAGCGATGAGCCACAGGAACAGCCCCTCGTCCTTGAGCTTCTCCCTGTCCCCCAGGGCAGCGTGAGCGCGCCCGGCCGGCACGCCATCGAGAGGGCGAGCAGCAGCGGGTACTCGTAGATCTCGCTGAAGAGCTTGGGCGCAATCAGCGCCGTGAACATGCCACCGAGGGCGCCGCCCACCGACATCCACAGGTAGAATTCCGTGAGGTACCGCGGTGCCGGCCGCGCCTCGTAGAGCGTGCGGTGCGCCAGCATCGCCGTCGTCAGGAAAGCGGCGACGCCGGTTATGCTCACCTTGGTCCAGTCGTGCATCTGCGGTATCGACAGCACCAGGAACACCAGCGCCAGCGCGATCAGATGCATGAGCAGCAGGAGCTCGCGCGGGATCAGCGGCTGCTCGCGGAACACCAGCACGAAGGTGAGCAGGTAGAGCGCCAGCGGGATCACCCACAGCAGCGGTGCGGAGGCCACGTCCGTGGTGGTCTGCACGGTGAAAGCCGTCACCAGGGCGGCCGGGACGAACGACAGGCCGATCCATTTCAGCCGGTCGATCCATGCCGGCGCCTCGGCCGAGGCGATGTCGGTGTCCGGCGGGGCCGCCTCCTCCGATATGCCGCCGGCCTGGGCACCGCGCATCAGGAAGAACGAGGCCGCAAGCGCCAGCACCAGGAGCCCGTAGCCAAAGGCCCAGTGGACCTTGAGCTGGGAGAGCCCGAACGTCGGCTCCAGCACGAACGGGTAGCTCGAGCAGCGCGATCAGGCTGCCCAGGTTGCTCGCCGCGTACATGAAGTAGGGGTCGCGCGCATCGGGATGGCCGCTTCTGGCGAACCACGCCTGCAGCAGCGGCGCGTTGGCCGACACCGCCATGAACGGCAGCCCGATCGAGACCGCAAACAGGCCGAGCTGCCACAGGTAGGGCTCGCCCTCCGGCGGATCGCCGAACCAGCTCGACATGCCGATCGGCAGGCAGACGACGGCCAGCAGGCATACAGCGAGGTGGATGTAGCCCGTCAGATGCGACGGCGCCTTGTTGATCAGGAGGTGGGCATAGAGGTAGCCGGCGAGCAGCGCGGCCTGGAAGAAGAACACCGACACCGACCACACCGACGGCGAGCCGCCGAGCACGGGAAGCACCGTCTTGGCGAACATCGGCTGGATCGCGAACAGGAGCAGCGCGGAGAGGAAGGTGGTGGCCGTGAAGGTCCACATCATGGCGGGCGCGTTGCGGGCCAGCTCGACCAGGAACGACGGCACCCCCCCGCCAGCAATGGACCCGCTATGGCCGCTCGCTACGCGGGGACGCTGGCCGACGGTCTGAGTGCTCCGCGCGGCCGTGCCGGCGCTCCTTGCCGCTGGGGCAGGCCCCTTGGCTGCTGCGGGTGCGGGGCTCTTGGCGACGGTGGCTGGCGTGGCAGGGTTCTTGGTGACCGCCCCGGGAGTTTTGGCGACGGTACCGGCGCCGCCCTTGCCCCGAGGGCCTTTGCCGACGTTTCGGTTGCTCCTGCCGATGGGCCGCCCGCGCTTGCCGATGGTGTTGTCGGTCATCCCCTTTTAGCCTTCCCTGGGTCTCGCATGGGCGTCCGACCTTGCAGGGGTGCCGCCACACGCTCACTAGCTTGGACGATCAGTGCTGGGCCAAACACCGGCCAATCCTTCGGGCAAATGCGAGCTTTGGCCGCTCGTTCTGGGCACGAGGCTTGTCGGTAGTTGGGCCCGGCAGGTTTTGGAACTTACGGTTTGGTAATACCTGTGCAGGCGCTCGCAGGGCGAGCCAGTCCCCCCGGTGGTTCCCACAACACCTTGGCTTCTAAGAGCAAAGCCTCCGTGCCGTCAAGGCGGGCGGGAAGGGGTCAGACCCCTCGCGCCACCGCGTGCGTTTCTGAGTGACCGTGGAGGCGAGGGTTCTGACCCGTGCGTCACTGCGGTCAGCGCTCGTCGCTCCCGGGCAGGGCTGCGACGTTCTTCAGTTTCAGATCGAGCTGCCTGCCTGCCGGCGCGATCAGAGTGAGCCTCTCTGCACCCCGCAGCAGCGTGATCGCCGCATCGCCGAACGGAGGCGTCTGGCGCAGATGGTCGAAATGCTCCTTGGAGGCGACCTTCTCGCCCCGCCAGGAGATCACCCGATCGCCGGGCCGGAAGCCGACCTTGAATGCGAGCGCGTCCGGCTGGAGCTCGTCGACGGCCGCTGCGAGGGCCACGGGGCGATCGTCGACGCCGTAGTATTCCACGTTGACCACCTGGCCTCTGCGATCGCGCACGGCACGGATCCTCGCCGCCAGACCCTCGGGCAGGAGCAGCGTCGGCGCGCCGTCGAGGCCGAAGTATCTCCATTCGAGCGGGTTGCCGTGCGCATCGGGGGAGGTTCTGACCTTCGCGTTGCCGTACTTGGTGAGTGTCGGCTTTCCGTCGATGCCGTAGTAGGCATATTCCACGGCGTTTCCCCTCGCATCGTAGACATACTCGGCCTTCGCGTAGCCGTCCTTGTGGAGGGTCGGCATTCCGTCGAGGCCGAAGTGGGCGTCGCTCACCAGGTTTCCGCGTGCATCTCTGAGGTAGACGTTCTTGGCAGTGCCGTCGCTCGTGTCGAGGGTCGGCTTGCCGTCCACGCCGAAGAAGGCAAACTCGCTGAGGTTGCCGCGTGCGTCGTAGGAGACAGCGATCTTGGCATAGCCGTCCTTGCCGAGCGCCGGCCTGCCGTCCACCCCGAAGTAGGCATACTCCACCGCGTTCCCGCGCGCATCGTAGGTCAGAGTGAACCTCGCGACACCCACCTTGTGCAGTGTCGGCTTGCCGTCCTCGCCGAAATAGGCGATCTGGGTGACGTTGCCATGTGTGTCGTAGGCGGCGGTGGTCCTTGCAAAGTTGTCCTTGCCGAGCGTCGGCTTGCCATCGACGCCGAAGTAGGTAGCCTCCACCGCGTTGCCCCGTGCGTCGTAGACGAACACGGTCTTTGCGATGCCATCCTGGTCGGGTGCCGGCTTTCCGTCGATGCCGAACGCCTCCCACCTGGTCAAATGGCCGCGTGTGTCATAGGCATAGTTGACCTTCGCAACACCCTGCCTGGTGACAGTCGCCATCCCGTCGATGCCGAAGTATTCGGCGTCGGTCAGGTTGCTGCTTGCATCGTAGCGGAACGCGGCCTTCGCGTAGCCGTTGCCGTCGAGCGTCGGCTTGCCGTCGATGCCGAAGTGAGCGGTCTCCACGATGTTGCTGCGCGCATCGTAGCGGTAGGCCACCTTGGCGAAGCCATACTGGTGGAGCGTCGGCCTGCCGTCGGCATCCAGGAAGGACTCCTCCACAGTGTTGCCGAGTGCATCGTGAACTTGGATGACTTTCGCGTAGTTCTGGTACAGCACCAGGCGGCCGTCGACGCCCAGGTTTGCCTGCTCCGCCGTGTTGCCGCGCGCGTCGTATCGCTGGGTGATCGCGGCAAAGCCGCGCTTGTGCAGGGCAGGCTTGCGGTCCGAGCCGAAGTTCCTGGTGGCCGTGGCATTGCCCCACTTGTCGTGCTCCACCTCGTAGTAGGCGTACCAGTCCGGGCCGTCGAAGGCGCGACCGTCGGCGCCGACCAGCGTGCGGCGCGCCAGCCGGTCTTGCCGGTCGTAGCTGCTGACGACGGCACGGACGCCGCTCTTCAAGGTGATCTCGTTGCCGTCGGCGTCGATCTCAGCGCGGCGCTGCACGAGACCCGCCGGCGTGTAGGCCAGGCGCTGCCCGAAGCTCCCCTGGGCGTCCTTGACCGGCGTGCCCCAGGCATTCTGATAGCGCCGCTCGCTCACGAGCCCGTCGCTGTCGAATGTCAGCTCGTGGCGGGCGATCTCGCTCTTGCCCGTGGCGCCGGCGCCCCTGAAGAAAGGATCGATCGTCAACAGCTGCATGGCTGCCTGCGCCTGCAGCGAGCTGCCGTGCGCGAAGGTCACGATCAGCTTGCCGCCCGACCACTCGTGCCTTTCCTCCCGAACGAGCTGGCCGTTGCTGCGATAGACCTGCAGCTTCTCGGTCTCTCCGCTCCCGCGGTAGTGCACGATCCAGCGGGCGTGCCCGTCGTCGTCGTTGCGCAGGGTGCCCGCGCTGTTCTCGAGCTGCACCTCCACAACTCTGCCGCGCCGCCCCGCGATGCGGTAGCTGGAGACTCGATGTGAGCGCATCTCGGCGTCGAGGCGACCGAGCCCCTCGGGGAGACCCCGGCGCCACACCAGGGCCTGATAGTGGGCGACCTCGGACTCGGTGGCGGGCGGCCGCCACGCCCGCAGGGCGACGACCGCGAGGAGCACGAGCAGGAGCGCCGCGGCAGCGGCCCAGGGCAGAGGCTGGCGCCACGGGGCGCCTGGGCGCCGCCAGACGATGCGCCCCACATATCCGAGCGCCGGTCGGCGCGGGCGCGGGGCCTCCTGCACTTCAGCGGGCCCTGGCGAGAGCTCCAGGCGTGCCAGGAGCGGCGCCACGGCGCCGACCTCCAGGACCTCGATGCCGAGAGCGGCGAGCCTTCTCCTGAGCTCCGGCGTCAGGTCCGCTGCGCTTTGCGCCGGAACGGCGACCAGGACTCGCCGGTCCGGCTTCGACCTCCGCTTGCAGTCGGTCGAGGGAAAGGGCGAGCTTCTCCTGGACGTGCGAGACCGCACCGACCGAGAGATCGACGGAGCGTACCGTCCCCGTCGCCCAGACCACGCACCCGGCGGCGTCGCCCTCCTGCGCCAGGCGCCCCGCGGCATGCAAGGCATGCGCAACGAGGGCGCCGAGCTGCCAGCTCGACCCGGCATCGATGCGCCCGGAGACGTCCAGCCGGTAGCAGGAGTGGCCGAACAGGCGCTCCACCACGCCTGTCGGCCGCGCGACGAATGCGTGGTAGCCGGCATCGATGTCGGCGACTTGCGTGGTGCCGCCGATGCACACCACCGAGCGGCCGATGACGGGGTCCTCCTCGGCGAGAAGGAGGACCTCGACCACACCCACCGTGGTCGGGATCAGCACCCGGACCTTTGTGCTCTCGCTCCCCATCGGCACGGCAAATTCCGCAAAGGCATGGCGTTGGCCGCCGATCCGGCCCTACGAACCCCGGCAGCCATAGCACAGCCGCGCCGTCCGCTCCAGGACGATGCCCGATCGGGCCATGCGACGCGGCTCGCCTGCTATCGGGCCCCGTCGTCCTTCGGCGCCTTCTCCGTCGGCGCCGGCACCGAGCCGGTGGCGATCGGGTTGGCGCTGGAAGGAACGGCCTCTGTCTTGGGGGTGGCGGAACGATCCCAGGGCCGGGCCAGACTGCCGAACCACTTGTCCTGCGGCAGCAGGCGCTGGTTGAGCCCGCTCCAGAGTGTGCGCGAGCCGATGCTGTCGAGGAGCTCCTTGGTCGGGGGAGTGACCAGGAAGACCAGCGCGGTGGCGGCCGCCATCGCCGCGGAATGGCCGAGGTGGCGGTGGTCGAACAGCTTGAGGGCGGTGCCGAACGAGGCCTTGACGCGGGTGTCCATGATGTCGACCGCGTAGAGCTCGTCGAGGACGAGGTGCGTGAGGTAGCCCACGCCCATGAACGCCGCCGCGAGCCATGCGACGCCGTCGGGGCGACCGAGCAGACGACTGAAGACGATGGCGGTGAGGAAGGAGCAGAATGCGAGCGCCAGGAGCGAGTGCCACACCCCGCGATGATAGGAGAAGCGGAAGAAGAGCTCCTTGGCCCCGTAGCGCACGAGGAGGAGCGTGCCGACCCAGAGGATCAGCATCTCGGCAATGGAGTATTTGCTCTCCAGGCCGAACAGCACCGCGAACGAGAAGAAGATGGCGAGGCCCGAGAACATCGCGCGGGCGGGGCGCGAACTCCTCGAGGTCGATGTCGGGCAGGATCGAGCCCAGCACCCCGGCCAGCGTGACGGCGACGATGTTCTCCGGCGCCACCAGGTCGGCGGCCACGGTTACCGTGGCGAGGGCGCCGCTCACGAGTGTGCCGACGGCGATGTGGGTGGGGAAATTGGCCATGCTCGGGTCTCCTCGCGCGAGGGGCAGGGCCTGACGCGGGGACACTGAATCTGGGCCGAGCCGGACAGCGGCGCAGTTGCACAGATTCGCCGGCGCGCGGGTAGCGGCGCGTGTGGAAAAGCCCCTGGCCTTCGGTGCGGGTCCATGCCATGTGCACGCCGATGACAGGACGCCTGGACCAGCCTTCCAGCAAGCTCCGGCTCGTTGCCGGCGGCTCGATTGCGGTGGCGGCGGTCGTCATCGCGCTCAAGTTTGCGGCCTGGCGGTGGTCGGGAAGCGCTGCGCTCTACTCGGATGCGATCGAGAGCATCGTCAACCTCGCCGCGGCACTGGTTGCGTTCGGCGCCATCCACTGGGCGCTGCAGCCGGCGGACCGCAATCATCAGTTCGGCCACCACAAGGCCGAGTATTTCTCGGCCGTGGTCGAGGGCGTGCTGGTGCTGGCGGCCGCCTTCCTGATCCTGCACGAGGCCTGGGACGCGTTCTGGCGGCCCCGGCAGCTGACCGACCTGGCCGCGGGGATGGGGCTCAACGCCGTTGCTGCCGTCCTCAACGCCGGCTGGGCCGCATTCCTGATCGGCTGGGGACGCAGGCAGCGCTCGCCGGCGCTCGTTGCCGACGGATGGCACCTCTGGCACCGATGTGGCGACCTCGGCGGGCGTGCTCGCCGGTCTCGGCCTCGCGGCGCTGACGGGCTGGCAGGTGCTCGATCCTGCGCTGGCGGGCTTGATGGCACTCTATATCTTGTGGGTCGGCTGGAGGCTGGTGCGCGCCTCCGTCGGCGGCCTGATGGACGAGGCCGTGAGTGCCGACGCGGGCCGCCAAATCCGCGCCACCATTCTCTCCAACGCCGCCGGAGCCATCGAGGCGCACGATGTCAGGACGCGCATGGCCGCCCGCGTCGTCTTCATCGAGTTCCACCTGGTGGTGCCGGGCAGCATGACGGTCGCCGACTCGCACCAGATCTGCGACCGGATCGAGGCGGCCCTGGTCCGCACCGTCCCCGGTGCCCAGGTGCTGATCCACGTCGAGCCCGAGGCGGAGGCGAAGGACAAGGGCGCATCGCTTGCGTAGATTTTCCGCCTTTCGGCATGCGCAATCGGGGTTCGTTCCTTGAAAAATCGTTGACGCCCGCCGCCGGACGCGGGTTTACTGCCCGCCACGGGTGTCATGGTCGATCTACTGCCAGGGTCAGCGTCGCCTCGACGTGCCTCGAGGAAGTCTCAGGGCCGCGCGGCAAGCCGTGCCGAGCTCGGTGCTGCGCGTGTACGCCGCGGAAGCGTCCAGTCGGTGGATCGCGCGCTGGCGCTGGTCGAGGTGCTGGCTGGGTCCGCGAGCGGCCTGCCGCTGACCGAGCTCACCCAGCGCGCAAGCCTCAACATCTCCACCGGCCATCATTTGCTCGCGACGCTCATCAAGTGGGGCTACGTGGCGCGGACCAGCGGGCGGCGCTATGCGCTCGGAGCGCGCGGGTTGCATCTCGCCCAGGCCTTCCTGAAGCAGGTCGACCTGCCCCGCCGCGCCCAGCCGCACGCGGAGCGCATCAGCGAGGAGACCGGCGAGACCGTGCGTCTGGCGGTGCTCCAGGGCGACGCCATGATGACGCTCCTCACGCGCGATGGCCGGCATGCGGTGCGGGTGGACGCGGGCGCGGTGGGCTACGCCGGCGCGGCGCATGCAACGGCGCTCGGCAAGGCGATGCTCGCCTGGCTGCCCGAGCACGAAAGCCGGCGCATCCTGTCGGCGCGGGGCATGGCGGCGTTCACGCCCAACACCATTACCGATCCGGATATCCTGGTCGAGGAGCTGCGCCTGGTGCGCCGCAACGGCCACGCGGTCGACCGCGAGGAGTTCCAGCCGGGCGTGATCTGTGTCGGCGCCGCCATTCGCAACCACCTCGGCGCCGTGGTCGGAGCCATCAGCGCCTCGGCCCCGACCCTGCGGGCGCAGGAGGAGCATATGGGCCGCATGCGGGACTGTGTGATGGCCGCAGCGCGCGCGCTCTCCGCCGAGTTCGACCAGCCGGGGCCGGCCGTCGACCCCTCGTCGGTGCGCCTGAACCCATGAACGCAAGCAGGACCATGCCAAACGCTACCACCCCCAGGACGAGCAACGACTACCCTGTCCCCACGACAATGAAAGCCTGGGTGCTGGGCGCGCCGGGCGAGCTCTCCTTTCAGGAGAAGCCCGTGCCGGTGCCCGGCAAGGCCGAGGTGCTGGTGCGCATCGATGCGGTCGCCATCTGCGCCACCGACCTCGATGTGATCGCGCACGGGCCGCCGGCGCTCATCCGAGGCGATCTGCCCTTCAACAAGGGCTTCACCCCCGGACACGAGTACATGGGCACGGTGGTGGCGCTCGGCCCCGGTGCCGACGAGTTTCCCATCGGCCAACGGGTGACGGTGGAGATCCACGCCGGCTGCGGCCAGTGCAAGCGCTGCCGCGAGGGCATGTACACATCCTGCCACAACTACGGGCTCAACTGGGGCGACGTCGACAAGGGGCATCGCGCTAACGGCTTCACCACCGACGGCGGTTTCTGCGAGTACCAGGTCAACCACATCAACACGCTGATCCCGATCCCCGACGACATGTCCGACGAGGAGGCGACGCTGGTCGTCACCGCAGGCACGGCCATGTACGGCCTCACCGAGCTCGGCGGCCTGGTGGCGGGCGAGAGCGTGGTCGTGGTCGGACCGGGGCCGATCGGGCTCCTCGGCGTCGGTGTCGCCAAGGCGCTGGGCGCGCATCCCGTGATCCTCACCGGCACGCGCGACAACCGCCTGAACACCGGGCTCGAGCTCGGCGCCGACCATGTGGTCAACGTCAGGCGCGAGAACGCGGTGGAAGCCGTGCGCCGGCTCACCGGCGGCAAGGGGGCGGACTACGTGCTCGAGTGCTCGGGCGCACCCGACGCCGTCAACGAGGCGGCGCGCATGGTCAACCGCGGCGGCAAGATCTGCCTCGCCGCCTTCCCGCACGAGCCGGTGCCGGTCGATATCGCCCACATCGTGCGCAACAACATCTACCTCTACGGCATCCGCGGCGAGGGCAGGAGTGCCACGCATCGCGCCGAGGCCTTCATGCGCCAGAAACGCTTCGATGCGACCAGGATTCACACGCACACGTTCGCGCTCGAGGACCTGCCCACCGCGCTGCGCTATGCCAGGGACCGGGTGGAGGACGCCATCAAGGTAGTGGTCAAGGCTCGCGGCGTGGCCATGCGCCGAGAGGCCGCGGAGTAATTTCCTTCGCCGTCGCATGAGCGGGATGAGCGGAGGGGCGGGGAGCTGTCGGCCCGCGGGCTGATGCGGGACAGGACGGCGGGCTCGAGCCCGCCCGGGGGTTGCCATTATTTTCACGACGATTGGCCGCAACGCCGTTCGGTTGGGTCGGTGCGGGACCACGGCGAACTGAAGAACGGGGAGGCCTTCGGCAACGGCGAGCGGGGCACCCTGGGCGGTCTGCCAAAGCTCAAGGGCTGACGCGGGAACTACAGGTTGCGGGGGACACAGAAGACTAGAGTGGAGGACCGAAAATGCGCATTTCCACCCGACGCGTCGCTCTTGCGGCGGCCGCGCTCGCGCTTGTGGCGGTGCCGGGGATCGCCCAGCAGAAGAAATCCGCCGAGCCACCGATATCCGGCCGGCAAGTCGGTCGACATGGTGACGCTGTTCGGCGCTCAAAGCGCGTCCACGGCAACCGCACGCGTTCTGGCCGATGGCATGGCCAAGGTGTTGGGCACGCCGATTCCCATTGTCGACAAGCCCGGTGCCGGCGGTGCGATCGGCTACATGTACCTCTCCCAGCAGAAGCCCGACGGCTATTCGACCGTTTGGAGCTCGAACTCCATCTCCACTACCTTCCACAACGGCCAGCTGCCTTTCGACTACAAGAACTTCGAGCACGTCGCACGTGTCACCGTCGAGAACCCGGCGCTGGCGGTGAAGGCGGACGCGCCGTGGAAGACGCTGAAGGAGTTGATCGAGTACGCCAAGGCGAACCCGGACAAGGTGCGCGTCGGCAACTCCGGGCCAGGGCAGCCATACGCACATCGCCAGCGTCGCGCTGTTCACTGCCGCCGGCGCCAAGATCGTCCCCTACACCGCACCTGCGGCCAGGCCACCACCGACCTCCTGGGCGGCCGCATCGAGGTGATGGTGCAGTTCCCGCAGGCATTCCTGGGGAACGTGAAGAGCGGCGATCTGCGTGTGCTGGCACTGCTGGGCAACATCCCCGATCCGGCGTTCCCCGACGCCAAGTCGGCCAAGCAGCTGGGCTACGATATCGACCTGCCGCTGTGGCGCGGCGTCGCGGTTCCCAAGGGCACGCCCAAGGCAGTGATCGCCAAGCTCCAGGACGCCGTCAAGAAGACGGTGGAATTGCCCGAGTTCAAAGAGGCGGGCCAGAAGATCGGCTTCACCCCGGCCTATCAGCCGTCGGACGCCTTCACCAAGTTTCTGGCCGAGGATGACAAGCGGATCGCCGCCGTCATCAAGCAGATCAAGGATAGCGAGAAGGCGGGCAAGGAAGGCGAGGCCAAGAAATAGCCGCGCGGGCGTAGAGCCGGCAGACATTCCTCGCAGAAGGCGGGCGCGGCCGAACCGTTCGCGCCCGCCATCCAGCCTCGACACGAGGGGCAAGCCCCCGCACCTGCGTTTCGGTAGGGCGGGGCCCGCAGGGACGTAGCCCGTGGAGTCGTGGATCGGCAGGTTGCGCCCGTCCCGGAGGAGCAGGGCGCCTGGGCGCGTCCTCTCTCGGCGTGTCTCGGTGAGGCCGTCGTGGCGCTGGCGCTACTTGCCAGCGCCGTGCTCTTCGTGTGGCACGCGGCCGGCCTCCCGTTCGGGACGGTGGGTCTGCCGGGGCCGGCGTTCTTTCCATTCGCTCTGGGCATCGCGCTTGGGACGCTTGCGCTGGCCATCCTGCTTTTCGTGCGGCGGATGGCGGCCGCGGGCGAGCAGACCTTCCTGGGCCACCGCAACGTCCTGGTTGCGATCGTCGCGCTGATCGGCGTGGCCATCGCCTTCGAGTGGGCCGATACCTATCTGACCCTCGGGGCCTTTGCCGCAGTCCTCCTCCTTGTCATTGCGGGCGCCGGGCCTTGGCGCGCCGCACTCGGTGCAATCCTCGGCATGGTCGCCGTCTGGCGCGTCTTCTACCGTGCTCTCGGCGTTCGGCTCCCGGTCGGCGAGTTCTGGCAGGACATCACCGACTATCTCGCCACACTTTTCTCGGCTCCGTTCTAGGGCCACGCGATGTCCACATTCGACCAGCTGATGCAGGGGTTCGCCGTCGCTCTCACCTGGAAGAACCTCGCCTACTGCTTCATCGGCTGCCTGTGGGGCACCATCGTCGGCGTGCTGCCGGGCCTGGGGCCGCTGGCCGGCATGGTGCTGCTCCTGCCGCTCACCTTCGGGCTGGAGCCCGCCACTGGCATCATCATGCTGACCGGCATCTTCTACGGTGCCATGTACGGTGGCTCGACCACCTCGATCCTGGTGCGCATCCCGGGCGAGGCCGCCTCGGTCGTCACCTGCATCGACGGCTACGAGATGGCGCGCCAGGGCCGCGCCGGTCCCGCGCTGGTGATCGCGGCGGTCGGCAGCTTCATCGGCGGCACCGTCTCCGTGCTGGGCCTGATGCTGGTGACGCCACCGCTGGCGCGGGTGATGGTGGCGATCGGCCCGCAGGTCGAGGTCGTGCTGATGCTGATGGCGCTCTGCGTCATCGCCTTCGTGTCTGGCGGCTCCCGCCTCAAGACAGCCGCCATGATCGTCCTGGGGCTGATGGTCGGCACCATCGGTCTCGACAAGCTCACCGGCGTGCCGCGCTTCACCTTCGGCAACCTGGGGCTCGCCGACGGCCTGTCGTTCACGGCGCTGGCCATCGGCCTGTTCGGAATCTCCGAGATCCTGCTGAACCTGGAGAAGAGCGAGACCATCAAGGCGATCCGGCCGAAGCTTCGCGACCTCATCCCGCGTCTGAGCGACCTCAAGGAGTCGGCGCCAGCGATCGGGCGCGGCACGGTCGTCGGCTTCATCTTCGGCATCGTGCCGGGCGTTAGCCACGTGGTCTCTACGTTCGTGTCCTACGCCTTGGAGAAGCGCTTCTCCAAGCACCCCGAGCGGTTCGGCAAGGGCGCCATCGCCGGCGTGGCGGGGCCAGGAGACCGCCAACAACGCCACCACCGGTACCGCAATGATCCCGCTGTTGGGGCTCGGCATCCCCTCGATCCCGGCCACGGCCATCCTGCTCTCGGCGCTGACCCACCACGGCGTGGCGCCGGGGCCGCTGCTGCTCACCGAGAACCCGGAGGTGTTCTGGGGCCTGGTGGCCAGCATGTACATCGGCAACGCTGTGCTGCTGATCCTGAACCTGCCCTTCGTCGGCCTGTTCGTGAACCTGCTGCGCATCCCCTACGGGTGGCTGGTGCCGGCGATCCTCGTGATCTCGATCATCGGCGTCTACAGCGTCAACTACAAGACGGCCGACATCTGGATCATGGTGATATCGGGCGGCATCGGCTACGTGCTGCGCAAGTTCGGCTACGAGATGGCGCCGCTGCTGCTGGCGCTGGTGCTCGGCGATCGGCTGGAGGAGCAGTTCCGCACCGCCCTCACGATGTCGGGCGGGTCCTACGCCACCTTCGCCGATCAGGCGTCGCTCATGGTCATGGCGGTCGTCGTCCTCCTGCTCCTCACCCTGCAGGGCCTCGCGTGGGCCTTCGGCTACCGCAAGGCCGTCGCCGACCAGGCGGAGCGGTGATGGGTGGGCCGGTATTCGGTCTTCGAGGGAGGCGATGCACCGTGAGCAAGGCACCGCCGCTCGTGGCGGCGTTGGAGCATGGGCCGGTGGTGGCAGCCATCGAGCTGCGCTATGATGAGTTCATCTTCATCGTCGCGGGAGCTAATCGGGTGGCCCAGGAATTCAATGTTGTCATCGAGCGCGACGCCGACGGAATGTTCGTAGCCTCCGTGCCGTCCTTGCCAGGCTGCTACACCCAGGCTCCCACACGTGACGAGCTGATGGAGCGCATCCGGGAATCGATCGCGCTGCACCTCGAGGATCGCGGCGAGCCGCCGGAGCGCATGGAGTTCATTGCGGTCGAGCGCGTGAGCGTGGCTGCGTGACGAGATTGCCTCGCCTGACCGGGCGCGAATTGATCGCGGCCCTCGGCAAGGCAGGTTTCAGCGTCGTCCGCGTGCGCGGCAGCCACCACATTCTTCGAGACGGCGATGGCCGAACGACCACGGTGCCGGTCCACGGCGGCGAGATCATCGGCGTCGGGCTGCTCGGCAGGATCCTGCGCGACTGCGATCTGACCCGTGAGGAGTTCATCAACCTCTGCAAGTCCTGAGGTCCGAGTTGGGTCTGCCCCGGGCGTTCACCGGGGTCGACCCAAACTACGACGACCTCGCCCCAGCGCATTGACACCAGTGCACGTTGCTTCGATCATCGCTCGCCGCCCGCAGCGCAGGAGGAAGCCCATGCACCCTCGCGAACGCCTCGCCTTCTCGCCGATCGAAGGGCGCCCGCCGCTGAAGTTCCCCGACGGCATCCGCCTCGTCGTGTGGCCGGTGTTCTCGCTGGAGGACTGGGACTTGTCGCGGCCCATGGCGCGCATGGTGATCACGCCGCCGCAAGGCGCCCCGCAGCTGCCCGATCTGCCGAACTGGAGCTGGCACGAGTACGGCATGCGCGTCGCCTTCTGGCGCCTGCGCCGGATGTTCGAGCGGGTGGGCGCCAAGCCCACCGTCGCCATCAACGCCAGGATTTGCGAGACCTACGCGCCCGTGGTGCAGGCCTGTATGGACTTCGGGCTGGGAGCTCAATGCCCACTCCTACGAGCAGATCCCCATGCACAAGCTGGAGGACCAGAAGGGCACCATCGCCAGGACGATGGACATCATCGAGAAATTCTCCGGCAAGCGCCCGCGCGGCTGGTTCGGCCCGGGCCTCACCCAGACGTTCGACACGCTCGACTGGCTGGCCGAGGCAGGTGTGGAATACATCGGCGACTACGTGCTCGACGACGACCCCGTCACCCTGAAGACCAAGCACGGAGACATCGTGGCGCTGCCCTACACCTTCGAGGTGCACGACATCGTCATGATGAACCTGCAGCACCATGACTCCGAGGAGTTCCACGATCGCGCCATGGACCACTTCCGCTGCCTCTACGCGGAATTGGCCGAGCGGGCGAAGATCATGGCGATCTCCTGCCACCCCTATCTCTCCGGCGTGCCGCACCGCATCGGCCACGTGGAGCGCACCTTCGCCGACATCCTCGGCCACGACGGCGTCGTGGCCTGGACGGGCGAGCAGATCCTGGATTGGTACAACGTGTTGAACGTGTAGGTCGGATTAGTCGTACTAGTTCACTTTGCCATCCCTGCCGCGTGCGGCGAATCAGCGATGCGTCTGATTCGCAGCGCGGGAGGCTTCGATGGACTGGCGGCGATCGGACGACAGTGCGGAGCGTTTTTCGGCATATTTGCAGGAGATTGCAAGCGTGATCGGGCATGCGGCGCGGGTCGCTCCGATGCGCGCCTATTGCTCGGGACTGCTGCTGGATTGCGAGAGGAAGAGCGTGGAGCCGATCGCGGCGGCGACGGCCCCGCACGCGACCGGTGCCCAGCATCAGGCGTTGTTGCACTTTCTGGCCAAGGGCGAGTGGTCCGACGCGAAGGTGCTCGGCAAGGTGCGCGAGCTGGTGCTGCCGCAGATCGAGCGGCACGGGCCGATCCAGGCCTGGATCATCGACGACACGAGCTTCCCCAAATGCGGGTCGCACTCGGTCGGCGTGTCGCACCAATATTGCGGCCAGCTTGGCAAGCAGGCCAATTGCCAAGTCGCCGTCTCGCTGTCGGTGGCCAATCATGCGGCGAGCCTTCCCGTCGCCTATCGGCTGTATCTTCCCGAGAGCTGGGCGAGCGACGAGAAGCGCCGCAAGAAGGCCGGCGTTCCCGAGGACATCGAGTTTCAAACCAAGCCGAAAATCGCGCTTCAGCAGATCGAATGGGCGTGCGCGGCCGGCATTCCCCGCGGCGTTGCCCTGATGGATTGCGCCTATGGGTCGGACTTGTCGCTGCGCCGGCGCCTCACGGCGCTCGAGCTGGCCTATGCGGTGGGGGTGTGGGCCAGGACGCTGGTGCGCAAGGCCAAGCGGGCGACGACGCGCCCGTCACGGCTGCCGATCTCGCCAAGAGCCTGCCGAAGCGGGCCTGGCGCACGATCGCCTGGCGCGACGGCAGCAACGCGCGGCTCGTCTCGCGCTTCGCGCGCGTGCGGGTGTGCGCCGCCGGCGAGGGCACGACCGACGAGGAGCCCGAGGAGTGGCTGATCATCGAGTGGCCGAAGGGCGAGAAGGAGCCGACGAAATTCTGGCTGTCCACGCTGCCCGAGGACATCGCTTTCGAGCGCATGATCGATATCGTCATGATGCGCTGGCGCATCGAGCGCGATTATCAGGAGCTCAAGCAGGAAGTGGGGCTTGGCCATTTCGAAGGGCGAAGCTGGCGAGGCTTCCATCATCACGCGACCATGTGCATCGCCGCTTTTGGATTCCTGGTCGCCGAAAGGGGCGCTTTTCCCCCCTCGGCGCCTCGCTCCCGATACCTCGTCGAAAAATCTGCCCTTCCCCAAGGTTACCGACCCAGAGGCTCCCCCGCTCCGGCCTGAGCGCCACGTCGCCGCACTCGATCGCAACCCTCCGACGGCGTCTCAATGTCGGCCTCCTCACGCTTCTGTCGCGCTGCCCTTGCTGCGCCAGACCCATGCGCACGACTCTCGACGCCGGAACTATGACGCAGTACGATTAGCGCGAAGCGCGTAACCCGCCGCTCTTCGTCGGCGTAACGGCGGATTACGGGCTTCGCCCTAATCCGCCCTACGGGGTATCCCAATGACCAAGCGCATCGGCATCATCGGGCTCGGCATCATGGGCGGCGCGTTCGCGCGCAACCTCGTGAGCGGCGGCTGGAGCGTCGTCGGCTACGACACCGAGCCCCAGCGCAACGCCGAGGCCAGGGCCGCCGGCGTGGAGATCGCGCACAGCGCCGAGGCCGTGGCCGAGACCGCGGCGGACATCATCCTGAGCCTGCCCACGCCGCGCGCGGTGCTCGACACGGCGCAGGTCATCGCCCGCGCCAATGCCACGGCCCGCACCCTCGTCGAGGCGAGCACGCTCTCGCTCGCCGACAAGCTCGCCTTCCAGGAGATCGTCGGGGCGGCCGGCCACACGGCGCTCGACTGCCCCATGTCGGGCACCGGCGCGCAGGCTCAGGTCAAGGACCTCGTGGTCTACGCCAGCGGCGACAGCGCCGCCATTCGCGCGGCTCGAGCCCGCCTTCCTCGGCTTCGCGCCGCAAGGTCTTCGACCTCGGCCCCTACGGCAACGGCAGCAAGATGAAGTTCGTCGCCAACCACCTGGTGGCGATCCACAACGTGGCCGCGGCCGAGGCCATGGTGCTCGCCATGAAGGCCGGGCTCGACCCGCGCCAGACGGTGGAGGTGGTGGCCTCCGGCGCCGGCACCTCGCGCGTCTTCGAGCTGCGCGCGCCGATGATGGCCGAGGGCAAGTACCTGCCGGCCACCATGCGCTCCACCACCTGGAAGAAGGACCTGACCGTGATCGGCGAGTTCGCCGCGGCGCTGGGCTGCCCCACGCCGCTGTTCGGCCTGGCGACGGCCCTGCACGCCGCCACCCTGGCCATGGGCCACGGCGAGGAGGACAGCGCCGCCGTGTGCGCGGCGCTGGAGCGGATGGCGGGGCTGGAGCGGAAGTAGCGCGCCGACCCTCGGTGTCTGGCATCATACGGCCGCGTAGCGCAGTGCCTCGTCGATGTCCTCTGCTTCGAGATAGGGGTAGTTAGCGCAGAATCGACTCCCGCGTCTCACCGGCAGCAAGAGTACCAAGAGGCGCGAAACCGGAAAGCGCATCCCACGGATGCAGGGCTTTCCGCCGAATACGGCTGGATCGACGGTGACGCGCTCGAACCTCATGGCATACTGCGCTTCGCACGTGTAGCTGCTGGCTCTCCTGCCGCCTGAGCGGACGGGAGTCACGGTGCCGTACGCGGAGGGTCCGACGCCTGCATGGCACCTACAGCGCCGGCAGCACCTGCTCCGCCAGGAGGACCATGGAGCGGCGGCCCAGGTCGCGGTCGAGCCAGTCCTTGCCGGCGTAGAGGAGGGTGCCGAAGTCGCCCACCTGCTCGCGGAAGGCCATGAGGTCGTCGGCCACCTTCTTGGGCGAGCCCCAGATCACCAGCTTGTCGAGGATGGCGTCCACGGTCACGAACTCGTCGGGTTGCGCGCGGTCCTCCTTGAAGGCTATGGCGCGGCCGGCCGACTTCAGCTTGGCGATCAGGTTGCCGAAGTAGAGCCGGTAGGGGCTGTCGGGCGCCGTCACGTAGGCGCGCGCTTTTCGGTCGTCGTCGGCGACGAAGATCGAGCGCGCCACGCGCCAGTTGGCGGGGTCGGCCGGACGGCCTGCCTGCCCGCACCCCTCCACGTACTTCGGCCAGTGGCTCTTGACCCATACCGGCATCAGAAAGTTGGCGGAAATCGGCTCCCAGCCGCGCGCAGCCGCCTCCGTCACGCCCTTGGAGAAGGGGGCCACCACGGTGACGACGATGGGCGGGTGCGGCTTCTGCAGGGGCTTCGCCAGGATGCCCTGGCCGATGTCGGCAACCAGCGTGCGCTCGGTCGAGATCGTCCAGTACTTGCCCTTGATGTTGTAGGGCGCCTCGCCGGCCCAGATCGCCAGCACCTGGTTGATGGCCTCCACGAACATCTCGTTGCGGTTGGCGTCGAGGTTGCCGAACACCTCCGCGTCGGAGAGCAGCCCGCCCGGCGAGATGCCGAAATTGAAGCGGCCGTCGAGCAGGTGGTCGAGCATGGCGATGTTGGCGGCGACGGCGGCGGGATGGTTGTTGGGCATGTTGATGGTGCCGGTGCCGAGCCTGATGCGCTTCGTCGCATCCACCAGCGTGGCGATGAACATCGCGCACGAGGTGATGTTCTCGGCCGCATCGGTGACGTGCTCGCCGGCATAGCCCTCCACGAAGCCCAGCTCGTCGGCCAGGATGAAGGCCTCCCGGTCCTCGCGCAGCGACTGACGCCAATCCTTGCCCACGGGATGGATCGGCATGGTGAAGAAGCCGAGCTTCATGGATGGCGCCCCTCTACTCGAATCCCTGCGGGTCGACCCCGGTTCCCGGCGCATCTTGCACGGGTGCGGCAGCCATTGCCAGCGATGCGGATGAGGAATTCGAGCTTCACGCGCGTGGTCTAGCGGCTCGGCTGCGGGCGCCTTGCTCTGTACGCGGGTAGGGCTCGAAGGTGTGCTCCTCGCCGAACAGCACGTCGATGTACTTGCGATGCAGAAAGAGCTTGTCGCGCCCGACCTTCTCCTCCTCCAGCACACCGAGATCGGCGAGCTGCTTCAGGTAAGCCGATGCCGTCTCGCGCTTCGCGATCCCAGCTTCGACCAGGCTCGCGATGCGAACATATGGCTGCGTGAAAATCTTCTCAACGACGGCGTGCGGCATCCGCGGAGCAGTGGCGCGCACGTAGGCGGTCGTGTCTTGCATGAGCTCACGGATGCTGCCGATCTTTGCCGTTGTCCAGCGCGCCGTCTCCTCGATGGCGGTGAGCATGTAGAGGATCCACGGCTCCCACTCCTGATGGGATGTAACGCGTCCCAGGAGACGGTAGTACTCGCCGCGCGTGTCGAGGATGTAGCGGCTGAGGTAGAGGATCGGGCGATCGAGCAACTCGTCCTGAATGAGAGCGAGGATGTTCAGGACGCGGCCCGTGCGGCCGTTGCCATCGGAAAACGGATGGATGGCCTCGAACTGGTAGTGCTGGACCGCCATCCGGACCAGGGCATCGAGCTCGGTGCTCTCGTGGATGAAGCGTTCCCAGTTCGCCAGCAGCTTGCGCAGATGCTCCTCGCCCTCCGGAGGCGTGTAGATCACCTCGCCGGTATGCGAATTTCTCAAGGTGGTGCCGGGCGTGCGGCGAATATCGATCTGAGCGCCCTTGATAGTGCGGCATACCTCCACCGCGATGTTGGTGGAGAGCGGCTTGGTCTTCAGCGCCTCGACGCCTTCATAGAGGGCGGTGCGGTAGCGGGCCGCCTCCTTGGTCGCGGGCGTCGCCTGCTCATCTCCCAGGCTTGCCGCTCGAAACAGGGCGTCGTTGGTGGTGACGATGTTCTCGATCTCCGAGCTGGCGCGGGCTTCCAGGTTGGGGAGCGTGTGGATGAGCACCACAGGGTCGGGGATGAGCTGGCCGGCCATGCGCAGGCCGGCCAAAGCCGTGTGCGCCCCGACGCACTTTTTCAGGACGTTGCGGCTTTCCAATATCCACCTTTGGCGGAAGGAGCGGCAGGTCGTTGTAGGGGCGCTGGAGGTCGAGCATCTGTCTTCCCATCCGGACGACATATCTGCCAAAGTGACATATTGTCGACGTATGGTCCCGCACATGTCGGCATGATCGACATATCGGCGCCAACATATCGATCATTTGCACGTTCTATCGACATGTTGATCGGATATGTCGGTCTGGACGACATGTCAATCGCAAAATGTCGGAGCGTTTCGTCGCATTTCTATCGACATGTATCTGACTGGTGGCCGGCCGTTAAGCTCCGTTCTTGACCGCGTCCCGCCGCATCGGCCATTAACCCCACTCCGGCGGCGGCCAACCCTTCTAGAGATGCGGATCCGATGGCGAGCGAACGCTACAACGCGCCCGTGCGCGAGAAGCACTGGCAGCAGGTGTGGGAGGAGCGCGGCGCCTTCCGGGCCAGGACCGACGCCAAGCGCCCCAAGTGCTATGTGCTCGAGATGTTCCCCTATCCCTCGGGGCGCATCCACGTCGGGCATTCGCGCAACTACACCATGGGCGACGTGCTGGCGCGCTACAAGCGCGCCAAGGGCTTCAATGTCCTGCATCCCATGGGCTGGGATGCCTTCGGCCTGCCGGCGGAGAATGCGGCGTTGGAGCGGGGCATGCACCCCGCCACGTGGACCGCCCAGAACATCGCCACCATGAAGGGTCAGCTCAAATCGATGGGGGTGTCGATCGACTGGAGCCGCGAGCTCGCGACCTGCGATCCCGAGTACTACAAGCACCAGCAGAAGCTGTTCCTGGATTTCCTGAAGAAAGGCCTCGCCTATCGCAAGTCGTCGAAGGTCAACTGGGACCCTGTCGAGCACACGGTGCTCGCCAACGAGCAGGTGATCGACGGCCGCGGCTGGCGCTCCAACGCGCCGGTCGAGCAGCGCGAGCTGACGCAGTGGTTCCTCAAGATCACCAAGTACTCGGACGACCTGCTGGAGGCGCTCTCGGGCCTGGAGAAGTGGCCGGAGAAGGTGCGGCTGATGCAGGCGAACTGGATCGGCCGGTCCGAGGGGTTGCTGGTGCGCTGGGCGCTGGTGCCCAAGACTGCGCCCACTGAACTAAGGGGGGCTTCAAGGAGCTGGAGGTCTACACCACGCGCCCCGACACGCTGTTCGGCGCCTCCTTCATGGCGATCGCGCCCGACCATCCGCTCGCCGCGGCGGCCGCTGCCAAGGATGAGAAGCTCGCGGAGTTCTGCGCGGAGTGCCGGCGCATGGGCACCTCCGTTGCAGCGCTCGAGACGGCGGAGAAGAAGGGCTACGACACCGGCATCAAGGTGATCCATCCCTTCGATCCGGACTGGCAGCTGCCCGTGTACGTCGCCAACTTCATCCTGATGGACTATGGCACCGGCGCCATCTTCGGCTGCCCCTCGGGCGACCAGCGCGACCTCGAGTTCGCGCGCAAGTACGGCCTGCCGGTCACCCCCGTGGTGATGCCCAAAGGGGCTGACGCCGCCACGTTCAGCATCGGCGAGACGGCCTATGTCGACGACGGCGTGATGATCAACTCGCGCTTCCTGGACGGCCTCGACACCGCCGCGGCCTTCGAGGAGGTGGCGAAGCGGCTCGAGGAGGTGAAGCTCGGGCGCAAGCCGGTCGCCAAGCGCAAGGTCAACTACCGCCTGCGCGACTGGGGCATCTCGCGCCAGCGCTACTGGGGCTGCCCGATCCCGGTCATCCATTGCGAGGACTGCGGCGTGGTGCCGGTGCCCGACGACCAGCTGCCCGTCACGCTGCCCGAGGATGCCACCTTCGACGTGCCCGGCAACCCGCTCGACCGGCACCCGACGTGGAAGCACGTCGCTTGCCCGTCCTGCGGCAAGCCTGCCCGCCGCGAGACGGATACCATGGATACGTTCGTCGACAGCTCGTGGTACTTCGTGCGCTTCACGGCGCCGCAGGCAGACACGCCGGTCGATGCCAAGGCCGCCGCCTACTGGATGCCTGTGGACCAGTACATCGGCGGCATCGAGCACGCCATCCTGCACCTGCTCTATTCCCGCTTCTTCACGCGCGCGATGGGCGCCACCGGCCATCTCAAGAAGAGCCTGAAGGAGCCGTTCGCGGCGCTCTTCACCCAGGGCATGGTGGTGCACGAGACCTACCGCTCGCACAACGGCGGGCAATGGCTGCTGCCCTCCGAGGTGCGCATCGAGGGCGAAGGCGAGGCGCGCAAGGCCTTCGACATCAAGACCGGCGCGCCGGTCGAGATCGGCCCGATCGAGAAGATGTCGAAGTCCAAGAAGAACACGGTCGACTTCGACGACTTCGTGAGCGAGTTCGGCGCCGATACCGCGCGCTGGTTCGTGCTCTCCGACAGCCCGCCTGAGCGCGACGTGATCTACACCGACGTGGGCGTCCAGGGGGCGCGCCGCTTCGTGCAGCGCGTCTGGCGCCTGGCCGAGGAGTGCGCGGCGGCCGGGACCGCACCCGGCACCCCCAGGCCGGAGCGCCTCGGGCCCGAGGCGGAGGCCCTGCGGCGCGCCGCGCACAAGACGCTGAACAGCGTTGGCCAGAACATCGAGGGGCTGCGCTTCAACGTGGCGGTGGCGCAGGTCTACGAGCTCGCCAACAAGGTGCAGGCGGCGGGGACATCCAGCTGCGAGGGGCTCGACTGGGCCATCCGGGAGGCCACTGAGCTGCTCGTGCAGATGGTGGGCCCATTCATGCCACATTTGGCTGAGGAGTGCTGGACGCGGCTCGGATACCACACCCTGCTCGCCGATCAGCCCTGGCCGGAGTCCGAGGCGGCGTTGCTCGTTGACGATCGGATTACGATTGCCGTACAGGTAAATGGCAAGAGGCGAGACGAGCTGACTGTCGCCCGTACTGCGTCCAAGGCCGATATCGAAGCGGCGGCGCTGAAACTGGACAGCGTCGCGCGGGCCCTGGAGGGAAGGGCGGTGACGCGGGTGATCGTCGTGCCGCAGAGGATCGTGAATGTTGTCGGATGACAGCAGAACGGCTTGCGGGCTCGCGCTTCGGCGGCAGACGGTGCTCTGCGCCCTAGTGGCTCTCACGCTTGCCGGCGGGCTTGCGGCCTGCGGCGATTCCGCGTTCCGGCCGCTCTATGGGTCCAATGTCGCCGGAGAGTATGCCTCCGAGCGCATCAAGGAGGTGGATTTCGCGCCGATCCCCGGCCGGGTCGGGCAGCGCATCCGCAACGACCTCGTGTTCCAGTCCACCGGCGGCGGCGATCCGCTGCCGCCGCAGTTCCGCTTCGAGGTGGTGCTGCAGGAGAACCTGACCTCCACCCTCGTCAGCGTGACGGGCGCGAACGCCGGCCGCCCCTCGGGCGCCGTCTATTCCATCCAGGCCTCGTTCCGGCTGATCGACGTCAAAAGCAAGAAGGTGGTGTTCCAGGGGGCGAGCCACGCCCGCGCCCCGTTCGAGCGCTTCGAGTCGATCTACTCCAACGTGCGCGCCCGCGAGGACGCCGAGAACCGCGCCGCCCGCACCATCGCCGAAGACGTCAAGACGCGGCTGGCCGCGTATCTGTCCCGCCCCCCCGCCTCGTGACGGCTGCCTGGCTGTCCACGGCGTCGCTTGTGGCGCCCGGGCTCCCTCTCCCCGCCGCCCTCGGCCATCCACAAGGGCGTGCGCGCCACAATGTCCCGAGGGCGACGGGGAGAGGGGACGCCGTCGCGCTCATGGCTCGCGGCCCGATCCCAACGGCGCTCCAGCCAGTGTGACACCCATGGTTGCGGTGAAGTCCTACCAGGCTGATGCCTTCCTGAAGGCGGTGGAGCGGGTGCCCGAAGCGGTGCTGTTCTTCGGCAGCGACGCCGGCCTCGTCAGCGAGCGGGCGTCAATACTCGCGAAGCGGCTAGCCGAGCGGCACGGCGGGGAGATCCTGCGCCTCGATGACGCCAACCTCGAGGAGGACGAGGACCGCGTCGGCGTGGAGCTGCTCACGATCTCCATGTTCGGCGGGCGCAAGATCGTGCGCACGACGGCCGGGCGGCGCATCAATGCCAACCTGCTGAAGCCGCTGGTGGAGCGGGGCAAGCTCGAGGGGCTTCTGATCGTGGAGGCCGGCAATCTGCGCCCCGACGAGGCGCTGCGCACGCTGTTCGAGAGAGCCGGGGGCGCGGCCGCCGTCGCCTGCTATCCCGACGAGGCGCGCGACCTGGAGAGCGTCGTCAGCGAGGTGCTGGGCGCCGCCAGGATGGAGATCGCGCCGGCGGCGCGCAAGCTCCTGATCACCCGGCTGGGCGCCGACCGCGCCCTGTCGCGCGCCGAGGTGGAGAAGCTCACCCTCTATGCCCGCGGCAAGGCCCGCATCGAGGAGGAGGACGTGGAGGCGGCCGTCGGCGATGCGGCGGAGACCGCGCTCGACCGGGTCGCTCTGGCCGCGGCCTCGGGGCGGGCGGCGCAGGCCGTGCGCGAGTGCGAGCGGTGCGTCGCCGGCGGCGAGAGCGCGCAGGGCGTGATCCTGGCCTTGCAGCGGCATTTCCTGCGCCTGCACCGCCTGCGCAGCGCGCAGGACGCCGGCCGCTCGCTCGAGGACGCGATGCGCGCCCTGAAGCCTGCCGTCCACTTCCGGCAGAAGGGGGCCATCGAGCAGCAGTGCCGCGACTGGACGCTCGCCGGCCTCAACGCCGCCCTCGCCCGCATCGGCGCGGCGGCCAAGGCCGCCCGCCTCAACAGCGCGCTCGAGGAGACGCTGGCGGAGCGCCTCCTCATGGAGGTCGGTGCGCTTGCAACGCAGGCGCCGCGCCAGCCCGCGCGGCGCTGAGCCGCCGGTCCCAGGCTTCAGGTTTTCAGGTTTCATCGTTGCAGAGGGCGCGCAGAAGCAGCGTGGGCAGAGCACTGTCCCGTTTCGGGACGCGCCGCAGGGCGCCTGGCGAGGCCCTGGAGCGCGACGAGCGTCGGCAGCCCTCATTGTGCTCTCGACCCCGAACCCCCGCTGGAATCGCGAAATTCGCAGCGCCAGACGCGTTCGGGTGGACCCGGGGTCAGACCCGGCGGGTCTGACCCCATGGCTCACCCTTCGCAGGTTGGAGCAAGGGGTCAGACCCGCCGGGTCTGACCCCTATGCAACCTTGCGCCGCCGATCCAGGGCGGCCAGGGCGGCGGTGACGGCAACCGCGAGCGCCGAGGCCAGGGCGTAGGAGCCGGTGAGGCCGAAGGCCGGCAGGGTTGCGCCCGCCACGAGGAAAAACAGGATGAACCCGAACAGCGAGGCCGTGATCCCGCGCAGGATGCGCCAGACCGCGTCCCGCCCCCAGCGATGATGCGTGAAGCTGCCCACCACAGTGACAATCACCGGAAAGGTGGAGAGCACACCGGCGAGGCGTGGGCCCAGCGTATCCGCGCCCGCCATCAGGGCCGCGACCAGGACCGCGGTCGCCGCCATGCGGGCCGGGATATCCCACCACGGCAGCGCCTGCGGCAGGGCCGCCATGCGCGGCCGCGGCAGCAGGGCGAGCGTCACGACGAGGCTTGCGGCTCCGGCTGCGGCCGCCGTGGCGAGCTGCGCGAGGGGGCCGGAGCCGAGCACGGTGAGCAGGGCCGGGTCCCTGGTGGCCCACGCGCCGGCAAAGAACGCCGTCACCGCGGCCGCCAGGCACCAGCGCCAGCCGGCGTACCGGGCCGCGCAGCCGTAGGCCAGGATGAACGCCGCCACGTACACCACGCCCATGAGGACGCCGATGGCGGCCGCCACACCGAACTCCGTGCCCCGGTCCATGATCAGGAGGTAGAGCGTCGGCCCCGTGAACCACGGCAGGCCCATCAGGATGCCGCCGATGCCGGGTCCCCAGCGCCGCGCCGCCAGCGAAACGGCCGCCACCAGTACGGGCGTCACCGCTATCTTCAGGAGGAAGATCATCATGAGGGGTCAGCCGGACCGCACCTCACCGGCGCAGCGGAGGCCGACACTTGCAGTCGTGAATTCGTGAATTCGTGAGATCGACTTGGCGATTTGCGACTACTACTTCACGACTTCACGGACTCTTCGACTTCACGGACTCTTCGACTGGCAAATCCAGGATCACGCGGTGGACACGAGCGCCCTCGACCCTGCGCCGCCGGCGGGCCCGCCGGAAGCCGCGGCGGCGATGGCCGGTTGCGCCGGCAGCCACAGGTCGAAGAAGCGCCGCTCGCACTCCTCCGCGGTCCGCCCCGATACCGAGCCGACGCTGCGCCAGCCGCGCCGATTGAGGCCCCAGCGCCGCAGCGTGCTCGCCTCGAAGCCGATCAGCAGATGGAGGGCCTGCACGGCGAGCCCGATCCAGGCGGAACCAACGAAATTGCCGAGGCCGCCCAGCAGCAGCAGCATCAGCGCCACATAGCCCACCAGCGGCCACCACAGCCGGTGGACGATCAGCCAGACGGGAGCGAACAGGCCCGCCATCCAGGAGAAGCCGTCCTTCACGAAGACGAGCCGCTCGGCCCGCTCGATGCGTCCGGCCGGCGCATTGGGCCGCTCGTGCACGGTGTAGGTCTTCATAGCGGGCCTCCGCCCCTGCGATGGTCGGCCGGATGCTACAGCGGCGCCCGCGCGCGCGACAGGGGGGATTTCCCCCGGCGCGCCCGATTGCGGCCGCCAAAACCCACCGGCTCAGACCGGCAGATGCCGGAACTCCGGCGCCTGCGGCCAGAAGATGCGCGCCGTAGCGCTGACCCAGGACGGCTCGCCGGTCGTCAGCAGCCGGGGCGGCGGGACGTTGCCCGACGCGGCGCCGTCATCGGCGTAACGCGGATGGCGCTGGAGATAATCCTCCAGGCTGTCGGCCACCACCTCGGGTTGCGACAGCACGCGCGTGAAGGCCGGCAGATGGCGCTGGAACAGGGCCTCGACCAGGGGATAGTGGGTGCAACCCAGGATCGCGCGATGCGGCGGCGCGCCGTTGGTCTGGCTCAGCACCGAGTGCACGGCGTGCTCGACCAAGGCATCGAGGACATCCTCGGCGGCGCCGCGCTCGATGGCGGCGGCGAGATCCGGGCAGGTCTGCTGCACCACCGTTACCTTGGGGCAGCGCTTGCGGATCTCCTCGGGATAGGCGTGCGAGGCGATGGTGCGCGTGGTCCCGAACACGGCCACCGTGTCGGTGTTGTATCTCTGCGGATACTGCGGCGTCGTGATCGCCCACGCCGTCTGGGTTGCAGCCTCCACCGTGGGCGCCACGATGCCCAGCACGTTGCGGCCCGGCCAGCCGCTCACCGGCAGCCAGCCCTGCTGCAGCGTGCGCGTAGCGATGCAGGTGGCCGTGTTGCATCCGAGCATGACGAGCCGGCAGCCCTGCCGGAACAGGGCGTCCACGCCCTTGCGCGTGAGCGCCACGATGTCGTCGGAGGCGCGGTCGCCGTAGGGCATGTTGGCGTGATCGCCCAGATAGACGAAGGCGATGCCCGGGAAGCGCTCCACCAGCGCCCGAAAAATGGTGAGCCCCCCGATCCCCGAGTCGAACACGCCGATCATGTCGCGCTGCTCTATCCTCGTCCGATCAGCGGTCCAGATTGCTCCTCTGCCTCACTGTCCGAACGCCGCTCTTATTATCGTCCTCGTATTGAAGCCGAGGATGTAGGCGCCAACCAAGGCACCGCTTGCGAAAGCCAAAACGTGTTTGGAACGCGCTGAAGCAACCAAGCAACGGTAACCTTCTCAGGTGGTCTCAGCAGTGCACCTCCGATGTCTTGGCTTCCCTCATCGAAGCCGCGAAGAATCGCTGGATTGTTCTTCAAGCGAACTACCGCGGCCTTCACGTACCGCGGATTGTCTCGACACTCTTGAAAGATGGAGTGCCGACGAAATTGTTGATGCCCTCATTGAAGGTTTTCGCTACGGCAAGAGCGGAGTTCTCGCGCGGCAGGTGACTTTGAACAGACCGTGGGATCTCGATCACAAGCTCACGGAAGCGCGGATCGTCATCTTTCAAGATGTCAGTGCTATCGCGTGATCGCGTGAAGCGCCCGAGGATACCGTCGGAGCTCGGCGGTATTGCGACCCAAGCCTGTTGACGAGCTCGGCAGTCAACCGGTGCTCCCCAATGCGGCTACTCCGCCGCCTGCGTGTTGGGCCGGCCGGCGGCGGAGGCTTCCTGCTCCTGCACCTTGAGGGCCTCGAGGCTCGGCATGGCCACCGACGTTGTAGCCGCAGTCGACGTAGTGGACCTCGCCCGTTACCGCACCCGAGAGGTCGGAGAGCAGATAGAGCGCGGCGCCGCCCACCTCGTCCAGCGTCGGCGTGCGCTTCAAAAGGGCGTGCTCGCCCTGGTAGTTGAAGATGGCGCGCGCATCCGAGATGCCGGCGCCGGCCAGCGTGCGCATGGGGCCCGCGGAGAGGGCGTTGACCCGGACGCCCTGGCCGCCGAAATCGGCGGCGAGGTAGCGCACGCTCGCCTCCAGCGCGGCCTTGGCGACGCCCATCACATTGTAGGACGGCACCACGCGCTGCGAGCCGCCGTAGGTGAGCGTCAGCATCGCGCCGCCCTTGCCCATCAGGGCGGCGGCGCGCTTGGCGACCTCCGTGAAGGAGAAGCACGAGATCACCATGGTATTGGTGAAATTCTCGCGTGACGTTTCCGAGTAGCGCCCCTGCAGCTCGCGCCGGTCGGAGAAGGCCAGCGCGTGCACCACGAAGTCGAGGCCGCCCCAGGTCTCCTGGACCGCGGCGAAGGCGGCATCGACGCTCGCGAGGTCCACCACGTCGCAGCTGACGATGATCTCGGAGCCCACCGACTTGGCGAGCGGTATGGCGCGCCGGCCGAAGGCCTCGCCCTGGTAGGTGAAGGCGAGCTTGGCGCCCTGGCCCGCCAGCACGCGGGCGATGCCCCAGGCGATGGAGCGATCGTTGGCGACGCCCATGATGAGGCCGCGCTTGCCTGCCATCAGCGGCGCGGCTTTGCAATATCCATGTTGGTCATGGCCGATCCTGTCCACTCACCAGTCTGGGGCGACATGCACCACGCCCCCGTGGCCTTGGCCCTTCCCCCTGGCACGGAAAAAACCTCCAGCGCTCGTCTTCCCCCGACCCCGTTGCGGAACGTCGTCTACTGATTCGGGCTGGCGTCTCTCTCCCCCCGTCTAGGCGTCACAGCGCCTGAACACAAGGGTTGCGTTGGTGCCTCCGAAGCCGAAGCTGTTGGACATGACACAGTCGAGCGCAACGTTGTCCTGACGCTGAGTGGCGATCGGCACCCCGGCGAAATCGGGGTCCAGCTCGTCGATGTTGGCGCTGGCGGCGACGAAACCGTTGTTCATCATGAGCAGCGCGAAAATGGCCTCCTGCACTCCGGCAGCCCCCAGTGCATGGCCAGTGAGCGACTTTGTCGACGAAATTGGCGGAATATCCTTGCCGAATACTTCCCGGATGGCGTCGATCTCCACCTTGTCG
Source organism: uncultured Alphaproteobacteria bacterium (assembly GCA_963758625.1). Lineage (GTDB taxonomy): Bacteria > Pseudomonadota > Alphaproteobacteria > Rhizobiales > Hyphomicrobiaceae > AWTP1-13. Next base: position 37,120 of record CAVWWJ010000018.1, on the reverse strand, counting down.
CCCACCGGGGTGGCGGTGCCGTGCGGATTGATGTAGCCGACCTTGCCGACACCCCTGCCGTCCACGCCCTGCATGGCAATGCGCATGCAGCGCACGGCGCCCTCGCCCGACGGCGCCACCATGTCGTAGCCGTCGGAGGTGGCGCCGTAGCCGACGAGCTCGCCGTAGATCCTGGCGCCGCGGGCCTTGGCGCGCTGCAGCTCCTCCAGCACCAGCACGCCGGCCCCGCCGGCGATCACGAAGCCGTCGCGGTCCTTGTCATAGGCCCGGCTCGCCCGCGCCGGCGTGGCGTTGAACCTGGTCGACATGGCGCCCATGGCATCGAACAGCACCGACAGCGTCCAGTCGAGCTCCTCGCAGCCGCCGGCAAACACCACGTCCTGCTTGCCCCACTGGATCTGCTCCGCGGCATTGCCGATGGAATGGGCCGAGGTGGCGCACGCCGACGAGATCGAATAGTTGACGCCTTTGATCTGGAACGCGGTGGCGAGCGCCGCCGAGGGCCCGGAGCACATGCCCTTCGGCACCTCGAAGGGGCCGACTTTCCTGGGGTCCTTCTCCCGCGTCACGTCGGCAGCGCGCACCAGCGCGCGGGTGGAGGGCCCGCCGGAGCCCATGACGATACCCGTGCGCTCGTTCACCACTTCGCCCGGCTCGAGCCCGGAATCGCGGATCGCCTGGTCCATGGCGATGTAGTTCCAGCCGACGCCCGACTCCATGAAGCGGCGCGGCTTGCGCGGCACCATCGGCTCCCATTCCAGCTGCACCGCGCCGTGCACCTGGCAGCGGAATCCGAGCTTGGCGTACTCCTCCGCGCGCACGATGCCGGACTTGCCTTCGCGCAGCGAGGCCAGGACTTCCTGGGTGTTGTTGCCGATCGAAGAGACCACCCCCATGCCGGTCACGACCACGCGTCTCATGCCAGGACCTCGCTTCGCATTGTCGTGCTGCTCTCGCCCTTGGACATCTTTTACGACATCTAGCGTGCCACGTGCGACATCGGGTGTCAGCCGCCAGGCAGGCAATCAGGTGGCAGCAAGCTGTTGGCCCGGGGCGACCAGTCCGACGCGCAGGTTGGTCGCCGAGTAGACCACCTGGCCATCCGCCTTCACCACGCCGTCGGCGATGGCAAGCTTGAGCTTGCGCAGTATCACGCGTTTCAGGTCGATGACATACTCCAAAGCCTTGGTCGCCGGTGTGACCATGCCGGTCAGCCTGACCTCCCCCACGCCCAGCGCGCGGCCCTGGCCGTGCGCTCCGACCCAGCCCAGGAAGAACCCGGTGAGCTGCCACAACCCATCCAGGGGAAGACAGCCCGGCATCACTGCGTCTCCCTTGAAATGGCAGGCAAAAATCCAGTCGAGCGCAGGGTTTCCAGCGACCTTGAGTTCGGCCACGATTTGGCCCTTGCCGTGGGCGCCCCCGGTTTCCGAGATGGCGGTGATGCGCTCGAACATGAGCATGGGCGGCAGCGGCAACTGCGCATTGCCGGGGCCGAACAAGTCACCCCGGCCGCACGTCAACAAGTCCTCGTACTCGTAGCTCGTCGGGCGTTCAGGCATTAGCCTCGGTCCCAATCCCCGCTCGTAATCCGGTGCCCCAGCGCCCATCAGCCGCATCCCGCAAGGTTTCCTATCACAACCGCCTGACGCCCAAAAGCCTCTGTTCCCGGCTTCGGTCGCCTCTCAGGCCCCCTATCGGCCCCTGCGCCGTCATTGCAGACGGCGTTGGATTCGGCATATACTTAACAGAGAAGTCGGTTTGAAGGCTGCTGAGACGAATTGACGTGCAGTGGCGGCACGGCGATAGCGTGGACTGCTGCCGAGCTTTGGGACACGTGCCTTGCAACCGTCAACCTTGCAACCGCCAAGAGGCAACACCGCCGGTGAGCTGGTGCGGCGTGCCGGACTGCGGCCGACACGCCAGCGCGTCGCATTGGCCAAGCTGCTCTTCGGCGACGGCGACCGCCATGTCACGGCCGAGATGCTGCACGAGGAAGCCGTGCGTGCCGGCCAGCGCGTCTCGCTGGCAACGGTCTACAACACGCTGCATCAGTTCAAGCGGGCCGGCCTGCTGCGCGAGATCGCGATCGGCGGGCAGCGCGCGTACTTCGATACCAACACCTCCAATCACAACCACTACTACATCGAGGCCAACGGCACCCTCCTCGACATCCCCAGTGGCACGGTCCGTGTCGAGGGGCTGCCGGCGCCGCCCGACAACATGCGCGTCGCGCACATCGACGTGGTGGTGCGGCTGGTCGAGAAGTAAGCGTCACCTGATCTCCTCGCCGAGGTAGGTGCCCCAAAGGCTGCCTTGCTCGACGTAGCCGCGGTGATCTCCGGTCGAGACACGGCACCACTGCCGGGCGCAGCTGATGATGCCGACGAGCACGCCGGCTTCCACCTGGGCCACGGCGCGCGCCCGCTCGTGGCCGTCGTCGCGCAACGTGGCCACAGGAGCCTGTGCCTGGCCCTCCTTCACCTCCCAGGGAAGGATGAGCGCCGTGCGCCGGCTGCTGAGCAGGCCGCCGTGCACCCAGCCCGTGGTCCCGCCGGCATCCCGGATCTCGCGCCAGGCCTCGTGCTCCCGCAGCACCTCGACAGGCAGCCCGGCGCGCCGGAGTTCACCGACGATCGAATGCTGCTTGCCGGGGCCCTTGAACAGCACCACCCGGTCGGACTTGAGGCTGACGTAGCGCAGCACCTCGACCTCGCCAGGGGCGCTCTTGGGCGCGGGGGCCTTCTCCTTGATCGTCTGCGCCCACGCGGCCTCTCCCGCACCCGGCCCCAGCAGAAGGCCGAGAAGGCACGCCGCCACGAGCCGATGGTGCAATGCAATGGGACGGCGCCTCAGTCCAACGCGGTCGTGCATTCCCTCGCTCCGCCCTCTCGCTCGGCCGCTCGCTCCGCCAGCCTTGCTGTGCCAAGCGACACCGCCAGGTCGTGGCACGGTCCGGTGTCTGCCGTTCGACATGAGGCAGGGTCGGTTTTGCCATCGGGCCCGCATCTGTTAGACAAAGCGTACGTTCGCGCAGCGGCCGGGCCGGCCGCTCCCGCCATTTTCCCGAGAAGTCCCGCGACCCATGCCGACACCGTTCAAGAAGCCTCTGGTGATCGTCACGCGCAAGCTGCCAGAGGTGGTGGAAACACGCATGCGCGAGCTGTTCGATGCGCGCCTCAACATCGACGACAGGCCGATGACCCAGGCCGAGCTCGCCGCGGCGGTCAAGGCCGCCCACGTGCTGGTCCCGACCGTCACCGACCGCATCGACCGCTCCCTCATCGCCCAGGCCGGCCCGCAGCTCAAGCTCATCGCCAATTTCGGCAACGGCGTGGACAACATCGACCTCGACACCGCGCGCGAGCGCGGCATCATCGTCACCAACACGCCGGGCGTGCTGACCGACGACACCGCCGACATGACCATGGCGCTGATCCTGGCCGTGCCGCGCCGACTGACCCAGGGTGCAGATTTCCTCAAGGACCCCAAGAGCACCTGGGCCGGGTGGTCGCCCACCTGGATGCTCGGCCATCGCATCTTCGGCAAGCGTCTCGGCATCATCGGCATGGGGCGCATCGGGCAGGCGGTGGCGCGGCGCGCCAAGGCGTTCGGGCTGCAGATCCACTACCACAACCGTCGCCGCGTGGCAGAGGAGGTCGAGCAGGAGCTGGAGGCGACCTACTGGGACAGCCTCGACCAGATGCTGGCCCGCATGGATATCGTCTCGGTCAACTGTCCGCACACGCCGGCCACCTACCATCTCCTGTCGGCGCGCCGCCTCAAGCTGTTGAAGCCCACGGCCTACATCGTCAACACGGCCCGCGGCGAGGTGATCGACGAGAACGAGCTGGCGCGCCTCGTCGAGACCGGTCAGATCGGCGGCGCCGGCCTCGACGTGTTCGAGAACGAGCCGGCGATCAACCCCAAGCTGCTCGCCAGCGACCGCGTCGTCGCCCTGCCGCACATGGGCTCGGCGACCATCGAAGGCCGCGTCAACATGGGCGAGAAGGTGATCATCAACATCAAGACCTTCCTCGACGGCCACAATCCGCCCGACCGCGTGCACGCGGCGATGTTCTGAGCGGGGCGACACCACCTGCACCTGCTCAGGGTGCGCTCATCCCTAGGCCGCACGCTTGTTGTCTTGAGCCCTTTTTCGCCGGTGAGTGCCTTCGCCACCTTAAAAATCGGACCGCCGTGATCCAGCGGCCGGGACCGGGGACAATCATGCGTTGAGAACTTGTCTCCGACGCTTTTTGCTTGACAAATCCCGTGCTATTTGACCCTGCAATTCGCAGGGCGTAGTCTGTGCACGTGCGAATCCGCAGGAGATACATGAACTCTCCCGTCAAAGTATTGAAGCTTGACCTCGATCGTCGAAAGGCGGTTGAGGCTGTGGATTTTATCGCCCGTAATTGGTATGGCGTAACGCAATACTATGTGTGCAAAATTCTATACTTTGCTGACAAGCATCATTGCATCGACTGGGGTCGTACAATTACTGGCGACCGATATGTCGCGATGGACCATGGCCCAGTTCCAAGCTTGCGTCTACGAGATGCTCAAACCGGCTTCCGGTGAAGAGGATGAGCTGTTGGACCCCTTCTCTCAGCGACTGCGGTTCGAGCTAGAGGGCAATAAGATTCATCTGTACTCCACAGCAGAGGACGACGATTTCCCCTCTCTCTCCGAGAGCGACCGTGCTTGCCTGAAGGAGGCGACTGAGTTCTGCAAGCCGCTGAACTTCAGCAAACTTCGGATGATTGCTCACGACGAATTAGCTTGGAAGCGTGCGACTGAGAATGCTAACAGCAGCAACCCGCCGATGGACCTCGCCGATTGGTTTGAGGACGCCAACATGGATCGGGAAAAAGGGGCGCGCGAGCTGTTGGAAAGCACCAAATTCGGTGTCCGTTGAACTATCAAAGTGGCACGTCTATCACGTCTGGTGTGATGACTGGGTTCCACCCCATCACCAGCATTGCATCTGTGTCTGCGAACTCCGGTGCTGGTTTTTATTCCTGAACTCCCGTCCGCCCGAAGGGCGCAAGTTGCGCGACTACACGGGTCACGATCTCCAACCATGAAGCCCATTTCCTAACTAGGCCGGAGTTGTATGTCCCAATAGTCCCCCGGACGTTCCCCGATGACCGAGTGGCAAGCGCGCTTGAAGATCCGGACAACGATTTTGGGAAGCTGGCGCCATCGGTCATTGCCAGGATCAAAGACATGATCTCATGGGATCCCTCTCTTCGTGAGGAGCAAAAGCAGATCATGCTCGCCCACGAAGCCATTCCGTTATGACGTGCGGCCGCCAATCAGGCTTCAAGGTTCGGCAGACCGGATGCACGGGCCATGCGCGGTCGCGCATCGAACGACGTGCTGCCAGGGGCGAACAGGGGCGGTCATGGGGCAAAGCTACGGCATGTTTCGCATCGTGGGATGATGTGCGCCCGGAGCGTGGCCAGGGCCTTGCGGGAGGCTGTTGAAGGGCGCTACAACTGCGTTCCGCCGACGCGCGTGTCCCGAGGGGGTGTCATCGACCAGCCGGGCGCGGCAAGGAGGGTCGCGCTGGCACGCCGGGCGAGCTTCACGGCGGAGACTTGGTTTCCTGACGGCTATCGGTAGCATTGTCGATTTGCGACGGGAGGGCGCAATGCAAGGATTCGCGAAGGGCTTCCTGGGTCTCTGCTCGTTTGCCTCCATTGCCATCCTGTTCTCTCTCGCGCAGACCTTTGCGCAGAGCGGCGTGATCAGCGGCCCGCCGCAGCTGAAGCCGGATCAGGGGCCGGGGCCCGGATCAACGGACCCCTATGGACGGGTTCCGGGCCAGGGTCCCACGAACCCCTACGGTCCGGGGCCAGGGCCCGGCCCGAACAACCCCTACGGTCCGGGACCGGGCTTGGCTCCGCCGCAGGGCCCGCACGTGCAGGGGCCTGGGCCGGGCTTCGGCTCGTGGATCGCAGTGGCCTCTGGCTTCGACGGCGCCGGCAGGAGAGTGAGCATCGGCTTCTCCGGTCTGCAGCGCTCGAAGTTCGAGGCGGAAGCAGCCGCCGTCCGGGCCTGCAACGGCGTCGATCGCTCGGTCTTCTGCCAGAACTCGTTCGCGATCTCGAACGGCTGCCTCTACATCGTTCCCGGGACCAGGGGCAACGGCGGCGTGCGCTGGGGCAGAGGGGCGACGCCCGATGCCGCGATCCAGGAATGCCGCAGGGGCGGCTTCGACTGCCCCCGCAGCAAGCTGATCGGCGGTTGCGTGCCGGGCCATCGGTGAGTCCGGTCTGAGCCCGCGACCACGGGGAAGCGGACTTGGCAGGCCGGCGATCGAAGTGGCTGGCGCTGGGGATGTGACAAGCGGAGAAGAGCCGTGCTTTGGCGAGTTGCAACGTCGTTATTGTTTGTGTTGCTGGTTATTGCGGCTGTGCACGCGCAGGATAGGCAGCAGCCCCCTCCGCCGCCGCCGGACCCGCCCAACGCGTCGCCTCCGGCGCCCGGTGACGACGACGATACCGATGATGATGACGACGACAACGAGCAGCCGAACCAGCCGCCGCCCGATACCGACACTCCCCCGGGCCAGGAGCCGCCTCCCGGTCAGGAGCCGCCTCCCGGTCAGGGGCCGCCGCCCGGTCAAGAGCCGCCGCCCGGTCAGGATCAGCCTCCCGGACAGACGCCTCCTCCCGGTCAGGAACGGCCTCCCGGGCTGCTTCCGCCCCTGACGCAGCCGCCGCCCACCACGCAGATCCAGCCGACCCTGCGCTGCGGCGCGGTGGCCTACACGGCCGACGGCGCGTTCGGCGGGGCCTACGGCATCGCGTCCTGTGAGGAGGCCGAGCGCCTGGCGATCGACGAGTGCCGCCGCGAATTGACCGACAAGGCCGACTGCTCCCGCGGGGTGATCAAGGGGCCGGACGTGTGGTTCCTCGTCCAGTTCTGCAGCGGCGGCCGCAGCGGTGGTCATGCAACGCACGTCTCGACCGGGCGCACCCTGGCGGAGGTCAACAGCGCGGCGGCTCGCTATGCCAGCACCGCACCGCAGGGGGCGCAGAACTGCCGCATGGTTCCCAACGGTCTCTTCCATTCGGCGGGGCTGCATACCAAGATGTAGCCGGCAATGGACAGGCACGCGGGGCGCGTGGCAGGTGAAAAAGCGCCGCTCGGCACCTAGATACGCGGTGCAACGCTGCCGAGCTGTGCGAAGGACACGCGCCCGATGGCCCTCACCTCGCCGGAGATCGAACGCTACAAGCGGCATCTGGTCCTGCGCCAGGTCGGCGGCCAGGGCCAGCAGAAGCTGAAGGCGGCCAGGGTGCTGGTGGTCGGCGCCGGCGGGCTGGGCTCCCCGGTGCTCATGTACCTCGCCGCCGCCGGCGTCGGCACGCTCGGGCTGATCGACGACGACCGCGTATCCCTGGACAACCTGCAGCGTCAGATCGTGCACGACACGCCCGGCGTCGGGCGCGCCAAGGTCGAGAGCGCGCGCGCGACCATCGCGCGGCTCAACCCGCATGTGGCGGTCGAGGCTCACGATGCGCGCCTCGAAGCCCACAACGCGCTCGACATCATCGCGCGCTACGACATCGTCGCCGACGGCTCGGACAACTTCGCCACCCGCTACCTCGTCAGCGATGCCTGCTATCTCGCCCGCAAGCCTCTGGTGTTCGCGGCGGTGGGCCCCTTCGATGGCTACGTCAGCACCTTCAAGCCACACGCGAATGGCCCGGACGGTGCCCCCTATCCCAGCTACCGCTGCCTCTTCCCCGAGGCGCCGCCGCCGGGCACCGTCGCCAATTGCGCCGAGGTCGGCGTGCTGGGCGCCGCGGTCGGCGTGGTCGGCTGCCTGCAGGCGACGGAGGTTCTGAAGGAGATCCTCGAGCTGGGCGAGAGCCTGGCAGGCCGGCTTCTGCTCTACGACGCGCTGGCGCAGCGCTTCACCGAGATTGCGATCGCCTGGGATTCCGACGAACCCGCTGAGCGGCACGGCCCCCACCATCCGCGATCTATCGGTGCACGCGGGCGCCGCTGCCGCCATCTGCGCGGCCTGAGGCGAGCTTGGGCGGAGGGCGCGTCGTGGCAATCAAGGGCATCCTGTTCGACAAGGACGGCACGCTCATTGACTACCTCCGGACATGGGTACCGATCAACCAGGAGGTGGCACTCTGGGCCGCGCGCGGAGATGCAGCGCTGGCTGCGGAGCTCTGCGGCGCCACGGCCAGGACCCCGACAGCGGCGCGGTGACGGCCGGGTCGGTTCTGGCTGCCGGCAGCCTCTACGAAATCGCCGACGCCTTCGCCGCCGATCTCGGGCCCCGCACGCCGCCCGATCTCGCTGCCGCCATCGACCGCATCTACCGCGAGGGCGGGGCGAGGTACGCCGTGCCGGTGGACGGGGCCGAGCGCACGCTGGCCGAGCTTAAGGCGCGCGGCTTCAAGCTCGGCGTCGCCACCAACGATACCGAAGGCGGGCTGGCGGCCTCGCTCGAGCGCGCCGGCCTCCTGGAGCATCTCGACTTCACGATCGGCTGCGACTCGGGCTTCGGCAGCAAGCCCGATCCGCGCATGGTCTATGCCTTCTGCGCCGCGGTCAGCGTCGACCCCGCGGAGGTCGCCATGGTCGGCGACGCGGTGCACGACCTCGCCTTGGGCCGCGCCGCGGGCGTCGGCCTCAACGTGGGTGTGCTCGGCGGCACCAGCGCACGCGAGGACCTCGCCGGCACCGCCGACCTGATCCTCGCCGGCATTAGCGAGCTGCTCCTGCGCCCCGAGCTTGCTGGGTTCCCCTCCCCACCTGCGCCAACCGGATTCCTCCCCTCCCCCCTTGCGGGGAGGGGCTAGGGGCGGGGGTACGCAGGGCGGGGGTACGCAGGAGTAAGGCGAGGCCGGTGACAGCGCATCCCCACACCGCCACGGAACGCCTCGCCGGCGTCCTGGTCCGCATTGCCGCCGCCGCCGAGGCCGCCGGGCGCAACGCTGCCTCGGTGCGGCTCGTCGCCATCTCCAAGACCTTCGGCGCCGGCGACATCGTCCCGGTGCTGGAGGCAGGGCATCGCGTCTTCGGCGAGAACCGCGTGCAGGAGGCCCGCGCCAAATGGCCGGCCCTGCGCGCGCGCTATCCGGGCATCGAGCTGCACCTGGTCGGCGCGCTGCAGTCGAACAAGGCCAAGGAGGCGGTGGAGCAGTTCGATGCCATCCACAGCATCGACCGGCCCAAGATCGCCGAGGCGATCGCCGCGGAGATGACGAAGCAGGGCAGGCGCCTCGATCTCTTCATCCAGGTCAACACCGGCGAGGAGCCGCAGAAGGCCGGCGTCGCGCCGGGCGAGACGGCCGCCCTGCTGCGCCACTGCCGCGAGGATCTGGGCCTCGCCATCGCCGGCCTCATGTGCATCCCACCGGCGGAGGAGGAGGCGGGCGTGCATTTCGCCTTCCTCGCCAAGCTCGCCGGCGAGCTGGGCCTCACGGGGCTCAGCATGGGCATGAGCGCCGACTTCGAGACGGCAGTCGCCTTCGGCGCAACCCACGTGCGCGTGGGCTCGGAGATCTTCGGGCAACGCGGGTAGGTGTCAGACCCGAGACCCGCGGGGTCTGACCCCCTACTGGAAGGCCTTGAAGATGCTGAAGCTGCTGCCGGAGAGCGGCGGCGGCGGGGGCCCGGGGCGCTCGGCGCGGCCTCGACGATGGCGGAGCCGAACTTCTGCACCTCCAGGATGGCGAGCGACCGCTCGGTGGTGCCGTCGGCGAGCAGCCGGTAGGGGCCGTCGATCCCCGAGAAGCCGCCGCCGCGCGTGAGCGAGGCCGCCGTGTAGCCGCCCCTCGCCGGCGAGCGCGATGGCGAGGCTCACCGCGTCGTAGGCGGCCGCCGGCGATGCGCGGCGGCCCCTGCCCGTAGGTCTTGGCGTACTTCTGCGCGAAGTCGCTCCAGCCGCGCGGGTCGGGGCCCGGATACCACGCGCCGATCAGCGACTTGTCGCGGCCGGCGTTGGGATAGTCCATGCCGCCGGTACCGAGCAGCTTCACCTTGCCCACGTCGATCTTGGCGTGCGGCAGCAGGCGCGCGATGTTCTCCAGGTACTCCTGCCCGCCGGGTAGGAACAGGGCGTCGATCGGGCGTCGCCTCCAGCCTCGGCGGCGGCGATGGCCGCGCCGATCTTGCGCAGCGGGTCCAGCAGGCCGTTGGCCGAGGCCGGGTAGGTCTCGCAGCGCGACGACGCTGCCGCCGGCGCGGCCACCGCGTCGCGGAACACCGGCTCCACCACCTTGCCGAAGCTGTCCTGCGGGATCAGCGCCGCGTAACCGCTTCTTGCCGCGCTTGGCGGCGTAGGCGACGATGCGCTCGACCTCCGGCGCCGGCTGGAAGCTCAGCAGATAGACGCCGTGGCCCGCCACCTGGCGGTCGTTGGAGAAGGCCACCACCGGCACGCCCGCCTTGCGCGCCACCGGGGCCACCGCCGCCACCGACTTGGCATAGAGCGGCCCGAGGATCAGCGTCGCGCCACGCTTGAGCACGTCCTCGGCGGCCGCCTTGGCGCCCTCCGGAGTGCCGAGGTCGTCCTTGACCATCAGCTGCAGGTTGGGGTTGTCGCGCTCGAACAGGGCAAGCTCGGCCGCCTGCTTGAGGCTCTTGGCAATGAGACCGGGATGGCCCTGGCTGGACAGCGGCACCAGGATCGCCACCTTCACCGGCGGCCCGTCGGGGGCGGGCGGCGGGGTGAGCGAGCCGGGACCGCCTCCGCCGTGCAGCCTGCGAGCACGGCAGCGAGCAGCGCCACGAGCAGCGTGTGCGGCAACGCCCGGCGCCCGCCGGCGCAATCGAGCAGCAGCACTCCCCATTGGCCCCCCGAGCGGCGCATCACAATTGCGTCACCAGCCAGCTAACGCTGCAACCAAGGCGGCGCTAAGGGCAAGGGCTCGTGTGCCATTGTTCCCAATGTCGTCCACGCGTAGCGACCGGAAAGTCGTGAGCGGTGCAATGGTGAAGTCGTGAAGTCGTTGAACATTGGCAATTCAGTGATTTGTCGATTTAATCCGTCACGATCTCACGGTTTGACGATTTCACGACTTCACGGCGTTCAAGGTTCGGCACACCATGGGTGGGTGAGACTGCAAGCCCGACGACTCGAGATGCCCGAAACCATGCCATCGGCGGTTGCCCGGCGCGCCGCGGAGGAGATCGAGGCCCGCCTGGCGCGAGCCCTGCCCGCGGGCCTCTACCTGGTGGCGACGCCGATCGGCAACCTCGGCGACATCACGCTGCGCGCGCTCGCCACACTGGCGCGCGCCGACGTGCTCTACTGCGAGGACACCCGCCACAGCGGCACGCTGCTGGCGCATTTCTCCATTGCGCGGACGCTGCGCCCCTATCACGAGCACAACGCCCAGCGCGAGCGCCCGCGCATCCTGGCCGAGCTGGCCGAGGGCAAGTCGGTAGCGCTCATCAGCGATGCCGGCACGCCGCTCGTCTCCGACCCCGGCTACAAGCTGGTGCGCGAGGCGCTGGCCGCCGGCCATCCGCGTCATCAGCCTGCCGGGGCCGAGCGCGGTGCTGGCGGCGCTCGCCAGCGCCGGATTGGCCACCGACACCTTCCTGTTCGCCGGCTTCCTGCCCGCCAGGCAGGCGGCGCGGCGCACGCGCCTCGCCGAGCTCGAGGCCGTGCCGGCCACCCTGGTCTTCTTCGAGGCGCCGTCGCGGCTGGCCGACTGCCTCGCCGACATCGCAGCTGTGCTCGGGCCCCGCGAGGCGGCCGTGGCGCGCGAGCTCACCAAGCTGCACGAGGAGGTGCGCCGCGGCACGCCCGCCGAGCTTGCCCAATGGGCGGCTGGGACGCCGCCCCGGGGCGAGATCGTGGTCCTGGTCGGGCCGCCCGTCGCCGCCGCCGTGACGGACGAGGCCATTGCCGCGAAATTGACACCGATGCTCTCTGAAATGAGTCTCAGCGATGCGGCCAGGGCGGCGGCGGACGAGCTCGGCGTGGCCAAGGCGCGGGCGTACGACATCGGCATCGCCCTGAAGAGGCTCCGGCGGCGGGTAGGCGCCCGGGCGTGGAGGCGCGGATGGCTCACGTGACGCTGACGGGCAACCTGCGCCAGTTCACGGGCGGCATCGCCGAGCTCGACGTCGAGGCGGCGACCGTCAACCAGCTGTTCCGCCGCCTCGGCCGCGGACTACCCGGCGCTGGCCCCGCACCTGGAGCAGGGGCTGGCCGTGGCCATCGACGGCCAGATCTACCAGGACGCCCTGTTCCAGGAGATCGGTGCCGACAGCGAGGTGCACATCCTGCCGCAGATAGCGGGCGGGTGAGGCCCATGGCCCGCCGGCTCGCCGCCAGGCTCCTGGCCCTGCTCGTCGCGATCGCCGCGGCGGTGGGCGCGCCCGCCTCCGCCGCGGCGCAAGCGGCGGTCGATCTGCAGCTGGTGCTTGCCGTCGATGTCTCGGGCAGCGTCAGCGACGAGCGCTTCAAGCTGCAGCAGAAGGGCTACGCCGAGGCCTTCCGCAACTGGCGCGTGCTGGAGGCCATCCGCTCCGGGCACGGTCCGGCGCCATCGCCGTGACGATGACGCAATGGACCGGGCCCGCGCAGCAGGCAGGTGGTGGTGGCGTGGATGGTGATCACGCGACGAAGACCTCGATGCTCGCCTTCGCCGACGCCATCGAGCGCACCACGCGCCAGCTCTACGGCGGCGGCACGTCGATCAGCGGCGCCATCGACCACGCCATGACGCTGTTCCCGGAGAGCGACGTCCAGGGCGGGCGGCGCGTGATCGACGTCTCCGGCGACGGCGCCAACAACCGCGGCCGGCCGGCGGCCGAGGCGCGCGACGCCGCCGTCAAGGCGGGCGTCACCATCAACGGCCTGCCGATCCTGGCGCTCGAGCCCAACCTCGACCAGTACTACCATGAACAACGTCATCGGCGGCCCCAACGCCTTCATGATCGTCGCCGAGACCTTCGAGACCTTCGCCGAGGCGGTGCTGAAGAAGCTGATCACCGAGATTTCCAGTGTCACCGGCGACGGCTCGACCGCGGAGGTCACACCCGCGCCCGACTGATCGCAACACCGCGCTTGCCCGGCGCCCTGGGATGAAAGCAAAGTTCCGGTTCGATTGCTTAGTCGATATTCGGTCCGCCGAAGGGGCCGTGACGATTCACTTGGAACAGTTCACTTGGGACAGTTCACTTGGAACAGTTCACTTGGAACAGTTCACTTGGGAAGGTTTGATCCGATGTTGAAGGCGATACTCGTCTCTCTGGCCCTCGTGATCGGGGCGGTTCGGGCGTTGGCGGATGCAACGGACGACTGCGTACAACACGCCAGCCTCGACCTCCAAGTGACGGCTTGCACCGACATCATCCGCCGCGACGACCGAGCGGCATGGGCTTTCAGCAATCGGAGCTGGGCCTACCTAGACAAGGGGGACAACGACCGCGCTATCGCGGATGCAAGCGGGGCGATCGAGATCAACCCGCGACTCGCTATGGCCTACGTCAATCGGAGCGCGGCCTACCTGAACAAGGGGGACAACGACGGCACCATCGCAGATGCCAGCAGGGCCATCGAGATCGAGCCCCGATTTGCAGTTGCCTACGTCAATCGAAGCGGGGCCTACCTGAACAAGGGGGACAACGACCGCGCTATCGCAGATGCGACCAGGGCCATCGAGATCGACCCCCGATTTGCGGTTGCCTACAACAATCGGAGCGGAGCCTACCTGAACAAGGCGGACAACGACCGCGCTATCGCAGATGCGACCAGGGCGATCGAGATCAACCCGCGACTTGCTATAGCCTACGTCAATCGGAGCGCGGCCTACCTGAACAAGGGGGACAACGACGGCACCATCGCAGATGCCAGCAGGGCCATAGAGATCGAGCCCCGACTTGCGGTTGCCTACGTCAATCGGAGCGGGGCCTACCTGAACAAGGGGGACAACGACCGCGTTATTGCAGACGCGACCAGGGCCATCGAGATCGACCCCCGATTTGCGGTTGCCTACAACAATCGGAGCGGGGCCCACATGAACAAGGGGGACAACGACCGCGCTATCGCAGACGCGACCAGGGCCATCGAGATCGCCCCCCGACTTGCGGTTGCCTACATCAATCGGAGCGCGGCCTACCTGAACAAAGGGGACCACCACCGCACCATCGCAGACGCAACCAGGGCCATCGAGCTCGACCCCAGATCTGATGCGGCCTACGTCAATCGGGGCGAGGCCCACCGGAGCAAGCGGGACATCGACCGCGCCATCGCTGACTTCAGCAAGGCCCTCACGCTCAATCCAAAGGAATGCGCATGCCTACAACAACCGGGGCATCGCGCATCGGGCCAAGGGCGACTACGACCGCGCCATCGCTGACTACAGTCGGGCCATCCAGATCAACCCGAGTGGCGCTATCGCATACAACAACCGCGCCTGGGCCTACTTCAAGGCCGGCAAGGCGGCCCAGGGGCTGCCGGATGCCCAGCGTTCCCTGGAACTGGCGCCCAACTACGCCGCCGCCTTAAGCACACGGGGCCACATCCTCGAGGCGTTGGGCCGGCACGAGGAGGCCATCGCAGACTTCCGGCGGGCACTGTCGATCAACCCAAACATACTAGATAGCAAAGACGCCTTGAAACGGCTCGGCGTGGCGCCTTAGCTGTCAATCGGCGGCAACTGGGACCTAGGCCCGCTGCGTCCGCAGCTCCGGGCGGTCGCGCGCTTCGCACCAGGCGATGTAGACGCCGGCGCAGACGATGATGCCGGCCCCGATCCAGGTGAAGCGATCGGGCAGGTAGCCCGAGATCAGGTAGCCGACGATCACCGAGCCCACCAGCTGCCAGTAGCCGAACGGGGCGATGATGTTGGCCTGCGCGTAGATCATGGCGCGGGCGACGAAGTAGTGGCCGAGCCCGCCGATGATGCCGAGCGAGAACAGCAGGGCGCGCGTCGGCCCAACCGGCGATCGGCGTCCACACGAAGGGGGCCACCAGCCCCATCACCACGGTCCCGACCGACGCGCTGTAGACGGCGGAGGTCTCGGCGGTGTCCCCGTGCCGGGCGACGCGGCGGGTCAGGATCTGGTAGAGCGCGTAGCAGATGGCGCTGCCCAGCATGAACAGCGACGCCCATTGGAACACCTCGGTGCCCGGCCGGATCACAATCAGCACGCCGAAGAAGGCGACCATGATCGCCATGAGGCGCCTTGGCGTTATGCGCTCGCCCAGCATCGGCCAGGCCAGCAGGGCGACGAAGAACGGCGTCGTGAAGCTGATGGAGGCGGCCTTGGCCAGCGGCAGGTACTTCACCCCGGTGAAGAAGCACAGCATCGACATCAGGTGCACGCCCGAGCGGATGATCTGCCACTTGAGCGTGACGGTGCGCATCAGCGCCGCCACCCCGAAGCGCGGGGTGAACAGGGCGAGGATGAACACCAGATGCGAGGCGGCGCGCGCCCACACGACCTGCTCGGTGCTGTAGCGCTCGCTCAGGATCTGCACGAGGCCGTTCATGACCGGGAACAGCGAGCTAGCAATGAGCATGCAGGCGATGCCGATCAGCGCGCGGTTGGGCGCTGCTGCGGCGGCCACGGCAGTCGTCATGGAGCTGGATCTCGCACCGGAGAGGAAGACGGCCCAATGTCAGGGCACCGGCCCGCGGGGTCAAGAAGGCAGCCCCTCTGCTGGCCGCAGGTCTACCATGACGGAGCGCGGCAGCACGCGGGCGAGCGACCCAGTGCGCCTCAGCGATTCAGGCGCCGGCGGAGGAATGCCAGCACCCGCCGTTCATATTCGGTCGGGTAGTGGTAGTGAAAGTCGACGTGTCGTGCGCCAGGAATGACCCATAGCTGCTTGGGCTGGCGCGCACCCGCAAAGAGGGCGTTCGCCTCCTCCAATGTCGCGAGCCCGTCGTCGCCGCCGGCGATGAGGAGCAGGGGCACCCGCAGCTTGGAGATGCGCTCGGCAGGCTGCAGCACCCTGTGATCGAACCCCAGACGCGGCTGGACCTGCGAGGTGAGCATCGGCACCAGATAGCGCCCTGGTGGACCGAGCAAGAAGGCGAGGCGGTTCTCCACAGCCTTGCTGAAGTCGGCGTAGACCGACTCCAGCACCATGGCGTCAGCGGGCAGCTCGCCGAGCACCGCCGCCGCGCCTCCCATCGAGAGGCCGATCACGCCGATCCGCTCTGCCGGCGTCCTGCGCCGCAGGAAGTCGAACGCGGCGCGCGCATCCTGGGCCTCCAGGTAGCCGAAGGTGACGCGCCGGCCGGTGCTCTCCCCATGCGCCTGGAAATCGAACAGAAGCACCGCAAAACCGTGCTCGTGCAGCAGTCTGGCCCGGTCCAGCATATCGAGCCGGTTGGCCCACAGGCCGTGCATGAGCAGCACGGCACCGGTCCTCGGCCGCCCGGGTAGGAACCAGCCCGAGAGCCGGCTGCCCGAGGGGCTCGCGATGGTCACCGGCTCGATCGGCAGGTCGGAAGGGGCGGGGCCGATCTCCTCGGGGGCCGGCGAGGAGGCCACGGTTCCGACCAGATAGAAGGTGCCGAGACCGAGACCCAGCAAGCATCCGAGAAGAAGCGCCGACGTCCGAAGAACACGGAGGCTCATGCAATTGCCGTCTGCAACATGGCTGACCGGGAGACGCCAGAGAAGCAATCAAGTTGGCCGCAAAGGTGGCGGAGCCGCTACCGTCCCCTGCCGTTCGGGGGCGCCTCGCCCTTGTAGCCAGGCCCAGCCTCGCGCGTGCCGTTCGGCACGGACCCGCCCTTGCCGTTGGGCTCGCTCCTGCCGTTGGGCACCGGGCGCGAGCGGGTCCAGGTCTGGTCGCGCTTCAGGAACTCGTGCAGCGTCTTGCCGGGCTCCTGGCGGAAGCGCTCGGCCGTCACCGAGAAGGCGTCGATGCGGTCGAGGCGGAAGGTGCGGAAGTCGTCGCGCAACTCGCACCAGGCGGAGAGCATCCACACCGGGCCGAAGTAGGCGAGGCACAAGGGCCGCACCGTCCGCTCCGACTGCTCGGCCTGGGCGTCACGGTAGGAGAAGCGCACCTTGAGCTGGTTGCGCAGCGCGCGGCGCAGCTCCGCCACGTCGAAGCTGATCGGCTCCATGTAGTGGTGCGGCGGCGCCAGGAGCGCGGTGTTGGCCATGTAGTCGCGCAGGCGGTCCGGGATCACCGCCTGCACCTTGGCAATCACGTCGCTCGCGGCGGCGGCCAGCTCCGGATCGGCCCAGGACGCCACGATGCGCGCACCCAGCACCAGCGCCTCGATCTCCTGCTCCTTGAACATCAGCGGCGGCAGGTCGAAGCCCGCCTTGAGCACGTAGCCGACGCCGGCCTCGCCCTCGATCGGCACGCCGCTCGCCACGAGATCCTGGATGTCCCGGTAGATGGTGCGCTCCGAGACCTCCAGCTCGGCGGAGAGATCGCGCGCGCGCACCAGGCTCTGGCGGCGCATGGACTGGATGATCTCGAACAGTCGGTCGGCGCGGCGCACGTTTTCCCCCACGGTTGCGGGGTCAGACCCTTGTCTCAAACCCGTCGTGATGTATCGAAGAGTCGGCTGCGAGGGGGCTGACCCGGACGCTGTCTGGGCCCCTATAGCCTAACCCTCCTGACACCACCTTGTCAGGAGCGTGGCGAGAGCTGCTGACAGCAGGCTGTCAGGGCGCCCCTCTCCATATAGACCGCAACGCAGCAAAGGAGGCCCCGATGACCTGCCACTTCACCGCCAAGGCATTCCATGCAGCCCACCTCCCGCACCGCGCCGCGCCGGCTTCGTCCGGCGGTGGTGGCGGGCCTACTGGGACTGGCGCGCCCGCAAGGCGACGGTCCTGATCCTGCGCGCCCTGGACCGCCGCACGCTCAGCGACATCGGCATCGACCCGAGCGAGATCGAGTCGCTGGTGCAACGGCAGACCTGCGACCGGCGCCGGCACTACGATGCGGCCTGGCCCTGGCGGCGGGGCGTAGGGCGTAGGGCGGATTAGGGCGAAGCCCGTAACCCGCCGATGCATCGGCTGCAAACGGCGGATTACGCCTTCGCCTGATCCGCCCTCCTCGACGGCTCTCATCTTCCTTACGCTTGGCGACGCCGCTCGTAGGCCGCCTGCAGCCGCTCGGCGACGACCGGCGCACGCGGGCTTCGACCTGCGCCGGCGCGCCGGACGCCCAGGTGGGTCTCGCGCAGCTCGTCCATGAACTCGGCCCACAGCTTCGGGCCGCCCTGCTCGAGGAGCCGGGCGCGGATGGCGAGCTCCTCGGTGACCGGCAGGTGGGCGAGGCCCCAGGCCGACATCTGGGCGAGGATCGGCAGCAGCTCGATGCCCTTCGCGGTCAGGCTGTAGCGCACCTTCTGCTTGTGGCTCGGATCGTCCGCCCGGCTGACGATGCCCTGCGCGACGAGCCGCTCCAGCCGGTCGGCGAGCATGTTCGAGGCGATGCCCTCCTCGGAGTTGGCCAGCAGCTCGCGGAAGTACCGGCGGTTGCCGAACATCATGTCGCGAACGACGATGAGGCTCCACTTGTCGCCCACCACCTCCAGCGTGAGATTGATCGGGCAGCCCGACCTGTGATCCTGGCTCATCCTCCTCCACAGCCCCGCACCAGCTTCGAGAAAACCGCTTGCATTATGAGATCGGTCGATCTATCCAGCAACCGGTTGCTTGATGCAAGCAGATTGCGTCCTGGTGAGCACATCCGAGGAGCCGCGCCATGCCCCGATACGTCGATGGTTTCGTCGTTCCCGTCCCCAAGAAGAGCCTGGATGCCTATCGCGAGATGGCGCAGGCGGCCGGCAGAGTCTGGCGCGAGCACGGTGCGCTGGAGGTCCGCGAGTGCGTGGCGGAGGATGTCAAGGTGGGCGAGATCACCTCGTTTCCCCGCAGCGTCATCTGCGAGCCCGACGAGACCGTCGTGCTCGCCTGGATCGTGTTCGAGTTCGCGCGCGGAGCGTGACCGCATCAATGCCCTGGTGATGAAGGACCCGCGCCTGACGATGGAGGGGAAGGAGTGCCCCTTCGATGCCAAGCGCATGATCTACGGCGGCTTCGAGGTCCTGGTCGAGGCATAGGGCGGATTAGGGCGAAGCCCGTAATCCGCCGATGCGACGATGAAACGGCGGATTACGCCTTCGGCTAGTCCGCCCTACGCTGCCGACTGCCGAAACGCTCGATCCATTGCGCCAGGTGACAGGAGAGCTCATCGATGCCCAGGCTTCGCGTGCACGCCTTCTCCATCTCCCTCGACGGCTACGGCGCCGGCCCCGGCCAGGAGCTGGCCAACCCCCAGGGCGTCGGCGGCCTGGCCAATCACAAGTGGGCCTTCGCCACGCGCACCTTCCAGCAGATGCTCGGGCGCGAGGGCGGATCGACCGGCATCGCCGACGATCTGGCGGCGCGCGGGTTCGCCGACATCGGTGCCTGGATCATCGGCCGCAACATGTTCGGCCCCGCTGCGGGGGCCCTGGGCCGACGAGAGCTGGAAAGGGTGGTGGGGCGACAACCCGCCCTACCACTGCCCGGTGTTCGTGCTCACCCATCATCCGCGCGCCTCGTTCACCATGGAGGGTGACACCACCTTCCACTTCGTCACCGGCGGCATGCACGAGGCCCTGGAGCGCGCGAAGGAGGCCGCGGGCGACAAGGACATCCGGATCGGCGGCGGCGCCGCCACGATCCGTCAATTCCTGCGCGAAGGGCTGATCGACGAGATGCACCTCGCCATCTCCCCGGTCCTCCTGGGCTGCGGCGAGCACCTGCTCGGCGGCCTCGACCTGCCGAAGCTCGGCTACCGCTGCACCGAGCACATCCCCACGCCGGACGCCACGCACGTGGTGCTGACCAAAGGGTGAGGGGCTCATGGCGCTGACGCTCTACTACCATCCGCTGGCGTCGTTCTGCTGGAAGGCGCTGATCGCGCTCTACGAGAACGACACGCCCTTCGAGCCGCACATCGTCGACCTCACGGATGAGGCCTCCGCCGCGGCCTTCAAGAAGGTTTGGCCGATCGGCAAGTTCCCGGTGCTGCGCGACGGCGCACGCAATCGGACCATCCCGGAGTTGAGCATCATTATCGAGTACCTGGCGCAGCACTATCCGGGCAAGACGGCCCTGCTGCCCGCGGACACCGACCTCGTGCGGCAGGCGCGCTTCCGCGACCGCTTCTACGACCTCTACGTGCACGAGCCGATGCAGAAGATCGTCACCGACAAGCTGCGCCCGACGGGTCGGAACGATCCGCATGGCGTGGAGCAGGCGAGGGTGCTGCTGCAGACCTCTCTCGGCATGATCGACCGGGATATGGCGAGCAGAACCTGGGCGGTGGGCGAGGCCTTCACCATCGCCGACTGCGCCGCCGCGCCGGCCCTGTTCTACGCCGACAAGGTGATGCCGTTCGCCGAGACCCACAGAAACGCCGCGGCATACCTGGGCCGCCTGATGCAGCGCCCGTCCTTCGGCCGCGTCCTCGAAGAGGCGCAGCCGTACTTCAGGATGTTCCCAGGGTGGGCGGGTGGTTGCGAAGCGTAACCATGGGCTCGACATGGGGTTACGCGCTTCGCGCTAACCCACCCTACGTGGAAAGACACATGCTGCTCCAAGGAAAATGCGCCATCGTCTACGGCGGCGGAGGTGCCATCGGCGGCGCGGTGGCGCGGGCCTTCGCCCGGGAGGGCGCGCAGGTGTTCCTGGCCGGGCGCACGCGCGCGAAGCTGGAGGCCGTGGCGCGCGACATAGCCTCCGGCGGCGGCCCTGTGGAGACGGCTGAGGTCGACGCCCTCGACCCGCACGCTGTCGAGCGCCACGCCAACTCCGTAGCGGAGAAAGCCGGGGGCATCGACATCGCGATGAACGCCGTCGGCATCTTCCACGTCCAGGGCACGCCGTTCGCGGAGCTGTCCCTGGAGGACTTCGCGCATCCCATCGCCGCCTACACCCGCACCAATTTCATCACCGCAAATGCCGTCGCCCGCCACATGGCGAAGAGAGGGTCGGGCGTGATCCTCCTCATGTCCACGCCAGGATCGCGCCTGCCGGGAACCGGCTACCTCGGCTACGGCGTCGCCTGCGCGGCGAAGGAGGGGTTCACGCGCCTGCTCGCGGCAGAGCTGGCGCCCAGCGGCATCCGTGTCGTCTGTCTGCAGCCCCACGCGATCCCTGAAGCGGCGGCCGCGGGCTCCCATAGCCGTGACGTTTCCGCCCTGTTGCCGAGAAGGCGGGCATCACGATCGAGGAGATGCTGGCGGGCACGGCGGCTGAGGGGACGCTGCTGAAGCGCCTTCCAACCCTTGCGGAGGTGGCCGACGTCGCGGCCTTCCTGGCGTCGGATCGGGCGGCCTCCATGACGGGAACCGTCGCCAACATGACGTGCGGCGCGCTCGTGGATTGAACTGGTCAATGCGGCAGACGCCGGATTGCGCGTTATAGCTCCATATCCCGCTCGATGGGGCGCCAGGCGTTGAGGCGGCGGTCGGTCCAGACCAGGACGGCGTTGATGACCAGCACCAGGGCGGTCGCCACCACCACGCCCGCGAACACGCCGGTGGTGTCGAAGTTCTGGCGCGAGTACTCGATGAGATAGCCGAGCCCCTCGTTGCCGACCAGGAACTCGCCGATGATGGCGGCCGAGACCGCGCGCGGCAGGGCGATCTTGAGCGAGGCGAAGAAGAACGGCAGCAGCGAGTTCCACACCACTTCGCGCGCGATCGCCGCCTCGCTGGCGCCCGCCACGCGCGCCATGTTGACGAGCCGCGCGTCGACGTTGCGGATGCCGGCAAACACCGCGATGAAGACGGGGTAGAAGACGAGCAGCCCGATGAGCCACAGCTTCGGCGCATCGTCGATGCCGAACCACAGGATGAACAGCGGGATCAGGGCGTACTTGGGGATGCCCACGGAGGCCATGATGTAGGGCTCGACCGCATTGGTGAGGCGCGGCAGCAGCCTGAGCAGGAACGGCAGCGCCACCCCGCAGAAGCAGCCGATGGCGAAGCCGATCGCCGCCAGCCGCAAGGTGGCGTAGACGTGGCGCAGCAGGGTGCCGCTGGCGGTGTCCTCGACGATGCGTTGCGCCACCTTGATCGGATCGGCGGCATAGACTGGCCCGGCGACATCGGCCCCGATCTTCCAGCCCGCCAGCAGGAGCAGGGCAAAGGCGATCCGGCCGAAGGTGACGGCGTGCTGGCGCCACCTGATCCGGGGCGCTGCGGCGTACTCGAGCGCGCCTTGCGTCGTCGTCATTGCACCTGCGCCCTGATCGCCTGATAGAGGGGGCTGAAATCGGGATGGGTCATGATGCCCCGGATGTCGCGCGGGCGCGGCATGCCGATCGTGTGCTCGCCCGCGATCCGCGCCGGCGCGCGCGAGAGCACCAGCGTGCGGTCGCCGAGCGCAATGGCCTCGGCGATGTCGTGGGTGACGAAGATGATGGTCTTGCGGCCCAGGTCCCACAGCCGCAAGAGGTCCTCCTGCAGTTGCGTGCGCGTCTGCGCATCGAGCGCGCCGAACGGCTCGTCCATCAGGATCACCGGCGGGTCGTAGACGAGCGTGCGGATCAGCGAGGCGCGCTTGCGCATGCCGCCGGACAGCTCGTGCGGATAGTGCCCCTCGAACCCGCCGAGACCCACGGCGCGGATCAGCCCATCGGCGTGCGCGCGCGTCTTGTCGTTGAGCCGGCCCTGCACTTTCAGGGGGAACAGCACGTTCTGCAGCGTGGTGCGCCAGGGCAGCAGGTTGTCCTCCTGCGTGACGTAGCCGATCTGGCAGGAGAGGCCCGGGTTGAGCGCCTTGGGATCGCCGACCGGCGCGGACTGCGACTGGAAGCGGACCGAGCCGCCGCTGGCGGTGTCGATCTGCGCAATCATGTTGAGGAGCGTGGTCTTGCCCGACCCGGACGGGCCGATGATGGTCAGGAACTCGCCGTTCATGACCGCGAAGCTCAGGCCCTGGATCACCCACGGCGGCGCATCGCGGCCGGCGCGGGCGGCAAAGCGCTTGGCGAGGTCGTCGACCTCGAGCAGAGGTTCCGCAGTCATGGCTGGCCCCCCGCCTCGGCCATGACATCGGCCGGCGGGCGCCAGCGCAGGAGCCAGCGCTCCGCGACGTTGACGCTCCAGTTGCCGATGAAGGAGATCAGGGTCACGGCCACCAGAGCAACGAATGCGCCGTTCGTGTCGAAGTTGTTGATGCTGAGCTGAATAAGGTAGCCGAGCCCGCGATTGGCCGAGATCAGCTCGGCGATCACGGCGCCGCCGATGGAATAGGGCATGGCGATGCGGAACCCGGTGAAGATGTAGGGCACCGCGCCGGGAAACACGATGTGGCGTGCCACGGCGCGCTCGTTCGCACCCATCACCTGCGCCATCTGCACGAGCTTGGCGTCGAGCGCGCGCACGCCCGCGAGCGCACTGAAGTAGACGATGAAGAACACCGTGATCGCCACCAATGCGATCTTGGACTCGATGCCGATGCCGAACCACAGGATGAACAGCGGCGCCAGGGCCAGCTTCGGCGCGCCGTACCCCCCGACCATGAACGGATCGATGATGGCGGTGGCAATCGGCAGGCGGCGCAGCGCGAACGGCAGGGCGGCCGCCGGGATCGCCCCGATGAAGAAGCCGGCGACGGCCTCGAGGAAGGTGTAGGAGGCGTGGCGCAGAAGCTCGCCGCTGAGAATGCCGTCTGCGAAGCCGGTGGCAATCCCCCAAGGCGAGCCGACCCGGTAGGTGCCAAAAGTCAGGTACAGCGCCTGCCAGGTGGCAAGCAGGACGATGAGAACCATCAGCTGGTCGATGCGCGAGCGCAGCATGTGTCGCCCGCCGCCGGCAGGCAGGTCTGCCTGCTCGGCGTCTTCCGTTCGCTGCGAGGTGGCCATTTCCTCTCCCGGACGCTGCCGCCCCGACGGCCGCACCGTTGGTCGCGTTGTGGGGTTCTGCGCTTTTTGTTACAGCATTGCTCAGCAAGAACGATAATTCGGGAGGACGCGATGTTCAAATGGTCAATCCGCCTTGCGGCGGTCGCGCTCGCCGGCGCGGTTGGGCTCAATCCCACGCCCGGGCAGGCTCAGCAGGAAATCGAAGTCATTTTCGCGATCCCCTCCACGACCCTCACCTTTTCGACCCACTTCGTTGCCCAGGACGCTGGCTTCTTCAAGAAGGAGGGCCTGAAAGTCAACGACCGGCTCCTGATCGGCGTGAACTCCCCTAACGCAGTGCACTCCAAGAGTGCCGACTTTACGATGGGCACCGGACCCGTCTTCCTGCGCGCGGCCTCCAAGGGCGAGAAGTTCTTCGCCATCGCCAATCTGGTGGACCGGCCACTGATCGAGCTGGTGTTGCGCAAGGATGTCGCCGACGCCGCAGGGATTACCGACAAGACGCCTATGGCCGAGCGCGCCAAGGCCATGAAGGGCAAGACCATCGCGGTGCAGGGCATCGCCAGCATCGTTCATTCGTGGCAGCGCTACGTCGCCGTCCTCGGCGGCCTCGATCCGGAGAAGGACGTGAACGTTGCCAATATCGGTGATCAGTTCGCCATGCTCCCGGCCCTCGATGCCAAGAAGATCGACGGCTACGCCGCATCGATGCCCGCCTCGACCCAGGCCGTGATGAAGGGCGCGGCGATCATGCTGGCGAGCTCCACCTTCGATGCTCCCGAGCTGCTGCCATTCGCCTACGCCCTGGTCTATACCCGGCCCGAGGTGTGCAAGGAAAAGCGTGACCTGTGCGCGCGCATGGCCCGCGCCTACGTTGGTGCCGCCAAAATGATCCAGGAGAGGCCGGACGAGGTGTTCGAGACGGTACTGAGGAAGCGCTTCGAGAAGACGCCGCCCGACCTGCTTGCTGCCGCATGGAAGGTCGCGCAGACGGCCCATGCCAAGGACATCCGGGTCACCGCGGCGCAGCTGGAGAACTCGCAGAAGATCAATCTCGGCGCCAAGCTGCTCGATCCGAAGGACGTGGTGAAGAGCTACGACGACCTGTTCACCGACGAGTTCGTCAGGTGACCGGCGCCGCATCGCCGGAGCTGCGCGATGCGTGAGACGGGCAGCGGCGCGGGCGCAAAGCGTACCTGGCCCGCGCCCCCGGCGACGGAGGGCCGCGGCTCGAGACCTGGGTCATGGCCGCTGCGGTGGCCGCGCTCATCGTCCTGGTCGTGCTGCCGCTCCTCTTCCTGCTGGCGGGGAGCGTCACGGGCGAAGGCGGCCTTTCCTTCGAGCACTTCGCCGAGGCGCTGACCGGCCGGCTCTACCTGCAGGCGCTGAAGAACTCCCTGGTGCTCGGCGCCTGGACCGGCCTCTTCAGCATCCTCATCGGCCTGCCGATGGCCTGGGCAGTGAGCCGCACCAACGTGCCCTGCCCCGGCCTGTTCCGCATCACGGCGACGCTCGCCTACCTGTCGCCGCCGTTCCTCACCGCCATCGCCTACGTCAACCTGTTCAGCCCAAACGCGGGCGTGATCAACGTCTTGATGCGCGACGTGGTGGGCGCGCCGTGGCTCACCTTCGACATCTTCTCCATGAGCGGCCTCGTCCTGGTGACGGCCCTGCACACGTTTCCGTTCGTGTTCCTGCTGGCCTCGACGGCGCTGCAGTCGGTCGATTCCTCCTACGAGGAGGCGGCGCAGATCCTGGGCGCCGGCAAGCTCACCACCGCGCTGCGCGTGACGCTGCCGCTCGTCGCCCCGGCCATCCTTGCCGGCACCCTGCTGGCGTTCGTCAACGCCATCGCGCTGTTCGGGTCGCAGGCGATCATCGGCCTGCCGGGCCGGATCGTCACGCTGCCGACGCGCATCTACGCGCTCTTCGACTATCCGCCGCAGTACGGGCTGGCCTCCGCCCTGTCCCTCGTCTTCATCCTGATCACCGTCACCGCGCTCTATCTCCAGCACCGCTTCCTCGCCGGGCGCTCCTATGTGACGCTCGGCGGCAAGGGTGCGCGCTCGCAGCCCGTCGACCTCGGATGGTTCCGGTGGGTCCTGCTAGGGTTCTGCGTCCTCGTATTCCTGGTGGCCATCGTGCTGCCCTACGGGGCGCTGATCGCCGTCTCCTTCTCCAAGTCCTGGGGCTTGAGCTTCTGGCAGAACCTCACGCTCGCCAACTACCGGTTCGTGCTCTTCGAGTACAACGTCACGCAGCGCGCGATCCTCAACAGCCTGCTGCTCGCCACCCTGGCGGCCAGCATCGCGGTGCTGCTCGGCACGGTGATCGGCTGGATCGACGTGCGCACGAAGGCGCCGGGGCGGCGTCTCCTCGACTACGCCGCGCTCGTCCCCCTCGGACTGCCGGGCATCGTCATGGCGGTGGCCCTCATCCAGTTCTGGCTCACGCTGCCGATCGCGCTCTACGGCACGCTCGCCATCCTCCTGCTCGCCTACGTCGCCCGCTACATCCCGCTGGGCGTGCGCGCCGCCAACACCTCGCTGCGCCAGGTCGACCCGTCGCTCGAGGAGAGCGCGCGCGTGCTCGGGGCGTCGTGGGGGCGCACGCTCTCCGAGATCACGCTGCCGCTCATTCGCCCCGGGCTGTTCGCCGGCTGGCTCCTGGTGTTCGTGCCGGTGATCCAGGAGCTCAGCGCCTCGATCCTGCTGTTCAGCTCGGGGTCCATCACGCTGGCTGTGGCGGTCTACAACCTCTACGAAACCGGCTACACCGAGCCGGTGGCGGCGCTCGCCATGGTCAACATGGCGATCATCGCCGCCGCCCTGGGGCTGGCGAGCTGGCTGGCATCCAAGGGCGCCCGCGGACGCTCGCCGGCCACAGAGACCGTCCGCGCAGGAGCGACAGCCTGATGGCCGCAATCACCATCCGCGGGCTCTCCAAGAGCTATGCCGGCACCGACGGCCCCGCCGCCATCAGCGACCTCACGCTCGACATCGCCGACGGCCAGTTCGTCACCCTGCTCGGCCCCTCCGGCTGCGGCAAGACCACCACGCTGAGGCTGATCGCCGGGTTCATCACACCCGATGCCGGCACCATCCATGCCGACCAGCGCCTCGTCTCCTCGCCCGAGCGCGTGATGCCGCCCGAGGAGCGGGGCATGGGCATGGTGTTCCAGAACTACGCAGTGTG
This sequence comes from uncultured Alphaproteobacteria bacterium, assembly GCA_963758625.1. Lineage (GTDB taxonomy): Bacteria > Pseudomonadota > Alphaproteobacteria > Rhizobiales > Hyphomicrobiaceae > AWTP1-13. The sequence goes on along the minus strand of CAVWWJ010000018.1, from coordinate 10,077 downwards.
GCCGCACAAGACCGTGTACGAGAACATCGTCTTCGGCCTCAAGTTGCGCAGGGTCAAGGCCCAGGAGGCGCGCACGCGCGTCGAGAGCGCACTTTCCCTCGTGAATCTGACGGGGCTCGAGCACCGCCTGCCGAGCGAGCTGTCCGGCGGCCAGCAGCAGCGGGTGGCGCTCGCCCGCAGCCTGGTGGTCGAGCCCTCCATCCTGCTGCTCGACGAGCCGTTGAGCAACCTCGACGCCAAGCTGCGCGAGCGCATGCGCGTGGAGCTGAAGGAGCTGCAGCGCCGCACCGGCATCACCTTCGTCTACGTCACCCATGACCAGGCCGAGGCACTGGCGCTGTCCGACAAGATCGCGGTCATTCACAGCGGACGGCTCGTCCAGTTCGGCACGCCGCGGGAGGTCTACGGTCGGCCGGCGAACCGCGTGGTCGCCGACTTCATGGGCCTGGTCAATCTGCTGCCGGCGACGGTGGTTGCCGCCGAGAATGGCCATGCCCGGCTCAACATCGGGCCGGGCTGGACGCATCGAGGTCGACATGGGCACGGCGTTGCCGCCGGGCCAAGCCGTCGAGGTCGCCATCAGGCCGGAGAACATCCGCCTGCAGCCTGCGGCGCGCGCCGAGCTGCCGCGCCTCGTCGGCAAGGTCAGCGAGAGCACGTTCCTCGGCAATATCGTCGACTACCAGGTCGCCCTGGACGAGGGTACGGCGCTGCGGGTCGAGATGCACCCGGGCGAACAGTTTGCGGTCGGAGACGCCGTAGCTGTGCTCATCGACGCTAACCAGTGCACCGTCTTCGAGACACGCGACCAAGGCACCGGAGCAACCGAAGGAGGGGTTTAGGGGCCAGGTTGCAGGGGTCAGTGGACGAGACGGCTGAAACCCGAAACCTGGGTAGGTTTGCGCCACCGCACCGACAAATTGCACGCCACCGACTTCCGCCATCCCCCAGAAGCTGCCGCAAGGCGGAGGGCCGCAATGTGCCAACAACGGTCATCGCCATCGAGATTGATCCGTTCACGGGTTGCATCGAAGCGACGCTGTGCTGTCGCTCCACATGGCTCACCGCGGGGCGAGAACGCCAAGACGCCGACCAAGGCAAATCCTGACGTTAGGGTTCTGTCGAGCCAAAAGCCGCTGCTGTCCCTCACGTAACTGTGGCGATCACGTTGCGAGCCATTTCACCGCCCAGAAGGCACCCTGAGCCGCCTCGTCGCCGCCGCGCCCTCAACGTGCCCTCCGACATTGGGCAAAAACCTCTGGGACACCAGGGACGGCCGCCTGATGCGTCAGTCCGGGAAAGCCTCAGCGATCTGGGCGAGTATGATGGCGCGCGACCACTCGTTCCTGATCGACTGCACGACCTGAAGGGCCTGATTGAAATTAGCCGCCGCCTCTTTCGTGAGCCCCGCCCTCGCTTGTGCCCGAGCGATGGCGCAGAGCGCTCTGGCACGAACCAGCACGCCCTTGAGCGATTGGGCGAGCTGCAGGGCCTCGCTCACCTTGCCGGCCTTCGCTTGCGCCTCGGCGATGGCACCAAGCGCCGGATCGCCCAAGGCCAGAGCCGACTGCGCGAGCTGCAGTGCCTCGTCTGTCCTACCAGCCTCCGCGAGCGCCGCAGCGATGGATGCGAGTGTCTCTTCAAACAATCCGCTAAGTAGGCCCGGCGGCATGAGCTGCAGGGCCTCGCTTATCTTGCCTGGCTTTCGCCTGCGCCTGGGCGATATTTGCGAGCGCCGCGTCGCGCCAAGTTCTGTCCTTGATCGACCGGGCGAGCTGCAGGGCCTCGCTTATGCTGCCGGCCTTCGCTTGCGCCCGGGCGATACCCTGGAGCGCCGCGTCACGCAACCACTCCTTCTTGATCGACTGAGCGAGCTGGAGGGCCTGATCGAGGGTAGCGGCCGCCTCCCTCGTCAGCCCTGCCTTCACTTGCGCCCCAGCGATGGACGCGAGTGCCCCGGCTCGAAACGAATCGTCTTTGATCGATTGGGCGAGTTGCAGGGCTTCGGATATCTTGCCCGCGTTTGCTTGCGCCTCAGCAATATCGCTGAGGGCGAGATCACGCCACGGCTCCTCCTTGATCGACTGCACGACCTGCAGGGCCTCGCTTATGTTGCCCACCTTGACATGCACGCGGGCGATGTGGGTCATCGCAAGGTCGCGCGACCCTTCCTCCTCGAATGAACGCCAAAGCTGGAGGGCCTCGTCGAAAACGCAGCTCCGCCTTGGAGTCCTCGCACACACGGCCCACGCAGCATCCCTGGACGCCCTGGCGATGCCTTTGAGCGAATCTTGCCGATGCCGTGCCCGGACACGAGTTGCAGCGCGACGTGCGACCCTGGATAGTTGTCAACAATCGCCTTGAGCTTCTGCTCGGCGGCTCGCAGCGTCGAAAGCCGTTCCTCGGGATCTTGCTGTTCGGCCACCTCGATCATCTGCCGCGCTTCACTGAATAGCTTGTTCGCCGCTTCGTTCGAATCGGAGGAGCAAGGGGTGCTGGAGATTGCCAACAGAAGGAAGATGATAGCCTGGCGCATGACGATCCCCGAAAGCACTGCAAAACGTGTCGCTTGTTGCTTCATCGCGACAGATGGTTTCGCACGGCAACATGGTCTCAAATGGGTCAAATCTCACCGTTGAGCGTGCGCAGCACCGGCAGCAGGCCGCCCGAAGCGAAGGCCACGGCCTCCGGCCTAACGTTGATGCGGGCCGGAAATATCGCTTACAACCTGGAACCTGTGGATGGCGGCGAGACGCAAGGAGCAGGCACATGAGCACGGAAATCACGGCGGATGGCGCGATCGCGGGCCGCGAGCACTGGACGGCCAAGGGCGACACCCGCCTGTTCCTCTGGCAGAAGCCCGCCGCCGGGGCGGCCGCGAAGGGCACGGTGCTGTTCGTGCACGGCTCGTCGATGGCCTCGCAGCCGACCTTCGACCTTCACGTGCCGGGGCGGCCCGACAGCTCGGTGATGGACTGGTTCGCCGAGCGCGGCTTCGATACGTGGTGCGTCGACATGGAGGGCTACGGCCGCTCCGACAAGTCGCGCCCCATCAACTTCGACATCGCCAACGGGGCCGACGACCTCGCCGCCGCATCCGCGTACATCATGAAGACCGGCGGGAGCGGGCCGCTCCTGGTCTACGGCATCTCCTCGGGGGCGCTGAGGGCGGCGCTGTTCGCGGAACGGCATCCCGAGCGGGTCGCCCGCCTGGCGCTCGACGCCTTCGTGTGGACCGGGGAAGGCAGCCCGACGCTCGCCGAGCGCAAGAAGAAGCTCGCCGAGTTCCAGGCCAAGACCCGGCGCCCGATCGACAAGGCCTTCGTCTACAGCATCTTCAACCGCGACCATCCGGGGACCGCCGAGGACCGCGTCATCGAGGCCTTCGCCAACGCCATCCTGGCGCTCGACAACTCGGTGCCGACGGGCACCTACGTCGACATGTGCTCCAGGCTGCCGCTGGTCGATCCGGCCAGGATCACGGCACCAACCATCGTCATGCGGGGCCAGTGGGACGGTATTGCCGCCTTCGACGATCTCGCCGAGTTCTTCCGCCGCCTCCCCAACCCGGACAAGCAATTCGCCGTCATGCCGGGCGTCTCGCATGCCTCGTTCCAGCAGAAGAACTACCTCCTCGTCTACCACATCCTGCACGGCTTCTTCTCGCAGCCGAGCCCACTCTACCGGGGCTGAGCCCCACCTACGGATCCGGGCGGTCGAGGCGCGCGGATCTGAAAGTGGCAGACCGGCAACGGCCTGAGAGGGAAGTGAAACATCCTCGCGACGATGGTCGAACATGTCCCGTACCCGGCTGGCTGCTCCACGCGGCGGCTCGGCAAGCCACTTGGAATCGTCTTTTGACACGGTTAAAATAAAGCCCGCCTAGCGCACGGCCTCGTGTTGTGCGCCCCATTGAGACGCGAGCCAGGGGATCAAGGGGACGGCGGCATTTGTGCACAGCTTCCCGCTGTGCGCTCACAATGGGACGCGTATACCTCGATTCACGTAATGAGCTCGTTTAGCGCACAAGGAGTTTCGGAATGCTGAGACTGTTGGGAGTTTGTGCTGCCGCAGCGCTGTGCCTGTTCGCTGCGGTGTCGGCGCCGGTGTCGCCGGCCTCCGCACAGGGGTGTAATCCGGGCTGGGGCTTGTGCCCCGACGGCAGCTGCGCCCCGCTCGGGGCAGTGTGCTGCGGCAATTGGAAGTGGTGCCCCGGCGGCCACATCTGCACCAGGGAGAACTCGTGCCTGCGCCTCAGCGATCCGCGGGTATGCCCGGGCGGCACGCAATATTGCCACCCTGGCGAGTACTGCGGCGGCGACTATCGCTGCTATAGGTATTGATCGCTGCGCAGATGCAGTGCACGGCCTCAGGCCGTGCGCTCTAGCGCGCGCCGCGCGTGCGCGTATGGGGCCCCTGCGCTTCGCGTCGCGCACGCTACTGCACGCTACGCCGCCTTGTGGCCGACGCCGCCGTCGTGCAGATGGCAGGCAACGGTGGCAGCGCCGACCGCCAGGTCGCGCGGCACCATGCCGGTGCACGGCGCGAAGGCCCTGGGACAGCGCGGGTGGAACGGGCAGCCCGCCGGCACGTCGAGCGGATCGGGGGCGCTGGCGCCAAGGCCGGCGTCAGGAATGCCGAGGCCCGGCACCGGGGTCAGAACCGAGTCGAGCAGGGCCCGGGTATAGGGATGCTTCGGGCTCGCAAAGATCTCCTGGGTCGGGGCCAGCTCGACCACGCGGCCGAGGTACATCACCGCCACCCGTGTTGCCAGGTGCTCGACGACCGCGAGGTTGTGGCTGATGAAGACGTAGGTGAGCCCGAGATCGCGCCGCAAGTCCATGAGCAGGTTGAGGATCTGCGACTGCACGGAGACGTTGAGCGCCGAGGTAGGCTCGTCGCACACCACGATCTCAGGCCCGGTGACGAGCGCCCGCGCGATGGCGACGCGCTGGCGCTGACCGCCCGAGAGCTGGCTCGGATAGCTGTCGGCATAGCGCTGCGGCAGCCCCACCTTGTCGAGCGCGGCGATGGCGCGCGCGCGCCGCTCGCCGGCCGAGCCCGCGCCCTGCACGTCGAGCGGCAGCCTGACGATGTCGGCGATGCGCCGGCGCGGGTTGAGCGACGAGTAGGGGTCCTGGAACACGGGCTGCATGCGCCGCGCGCGCTCGCGGCGGGGGATGGCGCCGAGCTCGCGCCCGCCGAGCCGGATCGTGCCCGCCGACGGCGCGAGCAGGCCCAGGATCATGCGCGCCAGCGTGGACTTGCCGCAGCCCAACTCGCCGACGATGCCGAGCACCTCGCCCTGGCGCACGGTGAGGCTGACGCCGGCGACGGCGTGGAGCTTGGCCGCCGGGGCGAGCAGGCCGCGCCTGACGGTGAAGGTGCGGCGCAGGTCGGCGATCTCGATGAGGCCGCTCATGCCGCCACGCCTCGGGGAACCATCTCGTGCACGCAGGCGAAGCGGTGCCCGCTCCGCGCCTCGCGCTCTGGAACGCCCGTTGCGCACGACGGCAGGGCCACCGGGCAGCGCGAGCGGAAGGCGCAGCCGGCGATCGCCCCGATCAGCGACGGGACTACGCCGGGAATGGTGCCGAGCCGCTCCCCCGCGCGGGTTGCGCCCGGTCGCGGCACACAGGCGAGCAGCCCCTGGGTATAGGGATGGCGCGGGTCCGCGAACAGCTCGGCGGCGGTCGCGGTCTCGACGATGGCGCCGGCGTACATGACATTGACCCGGTCGGCGATGCGCGCAACCACGCCGAGGTCGTGGGTGATGAGGAGCAGCGCAATGCCGAGCTCGCGGCGGAGATCCGCGAGCAGGCGCAGGATTTGCGCCTGGATCGTCACGTCGAGCGCGGTGGTGGGCTCGTCGGCGATCAGGAGCTCGGGCTCGCACATCAGCGCCATGGCGATCATCATGCGCTGGCGCAGCCCGCCCGACAGCTGGTGCGGGTACTGGCCGAGCCGCTCTGCCGGCGAGGCGATGCCGACCTTGGCGAGCAGGTCGACGGCACGCGCCCTGGCGGCAGCGTGGCCCTTGCCGACATGGCGGCGGTGCACCTCGGTGAGCTGGTCGCCGATGGTCCAGGCCGGGTTCAGCGCCGTCATCGGCTCCTGGAAGATCATGGCCATGCGGTTGCCGCGCAGCGCGTTGCGCGCGCCGCGCCCGAGGCGGGCGAGATCGATGCCGTCGAAGGCGAGGCGGGCGGCGCGGGCGCGGGCGGCGCGCGGCAGCAGGCCCATGATGGCGAGCGAGGTGATCGACTTGCCGCACCCCGATTCGCCCACCAGACACACGGTCTCGCCGCGGCCCACGTCGAAGGAAACATCGCGCACGGCGTGCAGCGGCCCCGCCGGCGTGGAGATGTCGACCGAGAGGCCCTTCACCTCGAGCAGCGGCCGGCCCCCGGAGGCGCTCATGCGCGGCCCTCCGGCGCGAACACGTCGCGCAGGCCGTCGCCCACCAGGTTGACGCCGAGCACGAGGGCGGCCAGCGCCGTGCCGGGAATGGCGATCAGCCAGAACGAGAAGAACATGAAGCTCTTGGCCTCGGCGATCATCAGCCCCCACGACGGCAGTGGCGGCTGCACGCCGAGGCCGAGGAACGAGAGCGCTGCCTCCAGCAGGATCGCCGAGCCCGCCTCCACGGTCGCCACCACGATCAGGTGCGGGAACACGTTGGGCAGGATCTCGCCCGCCAGCACGCGCAGGCGGCTGGCACCCGCCGCCTCCGCAGCGGCGACATAGTCGAGCGCGCGCACCTGCATGGTCGCCGAGCGCATGACGACGGCGAAGCGGTCCCACTTGAGGAGGCCCAGCGTCAGGATCACGACCAGCAGCGAGCCGCCGATCATCGCCACCACGGCGAGCGCCACCAGCACGACCGGCATGGCGAGCCGCGCCGTGATGACGAAGCTGACAACGAGATCGGCGCGCCCGCCGAAATAGCCGGCCACGAGGCCGAGCACGGTGCCGATGAGGCCGGAGATCAGCATCACCGAGATGCCGATCAGGAGCGAGATGCGCGCGCCGTAGAGCGCACGGGAGAGGTAATCGCGGCCCAGGTTGTCGGTGCCCAGCGGATGCAGCCACGAGCCCTTCTCGTCCCACACGGGAGGGATCAGGCCCCGGCCCAGGCTCTGCTCGTAGGGATCGTGGGGCGAGACGAGCGGCGCCAGCAGCGCCATCGCCGCGCAGAGACCGATCAGGACGAGGCCGGCGAGGAGGCCCGGGTGGCTCATGACGCGCCGCAGCACCGAGGGCGGCCTGGGTAGCGCCGCCTCGGCCGGGAGCGGCACCGGCGCGGCTGTTGCGGGCTTGGTGATCGTGCCGTCCATCAGGCCACCCGGATGCGCGGATCGAGGAACGCGTTGAGCAGGTCGGCAGCGAGCGTGAGGAGCACGTAGATCAGCGCCAGCAGCAGGAGCACCGCCTGCGTCACCGGGAAGTCCTTGTGGGTGATCGACTGGAAGGCGAGATAGCCCAGTCCATCGAGCGCGAACACGGTCTCGATCACGATCGAGCCGCCGAGCAGATAGCCGAGCTGCACGGCCGAGAGCGCGACGACAGGCACGACAGCGTTGCGCAGACCGTGCTTGAAGACGACGCTCGTCCCCGAGAGCCCCTTGGCGCGCGCCGTGCGGATGTAGTCGGAGCCGAGCACCTCGATCATGCCGGCGCGCACCAGGCGCATGATCGGCGGGGTGACGTAGTAGCCGAGAGCGATGGTCGGCATCACGAAGTGCGCCCAGGTGTCGCTGCCCGAGACCGGCAGCCACCTCAGATTAATGGAGAACACCATCATCAGAACGAGCGCGAAGAAGAACGTCGGCAGTGCCTGCCCGACGACGGCGACAACGAGGGCGGCACGGTCGAGCCAGGTGCCGGCGAACACCGCGGCCAGTACGCCGAGCGGGATCGAGAGCGCCAGCGCGAACAGGATGGCGAGCCCGCCGATCATGAAGGTCACCGGCAGCTTGCCGGCGACGAGGCCCCACACGTCGGTCTTGAAATAAAGCGACTGGCCGAGATCGCCCCTGATCATGGTCCAGAGCCAGTCGAGGTACTGGACCGCCAGCGGCCGGTCGAGGCCGTAGGTCTTGCGGACAAGCTCGATGTCGGCCTCGCGCGCGCCCTCGCCCGCAATGGCGAGCGCCGGGTCGCCCGAAAGCCTCAGCAGCGCGAAGGCGACAGCCGAGACGAACAGCGCCACCAGAACGGCGAGGCCGAGACGCTTGAGGGTGTAGGCCAGCATGGAGAAGGTCCCGGGGTCAGACCCTGCGGGTCTGACCCCATGGCAAAACCGACGTTGGCGCATGGGGTCAGACCCGCAGGGTCTGACCCCCACTCCCGCCTACTTCCAAGACATCTCGTAGAAGCGCGGCAGCTCGTCCGGATAGGGCCTGAACGCCAGGTCCTTGCTCTGCACGTACCAGGTGACCAGGGCGTAGAGCGGCACCGCGTAGGCGCGCTCGGTGATCAGCTTGTGGGCCAGGCGGTAGGCATCCTGGCGCACCTTGGCATCGATGTTGGTATCGCCCTTGGTGAGGAGGGCGATCACCTCGGGGTCCCGCGTCATGTCGTCGTCGACGCCCTTGAAGTAGGCCGAGGTGGAGGCCGATACGTCGTTGATGTTGTAGGAGCCCCAGGTCTGGTGCGTCATGCCGGCATTGTTGGCGCGATGCTGGTCGCGCATGGCTGCGTACTGCATGTACTTGAGCTCGGCCTTGATGCCGACCGCGCGCAGGTAGTTGATCATGGCCTCGGTCTGCGGCCGCTCGCGGTAGGCGAACAGCGCGATCGTGACGCCGTCTGCAAAACCAGCCTCGGCGAGCAGCTTCTTGGCCTTGGCCGGGTCGTACTCGTACTTCTTGGCCTCGCCGGTATCGCAGCCGACCTGGGTCGGGAAGCAGATGGCATCGAGCACCGGCGCGTCCTCGCCGACCAGCGTCTTGGCCATGGTCTTCTTGTCGATCGCGTGGGCGATGGCTTGGCGCACCTTCAGATTTTGCAGCTCCTTGCTCGGGGCATTCTCGCCGGCGTTGAAGAGGAGGAACACGATGCGCATGGTGCCGCCGGACTGGACGGCGACTTGTGGCGCGGCCTTGAGCTGCTGCGCCTGGTCGTAGGCGACGTTCATGATGAGGTCCATGCCGCCCGAAAGCATCTCCGCGACCTGGGTCTGGCGATCCGGGATCATGCGGATCTCGACCTTGTCGATTTTCGGCACGGCCTTGTTGGAGCCCTGCCATGGGCCAGGATTCCTCTCGAGCCTGATGGTCTTGCCGATGATGTGCTCGGTGATGCGGTAGGGGCCGGAGCCGACCGGCTTCTCGTTCATGCCCTTGGGGCCGACCTTGGCGTAGTACTCGTTGGGATGGATGACGAGCGGGCCGGCCAGGTACTCGAGGGCGGCCGGGAATACCTGCTTGGTGTGGATGCGCACCTTGTACTGGTCGAGCTTCTCGACCTTGGCGATCCAGCTGATGTTGGTCTGCTGCGTCGACTTGTTCGCCGGGTCGGAGGCGAAGTTGAGCGTGAACGCCACGTCGTCGGCGTCGAAGTCCTCGCCGTTGTGGAACTTGACGCCCTTGCGCAGCTCGAACTCCAGCGTCTTGTCGTCGATCCACTTCCAGGCGGTGGCGAGCTGCGGCTTGTAGGTGTTGGTCTCGGGATCGCGGTAGACCAGCGTGTCCCAGACGTTGGCGCCGAGGATGACGCCGAGGCGCACGTTGTTGAAGTAGGGATCGACGTTCTCGATCACCTGGTCGTAGGCGAACCGGATCGTGTCGTCCTTCTTGCCGGCGAGCGCCGGGCCGGCCGCGACGGCGACGAGCGCGGCAGCGGCAGCCACCGCCATGAGGCGTTTCAACATCTGATTTCCCTCGTGCGGACGACGGTTTGGTTGGGGTTGCTCACCCGCGGTCATTGAGCATGACCGATGCAGCCGGCGTCAAGCCCGATCCATGCCCGCTTGCGCGGCCGCCTGCCGCGATCCCGCGATTGCGCCGAGCCGACCGCCAGAACGTAGGGTGCAATAGGTACCGCTTAGCCGTATGGGTTAGCCGCGAAGCGGCG
>CAVWWJ010000017.1:0-206128 GCA_963758625.1 uncultured Alphaproteobacteria bacterium | reverse complement strand
ACGAGACCGCCGTTGAGCTTCATGTCCACATGGGCGCCAGGCCGGAAGGGGGAAGGGCGCGGCCGTCGGGCTCGCGCAGATCGATGCGGCGCACCGAGGCGGTCTCGAACGCAATCGCGTGAAGTCGCAGGTGGGTGCGCTCCGGGCTGGCCTGCGCATATCCCGGCGATCCGCCATCTCGTGGGCACAGCGTACTGCCTCGCCTCGTGACGCGCTTCCTCAACAGACCCGGTCTTGACGCCGGCATCAGCTTCAAGCGTATACTGGACACATGCGTTGACATTGTCAACGGTTCTCCACCCGTCACCCCGGACGGAGGAGGTGTCACGCCGCAGGCGAGCAGCGCTGCCCCGGACTTGATCCGGTCCGGGACCTCGTCGAGACGACTTCGACCCGTCCTCTCCGGGTCTTCCGTTGAGTTTACCGGTCGAGAATTGTCGGCGCCCTCGCCGCCGGGTCCTCGTGCGAGCCGCCCATCCCTGGTTGAATTGCCCCTACCGTCCGCGCCACAACGCGAAACGAGGAGCTGATGAAGAAGCCGGTCCATCCTTCCGAGCCTGGCAAGCGGATCGCACGGGCCGGCGACGCGCTTGTTTCCAACCGGCTGCTGTCGCTGGCGTCGCTGCTGCGCCGTAGCGCCAACCTGCTCTACCGCAAGGAGCTGGACCTGTCGGAGGTCGAATGGCGCATCCTCGCCATCGTCGGAGACGCGCGCCGCTCACACTCGCCGCCCTGGTCGAGATCCTCGGGCTCGACAAGGGCGAGCTCAGCCGCAGCGTTACGGCCCTGGCGAAGCGGCGCATCCTCAGGCGCACCGCCGACCCGCAGGCCAGCCGCGAGATGCGCATCGCTCTCACGCCGTACGGGCAGAGGACGTTCGAGGCGCTCATCGCTCTGGCGCTGGAGCGCGACCGGGGAGCTGGTCGCCCGACTGAGCGAGGCCGAGGTTGCCGCTCTGCTCGCGGCCCTCGACCAGTTGCTGGCGACCGCCAAGATCATGCTGGCGCAAAGCCAGGCGCAAGTGCAGCGTCTCTCCTAGCGTTCGACCCATTCATAAGATGCCCGCGGCGGAGGTGAGCCCGCTCTCGCAGATGCAGGGCAGTGGTCGATCGGCACAACCCTTAATTAACTATCCGCCAACCGAGCATATCGACATGGTGACGCTGGTTTGCTATGGTTTCGTCATTCTCCACCGTTGCAGCGCGCTCTCCGCCCGGCGCAGGGTGGGGGCCGGGCTGGTCGCCGCCCCTTCCCAGCTAGCATCCAGCCGCAGGTATCGAATAAATAGTCGGAGCATTAGCGCCAGCCAGCAAAGCTCAGCGGTCAGGCAGCGCGGTCTCTGATAACCTCACGCTTCGCACCAAAGCCGAGGCACGCACGGATGCGAGCCTCCTGCATTGGCCGTGCTCAACGGGCGCTGAAAGAGCCAGCCTCGCGTGCGCGCTGCTGGCGAAAGCCGCGTTGTGCATGCTCGAGTGTTCTCGCGACCGAAGTCGGCCGGCCAGGTTCCGCTGTTGTCGCGAGGGCGGAAAAGTCTCGGCGGCGCAACAGCTTCGGCAGCTATCCGGGTACAGGAGATGTACCGGGCGCATCGACGCCATGCCTGCCTTTGACCCGGTGCTGACCTAGCCGCATTTATCACAACATCGTTCAATTTGAGGTGACGCCTTTCGAGATACGGAGTTGACTGAGGATTTCCGGCGGTGGGCGTGCGCAAGGGCTGCCGCGTTTGGCGGCTTGGGCAGGCTCGGCGTTGATCCTCTGTTGTTGGTCCTCGGTTGGCGGGGGCGTCGCGCCGCGACGGCGATGTCCGGCGGCCGGCGCAGGCGGCGCAGCCGTTCGACCGCGAGCGCGAAGATCGCCTTCGCCGGGCAGGCGCTGGTGAAGGCAAGCCAACGCGGCGCACGCTGACGGTGACCACCGCGCCGATCTTGAGGAGCTTCAGGCGGATCGTGCCGGCGGTGGCGTTAGCCAGCTCGGTGCGGCCAGAGCGAGACGCCGCACCGCCTCCATCAGCACGTAGGCCAGCGGGGCGAGCCACAGGCGCAGCTGATTGGCGCGCAGCGTCGCCGCGCTGGTGCGGTCAGCATAGAGATCGAGCTGGCACTCCTTGATCGGTTTCCATCGCGCCGCGGGCAGTAGATTCGCGCTTAGAGCCGCCGACCGCCGATCCGCTCTGCCGTCAGCGAGGTGACGATGAAGCGCGGGTTTGCCCCTTTCTCCAGGTGCTCGGCCTTGGCCACCACCCGGCGGGAGCGCGACCAGCTGTCGAGCGTGCGGTAGGTGATCTCCTTGAAGATGCGCGCGGGCCTCCCCCTCGTCTGGAACGCCGCCCTGGTCTCGGCCAGCTCGACGGCGATCATCGGCTCCAGGCGCTTGTTGCGGGCGAGCCCGAGCACATACTCTACGCGGTTTTCCTCGCACCAGCTCATCAGTTCCTCGCGCGCGAAGCCAAAGTCCGCCCTGACCCGAATCTCCACGTTTGGCCACGCCTTGCGCAGGTGGGCCACGATGCGTGCCAACTCTTCCTTGGCGCCCGCCGAGGCATCGATGTTGGCCCGTTCTCAGCTTGGCCACCAGCAGGTGCCGGCCGGCGAAGACGTAGAGCGGCAGGTAGCAGTATGAGCGGTAGTAGCCGTCGAAGAAGCCTCCTTCCTGCGACCCGTGCAGCGGGTCGTCGCTGGCGTCGAAGTCGAGGATGACGCGCTCGGGCGGCTCAGCGTGGGCGGCGACATAGAGATCGAGGGACGCCTGCTCCATCGCCCTGTCGTCGACGCTGATCTTGCAATAGCGGCTGGCTCCGTTCAGGAGGCCGTGCTCCAGCCGGTTGAGCGTCGACTTGCCCGCTAGCGTGGCCACAACCGCTGTCCCCGCCGGAGGCTCCTCGCGCCTTGGCCGGAGCGTGTCGGACGGCGGCCCCAGCGCCGGATCGAAACGCAGATCGTCGTGGTCGACGAGGTCCTCCTGGCCCAGCGCGATGGCGTGGATGCGCTGGCTCAGCAGGGTCTCGAGGCGATGCTCGACGAACGCGGGATTGCGATCGTCGCGAAAGCAGCGCGCGACCTCCCCGTCAGCCCGATGGCCCGGTCCGTCTCGCGCAGCAGGGGCGCTCCTCCGTTCGAGGTGACATCGCCACCATCGAACTCACCCACAACCTGGCGACCCGCGAAGCCTTCGAACGCCAGCTGCGTCGCGCTACAGTCTGTCCCCATCGGTCGGGCCTCCTGGATCAGCAGAAGTGATTGGTTCCACAACCACTTTCGCTGATATCGGGCAGACCGATGCCGAAGATAGTGTGGATGTCCGGGCTAGGCCCGGGTCGCGACGCTCAGAACGTACAGCCGACAGACCCGAGCAGTCCTTTGACCCCTGCGAGCATCTCTTTGCAGAGGTTCTCGGCCGAAGACTTCCCGCCCGGGCCCTTTGCAAGGTCCGAGACCGTCTTCCGCATGTGGTCGAGGGTGAGCTTGTGCAGGTCCTGCTGACCCGCTGGCATCTTGGTGGTGTAGCAGATCTCAAACTTCTTGATGAAATCATCGCAGACGGCAATGCCCGTGGACTGGGCCTTTGCCCCTTCTTTGGGTGCCACGCCGAGGGTGCATCCGTAAGGCTCGACCGCTCCAGCGAACTGCTGAGCGGACATCTTGCATGCGAACTCGGCCAGCTCCCTCAAGTCCTTCTTGAGCTGCTCACCAACCGACCTCCGCAGCTCATCGAGTATGCTCTTCTGGATCTTGCGATCGAAGTCAGGCATCTTGGTGAGACAGGCTTCCCATTTCCCGAACAGCTCGTCGCAGACGGCGATGCCCGTGGACTGGCCCATCGCCCCGGTGGCGATGGTTGCGGCACACAGGGCGACGAGTGCGGGACGTAGCATTGCCTGCTCCTTGGTTAGTACGTCTGCGGCAGGGCGTTTTGCGCAGTACACGTAGCGTAATTGTGGCGGTGGCTGCGGAAGCGACGACTACATCTACTACCCTCGGCCACTGATTCCGACCTGAACAGCCGGTGCGGGCGCATCCGCAGCAAGGAGACACGCGCCAACGCTACCGCGACCCGCGCCTACGTGCCCCTCGCGGGGATGCTTTGCTACGAGAGGCCCCTGCGCTCGATCACGAACGGATTAGGAAGCTATTTGATGAGTTTCAGCCACTACGCTGAGGTATCAGGCGAGGGTGGTCCGGATGATTTCCGGCCAGCTGTCGGTATGAGGGTCTGACCGCGACTGCCAATATCAAACGCGATTGCCTGATGGATCTCCGTGAACCATTCTGTTGCGAATGCTCAGGGCAGAATCCGGCACGAAGGGTGAGTGGCGGCCTTCCCATTGACCCGGCAGAAATAGGGGGAGTTACTGTCGAAGACTGCTGCATTAGTCTGACGGCTGGTCACGCACTCGGGAGGTCGTCAGCATCCTGGGGGGCTGCTGGTGGCTGCAGGCAACGCCAACCGGTCGTGACCCTAAAGAGACGGAAGAGCTCTCGCTTGTGGCTCCCACTTGGCCGCCGACGGCGGTCCACGGCGTGAAACCCTTCCGCTCTGTCCTAACCCATTGCCTGCGTTAGGGTCGCACACCTCGATGCCCTCCGACCGGAGCAGAAGTGCGTTGGAGTTGCAGGATGACCGCAGCCGCTATCGTTCGACCCGACAATGTCGCCGTCGTTACCGGCGCAGCTCTCGGCATCGGCCGGGCGATGTGCGAGCGGTTTGCGGAGGCGGCGATGTCGGTGGTCCTCGCAGACCTGCCGGGGGAGGACCTGAACTCGGCCGTTCGCTCAGTGGAAGCCGTTTCACCGCGGCCTGACGGGATGCTCGGAGCACCGACTGATGTCGCCGACCCGCAGCAGGTTCAAGCCTCTACGCGATACGGTCGATTGCCAGGTTCGGCAAGGTCAACGTCCTGGTCAACGACGCGGCGACCCGGGCCGGCGTGGACATGATGCCGACCTGGCCGAATGGGGGCAGTGCAATGGACGTGAACCTGTGGGGGCCAATTCTGGGTGTGCGCGCCTTTCTGCCAATTATGTTGGCCTCCTCGAGGACACCTGGCGTGATCGTCAATGTCGGGTCCAAGCAGGGGATCACCAACCCGCCCGGACATCCGATCTACAATATGACGAAGGCGGCTTTTGAAGACCTATACGGAAACGCTCCAGCATGAGCTGCGCTCGAAACCGGGCAATCAGGGCCACGGTCGCGTGACAAGCTTAGCTTTCTAGATTCCTGGCTGGACGACCACCGGGACGCAAGAGCACAGGCCAGGCGCTTGGTTGCCGGAACAGGTGGTCGACGCGATGCTGTCGGGAGTTGCCCGCGGAGATTTCTACATCATCTGTCCCGGACGGCGAAGTGACCTTGGAGATGGACAGGAAGCGCATCCTTTGGGCCGCCGGCGATATCACCGAGAATCGGCCACCCTTGTCCCGTTGGCATCCCGACTACGCCGACGTGGCGAATGCAGCGTGCTCCTGACGCGATCATTGCATGTCGGAACGTGGACGGTCCCGAAGTCTCTACCTCGCTGCAACGAGCAGTGGATAAGCTGTGGGTACGGAGCCTATCCCGAGGCAGACTGGGCGCAGATTTGCTAACTGACAGCCGTCAGGGGTGTTGCGGAGTAGGTGATCGCCATGAAGCTCAACGTTCCAATCCGGAGTGGTCGGAATGGGGCTCAGCTTCACAAATCCGGCGTACGCGCAGCAGTACTTCAACTGCGAGCATTTTCCACGCTGTGAAGCAATACAGAACTATCAATGTGAGCCAAGGCGCAATCTGAAGGATAAGCTCAAACTTGTTCGATCACACAATAGCGCCGAGGAAGTGGAAGGGACCTGGGCAGTCCTGTCCAGTCTAGAGCCCGAGTATTGCAGCCGTCTGGGAGGAAGGGGAGATATTGTTCGCGAATTCTTGAGCTTCAAGACCAAAGCCTATCCAAGGCCGCATGATGGAGGCTGCGCCGAATTCGCAGGCGTGCGTGGAGAAGCTCGTGAAGACCACGCGCGAGCGCTGGGAGCGGGATGCCTTGGAGGCCAAGATCAAGGCAAACATCGAGGCGAGGTCGCGAGCGGCGATCGAGGCATCGGGGAGCTACAAGGGCATAAAGGCCGCTCCGACGGAGCCTATCGTGCCGGAAGACTGGCAAACGACGATCAAAGCCGCGACGCCGACCAAGTCACCACGCGGGCGGACTGTTCAAAGTCGCTAGGCGTGGGTGACCGCAGCAATCGTCTTGTAGCCAGGTGCCGACGCCGAGTGCCCGGAGTGTCCGGCCGCGATCGTCCCTGGTCAGCCGATGCTGCCCTCGAGGCGCTTGCAGGGCCGCCGCAGTTTCCACAGAGCCGCCAATGGGTTGCTCAGGGGTGCCTCCCGTGCAAGCCTGAGCCAGTGTCTGTCGCGCGTCGGCTCGAGCCGGGCGCACGCGGACCTGCATTTGCGCGGAACGGAGAAGCGGCATGTGTCGGAACATCAAGACGCTGCACAACTTCGAGCCGTCGGCGAGAGGAGGAAATTCGGGCCTCCGCGCTGCAGTTCGTGCGCAAGCTGAGCGGCTTTGCGCGGCCAGTCCAGAGCCAAGGAGGTGGCTTTGAACCGCGCGGTCGACCAGGTGCGCCGAGCGGCGCACCAGCTCCTCGACTTCGCTTCACCAGCGCGCCGCCGCGCGATCGCACTGTGGAGGTCGCGAGCGCCCGCGCCAGGTCGGCGCACCGCTTCCGCCGCACCGAGGCGAGCAGCGCTGACTGAAATTGTCGTTCAGGACCTTCGACCGAGCGTAATAAAACCGCCGTCAGAACATGTTGAGCGTAACGGAAATTACTGGCCTGCCGGTGAGGACGCGAACAGCGACTGAATTGCGCATGATCAGCCGCTGGCGGACAGTCGGTCGTCGCCCGCCCTGCCGCGGGCGCTCACAGGGTTCCCGCCTGCGGTGCTAATGCACAGCGGCGGTGGCGAGTGTCACATAAGTGAAATAGCCGCGCGACTAATGTCGCCTCCCAATGGGGCACAGCCGGCACTTCTGACGGCAGTTGACGCCGTGCCTGCGCGTTGGCGTGCGGGCGGTTTGGCGGAATACGGGCTCGGCGGAACAACATCCGGGCACCAGAGTTCGTCCACAGGCCGGGCGGGTATGTCGCCGGAGCGCCGGGGTCGATTCGAGACAATGGCCGCGGCGCGCCGTGGCGGGGAGACGATGGGGGCCGGAATCCGATGCGCGTGCTCGTGGCAACCGACGCTTGGCATCCGCAGGTCAACGGCGTGGTGCGCACCTTGATGTCGCTGGCCGAGAGCGCCCGCCGGCAGGGTGCCGCCATCGAGTTCCTGACGCCCGAGGGCTTTCCCTCCGTCGCGCTTCCGACCTATCCGCACGCTGCGCTGCGCCTTGCCGACGCGCCGCGAGATCGCGCAGCGCATCGAGAAGGCGCGGCCGCACGCGATCCATATTGCCACCGAGGGCCCGATCGGGCACTCGGTGCGGTCGTATTGCATCAAGCAGGGGCTGCCCTTCACCACCAGCTATACGACGCGCTTTCCCGAGTACATCTCCGCGCGCCTGCCCGTCCCGGAGGCGTGGAGCTATGCGGTCCTGCGCCGCTTTCACGCCGCCGCCAGCGTCACCATGGTCTCCACCAGGTCGCTGATGGCCGAGCTCGCCGCCCGCGGCTTCAAGCATCTCGGCCTGTGGACGCGGGGCGTGGATACCGAGCTCTTCAGGCCCGAGCGCGCTATCGATCTGCCCCTGCCGCGGCCGCTGTTCGTCAGCGTCGGACGCGTCGCCGTGGAGAAGAACCTGGAAGCCTTCCTGGCGCTCGACCTGCCCGGCTCCAAGGTCGTCATCGGCGAGGGGCCGCAGCAGGCGGAGCTGCGCCGCCGCTTCCCGGACGCCACGTTCCTGGGCCATCTCGAAGGCGTCGTTCTGGCGGCGCATCTGGCGGCGGCGGACGTGTTCGTGTTCCCGAGCCGGACCGACACCTTCGGCATCGTTCAGCTCGAGGCGCTGGCGTGCGGCGTGCCGGTCGCGGCCTTCCCGGTGATGGGCCCCAGGGACGTCGTCGGCGACACCCGGTAGGTGTGCTGGACGAGGACCTGCGCAAGGCCTGCCTCGGCGCGCTGCGATGTCTCGCGCGCTGCCTGCCGCGCCTTTGCGCTGACGCAACGTGGGATGACGAGCGCGCGCCAGTTCCTCGGGCACGCCAGTTCCGTTGTCGTCGATACCTTTGCGCGACTCGCGGGTTGCGTATGCGTGAGTGGTGGCGGTGCGGCGCTTCGGACGCGGCGCGGAGATCTTCGGCGAGGACAGCAGTGTCTCGACACGGGCGTCGGCCGGCGACGCCGCGTACCGTGCGGGGCGGAATGAGGAAAGGCGATGCGGGCGGAATTCGACAGAGAAACAGTTACCAAGGCCTATGCGCGCTGGGCGCCGATCTACGACCTCGTCTTCGCAAGGATCTTCGAGCGCGGCCACCGCGCAGCGGTGGCGGCATGCGAGCGCGTCGGCGGGCGCATTCTCGAGGTCGGCGTCGGCACCGGCCTCACGCTTCCTTACTATTCGCGCGACCAGCCGCGTCTTCGGCATCGACTTCTCCGAGCCCATGCTGAGCAAGGCGCGCCAGCGCGTCGCCGAGGAGGGACTCGCGCATGTCGAGGGCCTGGAGGTCATGGACGCCGAGGAGCCTGGAGTTTGCCGACGAGTTCTTCGACGTGGTGGTGGCGCAATGCGTGGTGAACACGGTGCCCCACGCCGAGGTTGCCCTCGACGAGTTCGCGCGCGTGCTCAAGACCGGCGGCGAGATCGTGCTGCTGAACCGCGTGGGCGCCGAGGCCGGGCCGCGCCTCGCTTTCGAGCGCTTGTTCCAGCCGATGGCGCGGCGGCTCGGCTGGCAGTCCGACTTCCCGTGGGAGCGGTTCGCGCGCTGGCTCGAGGCGACGCCCTACGACATGCGCTTGATCGAGCGGCGTCCGGTTCCTCCGCTCGGCCACTTCTCGATCATCCGCTTCGGCAAGGCGTCGGCCGGCCGCGCGCAACGCCCTGCGCCGCGCGGCCGCGTGGAGGCGGCGATCAGGGCGGAGCCCGTAATCGGCGCCTTGCAGGCTCGCTGATCTACTGCTACGCACATGATCCACCTACAACGGGGGAATACCGATGACACGTTCTTCGAGGCGCTGAAGGAGCAGCGGTGGGACGATCACCGCTACTACCATCACAGCCGCATCAACCAGACCCTGCACTTCTTCAGCGCCATCAGCTTCGTGTGCGCCTACGTGCTGGTGTTCACGCATCCGGTGGCCGCCGTCCTGCTCGGCTGGCTGGTCGGCATGTGCAGCCGGCAGGCGGGCCACTTCTTCTTCGAGCCCAAGGACTACGACCGGGTCAACCAGGCGACGCACGAGTACAAGGAGGACGTGAAGGTCGGCTACAACCTGCGGCGCAAGTATGTGCTGATGGGCGTCTGGGCGCCTTTCCCCGGTCGTGCTCTACTTCTACCCGACCCTGTTCGGCATCTTCAGCGCGCCAGCCGACATCCACGCGTGGCTGAACAACCTGGCGCTCATCTGGATCGCCCTCGCCGTCGGCGGCCTGTTGTTCCGGACCGTGCAGCTCTTCTTCATCAAGGATGTGCAGAGCGGGCTCGTGTGGCTGACCAAGATCCTCACCGACCCCTTCCACGACATCTATCTCTACCACAAGGCGCCGCTGCACCTGCTGCGCGGCGAGCTGATCGACCCGCAGCACGCCCGGCACCGGCATTGACACAACGTCAGCGGTCGCATTCGCACGAACGGGGCGCGATTCGCGACAGGCGCATCGTCCGCACCCTGCCCGAACCAGGCTGCCGAGGAATCGGCCCGGCGCAACCGGGCCGACGCCGATTGCGCGCCCTGCTGCCGGCGGCCCCGCCGCGGCGTGCACGCCAGCCGAGGTCGACGCTGCGCCTGCCGCGCCCCCGGTGGTGCCGGCCGGTCGCCTGAACCGGCCCGCGGCGAAAATGCCTTGCGGCTCCGGAACATGCTCGCCGCGCACGAGGCATGGGACTCGGCGCGAGCCACGCAGCGGGCATCGGCTGGCCGGCCGGGGTGCAGTTCAAGGCCGCTGCCACAAGTGGCGCTGCCCGCCGTCACAGCAAACTCTTCTGCGTCTGTTGCACTGGGATCAACAACTTCGGCCGCCGCCGGGGGCTAGACTGAGATTCGGCCCGTTGCAGCCCCCTGGACCCCCTACTATATAACGCCAGAAACCATCGCAGCTCCAAGGGGACCGTTTCCCCAGGGTCATGGGGGCCTTGAGGGAAGCCGGGTGCCGACTTTGTACGCGGGCCCGGCGGTTTGCCGCAAGAGAGAGAGGATCAGCAAAGTATGGCCAAAGTGATCGGCATCGACCTCGGCACGACCAATTCGTGTGTCGCCGTCATGGAGGGCAGCAAGCCCAAGGTGCTTGAGAATGCGGAAGGTGCCAACATCACCCCCTCCATCGTCGCGTTTACCGACAGCGGCGAGCGCCTGTAGGTCTGCCAGCCAAGCGCCAGGCGGTAACCAATCCTCTCAATACCTTCTTTGCCATCAAGCGCCTGGCCGGCCGTCGCTACGACGACCCGATGGTCGAGAAGGACAAGAACCTCGTCCCCTACAAGATCGTCAAAGGCCCCAACGGCGACGCCTGGGTCGAAGCCTACGGCAAGACCTATTCGCCCTCCCAGATCTCGCGGCTACATCCTGCAGAAGATGAAGGAGACGGCCGAGGCCAAGCTGGGCGAGCCCATCAAGGAAGCGGTCATCACCGTCCCCGCCTACTTCAACGACGCCCAGCGCCAGGCGACCAAGGACGCCGGCAAGATCGCGGGCCTGGAGGTGCTGCGCATCATCAACGAGCCAACCGCGGCGGCGCTGGCCTACGGCCTCGACAAGAAGAAGGAATCCAAGACCATCGCGGTCTACGATCTCGGCGGCGGCACCTTCGACATCTCCATCCTGGAGATCGGCGACGGCGTGTTCGAGGTGAAGTCGACCAACGGCGACACCTTCCTCGGCGGCGAGGACTTCGACATGCGCCTGGTCGAGTACCTCGCCAACGAGTTCAAGAAGGAGAACCAGATCGATCTGCAGGGGCGACAAGCTCGCCCTGCAGCGGCTCAAGGAGGCCGCCGAGAAGGCCAAGATCGAGCTGTCCTCCTCGCAGCAGACCGAGATCAACCTGCCCTTCATCTCCATGAACCCGCAGACGCAGTCGCCGCTGCATCTGACGATGAAGCTCACCCGCGCCAAGCTCGAAAGCCTGGTCGACGACCTGATCGAGAAGACCAAGGGCCCGTGCATGCAGGCCCTCAAGGATGCCGACCTCAAGGCGGCCGACATCGGCGAGGTGGTGCTGGTCGGCGGCATGACGCGCATGCCGAGGGTGCAGCAGATCGTCAAGGAGCTGTTCGGCAAGGAGCCGCACAAGGGCGTCAACCCCGACGAGGTGGTCGCCGTCGGCGCGGCGATCCAGGCCGGCGTGCTCAAGGGCGACGTGAAGGACGTGCTGCTGCTCGACGTGACGCCGCTGTCGCTCGGCATCGAGACGCTGGGCGGCGTGTTCACGCGCCTGATCGACCGCAACACCACGATCCCGACCAAGAAGAGCCAGGTGTTCTCCACCGCCGAGGACGGCCAGAGCGCGGTGACGATCCGCGTCTCCCAGGGCGAGCGCGAGATGGCGGCCGACAACAAGCTGCTCGGCCAGTTCGACCTGGTCGGCATTCCGCCGGCGCCGCGCGGCATGCCGCAGATCGAGGTCACCTTCGACATCGACGCCAACGGCATCGTGCACGTCTCCGCCAAGGACAAGGCGACCGGCAAGGAGCAGTCGATCCGCATCCAGGCCTCGGGCGGCCTCTCCGAGGCCGACATCAAGCGCATGACCGAGGAGGCCGAGCGCTACAAGGAGGATGACCGCAAGAAGCGCGAGCTGATCGAGGCGAGAAACAGCGCCGATGCCCTGATCCACTCCACCGAGAAATCGCTCAAGGAGACGGGCGACAAGCTTCCGGCCGCCGACAAGACCGCGATCGAGACCGCCATCGCCAGCCTGAAGACGGCGGCAAAATCCGATGACGTGAACGAGATCAGGGCCAAGCTCACGGCGCTTGCGCAAGCGTCCCTGAAGCTGGGCGAGGCCGTCTATGGGGGCAAGCGCGGCGGCGGCGGCGATGCGGGCGGGCAGAAGAAGGCCGGCAGCGGCGACAATGTCGTCGATGCCGACTTCGAGGAAGTGAAGGACGACAAGAAGAAGTCTGCCTGAGACGCTTGCCCCAGGGGGTGTACCCGAATGCAGGCCCTCGTCCAACCGGCAGAGCGCATTCGCTGACCCGGTGGGCGGGGGCTCGGCTTTTGTCCGCGGGCCAGGTGCGGGCCATCCGCGGCGGCGTCGACAAAAAGACTGGAAACTCGGCTCATGGCCAAGCGTGACTACTACGAGGTCCTGGGGCTCTCCCGCGGGGCGAGCGAGCAAGACATCAAGTCGGCCTTCCGCCGCCTCGCCAAGGACTGCCACCCCGACCGCAACAGCGGCGACAAGGCCGCCGAGCAGAAATTCAAGGAGCTCAACGAGGCCTACGAGGTCCTGAAGGACCCGCAAAAGCGAGCCGCCTACGACCACATGGGGCATGCGGCGTTCGACGGGCACGGCCGCGGCCACGGCTTCGGCCCCGACTTCGCCACGCTCCATGTCGGACATCTTCGACGACCTGTTCGGCGAGTTCATGGGCGGCCGCCGCAGCCGCCAGCGCTCGGGCCGCGAGCGCGGCGCGGACCTGCGCTACAACATGGAGATCGACCTGCCGGAGGCCTATCTCCGGCAAGACCGCGCAGATCCGCGTGCCGACCAGCGTCACCTGTACCACCTGCAGCGGCACCGGCGCCGCGGCCGGCGTGCGGCCGTCCGCGTGCCCGACCTGTGCGGGCCATGGCAAGGTGCGCGCGAGCCAGGGCTTCTTCACCATCGAGCGCACCTGCCCCAGCTGCCAGGGGCGCGGCGAGATCATCAGCGATCCTTGCAGCTTCGTGCACCGGCTCCGGGCCGCGTCGTCCAGGAGCGGACGCTCTCCGTCAACATTCCGGCGGGCGTGGAGGACGGCACCAAGATCCGCCTTGCCGGCGAGGGCGAGGCGGGCGTGCGCGGCGGGCCGCCGGGCGATCTCTACATCTTCCTGTCGATCAGGCCGCACGACTTCTTCCAGCGCGACGGCGCCGACATTTTCTGCCGCGTGCCGATCTCCATGACGACGGCGGCGCTGGGGGGCCAGATCGACGTGCCGACCATCGACGGCGAGATGACCAGGGTGCGGGTGCCGGAAGGCACCGAGAGCGGCAAGCAGTTCCGGCTGAAGAGCAAGGGCATGCCGGTGCTGCGCTCCAAGGTGCTGGGCGACATGTACATCCAGGTGGAGGTCGAGACGCCCAAGAACCTCACGCGCAAGCAGCGCGAGCTGCTCGAGGCGTTCGAGCGCGAGAGCAACAAGGAGACCTCGCCGCACTCGGCCGGCTTCTTCGCCAAGGTGAAGGAGTTCTTCGAGGGCAGGCCGAGCTGAGCGGCTAGGCCTCTGCGCGCCGCCCCGGCGCAACTTGACGATCCCACCCAGCGGCATTTCAGCTACAACAGGCGCAGTGTGCGTCCGCGGCAATCGATGCGCCGGGCGGGGGGTGAGCCAAGTCGATCGCTACTGGCTCTGCGGGAGGTTCCATGATGCGCAGGCGGTCGTGGTGGCAGGTTGCGATGCCGGCTGGCATGCTTCTCTGCGTGGCGGCGGCGGGATCTAGCGCCCTGCGCGCGGCCGGCATCGAATGGAACACCCACGGCGCACTCGAGGCCTGCCTGGACGCGCATGTCAGGATATGGATCGAAGCCAGGGCCGCGCTGGTCCTCAACGACGATCCCACCGCAAGCGACATTGACGACCTCGCCGTGGCAGCCTGGACGGTGCAGACGATCTCCACATGCCAAGCGAAGGCCGGCCGCGGCAACGCCGCGTCCGAGCAGCTGTTCGCCAGATACATGGCGCATTGGCGCCAGCACATCGACGTAGCGGTCAGAGAGGCGAGGCGACGCTCGCCGCCCGATTAGCGCCGCGCCGGTCGGCGATCGTTCGCGCGAGCCTGCTCGTCTCATCGAGGGGTCAGTGCGCGACTGTTCGACCCATCGGGTCGCCTGCCGGAGCTGCGCGTCAAGCGCCGCAGGATACGCAGGAAGGCTGCCTGTCGTGCCGGTGGCTCCAGTGAATTCCGGGGGTTGACGCAGCACGCCCGCGTCCTGCACGTTCGCCCAAATGCACGGAGGCAGGCGCTTGACGGCCACCGCGGCCCGAGACCGGCTGATCGTCGCCCTCGACTTCCCGGGAGTCGATGCGGCGCGCGCGCTCGTCGAGCGGCTGGGGCCTGCCGTGACCTTCTACAAGATCGGGCTGGAGCTCGTCATGGCCATCGGCGGGCTCGATCTCGCGCGCGACTTGCACGACAGCGGCAAGCAGGTGTTTCTCGACATGAAGCTGCTCGACATCGAGAACACCGTGGAGCGCGCGACCCGCAACGCCGCCGCCACCGGGGCGACGTTCCTGACGGTGCATGCCCACGACAGCAAGACGCTGCGCGCGGCCATGGCCGGCAAGGCCGGCACCGGCCTGCGGCTGCTGGCGGTCACGGTGCTGACCAACCTCGACGGCAGCGACCTGAACGAGCAGGGCATCGCCGAATCGCCGACCGAGCTGGCCGCGCGCCGCGCGCGCCTCGCCCGTGCAGCCGGCTGCGACGGCGTGGTCGCCTCCGGCCTGGAGGCCGCGCGGGTGCGGGCGATCATCGGTCCCGGCATCGCTATCGTCACGCCGGGCATCAGGCTCGCCGACGAAGCGCACGGCGACCAGGCGCGCGTAGCCACGCCGCAGACGGCGATTGCGGCGGGTGCGGACTACCTCGTGGTCGGCAGGTCCATCAGCAGCGCGCCCGACCCGCTGCAGGCCGCCGAGCGCTTCGTGCAGGCGATCGACGAGGCGCTGGCAACGAGAACGCCGCCGCCGCCCCGTTGATCCGCTTGCACGCTCTCGGCAACACCGCAGAGCCTTGCTCTGCTGCAGCCCCATCCGTCCGACATCGGATATCGAGCAGCACACAGAGGAGCGTGTCGCCGTGGCCACGCCTGCCGCGCATCGGCGAGCGGCTGTACAGGATTTGTAAACCGCAGACGCATCGAATCACGGATTGCTTGCCTCGCGCGTTTGGGCGCACGCTTCGAAAATGCGGGGGATAGCACCCGATGAAGAACGAACTGCAGCACGCCTCGGCCTCGACCCGCCGGCGCGGGGAGGCTGCTCACAGGACTAGGCAGGGCGCGTGCCGCCGCCTGATGATGGCCGCGGGTGGCTTCTGCTCGCCGCAGCGCAAGTGCCGGCCGCTCAGGCCGCCGATCTCGGCGGCAACTGCTGTGCCGATCTCGAGGAGCGCGTCGCCGAGCTCGAGGCCACCACGGTGCGCAAAGGCAACCGTCGCGTCTCGCTGACCTTGAGTGGGCAGGTCTCGCAGGTCGATCATGTACTGGAACGACGGGTTCGACCACGACGTCTATTCGGTCGACAACGCCATCACCAACTCGCGCTTCCGCCTGCTGGGCACCGCCAAGCTCAACGCCGACCTCACGGCCGGCTTCCAGTTGGAGTTCGACATCCGCATCGGCTCCCGCTCCAACCAGGTCACCCAGATCGACGACGACGGCTTCTCCGGGTCGCGGCGGCATCCTGGGCGCTGCCGCGCTGGGCGATGGCATCGGCGGACAGGGCGACTCGGTCCCCGGCATCAGAACGGCGAACTGGTATGTCGACAGCAAGCACTGGGGCAGGCTGAGGGTCGGGCGCCTCGAGACCGCGACCGACGGCATCTCCACCATCGACCTCAGCAACATGGGCGTGGTGGTCACCAGCGAGCCGGGCGAGTACCAGGGCGCGTTTTCTGCTGCGCAACGGCATCGGCCGGCTCGGCTCGAGCTGGGCGAACCCGTGCGGCGGCCCCAGCCTGACGCGGTGATCTCGCTCGTGACACTGGGGGCGGGCCCCTACAGCAGCGACTGCTTCGAGCACGGCCCCAGCCGGCGCGACGGCGTGCGCTACGATACCCCGACGTGGCACGGGTTCATCTTCAGCGCGGCCTGGGGCGAGGACGACTTCTGGGACGCGGCCATCCGCTATGCGGGCGAGTGGCACGGGTTCCGCTTGGCAGCGGGCACGGGTATCGCATCTACCAGGACCGCGAGCCCGACGTCCTCCTGACCAGACTCTGTTCGGCCCGCCGGACCGCCAGCTCGCCGACACCGACCGGCGCCATTGGCTCACCTCGGCGAGCATCATGCATGTCGCACTCCGGGCTGTTCCTGAGCGCCGCCTATACGCGCTACGAGTGGCATGGCGACGCGTTCAACGAGCGGATCGCCGGCTCACCAACGGCAACCGTCCCGACATCCCGCTGTGGTGGGTGGCCGCCGGCATCGAGCGGAAATGGCATTCGTGGGGCAACACCACGTTCTACGCCGAGTACGGCAAGTTCTGGGACGGCACGGCCGGGCTGCTGGCGGACACGGCGTTCCCGAACCTCGGGCCCAAGCTCGTCGGCGGCGCGTTCGCCAACGGCAGCATCGTGGTCGACAGCGATGTGTCGTGGTGGGGCCTGGGCGCGGTGCAGACCATCGATGCCGCGGCCATGGACCTCTACATCGCCTACCGCCACTATAGTGCGGACGCGACCATCAGCGGCGGGCGCTGCAACCAGATACCGGGCGGACTGGAGGACATCTGGTTCATCCAGGCTGGTGCGCGCATCCAGTTCTGAGGCTGTACCCCGCCCTGCATCGAGGTCGGGAGTCCTCCCACCCCTAACCCCTCCCCGCAAGGGGGAGGGGGACCGGGCGGAGCAAGGGAGAGAGGGGAGGCGGCTCAGTCGCCTCGGATCTCCTCGCCGGCCGTCGCTGCAGGGCCCCTGTCACTCGTGTCGGCGCGCTTCGCCGCCTTCTTGTCGCGCCGCTGCGTGTTGCGCAGCTGGCGCTGCTTCGCCTGGATCTTCTTGCGCCGCAAGTCCGTCATCTTCGGCATGAGCGTTTCTCCTGGGGTTTCTGGCGACTGTTGGGGTTGCGCCCGGCTTTCGCCGGGGTCAGCCTCCGACCTGCCTGGCTTACGTGGCGGTCAAGGCCACCTCTCCGATGCCGTCGAGGGCGAAGTGGAGGCGCTCGCCGACGGCGATGTCGACGGGAACGACGACGCTGCCCGTGATCGCCACCATGCCCGCCGTCATCGGCCGGCCGCACTCGGCGGCCTGGTTGGCGAGCCAGGCCAGGGCGCCCAGCGGATCGTCGGTCTTGCCGGTGGCGGCCTCCTTGCCGTTGCTCCTGAGCACGCCGCCGATGCCGTCGAGGTCGAGGCCGGCGGGCAGCGGCGTGGCAGCGCCGATGACGATGCCGCCGT
Source organism: uncultured Alphaproteobacteria bacterium (assembly GCA_963758625.1). Classification (GTDB taxonomy): domain Bacteria; phylum Pseudomonadota; class Alphaproteobacteria; order Rhizobiales; family Hyphomicrobiaceae; genus AWTP1-13. The sequence goes on along the minus strand of CAVWWJ010000017.1, from coordinate 188,663 downwards.
TCCAGGCGTTGTCGGCGATGAGCGAGAGCGCCTTGGAGGACCTGTAGTCGGCGAAGCGGTCCTCGATCAGCTCGAACGCCGCCATGACGTGGCTGACGGCCGGGCGCACGCTCTCGCGCGTGTAGGGCGCGGCGGTCTTCGGCAGGTCGCGGCCGAGGCGCACGGCGAGCTCGCACTCGATGCGCACGTTGATGAAGTCGGCCTTGGCGATGGTCGCGGGCGAGGCGTAGACGCGGGCGGCGAAGATGGTGCCCATGCAGGGGTGGTCGATGCCCATCAGCTCCTGCATCACCTTGGTGGTGGTCGCGACCTTGAGGCCGGCGATGGGCCCGAGCGCGCCGCCCACAGCTCGCACAGTGCCGCCTGCGCCGCATAGGCCTCGGCCACCGTCCTGGGCGCGATGGCCTCGGGCAGGTTCTGGTAGCGGGCGCGCGTGCGGTGGGCCTCGTCGATGAAGCGGGCGGCCTCGGCGGCTTGAAACATGCGGGAACTCCCCTGAGAAGTGGTGAGAGCGACCGAAGGTGTCCAGCGAGCGCTGCTCGGCTATGATCGCGCCAACAATGCCGTCATGCGTGCGGCCAGTCCAGCACATCCGCCTTCCAGGAGACGCCCATGTTCGAGACCACCGTCGCCGGCAGCCTGCCGAAGCCCAGCTGGCTCGCCGAGCCCGACCGGCTGTGGGCGCCCTGGCGGCTCGAAGGGGCGGAGCTGGAGGCGGCCAAGCGCGACGCCACGTTGCTCGCCATCAAGGAGCAGGAGGACGCCGGCATCGACATCGTCTAGCGACGGCGAGCAGGCGCGCCAGCACTTCGTGCACGGCTTCCTGGAGCGGGTGGAGGGCATCGACTTCGCCCACAAGGTGGAGATGGGCATCCGCGCCGACCGCTACAAGGCGATGGTGCCGCAGGTGGTGGCGCCGGTGCGGCTGAAGGGCCGGGTGCACGCCTTCGAGGCGCAGGCCGCGCGCGCCCACACCAGGCGGCGGCTGAAGTTCACCCTGCCCGGCCCGATGACCATCGCCGACACCATCGCCGACCGCCACTACGGCGACAAGGTGAAGATGGCCTTCGCCTTCGCCGAGCTGCTGAACCAGGAGGCGCTGGCCCTGGAGCAGGACGGCGTCGACGTGGTGCAGTTCGACGAGCCCGCCTTCAACGTGTTCATGGACGAGGTGACCGACTGGGGCATCGCCGCCCTGGAGCGCGCCGCCCAGGGCCTCGAAGTGCACCACCGCCGTGCACATCTGCTACGGCTACGGCATCAAGGCCAACGTGGACTGGAAGGCGACGCTGGGCGGCGAGTGGCGCCAGTACGAGGCGATCTTCCCCGCCATTGCCAGGAGCAGCATCGGGCAGGTGTCGCTGGAGTGCATGCACTCCAAGGTGCCGGTGAGCCTCATCGGCCTGCTGGAGGGCAAGGACGTGCTGGTGGGCGCCATCGACGTGGCCAGCGATGCGGTGGAGACCCCGGAGGAGATCGCCGCCGTCGCCGCCGAGGCCGCCCGCCATGTGCCGGCCGCCCGCATCCAGCTCTGCACCAACTGCGGCATGGCCCCCATGCGCCGCGACGTGGCCTACGCCAAGCTCGCGGCCCTGGCCCAGGGCGCGGCGCTGGCACGGGAGCGGCAGACGTAGGTCGAAAGGCAACCTTCGGATCGTCGAGACGGACGTCGTCTTAGCGCAGCTTTGTTCCAGGAGGCCGACATGCCGTACGTGTGCGACAATGAAAAGCTGCGCTGGGTGGACAACGAGGATTTGCCGCCCAGGGTCTCCGACTTCGTGTACATGCCCCCGAGGAGCTCGGTGGGCCCTCGGGTACGGCGCGGCTGCGCATTCCGACCGGCAACGAGCCCGACCAGGACAGCCCACAGGAAGTCCGCGCCCTGCATCTCGCACTGAAGACATCCGGCGTCGCCAAGGTGTACTGCCGTACGATGGCGGCAACGACGAGGGCTTCTCCTGGGTCGATCGCGCGGGCAGCTCCGGTGACGGGCATCGACCTGCTGGCACTGGCAGCCCGCTGATCGCCAACGGCGTATCGCCGCGGCCGGATTTCCGTGGGAGAAAGACTGGCCGGACGAGCGCGTGGTCCGCGACATGCTGGACTACCTCTCGCCATACAATTGGGCCGACGGCCCTCCTCGGTGGCCCCAGCTATGGAACGGGCGAGTACGGATGTACGGCGCCTTTTCGTCGACCTCCTGGCGGAGACCATATCGGACGATCCCGCGGCCACGCCCGTCGTGCACAATATAGAGATCGAGGGGATCGAGTGCATTCGGCAGACGCGTCGATCCCGTCGGGGTCGCGCGAAGCTATGAGACTTCGCCCGACGTTGCGAGCGCCTACCAGGTCGGCGATCGTGTCGTGCATGCGAAATTCGGGCAGGGCGCGGTCGCCGATGTCAAGGGAACGATCTCGCGATCGACTTCGATCGCGGCATCTGCGAAGACGGATCATCGACAGCTTCGTCGAGCGCGAATAAGGCCTCGGCCGCTCGGAGGACCGCAACTTGGCCCGCCCCTATCACCATGCCGTCGCTCGGCGCAGCTGTTCGGCGGCGTGCCGGAGGAGACTGAAATCCACGACGGTTCGACGAGAGCAAGGCCCATATCGCCGACTGTGCGTGCATCGCGCCCGCGCCATCACAGCGAGGGCATCTTCCTGTGCGCATCCATTTTCGGGCTACCATCACGAACAGCACGGGCAGGTCGGTGCCGGTGCGCACCATCGGCGAGCAGCACGTCAAGGATGACCTCAGCTGGATCCCATCCGGTGAAGGACTGGCTGCAACATCCAGCTGCAGCCCTGGATGGGGCGCACTGTCTTCGCCCCCAACATGATGCAAACCGAGAGGGTCCGAACGCGCGATAGCGCCGAGCTCTCAAGCTTGTTGGGTCTCGCTGGCGCTCGACCCAACCTGCGCTGACTATCCTGCGCCATCAGCGGTCATCGAGTTGCCAATCACCATCCGCCAGAGACGGGACCGGACGGATTGTCTCGCACCAGCCCGTGCGGGTATGGTGCTGCCGACTTCCGGGGGGCCGGCGACCGCGATCCCCCCGGCTTTGCTGATGGCTCCGTCGCCGTCACGCCGCGGCCCGATCGCAACGCGCGGCGAGATTGATTTCTTCGCGTAAAGGAGAGATGGAAAAATGCAGTCTGGCAGCCTGCTAGCGGGCTTTCTTGGCCTGCTGATCCTGGGAGCGGGCACGTCCGCGCTCGCAGCCTCGGCGTGCACCAGCTGGGTGCACCTGGACGCGGGAGAGAAGGACACGAACCTGGACAACGCGGGCGGCAGGTCGGACTGCGTGCGCGACGTGCAGACCCAGGCGCAGCAGGCGGGCTACGCCTCATCGGTCAATGTCGACACGTTGTTCTTCTGGTTCGGAGACGACGTGGTGACGGCCCGGTGCATGACCCGCACGCTCGTGGCCCTCAGCTCCTACGACTATCGGTCGCGCGATGCCTGCCCGCTCTTGAACCAAGTCAAGAATACCCTCCGCCACAAGACCTGAGCCTGGCCCTCCGATTGCGATCCCCTCCCCTTGCGGGGAGGGGCCAGGGGTGGGGAACCACACCCTAGACGTTCTGCGATCCCACCGCTCGCAGCCCCTTGCCTTCGCGCGGCAGCCCTGATTGGCTTGGCGCCTGCACTCAGCCTCGCGAGGCGCTCATGCCCTCCACCGCTTTCGACTCGGGTATTTTCCGCGACGTGTTCGGCGCGCCCGCGATGCGCGCGATCTTCTCCGATGCGGCTGTGGCGGCGCGTTGGGTCGATGTCGAGGTGGCGCTGGCCGAGGCGGAGGGCCGCGTCGGCGTGATCCCGGCGGAGGCGGCGCGTGCCATCAAGGAGCGCGCACGCCGCGATGCCATCGACCTCGCGAGGCTCAAGACCGAGACCGACCTCGTGGGCTATCCGATCGTCGGCCTCGTCCATCAGCTGGCAGGGCAGTGCGGCGACGCCGGGCGCTATCTGCATTGGGGCGCCACCACCCAGGACATCATGGACACCGCCACGGTGCTCCAGGTGAGGGACGCCCTCGCCCTCGTCGAGGCCGACCTCGCCGCGCTCAAGGCCGCTCTCGCCGCGCTGGCGCAGAAGCACCGCAACACCGTGATGGCCGGGCGCACGCATCTCCAGCACGCCCTGCCCGTGACGTTCGGCTACAAGGCCGCCGTGTGGCTCGGAATGGTCGAGCGGCACCTCGAGCGCCTCGCCCAGCTAGGGCCGCGCGTGCTGGTCGGCCAGTTCGCCGGCGCCGCCGGCACGCTGGCGTCCCTCGGCGACAAGGGCCTCGCCGTGCACGACGCCCTGATGGAGGTGCTGGGGCTCGGGCGTCCGGCGACACCCTGGCACGTCGCCCGCGACGCCTTCGCCGAGACCACGGCCTTCCTGGGCCTCGTCACCGGCTCGCTCGCCAAGATCGCGACCGACGTGATGCTGCTCATGCAGACCGAGGTGGCGGAGGCGTTCGAGCCGTTCGTCGAGGGCCGCGGCGCCTCCTCCACCATGCCGCAGAAGCGCAACCCGATCTCCTGCGAGCTGATCGTGGCCGCGGCCAGGATCGTGCGCGGCAACGTCGGCCTGATGCTCGACGCCATGGCGGCGGACCACGAGCGCGCCACCGGCCCCTGGCACCTCGAGTGGGTGGCACTCCCCGAGGCTTTCATCGCGGCGAGCGGCGCCTTGCGCCAGTCCCGCTTCATGCTGGAGGGCCTCGTCGTCGACGCCGGCCGCATGCGCCGCAACCTCGACTTGACGGGCGGCCTGATCGTGGCGGAGGCGGTGATGATGGCGCTCGCGCAGCACACCGGCCGCCAGGCGGCGCACGACATCATCTACGGCGCCTGCCGCGCTGCCCTCGACAAGGGCGTCACGCTGCTCGCCGAGCTGGAGCAGCAAGGCGAGGTCACGCGCCACCTCGCCCGCGAGCGTCTCGTCGAGCTGATCGACCCCGTCAACTACCTGGGCTCGACCCAAGCCATGGTCGACCGGGCGCTGAAACGGTAGGTGCAACGCTGTGAAGGGGTGTTGCACAGAAAACCCCTTTCTCCAGGCGACGGCGTCTGCCGCAAGGTCGCCTCGGTACCATCTCGCTGCCGCACGATTGCACCCTGCGCCTGGATGGCCTCTCCCGCTGCGCAGGAAGCGATTCTGGGCCCCTCACGCCTCGGGGAGCACCCCCGGGCCTCCCACCGAGGATGGCAGCCAGGGCAGGAATCGGCGCAGCAGCTGCAACCGCTACTGTTGTCCTGCCGCCTGCCAGCTGCAATGTGCGACGCCGAACTGGACCGCCAGTCCGCACGGCGAGTGGAACGTGCGCCCGGCGCTTGTGGTGCCCCGCCTACGACTTCTTCTCCGGCACCGCCAAGCGGATATGCAGCTCGCGGAGCTGCTTCGGCGTGACCTCGGACGGCGCGCCCATCAGCAGGTCGTTGGCCTGCTGGTTCATGGGGAACAGCGACGACCTCGCGCAGGTTCTTGGCGCCGACCAGCAGCATGACGATGCGGTCGATGCCGGCCGCCATGCCGCCGTGCGGCGGCGCGCCGTACTGGAACGCGCGGTACATGCCGCCGAACGCGCCTCCACCACCTCGGGGCCGTAGGCCGGCGATGCCGAACGCCTTGACCATCGTCTCGGGCTTGTGGTTGCGGATGCCGCCCGAGGCGATCTCGAAGCCGTTGCAGACGATGTCGTACTGGTAGGCCTTGATCTTGAGCAGGTCCTCGTTGCGACTTGGCCGCCTCCAGCGCCGCCAGCTCGCCCTGCGGCATGGAGAACGGGTTGTGGGAGAAGTCGATCTTCTTCTCCTCCTCGTTCCACTCGTACATCGGGAAGTCGACGATCCAGGCGAGCGCGAACTGGTTCTCGTCGATGAGCTTCAGCTCCTGGCCGATCAGCGTGCGCGCCTCGCCGGCGAACTTGTAGAACTTGTCGGGGTTGCCGGCGGCGAAGAACACCGCGTCGCCCCACCTTCAGCCCAGCTGCTTCTGGATGGCGCCCGTACGCTCCGGCCCGAGGTTCTTGGCGATCGGCCGGCGCCGCCTTCTGCCCGTCTCCGCCCTCGCGTCGCCAGAAGATGTAGCCGAGGCCCGGCTGGCCCTCGCGCTGCGCCCAGCAGTTCATGCGGTCGCAGAAGGCTCGGGAGCCGCCGCCCGGCGCGGGGATCGCCCACACGCGCGCCTTGGGGTCCTTCTCGATCATCCCGGCGAACACCTTGAAGCCCGAGCCGCGGAAATGCTCGGTCACGTCCTGCATCTCGATCGGGTTGCGCAGGTCCGGCTTGTCGGTGCCGTACTTGCGGATCGCCTCGTCGTAGGGGATGCGCGGCCAGCCCCTGGTCACCGGCTTGCCGTCGCGCGAACTCCTCGAACACGCCGGTGATGACCGGCTCCATGGCGGCGAACACGTCGTCCTGCTCGACGAAGCTCATCTCCACGTCGAGCTGGTAGAACTCGCCGGGCAGCCGGTCGGCGCGCGGGTCCTCGTCGCGGAAGCAGGGCGCGATCTGGAAATAGCGGTCGAAGCCCGCGATCATGAGCAGCTGCTTGTACTGCTGCGGCGCCTGCGGCAGGGCGTAGAACTTGCCCGGGTGGATGCGCGACGGCACGAGGAAGTCGCGCGCGCCCTCGGGGCTCGAGGCCGTGAGGATCGGCGTCGAGAACTCGAAGAAGCCCGCCTCCGTCATGCGCCGCCGGATCGAGGCGATGATCGGCGAGGCGCGTCATGATGTTGGCGTGCAGCGTCTCGCGCCGCAGATCGAGGAAGCGGTACTGCAGGCGCAGGTCCTCCGGGTAGTCGGGCTCGCCGAACACGGGGACGGGCAGCTCCTTGGCCGCCGACAGCACCTCGATCTCGCTGGCCACCACCTCGACCTCGCCGGTCGGCGAGCTCCGCGTTCACCGTCGATTTGCCGTCGATCACCGGCCGCTCGCGCACCTTGCCGTCGACGCGGATCACCCATTCGGAGCGCACGGTCTCGGCCGCCTTGAACGCCGGGCTGTCCGGGTCGGCCACCACCTGGGTGATGCCGTAGTGGTCGCGCAGGTCGATGAACAGAAGGCCGCCGTGGTCGCGCACGCGATGCACCCAGCCCGACAGGCGCACGGTCTTGCCGATGTCACTCTTTCGTAACGCTCCGCAGGTATGGGAGCGATAGCGGTGCAGAGGCGCCTGCCGCGCCCGCTCCGGCCCCCGCCTCTTGCCTCAGCCATGACACCTCTGAACCGATGCGAGATTTCTCTCTCCCGTAGCGTGCGCGGAAAGACACACGAGCCCCTCACCTTGTCAAGGTTGACGGCCACGCCTCAATAAGCGAGCGTAAGCGTGGCTGCAGTGGTCACCACGGCCGCGGCGGCGATCGCATAGGAATTGATCAATTTTCCGATCACGCGGTGGAGGCGTTGGAGCTATGGCTTTCGCTTGCGGCGCCTCGCGTCTCGCCTGTGCCGGCGTGCGCTCGCCTTGGAGCGCGCCCGTCGTTGGCGATGCAGCCTGCTCTGGTTCTGGCGCATACGGGGCCCACCGGCGTTGCGGCGGCCAATCCCAAAGGCAAGGTGCGAGGCCCCAGCCAGCCCGCTGCTCGCCGTGGTTTCGCTCTCCAAACAGCAGCTCCTCCTCTACGGCGACACCGGCATCCTCTTCCAGAGCCCGGTCTCCACGGGCATGGCCGGCCACCGCACGCCACCGGGCGTCTTCTCGATCCTGCAACGCAGCCGCCACCACCGGTCCAACATCTACTCCAACGCGCCCATGCCCTATATGCAGCGCCTCACCTGGTCGGGGATCGCGCTCCACGGCGGCGTGGTTCCGGGATATCCCGCCTCGAAGGGATGCATCCGGCTGCCGCACCACTTAGCCTCCGAGCTGTGGGGCATGACCAAGCTCGGCACCCGCGTGGTGGTGGTGCCGGACGACGCGACCGCGGTCGCCATCGAGCATGCGCGCCTGCCGGCGCCGCAGCTGACGCCCGCCTGGGCGAGCAAGGGCGCCTGAGGCTGCGCTTCCGCCAGCGGGTGAGACGGTCGCGGACACCGGCACAGGGTCAGCCAAGGTGCGCCTCATCGATCCGCTCGAGCGCGCCAGGGCGATGAAGGGCCTTGTCGTCACGGATGCCGCCGCCAAGACCAAGGCCGCGAAGCTGGCCGTCGCGACGGCGGCCGCCAAAGCCGCCGAGGCCGATCGGGCCGCCGCGGCGCTGCGCGCCGCCGAGGCGACCCTGGCCGCCGCACGTCGCCGGCGTCGAGTGGGCGGCGAAGGCCGCCGCGGCCGCCGAATGCCGTCCGAGCGGGCCAAGGAGGCCGCTGCCGCCGCCGAGGCCGAGCTCGCCACCGCCGAGCGGCGAGGCCGAGCAGGCGCGCCTGATCGCGGCCGTGGCGGGCGAGGATGCGGCCGCCGCCCAGGCGGCGGTGGTCGAGGCGGAGAACGCGCGGCGCGAGGCCGACGAGGCGCTCAAGGCTTCCAAGCGGGCCGAGGAGCCGATCTCCATCCTGGTCAGCCGCAGGGCCGGCAAGGTCTTCATCCGCCAGGCCTGGGTGCCCGTCCACGAGGCGCCCGTGACCTTCACCTACGACGGGCCGGCCCTTCGGCACCCATGTCTACATGGCGATGGGCCCGGCGCCGGACGGCGAGTCGATGAACTGGCTCTCCGTCTCTCTGCCCGCCCTCGACCGAGCCGCCGCGCAAGCGCGGCAAGGCGCGCCGAGCAGCCTCCGGCTGACCGGCCCGCAGGAGACGGCGGCGAGCGTGCTGGAGCGCTTCGAGCTGCCCGAGGCGACGCGCCGCTTCATCGAGGACCGGCTATGGGCCGGCGCCACGCTGATCGTGTCCGACAACGCCGCCAGCCACGAGACCGCGCCGCTCAATACCGACTTCGTCGTGCTGACGCGCTGAGCGAGCCAAACTCGCCGTTGGCCCCGTTTCCGCCTTGTGCTCGCCCTCGAGCAAGGGTACTGCGGTGGGCGCCAGCCGGCCGCCGCCGGCGGGCCGCCGGTCCGTCGTTCCGGCTCCATCAAGGGGGGAGCTCCATGCGCAAGGTGTTCGTGGCTCTTGTCGTCGCCCTGATCGTCGGCGTCGGCGGCTACTTCGGCTTCGTCTACTGGGCGCAAAACGCCGTCACGCGCGAGGTGGAGACGGCGCTGGAAGGCTGGGGCGAAGAGCATCGGCTCGGCGACCCGTGGCCGCATCGAGTTCGACGTGTGGTCACGAACGCTGAAGGTCAGCGACGTCGTGGTGCAGTCGCAAGACGGGGCCGCATCCCAAGGTCACGGTGACGCAGGTCATTGCCTCCGGCATCGGCCTGTCGGGCAAGGCCTGCGCGCGTCGAGATCGTCGGCCTGGAGACGAGCGAGGTGGTGCCCGGCAAGCTGGGCTTCAAGCTGGAGCAGAAGGCGCCCAGCATCGTCCTGACGGGCTTCTCCGCGCGCCCGTTCACGCCGCCCAAGGTCGCCTCCATGCTCGACCTGTCGCGGCTCTGGCTTGAGCAGTTCAGCGCCATCACGGCGGCGTCGATCGAGGTTCCCTCGCTCACGGTGACGATGACGGCGGCAGAAGGTCCCGCCCGGGGTTTCCGCCGAGTACACAGTACACCAACCTGGTGGCTCGGGACGTCCGCGACGGCCGTTTCGCCGAAGCAACCATGGATGGCATCGCTCTGCGCAGCGGCCTCGCGGGACCGCTCACCGAGTTGCAGAGGCGAGATCGGCAAGTCCTCCATCCTCGACGGCGACGTGGGGCCGCTGCTGGCGGTCCTCGATCCGTCGCGGCCCAGGTCCGACGACTACCAGCGCGTCTACCGCCAGCTGACGATGGGGCCGTACACGGTGCGCATGGGCAACGTCACCAGCATGAGCGTGGACAGCATCGTTGCCGAGGACATCGGCCTGCGCTCGTCGAAGCTGAAGCTGGATGATCTGCTCTTCATCACCGATGTCGCCTCGGTGCCGAGCCTGGCGCCGAACCCCGCCCAGATCACCATGCTCATGGACAAGGTCGCCAGCCTGTACGAGGGGATTCATCTCGGCAAGGCTGAGCGCGCAGGGCTTCAAGATCGGCGGCGGCACCATGGGCGAGACGTTCAAGATCTCGGCCCTGCGCATCGACAGGCTGGAGAACGGTCGGTTCCGCGAGGTCGCCATCGAGGGCTTCAACGCCAAGCCGCCTTTCGGCGATCCGCTCGATCTGGGGCGGCTTGCGCTCAGGGAGCTCGATATTGCCAAGCTGCTTCGGCTTATGCCGAAGCTGGACGGCCCTCGCGGACAAGCGGCCGTCCCCCGAGCTGGCTGACGGCATTGCTCTCCTTGCTCCAGGGGTTCGAGGTCAAGGACGCTGCGGTCCCCGATCCGGGCACGCGGCGCCTGATCAAGGTGGACACATTCGACGCGTCGTGGGGACAGTATGTCGACGGCATTCCCACCCAGGGCCGGTTCACCTTCAAGTTCAGCGCGCCGATCTCTGCTTTCGGTCAGGAGCCCGTCTTCAAGACGCTCGCCAGCACCGGCATCAGCACGCTCGCGGTCGCTTTCGACCTGGGCTCGATCTGGACGGAGGCCACCCAGGCCCTGACAGTGGAGCCCGGGACTCTGGAGTTCAGCAACTTTTTCGCAATCTCGCTCAAGGCGTCGCTCAACAACGTCACGCGCGATGCACTCTCCCTGGACCCGATGCAGGTCGATGGGGGCCCTGTTCCTGGTGGAGGCGGGGCCCATCGAGCTGTCGCTGCGCGATCTCGGGTTCGTGGATGTGCTGGCCGCAGAGATGGCGCGCGAAAGAGGCGCGGCGCCGGAGACGGGCCGTGCCCTCCTCCTTGAGAACATGGCGATGAAAAGGCAAGCACTGGGGAGCACAAGCCCGGAGGTCGAGAAGCTCCTCCAGGCCGTGGATCGGTTCGTGCAAGGCAAGGGCGAGACGCTCACCATCAAGGTGACACCCAAGAGCCGTGTCGGCCTGATGGAGATCATGGAGGCGTCGAAGGTCAGCCCCGACGCGCTGTTGGCCAAGTTCAGCATCGAGGTCATGACGGGACGGTGACCGCGGGCGGAGCGCTTCGCCGGGGGGCGCTCCGCTTCGCGACCGCACGGTCGCACCCGCACGATCCTGCACGTACGCATTGTGTGGCGCAACGGTAACGGTTATAACCGCGCGCCCATGCGTGTGATCACGACAACCTCGGACCTGAACGACGTTTGCGATCGTTTCAGCGAGCACAGCTTCGTCGCCGTCGACACCGAGTTCATTCGCGAGCAGACGTTCTGGCCGAGGCTGTGCGTCATCCAGCTCGCGGGCCCCGGCGGCGAGGCGATCGTCGATCCCCTGGCGAAGGAGATCGACCTTGCCCCGTTCTACGGCCTGATGGCCAATGAGCGCGTCGTCAAGGTGTTCCACGCCGCGCGCCAGGACCTCGAGATCGTCTGGACCCAGGCGCGGCTCATTCCGCGCCCGATCTTCGACACCCAGGTCGCCGCCATGGTGTGCGGCTTCGGCGAGTCCGTGAGCTACGTGAGCCTCGTCAAGCAGATCACCGGCGCCAACCTCGACAAGACCTCGCGCTTCACGGATTGGGCGCGCCGGCCGCTGTCGGAGAAGCAGCTTGCCTATGCCCTGGCGGACGTGACGCATCTGCGCGACATCTACCGCCACCTCGTGGACGAGCTGGAGGCGACCGGCAGGGTGCGCTGGCTCGACGAGGAGATGGCCGGCCTCACCAACCCGGAGACCTACGAGACACGTCCGGAGGATGCCTGGAAGAGGCTCAAGCTGCGTGTCAGGAACCGCAAGGGCCTCGCTGTTCTGATGGAGGTCGCGGCCTGGCGCGACCATCTCGCCCAGACTTTGGATGTGCCGCGCAACCGCATCCTGCGCGATGAGGCCCTCTACGATATTGCCAGCCACGCGCCCGCCGAGACCGCCCAGCTTGCGCAGTTGAGGTCGCTCAGCGAGGGCTTTGCCCGGTCCGGCCGCGCGAAGGACGATCATCGAGGCCGTCAAGCGCGGCCTGAAGCGCGATCCCAAGACCGTTCCCCCCATGCGCGAGGGCTCGGTGCTGCCGGCCGAGAAGACGGCCACCGTCGAGCTGCTGCGCGTGCTGCTCAAGGCTTGCGCCGTGCGCAACAAGGTCGCGCCCAGGCTGATCGCCGACGCCGACGACCTCGAGCGCCTGGCCGTGGAGGACGAGCCCGATATCCCCGCGCTCAAGGGCTGGCGCTACGAGCTGTTCGGAGCCGAGGCACAGCGCCTGAAGCGGGGTGAGGTGGCGCTGAAGGTCGAGGCAGGCGAGGTGGTTCCCGTCGCGTTGGCTGCCCCGTCCGAGTAGTGCGCGGTGCGGGCGCCTTCCGCCCTACCCCTGCGGCCTTCACATCGATGACCGGCCCGACGACGCCCCTCCCCTGCGCTCCTTGTCCCGCTGCCAGTAGACGAGCAGGACGGTGACGATCGCGGTGAGCACCATCGTCGTCAGGATTTCAGGCCGCCGGATGAACGCCAGCCACTGGTTGTAGCCGGCCTGCAAGGTGGTACCCCGCCCGGCCGTCGGGACCAGGAACCCGTTGCCCACGATCACCACGAAGAACACGGCCGACGTGATGGCAACGGCGATGGCGATCTGCAGGAGCCTCTTGAGGAGCTTGGGCACGGACATCTTCTTGCCGGCCACAAGCAGCTGCGTCGTCTCGACCATGGTTCAATCCTCCGCGAACGGTCTCGCCAGACCCTAATCGAGCCGCGGCCCAGTTCTACGAGCATTGCGCCGGCCGTGCCTCGCGGCTGCGAACGGGTGCGAGGCTCCGACCTGCCGCGGGCTCGGACGCGAAAAAGCCGCAGCCGTGAGGGACGGTCGTCCGTTAGGTTAGATCAAATTCCCGGGGGAGTGGCCACCTCCGGAGCATCCTCGGCGCCGGGCCGGTCGGATTGGGGCGATGTGACATGCTGCAAGTCGCAACGACCGTGATCGGGCTCGGGCTTCTCGTTCTCGCCGTGGCCAATCTCGCCATCTTCGCGCTCGCCTGCCTCGAGCACGCCGCATCGCAGGGCAAGGACCCCTGGCAGCGCGCCACCCAGGTGCTGCTGGCCGAGCCGCGCAACGGCCGGCCGTCGGTCGTCCTGCTGCACGGGTTCGGCGGAACCCCGCGCGATTTCCAGGCTCTTGCGGAGCACCTCTCCGCACGGGGCTACCGCGTCGTCGTTCCTGCGATCCCCGGGCAGACGAGCGTGTCGTTCGCCTACGGCCGGGGGCGCTACTCTCACGACGACTATCGCGCCTGGCTCAGCGGGGTCCTCGAGAACGAGACGGCGATCAGCGGCGCGCCTCCGCTGGTGGTCGGCATGTCAATGGGTGGTGCGCTCGCGGTCATCGGCGCGGCCGACCACACCATCGGCAAGCTCGTGCTGATCTCGCCCTACTTCAGTCTGGCGATCGCCGACATGTGGGTCACCCGATCCACGCGATGGCTGCGATGGGTCCTGCCCGTCGTGCCCAAGGTCCAGAAGGCGCAGATCGCCGATCCCGACGGCTACAAGGCCTACGCCACCGGCTCCTGGCTGGTGTCCATGTCGGCGTTTCTGCAGCTCGTGGCGCTGGCAGAGATCGCCAGCAACAAGGCGCGCGGCGTCGCGGTGCCGACGCTCGTGCTCGCCTCACAGAATGATACAGTGGCCTCCTTCGCGGCAACCGAGCGGCTGTTTGCCGGACGCGAGGAGGCGCGCCTGGTGCCCTGCAACCGAGGCAACCACATCCTCACCTACGACTACGACCGCGAGCGCATCGAAGCGGAGGTGGTCGCATTCCTGACGGGGGAGCCGGCGCTTCGAGCCGGTCATTGAACGCCGGCGGGCAGGGCGCCCGCGTCGTGCCTCCGGCAAGGGCGCCGGTCACCTGTCGCAAGAAAAATTCTCGCCACATCAGTCGGTTACGAGAAATCGTAATGGAACGGCGGCGGTGATGTCGATTTCGTTCGCCGCCGTTCGACGTGATGACAGAGCGGGGTCGATACCGGGCTTCGCAATGCCAGCCGAAGGAGAGCGACGATGCGGTTCATGGTGATGGTGAAGGCGACGAAGGACTCTGAAGCCGGCGCGATGCCGTCCGAGGAGTTGCTGTCGGCCATGGCGAAGTACAACGAGGAGCTGGTGAAGGCCGGCATCATGCTCGACGGCAGCGGGCTGCAGCCGAGCGCAAAGGGCGCGCGCGTCCGCTTCTCCGGCCCCAAGCGCACGGTGATCGATGGCCCCTTCGCGGAGACCAAGGAGCTGGTGGCCGGCTACTGGCTCTGGCAATGCAAGTCGCTCGCGGAGGCGATCGAATGGGTCAAGCGCTGCCCCAATCCCATGAACGAGGACAGCGACATCGAGATCCGCCAGGTGTTCGAGCTGGAGGACTTCGGCGAGAGCCCGGCCGTCGATCATCACCGTCAGCTCGGCGAGGAGCTCGCCAAGAAGAAGTGACGGTGCCGCGGCTCGCGGATCGACCGGGCAGGTCGTAGAGAAATATTCTCGCCAGTCCGTGTCGATCCCGCCGCCGCCCGTTCGTCGAGACAACAGAGCCCCGGTTGGGGGCGCCAGAAACGACACAGGAGATAGACCATGCGCATCCTGGGAATGCTTAAAGCCGACGCCAGCTCCGAAGCGGGCGCGCCTCCGAGCAAGGAGCTGATGGAGCGAATGGGCGCCTTCGTCGCGGAGATGGCCAAGGCTGGCGTGATGCTCGACAGCAACGGGCTACAGCCCAGCGCGAAGGGCAAGCGGGTGCGGCTCGCCAACGGCAAGGTCACCGTCATCGACGGGCCTTTCACGGAATCCAAGGAGCTTGTCGCCTCCTACGCCTTCTTCCAGGTGAAAAGCATGGACGAGGCGATCCACTGGACCGCGCGCTTCCTGCAGGTGCTGGGCCAGGGCGAATGCGAGCTGCGCCCCATCTTCGAGCCGGAGGACTTCTCGACGGAGGTCTTCACGCCGGAGGAGCGCAAACGCGAGGTGGCGACGCGCGGGACGATGCGGAAGAACGCCGCGAAATCCTAGCGGGCGCAACGAGCGCTGGCGTACGGCGCCTGTCAGCTGTCAGGGCGCCGTACGCTTCACCGTCGCCGCAACGTCGAGATCGGCAGTGGGAGCAATTACATGACCAGGATCACCGTCCAGACAACCGTCGCCGCGCCTGTCGAACAGGTGTGGGGCGCCTACACGAACCCTGAAGCCATCAAGCAGTGGAATGCCGCGTCCGATGACTGGCACACGACAAAGGCCACGGTGGATTTGCGGGTGGGTGGTGCTTTCTCCTCACGGATGGAGGCGAAGGACGGCAGCGTCGGTTTCGATTTCGCCGGCATCTACACGAGGATCGTCGAGCACAAGCTCATCGAGTATTCGTTTGGCGACCGCACGGCGCTGGTCGAGTTCACCCCCGACGCGAAGGGCGGTGCGACCGTTCGAGTAACCTTCGATAGCGAGTCCACCCATTCGATCGAGGAGCAGCGAAGCGGCTGGCAGGCAATCCTCGACAACTTTGCTCGGCACGTCCAGGCGAGCAAAGTCCGGCGCACCGTTGTCAGCGACACGACGCGTCGCTGACGCGCACCGGACAATGGAGACAGGCCCGGAGCCTGCGGGTCTGACACCGGCCTCTTGCACTCCATGGCCCTGCATGGTGTGATCGGCGGCCGTGACGGCCACCGATACCCATCGTGCCATAGAGGCGGTTTTCCGCATCGAGCGGGCGAAGCTGATCGCCGGCCTCGCCCGCGTGCTGCGCGACGTTGGCCTGGCCGAGGAGCTGGCGCAGGATGCGCTCGTCTCGGCCCTCGAGCAGTGGCCGAGGTCTGGCATCCCCGACAAGCCCGGCGCCTGGCTGATGGCCGCCGCCAAGAACCGCGCCATCGACCGGCTGCGCCGCGCGAAGCTCATCGAGCGCAAGCACCAGGAGCTGGGCCGGGACCTCGAGGCGGATGGCGAAGGCGCCACGCCCGACCTCGATGCCGCCCTCGACGACGACATCGGCGACGACCTCCTGCGCCTGATGTTCACCGCCTGCCATCCGGTGCTGTCCGCAGAGGCGCGCGTCGCCCTCACGCTGCGCCTGCTGGGCGGGCTCACCACGGAGGAGATCGCGCGCGCCTTCCTGGTGCCGGAGCCCACCGTGGCCCAGCGCATCGTGCGCGCGAAGCGGACGCTCGCCGAGAAGCAGGTGCCCTTCGAGGTGCCGCACGGGGAGGCGCGCGCCGAGCGTCTCGCCTCGGTGCTGGATGTGCTCTACCTCGTGTTCAACGAGGGTTACACGGCGACCGCCGGCGGCGACTGGCTGCGGCCGCAGCTGTGCGAGGAGGCGCTGCGGCTCGGCCGCGTGCTGGCCGAGCTTGCCCCTGGGGAGCCAGAGGTGCACGGCCTCGTTGCCCTGATGGAGATCCAGACCTCGCGCCTGAAGGCGCGCATCGGGCCGGACGGCGAGCCGATCCTGCTGCTCGACCAGGACCGCGCGCGCTGGGACTGGCTCCTGATCCGCCGCGGGCTCGCGGCGCTGGTCCGGGCGGAGGCCCTGGGAACCGTGCCCGGTCCCTACCAGCTGCAGGCCGCCATCGCCGCCTGCCACGCCCGGGCGCGCGCGCCCGCCGACACGGACTGGAGCCGCATCGCATCGCTCTACGCGGCGCTGGCAGCGATCGCGCGGTCACCGATCGTGGAGCTGAACCGGGCGGTTGCAGTGGGAATGGCGTCGGGCCCCGCAGGGGGTCTCGAGATTGTCGATGCGCTCGTCTCCGAGCCCGCACTGGCGGCTTATCACCTGCTGCCCAGCGTACGCGGCGACCTCCTGCAGAAGCTGGGCCGGCTCGACGAGGCCCGCGCCGAGTTCGAGCGCGCCGCCTCCCTCACGCGCAACGCCCGTGAGCGCGCGCTCCTGCTCGAACGCGCCGTGGCGTGTGAGCGTAGCGAGGATTAAATTAGCCTTCCAACTGAACTGTCCCGAGTTCCTCGGAGGCTGGTTGGTTTGAGTCAGGCGGCGAGTGCTGCAGGTTCCTCCAGGGCTGCGTAGTAGGCGGCTTCGGCTTCAGCCGGCGGCACATGGCCGATCGGCTGGAGAAGCCTGCGGTTGTTGAACCAGTCGACCCATTCGAGCGTGGCATACTCGACCGCCTCCAGCGATCGCCACGGCCCGCGCCGATGGATCACCTCGGCCTTGTAGAGCCCGTTGATGGTCTCGGCGAGCGCGTTGTCGTAGCTGTCGCCGACGCTCCCCACGGACGGCACAAGGCCGGCCTTGGCCAGTCGCTGCGTGTACTTGATCGAGACGTACTGGACGCCGCGATCGGAGTGATGGACGAGGTTGCCGGAGACGGGCTTGCGATCGTGCAATGCCTGCTCCAGCGCGTCGAGCACGAAGCCGGCGTGCGCCGACCGCGACACGCGCCAGCCGACGATGCGGCGGGCGTAGGCGTCGATGACGAAGGCGACGTAGACGAAGCCGGTCCACGTCGCCACGTAGGTGAAGTCCGAGACCCAGAGCAGGTTCGGCCGTGGCGCCCTGAACCGGCGATTGACGTGATCGAGCGGACAGGGCGTGGCCTTGTCGCTCACCGTCGTGCGCACCCGCCTGCCGCGGATCACCCCTTGCAGAGCCATTTTCTTCATCAAGCGCGCCACCGTGCAGCGGGCCACGTCGTATCCTTCCCGCAGCAGCTGCCGCCAGACCTTGCGCACGCCGTAGACCTGGAAATTCTCATTGAAAACCCTCTTGATCTCGACGCTGAGCATGGTGTCGCCCTTGACACGCGCCGGTGCCGTCTCCGGCTTGGCGCGGCCAGCGACGTAGGCGTGGTATGTCGACGGGGCGATCGCAAGTACTCTGCAGATCGGCTCGACCCCGTGGTCGTCTCGGTACGCATCGACGAAGCTGATCATGGCTTCCATCGGCGGTCGAGCTCCGCCTGGGCAAAATACGCGCTGGCCTTGCGCAGGATCTCGTTGGCCTGACGAAGCTCGCGGTTCTCCCGCTCCAGCGCCTTGATCCGCTCGCGCTCGTCAGTGGTCGCGCCGGGCCGCCGGCCCTGGTCGCGCTCGGCCTGCCGAACCCAGTTCGACAGGGTCTGCGCTGTGCAGCCGATCTTGGCCGCGATCGAGGCGATCGCAGCCCATTGCGATGTGTGTTCCGCGCGGTGCTCCAACACCATCCGCACCGCGCGCTCACGCACCTCGGCCGAGAACCTCGGGGATGTCTTGTGATTCGTCATGGCTCCAATCTCTCAAGATCTGGAGCCTCCGACAAACCCGGGGCGGTTCAAACCCCGGGCCCCCCGGAATGCGGCGATAGGAAAGACGCTAAATCTGACCCTTGATTCCTTACGGTATTTTCTGTTCTTTCTTCAGCGGCAGCATGGTGCCTCAGCCAAGTGGGCAACATGCCTCCTACATCTTGTGGAGAGTGGTTGGTCTGGTTCGCAGAAGCAGACAATGGGGGTCAGCAAAGGAGTTGCCTTTCATGCAATTCATCTCTGTGCGGTTTCCGGCTCTGGCACTGACAAGTGTGCTATTTGTGTGCTCCCACACGGATGTACGGGCGCAGCAACCTCCTTCGGCGGGCGATCTCGCCGAGAGGATTTCTCGCCGATTAGGGTTATGTGCAGGCATCGTCACGGGCACCAAAACAATAACAGATGACCAGAACGGTGCTTGGCTCCTAAAGGAACTTGTTGTGCAGGAGCAATTAGGGCTTCTAATACCGGCGCGCTTAATGTTTGACCTGCGGTCTGATCCTCATGATCCACGGGTATGACGTGAGCGAAGTCAGGCGTCCAGTGTCCCGGCGCAGGCGCCGCCAGGCCCTCGACGCGGCAGTGACGATCGCGTTGTAGTCGTTGAGCAGCCGCAGCGACAGGAAGCGCGCCTTCAGATGCAGCCAGACGCGCTCGACCGGATTGAGCTCGGGCGAGTAGGGCGGCAGCGGCACCAGCGTGATGCTGGTCGGCACGCGCAACGCCTTGGAGCTGTGCCAGCCGGCGCCGTCGAGCACGAGCGCGACGTGCTCGCCGTTCGCGATCGTCTCGGCGAATGCGTCGAGAAACGCCTGCATTGCGACCCTGTTGGCGTCGGGCAGGATCAGCGCGAACGCGTTGTCGGTGCCGGGCTCGATGGCGGCGTAGATGTAGGCGTTGACATAGCGCTGATCGAGCAGGCCCGGCGGTCGCTCGCCGCGCTTCCACCAGATGTGGCAGACGCGCCCCTTCTGCCCGATGCGCGCCTCGTCCTGGAAATAGAGGCGCAGGCGCTTGCCCTTATGTGTATCGGCAATCTTTCTGAGCGTTCGCCGGGCTCTTTTTAAAGGCCGCTGCCGCGGCCGGGTTCTTCATCGGGTGTGTCGGCCGCGCTTTCTGCCGCGACAGGTCGAGCCGTCGCAGCACGCGGCCCATCGACGCCGGATGCATCGACTTGCCGAACTTCTTCTCGGCGATGGCCACCAGATCGTCGCGCGTGAAGGCGCAGAAGCCGTCCTTCTCCGGATCGGGCCCGGCCATGACGATGGCGAGCAGCTCGGCCTGCTCGTCGAGCGTCAGCATCGGCGGACGGCCGCCGTTCCAGTTGTCCGAGAGCCCGGCGACACCGTGCGCGTTGTAGCGGATGACCCAGTCCCTGAGCGTCTGCCGGTCCATGCCGGCGCACTTCGCCGCCTCAGCACGGCTCATGCCGTCGAGCGCATTGGCGATCCCAAGCAGGCGCCGGGAGATGCGGGCGTCCGGCTCGGACTTGGCCAGCTTGCGCAGCACGGTCGATGTGCGGTCCTTGCGGATCTTCAGCTTCGCCATCGCTCGTCTCCTCGGTCGAATCGCTCCGACCATGGAGTCAGAATTGAAGGCCGCTGGGAATTGCTGGACGGCAACACGAGTTGAACTTTACGCTCGCCGGTATAAGATTGCGCAAAGATGGGAACACAATAACCGCAACCCTCAGTAATCCATCGCATCCTAACATCAGAGCTACTCCTGTTGGACATTGCATTCCACGCTTTTTTGCACAGGACGTAAAGATACTTTCTATTCAGAAAGTGCAAGGCGGGAAGGTATTGAAGTGGGATGGAGTTGCCGCATTCGCCACCTACAGCGTGAAGCCTAATCCTCTTTTCGTGCAGTATAATTCCTTGCGTGGGTCTGACTTCGCCGAGGTCCAACCAGGAAAAGTAAAAGCCAGATTTCTCTTTAAGAATGATCCTTTCAAGTCAGAATGGATTTGCGTCGCCCTGGACACCGCAAGGGAAGATAAAGAGTTCACGGAGAGCCGCGTGGAGGCCGTCTTGGCGGGCGAAGACCCTAGTCCTCTCGGATTCCGATGTGCGGGCTTGTAGCTCGCGAATGTGCGGCACAAGCCAGCGGGCGTCGCTTGTAGATTGCAGATCGAGGGCAATGACCACAGAGGTTGCGAGTAAAGTGTCGTGGACCCGACCGGTAGAAAAGTCACCTTTTCCCATTAGCGCGCGAGCGCACCTTCCTGCTCGAGCGCGCCGCAGAATGTGCCGGACCTCCGAGGCCGACACTACCAATTCGCGGCGCGCTTCTCGGCAAAGGAGGCGAGGCCCTCGGCGGCCTCCGGCGTGCGCCGCTTGGCGCCGTGCCCCGCAGCGAGCGCGTCGAGCGTGGAGCGCTGGAAGCCGCCCCAGGCGAACTCGAAGATTGCCGCCTTGGTCTCGGCCATCGCCTCTGGGCCATTCTGCAGGAGCTGGGCCACCATCGCATCGCCGGCCGCTGCAAGCTCGCCCGCGGGCACCACCTGGTGCACGAGGCCGATGCGGTGCGCCTCGGCGGCGTCGAAGCGCTCGCCCGTCAGCGCATAGCGGCGCAGCTGCCGGGCGGAGATCGCATCGCAGAGCTGCGGGATGATGATGGCTGCGGTCAGCCCCCAGCGCACCTCCGAGATGGAAAAGACCGCGTTGTCGGCGGCGATCACCACGTCGCAGGCGGCCACCATCCCGGTCCCGCCGCCGAAGCAGCCGCCCTGCACCAGCGCCACGGTCGGCACCGGCAGGCGGTTGAGCCAGTCGACGGCCTCCGCCGTGGCACGGCTGACGCGCACGTTCTCCTCGAGGGACTCGCCGGCGACCCGTCTCACCCACTTGAGGTCGGCGCCCGCCTGGAAATGCTTGCCGTTGCCCTCGAGCACCACGACGCGCAGCCCAGGCTTGGCCCCCAGCTCGTCCATGGCCGCCAGCAGGCCCTCGATCACGGCGCTGTCGTAGGCATTGCCGGCGTCCGGCCGGTTGAGTGTGACATTGGCCACACCGCGCGAGTTGAGATCGGTGACGACGACGGGCATAGGCTGGTGCTCCGTTCTTTGATTCTGATTGCAGGGCAGGTGTTGCACCGGCGCCCCGAGGGCCGGATGTTGCCGGCTGATCGGTGGGCAGCAACCGTATCACTGATGCGGCAACAATGTCGGCACAACGTGGATTGGCGGATACACCTCCGGCCCCGTCGACCCGCCATAACATGTCTTTGTTTGGCCATAACTCTGCCGAGTAGCTATAGGGGCGGTGGTAGGGCGAGGGGGCACGGGGAGCACCGCTGTCCCAGGATCGTCGGCGCGGGCTGCCGCTCGGTTCGGCAATGTTGTCGATTCAGGGTGGTGCGTTTGGCTGGTCTCGGGACGGACGGGAAGCAGGTAGGCATGATGGGACATGGCAGGAGCGGGCGTCGGCAGGTCGGCCGAGCCGGGCCGCTGGGCAGAGGCGCCGGCGCGATCCTCGCTCTCGCTCTCGCGTTGGGTGGGCGGCCTGCACTGGCCCAGGGCGAGTGGTGGGAGCTGTTTCCCGGGCTCAACAAGCCCGACCAGGCGCCCCGCCAGGCCGCCCACGAGGATCGCAAGCGTCCCGAGCCGCTCAGCGACCTGCGCCCGGACCGCACGCCGCTGCGCAGTCAACAGATGATCGACGCGCTCGAAGAGGCGATCCACCGTTACCAGACCATCCACAGCAACGGCGGGTGGCCGAGGATCCCGGGCAACGGGCCGATCCGCGCGGACGACAACGACGAGCGCGTGGCGGTGCTCTACAAGCGGCTCGCCATCAGCAGCGAGTGGAAGAAGCGGCCGTCGCAAAGCCTGTTCGGCTACGACTACTCCGAAGGGATGGAGGACGCGGTCCGGCGTTTCCAGGAAAACCACGGATTGCGGGTGACCGGCCGCGTGGACCGCCAGACTCTGCAGGCCCTGAACATCCCGGTGCTCGCGCGCCTCGCCCAGCTTCGGGTGAACCTGCAGCGCATCAGGGACCTGATGGCGCGCAACGACGATCGCTACGTCCTCGTCAACGCCGCGGCGTTCCAGATGGAAGCGGTCGAGAAGCACCAGGTCGACCTGCGTCACCGCGTCATCGTCGGCAAGGTCGAGCGGCAGACCCCGATCGTGCGTGCCAACATCAGGGCCCTCAACTTCTATCCGCACTGGCGCGTGCCCGAGAGCGTGGCGCAACTCGACCTCATCCCGCGCCTCGTGAAGGAGCCGGATTATCTCCAGAAGGAGAAGATCCGCGTCCTCACCGGCTCCTACAACGGGCCGGAAATCGATCCCGCCAATGTCGACTGGGGCAAGGTCGACGCCGCCAGGATCCGCTTCAAGCAGGACCCCGGCCCGCAGAATGCTTTGGGGCTCGTGCGCATCGACATGCCCAACTCCGAGGGCGTGTACATGCACGACACGCCGATGAAGCATCTCTTCAACCAGCGCTGGCGCGCGTTCAGCGCGGGCTGCGTGCGGGTGCAGGACGTGTTCACCCTGGTGGAGTGGCTCGCCAAGTACGAGACGGGTTGGAGCGAGCCTGGCCGCGCCCAGGACATGATCGCTACCGGGCAGGCCCTCGACATGACCCTCACCCGCCCGGTGCCGGTGTACTTCACATACATCACGGCGTGGGCCGAGCTCGACGGGCGCATCATCTTCCGGCCGGACATCTACGGTCGCGACGGCGTGCAGGAGCTGCTCGCCGCCAACGATCGCGATCCCGATGAGCCCCCCCCGCCGCGCTTCACCCTGGCGCCGTAGCCAGTCCTGCGTCCGAGTTTGTCAGCGGGTCGCGATGTGCCAATTCGATCGAATGAACGAGCAGCTGCGCACGCGCGATCTATCCATGACGACGCAATGCTCAGAGGCTCGTTACCCACGTCCACCGAAGCCCAGGCATCGAGGGTATCGGGACAAGCTCGAGGTGACCGCGTAAGACGAGTTGGCGCGCCCGACTTTGCCCCGTCACTGGCAGTGACCCTGGGCGCGATTGATCTGATCTGATCGCAGCGATTGCTACCCTCAGCTGGCCAGCGGCCGCGCGATTTCGGGCGGCACCTCGCGCTGGTAGGCGTGACCGACGGCGAGCAACTGCGCCTCTGCGAAGGGGCGGCCGACGAGCTGGACACCGTTCGGCAGCCCGCCCTTGCGCGGCACGGGCAGCGTCAGGGCGGGCAGGCCCAGGTAATTGATCGGGCGCGTGAACTTGACGACGCGGCCCATTGCCGCCGGCGCCCTGGATGCGCCCCCCACGTCGAGCTCCGCGATGGTGGGCAGCGGATCGGCCAGCACCGGCAGGATGACGATGTCGGCATCCCGGAAGGTCTCATCCAGCGTGCGCTGCAGCCAGGTGCCGCGGGCGCGCAGGGCCGTCAGGTGATCGACGGCGCCGATGAAATGCCCGACCTCGACGCGCGTCCGCACCTGCGGGCCATAGTCCCCGGGCCGGGCGCGCAGGAAGGCGGCGTGGGCCGCGGAAGCGTCGGGCAGCTGCACGAGCTGCACGAGGTGGTCGAGCGTCTGCCAGTCCGGGAAGGCGCAGGCTATGCGCTCCAGCCCCAGCCCGACGAGGATGCCCGCCACCTCCTCCACCATGCGCTGCACCTCGGGGTGCGCCTCTGCGACGACCTTCTCGTCGATGCCCACCCTGAGGCCGCGCACGGGATCGGCGAGGCGGGCGACGTAGTCCGGCACCGGGAGCGGCAAGGCGGCAGGATCGCGCGGATCGGGGCCAGAGAGGCATCCGAGCGCCACGGCCAGATCCTCCACATGGCGGGCAAGGGCGCCGATGGTATCGAGCGCGGGCGCCAGCGGCATGGCGCCGGCCCGGCTGACGCGTCCCCACGTCGTCTTGATGGAGGCGATGCCGCAGCAGGCCGCCGGCAGCCGCAGCGACCCGCCGGTATCGGAGCCCAGCCCGAACGGGATGGCGCCGTAGGCGACGGCAGCGGCCGTTCCCGACGACGACCCGCCGGTGATACGGGCCGGGTCCCAGGGGTTGCGGGCGTGCCCCAGCACGTAGTTGTGGCCGGTAGGCCCGTAAGCGAACTCGGCAAGGTGCAGCGCGGCGATCTGCAGGGCGCCCGCCCCGGCGAGCGCGGCGATGGCGCTGGCATCCCGATCGGCGGGGCGGTCCGGCGCGGATGTTCGCCCCCCAGCTCGCGATCTTGCCCTTGCGGTCGAACATGTCCTTGTGGGCGAGCGGCACGCCCGCGAGCGGGCCCGTGGCCCTGCCGGCGGCAATCGCCGCATCGGCCGCCCGGGCGCCGTCGAGCGCCGCCTCGGCCTCCAGGGCGACGATGCAGTTCGTCAACTCGTGGCAGGCAACGAGACGCGTTACCGCCTCCCTGGTCGCCTCCAGGCTCGAGATCCTCCTCGAGCGTATCGCCTCCGCGAGCGCGCGGGCCGAAAGGCCGGCGAGGTCCGTCATGGCTTCGCCCCGGCGGCGAGGACGCGGCGGAAGTCGTCCACATCGGCGCTCATCGGCAGCTCCAGGGCGATCCGCGCCGCGGTCTCGGCGAGGAGCGCGGCCTGCGCCTTGGCGAGCACGCGGCGTTCCTCGGGGATATCGAGTCCGCCCCCGGGCTCCCTGCCTTCCTGCCGTGCGGTACCTGGGGTGTCGCCAGAAGCGGCCATGGTTCTCCTCCTGCGGGCCTGAAGGCGTTTCGCGCGCCCGTCGCGCGTGCTGCGGGCATCAGTATCGTTTGGGGCAGGCCCTGTATCCGAACTTGGTGACCATATCGCGTCGGGAGATGAAGGTGTAGCTCCGGCCCTGCAGGCCGCCGACAAGGGCTGGACGATCGACTACGAAACCGGGAAGGCGGCTGCGTCTCCCGTTGCCGGTTCCTTCAAGCAGCCTGCCGACGTCCCGTCAGGAGCGGCTCAAGCCGCCCGCCCCCCCGTCGAAGCTGCATCAAGCAATTCCCCTATCCAACAACGCGTCCCGCAGCTGCAGGGCCAGTCCGGGGGCAATCGCCCCGAGCCATCGCAGCCGAGGCGCTCAACCGCCGGTCCCCAAACCGCAGTCCGTTAAGACCGTTCATGCGTCGCTCTGGGCAAGAATTGGACGGACGTTGACAGCGGTCGTCGCGTTGGTCCGAGCGCTCGCCGCCCGCAACTGGACCAGAGCGATCGACATCGTCAACGCCAGGTTCTGCGACCTCAGCCCGGGATTGCAATTCTCCGAGCGGATGCGGGGCCCGTTCTCGACCGAGGTCGAGGGCGATCTCGGCGCCGGCATTCACCGGATCAGCGATCCCTTCGAGCTGGCGGCCCGGCGCGGTTCCGCGGCCGGACAGGAGATGGTGGCAGAGCTCCATGTGTCGGCCGCCAGCATCGATGAGCTGATCGGCGACCCCGATCATGCTGCCGCATTCGCCGGGACCGTGACATGCCCGGCGCTCTGCGCCAAACCCCTGACCGCCAGAGAAGGGCACCTGGAGCTGCTCGTCGAGGATCCCCTCCATATGGAAAGCTGGCTGAGGACGGCCCAACGGGCAGGCGCTGACATGTCCGGGAATCACCTCTGTCAAAGAGCATTTCAAGCGAGCGGAGGCGGCAATGCACTTGGAGGACATTACGTTCGCGATGTTTGCGGCCTGCAACGCCATTCGCCTGGTGGCGTACCTGCCGCAGCTTCACAAGGCGGCAAAGGATCCGAACGGGGCATCCTCGGTGTCATGCACGACTTGGGCGCTGTTCCTCCTCGGGCACCTTTCGACGGTCGCCTACGCGCTCGTCAATCGCTCCGATTGGGTGCTGGCCGCCTGCTTCGCGAGCAATGCGGTCTGCTGCATTGCCATCC
The DNA here is from genome assembly GCA_963758625.1 of uncultured Alphaproteobacteria bacterium. GTDB lineage: Bacteria > Pseudomonadota > Alphaproteobacteria > Rhizobiales > Hyphomicrobiaceae > AWTP1-13. Next base: position 162,615 of record CAVWWJ010000017.1, on the reverse strand, counting down.
TGGCGGTGGTGTACTGGAAGCGTCGCAAACATCCGAAGGCAATTCGCGAGGCGTTGGGTGGGAGGGAGCGATGCAGCTGCTTCGTCGAGAGGGCTTGGCTCTGAGTTGGGCGCATGCCGGGAATACGGTGCGCGGTGCAGAAAACCGCGCACAGGCGATGCAACATCGAAGTCCTAAATCGGTCACGTTCCGGCATACCGGCGGCCGCGCCGCTACGGCAGAAAACCAGCCAGCCTGGGCAGCCACAGAGAGATGCTCGGGAAGTAGACGCAGAGCAGCAGGCCGACCACCTGCAGGGCCACGAACGGGTACATGGCCCGGAACACGTCGCTCATGGTCACCCCCGGCGGAGCGGTGCCCTTCATGTAGAACAGCGTGGCCCCGAACGGCGGCGTCATGAACGCAGTCTGCAGATTGACGGCCACCAGCGTGCCGAACCAGGTCATCAGTGCTGCATTGTTCCCGAGATGATCGGAGAAGTCGAACTTCGCCAGGATCGGCCCGAACACCGGGAGGACGATGAGGCAGATCTCGATCCACTCGAATGGAAAGCCGAGCAGAAATATCAGCACCATCACGAACGTCAGCATCTCCCACTTCGTGTCGATGCCGAAATAGGCGAGCGTCGATAGCATCAGCTCGTCGCCGCCGAGCACGCGGAACACATAGGAGAAGCCAGTGGCCCCGAGGAAGATCATGAACACCAGCCCGTTGGCGCGGCAGGACTGGTAGATCGCCTCGTTCAGCATCTTGATCCTGAGGCGGCCGTTCAGCGCGGCGATGAACATGGAGCCGAGCACACCTACGGCGCCGCTCTCCGTGGGTGTGGCCCAACCCGCGAAGATCGAGCCGAGCACGATCACCAGCAGCGCCGTCATCGGGAACAGGCCGCGCCAGAGGGCCAACCAGAATTCCTTTCGGGTCTGCGGGCCGTAGTCGGGCGGCAGCTTGGGTGCCGCGCCCGGCCTGAAGACTGAGACCAGAATGATATAGACGAGATAGAGTCCGGACAGCAGGAAGCCCGGCATGACGGCCGCGAGAAACAGATTGCCGGCCGAGGTTGCCAACATCTCCGCCATCACCACCAGCATGATCGCCGGCGGAATGAGGATGCCGAGCGTGCCGGCCGAGGCGATGGTGCCGATGGCCAAACGCTTGTCGTAGCCCGCCGCCAGCATCTGCGGCAGGGCGATCACCGACAGCGTGATCACCGCCGCGCCGACAACGCCGATCGGGGCGGCCAGGATGGTGCCCATCACCATGACCGAGACCGCCAAGGCCCCCGGGCACCGCCTCAGCAGAACTTCCGTCGCACTCAGCATGTCCTTGGCCGAGCCCGATCGCTCCAGGATCGCACCCATGAAAATGAACATCGGGATCGATGCCAGGACGGGATCGTTGGCGACCCCTCCCCACATGCGCGACACGATGTCGGCTACGCCGATCAGATTGAAGGTGCCGAGCCAGGCGCCCAGCAGCGCAAAGATGAGCGCCAGCCCGCCCATGATGAAGGCTACCGGGTAGCCAAGGAAGATGAAGAGGAACATCGCCCCGAACATGATCAGGGCAAGGTTGTCGGCCAGCCAGCCAAGCACGATGGTTTTCCTCGGTTTGGACTACACGTCCGATATGACGTGGCCGATTTGCAGGTTAACCTCCCGCTCAGACTTGTTCCCGAACAGGAAGACGATCACGCGCAGCAGCACGCTGAGAATGCCGAGCACCACCAGCCAGAGACCGGCAGCGTAGACGCCCTTGATGATCCAGCGGTGGGTCAACCCGATAGTGCTGTCGGACTGCTCGCCGAGCTGGAAGGACGAGGCAACGAAGTCCAGGCTGAAGTAGGCGACGAGCGCGATGTAGGGCAGCGACAGCACGAGGCAGCCGGCGAGCTCGATCCAGGCCTTACTGCGATACGCTCAGCTGCTCGGTGAAAGTGTCGACGCGCGGGTGGGCATTGATCGTGTAGCAGTAGCCCATCCACAGCGAGAAGATGGCGGCGTGGAAGTGCCACTCCAGCTCTTGCAGCTTGGTGTGCGGCAACGGAAACGGCAACCACAGCCCCAGGCCAAATTTGCGCGCGACGACGTCGAAGGTGGTCACGCAGGCCATGACGACCAGCAGCCATCCGGAGGCCAGCGCGATCCATTCGAGCAGCCGCCGCAAACCCTCCGACAGCTTCAGTAGAGCACTCATCATGTCCACCTCATGGTGCGGGCGGCCCTGGTGCCTTCCCGCATCGTCGCCACCTCGCCGGCCGCTGTCTCCCGGAGCGTCACGACACAACCTGCTCGCGCCGTGCGCCGAGTGCGGCGTGGAGCACGGAGAACGAACGGCATGTCATGTCTGCTCGATTGTCTGTATGGCCGGGCCGGCGTGCGGACCGGCGCAGCATCTGATGCTGCGCCGGCGTGCAACTACTTGTTGCCCAGGTAGGTCGCCTTCAATGACTGCGCCTCGCCCCAGATCGCATACTTCTTGCGGAAGTCGAGGTAGTGATCGGCAATCTTCTTGAAGAGCGGGTCCTTCGCCGACTCTTCCTTGAGCACATCGAGCCAAGCCTGCTCGAACGTCGCCAGGTCCTTGTCGCTCCAGCGCTTGACCTGCACCTTGTGCTTGTCGCGCATCTCGGCCATCATGTCGAACTGCATGGCCTCGGTCTCGGCGTAGGTGTAGGAAATCTGCGCTTGGCCCGGCGACCTCGATCATCGCCTTGTAATGGTCCGGCAGGGCATCCCACGCCTTCTTGTTCATGAGGAAATGGCTGCACGAGACCTGCTGGTGCCAGCCGGGGAAATAGTTGAACTTTGCGATCTGGTGGAAGCCGAGCTGGATGTCCATCGTCGGCATCGAGAACTCGGTGGCATCGATCACGCCGCGCTCCAGCGCCGGATAGATGTCGCCTCCCGCCAGCAGCTGCGTCGAGACGCCGAGCTTTGCCATCACCTGGGCGCCGAGCCCGAAGAAGCGCATCTTGAGGCCCTTCAGCTCCTCGACCGACTTGACCTCCTTGCGGAACCAGCCGGAGGTCTCCGGGCGCGATGCAGAAGCAGTCCTTCGCAACCATGCCGTGCTTCTCGTAAATCTCGTCGCGCATCTTGTTGCCGCCGCCGAACCACTTCCAGGCCAGGAACTCGCCCACAGCTGGGGCCGAACGGCACGGCGGTGAAGAAAGCCAGCGCGGGATACTTGCCGGTATCGTAGCCCGGCGTCGTCCAGCACGACTTGATCGATCCTCTGGAGACCGCATCGAAGCACTCGAGCGGCGGTATGAGCGCGCCGGGCTCGTAGAACTTGATCTCGAACTTACCGCCCGACATGCGCTCGATGTCCTTGCTGAAGCGAACGCCGGAAGGGCCGAGATGCGGGGTGGCGCTGCCGAAGGCGCTCTGCATCTTCCAGCGGATCTTCTCCTGGCGCCGGCCTCCGCGGTCATTGCCACGAGGCCGACGGCGCACAAGCCGAGGGCGAGCACGCCCCATAGCACCGAGCTTTGAGCGGACTTCTCGACATAGGCGTTCTCCCTGTCTTGCCCTTCCAAAACAGGGGCACGAGGAGCGCGGGCTTTCTTGCGCTCAAAGATCCGCACGTGCATCGAGACGGCACGGCTCATGGGGCGCTTCGTGCTTCTTGTTGTGGTCTCGATGCACGGCAGTGACGGACTTTGTGTGCCCCCAGTGTCGGCAACGTGACATGGCGCTGCAGCGATGTCAAAAGACTGCGAAGGCCTTGTGAATTCCCGGCGAGTACGCTCAGCAAGCGTGCAAGCCGCACGACAGCGGGGTTCGTCAATGCGCGTGCTCGTCATCGGCGCCTCGGGCTTCATCGGCGGGGCCGTGGCCCTCAGGCTCATCCGTAAGGGTCACACTGTGCATGCCCTGGTGCGCGACCCCGCCAAATCCGGTCGGCTGGAGGAGGCAGGTCTCTCGATTGGCTCCGGGTCGCTGGACGATGCGCAAAGTCTGGCGCGCGCCATCGCCTCCGTTGACGCGGTGATCAATGCCGCAGACTTCGGATCACGCTGCCGGCGTTCAGGCGATCATCCTCGGGCGATCGAGGGGACCGGCAAGACCTTCATCCACACCAGCGGCATCAGCGTGTGCTCGGACCGGGCTGCGGGTGCGGACGGCGGCGCCATCATCGACGAGATGACCACCTTCAGTCCTATCCCGGAGCGGGCAGCGCGGCATGCCCTCGATCTGGCGGTGAGGGGCGCTGCAGCAGCAGCCGGCAGCCGGACCATGGTGATCTGCTGCCCCTCATCTATGGGGCGCCCGTTTGGTCCGGGCGCGAGAGCGTGCAGCTGCCGCATCTCGTCAAGGATGCGCGCGAGCGTGGCGTTGCGCGCTATGTCGGCGCGGGACTGGCACGTTGGAGCCATGCGCACATCGACGACATCGCCGAGGCCTATGCCGTCGCCCTGGCTAAGGGACAGGCGGGCGCCCTCTACTATCCCGAGAACGGAGAGATAGCCTGGGGCGAGCTGGCCGCCCTGATCGGGGGCGTTCTGGGCGTTCCGGCGGAAGCGTGGAACCTCGATGGCGCTATCCAGGCCTGGGGACCTCGCGCACTGTGGACATATTCTTCGAACGCCCGCACGCGGGGACGGCGCATCCGCGCAGATCTGGGCTGGGTACCGAAGATCAGCGGCATCGAGGCGGACGTTCGCAGGCTGGGAGCGAGCCAAGGCTGACAACTCCCAGAGCGACCCGCGGTCCGCACCAAAGCTTGCCCTTGTATCCTGCTGCTCAAGACCGCGGCCGACACCCTGCTCACGATCGCCGCCGACGGACGTGGCTCTGTCCGCGCTCATAGTAGAATTAGCGCAATTGCCGCAATTTCAATTTGATAAATGCGCCTATAGAGCCTGTTTTGTTGTCAATCATGCTGGTTGTTGCTCGTCGACCTGTGCTGGCGCCGTGAGTAGCAGACGCGTGACGTGACAGCGTGCTCGCTCCTTAGTTCCACAGCAGCCAGCTCAATCGGGTTTTCGCCCGCTCCTTTGGAATTTCGGGGCAGTTGATGGCCTCTATTGTTGCCGGCGCGAAGCCGTGGCAGCATGCGGCATGACCAAAAGGCGCCGGGTCTTCGAGCAGGGTCACGCCCGCAAGCTCTTGGTGATCGTCGACGAATTGCCGGAGGTTGAGGGCGCGCTCTTCTATGCCGCCGGCCGCGCCTCGCGCACCGGCGGGCAGATCGTGCTGCTCTACGTGATCGAGCCGGAGACCCAGTTCTGGGACGCGGTGCGCCAGGTGCAGCTCGACGAGCAGACCAACAAGGCGCAGGGCGCTGTTCCGCCTGTTCCGCCGCAAGCTCGGCAACGCCGGCTACGACAAGGTGCTGGTCGAGGAGGTCATCCGCGAAGGCAAGCTGGTGGAGGCCATTCTGCAGCAGATCGAGGACGACGAGGACGTAGCCGTGCTGGTGCTGGGCGCCTCCAAGGAGAGCACCGGTCCGGGCCCGCTGGTGTCCTTGCTGGCCACCGGAAGCACGGCCGGGAATTTCCCGATCCCGATCACCATCGTGCCGGGCGATCTCAGCCTGGAGCAGATCCAGGCGATGGCCTGAGCTTGACCACACGATGGTGTGAGCGGGTGGTCGCGCTCCTGGTGCTTTGACCCCGGCGGCACCATCCACTAGAATGATTCCAAACTGGCAGTGCCGCCAACTGCCAACGCCCAAGCGGAGAGCGTTCCATGTTCATCCAGACCGAGCCGACGCCGAACCCTGCGACGCTCAAGTTCATCCCCGGCAAGATGGTGCTGGGCGACGATACCGTCGACTACCGCTCCAAGGCCGAGGCCGCCGGCTCGCCGCTCGCCACCCGGCTGTTCGAGATCGAAGGCGTGACGGGCGTGTTCCTGGGCTCGGATTTCATCTCCGTGACCAAGGGCGACGCCGAGTGGCCGCACATCCGGCCGGCCATCCTCGGCGCCATCATGGAGCACTACATGTCCGGCGCGCCGGTGGTCGGCAGCGCGCGCCGTGCGGCGACGGACTGCCGCGCCGAGCAGTACGACCCCAAGGACGAGGAGACGGTGCGCACCATCAAGGAGCTGCTCGACACGCGCGTGCGTCCCGGCGGTCGCCAACGACGGCGGCGACATCACCTTCCAGGGCTTCCGGGACGGCGTCGTCTACCTGCACATGCGCGGCGCCTGCTCCGGCTGCCCCAGCTCGACGGCGACCTTGCGCCACGGCATCGAGAACCTGCTCCGGCACTTCTGCCCCGACGTGCAGGAGGTGCGGCCCGTCTAGACGGCTCGCTACGTGACGCATCGAGCGCAGACGGGGCACTGCCTGCGGCAACCCCGCTCGGCAACGGGCGGGGTTTTGGCTATTCGCTGGGACGGCCAGCATCTGCCGGAGGAGGCGACCGATGCGATTGGACGACAAGGCCCTGCAGCAGCTGTTTCTCGATGCGCGCACGCTGAGGGCCTGGCAGCCGCGCGACGTGCCCGACAGCCTGCTGCGCGAGGTGGTGGACCTCATGAAGCTGGCGCCGACCGCCAACAACAGCCTGCCCGCCCGCATCGTGTTCGTGAAGTCGCAGGCCGCCAAGGAGCGCCTCAAGCCGCATCTGAGCCCCGGCAACGTCGACAAGACCATGGCGGCACCCGCCACCGCGATCCTCGGCCTACGACCTGGAGTTCTACGCCGCATCCGCCCGAGGGCCAGGAGCCACTCGCCGGCTTCGACGGCAAGCCGGAGCGGGCGCAGACCGTGGCGTTCCGCAACGGCACGCTGCAGGGCGCCTATCTCATCATGGCGGCGCGCGCGCTGGGCCTCGACTGCGGGCCGATGTCCGGCTTCGACAACGCCGGCGTGGACAAGGAGTTCTTCGCCGGCACCGAGATCAAGTCGAACTTCCTCTGCAACCTCGGCTACGGCGACCGCACGGGCCTGCGCCCGCGCGCCCCGCGCTTCGCCTTCGACGAGATGGCGAGCATTCTCTAGATAGTCCGGCGCCATGAACGTCCTGGCCTTCGATACCTGCTTTGGTGCGGTGTCCGCCGCCGTCCGCTGGCGCGGACGCGGCGGCGATGGCGCTGCGCGAGGCCTACGAGCTGCGCTCCGCCGGCCATGCCGAGCGGCTGTTTCCGATGATCGCCGAGGTCATGGACGGCGCCGGCCTGCCGTTCGCCGCCATCGACCGCATCGCCGTGACGCTCGGGCCCGGCACCTTCACCGGCGTGCGCGTCGGCATCGCCGCGGCGCGCGCCCTGGCGCTGGCGCCCGGCAAGCCGGTCGTGGGCATCACCAGCCTCGCCGCCATGGCGCATCGCGCCGAGGAGCTGCTGGGCGAGCCGCTCGGGAGCGCGCCAGCTCATGGTCGCCGTCGATGCCCGGCGCGGCACGCTCTACGTCCAGAGCTTCGCCGCGGGCGGAAGGGAGACCGGCGAGGCCCTCCTGCTCACGCCGGAGGAGGCCGCGCTCCGGATCGGCCGGGACGGCGCCGTCGTCGTCGGCTCGGGGGCAGCGGCGCGTCGCCGCGGCCGTGCGCACGGCAGGGCGGCGAGGCGCGAGGCCTCGTCTCCCGGACCTGCAGCCCCATGCGCGCACCCTCGCCGACATGGCCGCCGGGCCTCGCGCCGATCGCCCCGTCAAGCCGCTCTACCTGCGGGCCGCCGGACGCCAAGCCGCCGGGCGAGCCGCCGCTCGCCCCGAGCCGGCCATGACGCGAGCCGACGCCGCCGGTCGGTGACCCTTCGCATCCGCAGCTGCGGCACCGCAGTCACGCGGGCGACGCCTGGCGCGGCTGCACGCCAGCCTGTTCGATGCGCCCTGGGATGCGGCGAGCTTCAAGGAGCTGCTCGCTCATCCCGGCGCGCTTGCGTTCGCTGGCGCGGCGCCGGCCCGCTCGGCAGACGGGCGGCAGCACGACGTGGGGCTTCATCCTCGGGCGGGTGGCCGCCGACGAGGCCGAGATCCTGACCCTCGGCGTGGCCAGGGAGCTGGCAGCGCCTCGGCATCGGCAGCCGGCTGGTCGAGAAGCTGTGCCGGGCGGCCAGGGAGGCGCGGCGCGCGCCAGCTCCATCTGGAGGTCGCCGCCGGCAACAGCGGCCGCACGCGCCCTCTACGGCCGGCTCGGCTTCCAGGAGAGCGGGCCGGCGCCGGGGCTACTATGTGCGCGCGGGCGCTGCCGGCGGAGGATGCCATCAACTCTCTGGCCTGCTCGCTCAGGCCGCTTGCGGCGCCTGGCGCCGCGGTGGACGGCGCGCGGGAGCCTCACCTATAACCGGCCGGATGCGATCACGCCCACACAAGGACATGCCCGCTTCAGCGCAACCGGCAAGCCGCATCGAGCAGCTCTGCGCCGACAAGCGCCTGCGCATGACGGGCCAGCGGCGGGTGATCGCCCGGGTTCTTTCCGCCGCCAAGGACCATCCCGACGTGGAGGAGGTGCACCGGCGCGCGCACGCGGTGGACGCGCGCATCTCGCTCTCCACCGTCTACCGGACGCTGCAGGCTGTTCGCCACCAAGGGCATCCTGGAGCGGCACGACTTCGGCGCCGGCCGCGGCCGCTACGAGGAGGCCGCGCGCAGCCACCACGACCATCTGATCGACCTCGAGACCGGCCGGGTGATCGAGTTCAGCAACGAGGAGATCGAGCGCCTGCAGCAGCGCGTGGCGCAGGAGCTGGGCTACGAGCTGGTCGGCCACAAGCTCGAGCTCTACGGCGTGCCGTCCAAGCGCGCGCGCAAGTAGGAGCGAGGCAGGATGCAGACCCGTAGCGGGACTGACCCCACGCCGTCATCCCTGACGCGATGCGACGCCGCGCAGCTAAACCGGCGAGCAGCGAATCTCGATCCGAGATCTCGGGAGGCATGGGTCGCACTCGCATGCGGCAGGCTCCCGGGATCAGACCTCGCAGGGTCGGACCCCGGGATGACGGGCCGCGCAAAGTCCACATCAAGACGTTCGGCTGCCAGATGAACGTCTACGACAGCGAGCGGATGGCGGAGCTGCTCGCGCCGCTGGGCTTCGCCGAGACCGCCGAGATGGAGGAGGCCGACATCATCGTCCTCAACACCTGCCACATCCGCGAGAAGGCCGCCGAGAAGGTCTATTCCGACCTCGGCCGCATCCGCGAGCTCAAGGAGCGCCGGCGCAGGCGGGCCGGCAAGACCATCGTCACGGTCGCCGGCTGCGTGGCGCAGGCCGAAGGCGCCGAGATCGTGCGGCGCGAGCCCAGCGTCGATCTGGTCGTCGGGCCGCAGAGCTACCACCGGCTCGCGGACCTGATCGCGCGGCTGGAGAGCCGGATGCGCAGCCGATCGTCGAGACCGAGTTTCCCGAGACGAGGACAAGTTCGCCGCGCTGCCCGCGCGGGCCGCGCACGCGCGTCGCCGACCGCGTTCCTCACGGTGCAGGAGGGCTGCGACAAGTTCTGCACCTTCTGCGTGGTTCCCTACACCCGCGGCGCCGAGTTCTCCCGCCCGGTGGCCGATGTCGAGGCCGAGGCGCGCCGGCTGGCCGACCACGGCGTGCGCGAGATCACGCTGCTCGGCCAGAACGTCAACGCCTATCACGGGCAGGGCCCGGACGGCCGGCACCTGGTCGCTGGCGCGGCTGATCGCGCGGCTCGCCCGCATCGGCGGGCTCGAGCGCCTGCGCTACACCACCAGCCATCCGCTGCGACATGGGCGAGGACCTGATCGCCGCCCACCGCGACGAGCCCAAGCTGATGCCCTACCTGCATCTGCCGTTCCAGGCCGGCTCCGACCGCATCCTCGCGGCCATGAACCGCAGGCACACGACGCAGCGACTATCTGGCCCTCATCGAGCGCATCCGCGCGGCCCGGCCCGACATCGCCCTCTCCACCGACGTCATCGTCGGCTTCCCCGGCGAGACCGAGGCGGAGTTCGCAGCCACCGTGGCCGTGCTGGAGCGCGGTCGGCTTCGCCCAGGCCTACTCCTTCAAGTACAGCCCCCGCCCGGGCACCCCGGCCGCCGCCATGGAGCAGCTGCCCGACGCGGTGAGAGACGAGCGGCTGCAGCGCCTGCAGGAGGTCGTCGAGCGCAACCAAACGGCGTTCAATTCTGCGCTGTGTCGGCAAGGTCGATGCCGGTGCTGCTGGAGCGGCCGGGGCGGCATCCGGGCCAGCTGGTCGGGCCGCTCGCCCTACATGCAGGCGGTGCACGTGGAGGCCGAGGCGTCATTATGCGGTCACGTCTTGGAGGTTGAAATCTGCGCGGCGGGGGCCAATAGTCTGGCTGGGCGGCTGACGATCGGCCACGGCTCGAGGCAGGCGAGGCTTGAGGCAAGCGGCCCGGTTTGTGCTAGGCTGCACTCAGAGGATTCGAAAGCACCGCTGTGGTTCGGGAGGCTGCCTAATTGTCTGGCATGCGCGGGCCCGCGACAATGCACGTGGGCAAGACGCCCAAGGTCGCGCAGGCGCGCGTGGTCGTGCCCTTCGAGGACAACCGCCACCTCAGTCGGCTGCTCGGCGAGTACGACGGCCATCTGGCGCTGCTCGAGGAGCGCCTCGGCATCGAGGCGCACGTGCACGGCAACGTCGTCACTCTGACCGGGCCGGCCGAGGCCTGCGCGACGGCGCGCGAGGTGCTGGAGAAGCTCTACGCGCGCATTCGCGGCGGCGAGGACATCGCCGCCGGCGATGTCGACGGCCTGCTGCGGCACATCAAGGCCGAGCCGCGCAGCAAGGACCAGCTGCCGCAGATCCGCACGCGCCGCAAGGTCATCACCGCGCGCTCGCCCAACCAGAGCGCCTACATCCAGGCGCTCGACCGCGTCCGATCTGGTGTTCGGCCTCGGGCCCGCCGGCACCGGCAAGACCTATCTGGCGGTGGCCCACGCCGCCCAGTGCCTGGAGCGCGGGCAGGTGGAGCGCATCGTGCTGTCGCGGCCGGCGGTCGAGGCCGGCGAGCGGCTGGGGTTCCTTCCCGGCGACATGCGCGAGAAGGTCGACCCTTACTTGCGCCCGCTCTACGATGCGCTCTACGACGTGCTGCCGCCCGCCAAGGTGGAGCGCGACCTTATGAGCGGGCGTCATCGAGATCGCCCCGCTGGCGTTCATGCGCGGACGCACGCTGGCGCATGCTTTCGTGATCCTCGACGAGGCGCAGAACACCTCGTCGATGCAGATGAAGATGTTTCTCACCCGCATCGGCGAAGGCTCCAAGATGGTCGTCACCGGCGACCCGAGCCAGATCGACCTGCCGCCCGGCCAGAAGTCGGGCCTGGACCAGGCGGTCGGCGCTGCTGCGCGGCGTCAAGGGGATCGAGGCGGTCCGGTTCGATGCCGGCGATGTCGTGCGGCGCGATCTCGTGGCCCGCATCGTCGAGGCCTACGACAAGGCCGGCGGCAGCCAGGTAAGCCCGATCATCCGCCATGAACGACCCAGGCGACAGTACGCCTTCCTCGACCGTATCTCCCGCCGAGCCGGCGCCGCGGAAGCCGAGCCACCCGAACGGCTCTGCGTCACCGTCCTCGAGCGAGGCCGGCGACTGGAGCGCGTTCGCCTCCCTGCGAGGCGGCCGATTGCACGAGGCTGCGGCGGCCCTCGCCCGCCATCCGCGCTGCGAGGCCGGCGCGCGGCGCGGAGGCGTGCGTCGTGCTGGCCGACGACGCGCTGCTGCGGTCGCTCAACCGCACTATCGCGGCAAGGATGCGCCCACCAACGTCCTCTCGTTTCCGTTTCAGCCGCTGCCCGGCGGCGATGGCGGCGGAGGCCGGCATCACCTCGGCGATGTCGTGCTGGCGGCCGAGACCGTGCTGAGCGAGGCGGCGGAGCAGGGCATCGCGCCCGTGCATCATCTTCAGCACCTCGTCGTCCATGGCCTCCTGCATCTCCTGGGGTTCGATCACGACACCGACGCCAGTGCGGACGACATGGAGCGCCTCGAGGCGGAAATCCTGGCGACGCTGGGGATCGCCAATCCCTACGCGCTCGCCGAAGGCGGGGTAACAGTAGCATGAGCACCAAGCAGTCCGAGGCCGGCGAGCAGCCGCAACGCAGGGCTGGTTCACCGGCATCAAGGCGCGGCTCGGCCTGCCGGGCGCGCCGAGCCTCCGCGAGACGCTGGAGAGCGCGCTGAAGAACGACGGCGAGCCGCAGGAGTTCTCGCGCCGAGGAGCGCGAGATGCTGCTGCGCATCCTGCGCTTCGGCGCCCTCAAGGTGGAGGACGTGATGGTGCCGCGTGCCGACATCATCGCCGTCGACGAGAACGAGCCGATTCGCGAGCTTCTGAAGACCTTCGACGCCTCGGGGGTGTCGCGCGTGCCGCTGTTCCGCGAGACCCTCGACGAGCCGCGCGGCATGGTCCACGTCAAGGATGTGCTGCACTGGCTGATGGGCGACGCGGCGCGGCGGCCGGCGGGCGATGCGCGCGCGCCGGCCCCGGCGGCTCGCGGTGCGCGCCGCCGGCAGGGTGGGCGTCCCCGACCTGTCGCGGGTGGACCTCTCCAAGTCCATCGCGTCGGCGCAGCTCGGGCGGCCGATGATCTATGTTCCGCCGTCGATGCCGGCGGCGAACCTGCTGCTGCGCATGCAGTCGACGCACATCCACATGGCGCTGGTGGTCGACGAGTACGGCGGCACCGACGGCCTCGTCACCATCGAGGACCTGGTGGAGCAGATCGTCGGCGAGATCGAGGACGAGCACGACGAGGCGGAGGCCGCCAACATCGCCAGCGACGCCAAGCTCGGACTGGTCACGGCGGCGCGCACGCCCGTGCGCGAGCTGGAGGAGTACCTGGGCGTGAAGCTGCTCGAGCCCGGAGGAGGAGGCCGAAGTCGACACCCTCGGCGGGCTGATCTTCTCTCTGCTCGGCAGGGTGCCGGAGCGGGGCGAGCTCATCCCCCATCCTGCAGGGATCGAGTTCGAGGTGCTCGACGCCGACCCCCGCCGCGTCAAGAAGCTGAGGGTGCACCTGCCGCAGGGACTGTCCCACAGCGGCGGCTCTGCGGCTTGACACGGGCGCGTCGCCGCGGCGAGCTTCGCGGGCCCGACCGGCCAGGGACAGGGGATGCCCGGCAATCTGTCGATAGCGGCGCTCGCGGAGCGTCTGCGCGGCCTCCTCGGGCTGGCGCCGGCGCCTTGCCGCGGTCTGCGCCGGCGCCCTGTCGGCGCTCGCCATGGCGCCGTTCTTCCTGTGGCCGGTGCTGTGGCTGACGCTGCCGGCCCTGGTCTGGCTGATCGACGGGGCGGCGTGGCGCGCCGCAAGCGACGGGCAAGGCGTGCGCTGGCACGCCCGCCCGGCCGTCGCCGCGGCCGAGATCGGCTGGTGGTGGGGCTTCGGCTACTTCCTGGCGGGCCTCTACTGGATCGGCGAGGCGTTTCTGGTCGAGGCCGAGGTGTTCGCCGCGCTCATGCCGCTGGCCGTCCTCCTGATGCCGGCCGGCCTGGCGCTGTTCTATGCCGCGGCAACCGCGCTCGCGGCGCCGTTCTGGAAGCACGGGCGCCTGGCGCGTGCTGGCGCTCGCCCTGTCGCTCTCCGCCGCGGAATGGCTGCGCGGCCACGTGCTCTCCGGCTTCCCCTGGAACGTGCTGGGCTATGCGCTCACCTATCCGCTCCCGCTCATGCAGAGCGTGGCCGTGCTCGGCATCTACGGGCTGACGCTGCTCGCGGTGCTCGTGTTCGCCCTGCCTCCGGTGCTGTGGAGCGAGCCCCGCGCTGCACCCGCGCCGAGCCCGGCTGGCGGCGCTCGCCGTCGCCGTGCTGCCCCTGGCGCTGCTCGGCGCCTTCGGCTGGGCGCGGCTTGCCCTCGCCGCTGCCGATATCGTGCCGGGCGTCAAGATCAGGATCGTGCAGCCGAGCGTGCCGCAGCGGGAGAAGTGGCGGCCCGAGCACCAGGCGCGCTTCTTCCAGGACCACCTCGATCTTTCGGGGCGCGACCCGCAGGGAAAGTCCGACGGCTCTGGCCGGCATCACGCACGTCGTCTGGCCCGAGGCCGCCATGCCGTTCCCGGCCGCTCGACACGCCCGAGGCGCTGGCGGCCATCGGCGATCTGCTGCCGGAGGGGACGGTCCTGATCGCCGGCGCCATCCGGGTCGAGCGCCGCGGCCTCAGGGCGCCCGGCGCGCTTCTTCAACAGCCTGCTGGTGCTCGGCCGCCGGGGCCTGCTCCTCGCCCTCTACGACAAGATCTACCTCGTGCCCTTCGGCGAGTTCCTGCCGCTGCGGGGCCTGCTCGGCGCCATCGGCTTGCGCGAGGTGGCCTCGCAGAGGCGGTTTCCACTCCGGCCCCTCGCCCCGCCCGCTTCTGCACAGTCCCCGGCCTGCCCGGCGTCGTGCCCCTCATCTGCTACGAGGCCATCTTCCCCGGCGCGATCGTGCAGGGGCCGCAGCGCCCGGCGGCCATCGTCAACCTCACCAACGACGGATGGTTCGGCAACACGACGGGGCCGCACCAGCATTTGCACCAGGCGCGGGTGCGCGCGGTCGAGGAGGGGCTCCCCCTGATCCGCTGCCGCCAACAACGGCGTGTCGGCGGCCTTCGATCGCCTATGGCCGCGTCCTCGGCCGGCTGGGCCTCAACGTGCGCGGCGTGATCGACGTGCCGCTGCCGGCGGCCTTGCCGCCGCCGCCCTACGCCCGGCTCGGCGACACGGTCTTTTTCGCCGCCTGGCTCCTCGGTGCGGCCTTGCTCGGATGGGGAGTGTGGCGGCAATCACACAGCTAACACGATGTATGTCATCTGATATCCTATAAGTCTGTGACTGGAGGTTGACGGTCAGATATCACTGCACCTAGCACTTGTGGGCGTAGGGGAAACGCTGTGGGGAGCTGACGATGTCCATGACCCACCGATCCGGGACGCAGATACCGCAGACACCATGGAAAGCGACGAGAAGGGGTCGAGACGGGCGAACCCCATCGACATTCACGTCGGCAGCCGCGTCCGCTTCCGCCGGATGCTGCTCGGCATGAGCCAGGAGAAGCTGGGCGAGAGGCTGGGTCTCACCTTCCAGCAGGTGCAGAAATACGAGAAGGGCATCAACCGCATCGGCGCGAGCCGGCTGTTCGACCTGGCCCAGGTGCTGGGCGTCTCGGTGCAGTTCTTCTACGACGAGGCTCCGGTGCCGGAGGCGCAGCGCATCGCCATCGACAGCCTGCCGGCACGGCCCGACGAGCATTCGATCGTGGAGTTCCTGCGCAGCCGCGACGGGCTGGAGCTGAACCGGGCCTTCGTGCGCATCGCCGACCTCAAGGCGCGGCGGGCGATCGTCGAGCTGGTGCGCACGCTGGCCAACGACGTGCAGCCCGAGGCCGCAACATAGGATGTGAACGTAGGACGGGGTCAGACCCGGGTCAGCCCCCTCGCCTCGACAATCGCGTTACGGGCGCGAAGTCCGAGCGAGGGGCCTGACCCCAGCCTTGCGACATTTTGGGGCGCCGGATCGACCGCGACCCCGCCGATGGCGAAGCGGAATTTTGGCGCAGCGGGCCGGCGTGGGAGCATGGGTTGCCGCCGTGGCGGCAGGTTGGGAGACCGCCCACGGGCGCGGAGGCAAGGTCCCAACGCTTGTGGGGCTTAATCGGCTGCGATCGGCGCTCCAGTCGCGTTGTGCCGTCATCTTGACCCCCGCCGGAAACACTGCAAAAACGCCTGCGATCCGTCGCCGTCTAACGAACCGAGGGGATGCCAAGTGTCGCGCAAGTCGTATCTGTTTCACCAGCGAGTCCGTTTCCGAGGGGCACCCGGACAAGGTCTGCGACCGCATTTCCGACGAGGTGGTCGACCTGTTCTTTCGCGAGGGGCCGAAGGCCGGCGTCGACCCCTGGCAGCTGCGCGTCGCCTGCGAGACCCTGGCGACGACCAACCAGGTCGTGATTGCCGGCGAGACGCGCGGCCCCAGACACCATCACCAAGGACCGGGTGGCCCACGTCGCGCGCCTCGCCATCAAGGACATCGGCTACGAGCAGGACGGCTTCCACTGGGAGAAGTGCCGACATCAAGGTGCTCCTGCACCCGCAGTCGGCCGACATCGCCCAGGGCGTCGACAGCGGCGGCAACAAGGACGAGGGCGCCGGCGACCAGGGCATCATGTTCGGCTACGCCTGCCGCGAGACGCCCGAGCTGATGCCGGCGCCGCTCTACTACAGCCACATGATCCTGCGCCTGATCTCCGAGGCGCGCCACGCCGGCAAGGAAGCCGTGCTGGGCCCCGACTCCAAGAGCCAGGTGACGGTGCGCTACGAGAACGGCAAGCCGGCCGGCGTCACGCAGATCGTGGTCTCGCACCAGCACCTGGTGGAATCCATGACTTCGGACCAGGTGCGCGAGCTGGTCGAGCCCTACGTCAGGAAGGCGCTGCCCGAGCGGCTGGATCACCAAGGACACCGTCTGGCACGTCAACCCGACGGGCAAGTTCTTCATCGGCGGCCCCGACGGCGACACCGGGCTCACCGGCCGCAAGATCATCGTCGACACCTACGGCGGCGCGGCCCCGCACGGC
Source organism: uncultured Alphaproteobacteria bacterium (assembly GCA_963758625.1). GTDB lineage: Bacteria > Pseudomonadota > Alphaproteobacteria > Rhizobiales > Hyphomicrobiaceae > AWTP1-13. Next base: position 146,182 of record CAVWWJ010000017.1, on the reverse strand, counting down.
GGCGGCGCGTTCTCCGGCAAGGACCCGACCAAGGTCGACCGCTCGGCCGCCTACGCGGCGCGCTATCTCGCCAAGAACGTGGTGGCGGCGGGCCTGGCCGACAGCTGCACGATCCAGCTCGCCTACGCCATCGGCGTCGCCAAGCCGCTGTCGATCTACGTCGACCTCGGCGACAACCCCAACAAGATCGATTGCGCCAAGCTGGAGCAGGTGCTGGGCGAGCTGATGGACCTCTCCCCGCGCGGCATCCGCAAGCACCTCGACCTCAACAAGCCGATCTATGCCCGCACCGCGGCCTACGGCCACTTCGGGCGCGCGCCCGACAGCGAGGGCGGCTTCTCCTGGGAGAAGACCGACCTCGTCGACCAGCTGAAATCGGCGATGGCTAGATGTAAGGGGTCAGACCCTGCGGGTCTGACCCCATGGCTCCGACGGCGGTTGCGGAAAGGGTCTGCTGAAAGGAGTCGGACTCCGTAATGGCGCGCAAGCTGATCGAGTTCGACCCGGAGACCTGGCACGCGCTCCAGCTGCTGGGCAAGGACAGCCTGAAGTCGCTCCAGGAGCTGGCCGACGAGGCGTTCGCCGACCTGTTGCGCAAGCACGATCGACCCGCGACCCTGAAGGAGGCGCTGCGCGACAGCGTGCGGCGACTGCCGGCCAACGATCCCGCCGGCCCACGCAACAAGCGCCGGTCCTGATTGCACTGTCCGGCGCACGATCGGCGGTAGTCCCGTAACCAGATGGCGGCTCCCAAGCACCCGGAGGACCTGCGCAGCTACGGCCGCCGGCGCGCGCGTGCGCCCAGCGCCCGCCAGAAGGCGCTGTGGGAGGATTTGCTGCCGCGCGTCGCGATGCCAGGCGACGCAACGCCCTGGCCGATCTGCCCGCGCTCTTCCCGCAGCCCGTGCGCGAGGTCTGGCTGGAGATCGGCTTCGGCGGCGGCGAGCATCTGGTCTGGCAGGCCAGGCACCATCCCGACGTCGGCTTCATCGGCTGCGAGCCGTTCGAGGACGGCGTCGTCGAAGCTGCTCAGCGCCATCGAGCTGGAAGGCATGGCCAACATCAGGGTCTGCGCCGACGATGCCCGCCCGCTCTTGCGCCTGCTGCCGGAGGCCAGCATCGGCCGCGCCTTCATCCTGTTCCCGGACCCGTGGCCGAAGAAGCGCCACCACAAGCGCCGGCTGATTTCCGCCGCGACCCTGGGCGAGCTCGCCCGCATCATGCGCGCCGGGCGCGGAGTTGCGCATCGCCACCGACGTGGGCGCCTACGCCAGCGCGATCCTGCGCGTCGCGCTGCACGAGCCGCACTTTCCGCTGGACGGCGACGGGCCCCGCGGACTGGCGCCAGCGCAGCCCCGACTGGCCGCAGACGCGCTACGAGCACAAGGCCGCCGCCGCGGGCGCCGCTGCTATTACTTCCGCTTCGAGCGGGTCTGATCACCATGGATCACGGGGTTTTGCTGCGCTGCGCGCCACAAGTGCGACATTTTTTACACTTCCTGCTTGCCAAGCGCGCATTTTGCGCCTAGTATTTGCACGCTCATGATCATCTCAACTCTGAGAGTGGGCCCTTGGGGTCCGCTCTTTTTGTTTTGGGCTGACCTCTTGAGCTTCCAGGGCTCATCGCCACTTATACTCAGAGGGCCAGTAACGTGAGCGGCGCGGTGTCTGAGGCGCGCTTCTTCGCGAGACCGGAGTGGCTGCCGATATCGCGGCTTTGGTCGAGCCGGCGCTCAGCGAGCTGGGCTTTCGCCTCGTGCGCGTGACCGTCTCCGGCCGCAACGGCACGACCGTGCAGATCATGGCGGAGCGTCCCGACGGCACCATGACGGTGGAGGATTGCGCCGACATCTCGCGCCATCTCTCGCCGCTGCTCGACGCGCACGATCCGATCGCCGGCCACTACACGCTGGAGATTTCTTCGCCCGGCATCGACAGGCCGCTGGCGCGGGCCTCGGATTTCGTGGCGTGGGCGGGCCACGAGGCGAAGATCGAGACCAGGGAGCTCGTCGGCGGCCGCAAGCAGGTTCCGCGGCGTCCTGAAGGGGCTCGACGGGAGACGATGTGCTGCCTGGAGGTGCCGGCGGACCAGGGCGGGCCGGAGGTCACGCTGCCGGTCGGCCTGATTGCCGAGGCCCGGCTGGTGCTGACCGACGAGCTCATTCGCGAGACGCTGAGGCGCGCGAAGAAGGCGGGCGCCGACACCGCAGGCGGCCGGACGTCGCCGGACTGAGCTGAAAGAAGGAGGATGCCGAAGCATGGCGCAAGTAGGCGTAAGCGCAAACCGGCTGGAGCTGCTGCAGATCGCCGACGCCGTGGCGCGCGAGAAGACGATCGACCGCAAGATCGTCATCGAGGCGATGGAGGACGCCATCACCAAGGCGGCCAAGTCGCGCTACGGCGCCGAGAACGACATCCGCTGCGAGATCAACCCCAAGACCGGCGAGACCAAGCTCACGCGCGTCCTGACCGTGGTGGAGCAGGTCGAGAACGACGCCACGCAGGTCACGCTGGCCGACGCCAGGCGCCGCAAGCGCGACGCCGAGATCGGCGAGGAGATCGTCGAGACCCTGCCGCCCTTGGATTTCGGCCGCGTCGCGGCGCAGAACGCCAAGCAGGTGATCGTGCAGAAGGTGCGCGAGGCCGAGCGCGAGCGCCACCACAACGAGTACAAGGACCGCGTGGGCGAGATCGTCAACGGCACCGTCAAGCGCGTGGAGTACGGCAACGTCATCGTCGACCTGGGCCGCGCCGAGGGCATCGTCCGCCGCGACGAGATGATCCCGCGCGAGAACGTGCGCCTCGGCGACCGCATCCGCTCCTACATCTACGACGTGCGGCGCGAGCAGCGCGGGCCCGCAGATCTTCCTCTCCCGCGCCCGGCCCGAGTTCATGTCGCTGCTGTTCCGCCAGGAGGTGCCGGAGATCTACGACGGCATCGTGCAGATCAAGTCGGTGGCGCGCGATCCGGGCTCCCGCGCCAAGATCGCCGTCATCTCCAAGGATTCCTCGATCGATCCCGTCGGCGCCTGCGTCGGCATGCGCGGCGCGCGCGTGCAGGCGGTGGTGGGCGAGCTGCAGGGCGAGAAGGTCGACATCATCCAGTGGAACCAGGATGCCGCCACCTTCATCGTCAACGCGCTGGCCCCGGCCGAGGTGACCAAGGTGGTGCTCGACGAGGAATCCAACCGCATCGAGGTGGTGGTGCCCGAGAGCCAGCTCTCGCTCGCCATCGGCCGGCGCGGCCAGAACGTGCGCCTCGCCTCGCAGCTGACCGGCTGGGACATCGACATCCTGACCGAGCAGGAGGAGTCGGAGCGGCGCCAGAAGGAGTTCACCGAGCGCTCGCAGCTGTTCATGGAGGCGCTGGACGTCGACGAGGTGATCGCCCAGCTGCTCGCCACCGAGGGCTTCGAGACCGTGCAGGAGGTGGCGTTCGTCGAGTCCAGCGAGATCGCCCACATCGAGGGCTTCGACGAGGACACCGCCAACGGAGATCCAGACCCGCGCGCGCGAGTTCCTGGAGAAGCAGGAGGCCGAGCGCGACGCCCGCCGCAAGGAGCTGGGCGTCGCCGACGAGCTGGCCAAGGTGCCCGGCGTGACGACGGCCATGCTGGTGGCCTTCGGCGAGAACGACATCAAGACGCGTGGAGGACCTGGCCGGCGCCGTCCCCGACGACCTGGTCGGCTGGACCGAGCGCCCCAAGGAGCGCGACGCCGAGCCCGTTCGGCACAAGGGCGTGCTCGACGGCTTCGAGGTCGGCCGCAAGGAGGCCGAGGACATGATCATGGCGGCGCGCATCGCGGCCGGGTGGGTCACCGAGGAGGAGCTGGAGAAGGCGCGGGCCGAGCAGGCTGGCGGCCGCCGCGGCTGCCGAGGCGGCAAAGGCGGCCGAGGCCGCCGCCCCGGCCGCGGCCAAGGTGTAGGGCCATGGGGCGCGGCAAGACGGGGCGCGATGGGCGCGAAGGCAGGGACCGAGCGATGAGGATGGCGGGCGCGACAGCGCGCACCGCTGCGCCTGTGCGCGGTAACGCCGCAGCCAGCGGCCTGTTGACGATCTCATCCGCTTCGTCCTGGGCCCCGACGGCTCGATCGTACCCGACCTGGCGCGCCGTCTGCCGGGGCGCGGCGTCTGGGTCGAGGCGCGGCGCGGAGGGTGGCGGCGGCGGTGCGCCGGCGGGTCTTTGCCCGCAGCCTGCGGCGTCCGGTGGTGTGCGGCGGAGGACTTGCCGGACCAAGTCGAGCGGCTCATGGCCAGGCGGCTGGCGGAGGCCATCAGCCTTGCCAACAAGGCAGGCCTGCTGGTCGCTGGGGTTTGCAAAGGTTGACGAGCTGATCGCGCCGAGGGCGGGCCGTGCTCCTCATTCACGCGGCTGACGCGGGAAAGGACGGTGCGGCCAGGCTCTCGCGCAAGTTCGAGGCCTTGCTGGGCTGCGGAGCGGGCCACACGAGGCCACTGTCACCGAATTGACAGGGCAGCAATTGGATTTGGCCATTGGCAGGTCAAATGTGGTACATGCTGCGGCGTCCGCAGGCGGCGCCAGCACGCAGGATACTCGCAGGAGGCCGGCCGCCTCCGGCGGTACCGGTCGGGAGACCCGGGCGAACAGCGGAGCAGAACGCAGGACGTGCATGAGCGAGACTAAGGAAACAAACGACAAGACACTCACCGTGGCGCCGCGCAAGCCTCTGAGCTTGAAGCGGACGGTGGAGTCTGGCCACGTCCGGCAGAGCTTCAGCCACGGCCGATCGAAATCGGTGGTCGTCGAGAAGAAGAAGAAGCGCACCATCTCCGCGCCCGGCGACGCCGACGCGCGATGCTCGAGCGACGACGAGCAGCCGGCGGTCTTTCGAGCGGCGAGCTCGACGCGCGCCGCCGCGCCTTGGAGGTAGCCAAGGAGCGCGCCGAGGCCGAGGCGCGCGAGGCGGCGGAGCGCGAGGCGCAGCGCCAGCGCGAGGAGGCGGAGCAAGGCAGCCGCCGAGGCGGCCAAGGCAGCCGGCAGCCGCCCGCAGTCGAGGCAGCCCGGCGGCGGCAGAGGCGCCGGTCGCCCAGCCGCGACCGACCGCCGCCGGCCGAGGCAGCCGCCTGCCGTCCGCGGTGCCGAAGCCCGAGCCCGCTGAAGGGGCCCGATCGTCGTCGTTCCGTCGGCCGACAAGCCGAAGACCGACGTGCGCCGCGCCGAGACCGTCGCCAAGCGCAAGCTCGACATCGAGCCGGCCGAGGCGGAGGAGGACGCGCGCGGCAAGAAGAAAGGGGCCAAGGTCGCCAGGGCGCCCGTGCGCGCCGGGCGAGGAGCGCCGCGAGCGCGGCAAGCTCACCATCAACAACGCCTTCGACGAGGCCCAGCGCCAGCGCTCGCTGGCCTCGCTGCGCCGCCGGCGCGAGCGCGAGAAGCTGAAGCAGGCCGGCATCCAGCAGCCGAGAGACAAGGTCATGCGCGAGGTGATCATCCCCGAGGTGATCACCATCCAGGATCTCGCCAACCGCATGACGGAGCGCGCCGTCGACGTCATCAGGCTCCTGATGGATCAGGGCGCGATGCACAAGATCAACGACGCGATCGACGCCGATACCGCCGAGCTGATCGTGCGCGAGTTCGGCCACACGCCCAAGCGCGTGGCGGAAGCCGACGTCGAGGAGGGCTTCACCGGCACGGCCGACGTCGACGAGGACCAGCTGCCGCGGGCGCCGGTCGTGACCATCATGGGCCACGTCGACCACGGCAAGACGTCGCTGCTCGACGCCATCCGCCAGACCAACGTGGCGGAAGGCGAGGCCGGCGGCATCACCCAGCACATCGGCGCCTATCAGGTGACGGCACCGAACGGCCAGGTCATCACCTTCATCGACACGCCGGGCCACGAGGCGTTCACGGCCATGCGCGCGCGCGGCGCCAAGGTCACCGACATCGTGGTGCTGGTGGTCGCCGCCGACGACGGCGTGATGCCGCAGACGGTCGAGGCGATCAACCACGCCAAGGCTGCCGAGCGTGCCGATGATCGTCGCCATCAACAAGATCGACAAGCCGAACGCCGACCCGACGCGGGTGCGCACCGATCTGCTGCAGCACGAGATCATCGTGGAGAGCATGTCGGGCGAGACGCTCGAGGTCGAGGTCTCGGCGCTGAAGAAGACCGGCATCGACAGGCTGCTGGAGACCATCCTGCTGCAGGCCGAGCTGCTCGACCTCAAGGCCAACCCGAACCGCTCCGCGGAAGGCGTGATCATCGAGGCCAAGCTGGAGCGCGGGCGCGGGCCCGGTCGGCACGGTGCTGGTGCAGCGCGGCACCCTCAACATCGGCGACATCATCGTTGCCGGCATCGGCGTGGGGCCGCGTGCGCGCCCTGATCGACGATCGCGGCGAGCCCGTGAGCTCGGCCGGGCCGTCGGTGCCGGTGGAGATCCTGGGCTTCGATTCTGCGCCGGAGGCGGGCGATCCCTTCGCCGTCGTCGAGAACGAGGCGCGGGCCCGCGAGCTCACCGACTACCGCGTGCGCAAGCGGCGCCAGACGCTGGGCTCGGCCGGCACCGCCCGCACGCTCGAGCAGATGATGCAGCAGCTCAAGGAGACCGGCCGCAAGGAGTTCCCGCTGGTCATCAAGGGCGACGTGCAGGGCTCGGTGGAGGCCATCGTCGGCGCGCTGCGCAAGCTCGGCACCGACGAGGTGGAGGCGCGCATCGTGCACTCGGGCGTCGGCGGCATCACCGAGTCCGACATCGTGCTTGCCAACGCCGCCAAGGCCGTGGTGGTCGGCTTCAACGTGCGCGCCAACGTGCAGGCCAAGGCGGCGGCGGACCAGGCCGGCGTCGAGATCCGCTACTACAACATCATCTACGACCTGGTGGACGACGTTAAGGCGGCGATGTCGGGCCTGCTTTCCCCGACCGTGCGCGAGATCTTCCTCGGCAACGCCCGCATCCTGGAGGTGTTCAACATCTCCAAGATCGGCAAGGTGGCCGGCTGCCGCGTCACCGAGGGCAAGGTGGAGCGCGGCGCCAAGGTGCGGCTCATCCGCGACAACGTGGTGATCCACGAGGGCACGCTGTCGACGCTCAAGCGCTTCAAGGACGAGGTGAAGGAGGTGCCGGCCGGCCAGGAATGCGGCATGGCCTTCGCCAACTACCAGGACATCCGCGAGGGCGACGTGATCGAGTGCTTCAACGTCGAGACCATCAAGCGGACGCTGTAGACGTCGGGTCAGACCCTGCGGGTCTGACCCCATGGTGCCGACCTCGTCAGATCGGCCGGTATTTCGACGAGCTATCGGAGACGTGGAGCCACGGGGTCAGACCCGGAGGGTCTGACACCTGCAAACGCCATGGCCAACCGGCACAACCGAGCAAGACAGGCCCTTCGCAACGCCAGCTGCGCGTCGGCGAGCTCATCCGCCACGCGCTGGCGCAGATGCTGGCGCGCGGCGAAATCCACGACGACGTGCTCGCCACCCATGTCGTCACCGTCTCCGAGGTGCGCATGTCGCCCGACTTGCGCCTCGCCACCATCTACATCATGCCGCTGGGCGGAAAGGACCTGGCGCCGGTGCTGGAGGCCCTGGACCGGAACCGCAAGTTCATCCGCGGCGAGATCGCGCACGCGGTCAACCTCAAGTTCGCGCCGGAGATCCGCTTCCTGGCCGACGAGACGTTCGACGAGGCCGAGCGCATCGACCGGCTGCTCGCGAGCGACAAGGTCAAGCAGGACCTCGAGAAGTAGAACCATGACACGCCGCAAGAAGGGCAAGGCCGTGCACGGCTGGCTGGTGCTGGACAAGCCCGCCGGCATGACCTCCACGCAGGCGGTGGGCGCCGTGCGGCGCCCCTTCGATGCGCGCAAGGCCGGGCACGCCGGCACGCTCGATCCGCTGGCCACCGGCATCCTGCCCATCGCGCTCGGCGAGGCGACCAAGACCGTGCCCTACGCCGTGGAAGGGCAGAAGGACTACGAGTTCACGGTGCGCTGGGGCGCCGAGACCGACACCGACGATGCGGAAGGGCGCATCGTGGCAACGAGCGAGGCGCGCCCGGCGCGGGAGGCGATCGAGGCGCTGCTGCCGAGCTTCACGGGCGAGATCCTGCAGACGCCGCCGGCCTTCTCCGCCGTCAAGATCGACGGCGAGCGGGCCTACGACCTGGCCCGCGCCGGCGAGGCGGTCGAGCTGGAGGCGCGCCCGGTGCACATCGAGGCGCTTGCGCTCGCGACTGCCCGGACCGCGACACGGCGGTCTTCGCCGCCCGCTGCGGCAAGGGCACCTACGTGCGCGCCCTTGCGCGCGACATGGGCCGGGCGCTCGGCTGCCTCGGCCATGTCGTCGCACTGCGGCGCACCCGCGTCGGCTGCTTCGGCGAGGCGCACGCGGTCACGCATGGAGGCGCTGCGCGCGGCGGCCGACGACGGGGGAGGCGGCGCTGCGAGCGCCTGCTGCGGCCCGTCGAGGCGGCGCTCGCCGACCTTGCCGCCCTCAGGGTCAGCCGCGACGATGCCGCGCGCCTGCTGCGGGGCCAGCCGGTCCTCGTCCGCGGGCACGGACCTACTCGCCCGGGGCCGGCCTATGCCACCTGCAAGGGCCACCTCGTGGCGGTGGGCCTGATCGACGAGGGCGAGCTGCGTCCCACCCGCGTGTTCAATTTCGGCGAAGGCCGATAAAATCCGCCAGATCAAAGACTTGGAATTCGTCAGTTTTCCCTCGCAATCGGCGCGAATTGGTGTATAACGGCGCGCACGCTGGCGCAGCGCTATCCGCGTGCGCCTACAGCGTTGGCGGCCTGAGCTGGACGACATCCCGGCCATGGCGCGCCCCTCACTCCCACCATCCTCAAAGAAAGGTGCCCGATGTCGCTGACCGCAGAGCGGAAGCAGAAGATCGTCAGGGAATACGCAACCAAGAAAGGTGACACCGGCTCGCCGGAGGTCCAGGTCGCACTCCTCACCGAGCGCATCAACGGGCTGACAGAGCACTTCAAGACCCACAAGAAAGACAATCATTCGCGGCGCGGCCTGCTCAAAATGGTGAGCTTGCGTCGCCGGCTGCTCGATCACGTCAAGAGCCGCGACGAGGCGCGCTACCAGAAGATCATCGAGCGGCTGGGAATCCGCCGCTGACGCGACCACCGCCGCTGCAAAGTGGGGCCGGCTTCCGAGAGAGGAAGCAGCGGTCCCTTCGCGCTATTCGCAACGAGAAACGAGATCCGAAATGCCTGAAACACAACGTGTAGAAATTGAATGGGGCGGACGCAAGCTCAGCCTCGAGACGGGCCGCGTCGCCCGCCAGGCCGACGCCGCCGTCGTCGCCCAGTACGGCGAGACCAGCGTGCTCGCCACCGTGGTGGCCGAGAAGAGCCGCGCGACCCGGCATCGACTTTTTCCCGCTCACCGTCAACTACCAGGAGAGAACCTACGCCGCCGGCAAGATTCCCGGCGGCTTTTTCAAGCGCGAAGGCCGCCCGAGCGAGAAGGAGACGCTCACCTCGCGCCTGATCGACCGGCCGATCCGGCCGCTGTTCGTCGAGGGCTTCAAGTACGAGACGCAGGTGATCGTCACCGTGCTCTCCCACGACATGGAGAACGACCCCGACATCGTCGCCCTGGTCGCTGCCTCCGCGGCGCTGACGCTGTCCGGCGTGCCGTTCCTGGGCCCCATCGGCGCCGCCCGCGTCGGGGTCGTCGACGGCCAGTTCGTGCTCAACCCGATGATCGACGAGATGGCGAAGACCGATCTCGACCTCGTCGTCGCCGGCACCGTCGATGCCGTCATGATGGTGGAATTGGAGGCCAAGGAGCTGCCCGAGAAGCAGATGCTCGAGGCCGTCATGTTCGGCCAGCGCGGCTTCCAGCCGGTGATCGAGGCGATCATCCGGCTCGCCGAGAAGGCCGCCAAGGAGCCGTGGGATTTCCAGCCCCCCGACAAGTCCAAGTACCAGGACAAGGTCAAGGCGCTGGCCGAGGCCGACCTGCGCCAGGCCTTCTGCGTATAAGCGTGAAGCAGCAGCGCTATCAGGCGATCGACGCCGTCAAGGAGCGCGTCATGAAGGAGCTGCTGCCCCCCGATGCCGACGCCGACGAGCAGGTTCTCCTGGCCGACGTCTTCAAGGGCCTGGAGCAGGAGGTGGTGCGCGGCGACATCATCCGCACCCAGCGGCGCATCGACGGCCGCGACCTGAAGACTGTGCGGCCGATCACCTCGGAGGTGCACGTGCTGCCGCGCACGCACGGCTCGGCGCTGTTCACGCGCGGCGAGACGCAGGCCATCGTGGTGGCGACGCTCGGCACCGGCGAGGACGAGCAGTTCGTCGATGCGCTGGAGGGCACCCGCAAGGAGCGGTTCATCCTGCACTACAACTTCCCGCCCTTCTCCGTGGGCGAGACCGGCCGCGTTGGCGCGCCCGGCCGGCGCGAGATCGGCCACGGCAAGCTCGCCTGGCGCGCCGTGCATCCGCTTGCTGCCGAGCCCCGGAGGAGTTCCCCTACACGCTGCGCGTGGTGTCGGAGATCACCGAATCCAACGGCTCCTCGTCCATGGCGACCGTGTGTGGCACCTCGCTCGCCCTCATGGATGCTGGCGTGCCGCTGAAGCGACCGGTGGCCGGCATCGCCATGGGGCTCATCAAGGAGGGCAACAGCTTCGCCGTGCTCTCCGACATCCTGGGCGACGAGGACCACCTGGGCGACATGGACTTCAAGGTGGCCGGCACCGAGAAGGGCGTCACCTCGCTGCAGATGGACATCAAGATCACCGGCATCACCGAGGAGATCATGCGCGTGGCGCTCGACCAGGCCTACGCCGGGCGCATGCACATCCTGGGCGAGATGGCGAAGGCCATCAGCGGTGCGCGCACCGAGCTCGGCGAGTACGCGCCGCGCATCGAGACCATCAAGATTCCGGTCGACAAGATCCGCGAGGTGATCGGCTCCGGTGGCTCGGTGATCCGCGAGATCGTGGCCCAGACGGGCGCAAAGGTCGACATCGAGGACGACGGCACCGTCAAGATCGCCGCCGCCAAGCGCGAGGCGATCGAGGCGGCGCTCTCGCGCATCAGGGCCATCACGTCGGAGCCCGAGGTCGGCACGATCTACAAGGGCAAGGTCGTGAAGATCATGGAGTTCGGCGCCTTCGTGAACTTCTTCGGCAAGCAGGACGGCCTCGTGCACATCTCCCAGCTCACCCAGGGCCGGCCCGAAACGGTCGGCGAGGTGGTGAAGGAGGGCCAGGAGGTCTACGTCAAGCTCTTGGGCTTCGACGACCGCGGCAAGGTGCGCCTCTCCATGAAGATCGTCGACCAGGCAACGGGCAAGGAGATCGCCCGCGCCGAGGGCGAGCCGGAGGAGGTGGTCGAGAGCCGGCCGCCGCGCCGAGATCGCGGCGGACGCGGCGAGCCGCGCGAGCGCCGGCGCGAGCGCGAGCGCGGATAGTCGTCAGCTCCGGTCGGTTGGAAAAAGGCGGGCGCGGCCCGCCTTTTTTGTGTCCTCGCCGTGTCGGTGCAATCGCACCAGCTAATGCAGATAGTGGCCCGGTAAGAGATCGCAGAGCGGTCCCTCAATTCGCATGCCCCAAACGGAAATCTGCAGCTCGTCCGAGGAACGCGCATCTCTGGCGGCGCTCGATGTCGGACAGCGACATGGAGTTGGCTTCGCACTTTCGAACTGGGTAACGGCGTGCGGCAATAGCTGATGAATAATACCTGCTGGCCAATCTGTATGACTCCAGAGCTTTGGCCATAGGGTTGGTCTTGCATTCGCGATACTCACGCCGAGGTGGTTCGCCCGCACACCCCTGGATGGCCTTCCCAGCAAATATTGGAACAGGTCATTTGGATATTTGGAATTGGAACGAACGGCGTTCGAATATGTCGCTGCTGAATGAGCAACACAATCTCCATCAATTCCGGTTCGAATTACTCTTTCGAATACACAAAACGACAGCACATTCCGGGCCGGACCCGGAATGGCCGGCATATAGCCTTGGAAGACGACCAGCTGGAAGATCCGGCCCGAGCCGCGCAGGCCGAGCACGAGGCCGTCGGCAGGGCGAGGCTGCTGGCAGCCGCCGTTCGGCCCTGGAGCGTTCGGCCCGTTCTCCGGCCCCGTGAACTCCAGGACGGCAATGTAGGTGCGCGACCCCTCGCGCTCGATCCGGAACGCGACGCACACGTCGGTCAGCTGCAGCGCGATCAACCGCTCGGTGACGGGAAGGCCCTCGAGAACGCGCGTGACCGCCGCAAGAGCGAGCTCGGCCATGGTCTGCTCGAAGGCTTCGTGCCAGGACGCCGGCCACTGCCACGACTGGGCAATGAGCTCGCGCGAAGGCCGAACATAGATGGTATGCGCAAGGGCACCAGCCCCCGCAGGCTCCGCACCGTACGCCATCGCCGCACCCTTCCCAGCAAGACCTGATGGGACGGCGTTCCTCTACTCAACGGTTTGGGCCTAAGTAAGGCGCCTTCGCGCTCCAATCTGGGCGGCGATCTGCTAGGCTGGGTGCGTAGATCGTAGGTCGGGTTAGCGCGGCAGCGCGCAACCGGACGCGTCATCGAGGCCAACGTTGCGTTACGGCCTTCGGCCTAACGCAACCTACAGGAAGCCGCCGCCATGCGCCGCCAATCGCTGATCGACTACGGCAAGCCGCTCGAGGTCACCGAGGCCGAGACACCCTCGCCCAAGGGCACCGAGGTGCTGCTGCGCGTCTCCCACTGCGGCGTGTGTCACTCCGATATCCACCTGCAGGACGGCCATTTCGACCTCGGCAGCGGCCAGAAGCTCGACGTGCGCGGCTCGCGCGTCCTTCCCTTCACCTTCGGGCACGAGATCGCCGGCACGGTCGAGGCGGTCGGCCCCGACGCCCAAGGCGCTGTCGAGGGCGCTGTCGCAGGCGCGGTCGTCGGCAAGCGCTACGCCGCCTATCCCTGGATCGGCTGCGACAGGTGCGCGGTGTGCGCCCGCGGCGACGAGCATCTGTGCAACGCGCCGCGTGCGCTCGGCGTCACGGTGGACGGCGGCTATGCCACGCACGTGCTGGTGCCGCACCCGCGCTACCTGCTCGACGTCGAGGGCATCGCTCCGGAGATCGCGGGGCCGCTCATGTGCTCTGGCCTCACTGGCTATGGCGCCGTCAAGAAGGCGCTGCCCCATCTGCGGTTCGGGCCGCTCCTCATCGTCGGGCTGGGCGGCGTCGGCATGATGGGGCTGCAGTTCGCGCGGGCGCTCACCGACGCTCCGATCCTGGTCGCCGACATCGACCCCGGCAAGCGCGAGGCGGCCCTGAAGCTGGGCGCCAAGGAGGCCTTCGATCCGGCGGACGCCGGCGCCCGCAAGGCCATCTTCAAGGCTTCCGGCGGCGGCGTCGGGGCCGCGGTCGACTTCGCCGGCTCGGACAAGTCGCTGGGCTTCGCCCACGCGGTCGTCGCCAAGGGCGGTGCCGCCATCGTCGTCGGCCTGCTCGGCGGCAGCTTCACCCTGCCGGTGCCGATGTTCCCGCTGCGCGCGCTCACCGTCATGGGCAGCTACGTCGGCTCCACCGCGGAGGCTGGCGAGATGATGGCCCTTGTCAAAGCCGGGAAAATCGCGCCGATCCCGGTCGAGACGCGCCCGCTCGAGGCCACCAGCCGGTCGCTCGACGACCTGCGCGCAGGCAAAATCGTCGGCCGCGTCGTCATTACGCCCTGAGGCGACAGAGGCGACTGCCGCAACTCCCTCGATCCGGCCGGCCGGCGGCGGCTTCGCATCGTGTTGCATTTCATGCCCGGCCGTCCTTTGCTACATCACCAGCGACGCAAGAAGCGCCGAGCCAAGGGAGGACACGAGATGCAACGCCTTTCGCGCCTGTTGGTGATACTCGCCGCCTGCACATTCGCGTCCGCGGCCGTTCCTTCCCTCGCGCAGACCTCCACTGTCGACGTGGCGGCGGCCAAGAAGGAGGGAAAGGTCGTCTGGTACACATCGACGCCGATCGAGCAGGCCAACAAGATCGTCAAGCTGTTCGAGGCCGAGACCGGCATCAAGGTCGAGATGTTCCGCTCGGGCGGCTCGGCGATCCTGCAACCGGTTCCAGTTGGAGCAAAAGGCCGACCGCATCGTGACGATGTCATGACGACTTCCGATCCCGCGGCCATGGCCGCGCTGGCGCGCCAAGCGAAGTTCGTCGCCTTCAAGCCGAAGAACTTCGACAAGATCGTCGACGAGGGCCGGGACAAGGACGGCCACTTCGTCGCCCAGCGCCTCAATCTGATGATCATCTACGCCCGCTCCGACAAGATTGCCGCCGCCGATCTGCCGAAGACATGGACCGACCTCCTCGATGCCAAGTACAAGGGCAAGCTCGTCATGACCGACCCGTCGTTCACGGCGCTGCAGCTGACGGTGGTCGGCATGATGGCGAAGAACCTCGGCTGGGACTTCTATGAGAAGCTGCGCAAGAACGACATCATGATCGTCCGGGGCAATCAGCAGGTGTCCGACAGCATCAAGCGCGGCGAGCGCCTGATCGCGGTCGGCGCGCTCGACAGCTATGCCGCCGACGAGCGCAGGGCAGGCCACCCGATCGTCACCATCCTGCCGACCGACGGGGCCTTCGTCATTGCTTCGCCTACCGCCGTCATCAAGGGCTCGCCCAGCCCCAACGCGGCCAAGCTGTTCGCCGAGTTCATGATCAGCGATGCAGTGCAGAAGATCTTTCCAGCCGATGGCGGATACGCGGCGCGCATCGACATCGAGCCGCCGGCCGGCGGCGTTGCGCTCGACAAGATCAAGACGATCCCGGTCGACTACGACTACATCGAGAAGGAAGCGTCGCGCCTGAAGCGGCGGTTCAACGAGATCTTCCAGTAGCATCGGTGTCAGACCCTCCGGGTCTGACACCGTGACCTCCAGCGCAGAACGGTCGATCTGCGAGTGCTCTGAACTAGCACCGCTGAGCCACGGTGTCAGACCCAGAGGGTCTGACACGACGGGTGGTCACACGATGCCGAATACGATGGCGGCGGCGAAGGCGAACGAGAGCGCCGCGAGGAGCCCGAGCCACACGGCGCGCGGCATCGATCCTGGCCGCCTGCCAGCCGATCCTCGATCTCGACGGCCACGCCGGCCCCGCGCAGCAGGATCGCCACCTCGTCGGCGCGGCGGCGCAGCTCCCGCTCGGAGGCCATGTCGTCTCCCAGGTCCGCACCGATCCCCTGCCTCAGGAGCGACCGCGTCAGCCGGAAGGCCTCCGCGGGCTGCCCGCTCTCCGCGAGCGTGGGTTTGCGCAACGATGCCGCCCGCCACGGTGGCGCCCGTGACCGCATCGACCAGCACGAAGCTGCCCGTGTCGCGCTCGCTCGGCATAGCGCTCGACGACCGCACTCGCGTCCCAGGCGCGATGCGGGCGACGGCGATGTCGTTGGCGGCGCAGGTGGCGGCGGGGCGCTCCGTCAGCGCGTCGAGATCGAGATGAGCGGCGATCTCCAGCGAGGCGACCGGAACGAGATCGGTCGCGGTGCGCAGGAGGTAGCCGCGCTCGCGGGCTGAAGGGCTGGTCGGAGAGCCACACCAGCCGCGCATCGAGGCTGCGCACGGCCTGCGGCGCACGTGCGGGGCGCGGCAAGCACGGCGCCGCGCGACACGTCGAGATCGGTGTCGAGCTGGAGCACGACCGCCTGGCCGGCGCTGGCGCTGTCCAGGTCGCGGCCCATGGTCGCGATGCGCCGCACCCTGGCGCGCCGGCCGCTCGAGCGCATCGACCACCTCGCCACCGCGCTCGATCGCTCCCGATGTCACCGTCCCGGCCAGCCCGCGAAAGTCCTGCCCGGCGCGAATGACCGTCTGCACGGGGAAGCGGAACTCGCCCGCCGTGCTTCGTTCCGCGCGCGGGGTGCCGTTCGAGATGCTCGAGCAGCGACGGGCCCGTCGTACCAGGGCATCGACGGCGGAGCGGTGCGCGACGTTGTCTCCGAGCACCGCCGAGACCGGGATGGCGACTGCCTCGGTGAAAGCCGAACCGCCGGCCAAGGCCAGGAAGTCGCGCTCGATGGCGCGGAAGCGCGCCTCCGACCAGTCGGCCAGGTCCATCTTGTTGACGGCGAGAACGACGCGGGCGACGCCCATCAGGTCGAGAATGGCGGCATGCCGCCTGGTCTGGACCTTGACGCCGGAGCGCGCATCGACGAGCAGGATGGCGACATCGGCGTGCGAGGCCCCGGTCGCCATGTTGCGCGTGTACTGCTCGTGGCCGGGGGCGTCGATGATGACGAGGCGGCGCGCCGCGGTGTCGAAGTAGCGCCAGGCCACGTCGATGGTGATGCCCTGCTCGCGCTCGGCGACGAGGCCGTCGAGCAGCAGGCTGAAGTCGAGCGTTCCCGCCGCCGTGCGCCTCGCCTTCTCCAGCACCAGCCGCTGGTCGGCGTGCACGGCGCCGGCGTCGACGAGCAGCGGCCGATCAGCGTCGACTTGCCGTCGTCGACGGAGCCGCAGGTGAGGACGTGCAGCGCCTCGGTGCGCTGCGTGCCCTGGCCTCCGCCGCGGCGGCGCGAGCGGCCGGCACCCGATGCAGCACCGTCGGCCCGATGCTCCCTGACCTCGCCAACCTCGGCCAGCGCGTTCATCAGAAGTACCCGTCCTGCTTCTTGCGCTCCATGGCCCCGGCTTCGTCGTGGTCGATGAGCCGGCCCTGGCGCTCCGACACCCGCGCCGACAGCGTCTCGTCGATGACGGCGTCGAGATCGGCGGCGTCGGACTCGATCGCCGCCGTCAGCGGCCAGCAGCCGAGCGTGCGGAAGCGCACGCGGCGCGGGCTCGGCGGTCTCGCCCGGCTGCAGCGGCATCCTGTCGTCGTCGAGCACCAGCAGTCTGCCGTGGCGCTCGACGGTCGGCCGCTCGGCCGCGAAATAGAGCGGCACCACGTCGAGCCGCTCGCGCGCGATGTAGACCCACACGTCCTTCTCGGTCCAGTTGGAGAGCGGAAAGACGCGCGCCGTCTCGCCGGCCCGAGCCGCCCGTTGAGGAGCGTCCACATCTCCGGCCGCTGCCGCCGCGGGTCCCAGCGGTGCCCTTCGGAGCGGAAGGAGAAGATGCGCTCCTTGGCGCGCGAGGCCTCCTCGTCGCGCCGGGCGCCGCCGAAGGCGGCATCGAACTCGTGCCGGTCGAGCGCCTGGCGCAGCGCCGTCGGTCTTCATCACGTCGGTGTACACCGAGGGCGGGTAGTCGATCGGGTTGATGCCGCTGCGCCACGCCGTCCTCGTTGACGTGCACGATGAGCTCGAGCCCCAGTCTCCCGCGCGGTGCGATCGCGGAACGCGATCATGTCGCGGAACTTCCAGGTGGTGTCGACGTGGAGCAGCGGGAACGGCGGCTTGGCCGGATAGAACGCCTTGCGCGCAAGGTGCAGGAGCACCGTGGAATCCTTGCCGATGGAGTAGAGCAGCACCGGCCGGCGAAACTGCGCCGCCGCCTCGCGGAAGATGTGGATGCTCTCGGCCTCGAGCAGGTCGAGGTGGCTCAGAGGCGCGCTCATGCCCGCGCCTCCCGCGCCGCCGGCACTGGCCGCCGCGGGTTGTCGTGCAGCCCGCACTCCTTGCCGTCCTCGCAGCTCCCACCACCAGCGGCCCGCCCTGATGTCCTCGCCCGGCGGGATCGCGCGCGTGCACGGCTGGCAGCCGATGGAGGGAAAGCCGTGCGCGTGCAGCGGATTGACGGGCACGTCGTTGGCCGCGATGTAGGCTTCGAGCCGCTCCAGCGTCCAATCGGCAAGCGGGTTGACCTTGACGAGGCCGTGCTCCGCGTCCCAGGCCGCGAAGGGGATGGCCCCCCGGCCCGCTGCCTGGCCGCGCCGCAGGCCGGTGACCCAGGCCGCGGCGCCTGCGAGCGCCCGCCGCAGCGGGCGCACCTTGCGCACGTCGCAGCAGGCCTTGCGCGCCTCCACCGACAGGCGGAAGCCCAGCACGCCGTCGCGCGCCACCAGCGCCTCCACGTCGTCGGCCTCGGGAGCGACGACGCGGATGCGCACGCCGTAGCGCTGCTGGCTGCGGTCGAGCGTCTCCAGCGTTTCGGGGAAGAGCCGGCCGGTGTCCAGGGTGAAGATGTCGATGCCGGGGGCAGCCCGGCTGGCGGCGTGCAGGATCGCCTGGTCCTCGAGGCCGAGGCTCGTGGAGAAGGCGACCCGCCGGTCGATCGCCGCCAGAACCGCGCGAGGCGCGTTTCCAGGTCCGGAGCATCGGCCAGCCGCTGGTCGAGCGCGGCCGCCGCGTTCACGCCTGCGTGATCTCGATCCTCGGCCAGTGGCAACATCGGTGCGCGCCCACTGCACTGCAATTCGGACACGCGCGAATATATAGCAATGTTATTCTACGATGAGCGACATATAGAAATAAGAAAAGAATTTCGTTTCTATGTCATCCAAGATCAGAAATATTCTGCCTGCGCGCGACCAAGGGCAGTCGGCCAGACGCCGGGCGCGAGCCCAGCGAAACGGAGGTAAGGGAGTCCCCCACCCCTCCCCGCAAGGGGCCGCAAGGGGGAGGGGAATTCGGTCGGCGCAAGTGGGGAGGGAGTTCGGCGCCGTGTCAATGCTGCAGGATCTTGGACAGGAACTGCTGGGCGCGCTCGCTCCTCGGCTGGCCGAAGAACTCTTCCGTCGGCGCGTCCTCGACGATCTCCCCCTTGTCCATGAAGATCACCCGATGCGCCACCTTGCGGGCAAAGCCCATCTCGTGGGTCACCACCATCATGGTCATGCCGTCCTGCGCGAGCCGCACCATGACATCGAGCACCTCGTTGATCATCTCCGGGTCGAGCGCCGAGGTCGGCTCGTCGAACAGCATGGCGATCGGGTCCATGGCGAGCGCCCGCGCGATCGCCACGCGCTGCTGCTGGCCGCCCGACAGCAGACCGGGGAACTTCGCGGCCTGGTCGACGAGGTCCACCCGGTCCAGCAGCGCCATCGCCTTCTTGGTCGCCTCGGGCCGGCTGCGGCCGAGCACCTTCATCTGCGCGAGGCACAGGTTGGCGATCACGGTCAGATGCGGGAACAGCTCGAAATGCTGGAACACCATGCCCACGCGCGCGCGCAGCTTCGGCAGGTCGGTGGCCTTGTCGCCCACCGAGACGCCGTCGACGCGGATCGCGCCCCTCTGGAACGGCTCCAGTCCGTTCACGCACTGGATCAGCGTCGACTTGCCCGAGCCCGACGGTCCGCACACCACGACCACCTCGCCCTTGGACACCCGGGTCGAGCAGGTGCGCAGGACCTGGAAGTCGCCGTACCACTTGCTGACATCGTCGATCTCGATCATCGGGGCAAGCTCAGCGGACGATGGCGGTGCGCGACTGCAGCCGCCGCACCAGGCTCGACAGCGCGAAGGAGATCGCAAAATACACCACGGCGACGAAGAGATACATCTCGACGGGGCGGAAATCGCGGTTGGCGATCTTGCTCGCCGCCCCCAGGAAGTCGGTGATCGACAGCACGTAGACGAGCGAGGTGTCCTGGAACAGGATGATGGTCTGCGTCAGCAGCACGGGGAGCATGTTGCGGAAGGCCTGCGGCAGTACGATGAAGCCCATGACCTGGCGGTAGCTCATGCCCAGCGCGTAGCCGGCGGCAACCTGCCCCTTGCGCACCGACTGGATGCCGGCGCGCATGATCTCGGCGTAGTAGGCCGCCTCGAACAGCGTGAAGGTGATGAGGACCGAGAGGAAGGCTCCCACCGGAACCGGCCGCTCGGCGCCCGTCACCCATTGCCACACCCACGGGATGAGGAAGAAGAACCAGAAGATCACCAGCACCAGCGGCAGCGAGCGCACCAGATTGACGTAGCCCGCGGCCAGCATCGAAAGCGGCGCGAAGCTCGACAGCCGCATCATCGCAATCAGCGTGCCGAGGACGATGCCGCCCGCCGCCGCCAACACGGTGAGCTGCACCGTGAACACCATGCCATCGAGGAAGAGGTAGGGCAGGGAGCTCCAGATTACCCCGAAATCGAAGTTGGTGAACATGGCCGCCTACCGCCCCCCGGCAATGAAGCCCGGCACCGCGACGCCGCGCTCGAGCCAGCGCATGGCCACCACCACGACCAGATTCAGGATCAGATAGAGCACGGTCGCCACGGCGAACGCCTCGAACACCTGGAACGAGAACTCCTGCATCGCCCGCGCGCGCGATGTCAACTCGAGCAGCCCGATCGTCAGCGCCACCGAGGTGTTCTTGAGGGTGTTCAGGAACTCGGACGTGAGCGGAGGGAGAACGATGCGATAGGCCATCGGCAGCAAGACGTAGCGATAGGCCTGCGCCAGCGTCAGCCCAACGGCGAGCGCGGCGCGGCGCTGCCCCCGCGCCATGGAGTCGATGCCGGCGCGCACCTGCTCGGCGACGCGCGCCGACATGTAGAGGCCGATGCCGGCCACCGCCGTATAGAACGGCGCATACTGCAGCTGCTTGAGCCAGGTTCCCCAGGCGGCCGGTAGGAGCTCGGGCAGCACGAAGAACCAGAGGAACAGCTGCACCACGAGGGGAATGTTGCGGAAGAACTCGACATAGAGGAAGCCCAGCCATTCGGCGGCTTTCGACGGCAGCGTGCGCAGCACGCCGACGATGGAGCCGAAGATCAGCGCCACGATCCAGGCGCACACGCCGGTGACCACGGTCCAGGCGAGCCCCCACAGGAGCATGTCGAGATAGGTGCCCTGCCCCTCCGGCGACGGCTGGAGCAGAATGCCCCAGTTCCAATTGTAGCTCACCGGCCCTCCTGGAGACGCCACAACGACGCACGCCGCCGACTATGAGCCGGCGGCGTGGCAGTTTCAGCGCAGCGCGAGTGCACCGCTCGGACTGCACCTAGTTCAGTACTGGGCGGGATCGGGGGGCCGTGGGGCTCTGGAACGCCTTCTTGAGCCCCGCGCTCATCGGCGTATTGAGGTTGAGGCCCCTGGGCGGGATCGGGCTCTCGAACCACCTTTTGTAGATCGTCGCGATCTCTCCGCTCTTGTAGAGGCTGGCGGTGGCGGCATCGACCGCGGCCTTGAAGCCAGGATCGTCACGCCGCAGCATGATGCCGTACGGCTCCGGCAGCGAGAACGCATCCGAGGAGACCTGATAGTCGCCGGGCGACTTGGAGCTCGCCACCAGACTGGCCAGCAGGATGTCGTCCATCACGAAGGCGACGGCCCGGCCGGTCTCGACCATCAGGAACGCCTCGGCATGGCCGTTCGCCGGGATCACGTTGATGCCGAGCTTGCGCTCGTTGTTCACGTCGTTCAGCTGCTTGATGTTCGTGGTACCGGAGGTCGAGACCACCGCCTTGCCCTTGAGATCGTCGATCTTGTCGATCTTGCTGGCCTTCTTGGTCACATACCG
The DNA here is from genome assembly GCA_963758625.1 of uncultured Alphaproteobacteria bacterium. Lineage (GTDB taxonomy): Bacteria > Pseudomonadota > Alphaproteobacteria > Rhizobiales > Hyphomicrobiaceae > AWTP1-13. The sequence goes on along the minus strand of CAVWWJ010000017.1, from coordinate 124,865 downwards.
GCTGGCCGTGAGGAAGTGGGTGTTGGTGAAGCTCACCTGCTGCTGGCGCGCCGCGTTGTTGGTGGTGGAGCCGCATTCCAGATCGACGGTGCCGTTGGCCATCAGCGGGATGCGGTTGGCCGAGGTCACCAGCTGATACTTCACCTCGATCTTGGGAAGCTTGAGCTCGGTCTTGATGGCATCGACGACCTTGGCGCAGATGTCCATGGCAAAGCCCACCGGCTGCTGCTTGTCGTCGTAGTAGGAGAACGGGATCGAGGCGTCCCGGTGGCCGATGGTGATGCTGCCGGTGTCCTTGACCTTCTTGAGCGTACCTTCCAGCTGCTGCGCGCCGAGCGGCGCTGCCGCGAGGACGCTCGCGGCGAGCGCCAGACCGAGCGGCTTCAGGCATTCTCTCATTGGCTTTCTCCTTGTGATCGGCGCCGATCGCTACCGAGCCTCTATGACGGACGGATGTCCTCGCCAGCCGATGTGGCAGGAGATGGGCGTCCATTCCAGGGCATACGGGAAAATGCGTTACGCGGATTGCGCCAACGCGCCCTCGCCCTGCGGGAGTCCCCACCCCTAGCCCCTCCTCGCATTTCTGTGGCGCGTCTTCGGCGCGACGGGGAGGGGACGCGTCGGCGCAAGGGGGAGGGGAATGGTCTCAAATGTCAATGACGAGGTAGTCCTCCTGGACCGCGACGGGGAAGGTCTCCGCCACATAGGGGCCCTTGACCAGCTCGGCGCCGGGCTCGACCTTGACGTGGAACTGCCGCGCCTTAACCGACTTCGGATCGCACCAGGACTGTCCCGTGCGGATGTCGAACTCCCACCCGTGCCACGGGCAGCGCAGGAACTCGCCGGGGCGCGACAGGTTATAGGTGCCGGGCCCGTCCGAGCCGACGAGGCCGACGATGATGCCGCGGCACAGCTCCGCGCCCTTGTGCGGGCAGCGGTTGGAGAGCGCGAAGTACTCGCCCCCGATGTTGAACAGCCCGACCTCGCGGCCCAGCACGGTGACGATCTTGCACTTGCCGGGCTCGACCTCGCTCGCCCGCGCGACGACCCGGCGGCTCATGGCAGGCCGTAGAGCGCTTTGGCGTTGTCGCGGAACACGCGAGCCCGCTGCTCGCCCGTGAGCCGGAACTTGAATGCCTGCCTGGGATCGTCGTAGTCCCAGTGCGGATAGTCTGTGGAGAACATGATGCGATCCCACCCGATCCAGCCCATGATGTCGGCCATATGCTCGGGGTTGTCCGGCTCCTCCACCGGCTGGGTGGTGAACCACACGTGCTCGCGCACGTACTCCGAAGGCGGGCGGGCGACATGCGGCACCTCGGAGCGCATCCGCTCCCAGTGCCTGTCCATGCGCCAGCAGAGCGCCGGCGCCCAGGCGAGCCCGCCTTCGATCGCCACCACCCGAAGCTTTGGGAAGCGCTCGAAGACGCCCTCGAACACCAGGCTCATGATGGTGTTCTGCATGCCGCTGGCCTGCGCGAAGTGCTCCTGGATGTAGTACGTCGGCCACCCCGTACCGGTGGAGGAATGGCCGCCGCTGAAGCCGGCGACATGGATGGCGACCGGCCTGTTGCAGCGCTCGGCGGCGGCGTAGATCGGCCAGTAGCGGCGGTGGCCCAGCGGGTCGGACGAGCGCGGCGAGATCATGACCTGCACGAAGGCGGGGTCGGCAGCGCGCCGTTCGATCTCCGTCACCGCGTACTCGGGATGCTCCTGCGGCACCACGATGGCCGCGCGCAGCCGCGGCTCGGGCCGCACCCAGCGCTCGAGCTGCCAGTCGTTGATGGCGCTCGACAGAGCGGCGGCGAAGTCCAGGTTGCGCTCCTCGAGCCCGCCACGGCTCAGGGCGATCAGGAGGCCCACCTCGACGCCGTTGGCGTCGAGGTGCTGCCGGCGCATCAGATCGAGATCGGCGCCGGGTGGCGAGCCGTCCTCAGGAAACGAATCCACGCGCATGCCGCCTGCCATCATGCGCGGGAACGGCAGCTGGCCGCCGAGGCCATGGCGCATGAAGGAGCCCCAGGTGGACATGTGCTCGCGCCACCGCTGCGGCAGGAAGGGGTAGAGCTCGGCCGGCGTCCGGTAGGTCGGATGAATGTCGCAATCGACGATCATCAGCCGCTGGGCGGCCTTGGGCTCGCGAACGGCAACGTTCATGGCGGCTCCTTCCGGGCGATGGTCCCGCGCTTCTTCGTCGGTTTTGCCGCCCCGCGCCGCTCCCTGCCCGGTGCTTCCTCGGCGCCGGATCGCCGAGCCGCGGGTAGGTCTCGAGCGGGTTGTGGACCAGCATCTTGCGTATTGTGTCCTCGCCGAGCCCTTCGGGCAAGGCGTCCTCGCCCTCGAAGTGCCAGTGCGGGTAGTCGGTGGAGAACAACAGAAGCCGGTCGGAGCCGATGTGCTCCAGCGTGCGCCGGAGCACCGCCGGGTCCCTCATCGGCGCGTCGACGGGCTGCAGCGTGAAGCGCACGTGGTCGCCGACGATCTCCGCGGGTGCCCGGTCGACCCAAGGCACCTCGGGCCGCACGCCGCGCCAGGTCTTGCCGGCGCGCCAGAACCAGTTGGGCAGCCACGTGAACCCGGCCTCGCTCATCACCACCTTGAGGCCGGGGAACCTCTGGAACACGCCCTCGGCCACGAGGCTCAGGAGCTGCGTCTCGAACGCGGTGGACTGCGCGATGTAGTCCTCTACGCGGTGCGACGGCCAGCCCGCGTAGGTCGGCGCCGCCCGGTAGGTGCTGCCCGCATGGATGGCCACCGCCAGCCCGTGCTTCTCGGCCGCGGCGTAGATCGGCCAATGCAGCCGGCGGCCGAGCGGCGTCTCGCCCATGGCCAGCAGCAGCACCTGCACGAAGCGGCGGTCGGGCGCGACGCGCTCGATCTCCCTCACCGCCAGCTCCGCGTTCTGCGGCGGCACCAGGATCGCGGCGCGCAGCCGCGGCTCGGGATCCAGGAGCTCGCACGCCGTCCAGTCGTTGACGGCAGAGCACAGCGCGGCCGCCATGTCCTCGTTGAAAAGCGCGACGGCCCCGTGCAGCACGTTGCAGATGGCGTAGCGCAGCGCGAACGGGTCGAGCACGTCGCGCCTGATGCTGTCGAGGTCCCCCGCCGGCGGCCCGGAGGCCGGCCGCCAGTCCGGCCGCGCCGCGAACGGCGACCCGGGGGGTAGCTCGTCAGTGTGAACGGCATCCGATCGATGTGCCGGCTGGTGATCTCATCGCGCCAGTATCCGCCGAGGTAGGGCAGCAGCGCCCGCACGCTCGGCGGCGCCGGATGCAGATCGCAGTCGATGGCACCCTCGATGGGGAGTTTCATGGATAGGCTCGCGTCCTCCAGTCCAACTATGCGCTGAATTCGGTTGGGCCGCCAAGATTCTCCTTCGGGGTGCCGCACCATCTCACGTCAATGCTGATATGCCGGATAACATGCGGTGCTCGACGGATATCAACGTGCGCATTGCCGGCACGAATGGGACGCCGGCAGATCAGCAATCGCCCCCCGGGGCGCGCTGCGGGTGGGCAGACGGTGAGACATGTCCGGCGAGCACGCGCCAATTGCCAGATGACACTTTGCCGACATCCAGGGCTTCACTTCGCGCGGATTTGTTGGCACATAGCGTGCGGGACAAAATCCATCGAGCCTGAGGGGATCGCGCCGGCACGGGCTGCCGGTGCAGAAGGAGACGATTCCATGCGTCGGCTGCTGCGCGCGGCAGGTCTGGCGACGCTCGCTGCGGCGGGGAGCCCCTCCGTGGGCGCCGAGGAGCTGCGCATCAAGACGGCGGACGGCGAGCGCACGGCCATCGTGCAGCCGGACCGAGCAGCAGCATGCCCCGACAGTCATGGTCCTGCACGGCGCGCTCATCACGGCGGAGCACACATCGAGCTGGTACGGCTTCGCCGAGGCCGCCCGCAAGCAGGGCTTCGCCGCCGTCTTCCCCCGCGGCATCGCGCTGCAGTGGAACGACGGCCGCGACGCGTGGATGTCCGGCATCGACGATGTAGCCTTCCTGAAGCGGCTCATGCGCGAGCTCTCCTCCGGCGCCGTCTCGGACCCGGAGCGCTTCTATATCGTCGGCATCTCCAACGGCGGCATGATGGCGTTTCGCATGTTGTGCGAGGTCTCCGAGCTGTTCGCGGGCGCCGCCACCGTCATCGCCAGCATGCCGGCCGCGGCGGGCGCCCGATGCCACCCCAGGCGGCCGGTGCCGGTCATCATGTTCAACGGCACCGACGACCCGCTCGTCCCCTACAAGGGCGGCGGCGTAGGCTTCGGCGGCTGGCAGGGCAGGGTGTGGTCGGCCGAGGGCACGGCGGCGTTCCTGGCGCGCGCCAACGGCTGCACCGCCGTGTCCAGGGAGCCCCTCGGCGGCAGCCTCTCCCGCCGCACGATCCGTGCTACCCGGCTCGACTGGCACCGCTGCAGCTCCGACCGGAACGTCACGCTCTACCGCATCGAGGGCGGCGGCCACCAGGTGTTCGGTCACACCAACTTCCTCCCGCTCGTGCTCGGCTCCGGCACCGCCCGCATTTCGGCCCCGGAGACGATCATGGCCGAGTTTGCGCGCCTGGAAGCGCAACGCCGATAGAGCAGCGTCCGTAGAACAGGGTCAGTAGAACAGCAGCAGCACCAGCGGCGGGCCGATGAGGCAGGCGCCGTAGAGACCGTAGACGTTGGCGAGATAGCACAGGTAGGCCCAGAGCCTCTTCTCCCGCCTGAGATCGGTGCGCGCCATCATGTAGTCGATGCGGGCATGGTTGAACGGGCACCCGCGCACCACCGCATTGTAGCGCCGCCGGAAGTCCTGCACGACCGCGGCATTGCCGGTCTGCGAAAGCCGGAACTCCTGCAGCAGATCGTTCACCGCGAGCGCACAGGCGTGCATGTGATGCGCCTTCATCTTGTAGTCGTTCATGGCCTCGATCAGGGCCAGCACCAGCGTGCAGATCGACGACATGATGGAGACGAGCGTGATCAGCCGGTTGGCGGGCTCGCTGAGACTCGCGGCGTAGACTGCCTGCCACACCGAGAGGCCGACGAAGTAGAGCGACACGATGGAAAGGGCGACCACCGAGACCAGATGCTTGCGCTCGAGGCGCTCCGCGGCGTTGAAGCGTGCCGCCTTGACCGTGCGCATGGCACGCAGGAGCTCATCGGCGGGCGATCTCGTGCCCGCGCCGCTCGGTGTGCGCGGCCGCGCTGCCGCATCCTCGAGCGAGAAGATGCGCTGGACGGCTCGGGCTTGCGTATCGGGGTCGGGCATGGAGCACGGGTTCGTTCGAGGCCGTGCTCCAGGTAACGCGATTCGTCCATCGGTGTCAGACCCCAAGGGGCTGATACCACCCGTCATCCCGGACGGAGCGATGCGCGCCAAAGGCGAGCGGCGCTGCCCCGGACTTGATCCGGGGTCCGGGACCTCCCGAAGCGTCCGACTCGCCCATCGAGGTCCCGGATTGTATCTCGGGGATGGCTCGGTCGAATTAGAGAATCTGAGAGACTGAGCCCATAAGGGAGGGTGGCCACCCTCCCTTATGGGCGGCGAGCGGTCGTGTCCCGGATGGACCTGACACGGTCCAAGGCTATCTCTGACCCTCGCCGTCGAGTTCCGCGTCCATCCGAACGGTAGAAGGGCCTCACACGGCCGCATACAATCCAGGATCACGGAACCAGCCCCATGACTATGAGCCCGACTTACGGCGCGTTCAACCACGTCGTCGCGTTCGATGTGTCCAAGAACACCCTCGCGGTCCATGTCCTGCCTGGCGACGGGCAGCACCAGCTCGCCAACAAGCCCAAGGCCATCCGCAAGCTGCTGCTGCGGGAGATGCATCGCAATGCCAAGGCCGGCCTTGGTCCTCTCCTGGTCGTCTGCGAGGCCACCGGCGGCTACGAAAGGCATGTGCTCGAGATTTGCGGCGAGCTCGGTCTGCCCGTCCACAAGGCTCACGGCGCCCGCGTGCGGCACTTCGCCAGATACATCGGCCTCCTGGCCAAGACCGACCCCATCGATGCGCGCGTCCTGGCTCTTTACGGTCTCAACACCCCAGGCCTGCGCCTCTACGAGCCCGACAGCCCCGAGATCGAGATCCTCAGGCAGTTGAGGACCAGGCGTCAGCAGGTGCAGCAGATGCTGACTGCCGAGAGCAACCGGCTCGAGCACGTCCGCCATGCCGGCGTGACGAGAGGCCTCAAGGCGCACATCGCCAGCCTGCGCAAGACGCTCGCCGCGATCGAGGCGGAGATTGCCGCCCACATCGAGGCCAGCGACGCGCTCGCCGCCAAGGTGCGCCTCATGCGGAGCCTCAAAGGCATCGGCCCCGTCACTGCCACCACATTGCTCGCCTGCATGCCCCAGCTCGGCACCTGCACGAAAGGCGAGGCTGCCTGCCTCGCCGGGCTTGCGCCCATCGCCAACGACAGCGGCACCTCGCGCGCCCCGCGCCATGTCGTGGCCGGCCGTGCCGCGGTCCGACCTACCCTCTACATGGCCGCAATCGCGGCCATGCAGCACAATCCACTGATGCGCAGCTTCGCTGCCTCCCTGCAGCGGCGTGGCAAGCCCTTCAAGGTCGTCATCACCGCCGTCATGCGAAAGCTCATCGTCACCCTCAACGCCATCCTCCGCTCCGGCCAGCCTTGGCACCACGCTCAACACGCTTGACAACCAACACGGTAGATAGCTTCGGGCTGCGCCCTCAGCTTCCGGGATGACAGGTGAAGCTCCTCAGTGCAGACGGTAATCAGCGGCCACGAGCTTGATCTCCGCCGGCGTGATGAGTTTCCGGTGCGCGACCGTCACGCGATAGAGCTGGCCTTCGAGGTTGCGGCTCCAGAACTGCAGGAAGTCATGCAGGCGGGGAAAGCGCGGGTGAACGTCGTATTCCTGCCAGATGAAACTCTGCAGCAGCATCGGATGATCGGGCAGGCGGTAGAGAATTTCGGCCGTCGTCAGACTGTATCCGGCGAGCTGGGCGCGAAAGTCGCTGTCGGTCGGTTTTGTCATGTGTCGTCACCTTGCCCGGGGTCACGGATCGCGCCGGTCGAGTGCGCGACCGTGCCATCGAAGCGATGCAAATCCTGGTCCCGTTCCGAAAGCCTAACGGAGCCTGCGCGCATTCGCCAAGCCACCCGTTCGAGCAGCACTCGCCCCGGAGTGACACTGCCAACCCTCGGGAGATTCTTCGCTTCCATTGGAAGTGGTGAACTGCGAGGAGCATGACCCGTTCCTGGCGGAAGCTCCGCAGATGTGTGCCGTTGACAGATGGAGGCGCCATCTGGCACTCCACTCTTGACACTGCCAACCGCGCTTCCTTAAACGTTGGTACAGGCGTTTGGCACCGGCCGGTCGTGCTCAATTTGATCGTGCGCACACGCTTGGCGCGAGAATGCCGTTCGTTCGGGACGCGCGCTTCGAGCCCTGGACATCTCTCTTCGAAGCCGTGAGGTGGAGGCCATGACGTTTCGCCCTCTGCATGACAGATGCGCATCATCCGCATCGAGGAGGATACCAAGACCACGGGTGGCATCATCATTCCCGACACTTGTCAGCGACAAGCCGGCGCAAGGCGAGGTCGTTGCCGGCGTCCCCAACCCCTGATCGCGGCCCTCTCCCCTCGTCCGCGCGAAAGCGGGCAGCCCTTTCGCCTGCGTTCGAAATTAACTCTCGACGGATATTCGAAAGGGGTCCGTCCCCTTAGCACCGACTAAACTCGAGTTGTGGATGGAAGGGGTCTCGCCCCCTTAGCACAGAGGAAAGGGGTCCGGCCCCCTTAGCACACAATGGCAGCCAAAGAGCCAAGTTCTCACAGGACGCGCGCGACCGCCTGCTGCGCGGCGTCGACATCCTGGCCAGCGCCGTCAAGGTGACCCTGGGCCCCAAGGGCCGCCACGTCGTTCTGGAGAAGTCCTTCGGCGCCCCGCGCGTGAGCAAGGACGGCGTGACCGTCGCCAAGGAGATCGAGCTCGAGGACAAGTTCGAGAACCTCGGCGCGCAGATGCTGCGCCAGGTCGCCGCCAGGACCTCCGAGGTCGCCGGCGACGGTACCACGACGGCCACCGTCCTGGCGCAGGCGATCGTGCGCGAGGGCGCCAAGTCGGTCGCCGCCGGGTCCAATCCGATGGACTTGAAGCGCGGGGTCGACCAGGCGGTCGAAACGGTGGTGGGCGAGCTCGCGCGCCAGTCGAGGAAGGTCACCTCCAACGACGAGATCGCCCAGGTCGGCACCATTTCCGCCAACGGCGACATCGAGGTCGGCCGGATCATTGCCAAGGCGATGAAGAAGGTGGGCAACGAGGGCGTCATCACGGTGGAGGAGGCCAAGAGCCTCGAGACCGAGCTCGACGTGGTCGAAGGCATGCAGTTCGACCGCGGCTACATCTCGCCCTACTTCATCACCAACGCCGAGAAGATGCTGGCCGAGCTGGAGAAGCCCCACATCCTGATCCACGAGAAGAAGCTCTCCACCCTGCAGCCCCTGCTGCCGCTGCTGGAGGCGGTGATCCAGACCGGCAGACCGCTCCTCGTCATCGCCGAGGACGTGGAGGGCGAGGCGCTCGCCACCCTGGTCGTCAACAAGCTGCGCGGAGGCCTCAAGGTGGCCGCCGTCAAGGCCCCGGGCTTCGGCGACCGGCGCAAAGCGATGCTGGAGGACATCGCCATCCTCACGGGCGGCCAGATGATCAGCGAGGACCTCGGCGTGAAGCTCGAGAACGTCACGCTTGCGATGCTGGGCCGGGCGAAGAAGGTGACCATCGACAAGGACAACACCACGATTGTCGATGGCGCCGGCAACAAGGACGACATCGGGACGCGCGTCGCGCAGATCAAGTCCCAGATCGAGGAGACGACCTCCGACTACGACCGTGAAAAGCTGCAGGAGCGGCAGGCGAAGCTCGCCGGCGGCGTCGCCGTGATCAAGGTCGGCGGTGCGACCGAGGTGGAGGTCAAGGAGCGCAAGGATCGGGTGGAGGACGCGCTCCACGCCACCCGCGCCGCGGTCGAGGAGGGCATCGTCCCCGGCGGCGGCGTGGCGCTCTTGCGCGCGACCAAGGCGCTCGACGGCCTGAACGCCGGCAACGAGGACCAGAAGGTCGGCATCGGCATCGTGAAGAGGGCCCTGCAGATGCCGGCACGCCAGATCGTGCTGAACGCCGGCGAGGACGCCGCGGTCGTCGTCGGCAAGATCCTGGACCAGGAGAGCTACACTTACGGCTACAACGCGCAGACCGGCGAGTACGGCGATCTCGTCTCCCAAGGCGTGATCGATCCGACCAAGGTGGTGCGCCGCGCCCTGCAGTACGCGGCATCGATCGCGGGCCTGCTCATCACCACCGAGGCGATGGTAGTCGAGCGACCGAAGGAGCCTGCCCCGCCGATGCCCGGCGGCGGCATGGGTGGAATGGGCGGCATGGGCGGCATGGGCGGCATGGGCGGTATGGACTTCTGACGCGGGTGTCAGACCCTCCGCCTCCGGGTCTGACACCGTTGCACCGGCTACGCCCAATAAACCGGCCGTTACCTCGGCCTTCGTATTGCGCGCGGGACAGCAACCACTCCTGGTCAGCCAGCGGGAGGAGTACCAGACCCGCGCGCCGACGCATTGGCTCGCACGCTGGCTGTGCGTAAAGTGTCAGCCCCGGCCTTCGCCGGGGCGGAGGGTCCGACACCTCCGCGCAGCTGGAGGAGCAGGGGGTTGCCCAAGACAGAAGCCTCAGCATCGCCGGACACGGCCGGCCCGGTCGAGCGCATCGCCCGCATTGCCGGGCTGATCGAGTTGTCCGCCCCGGCCAACGAGGCGCTGGGCCGGCTCACCCCCGAGGTCGTCGACAAGCTCCACGAGCAGCGGCTGTTGCGCATGCTGCTGCCGGCCGCCTACGGCGGTGACGAGACCGACCCGGTCACCTGGTTCCGCGCCATGGAGGCCATCGCCCGGCGCGATGCCAGCACGGCCTGGTGCGTCGGCCAGATGAACGGCTGCGCCATGACGGCAAGCGCCCTCGACCCCGCGATCGCCCGAGAGGTCTGGAGCGGCCCGCGCGCTGCCGTGAGCTGGGGCCCCCCCAAGACCTCGCGCGCGGACGAGGTCGACGGCGGCCACCGGCTGACCGGCGAATGGACCCTGTCGAGCGGCAGCCGGCACGCCAGCTGGCTCGGCCTGATGGCTCCCGTCTACGACAGGAGCGGCGCCACCGTCGCCGCGGCGGGGCCGGAGATCCGCATCTTCCTGGTGCCCGCCTCCGCCGCCGAATGGGTCGACAGCTGGGACGCCGTCGGGCTGCGCGCCACCAACAGCGGCGGCTACCGCTTCGAGGACCACTTCGTCCCCCAGGGCTATTCCATAAGCCGGAACTACCTGCCGGCGGTGCGCCTCCCCGGCCCGCTCTACAAGTTCCCACTCAACTCGCTGTTCGCCGCCGGCTTCTCGGCCGTCGCGCTCGGGCTTGCCCGCTCGATGCTCGACGGCGCCATTGCGCTCGCCAGGGAGAAGCGACCATATCTGGCCAAGCAGTCGCTCTTGGAGAGCCACCTGGTGCAGTTCCAGATCGGCGAGGCCGAGGCCCGCCTGCGCTCGGCCCGCACCTACGTGGAAACGACCGCCGGGCAGGTCTGGCAGGCGGTCGTCGCCTCCGGCAGGCTGGAGGCCGCCCAGCGCATCGACATCCGCATGGCGGCAACCTTTGCCATCCACGAGGCGGTCGCGGTTGCCGATGTCGCCTGGCAGATTGCGGGCGCCCACGCCATCTTCGCCTCGGGGCCGTTCGAGCGGCGCATGCGCGACATCCGCACCATGATGCAGCAGGCGCAGGGGCGCAAATCGCACCTGCAGGATACCGGCGCCTTCCTGCTCGGCCTGGAGCCCAACTTCGCCTATGCGTGACCCACCCTGGCGGGTGGTCTGACACCGTATGGACATCGACCGCGCCATGACCGACATCGCCACCCGCGTCTACAACCACACCTGGAAGATCGACCCGATCGTCCGCTCGGTGCTGGACACGGACTTCTACAAGCTGCTGATGGCGCAGACGATCTTCCGGCGCCACAAGGACGCTCAGGTCACCTTCGGCATCCTCAACCGCACCGCGCTCGGTCAAGCTCGCCAGCCTCGTCGATGTCGGCGAGCTGAAGGAGCAGCTCGACCACATCCGCACGCTGTCGCTCTCGCCGCGGCGAATTCCACCTGGCTGCGCGGCAACATGTTCTACGGCAAGCGGCCAGATGTTCGCGCCCGACTTCATCCAGTGGCTCGAGGGCTTCCGCTTCCCGCCCTACCACCTGGAGCGCACCGGCGACCAGTACGAGCTCACCTTCGAGGGGCCCTGGATCGAGACCACCATGTGGGAGATCCCCGCGCTCGCCGTGCTGATGGAGCTGCATTCCAGGGCCGTCACCAAGGACATGGGCAAGTTCGAGCTGCAGGTGCTCTACGCGCGCGCCATGACCCGCGTGTGGGAGAAGATCGGCCGCCTCAAGGCGCTTGCCGGGTTGAGCATCGCCGACTTCGGCACGCGCCGGCGCCACGGCTTCCTGTGGCAGGACTGGTGCGTGCAGGCGATGATGGAGGGGCTGGGGCCGGCGTTCCTCGGCACCTCCAACTGCCTGATCGCCATGCGCCGCGAGGTGGAGGCGATCGGCACCAACGCGCACGAGCTGCCCATGGTCTACTGCGCGCTCGCCCGCTCCGACCGCGAGCTTGCCGAGGCGCCCTACAAGGTGCTCGCCGACTGGCAGGAGGACTACGACGGCAACCTGCGCGTGATGCTGCCCGACACCTACGGCACGCCGCGGCTTCCTGGAGCGAGCGCCCGACTGGGTGGCGCACTGGACCGGCATCCGCATCGACTCCGGCGATCCCATCGAGGGCGGCGAGATCGCCATCGACTGGTGGAAGCGCCGCGGCCAGGACCCGCGCTGCAAGCTCGCCATCTTCTCCGACGGCCTCGATGTGGACAGCATCGAGGCGCATCCACCGCCACTTCCACGGCCGCGTGCGCATCGGCTACGGCTGGGGCACCCTGCTCACCAACGACTTCCGCGGGCTCGGCCCCAACGGCGGGCTCGACCCGTTCTCCATCGTCTGCAAGGTGATCTCGGCCAACGGCCGCCCGGCCGTGAAGCTCTCCGACAACCCGATGAAGGCGATGGGCCCGCCCGCCGAGGTCGAGCGCTACCGCCGCGTCTTCCAGGTCGGCGCGCAGCCGAGCCTGCCCGTGCCGGTGTAGCGCGCGCTGTCATCCCGGAAGCCGAGCCTCGCAGGAAATTGAGCGAGGAGCGGGCCACATCGTCCCCTCCCCCCTGTGGGCCGAAGACGACGACAGCCGAAACCGGCCCTCGGGCGCGTTGGTGCGAGGCGACACGGCGGCAAACCGATGGCGCCGACATGGCAACGTGAACGCACCCCTTGCGATCGCGCCATTTAGACACAGCACGGATCGTTTCCGGTCAAGCCTCAGGTCAATCGCCGGCAGCGCCGCGGGTTTCCCCCGAGTGTGGAGCCGCGAGCGGTGTGCCATCGGTACGCCGTCGGACAGGCTTCGTCGGCGGTCGGACGGACGCTCCTTTTCGCGCACATCCAACGGAGTTGCGAATGCACAGGTTACGAATTCACAAAGGAGTTGTGTTTGGTTTGGGTGTTGCGCTGGCGACCTTCGCCCTCGGCGTCACGGGCGCCGATGCGCAGTCTTGCAACCAGGGTCGTCGCGCCTGCCGTTGCGCGCCGCATCCCCCTTACGCCTTTGTCCCGCCGCCGCCCAACGCCCTCATTCCGCCCAACCGGGTCTACGGCTACAGGTCGCCGCGCGGCTACCCCGGCCATGGGGCGTCGCGCGTCGGCTACGACGACTATCCGCCGACGGGCTACGGCCGTGGCCAACCTTGGCTCGACGGCGCAGCCCACTACGGTCCGCCGGGTCCCGAGTACAGCTACCCGGGGCACAGGACCCGCCGCGTGCGGATCGACGACGACGACTATGATCCGCCGGCGTATCATCGCTACCGGCACGTCGACGGCTGGGCGCAGAACCGTTAGCGCCCGTCACGACGCAGACTTCTCGGTGGCTTTCATCGCAACAGCACAACATCTGGAGATCCAGGAATGCGCACCTCCCTCCGCATTTGCGTGGCCGTGAGCGCCATCGCGTTCGGCAGCGCCAGCGCCATGGCTTGTGGCAACCCCTGCGGCTACGGCTACGGCAACAACGGCTATTACGGCAGCGGCTACTACGGTAACGGCTACGGCAACGGTTACGGCTACGGCAACGGTTACGGATACGGCAACGGGTACGGCAACGGATACGGAAACGGGTACGGCTACGGATACGGCTACGGCAACGGACGGCTACGGCAACACCGGATACTACAACGGATACGGATATAACGCCTGGGACGGCTACAACTATGACGACAACATCCCTCCCGTTGTCATCTATGTGCAGCCGCCGAGCTTCTACGGCCAGAACTTCTACGGTCCGAACCTCTACGGGGCGGCCTACGGGCCAGGGTGGAACGGCGGCGGCTGCGGCCGCTACTACAGGGCCCCGGTCGCCTACGCGCGGCGGCGGGCCAGGGGCTGCCGATACGGGTACAACGGGCGCCGCTATGGCTCCTATGGGCGGACGCGCCACTACTACGGCTACCAGCGCGGGCCCATCGTCCGCGTTCGGGACTTGCGGCGCTGGTAGTCGGAGTTGAGCTTGCAGGTGTCATGCCGGGCTCGCCCGACAGGGCGAGACCCGGTACCCAGGGTCCGGGGCTCCACGCTTCCTCTTGGCCCCACGCTCCCCTCTGGCCCTGGGTCCCGGATATTGCGCAGCCTGCCCGGACTTGATCCGGGGCGCAATTCCGGGATGACACACCAAGCTCAGGCCGACTGGCGGGTCGGGGCTCGGCGCAGGTGGGCGGCCAGCAGAACCAGCGCCGCCGGGGTCATGCCCTCCATGCGCGCCGCCTGGGCCAGGGTTGCCGGGCGCAGGGCGTCGAGCCTCTGGCGCACCTCGGTGGACAGGCTCGGGACGGCGGCATAGTCGAGGTCCGCGGGGATGCGCACGCCCTCCTCGCGGCGGACGGCCTCCATATCGGCCTCCTGGCGCTCGACGTAGGTGGCGTAGCGGGCGTCCACCTCGAGCTGGGCGGCGATCGGCCGGGGCCATGCGGCCGATCTCCGGCCAGATGCGGCGCGAGCCGCGCGAGGCCGACGCCGGATGCGCGAGCAGCTCGAGGGCGGTGCGCCGGCGGCCGTCCTTGTTGAGCTGCAGGCCGTGGCGGGCGGCCTCGTTGGGCGTCAGCGACAGCCCCTCGAGCAGGCGCCGGCCCTCATCCAGCGCCCGGCACCGCGCCGCGAAGGCCGCGCGCCGCTCGGGACCGACGCAGCCGAGGTCGAGGCCGCGCGGGGTGAGGCGCTGGTCGGCGTTGTCGGCGCGCAGGCGCAGGCGGTACTCGGCGCGCGAGGTGAACATGCGGTAGGGCTCGGAGACGCCGCGGGTGACGAGGTCGTCGATCATCACGCCCATGTAGCCGTCGGCGCGCGAGACCAGGAAATCGCGCGCATCCCCGGCGGCCTTCAGCGCGGCGTTGATGCCGGCGGCAAGGCCGAGCGCGCCCGCCTCCTCGTAGCCGGTGGTGCCGTTGATCTGGCCGGCCAGGAACAGGCGCGGGAGCCTCTTCACCTCCAGGGTGGGGAGGAGCTCGCGCGGGTCGACGTAGTCGTACTCGATGGCATAGCCGAAGCGCTTGATGGCCACCTTCTCCAGGCCCGGGATGGTGCGCAGGAAGGCCTCCTGCACCTCGGCCGGGAGCGAGGTGGAGATGCCGTTGGGATAGACGGTGTCGTCGTCGAGGCCCTCGGGCTCCAGGAAGATCTGGTGGCCCGCGCGCTCGCCGAAGCGCACCACCTTGTCCTCGATGGAGGGGCAATAGCGCGGGCCCACGCTCTCGATCTGGCCGGAGTACATGGGCGCGCGGTGCAGGTTGGCGCGGATCAGCGCATGGGTGGCCTCGGTGGTGGCGGTGATGCCGCACTCGATCTGCGGGTTGGCGATGCGGCCGGTGAGGAACGAGAAGGGCACGGGCTCCGCGTCGCCCGGCTGCATCTCGAGGCGAGGCCCAGTCGATCGAATGCCGTTCGAGCCGCGCCGGCGTGCCGGTCTTGAGCCGGCCCACCGCGAGGTCGAGGGCCAGCAGGCGCCGGGAGAGCGCCGTTGGCCGGCGCCTCGCCGTGCCGGCCGCCGGGCGTCTTCTCCTCGCCGCGGTGGATCAGGCCGCGCAGGAAGGTGCCGGTGGTGAGCACGACCGCGCCCGCCCGGAGGCGGCGGCCGTCGGCCGTGACGATGCCGGCGGCGGCGCCCTTTTCGACGATGAGGTCCTCGACCGCGGCCTCGATCACCTCCAGGTTGGGCGTGGCGCGGATGGCGGCCTGCATGGCGGCCTTGTAGAGCTTGCGGTCGGCCTGGGCGCGCGGGCCCTGCACGGCCGGGCCCTTGGAGCGGTTGAGCAGGCGGAACTGGATGCCGGCGGCGTCGGCCACCCGGCCCATCAGGCCGTCGAGGGCGTCGATCTCGCGCACCAGGTGGCCCTTGCCGAGGCCGCCGATGGCCGGGTTGCACGACATCTCGCCGATGGTGGCGAAGCGGTGCGTGACGAGCGCCGTGCGCGCCCCCATGCGCGCAGCCGCCGCCGCAGCCTCGCAGCCGGCATGGCCGCCGCCGACCACGATGATGTCGAACGTCTGGATTGACGTGTTTGACCATTCGAGCGAAAACCTGTCGTGCGCGGCGGAAATTAGCGGAGCGGCCGGGCGGCGTCAAAAGACCGGCGGATTTCGGCGCGCGGTACATCTGGTGGCGCATCGTGGGCCCGATCCGGGCGCCGGTCGGGTGGAATGCGGTTCATCTGAAAACCTCCAATTTGAAGAATGGCGCGCCAGACCGGCTCGGCCCCGGGGGAGGGCCTGCCTTTAGCCGATCCGAAAGGCTTCCGCTTATAGTCATAGTCGAGAGGCTGACCATTGGGTTCCCATACAGCTCGGTTGCCACAGCCTCCGGGCGCGCTATGGAATCCTGCTGGCCCGGCGGTATGGTGCCGTCGGACGGCCGATCGTTTGCGTGGGGGAGACCGGATGAGGCTCGTTGTCGTTGCCGTGTGCGGTCTGGGTCTGGCGTGGAGCGCGTCAGGTTCCTTGGCCCAACAGGCGAGACCGCAGCCCGTCGTCGAGCCTGCGATGCAGGTCTACCTGGTGCGCAGCGCCCAGCCGGGCTGCGAGCCGCACTGCCCGGAATGGATCGCCGCACAGGGCAAGATCGAGACCGGCTCGGTCGCCCGCCTCAGGAAGGTCCTGCGCCAGCTCGGTGACCGCAAGGTGCCTGTGCTCGTCGATTCGAGCGGCGGCAAGGTGCGCGAGGCGTTTGCCATCGGCCGCCTCGTGCGCCGCCACGGCCTCGATGTGGTGGTGACCAGCACCGTTTTCACGCCCTGCGCCCCGGCGGATGCGGCCTGTCGCAAGGCCGAGACAGACGGTATGCTGACCGGCCTGCCCAAAGCCCACCTCTCCAAGTGCGCCTCCTCCTGCGCCTTCATCCTCGCTGCGGGCAGGCGCCGCCTCGTCGGCGCCGAGACGTTCGTGGGGGTGCATCGTGTGAGGTCGTTCTACGTCTACACGTCGGTGCTGCCGGCCTACAGGCCGGCGGGCAGCCGCAAAAGGCACGTCTCGGTGCGCAGGGTCACCCGGCACATGGTAGAGACGCGCACCCCGCCGCGGACCTACCACGAGATCAGGCGCTATTTCACCGAGATGGGCGTCGGCGACCCGATCCTGCCGCTCATCCTGGCGACGCCGAGCCACAGCCTGCATTGGCTGACGCGCGAGGAGCTGCAGACGAGCCGGCTGGCGACCGACTGGATCGACGGCGAGCAGCTGCTGACCACCGCGCTGGTGACCGCGACTCCACCCCCACCCGCGGCGCCACCCCCTGCGCCGTCGGCGGCGCAAGTCGCAGCCCCCGGCGAGCGCTGAAATCGCTCTGCGCCGGCCAAGCTCGCCGAGCGGGATTCTCCGTTGTCCCGTAGAAGTTGCGCAAAATATATCATGCACGCATATCGAGTATTCGGGATTACGCCTGGGGGTTTTGCTCGATCGTGCACTTGTAGAATTAGAATAAAGTGGTAAACGTACACGTGCTAAATGGGGCTATCTCCTGGAGTACTTGCTCATGACATCTGATGACAAGAACTTGACCGACAAGCGGGCGACGCTTACCGAGGCCGATATTTCCTCGCAGCGCATCAGTCGGCGTTCTCTGCTGGCTTCCTTGGGCATCGGAGCCGGCGTCGCGGCGGGAGCGGTCGTCGCAACCACCTCTCTTGCCCAGGCTCAGCAGTCCGATCCGGAAGCATTTGGCCGCAGCTGTGGACCGGGCTGCAGCGACGGCGACCCCTGGCCGAGCGCGTATGGCGATCGGCCAAACTACGGCACCTGCAACCGCCGCCGGGGCTGCACCGACAGCGATTGACGCGTCAGCGACACGAGCAACACGCTGGACGGCGGGCCCTGCCCGCCGTTGCTTTTGGGTGGCTGCTCCGAAGAGGGGCGGCGTAGTCGCGGACCCTCGCTCGGCTGGTCCTGGGCATGCCAAGGGGAACCGAGCTCCCATCGCCGAATTTGCCTCACCGCCGAAACTGATGGCCTTGCACGCCCAGCTATCATCGATGCAGGCCGCTTTCCGCAAGGTCTGTCTCGCGCAGCTTGTGGTCGCTTGCCTCGGGCGATTGGCGCGCCTACACTTTTCTCTCCAACAAGGGAGTGTCTCCCACCAGGGCACATCCCAAAAAGGGGGCGGCGCAAGACGCGCGGCCGTACATAGGGAGGTTTGACTGATGGCTCGCATTTCGCGGCGCAGATTTGTGCAACTTTCGGCGACCGGCGCCGTGGCTGCAAAGGCCGGCGGCATCGCCGGCATCCTGGCGTCCGGCAGCGCCCCTGCCTATGCCCAGGGCTCGACCGTGCACTGGCTGCGCTGGAATGATTTCGTTCCGGCCTCCGATCAGCTGCTGCGCAAGGAGCTCTTGCCCGAGGCGCAGAAGGCGCTGGGCCTCAAGATCACCTTCGAGACGGTGAACGCCAACGATCTGCAGCCGCGCATTACGTCGGCGATCCAGTCTGGCGCGGGCCCCGACCTGATCATGCTCAACAACAACCACCCGCAGCTCTATGCCGAGAGCGTCGTCGACCTGACGGATCTCGTGGAGACGCTGGGCAAGGCCGAAGGCGGTCACTATCCGCTGGTGCGCGCCAACTCCAACGACGGCCGCAAGTGGGCGTCCATGCCCTGGGCCATCATCGGCGGGATGATCGCCTACCGCAAATCCTGGTTCGCCGAGGAGGGCGCCAACACCTTCCCGGAGACGTGGGAGGCCTATCGCGAGATCGGCAAGCGGCTCAAGGCCAAGGGCCGCCCGATCGGGCAGACGCTGGGCCACACCTTCGGCGACGCGCCGACCTTCTCCTATCCCCTCCTTTGGTCCTTCGGCGGCAAGGAGGTGGAGGCGGACGGCCGGACGGTGGTGATCAACACCAAGGAGAGCGTCGAGTCCGTCAACTTCATGACGGCGTTCTGGAAGGAGGCGCACGACGAGGGCGGCCTCGCCTGGGACGACACCAACAACAACCGCGCGTTCCTGTCCCAGACCATCAGCGCCACCCTCAACGGCGCCTCGATCTACATCGAATTCTGCGCAATCCCAACAAGTACCTGACGCCGGCGGGCACGCCAGCTGAAGGACGACATCCTGCATGCTCCCTTGCCCAGGGGTCCGGCCGGGCAGTTCTCCATGCACACCTACCACTCGCATGTGCTGCCCAGGTACTCACGCAACCAGGATGCGGCGAAGCAGCTCCTGACGTGGGCGCATTCCCGGGCGGTCTACGAGCGGTGGTTCATCTCGCAGAAGGGCTTCGCCACGCCCTGCACGGCGGTGTGGGAGGAGCACAAGGTCTGGGGCGAGGACCCCGTCATGGCGCCCTACAAGGTGGCCGGCCGTCTCGGTCGCGCGCCCGGCTACGCCGGCCCCTCGGGCGCCAAGGCCGCCGAGGTGCTCTCCAAGTACATCATCACGGACATGTACGCGAAGGCCGTTCAGGGCATGCCGGCTGCAGACGCCGTGCGGTGGGCGGAGACCGAGCTCAAGCGCGTGTACGGCTGACGGCGTCCGCGCAGGCTCCCCCTCGGCCTTCAGAGGGGGGAGCGAAGTGCAACATGCAACATCGCAGGCCACCATGGCTGCCACCGCAGTCACCACGAGCGGCGCTGGGCGACGCCCCGCCACCCCGACGGCAGCGGCTGCTCGAGGACGAGCGCAAGCTCGCCTTCCTGCTGCTGCTGCCGACCATGCTGCTGCTCGGCCTCTTCATCGCCTACCCGTTCGTGCGCGGCATCGTGCTGTCGGTGACCGACTTGCGCGTGGGCGTGCCCGGCGATTTCGTGGGGCTCGAGAACTACCGCCGGCTGTGGAGCGACAGCATCTTCCGCACGTCGGTCTACAACACCTTCCTCTATACGGGCGTCACCACCGTCTTCAAGCTGGGGCTCGGACTGTGGCTGGCGATGCTGCTCAACCGCAGCTTCCGCGGCAAGGCATTCACGCGCGCCTTCATCCTGCTGCCGTTCATCATCCCCACGGTGCTCTCCACCTTCGCCTGGAAGTGGATGTTCGATCCGACCTTCAGCGTGCTCAACTGGCTGCTCTATCGCCTCGGCGCCATCACCGGGCGCATCAACTGGCTGGGCGATCCGGACCTCGCCATGATCTCCATCATGGTCGTCAACATCTGGCGCGGCGTGCCGTTCTTCGCCATCAGCCTGCTCGCCGGCCTGCAGACCATCAGCCCGGAGCTGAGCGAGGCGGCGGCCATCGACGGCGCGCGGCCCTGGCAGCGCTTCTGGTACGTGACCTGGCCCCTGCTGCTGCCGGTCACCATGGTGGTCGTGCTGTTCTCGGTGATCCAGACCTTCGCCGATTTCCAGATCGTCTACGTCATGACCGGCGGCGGCCCCGCCAACGCCACCCATCTCTTCGCCACCTACGCTTACCAGATCGGCGTCGGCACCGGGCTGCTGAGCCAGGGGGCGGCGATCTCGCTCGCCATGTTCCCGATCCTGTTCCTGATCGTCGTCGTCCAGCTGCTCTACATCCGTCGCGTCGAGGTCCGGTAAGCCATGATCGAAGGTGCGCGCTGGAAGAGGTGGGTGTTCTTCTACCTGCCGATGGCGTTCTTCCTGCTGTTCCTGCTGTTCCCGTTCTACTGGATGGTAATCACCGCGATCAGGCCCGACGGCGAGCTCTACCGGCCGTGGAACGCCGTCAACTACAACCCGTTCTGGACCGGCCAGCCCACGTGGGAGCACGTCAAGGGCCTGCTCGCAGGAGACCCTGTTCGCCACCTGGATGTGGAACACCATGTTCATTGCGATGGCCGTCCACCGTCATCTCGCTCGTCTGCGGGGTGTTCGCCGGCTACGCCCTGGCCCGGCTCAACTTCCCCTTCGCCGGCGGCCTGGGCACCGGCATCTTCATCACCTACCTGGTGCCGCAGACCCTGCTGTTCATCCCGCTGGCCGAGATCATCCGCAACTACAGCCTCGGCGACACGCCGTGGGCGCTCATTCTCACCTATCCGACCTTCCTCATCCCGTTCTGCACCTGGCTGATGATGGGCTACTTCAAGGCGGTGCCCAAGGAGCTGGAGGAATGCGCGCGCATCGACGGCGCCTCGCGCTGGCAGGCGATGCTCTACATCATCATCCCGGTGGCGATCCCCGGCATCCTGTCGGCCGGCATCTTCGCCTTCACGCTGTCGTGGAACGAGTTCATCTACGCGCTCGTGTTCCTCTCCTCGCCGGAGCAGAAGACGGTGCCCATCGGGGTCACGTCCGAGCTGATCCGCGGCGACGTGTTCTTCTGGGGGCCAGCTGATGGCCGGGCGCGCTGCTGGGGTCGATCCCGGTGGCGATCGCCTACTCGTTCTTCGTCGAGCACTACGTCTCGGGGCTCACCGGCTCCGTGAAAGGTTGAAGATGGACCGTCCGGCAGGCCGCATGGCGCAGGTCGTACTGAAGAACATCAACAAGCTCTACGGCACGGTCCAGGCCGTCAAGGACGTCAACCTGAGCATCTACGACAAGGAGTTCGTGGTCCTGGTCGGGCCGTCGGGCTGCGGCAAGACCACCACGCTCAGGATGATCGCCGGGCCTCGAGGCGATCTCCTCCGGCGACATCGCCATCGACGGCCAGGTGGTGAACGACCTGGCCCCGATGGACCGCGACATCGCCATGGTGTTCCAGAACTACGCGCTCTACCCGCACATGAGCGTGTTCGACAACATGGCCTTCGGCCTCAAGATGCGCAAGTTCGACAAGCGCGAGATCGCCAAGCGCGTGGCCGCGGCGGCCGACATCCTGGGCATCGGCGAGCTCCTGAAGCGCAAGCCGCGCCAGCTCTCCGGCGGCCAGCGCCAGCGCGTGGCGCTGGGCCGCGCCATCGTGCGCCATCCGCGCGTGTTCCTGTTCGACGAGCCGCTCTCCAACCTGGACGCCAAGCTCCGGGTGCAGATGCGCGTCGAGCTGAAGAAGCTGCACCAGCGCCTCGGCACCACCGCCGTCTACGTCACCCACGATCAGGTCGAGGCCATGACGCTTGGCGACCGGGTGGTGGTCATGAAGGACGGGGAGGTGCAGCAGGTGGGCGAGCCGCTCGAGCTCTACAACCACCCGGCCAACAAGTTCGTCGCCGGCTTCATCGGCTCGCCGGCCATGAACTTCGCCACCGTGACCATGGTGGACGGCGGCGGCGGTCTGGCGGCGCACGAACGACGGCATGGAGATCGCGTTGCCGGCGCGCGCAGGCCGAGCGCCTGCGCGGCCACATCGGGCGGCAGCTGACGCTGGGCATCCGCCCGGAGGACCTGCGCGTGGCGGACGGCGCCGCGCCCGCGGGGCTCACCTTCTCCTCCAGGGTGGAGGTGGTGGAGCAGCTGGGCTCGGAGATCCTGCTCGACGTGCGCGTGGGCGACGGCACCATGGTGGCCGCCGTCGAGCCGACGGTGCGCGTCCGTCCCGACGACGAGCTGCGCCTCGCCGTCAACCCGGAGCGCCTGCACTTCTTCGACGCCCAGACCGAGCAGGCGATCTGAGGGATTTGTCCCACCGCATACGGGGTCCGACCGGGTCCGACCGGGCAGGCGAGGCAACTCTGCGTGCACGCACGAGTGTGCCGCAGTTGCGCCGCGATGTCGGGCTTTAAGTTGCGCTCCGGCTACGGAGACGAGCAACGGGCACCACTGCGAGTATCCGGGAGCATCCGATCGTCGTAGTACGTGTGGTGCGTAGCGGCCCACTGCGCCCTTTGCGAGCGGGCGAGGGGCTTTGCCGATCCACTGACGCCGCCACGATACGGGAACCGGGGAGCGAGTGCGGTGAGTGTCTCGTTGAAGGTCAATCTGATCCTTCTGACGGTGGCGGCCGTCGTGGTCGAGATGTTCGCGTTGCTCTCCACCCCCTTCCTGGAGAGCATTGCCCGGGCCGAGGTGCTGCAGAAGGCCCGCATCATGATGGAGGCTGCAGCCGGCATCCGCACCTACACCTCCAACGAGATCGCGCCGCTGCTGAGTGCCAAGACCGACGCCGACAAGTTTCACCCGCAGACCGTGCCGGCCTACGCGGCAGGCAAGAACTTCGCGCTGCTGGCGGACAAGTTCACCGACTATGCCTATCGCGAGCCGGCGCTCAATCCGGTCAACCTCTCGAACCGCGCGCTCGACTGGGAGGCGGACATCATCGACGACTTCCGCCGCAGCCCGCACAAGGCGGAGCTGATCACGGAGCGCCAGACCCACAACGGCCGCGTCCTGCACCTGTCCCACCCGATCGTGAGCCGCGCGCCCTGCCTCTCGTGCCACGGCCTGGCGCAGGAGGCCCCGAAGTCGATGGTGGCACGGTACGGCGCGCAGAACGGCTACGGCTGGAAGCGCGACGAGATCGTTGGCGCGCAAGTCGTCTCGGTGCCCATGGCGGTGGCCTTGAAGCAGGCGGCGAGCACGCGCAATCTGTTCATGGGCGTGCTGGCCGGCGTCTTCCTGCTGCTGATCGCGCTCTTCAACCTGCTGCCGGTGCTGATGGCGAGGCTGCCCCGGCCGGCCAGCCGGCAGGGAGACGCGGTGCACCCGGGTGTGGCGGTGGCCCGCTCCTTGCGGGCGTTCGGCTACGGCCTGTCGGCGGCGGGCGTGGTGTTCGTGGTGGCGGGCTACGTGCTGATCTACGCGCGCGACGGCATCGGCGGCCTCGAGGAGGCGCTCAACCCGATGGCGGTGGTGAGCTACGTGAACATCGCCGCGATTGTGCCGGGGGTGCTTACCATACTGGTGGCGGGGTATCTGAACGCGCGGGCGCGGAGCGGGGCGGTGTCTTAGCGTGTGGTCGAGCAACTGGGCTCGGGGTCCTGCCCGACGTGCGCATGCGAGACGACACCATGGCGGCCGCCGTCGACCCGACGGTGCGTGACCGACACAAGAACGACCTGCGGCTCTCCAAGGACCCTATGCCGAGTACATCTCGGCGCTCGGCTGCCCAAAGTGCACAGGGAGCTTTCGCAAGGATCACAGAATCGTCTTTGCGTCCGCGACTTGGTCCGCTACCCTCAGATTTGGGGATGAATGCCATGTTTTGTTCATCTCCGCCGTCTCCATGAGAGTGGCTGATCGTGTGCGTTGCTCGACGAGTGGCGTTGCCCGATCGAAAGGACTGGACCCATGGCACGCGCCGATCTCCTCGTGAACCTCGTCAAGGCCGGCATCGCCGGCGACACCCAGGGTGCGCGCACCGTGGCCGAGGCGATCATTGCCGAGGAGCGCGGCAAGCAGCACACGGTGCTGGCCGAGCGCCTCGATCAGGTGGTCCGTCACGGCATGCGCCAGCGGCCGGCGGGCCAGACGGCCGAGCGCCATCCGGCCAAGGAGCTGCTCTACGACCTCGTGCCCGAGCGCCGGCTCGAGGATCTGGTTCTTCCCGCAACGGTGCAGCGCGCCTGCCGGCAGCTCATTGCCGAGCAGCAGAAGGCAAGCATGTTGCGGGCACAAGGCCTCTCGCCCAGGCATCGGGTGCTGCTGGTGGGACCGCCCGGCAATGGCAAGACCTCGCTTGCGGAAAGTCTGGCCGAGGCCTTGGCGGTGCCATTTTTGGTGGTCAGATACGACGCCATCGTCGCGAGCTATCTGGGCGAGACCGCCACCCGGCTCAGGCGCGTGTTCGAGTATGCCCGCACGATCCCGTGCGTGCTGTTCTTCGACGAGTTCGATGCGGTTGGCAAAGAGCGTGGGGATACCCATGAGACCGGCGAGATCAAGCGCGTTGTAGCGTCGCTGCTCATGCAGATGGACGACCTGCCGTCGAGCACGGTGGTCGTCGCCGCCTCCAACCATCCCGAGCTTCTCGATCGCGCCACTTGGCGCCGCTTCCAGATCCGCGTCACGCTGCCAGCGCCGACTACGGCGGCGCTCGAAGCCTACCTCGCCCGCTTCCTCTCCTCGCTGCCAGGACCCGCAGGAATCACTCCACGCGGCTTGGTCAAGAAAATCGGCCGCATCAGCTATGCCGAGGCCGAGGAGTTCTGCCTCGACGTGCGCCGCCAGCTGGCGCTTGGAGGCGAGGAGGCGACGGTGAAGTCGGTCATCGGCGGAGTGGTTCCCGTCTGGCTGGAGCGCAAGCAGGCGATCGAAGGGCGGGGGTGACGACACCCCTCTTTGAGTTGCCACGCCCATGACCGACCTTCCATTTATTGCCCTTCCTGCCCCCAACAACGTCCCGCGCGCCGGTAGCGACGGCGCGAAGTTTCCCCGCAGCCAGGTGCGGGTGCCCGGCCGCGACCGCCAGCGTCAGCGTCTTGGCGGGCGCTTCACGCGGCTCTCGCAGCGGCTTGCGACGCCCCAAGGGCTAGCGGAGTTGCGCAATGATCCGGGAAGCATCGCGCCCGAGCGCGCCGTGGTGTTCGAGCTCGCCGACCTTCCCGACGTGAAAAAGGTCTACCGCGCGCTCGCCGCGCTCGGCTTCGAGCTGATGGACGAGGACGAGACGACAGCGGTGGATGCAGATTTCCCGCTGATGCCAACCCCGGCCGGCCGGGATCGCTCGGACAAGCCTTCCGTGCACCGGCTCTACTTCGCGATGCCGGGCGAAGCGCAGCTGCGCAGCCTTGTGGCCCTGTGGGAGCGCCACGAGCAGCGGGCAGAACCTTGGCCACGGCCTGACGGCATGGCGCGATCTCTTCGATCATCTGAGCGACATCCGCCCGTGGGGTCCGGAGGACCGCTTCAGCGAGGAGGCGCGCGAGGCCTTCGCTGAGGATATCGCCGCATTTCCCGAACGAGCCCCGCCGGATCGAGATCGAGCTGTGGTATCGGACCAATGCAGCCGATCGGATGCGCGCCGCCCGTACGCTGCGCGGCAGCGCATCGCGGATCTCGGCGGTACGGTTGTCGACGAGCGCGAAATCGCCGACATCCTCTATCATGCGCTGCTGGTCGAGCTGCCGGCGCAGGCGATGGCCACGCTGATCGCCGAGAGGGACCGCGGGCTGGCGGCCGTCGACGAGATCATGCTGCTCTTGCCGCAGACGCTGGCGCCGATCGCCATACACGAGCTCGAGCCGGCGGCGGCGCCGACTGCACGACGGCTCTGCCGCCATGTCGAGGACCGCGCGCCGATCATCGCGCTCTTCGACGGCATGCCGCTGACGGGCCATCGTGCCCTGACCGGGCCGTCTGGTGCTCGACGACCCCGACGATCACGACAGCCCGCTACGAGGCGCATCAGCGCCAGCACGGCACCGAGATGGCCTCGATCATCCTGCACGGCGACGGGCATGCGCCGAGCCCGTTGCCGCATCAGGCTCTATGTGCGCCCCGTGCTGGTGCCGGATGGCGCCGGCGCGGAGCGCTTTCCCGGTAATGTCCTCGCGGTGTACGTCGGTGTATAAGGCGCTCGCAGCGCATGCTGGTCGGCGAGGCGGGCCCGCCGGCGGTTCCGGCATCCGCGCCCGACGTGCGCATCATCAATCTGTCGCTCGGCGAGCCGAAGCGGCGCTTCGCCGGCATGGTGAGCCCGTGGGCCCGGCTGCTCGACCGCTTCGCCTTCGACTACCGGCTGCTGATCCTGGTCAGCGCCGGCAACATCGCCGACCGTCTGCCGGTTCCGGGCGTCGGCGACACACGACCGAATTCGAGGACATGGACGCGGCGGAGCGCACATCGCTGGTGCTGTCGGCCGTGATGGCCCGAGAAGACGCGGCGCACGCTGCTGTCGCCCGCCGAGGCCGTGAACGTGCTGACGATCGGCGCGCGGCATCGCGATGCCGTGTTCGACGGCACGACGGGAGCGATGAGCCTCGACCCCTATCATGTCGACACGCTGCCGAACGTGACCTCGGCGCTCGGCACCGGCGCCGCGCGGGCCCGAAGCCCGAGATCCTGATGAATGGCGGCCGCGAGCTTGTGCGCGCCAAGCCTGGATGAGGGTCGGTTGTCGATCGGGCCCGCCGAATTCGCCGGGTCGCTTATTTCGGAATCCAGGCAGCGACGGCGCTGCGGGCCGGCGGCATCGAGGGCTATCGCAATGTGTTCGGCACAAGTCCGGCGGCAGCGCTGGCGACGCACGAGGCGGCGCGCCTCGAAGCGGCGCTGCAGGTCCATGGAGGGAATTGCCGTCGCCGACGAGCACCTCGCCGTCGTGCTGAAAGCGCTGCTCGGGCATGCGGCGGCGTGGGATGCGGATGCCGGTGCGCTCGTCGACGACCTGGCGCGCGAAGCGGCATCGGCTCGTGGCAGCACCGGCGGATCGAGCAGTCGCGCTTCCTGGGCCTTGGCAGCGCCGACACGGCGCGCGTGCTCACGGCGACCGAGCAGCGGGCCGTCATCCTGTTCACCGGCGAGATCGAGCGCGACCGTACCGACCAGCACGAACTGCCGCTGCCATCGACCTTGAGCGGTCAGGCCGAATGGCGGGCGTTGACCGCGACGCTCGCTTGGCTCACGCCGGTGAGCTTCCGGCATCGCGGTTATCGCGCGGCGGCGTTGGGCCTCGAACTCGCTGGATTCGATGGCGGCACGGCGATCGGCGCCGAGGCAGAGAAGGCACAGCCGGACGAGAATTTGGCGCGCCGCGGCACGCTGCTGCATCGACGCTGGTCGGGCGATGATCCCGCGATCTTCTTCGCCGACCAGGGCATCCGTCTCGATGTGAGCTGTGCATCGCCGACGGACGCTCTCGAAGTGCCCGTGCCGTATGCGCTGGCAGCGACGATCGAGGTGGGCGCAGCGTCAACCATAGACGTTTACACGGAGATCAAAGCCCGCATTGGTTTGCCAATCCGGTTGCGCGCCTGATCGAGAGCGCCGCCGGAACGTCACACCCGCCTCTGCAGGAACGCCAGGACGCCCTCCTTGTACACCCGGTCCCCGACGGTGCGCATGTGGTCGCGGCGGGGGACGGTGAGGGCCTCGGCGCCGGGGATCAGGGCGGCCAGATCCTGGGCCGGGCCGCCGATTACGTCCTCGCTGCCCGTTACCACCAGGACGGGGCAGCGCAAGGTCGCGATCGTCTCGCGGGACAGGGGATCGCGGCTGCCGCGGATGCAGGCGGCGAGCGCCTTCAAGTCGCTGCCCGTCTTCTCGGCGAAGGCGCGGAAGGTGCGGGCGGTGGGGTTTTGACCTCGTCGATGGAGGCTGCCTCCAGGGCGGCGGCGATCGGGCCGGTGCCCGCCATCGGGCGAACCATGTTGCCGCCCAGGCCCGCGAAGACGGCGCTGCGTACTCTTTCAGGGTGCGCGAGGGCCAGGAAGGCCGTGATGCGCGCACCCATGGAGTAGCCCATCACGTCGGCGCGGGCGAGGCCCAGATGGTCCAGGAGACGGCGCGCGTCCTCGGCCATGATGGGCGCGGTGTAGGCCGCGGGGTCGTAGAGCTTCTCGCTCTCGCCATGCCCGCGGTTGTCCATGGCGATGACGCGGAAGCCCCTCGCGGACGAGGACATCCACCCAGCCGGGGTCCTGCCAGTTGTCGCGCACGCTGGAGGCGAAGCCGTGCAGCAGGAGCACCGGGTCGCGGGCTGGGCGCCCAGTCGCGCCGCCAGTCGCCGCCGTCGCGCCGCCTGTCCGCCCGTGGCGCTTCCCGTGTCGATGAAGGCGATGCGCACACCGTCGGAGGAGAAGGTCGCCATGTCGTCTCTCCTGCTGCAACCTCGCCTGTCTCGAGCTGGGGCGACCCGAGGACGCCGGGCGGCCGTCAGGCGCGGCGGAGCACCATGGCCGAGCCGGTACCCGGGGTGGCCCAGCCGAGGTTGGCGGTGACCTCGCAGTCCCGCACCTGGCGGCAGCCGCCCGCGCGGTAGTCGTAGCTGTGCCGGCGGCGGCCGTCGGGGCCTACGGGGCAGCTGTCGTCCGCGTCGTGGCGCAGCTGGCGCACGTTCTCGATCACCATGCTCATGCCGTGCGTGTAGCCCTCGCACAAGTGCCCGCCGCTGGTGTTGTTCGGGCGCCGGCCGCCCAGCTGGATGGTGCCGTCGCTCACGTATTGCCCGCCCTCGCCCTTGTTGCAGAAGCCGTAGTCCTCGAGTTGCAGCATGGTGGTGAAGGTGAAGGCATCGTACGAGCCGGTGGCGTCAACGTCGTCCGGGCCCACGCCGGAATTGGGCCACAGGATGTTGCGTGGCATAGTGGCCGGCCACGGTGGAGATCGGTCCGGCCTGGTAGTGCATGTCGGCGCGGGGCTTGCAGCAGCGCCCCACCACGCCCCGGATCAGTACCGGGGTGTGGCGCGTATCGCGTGCCCTTTCCGCACGGGTGACGATGATGGCGGTGGCGTTGTCGGTCTCCACGCAGCAGTCGAGCAGGTGCAGGGGCTTGCAGATCATGCGGCTCGCCAGGACGTCGTCCACGCTGACCCGCTCCTTGTAGTAGGCCTTGGGATTGTTGGAGGCGTGCGCGCTGTGCGCCGCTCGCACGGCCGCGACCTGCGCGGGCGTGGTGCCGTAGTCGTACATGTGGCGCATGAAGGTGAAGCTGAAGTGCTGGCCGGCGCTCTGCCAGCCGTAGGCCCTGGAATGCAGCATGTCGCCCGTCACCGGCACCGCCGAGCGCGCCCCGGTGCCGCCGATGCGCACCTGGGAATAGCCGTTCATGGCGCGGAAGATGGCGACCGTCTTGCACAGGCCGGCCTCGATCACGCCGATGGCGATGCCGACCAGCGCCTCGGTCGAGGAGCCGCCGCCGAGCACGTCCATGAAGAAGTTGAGCCGGATGCCGAGATCGCCGGCGATGAACGAGCCGAAGGTGGAATCGCCCATCGAGTAGGAGAGCATGCCGTCGACATCGGCGGCGGTGAGCCCGGCGTCGGCGATGGCGTTGCGCACCGCCCAGGTGCCGAGCGCGCGCGTCGATTTGCCGGAGCCGCGCGTATAGGTGGTCTCGCCAACCCCGACGACGGCGTACTTGTCCCTGAGGTGCCTCGGTGTGGAGACGTCGGTGTCGGCCGGCAGCGGCATGGCGGGCAATCCTCCTCGGTGGCGGGCGATCTTGCCCGGAACCGCGCCGATAGGCCAGAGCCTGCGCAGAGCCTCCGCGGGGCCCTCCCGGAGCCCCCGCAGAGGCTCCGCAGAGCCTCCGCAGGCCGTTTCGCTTTGAACCCGGCGCGCGCTCGCAGCGACCAACGCCTGCCGGTCGGGCCGAGGCCGACCGACCTGAGCCGGCCCAACCCTCACCCGAGCCCGGGGCAACCGATGCGCATGCACCCTTCCCGCCAGGCGCCGCTCGCCTCCGCCGTTGCTCTCCTCGTCATCGCCTTATCGCCGCTTCCGGCGGCCGCTCTGCCGCCTGCCCAGGGACCGGCGGTGCCGCAGCTCGCCGCCTTCGACCGGCTGATGCAGGAGTTCATGGACACGCACGACATCTCCGCCGGGCAGCTTGCCATCATGCGCAACGGCGTCGTCGTCTTCGACCGCGCCTACGGTTGGCAGAACAAGACCAAGGATAGGCCCCCGTACAACCTGAAGCTCTTGCCGCGCGGCCCCCTGATGCGCGTCGCCAGCGTCAGCAAGCCCTTCACCGCCGCCGCCATCCGCGCCCTCATCGCCCAGGGCCAGCTCTCCCTCGACACCCGCGTCTTCAGCCTGCGCAAGGGCGACGGCGGCATCCTCGATCTCACCCCGTTCGGCACCCCCGACCCGCGCCTCGGCAAGATCACCGTCGGCCATTTGCTGCTGCACCGCGGCGGCTGGGACCGGAGGATCGCCGGCGACCTGAGCCTCCGCGAGCGCAGGGTCGCCCGGGAGATGGGCATCGCCTCGCCGCCCGGCGTCGTCAACCAGGTACGCTGGATCATGGGCCAGCCGCTGCAGCACGACCCCGGCGCCAAGCACGCCTACTCCAACATCGGCTACATGGTCCTGGGCCTGGTGATCGAGGAGGTCGCGGGCGAGGACTACCTCTCCTTCCTGCGCAAGCATGTCACCCGGCCCGCCGGCATCGCCGATTCGGAGCTGATCCTGGGCCGTTCGCTGAGGGGCGACGCGCATCCGCGCGAGCCCTACTACGACCACCCCCGCCAAGCTCCCAACGTCGTTCTATCCCGCCTTACAGCAACCGCAGGCTGGTGGAAGGGCCCTACGGCGCGGCCGACATGGAGGCCCGGTTCAGCCTCGGCGGCATCGTCACGAACGCGCGCAGCATCGTTCTCTTCCTCGACAAATACACCGTGAGCGGCAGGCGCATCGGCAGGCCGCGCCAGGGCGACGGCAAGCGCGCGGCGCACGGCGGCAAGCAGAAGGGCGTCAGGGCGCTCGCCCTGCAGCGCGAGGACGGCATCAACCTCGCCGTCATCCTCAACAAGAGCACCATCGACGGCGGCCTGGCCGAGCTGCGCGAGGCCATCAACGAGCTGATCGACGACGGCGATATCCGATGGCCGGAGCGGGAGCCGTGACGGCAGGCCGCGGCCAGCCCGGCCGCGAGCCTGTCATCCCGGAATTCTGCGAAGCAGAATATCCGGGACCCAGGGCCCGTGGAGAGAGCAGCGCTCTGGCCCTGGGTCCCGGCTCTCGGGCTATCGCCCTCGGCCGGGATGACAGAGGCCAACAAGGGCCGGGTCTGCGGCGGCGCGGCTTGGCCCGCCTGATCGAGACGATGCTCTATGCTCGCGCAAGACGCAGCGGCTGTCGAAATGCCAGCACCGTCAGAGGCCCGACCAGGAGCCACTGGGCAATCGTGAAGCCCGTCTCGATCAGGAGGTAATCCGGCACGGACGCCATCATGTTCTTGGCCCCGACCGCAAGCGTGGTGAAGCTCCACGAGAGGGTCGCGCCGAGGGCGGCATAGCCCAGCGCCTGCGGCCAGAAGGCTGCGTTGCGCAACGCGAACGCCTTCTCGTAGAGCCAGGCAAAGATGGCACCCTGGAGCATGATCGCAATGAGGCCGAGGGGAACGATGATTTCGCTGCGATAGATCGCCAGCGCCTCGTAGTAGCGCTGGAAAAGAACGAGATGCCACACGAAGCCGAGTGCAAACGTGGGCACCGCGTAGGCGAGAGCCGCCAGAGCGAGACGGGTCATTTCCACTTTCCTTTTTGCTTCGGCTTTGTACCGCCCGGCTTTGGGGGCTTCGGTGGCAGGGTGAGGACGAAAGCCGACGCCTCCTGCAGCCAGGTCGTGAGCGCCGCCTTGCTCAACACGGAGGGATCGACACGGACGTAGCCCCGCATTTCCCGGCCTTGCATCTCCACGGAGCGCGCACCGGGTCGTGCCAGCGCCTCGCGGTAGCGGTCAGTGCCCACCCGCAGGAGCAGCCCGCGCCTGGACACGGCCGCCACCATGTTGCCTTCGAGCATGAACCCGACCCCGCCGAACATCCTGACCTCGCGGATGGTCCCCGTCCCCACCAGGGCGGCGCGCACGTCGGCGGCGAGGTCGTCCTCGGCCGTCATGCGCCGCCCCCGGCAGCGCCGACGAGGCCGGCCAGCCTGTCGAGAGCGCCTCGCCAGCCCTCGGCGTGGCGCTGGGCCGCGCCGGCCTGCGTGAGCTGCTCGTGGCGGATGGCGAGCCGGGCGCCGCCGCCGTCGGGCGCAATGCTGACCGTCACCTCGGAGGAGAGGCCGGCATGCTCGTCGGGCGGCTCGATGCACCAGGTAAAGACGAGTCCTCGAGGGCGGCTCGATGGCGCGGTACACGCCGTTGACGTGCATCGTCGGCCCGCCGGGCACTTGATAGCGGAAGCGGTAGGCGCCGCCGACGTGGAAGTCGAAGGTGAGCACGGTCAGCGTGATCTCGGGCGCCGGCGTGAGCCAGCGGCACACGAGCGCAGGGTCGGCGAAGGCCGCAAACACCCACTGCGGCGCCGCGCCGAGCGGCCGGCGCACCTCCACGACGGTCTCCTCAGGGCCCATCGCCCGGCTCCTCCGACAGCAGACGGTCGAGCTGCTCGACGGCCCCCGCCCAGAAGGCCTGATGGCGCGCGATCCACCGTCCGGCATCCTGCAGGGGCTTCTGCCGCAGACGGAAGCGATGCGCGCGCCCCTCGATCGTGCGCTCGACCAGCCCCGCCTGCTCCAGCACCTTGAGGTGCTTCGAGATCGTTGGCTGCGCCGAATTGAACCGGCTGCCCAGCTCGCCGGCGCTGCGGGTCGCCCCACCCGCCAGCGCGTTGATCATCGAGCGCCGGGTGGCGTCGGACAGGGCGCGAAACGTGAGGTCCAGCTGCGCAGCGTGTTCCATAGCCGTATAGCTATATATCAGCTCGCGAAGCGAAAGCAAGGCCTCTTGGCGTCTCGCCTCATCGTCTGGCCAAGCGACGCTCTCCCGGGACAGTTTTCCGGGGATGTTGTACTTCACGTACAGCCGGAATTGGCGACAAGGGAGGACTAGGAAAATGCTCGCGATCCTCGATTTGTCTGCCGCGGTTAATCTCATGAAGTTCACTCTGACGTTCGATGGCGAGATGCCAGCGACCGGCAATAGCTCGCGCAAGTGTGCCGCCAAGTGGCAAATCCGGAAGGCGTTCCACCCTCAGCTCAAGAGAGGCTCTGCAGAGTCCATCCTGTCCTTAGCGAGGTGATCACGGATAGCCGGTTAAGCAAACCGTTCAGTCCCGTCGATGGCGCCGGTTAAGCAAACCGTTCAGTCCCGTCGATGGCGCCACCTTCTTGAACGCGCGCTCGAACTCTTTCCTCGCTCTTGGTAACGCCAGCCTCCTTCGCGGCTTCCTTGAAGCGCTTGTACGGTTCGGCTGGCGTCAGCTCAGGTGTCGTACGCTTGGGCTTTCGCGGCGCTCTTGTGTTGCCTCCGCTGCTTTAGGTCAGGGAGCAATGCCTTCAGCTCAGACGATAACCAAGACATGTCCCTGACGACGAACGCCAGTCCCAAGTGCGTTCGCGCAAGATGCGATACGATTCTAGCGTGAGCCTCGTCTCGCGGCCTCTTAATCGGGTTGCGATCTGGACGCCTGGATACCCATAGCTTGTGCAGAGCAAACGTTCTGGGCTCCGGCACGACCATGCGCACCGGGTACCCATCCTCGCCGACTACCATGTGTTCGAATTTAGGGGCATCAAGAAGCCATTGGGCACCTGGCATCTCAGTCGCCTCCATGTCGCTTCTCGTCATGGTGGCCGATGTGGGAGAACTCCGGGCAGAGCAGATCGACAATGTATCCGTCCCGATTGGTGGCATTCATCCCGAAGTCGGCTCGGAAGGAGCGATCCACGCGCCGTAGGATGCCCATGATGCCCTCTGGCGAGATGCCGGTAGTGGCCAGCAAGAGCGACTGATTGGTGTCCCACAGCAGGTCAGCATCCGTTGTCGCAACGTATTCGCCGGCGATTATTGTGCCCGTCGCCGCCTCGTAGGCATACAGCGCATTCGTGCCGGCCACGATGATGTGCGTGCCGAGCAGCTTGTCCCGCTCCAATTCCTGGAGGATCCTCGCGGCGATTAGGGGCAAGCGACCCAAGCGCAGAGCTCTATTCACGGGGGACATATCATCCAAGCGCCTCTTCAGGCTCTTGGCGATGCTCTCGAGCGCCTTGCGCTGCTCACGATGTTCGGCATGGCGCTTTTTGTTTTCAGGTGTGTCGCGCCCATGCGACTGGCGCACTGACCCGTGCTTTTCATAGAGGTACCGATGGCCCTTAGAGCGGTGCCAGTATACATATCCAAGCTGGCCCAAGCGCCCATGCGTGCTCCGCCAGCCGCCGAATGCCTGCTGCACGTCAATGATCTGGCGGCGCTGCTCGTTTGACAGTTCGCTGTATTGTGGTACTTCCATTTGTTGACGGCCTAGTTGTGCCTCAAGAGTTGCATTCTGCGATCATCAGGCACAACCGCCGCAAAAGCAATGAGTTGCGCTCTACCGTCCGCGCCTTTTCGGCCCCAACCGCTGCAACGAGTGACGCGGATAAAGTCCGCGCATCCTTGCCTTCCGACCGATGAGGCGCGAAATGAACCCGTAAACCCTCGCACGGGTTCGATTGCAGCCGAGTTCAGGAGACAGCCCCCATGCGCGCCGTCGTCTTCAGGAAGTCCCTGCCCGTCACCGACCCCGAAGCCCTCGTCGACGTGGAGCTGCCGCGGCCGGAGCCCTCGGGGCGCGATCTCCTGGTCAAGGTGGAGGCGGTGTCGGTCAACCCGGTCGATACCAAGCGGCGGCGCGGCGGCGATCCGGCGGAGGGCATGCGCGTGCTCGGCTGGGATGCGGCGGGAACCGTGGAGGTGGCCGGGCCGGACGCCACCCTCTTCAAGGCCGGCGATCGGGTGTTCTACGCCGGCTCGGTGGTGCGGCCCGGCGCCAACTCCGAGTACCACCTGGTCGACGAGCGCATCGTCGGCCGCAAGCCCGCCAGGCTGAGCTTCGCCGAGGCCGCCGCCATGCCGCTGACGGTCATCACCGCCTGGGAGCTCATGTTCGACCGCATCGGCGTCGAGCGCGGCCAGAGCGCCGACAAGCGCTCGCTGCTCGTCGTCGGCGGCGCCGGCGGCGTCGGCTCGATGGCGATTCAGATCGCGCGCAGGCTCACCGGCCTCACGGTGATTGCCACCGCCTCGCGCCCCGAGACCCAAGCCTGGGTGCGCGAGCTGGGCGCCCACCACGTCGTCGACCACAGCCAGCCCTACGCCCCCCAGCTCGCGGCGATCGGCTTTCCGGCCGTCGACATCGTGCTCGCACTCACCGGTACCGGCCAGAATGCGGCCCAGATCGGCGAGGTCATCGCCCCGGAGGGCCATCTCGGGCTGATCGAGGGCCTGGGCGCGCTCGGGACGTTCGACCCGGCACGCTCTTCACCAAGAGCATCGGCATCCATCTGGAGCTGATGTTCACCCGCTCCACCTTCGGCACGCCCAGCATGATCGAGCAGCACAAGCTGCTGAACCAGGTCGCCGACCTGGTCGACCGCGGCGTGCTCCGCACCACGCTGAAGCAGGTCATCGGCCCGATCGACGCCGCCAACCTGAGGAACGCACACGCCCAGCTCGAGAGCGGCACGACCATCGGCAAGCTCGTCCTCGAGGGCTGGCCGCGCTGATCTTGTCTTCCCGGAAGCTCGCGAAGCGAAATCCGACATCAGAGGAAGTTGTACGGATCGATGTCCACGGTGAGGCGCAGGTCGGACGGCGGCTTGGGCAGTGCGGCGAGCCAGGCGCGCAGGTAGGACTGCACGTCGGCATCGCGCGGGGCCTTGACCAGGAGGCGCCAGCGGTGGCGGCCGCGGATCACCGCAATCGGTGCCTCGGCCGGGCCCAGCACCTCGATGCGCTCGGCCGCCGGGGCGCGGCGAACCACATCGCGGGCGTAGAGCTGGGCGAGATCCTTGTCGCGGGCGGAGACCACGAGGGCGGCGAGGCGGCCGTAGGGCGGCAGCAGGCCGGCCTGGCGCTGGCGGATCTCGTTGGCGAGGAACTTCTCGCGGTCGCCCGTGATGATGGCCTGCATTGCCGGGTGCTCGGGCATGTAAGTCTGCACGAAGCCGCGGCCGCTGACGAGCGCGCGGCCGGCGCGGCCCGTCACCTGATGGAGAAGCTGGAAGGTGCGCTCCGCGGCCCTGGGATCGGCGCTGCCGAGGCCCAGGTCGCCGTCCACCACGCCGACCGTGGCGAGCTGCGGGAAGTGATGGCCCTTGGCCACCATCTGCGTGCCGATGACGATGTCGGCCTCGCCCGACTCGATCGACTTGATCACCTCACGCATCTCGACGAGCGACGGCACGAGGTCCGAGGAAAGGAGGGCCAGCCTCGCCGCGGGGAAGCGCACGCGCACCTCCTCGGCGATGCGCTCGACGCCGGGCCCGCAGGCCACCAGCACGTCGCGCTCGCCGCACTTCGGGCACTTCTCCGGCAGCGGCAGGGAGAAGCCGCAGTGGTGGCAATTGAGCCGGCTGCGGTAGCGGTGCTCCACCAGCCAGGCCGTGCACTGCGGGCAGTCGAAGCGGTGACCGCAGGCGCGGCACAGGGTGAGCGGCGCATAGCCCCGGCGGTTGAGGAAGAGGAGCGCCTGCTGCTTGCCGGCCAGCGTCTCCTCGACTGCAGCGACGAGCGTGGGCGCGAGCCAGCGGCCGGGCTCGGGCGGCGTCTGGCGCATGTCGATGGTCACCACGTCGGGCAGCTCGGCGCCGGCCCAGCGGCCCGGTAGCGTGACGCTGCGGTAGCGTCCGGTGCGGGCGTTGACGTGGGTCTCGATGGAGGGTGTGGCCGAGGCGAGCACGATCGGGACCGCGCCGACACTGGCCCGCACGACCGCCATGTCGCGCGCCTGGTAGTGCACGCGGTCCTCCTGCTTGAAGCTGCCGTCGTGCTCCTCGTCGACGATAATGAGGCCGAGATCCGTAAAGGGCAGGAACAGGGCGGAGCGGGCGCCGACCACCACGCGCGCTTCCCCGGTGGCGGCGGCACGCCAGGCGCGCGCGCGCTCGGGCGCGGTAAGCGCGGAGTGCCATTCCACCGGCGGGCAGCCGAAGCGGCCCTTGAAGCGGTCCATGAACTGACTGGTGAGCGCGATCTCGGGGAGCATGATGAGCGCCTGGCGGCCCCTCTCCAGGGTGCGCGCGACCGCCTCGAAATAGACCTCGGTCTTGCCGGAGCCGGTGACGCCGTCGATGAGCGTGACGGAGTACGCGCCATCGGCGGCGGCGCGCATGGCATGGGCGGCCAGCGCCTGCGCTTCGCTGAGCTCGACCTTGGCGAAGGCGGGGTCGGGCACGGGAAAGCGGCGCTCGGGGATTGCCACTTCGACCAGCGTCCCGGCGGCGACGAGGCCGTCGATCACGCCGTTGGTGCACTGCGCCTGCGCGGCGAGCGCGCTTTTGGCGCGCACGAGGCCGTCGGCGGCGATGTCGAGCGCCCGCCGGCGTGCGGGCGTCATGCGCGGCGGCTCGCTCGCCGCGGCGTTGCGCGCGACGCCAAAGCGGGGTTTGAGCGGCTCGAACACCGCTGGCGCCCCCATCATCATGCGCACCACCATGCCGAGGGGGGTGAGTGTGTAGCGCGCCACCCATTCGGCAAAGCGCAGGGAGACGGCGGGGAGCGGCGGGACGTCGGCCAAGGGGGCGGTGATGGCCTTGAGCTTCTTCTCGTTGACGGGCTTGCCAAGATCGCCGCAGGGCGTGTCCCAGACGACGCCGATGCGGCTCTGCGGGCCGAACGGGACCAGCACGAAGGCGCCGGGCGAAGGCGCCTCCAGATCGGCGGGCAGCAAGTAGTCGTAGGTCTGGTCGAGTGCCACGGGCAGCAGCACGGGCACGCGCGGGCCGCCGGGCGCAAGCGGCTGAGCGGGTTCATCGAGCTGTGCGAGCAGGCTTTCCAAACCGGAGCCCCGCAACTAGAAGCGAGCTTGCAGAATCGAGGATATAGCTTAGCGGACCGCTCGCGGCGAACGTATGGCGAACGCTGGTCGCCGGGTGGCACCGAAAACCGTGGAGAAAGGGCCCATGCAATTCTTCGTCGACACGGCGGACATAGCCGAGATCAAGGAGCTGGCCGCCACCGGGCTCGTCGACGGCGTCACCACCAATCCATCGCTGGTCGCCAAGACCGGGGGCGACTTCAAGGAGATCATCGCCGAGATTCTGCTCGATCGTGCCTGGCCCGGTGAGCGCGGAGGTGGCTGCAACCGATGTCGCCGGCATGTTGAAGGAAGGCCGCACGCTGGCCCGCATCGCCGGCAACGTGGCGGTGAAGGTCCCGCTCACGTGGGACGGCCTCAAGGCGTGCCGGGCGCTCACCGGCGACGGCATCATGGTGAATGTGACGCTGTGCTTCTCCGCCAACCAGGCGCTGCTGGCGGCGAAGGCCGGAGCCACCTTCGTCTCCCCGTTCGTCGGACGGCTCGACGATGCCGGCCAGGACGGCATGGAGCTGGTGCGCGAAATCCGTGCCGTCTACGACAACTACGCCGATCTCGGCACGCAGATCCTCGCGGCCTCGATCCGCACCGTTGGCCATGTCAAGCAGGCGGCGATGATCGGCGCCGATGTCGCCACCATGCCGCCCGCGGTGCTGCGCGCGCTCGTCAAGCACCCCCTTACCGACAAGGGGCTCGAGCAGTTCCTTGCGGACTGGCGCAAGACCGGCCAGGGGATTGCGTGAAATACCCGTCATCCCGGAAAGTGGACCCCTGGCGAAGGCCGGGGGAGACTATCCCCGGGGTCTCCCGCAACTTGCCGAGGTTCCCGTTCGGAGCGCTGATCGCCGGCAGCTCGCATCGCTCCGAGGGGGATGAGGGTGGTCTCAACAAGACGCCCCTCCCTTGCGGGGAGAGGCGCCGAGGTTGGGGTCCGAAAAGCGCGCTCGCGCGCGGTGGGACCCGAGCACGTGAAGGCCGCAGGCTCAAGCCTTTTGCAGCTGGCCCGCCTGCTTGCCGCGTCCGCGCTTGTCATCCTCCAGCACGAAGGTGACTTTGTCGCCCTCGTTGAGCGAGCGAATGTTCGCTTGCTCGAGCGCCGTTGCGTGCACGAACACGTCCTTTCCGCCGCCGTCCGGCTGGATGAACCCGTAGCCCTTGGCGGTGTTGAAGAACTTCACGGTACCTGTGACTCGCATGAGGGGAGTTCCTTTTCCCAGTAATAAAGCGTGATAGTCGCCGGTCAGTGTGGGCCGCACGCTCGGCCCGGTAGCTCAGACTTGGGGAAGGCACACCGCCCAGGTGGGCAAGCAGCAAAACCACAGATCGTGAGGTTGCGCCCCGCGGAGGGACGCCCCGGCTGCGGCCCTATATGAGCCGCGATGTCGGCGGAAGCAAGACACAGCTACGGGATCGAAAACCCCGACCAGTTCTATCTTTTCTGAGTAGAAGCGGGGCAGGACAGCAGCTCACCAGCCTTAGTATTCCATTAACCGACGCACCCAACGTTGCCAGAGTGTTCCAGCGCGAACTCTCCAGGACAGCTCGATGCCCGCCAACTTGGAATCCCTGCTCCTCGACGGCGCGCTGCCGGTCGCCATGGACGACGATGTGCGCGCTGCTGCCCAGGCCTGGCTCGCGCATATGGCGCATGAGCAGGGCCGCGCGGAGAACACGCTGGAGGCTTACGCGCGCGATCTGCGCCAGCTCCTCGACTGGCTCGCCCGCGAGCTTGGGCGCGCACCCGCGCTCTGTGATCTCGCGGGCCTCGACGCCAGGGGCTTTCGCGCCTTCATGACGGCGCGGCGCCGCGCCGGATGCGCGAGCCGCTCGCTCGCGCGCACCATGTCCGGCCTGCGCACGTTCTTCCGCTGGCTCGACACGGAGGATGTGGCGAGCAGCCGCGCGATCCTGCAGGTCATGCTGCCCAAGGTGCCGCACGGCATCCCCAAGCCGCTGACGGTCGAGAAGGCCAAGGCCGTCGTGGAGGCCGGCGCGCGGGCCGAGATCGATTGGATCGCGGCGCGCGATGCGGCGGTGCTGCTCCTGCTCTACGGCTCGGGCCTGCGCATCTCCGAGGCGCTGGCGGTCACGCCGAGAGAGGCGCCCACGGAGGGACGCGAGGTCCTCCGTGTCACCGGTAAGGGCGGCAAGGAGCGGCTGGTGCCGGTGCTTCCTGTGACGCAGGCGGCCGTCACGCGCTACATCGCGCTCTGCCCGTATGCCCTGGCGCCGGACGGCCCGCTGTTTTTCGGCGCCAAGGGGGGCCGCCTGAGCCCGCGCATCGTGCAGCTTCTGGTCGAGCGCCTGCGCGCCGGCCTCGGGCTTCCCGACACGGCCACACCGCACGCGCTCCGGCACTCGTTTGCGACGCACCTCCTGTCCGCCGGAGCTGACTTGCGCCAGATCCAGGAGCTGCTGGGCCACGCCAGCCTTTCGAGCACGCAGGTCTATACCGAGGTCGATCGCGACCGGCTGCTCGCGGTCTACGAGAAGGCCCATCCCCGGGCGGCAGGGCAGTAAGGCAAT
Organism: uncultured Alphaproteobacteria bacterium; assembly: GCA_963758625.1. Taxonomy (GTDB): domain Bacteria; phylum Pseudomonadota; class Alphaproteobacteria; order Rhizobiales; family Hyphomicrobiaceae; genus AWTP1-13. The sequence goes on along the minus strand of CAVWWJ010000017.1, from coordinate 84,432 downwards.
AGGGCAGTAGGGCAGTAGGGGAGTTGGGACAGTGGACAAATTCACCGCCTGCTGCTTAATAGAATTTCCCTCTTTTTAGGAGATAGATTGTGACCAAGATCAACTCCTACAGGGACCTGCTGGTCTGGGAACAGGCGATGGAGCTGGTGGCCACTGTTTACCGCACGACGCGTGCTTGGCCCAAAGAGGAGCTCTACGGCCTCACCTCGCAAGCACGACGCGCTGCTACCTCGGTGCCAGCCAACATTGCGGAAGGGTACGGACGCCAGAACGCCAAGTCATATGTCCAGTTCCTGAAGATTGCACAGGGATCACTCAAGGAGCTGGAAACGCATCTGCTGATCGCGCGGCGCGTCGAAATCGCAGAGGCTGCGGGCATCGAGTCACTCCTGCATCAATGCGAGAGTGTAGGCAAACTGCTTAGGCTGCTCATGTCCAAGCTCGCGCCCAGTTAGCGCCCCTATTGCCTTACTGCCCTACTGCCCTACTGCCGCAAACGTGCTAAGCTGACCATCCGATCTACCAATTTCGGGGGAGGGATCCTTGCGCCTCATCGTCAGACTGCTCACGGGCTTCGCTCTGCTCGCCGGCTATGCGGTGGCGGCAAGCGCCCAGGCGCCCACCTGCAGCGGCAAGAATGTGCTGGACGAGCTGCGCACGACCGAGCCGTCCATGCATAAGCGCATTGTGGCCGCGGCGGAGGCCACCGAGAACGCCAAGGCAATCTTCTGGCGCGTAGAGAAGGCGGGCATGCCGCCGTCGCATCTGTTCGGGACCGTCCACCTGACGGATGATCGCGTCAATCGCCTGTCCCCGGCCGTGAAGGGGGCGCTCGACAGCGCGCGCAAGCTGATTCTGGAGCTCGAGGACGTTTCCCCCGACACCATGATGCAGGAGGTGGCCAAGTCGCCACAGCTCGTCGGCCTGATGCTGTACACCGACGGGCGCCGGCTCGATCAGCTGCTCGGCGGCGCCGACTATGAGACCGTGACCCAGGCGCTTTCCAAAGCGGGCGTGCCGCCCCAGGCCGCCGGTACATTCCGTCCGTGGCTGGTCACCATGATGCTCTCCGTCTCGGACTGCGAGCAGAACCGCATGAAATCGGGGCTCCTGGCACTCGATGCCCGCCTCGCCAAGGAGACGGAGGCGCGCGGCCTCAAGGCCCGGGGGCTCGAGACCGTCGCGTCGCAGCTGCAGGCGCTCTCCGGCGTGCCCGAGAAGGACCAAGTGGAGGTGCTGAAGTCGACCGTGCGCTACTATCACCGCATCGACGATCTGATCGAGACCATGATCCAGCTCTATCAGCGGCGCGAGCTGGGGGCGATGTGGCCGTTGCAGCTGGAGCTGGCGGAGAAGGTGGGCATCGGGCGGAAGGTGTTCAACTCCTACGAGGAGGCCCTGCTCACCAAGCGCAACTTCGGCATGCGCGATGCGGCGTTGCCCTATCTGGCCGAGGGCCAAGCCTTCATCGCGGTCGGGGCACTGCACCTGCCCGGCAAGACCGGCCTCGTTTCGCTCCTGCGCGGGGCGGGATACACCGTCACGTCCATCGAGTAGGCCAGCCAGCAATAAGGCAATGAGGTCGATGGGGCAGTGGACACCGGCCGATGGCAGTACCGGCCTCGTGCCAGCCTCAAAGAGCCGATCATCGAACACGGGGAGGTTCTCTTGCGTCTCATCGGCAGATTGCTGACGGGCTTCGCCCTTCTCGCCGGCTATGCGGTAGCGGCATGCGCCCAGGCACCCACCTGCAGCGGCAAGAACGTTCTCGACGAGCTGCGCACGACCGAGCCGGCCATGCATGCGCGCATTCTGGCGGTGGCGGAGAACACCGAGAACGCCAAGGCCATCTTCTGGCGCGTGGAGAAGGCAGGCACGCCGCCGTCGCATCTGTTCGGGACCGTCCATCTGACGGACGAGCGCGTCAATCGCCTGTCGCCGGCCGTGAAGAGGGAGCTCGACGGCGCGCGCCGCCTGCTTCTGGAGATCGAGGACCCTTCGCCCGACGCCGATGACGCAGGAGATCGCCAAGTCGCCACAGCTCGTCGGCCTCATGCTGTACACCGACGGGCGCCGGCTCGATCAGCTGCTCGGCGGCGCCGACTATGAGACCGTGACCCGGGCGCTTTCCAAAGCGGGCGTGCCGCCCGAGGCCGCCGGTACTTCCGTCCGTGGCTGGTCACCATGATGCTCTCCGTCTCGGACTGCGAGCAGAACCGCATGAAATCGGGGCTCCTGGCACTCGATGCCCGCCTCGCCAAGGAGACGGAGGCGCGCGGCCTCAAGGCCCGGGGGCTCGAGACCGTCGCGTCGCAGCTGCAGGCCCTGTCCGGCGTGCCCGAGAAGGACCAAGTGGAGGTGCTGAAGTCGACCGTGCGCTACTATCACCGCGTCGACGATCTGATCGAGACCATGATCCAGCTCTATCAGCGGCGCGAGTTGGGGGCGATGTGGCCGTTGCAGCTGGAGCTGGCGGAGAAGGTGGGCATCGGGCGGAAGGTGTTCGACTCCTACGAGGATGCCCTGCTCACCAAGCGCAACTTCGGCATGCGCGATGCGGCGTTGCCCTATCTGGCCGAGGGCCAAGCCTTCATCGCGGTCGGGGCACTGCACCTGCCCGGCAAGACCGGCCTCGTTTCGCTCCTGCGCGGGGCGGGATACACCGTCACGGCCGTCGAATAGGGCAAGGGCACGGGGCGCGCGGCTCGCAGGTGGACTCCATGGACAAGGCCAAGACCGCGCTCATCGTCGGAACCGGCTCCGGGATCAGCGCGGCCTTCGCACGGGCCTTGAAGGCGGAGGGCTACGCGGTGGCGCTTGCCGCGCGCAATGTCGACAAGCTCGCGGCGCTGGCCGATGAGACCGGCGCCGTCGCGCTTGCGGCGGATGCGGCGCAGGCGGACAGCGTGGCCAGCCTGTTCGCCGAGGTGGACCGCCGCTTCGGCCGCCTCGACGTGGTCCTCTACAATGCCAGCTATCGCGCGCGCGGGCCGTTCCTGGACCTCGTTCCTGCCGAGGTGGCGCGGTCGATGGAGGTGTCGGCCTTCGGCGGCTTCCTGGTGGCCCAGCAGGCTGCCAGGCGCATGGTTGCACAGGGCGAGGGCGCGATCTTCTTCACGGGCGCATCGGCGAGCGTGAAGGGCTACGCCCAGTCGGCGCCGTTCGCGATGGGCAAGTTCGCCCTGCGCGGCCTCGCCCAGGCGCTGGCGCGCGAGCTGCAGCCCAAGGGCATCCACGTCGCGCATTTCGTGATCGACGGCGCCGTCCGGAGCGTCGAGCGCGGGCGCACGGAGCCTGCGGGTGCCGCACCCGACAGCTTCCTCGATCCGGCGGCCATCGCGGCGACCTACGTCGCCGTCCTGAAGCAGCCACGCAGCGCCTGGAGCCTCGAGGTGGAGCTGCGGCCCTGGGTGGAGCGGTTCTGACGCTCGTAGGGTGCAATGGGGCGTTAGCCCCTATTGCACCGATCTTGCGCGGATACGAGGCCCCATCGGTGCAATGCGGTTAACGCCTTATCGCACCCTACTTTTTCCACGTTTTTCTTGCGCTGTGATGGCGCTGCGGGCAGTCTCCCGCCACACATGAGCTACGCCGTCAAGGAGCTGTTCAAGACCCTGCAGGGCGAAGGCGCCCAGGCCGGCCGCGCGGCCGTGTTCTGCCGCTTCGCCGGCTGCAACCTGTGGAGCGGACGGGAGGAGGACCGCGGCACCGCGACCTGCTCCTTCTGCGACACCGACTTCGTGGGCACCGACGGCACAGGCGGTGGGCGGTTCGCGGGCGCTAACGAGCTTGCTGGCGCCATCACCGCGACCTGGGGACCGGGCTCGGAGCGACGCTTCGTGGTCTTCACCGGGGGCGAGCCGCTGCTCCAGCTCGATGCCGCGCTGATCGACGCGGTGCATGCGCAGGGCTTCTGCGTCGCCATCGAGACCAACGGCACCATCGCGGCGCCTGCGGGCATCGACTGGGTCTGCGTGAGCCCCAAGGCCGGCGCCGCTCTGGTACAGACTCACGGGCAGGAGCTGAAGCTCGTCTATCCGCAGGACGACGCTGCGCCTGCGCGCTTCGAGGCCCTCGACTTCGAGCACTTCTTCCTGCAGCCCATGGACGGGCCGCAACGGGCGCGCAACACGGAGCTCGCGATCGCCTACTGCCTCGCGCACCCGCGCTGGCGCATCAGCCTCCAGACGCACAAACTGATGGGCATCCCATGACCAGGCACGCCGCGCGCACGCGCATCGGCAGGACCTACCGCTTCGAGGCGGCGCATCACCTGCCGCTCCTTCCCGAGGGCCACAAGTGCAAAAGGATGCACGGCCACAGCTACCGCGTGGATGTCGTGGTGCGCGGATCGCTGGATGCACGCGGGTTCGTGGCGGATTTCGCCGAGATCGATGCCGAGGTCCTGCCGCTCCTCGCCAAGGTCGACCATCGGGTGCTCAACGATATCGAAGGCCTGGAGAACCCGACAGCCGAGCTGATCGCCGCCTGGTTTCTGGAGCGCTTCCACGGCTGCGAGCGCGTGCGCGTCTACGAGAACGACGACTGCTGGGCGGAGGCGAGCCGGTAACCGCCGCCGGCCAGAGCGCCGACGATGGGCGAGGCAGAGGAACTCAGCGCCAGCGGGATTTCCGCGCGACGGAAGGCGCCTGCCCGCGGTTGACGAGCAGGAGCCCCGTCACCACCAGGGCCACCGCGATGGCGTGATACCAGGCGAGCTGCTCGCCGATCAGCACCATGGCGAGCGCGGCGGCGAAGACCGGCGTCAGGCTCAGCGATGCGGACGTGAGCACCGGTCCGTTGCGCCCGAGCGATATGTTGTAGCCGAGGAAGGCGCCGATGCCGGCGAACAGCACCACGGCCGCGATCCACGGCAAGGTGCGCTCGTCGAGCGGCGGCAGCCCGCCGGCGGCGATCTCGGCGATGGAGAACGGTAGCAGGGCCAGCGTGGCGGCAGCCGCCATGACGACGAATTGCGGCATGGGCGTCAGCACGACCGGCACCCGGCGCAGCGCGACGGTGTAGACGACGAACACGAGCATACCCGCCGCCGCCCACAGATCGCCCACTGCGAAGGTCAGGTCGCGCAGGGTGCCGGGGTGGCCGCGCGTCAGGATCAGGACCGCGCCCAGCAGGCACACGGCGATGCCGAGCAGCAGGTGGAGGGAGGCGCGCTGGCGGCGGGCGGCGATCTCCCAGGCTGCCACCAGGGCGGCGGTGCAGCCGTAGATCAGCGAGATGTTGGTCGCCTCGGACGTGTGGGCGGCGATGAACGCGGCGTAGGCACAAAAGCCCATGGCCATGGCGCCGAGGAGCGCGACGCGCAGCACGTGTGTCAGCGGCGCGCGCCAGCACTCCGCCCTCCCGCGCAGCGCCGCAATGACGGCGATCACGACGGCCGACAGCGCCCAGCGCACGACGGACAGGGTCGCCGGCCCGAACGAGTCGATCAGCGCGCGACCGATCACCGGGTTGAGCGCAAAGCAGGCGGGCACGAAGGCAAGGAGCAGCCAATGCATGGGAAATGCGGTGGGGGTGGGCATCCGGCGGGAGGCGCCCCTATCGCAGACCCGACGCGGTGGCGCAAGCGAGGCCGTCCACCGGAGCGCCAATTGCAAGCCTGCTCAGCCGAGGGAGCGCGTTACCAAATGCTTCTTGCAGATAGGTCAGGAATCCTGACATAATGAGCATCGAGGCGACATGGGAGGCACGACCGTGAGCAGCCAGGTCCAACCTGCGGTGTGGGAGCCGCGCTATGCGGCGCGCGCCGAGCGCATGCGCGCCTCCGAGATCCGCGAGCTGCTGAAGGTGCTGGAACGGCCGGGTATCATCTCGTTCGCGGGCGGCATTCCCGATCCTGCGCTGTTGCCCGTCGCCGAGGTGAAAGCGGCCTACGGCGAGATTCTGAGCAACGCCGCCGAGGCGTGCAGCGGCTTGCAGTACTCGACGAGCGAGGGCCACCTGCCCCTGCGCCGGTGGATCGTCCGGCACATGGCGAGCCTCGGCGTGCCGTGCGAGGCGGACAACGTGGTGATCACGTCGGGCTCGCAGCAGGCGCTGGAGTTTCTTGGCCGCCTGCTGCTCTCGGCGGGCGACACCGCGCTCGTCACCGCACCCACGTATCTGGGCGCGCTGCAGGCGTTCTCCGGCAGCGAGCCGCGCTGGGACGAGCTGCGCCCGGAGCAGGGCGACCGCACGCCGGCGTCCTACGCCGACACCGCCCGCAGCGCCGGCGGCGAGTTGAAGCTCGCCTACGTGGTGCCGAGCTACGCCAACCCGACCGGCGAGACGCTCACGCGAGCGGCGCGCGAGCGGCTCCTCGACCTCGCGGCGGAGCTGGACATCCCCGTCATCGAGGACGCTGCCTACGCCATGCTGCGCTTCGAGGGCGAGCCGCCGCCGCCGATCCTGGCGCTGGAGGCGGCGCGCCGCGGCAGCATCGAATGCGCGCGCACGATCTACTGCGGCACCTTCTCCAAGGTGCTCTCGCCCGGCTTGCGCGTGGGGTTCATCGTGGCATCGAAGCCGCTCATCCGCCGCCTGGTGCTGATCAAGCAGGCCTCCGACCTCAACAACGCGACCGTGAACCAGATGGTCGTGCACCGCCTCGCCGAGACGGTATTCCATCGCCAAGTCGACAGCGCGTGCGCCCACTACCGGCGCCGGCGCGACGCCATGCTGGCGGCGCTCGATCGCCACATGCCCGCAGGGGTGACGTGGACACGGCCCGCGGGCGGGCTCTTCGTGTGGGTCACGCTGCCTAAGCGCCACGACGGCGCGAGCCTGCTCCAGCGGTCGCTCGCGGAGGCCGGCGTCGCATTCGTGCCCGGCGCCGCCTTCCATTTCGACGGCCGCGGCCGCAACACCCTGCGCCTCAGCTTCTCGCTCGCAAGCGAGCCGGACATCGATCTGGGTATCGCGCGCCTGGGTGAGATGGTGAGTGGTGAGTGGTGAGATTTGGGGACGCGCGCGTGGTGGGCGCTGCGTATATTATGTCTACACCGTAATATTCGGCGCCAAATCGTCCTGCATCGGCCACGCGGTGCCGTCGAAAGCCTGCGTCAGCCCCGCCAGTCGATCAGAAGGGCTGGGTGGTCACGAGCGAGCCGATGAAGAACACGACGCCCAGGATCAGCACCAGACCCGCCCCGCCCAGGCCCGCGGCCAGGTGCACGTGTTCGCCCCACTTGGACGAGCCCTTGCCCGCGATCCGCGCCGACGCCTCGCGGAACCAGACGGCGCCCGCGGCCAGCACCGACACCGCGGTGGCGGTCCCGATCGCCATCATCAAGGTGGAGAGCACCCCGGCCCACCACAGGCCCTGGCCGATGGCGAAAACCAGGACCACGATGGCGCCCGTGCACGGGCGGATGCCCACCGCGAAGGCAATCGCCAGCGCGCGCCGCCACGACCAGTCGCCCTGCAGTTGCGACGGCGCGGGCAGATGCGCGCACACCTCGCAGGCGTCGCCCTGATTGTGGTGGCCGTGGTGATGGTGGCCATGGCCATGATGATGGTGCCCGTGTCCGGCGTGACCTGCACCATGGGCGTGGGCATGCGCCGGCGCAAAGGCGCCACGCAGCTGGTAGTAGATCAGCCAGGCGCCGATCAAGGCCACCAGCGCCCAGCTTACCGTCTCCAGCCAGGCCTCCATCGCCTTGCTCTGCAGCCCCGTCCAGCGCAGCGTCACGATCAGGACCCCCACCAGGACGAGCGCAGAGAGGGCCTGCACCCCGGCGGCGAGGAACGACAGCAGCACGCCGCGCCGCACGGTGCGCCCGTCCGCGAGCACATAGGAGGAGATCACCGCCTTGCCGTGGCCGGGCCCCGCCGCGTGCAGGACCCCGTAGAGCAGGCTGATGCCGGCGAGCAGCAGAGCGGCCCGTCCAGGGGTCCTCGGCCTTCAGACGCTCGACACTCGTTCTCAGAGCCGTGTGCGCCGCCTCCTGCTGGCTGCGCACCCAATCGAACGCTGCGCTGGATCGGACCCCCCGAGGCGGCCTGCGCCTCTCGGGGGCCCCGGAGCGGCAGCCGCCAATGCCTCCGGTCCGCACTCCAGCGCGATCGTCTTGGCGATAACCATCATCGCGCCGACGGCGCCGAAGGACTGGCCCAGCGCGTTGTCGCTCTGTGACATTCCTACCTTGAGCACGCAGTCGTTGGGCGCACCCTGCCCGAGCCGAGCACCGTTGTCCTTCGCCAGATCGAAGGCGATGAAATAGCTCGGGTCGTACACCGCGAAGGTCAGGCCCTTGGCCTCCGCCAGCACCGGCGTGGCAAACGGCACCGTGAAATAGAGCGACAGGACGCCGCCCTTGTGCTCCTGCCAGTAGTCGCGCGCCTCGCCCAGCTTGAGCGGCTCGCCCGCCAGGGAGGGGTGCGTGAAGTAGCCGAACTCCTTGAGGCCCTGGAGGTTGACCTTGGTCAGCTCCTCGAGCTCGGTGCGGTCGAACTTGCCGTCCTTGTTCTTGTCGAGGCCCTCGATCGCCATTGCGGTGTACAGCTCGTCGAAGGTCCACTTGTGCGCCACGCCGACGAAGGCGCCGTTCTCGTAGACCAGCGTCGTCTCCACCGTGATCCAGACGTGCGGATGCGCGCGCGCCGGCAGGCACATGGCAACGACGGCCAGCACCACTGCGACGAGCTGCAGGACCCCCGTTCGTATCCTCACCATGGCCTCATCCCCGTCTCCGCTCGGCGCTGCCAGCTGCTCAGCTCAATCGTTCGGAAAAGCACCGAGTGGCGAGCCCTTGGGCGAACCTTTACGCGACCTCGGCCGCCAACACGGCAAGAATACAACAGCTTGATGCAAGCTGGTAAATGACCTTCTCGCCATCTCTATGCTATACTATAACGTTGCGAGTTGGCTGGCACGGTTCCCTGACCGGCGCCGTGCCCATCCGGATCGCGCCATACAGCGGAGGTATCACCCATGCAAGGCAGACGTGCAGCACGGGCCCTGTCGGCCGCTGGCCTGCTGATCGGCTTGGCGGCCGCAGCAGCGGCAGACACCAAGGTTGTGGTCACGATCAAGCCGCTCCATGCGCTGGTGGCCCAGGTGATGGGCGACACCGGCATGCCGGAGCTGCTGGTCCAGGGCACCAACTCGGCGCACACCTATGCGCTCAAGCCTTCCGACGCGGCCAAGCTCCATCAGGCCGACCTCGTCTTCCGCATGTCGGACATCATGGAGCCGTTCACGGCCAAGCTGGCGCAGTCGCTGCCCAAGCGGGTCCAGGTCGTGACCCTCCAGGACTCGCGTGCCCTGAAGCTGTTCAAGCGGCGCACCGGCGCGACCTTCGAGGACGAGCATGACCACGGCGATCACGGCCATAGCCACGGCCACGGCCATAGCCATGGACATGGTCACGGCGTCATCGACGGCCATGCCTGGCTCGATCCCGCCAACGCCAAGCTGATGGCCGCGCGCATCGCCCAGGCGCTGAGCGACAAGGACCCCGCGAAGGCCACGGTGTACCGCGCCAACGCCGATGCGCTGAAAGCCAAGCTCGACGCGCTGGACGCCGAGCTGAAGCGCGATCTCGCCCCTGTCGCCGGCAAGCCGTTCGTCGTGTTTCACGACGCGCTGCAGTATTTCGAGCGCCGCTACGGGCTCAAGGCGGTCGGCTCCATCGCCATCAGCCCGGAGGTGCCGCCGAGCGCCAAGCGCCTCTCGACGTTGCGCAAGCGGGTTGCGTCGCTCAGCGCCGTGTGCGTGTTCGCGGAGCCCCAGTTCGACACGCGTCTCGCCGACAACGTGGTGGAAGGCACGAAGGCGCGCATCGGCACGATCGATCCCGAGGGCAGCAAGATCGAGGCCGGTCCCGACCTCTACTTCGCGCTCCTGCGCAACCTCGCCAAGGACCTGCGCGCCTGCCTCGGGTAGGGATTCAGCGAGGGGTCAGACCCTGCGGGTCTGACCCCATGCTGGCACGCCATTCCGGGCCAGAGCATCACTGGCACCACCGATGCTCCTGACCCGCCCGGCGTCCCTGGGGTCAGACCCGCAGGGTCTGACCCCGCTGCGGATGGTCGGCAAGACGGTGGCTGCATTGAAGTAAGGCGATCCCCTCGAGCGAATCGGCCTCATAGTCCGCGTCCATCTCCCGGTGCGCGGTCTGCGCCTGAGCGGGAACGGCGAGGGCGCACCAGCACCGCCATCAGCCCAATGACGTATCGCATGGTGCGCCCTCCTGGGGGCGCCCCACGGGGGAGGAGGTCCAGCGCCGCCCTTGCCAAGCATCATCCGCGATGCTCCCTTTCTTGCCAAGGCCGTGGCCTCCAATCGGATGGGAACCCCTCGGTGAGTGGTGAGATGGTGAGTGGTGAGGAGTTTAGGGAGCGCCTGCGGCCAGGGGGAGCGTTCATCAGCGAGGCTGAGCACCGACAGGTTGGCAGTCTCCTGCCTAAACTCACGACTCACCACTCACCATCTCACCCTGCGGGATCTGACACCGGCCGGGGTTTGCGCTAGATATCGCCCCCATGAGCTGGCACCGAGCACGGCCGCGGCTCCCGCCGCGGCTATCATCATGGCAATCTGCGGGAGGCGCTGATCGACGCCGCCCTCGATCTCATTGCCGAGAAGGGGCCCGCCGGGTTCACCTTCGCCGAGGCCGCACGCCAGGCCGGCGTCAGCCCGGCCGCGCCCTACCGGCATTTCCGCGACCGCGACGCCCTGATGGCCGACGTGGCGCGGCGCGGCTTCGAGCGCTTCGAGCAGCGGCTCGGTGCCGCATGGGACGAGGGCCGGCCCGAGCCTCAGCGTAGCTTTCGACCGCCTGGGCAAGGCCTACCTGGCCTTCGCGCGCGACGAGCCCGCCTACTTCTCGGCCATGTTCGAGGCCGGCCTGTCGATGACGGAGCACCGCGAGTTGAGCGAGGCGGGCGACCGCGCGTTCGCGGTGCTGCGCGGGGCCTGCGAGGCGCTGGTGGCCGGCATGCCGGCCGCAAAGCGCCCCCCGCCCATGATGATGGCGCTGCACATCTGGGCCCTCTCGCACGGCATCGCCAGCCTGTTCGCGCGCGGCGACGCCGCGCGCCGCCCGCTGCCGATGTCGCCCGAGGAGCTCCTGGAGGCGGCGGCCCTGATCTATCTCGAGGGGCTCGGCATCGGTGTCGGTGCTGGTGTCAGACCCTCCGGGTCTGACACCAAGGGCTAGCTGCTCCACCCGTCATCCCGGACGGAGCGATGCGAGCGCTTGCGCGAGCCGCGCTCGGCTATCCGGGATGACCTGGGATTGTCACGGCGTTTTGACGACTGACTGCCGCGGACGATAAGCGGCAAGCAGGAGAACGGTATGGCGGGTACAACCGCGGACAAGGCCAAGTGGAATTTCTGGATCGACCGCGGCGGCACCTTCACCGACGTGGTGGGGCGTGCGCCCGATGGCCGGCTCGTCGCCCGCAAGGTGCTCTCGCTCAACCCCGGCGCCTACGACGACGCCGCGCTCGAGGGCATTCGCCTCTGCCTCGGGCTGCCCGCCGGCGCCGCCCATTCCCGCGGAGCGCATCGCCGACGTGAAGATGGGCACCACCGTTGCCACCAACGCGTTGCTCGAGCGCAAGGGCGAGCTGACGCTGCTCGTGATCACGAAGGGCCTGAAGGACCAGCTCGAGATCGGCTACCAGGCGCGGCCCGACATCTTCGCCAAGCGGATCGTCAAGCCCGAGATGCTCTATGCGCGCGTCGTCGAGGCGGACGAGCGCATGCGCGCCGACGGCACCGTGGAGGAGCCGCTCGATGGCGAGGCGCTGCAGCGCGACCTCGAGGCGGCCCTGGCGGACGGCATCGGCTCGGTGGCCATCGTCCTCATGCATGCCTACGCGTACCCCGCGCACGAACAGCAGGCTGCGGAGCTTGCGCGCGCGGCGGGCTTCGGGCAGGTCTCCGTCAGCCACGAGGTCTCGCCGCTCATCAAGATCGTCGGCCGCGGCGACACCACCGTCGCCGACGCCTACCTCTCCCCGATCCTGCGCCGCTACGTGGAGCAGGTCGCCGGCGCGCTGGGGTCAGACCCTGCGGGTCTGACCCCATTCTCCGACGCCGGTGGTGCCGAGGGGTCAGACCCGCAGGGTCTGACCCCGGTCGCACCCCACATCCTCTTCATGGCCTCCTCCGGCGGGCTCAAGTCGGCCGAGCTGTTCCAGGGCCGCGACGCCATCCTGTCTGGTCCCGCCGGCGGCGTGGTCGGCATGGCGGAGACCGCACGGCTCGCCGGCGTTCGAGGAGGTGATCGGCTTCGACATGGGCGGCACCTCCACCGACGTGTCGCATTTCGCCGGCGAGTACGAGCGCTCGTTCGAGACCGAGGTGGCGGGCGTGCGCCTGCGCGTGCCGATGCTGCGCGTACACACCGTGGCCGCGGGCGGCGGCTCCGATCCTCGTCTACGACGGCACGCGCTTCCGCGTCGGCCCGCAGTCCGCGGGCGCCGACCCCGGCCCCAAGTGCTACCGCCGCGGCGGCCCGCTCACCGTCACCGACGCCAACGTCATGGTGGGCAAGCTGCGCGCCGCCACCTTCCCGGCGATCTTCGGCCCCGGCCGCGACCAGCCGCTCGACGAGGAGGCGGTGCGCTGCCGCCTTCGCGGCGCTCGCGGCCGAGATCGGCGACGGGCGCACGCCCGAGGAGGTGGCGGACGGCTGCATCCGCATTGCCGTGGAGAACATGGCGAACGCCATCAAGAAGATCTCGGTGCAGCGCGGCTACGATGTCACCGAGTATGTGCTCAACTGCTTCGGCTCGGCCGGTGGTCAGCATGCCTGCCTGATCGCCGACACGCTCGGCATGGAGGCGGTGCTGATCCACCCGCTGTCGGGCCTGCTCTCCGCCTACGGCATCGGGCTGGCCCAGATTCGCGCGAGCCGCGAGCAGTCGGTCGAGGCGCCGCTGAGTGCAGCGGCGCTCGCCGGCCTCGACGCCCTGCGCGCCCGCCTTTCCGACCTCACCCGCAGCAGGTCGCCGCCCAGGGCGTGGACCCGGACGACATCGCCGTCTCGGCCTGGGCGCACCTGCGTTACGAGGGCACCGACACCGCGCTTCCCGTCGCGCTCGGAGAGGCGGTCGCACATGCGCGAGGCCTTCGAGGTCCATGCACCGCCAGCGCTTCGGCTTCGTCTCCCCGGAGAAAGGCGTGGTCATCGCCGCCCTGGAGGTGGAGGCCGCGGGCGGCGAGGGGTCAGACCGCCGCCGCAAGTGCCGACGCCCATGGCACCATCCGCCTTGGAGGAGGGGTCAGACCCGCAGGGTCTGAACCCCGACCCTCCCGCAAGCGGGAAGAGACGCCCGCTTCTACTCCAACCGCGCCTGGCACGACGCGCCCGTCATCATGCGCGCCGACCTGGCACCCGGCCACCGCCTCGCCGGCCCCGCGCTCGTCATCGAGCCCAACCAGACCGTGGTGGTGGAGCCGGGCTGGAGCCTCGAGGTCTCGCCCGCGCGACGATCTCGTCCTGCGCCGCACGACGCCCAGAGAGCGCGAGCGCCTCGGCAAAGACCGCCGACCCGGTGCTGCTCGAGGTCTTCAACAACCTCTTCATGTCGATCGCCGAGCAGATGGGCGAGGCGCTGCGCAACACGGCGCAGTCCGTCAACATCAAGGAACGGCTCGACTTCTCCTGCGCCGTGTTCGACACCGAAGGCCAGCTCGTCGCCAACGCCCCGCATATGCCCGTGCACCTGGGCAGCATGGACCGCTCCGTCGAGACGGTGATCCGCGCCAACGCCGGCCGCATGAAGCCCGGCGACGTCTTCATGCTGAACGCCCCCTACAACGGCGGCACCCACCTCCCCGACATCACCGTCATCACGCCCGTGTTCGCACCACTCTCCCGCCCCGCGAGGCACGCCCGGATGCCACCTCCCGCTCGCGGGGAGGGGTTAGGGGCTGGGGGGAACCCCGACCCTTCGCCATGAATCTGGGTCAGACCCGGCAGGGTCTGACCCCTGCATCCTCTTCTACGTCGCCAGCCGCGGCCACCACGAGGACATCGGCGGCCTCACGCCCGGCTCCATGACGCCGCGCGCCACCACCATCGAGGAGGAGGGCGTCTACATCGACAACTTCAAGCTGGTCGACGAAGGCCGCTTCCTCGAAGCCGAGACGCACGCGCTGCTCGCCGGCACCAAACACCCTGCGCGCATGCCGGCCAAGAACATCGCCGACCTCAAGGCGCACGTGGCGGCCAACGCCAAGGGCGTCGCCGAGCTCGAAAAGATGGTCGCCCACTTCGGGCTCGACGTGGTCAAGGCCTACATGGGCCATGTGCAGGACAACGCCGAGGAGAGCGTGCGGCGCCTGCTCTCGCGTCTCGAGGACGGCCAATTCCGTGTCGAGATGGACCAGGGGACCTGGGTCGACGTGAAAATCTCCGTAGACCGCGCCAACCGCCGCGCCCGCGTCGATTTCTCCGACACCTCCATGGAGCAGGCCAACAATTTCAACGCGCCCGAGCCCGTCACCCGCGCCGCCACGCTCTACGTGTTCCGCGTCATGGTGAACGAGCCGATCCCCATGAACGCCGGCTGCCTCAAGCCCATCGACATCGTCATCCCCGAGCGCTCGATGCTAAAGCCGGCCTACCCGGCCGCCGTGGTAGCGGGCAATGTGGAGACCAGCCAGATCGTCACCAACTGCCTGTTCGCCGCCATGAAGGCCATGGGCCCGAGTCAGGGCACCATGAACAACCTCACCTTCGGCAATGCCCGCTACCAGTATTACGAGACCATCTGCTCGGGCAGCCCGGCCGGCCCCGGCTTCGACGGCACCGCCGGCGTGCACGTGCACATGACCAACACGCGCCTCACCGACCCCGAGATCCTGGAGCTGCGTTATCCCGTCCTGTTGGAGGAGTTCTCCATCCGCCGCGGTTCCGGAGGCAGGGGAAGATGGCGCGCCGGCGACGGCACGCTGAGGCGCATCCGCTTCCTGGAGCGCATGGACTGCGCCATCCTGTCGAGCTTCCGAAACATCCGACCCTTCGGCCTGGACGGAGGCGAGCCCGGCGCCTGCGGCGAGAACTGGGTGCGGCGCAACGACGGCACCCTGGAGCGGCTCGAGGGCTGCGACCAGACCGTCCTCGACCCCGGTGAGGCCATCATCATCAAGACCCCCACCGGCGGCGGCTTCGGGCGTCCATAGGCAAGCGTCGAGAGAGCGCTTGAATCACACGGCCACGGCATCAGTCACGCAAATCACTTGCGTAGATGCCGTAGCCCGCTGGGTCTGCCCAACCAGTCAGCCAGTCGGCGGCGCTCGGCCTCGGTCAGGCGCAACCCGAGCTTGGTGCGACGCCACAGGACGTCGTCGGCCGTCATCGCCCATTCCTTGTCGACGAGGTGTCTCACCTCGCGCTCGGTGAGGCCGGCGCCGAAGTCGATGCCGAGGTCCTCCCAGCGGCCGACCCCGGCGAGCATGCCCCAAGCCATTGTCCCGTAGGCCCTGGCCAGGCGCTCCGCCACAGCCGGGCCCAGCGGCGGACAGGCCGCGGCGAGGTCGCGCGCCAGCTGCTGCCGGTTCTTGCCGCCGAGGTCGCCGCCCGGCAGGACAGCGCCGCGCGTCCAGGCGGACCCCATGTGCGGGAACGTGGGCGCGAGCCGCTTCAGCGCTTCCTCGGCGACATGGCGGTAGGTGGTGAGCTTGCCGCCGACGATGCTGATGAGCGGCGGCTCGCCGCTCTGCCCGTCCAGCTCCAGGATGAAATCCCGGGATGTGTCCTGGGCAGAGGCGTGGCCGTCGTTGTGAAGGGCACGCACGCCGGAGTAGCTCCAGATCACGTCGGACGGGGCGGTCGGCCGGATGAAGTATTCGTTGGCCGCCGCGCAGAGGTATTTCGTCTCGGCCTCGGTGATGGAGACATCGCGAGGCGTCGCCCGAGAAGTCCGCGTCCGTCGTGCCGATCAGCGTGAAGTCGCGCTCATAGGGGATGGCGAAGACGATGCGGCGGTCCTCATTCTGGAAAATGTAGGCCTTGTCGTGGTCGAACAGCCGCGCGCACGACGATGTGGCTGCCCTTGACGAGCCGCACGCTCGGGGTCGCGTGCGCCGCGAGGCGGCCCGCCGCCACGTCGGCCACGAAGGCGCCGCCGGCATTGACGAGCGCGCGCGCCTCCACCGTCTCCCGGCGGCCCGAGTGCCCGTCGTTGAGCTCGATCAGCCAGCGTCCACCGCTCCGGCGCGCCGAGACGACCTCGGTGCGCACGCGGATATCGGCCTCGCGCGCGGCGGCGTCCATGGCGTTGAGCACCACGAGCCGCGCGTCGTCCACCCAGCAGTCGGAATACTCGAAGCCGCGCGCGAAGCCCGGCTTGAGCGGCTTACCCTCGGGCGACTGCGACAGGTCGACGGCCGCCGATGCCGGCAGGCTGCGACGCCCACCGACGTGGTCGTAGAGGAGGAGACCGAGCCTGATGAGAAGGGCGGGCCGCAGGCCCCGGTGATGCGGCAGCACGAAGCGCAGCGGCTCGACGATGTGCGGCGCCATGCCGAGGAGCACCTCGCGCTCGGCGAGCAACTCGCGCACCAGGCGAAACTGGTAGTGCTCGAGGTAGCGCAGACCGCCGTGGATCAGCTTGGTCGAGGCGGATGACGCGCCGCTCGCCAGGTCGTCCTTCTCCGCGAGCAGCACGGTGAGCCCGCGCCCCGCAGCGTCGCGCGCGATGCCGCAGCCGTTGATGCCCCCGCCGATGATGGCAATGTCGTACGTCACGGCAGGCGCACTCTGATGCGACTGGGCTCGATGACGTGAACTGAACCCGAAGGTGGCTGACCACCAATCTCTCGCACCGCCTGGGCGATACGGTCCTTCCGCACATCGCGAGGGGCTCCGTGAAGGCGC
Source organism: uncultured Alphaproteobacteria bacterium (assembly GCA_963758625.1). Lineage (GTDB taxonomy): Bacteria > Pseudomonadota > Alphaproteobacteria > Rhizobiales > Hyphomicrobiaceae > AWTP1-13. The sequence goes on along the minus strand of CAVWWJ010000017.1, from coordinate 67,594 downwards.
ACGAGCAGCAGCGCAGGCCCGTTGGCACCGCCTTCGCTCACGAGCCGGGCAAAGTCCATGTCTTCCGTCAGTATGGCGAGGCTATCTGCAGCAGCTCTGGCGACGTGCTGCGAGTCGGGCGCGCGACGGCCCACTTCGGTTGCCCAGACCACATCGTGGCCGTCAGAGCGTAGGGTTTCCACTACTTTGTGTGGAATGTTCTCATCGGCCAGGATGCGCACGGCGCTTAGGCCGCGCGAGGCTTCGAGGGTTGGGCAACGGCGTCGGCGGCATACGCCAGGGCGGCGTGCACATCCTCCTCCGTCAAGTGAGGGTAGTCGTCGAGGATGTCAGCCAGCGTGTAGCCATCGGCGAACCGGCGAACGATCAGCTCCACGGTGATGCGGGTGCCGCGGATGACCGGCTTGCCGACCATGACGTCGGGATCGATCTCTATGCGCGGGTGCTGTGCCATCGGTGCCTCGCAAATCGCGCTCGCCTTTTAGATGGGGTGTGTCACTTGCTCGACAAGCACTGGCAAGGGGGGTCAGACCCGCAGGGTCTGACCCCAACACAATCGACTAGCCGAGCTGGCTCACGAACTTGGTCTGCATGTAGGCCTGCAGGCCCTCGACGCCGCCCTCGTGGCCGAAGCCAGAACTCCTTGACACCGCCGAACGGCGTCTCGGGCAGGGCAAGACCCATGTGGTTGATCGTGATCATGCCCGCCTCGATCGCATCGGCCACCTTGCCCGCCGTCTTGGCGTCCTTGGTGAAGGCGTAGCTGGCGAGCCCGTAGGGCAGCTTGTTGGCGCGCTCCAGCATCTCGTCGGTCTCCTTGAAACGCAGCATCACGGCGACCGGCCCGAACGGCTCCTCGTTCATGATGCGGGCGGTCTCGGGCACCTCGGTCAGCACCGTGGGCTCGAAGAAGTTGCCCTGGTTGCCGATGCGCTTGCCGCCCGCCTCGACCTTGGCGCCCTTCTCCTGGGCGTCGGCCACGAATGCCTCGATGGCGGTGACGCGGCGCGGGTTGGCGAGCGGCCCCATGCGCGAGTCGGGCTCCAGCCCGTCGCCCACCTTGGTCCGCTTGGCGATGTCGATGAACTTGCCGACGAAGGTGTCGTAGACCTTCTCGTGCACGAAGAAGCGGGTGGGCGAGATGCACACCTGCCCGGCGTTGCGGTATTTGAAGGCGCCCATCATCTTGGCGGCGCCCTCTACGTCGGCGTCGTCGAACACCATTACCGGCGAGTGGCCGCCCAGCTCCATGGTGGCGCGCTTCATGTGGCTCGCCGCCAGCGCGTTCAGGTGCTTGCCGACCGGGATCGAGCCCGTGAAGGAGATCTTGCGAATCGACAGGGTGCGGAATGAGATACTCGGAGATCTCGGCCGGCACGCCGTAGACCAGGTTGACCACGCCCGCGGGCAGGCCGGCGTCGTGGAAACACTTGACGAGCCCGATCGGCGAGCCCGGCGTCTCCTCTGGGCACTTGATGATGATGGCGCACCCCGCCGCCAGTGCCGCAGCGATCTTGCGCACCGCCTGGGTGACCGGGAAGTTCCAGGGCGAGAAGCCCGCCACCACGCCGATCGGCTCCTGGATCACCATGTTGCGCACGCCGTCGGCACGCCCGGGGATGATGCGGCCGTAGGCGCGCTGGCCCTCGCCGGCATACCAGTCGATGATGTCGGCGGAGCTCGCAACCTCGACCTTGGCCTCCATCAGCACCTTGCCCTCCTCCATGGTGAGGACCTTGGCGATCTCGTCGGTGCGGGCGCGCACGAGGTCGGCCGCCTTGCGCAGGATCTTGCCGCGCTCGTAGGCCGAAACCTTGCGCCACTGCTTGAAGCCCTTGTCGGCCGCGGCCAGCGCCTTGTCGAGGTCGCCCCTCGAGACGTGCCCGAGCACGCCGATGGGCTTGCTGGTGGCCGGGTTCACAACGTCTTGCGTCTTGGCGCCGGTGGGCTTCACCCAGCTGCCGTCGATGTAGTGCTCGAGGGAGGTGTACATAGCTTCGTTCCCTTTGGGTTTTCGATGGGGGAGTTGACCGAATAACGACAGATGGACGGCACGACGCAAGCGGATTCCTGACTTGCAGGCCCCGGTACCGCGCGTCACGCGATCGGGGTTGCCTCGCAGGTGGTAGGCTCCTTCGGACGCCAGCCGCGCGAATGCCAGCGCCGCTGCGGCCGGAAGCTCTCTCCGTCGCCGGCATCCCGCGCATCCGGCCGGACCAGATGAAACTCGTAGCAGTTGGCGCCGACCTTGACGGTCGCGACGCAGCGCTCCTCCAGCGCCAAGACCGGCGGGCCGTAGAGGAAGCAGAACGCACGGCCGCGGAAGTACCAGCTGCCCACGGCCCGCAGCTCCCCCTCGCGCACGTCGTACCGCCCTTCGCCGTCGTAGGAGGCTGCCCAGGGCGCGCCATCGCGATAGTAGCCGCGCAGCGTCTCGCCGACGAAGTCGGTGCGCATGTCCTTCTCGCTCATCCAGGGCACCTCAGGACTCTCGGCTGTGGCGAGCGGCAGCCGCGCCAGCAATGCACACGCCAGGATGCAGCAAAAAAAGCGTCGCAAGCTCAAACCTCTTCCAATGCCCGCCGACCCGCTAGGCGATCGGCTTCTCCTCGCAGGTGCTCGGTTCCCTCTGGCGCCAGCCGCGCGAGTTCCATTGCAGCAACGGCCGGAAGTCCGCATCGGGTAGGAGCTCCTCGCCAGCCCTGGGATAGACCAAGTGGAACTGGTAGCAGTTGGCGCTCAGCTTCTGGACGCTGCCGCAGCGCTCCGCCAGGGGCCAGTGGGGCGGGCCATAGATGAAGCAGAACGCCTGTCCACGGAAATGCCAGGTGCCGACGGCGTGCTTGTCCTCCTCGCGCACCTCGTACCGACCGCTGCCTGCGTAGGAGGCGACCCACGGGCGTCCCTCCCGGTAGTAGCCCTGCAGGGTCTCGCCGATGAAGGCGGCACGCATGGCCTTGCTCGGTCATCCATGGCGTGTCGGCGGAGGCCAGCCGCGACGCCGAGAGGAGCGCTGAGACAACGAGGAGGAAAGAGCAGAGGCGGAATCGGCGCACCCTCGAAACCTCACCTCGCAATCTCGATCCCGCCATAACGAAAGAAGACCCTGCTTAGGCGATCGGCCGCAACTCGCACGTCGACGGTTCGCCCTTGCGCCAGGCGCGCGCTACCCAGCTGCCGAGCGGGCCCGGCGCGCTCCTGGAGCTTTCCTTGTCGGCGTCGTGCTCGCTCGCGCCGGCGAAGTAGAACTCGTAGCAGTTGCTGCTCGGCTGCAGCGCGTTGAAGCAGCCGCCGTTGAGCCCCTGGCCGGGGTCGTAGAAGGTGCAGAACACGCGCCCTCGGAAGAACCAGTAGCCGAGGCCCTTGCGCACGCTCTCGCGGTAGTCGAGCCGGCCGTCAGCCGTGTAGGTCTCGGTCCACTGCTCGCCGCTCACGTACTGGCCGTCCAGCGTCTTGCCAATGAACGCGCTGCGCATTGCCTCCTCGCTCATCCACTCGCCGGCCGCGCTTCGAGACGGTACCAAGGCGACCCCGACGGCAACCATGCCGATCGCCGCGATGGCCATCCTGCGAGCTGAGTTTGCCATTCGCTTGCGCCTCCGCCGGCAAGAAAGGCCGCCAGTCCGCTTCCGATAGGGGGTCATTGTGGCTGATGCAGGACAGCGCGCGTCCCCGCCCACCCACAATGGACAGCCGCCGCGCCAGCGAGTAAAAAGCGCGGCCCATCGGCCGGGTTCCCCGGGCGCGCAACATACGGATGCAGGACATGAGCTACAACGTCGCCGTCGTCGGTGCCACGGGCAACGTGGGCCGGGAGATGCTGGCAATCCTGGACGAGCGCCAATTCCCGGTCAAAGAGGTGCATGCGCTCGCTTCCCGCCGCTCCACCGGCGTGGAGGTCTCGTTCGGCGAGCGGACGCTCAGGTGCAAGGACCTCGAGCAGTTCGATTTCTCCAGGGTCGACTTCTGCCTGATGTCGGCCGGCGGCACCGTCTCGAAGGAATGGTCGCCGCGGATCGCCGCCAAGGGTTGCATCGTAATCGACAACTCCTCGGCCTGGCGCTACGACCAGGACGTGCCGCTGATCGTTCCCGAGGTGAACGCCGACGCGGTCGCTGGCTACACGAAGAAGAACATCATCGCCAACCCCAACTGCTCGACCGCGCAGATGGTTGTGGCCTTGAAGCCCCTGCACGACCGCGCCAGGATCAAGCGTGTGGTGGTCGCGACCTACCAGTCCGTGTCCGGCGCCGGCAAGGAAGCGATGGACGAGCTGTGGACCCGCACCAGGGACAAGTACGTCCCCGGCAACGAGGACCGCGAGCCCAGCAAGTTCCCCAAGGACATCGCCTTCAACTGCATTCCCTACATCGGCAGCTTCATGGAGGACGGCTACACCAACGAGGAATGGAAGTTGATGGCCGAGACCAAGAAAATCCTCGATCCCAGGATCAAGGTGACGGCGACATGCGTGCGCGTGCCGGTGTTCGTCGGCCATTCCGAGTCTGTGAACGTCGAGTTCGAGCTGCCGCTCTCGGCGGACGAAGCGCGCGAAATACTGCGCGAGGCGCCGGGCTGCCTCGTGATCGACAAGCGCGAGCCCGGCGGCTACGTCACGCCCATGGAGGCGGCGGGCGAGGACGCCACCTACATCAGCCGCATCCGCGAAGACGCCACGGTCGAGAACGGCCTCAACCTGTGGATCGTGGCCGACAACCTGCGCAAGGGCGCCGCCCTCAACGCCGTGCAGATCGCCGAGCTCCTGGTGAACCGCAAGCTGCTGAAGAAGGCGGCGTAGGCGGACTCAATGGCGCAAGTCGGCGGGGTTGCGCCCGCCGGCGCGCGGAGTGACGTCGACGGTCAACGTCTTGCCCAAGACCTCGAACGCCAGCTCCATTTTGGCCAGCGCAGTCCCGTGGTTCAGATCGAGAATGCGGTCCACCTCCTGGCGCGGGATCTTCATCCGCCTGGCGAGCTCTGCCTTCCTGATCCCCTCCGATTGCAGGGCCTGATAAAGACGGACCTTGATCGATGCCTGCGCCGGCAGCGCTACGAGATGCTTGCCCATCGACGGCCGCGGAACCGGCTCCCCATCGTGAATGCGAGCCTCGATCGCTTCCAGCAGAGCGCCCCGCGCACGCGCGAGTGCATCCGCCAGCGTATCCCCAAAGCTCGTCAGCTCGGGGAAATCCGGTGATGTAACCAGAAATGTTCCGTTGTCGTCGGCAGTCAGTGTGACGGGATACGCGATCACTTGAGGCCAAGGTCCTTCTTGATCTTCTCGACGAGACCCTTTCCGAGCTCGCGGCCCTTGCCGTAGGCAGGGAGCTGGGTCTTCTTGCTACCGAGGCGTACCGTAATGTGGCCGCTGCCACCCTTGTGCGTCTCGAAGTGCACCCCTGCTCTTTCAGCCACCTGCGCAATTCCGAGTAGCGCATGTCGCACGCCCAGTGATAGCGAATGACCTCACATTGTCAACAAAAGTGTTGCGTTTCCATCAGCCCAGCCACTCCGGCAGGCGGTCGAGGCCGATGAGGTCGGCGTAGGTCTGGCGCGGGCGGACGACCGCCCAGTCGTCGCCCTTGACCAGCACCTCGGGGACCAGCAGGCGCGAATTGTAGGTCGAGGACATGGCCGCGCCGTAGGCGCCGGCGGTCATGAAGGCGACGAGGTCGCCGGCGGCGAGCGGCGGCAGCCGCCGGTTGAGCGCCAGGTAGTCGCCGGTCTCGCACACGGGGCCCACCACGTCCTGCAGGAGCGGCGCCCGGCGGCCAGTCGGCTTCGCGCACCGGCCAGATCTCGTGCTCGGCCTCGTAGAGCGTCGGCCGGATCAGGTCGTTCATGGCGGCATCGACGACGGTGAAGGTCTTGTCGCGCCCGGGCTTGACATAGATCACGCGCGCCACCAGCACGCCGGCGTTGGCGACGATCATGCGGCCCGGCTCCAGCACGATCCCGAGCCCGAGGTCGCCCAGGGTCTCGCGCACCACGGCGGCGTAGGCCTGCGGCGAGGGCGGGCTGTCGTCGCGCGCTGCGATAGGGCACGCCGAGGCCGCCGCCCAGGTCGAGATGCTCGATAGCTGGTGGCCGGCGGCGCGCAGGGTGCCCACCAGCTCGCGCATCAGCGTGAAGGCGTTGCGGAAGGGCTCAAGGTCGGTGATCTGGCTGCCGATGTGCATGTGGATGCCGGCGACCGCGAGGCCGGGCAGCTCGGCGGCCTTGGCATAGAGGCGCGGCGCATCGTCGTAGGGCACGCCGAACTTGTTCTCGGCCCTGCCGGTGGAGATCTTGGCGTGCGTCTTGGCATCGACGTCGGGGTTGACGCGCAAGCGCGATGCGCGCGGTGCGGCCGAGGCCCGCGGCGACCTCGCTCAGCGCGTCGAGCTCGGCCTCCGACTCCACGTTGAAGCCGAGGATGCCCTCCTGCAGGGCGAAGGCCATCTCCGCACGCGTCTTGCCGACGCCGGCGAAGATGATGCGGTCCGCCGGGGACGCCGGCGGCCAGCGCGCGCCGCAGCTCGCCCTCCGAGACCACGTCCATGCCGGCGCCCAGCCGCGCCAGGGTGGCGATCACGGCCTGGTTGGAGTTGGCCTTGAGGGCATAGCAGATGAGCGTGTCGAGGCCGGCGAACGCCTGCTGCAGCACGCGGTAGTGCCGCTCCAGCGTCGCGGTGGCGTAGCAATAGAACGGGGTGCCTACCGCGTCGGCCAGCGCTGCGAGGCTCACGTCCTCCGCGTGGAGGACGCCACCGCGGTACGCGAAATGATGCATGTAGGCCCGTCAGCGGATCAGCGGGTCGAGTATCGACGGCCTGTGCGGCGGCGGCTCGCCCGGCTTGGGCGGCGGGCGCGTCGCTGACCTGCTTGGGCGGCGCATCGAGCGGCCCGCGCACGCCGCAGCCCGCAGTGCCGAGCAGCCCCAGCACCGTCAAGGCCATCGCGACGCAAAGCGGCAGACGCTTGGTCATCGAGCCCAATGAACCCTTGTGTGAGCGGAAACCCATGTGTGAACGCAAGGGTGAACCTTGTTCACAGTTCGCAGCGACACGGCTGCCCGCGCAGTCGAGAGGACTTTCAGGGCCAACTCTGGCAATTTCTAGTCCTTTCCGCCTTGCTTTTCCAACCGCTTTATCCAGGCCTTGGCCATTTTCCGCACGTTCTGTGGCGCCGTTCCACCATAGCTCGAGCGGCTCCTGACCGAGCTTTCCACCGAAAGCACGGAAAAACCGCCTCGGTGATGCGCGGCTCCACCTCCTGCATGACCGCCAGCGGCAGCTCGTCGAGGCCGGCGCCCCTGGCCTCGGCCGCCGCGACGATCCGGCCGGTGATATGGTGCGCCTCGCGGAACGGCAGGCCCAGCTCGCGCACCAGCCAATCCGCCAGGTCGGTGGCGGTGGAGAAGCCGGCGGCGGCGGCGCTGGCGCATGGCCTCCGCGTCGGGCTCCAGGTCCTCCACCATGCCGGTCATGGCCGCGAGCGCCAGCTGCAGGCTCGCCAGGGCGTCGAAGGTGGGCTCCTTGTCCTCCTGCATGTCCTTGGCGTAGGCGAGCGGCAGGCCCTTCATCACCATCAGCAGGCCCTGGAACGCGGCGGCGATGCGCCCGACCTTGGCGCGGGCCAGCTCGGCGGCGTCCGGGTTGCGCTTCTGCGGCATGATCGACGAGCCGGTGGTGAAGCGGTCGGAGAGGCGCACGAAGCCGAACTGCGGCGTCACCCACAGCACGATCTCGTCGGCGAGGCGCGACAGGTGCATGGCGGCGATGGCCGCGGCGGCCAGCGTCTCCAGCACGAAGTCGCGGTCGGAGACGGCATCGAGCGAGTTGGCGCACGGGCGGGCGAAGCCCAGCGCCTCCGCCGTCTTGTGCCGGTCGATCGGAAACGAGGTCCCCGCCAGCGCGGCGGCGCCGAGCGGGCTCTCGTTGAGCCGCGCGCGCGCGTCGGCGAGCCGGCCGCGGTCGCGCGCCAGCATTTCCACATAGGCGAGGAGATGATGGCCGAAGGTGACGGGCTGGGCCGGCTGCAGATGCGTGAAGCCCGGCATGATCACGTCGGCGTGCCGCTCGGCCTTGCGCGCCAGCGCCAGCTGCAGCCCCGCCAGGGCGGCGTCGGCGCCGTCGATCCAGTCGCGCACGTAGAGCCTGAAATCGGTCGCCACCTGGTCGTTGCGCGAGCGCGCGGTGTGCAGCCGCGAGGCCGGCTCGCCGATCAGCTCCTTGAGGCGGCTCTCGACGTTCATGTGCACGTCCTCGAGGGCGGCGGAGAACTGAAACTCGCCGCGCTCGATCTCGGCCATCACGCGGTCGAGGCCGGCGGCGATCTTGCGCGCGTCCTCCTTGGAGATGATGCCCTGCTGGCCGAGCATGGCGGCGTGCGCCTTGGAGGCGCGGATGTCGTGGGGCGCCAGGGCCTTGTCGAAGCCGACCGAGGCGTTTATCTCCTGCATGACCTCGGCCGGCGACATCTTGAAGCGGCCACCCCACATCTTGTTGGCGGATTTGTCGGTCACGAGGCCTTCCTACCTGACGTTGCAGCAATGCGGGGCACACAGCACATGCCGACAGCGGGTCTGAAGCCAGGCTCAGCGCGGATAGCGGCCGTTTCCCTGGCCACGGCCGCGGTCGCCGCGGTCGTGGGGTTCGCAGCGGTATACGTGACGCTCGGCAGGCCTGACAACGCCGCACCCGGCCAAGCCTGCCCGGTGCCGCCGGCCGCTGCCCAGGGCCTCCCGAAGGGACCTGGCTGAACAACCCTTGAGCCAGGGCCACATGGCGGCGTTCGTCTTCCGCAAGGAGCCCGAAGCGCTGCCGGAGGTCAAATTCCAGGACGAGCAGGGCAAGGAGCGCACGCTCGCCGACTGGCGCGGCAAGGTGGTGCTCCTCAACCTGTGGGCGACCTGGTGCCTGCCCTGCCGCAAGGAGATGCCGGCGCTCGACCGGCTGCAGCAGGAGCTGGGCTCGGACAAGTTCGAGGTGGTGGCCTCAGCGTCGACCGCAAAGGCATTGCAGGCGCGAGAAAATTCCTCGACGACACCAAGGTCGGCAAGCTCGCCGCTCTATGTCGATCACGACCCTGCGTACAACGTCGCAGCTGGGCGCCGTCGGCCTGCCCGCAACCCTGCTGATCGATGCCCATGGCCGCGAGATCGGCCGCCTGCTCGGCCCCGCCGAGTGGGACAGCGAGGATGCCAAGCGCCTCATCCGCGCAGCTACCAACTGACGCAAACCGCACAATTCGCTGGTGGCGTCGCGCGCTCCGACCTATACGTCCGCCCGGGGCGGGTACGACTAAAGTAGGTAGGAGATCACGATGGAGCGCGTGAACGACACCATTCTGCTCATAGGGCGGCTCTTGATGGCGGCGCTGTTCTTGAGCGCGGGAATCCCCAAGGCGATGGGGTTCATCTACAGCGATCCGGTCTACGCAAACTTCCTGAAATCCGTCGCCGGGTCTGGGCTTCCCTACCCGGAGGTATTGGGCTCTGGCCGGCATCGCCATCGAGGTGCTGGTGCCGATCGCCTTGATTCTCGGCGTTTTCCCGCGCATATCCTCGCTGCTGCTCATCGCCTTCGTCGTTGCCGCCACGGCGATCGCCCACAGGTTCTGGCTGTTCACTGACCCGCAGGCGTGGCGGCTGCAGTATTCCAGCTTCTTCAAGAATGTCGCCCTCACGGGCGGGCTGCTGCTCTATTTCGTCAGCGGTCCGGGCGCCTTCTCCCTGGCGGGCCGCAGCGCGGGAGCAGGCATGGGCGTGCCCGCGCGCGCCTGAGCCGCGAAAGCAAGTGTCAGACCCGCCGGGCACTGCGGGTCTGACACCAAGGCGCTAGGAGCGCCCCGTGGCACCTGGTGTCAGACCTGCTTGGTCGGCAGGGTCTGACACCCGTCTCATGCCACTTACCACTTGCCCCAGGAGCCCCAGCTCCCCCAGCCCATGCCGTGTCCGAACTTGTAGGTCAGCACCAGGCGGGCGGTGTGCAGCGCCGTCTCGACGTCATGCTTGCGGTACTCGTTCACCTCGAACGTTCTCGCCGTCGAACTCGCGTGAACCGGTACTCCAGCCGCAGGAACCAGTTGCTGTGCAGCCGCGTGTCGACACCGGCGCCGACGAAGTATCCGCTCACGTGTCTGGTCGAACGAGGTGGCGCGATGGCCGCTGCGACTTCCACTTCGAGGAGTTGGAGAACTCCGCCTCCGTATAGCCGGCCGACACGTACCAGAGCGTGGCCGGGCTCGACAGGAAGCCCAGCCGCCCGCCGACGGACCAGGCATTGTCGAGGGTGAGCGTCCTCCTGAGCCAGCGGTCGTCCCACGATGTCGACGTGTCGGAGAAATCGTAGTCGGCGAACACGCCGAACACGACGTGCGAGTGCTGCCAGTCGTAGCCGACGGTAACGGTGCCGAAGAAGATGTCATCCCCGACGCTGTTTCCGGAGCTGTCCCACCTATCGTGGTGATGTTCCATTGGTTGACGTTGAAGTCGTGGAGAACGGCGCCGGCGCCGATGCCGGCACCGAAATAGAAACCGGTCCAGGACGGCGGCGGCGGCGCCTCGAACCTGGGTGCGGCAATCGTCGGCGGCGGCCGCTTGTAGGGCCCGTCGGCGATGGCATTGCTCGTCGTGAAGGAGAGGGCGGCTGCTACGCCCACAATCAGTTTTTTCATCGTGGAGGGTTCCTGTGGTTCTGGTACGCAGCACGCTCGAGCCGCATTTTGCCGGCACTCGTTGTGTTTTCGTGTTGAGCGCAGCACCAAACGATTTGCACAGGATTGGGCAGGCGCCAGCACGTCCTGAGTGCTGGAAACCTGGTGCAATAGCAAGCATAGCAATTTTAGTTGGCCTGTTTTTAAGTGATAATGCAGCAACTCAGCCACTTGGATAATATATAGAGAAATATATGAATGAGAAAATCTAATAAAGATCGTCTCGATATCCTATATCCGAGTTCTCATTTTCGAGCTGAGCAGAGAAACAGCCTCATTGCGGGAGGTCTCGGGGCTGCCATCGCGCGCTGAGAGCCAGTTCGGTATGGGGTCAGACCCCTTTCGACGACGTCGAGTTTCATGCTCAACTCGACGTCGAAAGGGGTCTGACCCCGGTGTTGACCCCCGGCAGCAACGCTCAGTCGCGGCTTCCGACTCGTTTCGCCGCCGCCAATGTGTTCCGAAGCAGGCACGCCACCGTCATCGGGCCCACGCCGCCGGGAACCGGCGTGATGGCGCCGGCCACCTCCGCCACCTCGGCAAACGCCACGTCGCCGATGAGGCGGCTCTTGCCGTCGGGCCCCGCAATTCGCTGGATGCCGACATCGAGGACGGTGGCCCCCGGCTTGATCCAGCTCGCCCTTCACCATCTCGGCCCGGCCCGCGGCGGCGACAACGAGGTCGGCGCGGCGCACCACCGACGGCAGATCGCGCGTCTTCGAGTGCGCAACCGTCACCGTGCAGCTCTCGGCGAGCAGGAGCTGCGCCATCGGCTTGCCGACGATGTTGGAGCGGCCGATCACCACGGCCTCCAGCCCCTCCAGGCTCGGCCGCACCGACTTGGCGAGGATGAGGCAGCCGGCCGGCGTGCAGGGCGCGATGCCCCCGGCCCCGGTGGCGAGGCGGCCGACGTTGACGGGATGGAAGCCGTCCACGTCCTTGGCAGGGTCGATCGCCTCGATCACCCTGCTGGCATCGATCTGCTTCGGCAGCGGCAGCTGCACCAGGATGCCGTGCACCTCCGGGGCTCGCGTTGAGCTTCCCGATCAGGGCAAGCAGCTCGGCCTCGCCGATCGAGGCGGACAGCCTGTGCTCGAAGGAGACCATGCCGGCCTCGCGCGTAGCCTGCGCCTTGGTGCGCACGTAGACCTGGCTTGCCGGGTCCTCGCCCACCAGCACCACGGCGAGCCCCGGCGACACGCCGCGCTTCGCCTTCAGCGTCTCGACGCCCGCCGCCACCTCGCGCCGCAGCGCCGCGGCGATCGCCTTGCCGTCGATGATGGCGGCCTTCGGCATGGCACCTCCTCCCCGGTCGAGAGCGTCCCTCAGCCCAATGCGGTGACGCGCGCGGCCACCAGCGCCTCGATCTCGGCCGGCGCGCCAGCGATGCCGATGAGCTTGATCCGCGATTTGTGCCCCCGCACGATACGCACCCGCCCGCCGGCCACGCCCAGCCATTGCGCGATGACCTTCTCCAGGGCCGCGTTGGCGGCGCCATCCTCGGCGACGGCCCGGACCCGCACCTTGAGGGCTTGTCCCTGCGCCGTCTCCACGAGGCCGTCGACGGCGTCGCTTCGCCCCTTTCGGCGTCACGCGGGCGAGCATCTCCAATCCGTCCGGACCAGAGCGCCGATACAGGGTCATGCGCGTCTCAGCCAGTCGTGCAGGTTGCCCAATACGACATGCTGCATGCCGAGGCAGAGCAGCAGCAGGATCATGGGCGAGAGGTCGATGCCGCCGAGATCGGGCAGCAGGCGGCGGATCGGGCGCAGCAGCGGCTCGGTCACCGCCGTCAATGCCTGCCATAGAGTGCGGACGAAGGGATTGTAGGGGTTGATCACGTTGAAAGCGATGAGCCAGCTCACTATGACGGCTGCAATGACTATCCACATGTAGAGGCCGACGAGATAGCTGATGAACTCCACCAGTCTTGCCATGTCGCTGCCCTCGCCTTGATTTGTGGCAGTGACGTTTAATGGCACAATGCTGGTGCGACAAGTGGCAGGCATGCAGGATCGGCCCCAAAAGTTAGCCAGTTTCCTGTGAATTCGGGCGTTGCACCGGCAAGTTGCCTGACGCCGTTGCCGACCCTCCTTCCAGCGGCCGCGGGAGCCCGGCGGCGATGGCAGCGGAGCGCGCCGGTGGCGCGCGTCGCGGGCGGCAAACGGGCGGCAGCCCTTTGCTTGACAAGCTCCAGGCCCCCCACATAAATGGGCCTGCCTTGCAGGATCGAGATTTGGGGCCGTAGCTCAGCTGGGAGAGCGCTGCAATCGCACTGCAGAGGTCAGGAGTTCGATCCTCCTCGGCTCCACCAACATAGTCCCATCGCCGCACATCGGAGCGCCCGCGAGTCGGTCGCGCGAGCGCCTGGCTTCCGAGCCCCCTGCAATTCTACGAGGTGGCGGGGCGGCAGTGCTCGTCGGCGGGAAGCGGGTCGCATTTGGTGTCGACCACGCACTTCTCCAGCGCGGTCTGCACCTCCGGACGCCAGATGCCGTCGATGCGCCCGTCGTAGAGCCGGGCTTCCGTGAGCCCGCACTGGTAGAGCTTGATCATCTCCGAGCCACCGAAGAACATGGCCTTGGTGTAGTCGTTGAGCGCCCCCTTCGGATCGCCCATCGTCTGGCGGATGTGCGCACGGGTGTCGAGGGTGTTGCCGGAAGTCGGGTCGAGCTGCAGCGAACGCTCTACATCCGGCAGCCCGGTGGCGGCCTTGCCCCAGCGGAAGTAGGCCCAGGCGCGATTGTTGAGCGCAGTCGCAAAGTCGGGCACGAGCTTGATGGCCACGTCGTAGTCGGCAATCGCCGTGGCGTACTGGCCCAGCATCGAATGGCCGAGCGCGCGCCGGAAGTAGAGCTCGGCCAGCTTCTCGTCGCTGACGCCACCGCGATCGATCAGCGCCGTGCAGCCCTTGACGCGGCCGTGGTTGTCGGTGCCGAAGCAAAGGACCGAATCGTCTGCGCGCACCGTCGTCGCGACCGAGGCGATCACGGCGATCACCACCATGCCGGCGAGCCATCCTGTGCTGCGTGTCATCGCTGTCCTTCCTGGCAAAATCACCACCGCAAGCCTTCGAGGAAATTCATACTGGAGCGCCGCGACCGGCTCCCCATCGCCACCTCATCCGACAACGCGCGGTGCTCCGCAACCGCATAATGCCCCAACCTGCCGGGTGCAACCTACCCTGTGCCCTTCAATCCGATTGGAACGGGCGTGTCAGCCGACAGCCCGCGACACCGGGCCCGTTACCTCACCACGGGGCCGCGAATAAGGCGAGCCTGCGGCATCGGCTGCACACGCCGCGTGCACAGCGGCAGCGCTGCAACGGGGCCGCGATTTCGGGCCCTATCGGAAGTGCTTGGAGAGCTTCAGGCCCTGCCCCTGGTAGTGGGACTTGAGGTCGCTGCCGTACAGCACATCGGGCACCTCGGTCAGCTGCTCGTAGACGAGCCGGCCGACGATCTGGCCGTCCTCCAGGATGAACGGCACCTTGTGGCTGCGCACCTCGAGCACGGCCCTCGCGCCAGCGCCGCCAGCGTGCGGCGTGGCCGAACCCCGGATCGAAAAAGCCCGCATAGTGGACGCGGAACTCGCCCACCAGCGGATTGAACGGGACCATCTCCGCCGCATGGGTGGGCGGAACGTGGACCGCCTCCTTCGACGCCAGGATGTAGAACTGGTCCGGATCGAGAATCAGGCGGTTCCTGGAGCCCTGCACCCAGCAGCGGCTCCCAGAAGTCCGCGATGGCGCAGGACGCAGGCTTGTCGATTTCGACGACGCCGGTATTGCGCCGGGCGCGATAGCCCAGCAGGCCGCGCGCCGGTCCCTGCGGATCGGGGCTCAGGTCCACCGACAGCGCAATGCCGTTGTGGATGTCGGGATCATCACTGGAGGTAAGCCGCTCGCGACGGTGCAGCTCGCTCAGCATCGCGTCGGTGTCCCCGCCCTTGCCGCGGCAAAAGCGCATCTGCGACAGGCGCGAGCCCTGGCGCACCACGATCGGGAACGACTGAGGACAGATCTCGAGCCAGAGGTTGCCTTCGAACCCCGCGGGGATGTGGTCGAAGGCGGTCACGCCGTCGGCGATGACGCGGGTAAAGACATCGAGACGGCCCGTGGAGCTTTTCGGGTTGGTGAGCGCCCAGATGTCGCGCGGCAGCGACAGGGTCTCGAGCAGGGGCACGACATAGACGCAGCCGACCTCCAGCACCTTGCCTTCCGGGCCGAACTCGAAGCTGTGCAGCGCAAGCTCGCGCAGGCGCTCGGCGACCGGACTGTCGCGCCCGGGGAGGAAGCTCGCCCGCACCCGCCAGGCGCCCGCCCCGAGCCGCAGGTCCACGCTGGCCGGCTGCAGCTGATCGGCGAGCACGGGAAGCCCGGCGAGCGTCGACCGCAGGTGGCCCGCCTCCACCAAGCCGCGGATCGCCTGCACCGGCAGTATGGCCTTCGCCGCGGCGGCAGGCGCCTTCGGGTGCAGGCTTCATGGGGGCCTTGGCCATTGCGACAACCTCGCCTTTGCGCGCGGTCTAGAGGATCGGACCATTGACGCCAAGCGCCGGAACGGGGTAATCCCCTTCTGCAGTAACGTGGTGATTTGGCCGGCCGGCTTGCAGCCACGCAAAAGAACTAGCTAAAAGGCCGCGCGCGTGAACCGACTCGAAGTGCGCCCGGCCAGCAACGTCGGCGCGAGATCGAGCCGGTTTTTTTGTTGCCTGCGTCGGTGGCAGGCGAGGAGTGCGCGCGATGACCGACAAGCCCGACCCCAGGACGAGCCCCGAATTCGTGGAGCCCCGAGACCCGGCTGGTCCACGGCGGCACGCTGCGCTCCGCCTTCGGCGAGACCTCCGAGGCGCTCTTTCTCACCCAGAGCTATGTCTATGCCTCCGCCGAGCAGGCCGAGGAGCGCTTCAAGAACGAGGCGGGGGCTACATCTACAGCCGCTACGCCAACCCTACCGTCGCCATGTTCGAGGAGCGCATGCGGCTGCTGGAAGGCGCCGAGGCGGCGCGCGCCACCGCCACCGGCATGGCCGCCGTGACCGCCTCCCTGCTGTGCTTGCTCAAGGCCGGCGACCATGTCGTGGCTGGCGCGCGCCCTGTTCGGCTCCTGCCGCTACATCGTGGACGAGGTGTGTCCGCGCTTCGGCATCGCCTCCACCGCTGTCGACGGCCGCGACACCGGCGCCTGGGCCAAGGCCGTGCGGCCCAACACCAAGGCCTTCTTCTTCGAGACGCCGGCCAATCCCACGCTCGACCTCGTCGACATCGCCGCGGTCTCCGAGATCGCGCACGCCGCCGGGCGGTGGTCGTGGTCGACAACGTGTTCGCCACCCCGATCCTGCAGAAGCCGCTGCAGCTCGGCGCCGACATCGTGGTCTACTCCGCCACCAAGCACATCGACGGCCAGGGGCGGTGCCTCGGCGGCATCGTGCTGGGCTCCGAGGCCTACGTGAAGGACCACCTGCACAACTTCCTGAAGCACACCGGGCCCTCGCTCAGCCCGTTCAACGCCTGGGTGATGCTGAAGGGCCTCGAGACGCTGCCCGTGCGCGTGCGCGCGCAATGCGAGACGGCCGCCAGGGTCGCCGACCATCTGGCCGGCCAGCCGGACGTCCGGCGCGTGCTCTATTGCGGACGCTCCGACTATCCGCAGGCGGCGCTGGCCAGGCGCCAAATGTCGGGCTTCGGACAGATCGTCGTGTTCGAGCTCGCCGGCGGCAAGGAGGCGGCGTTCCGCTTCCTGAATGCCTCTGAAGCTCATCAAAATTTCCAACAACCTGGGCGACGCCAAGAGCCTCGTCACGCACCCGGCCACCACCACGCACCAGCGGCTCGGGCCGAAGGTGCGCGCCGAGCTCGGCATCTCCGACGACATGCTGCGCCTGTCCGTCGGTCTGGAGAGCCTATGTCGACATCGCGGCGGACATTGACCGCGCGCTGGCGGCCTCTAAGATTGGCTGAAGACGAAGCGTATCCAGCCTGCGGTGGAACCCATGTACGAAGCCTTGACGCGCGGCATCCGCATCCGCGTTACGTCGCAGTATCGGGAGGAGGAATCGGAGCCCGACGAGGGCCGCTTCTTCTGGGCGTATACGGTCGACATCTTCAACGAGGGCAGCGAGACGGTGCAGCTGCGCTCGCGGCACTGGCGCATCACCGACGGCGCGGGTCGCACCGAGGACGTGCGCGGCCCCGGCGTGGTGGGAGAGACGCCGATCCTGCAGCCGGGCACCTCGTTCCGCTACACCTCGGGGTGCCCGCTCGGCACGCCGTCGGGCATCATGGTGGGCAGCTACCTGATGACCACCGAAGGCGGAGAGCAGTTCGATGCGGCGGTGCCGGCGTTCTCGCTCGACAGCCCGCACGTCAAGCGCAGCGTGAATTGAAGGACGTCGCATGGCACCCCCCGTCACGGCCGGCCAAGGAGCTGCTGGCACGGCTCGTCGCCTTCGACACGACGAGCCACAAGACCAACATTCCCATCATACGCTTCGTCGAGGACTATCTCGCGCGGCAGGGCGTCGAGAGCGTCCGCGTGCCGACCGCCGACGGGCAGAAGGCGAGCCTGTTCGCCACCATCGGGCCGGCAGGCGCCGGCGGCATCGCGCTCTCGGGCCATACCGATGTGGTGCCGGTGACGGGACAGAGCTGGGACACCGACCCGTTTACGCTGACGAGCGCGCCGGCAGGCTCTACGGCCGCGGCGCCTGCGACATGAAGGGCTACCTGGCCTGCGTGCTCGCCATGGTGCCCGACGCTCAAGGCGCGCAAGCTCACCACGCCGATCCACATCGCCTTCTCCTACGACGAGGAGGTGGGCTGCACCGGCGTGCGCCCGATGGTGGCGGAGCTGGGCAAGGCGCTGCCGCTGCCGCGGATCGTGCTGGTGGGCGAGCCCACCACCATGGCCGTGGTGGACGCCCACAAGGGGCCGATGCGCTGGTTCGTGACGGTGACGGGCAAGGCCTCGCACTCGGCGCATGCCGCATCTGGGCGTCAACGCCATCACCTATGCGGGCGTTCTGCTGGGCGAGCTTGCGCGCATCGAGGAGGAGCTGAAGGGGCTCGAGCCCGAACCCGCGCTTCGACCCGCCCTACACCACGCTGCAGGTGACGCAGATCGAGGGCGGCAAGGCCTCCAACATCGTGCCGGCGGAGTGCTGGTTCGGCTGGGAGATCCGCCGCCTGCCGGGCTTCGACGGCTTGGCCCTCGACCGGCGCGTGCGGCGCCTTCGCCGAGGAGCGCTGCACGGCTCCGATGCGGCGCGCGCGCCCCGGAGGCGGGCGTCGCCATCGAGCTGACCAACGAGGTGCCGCCGTTCCAGGCCGACGCGGGGTCCGGGGCCGTGCCGCTCGCGCTGAAGCTTGCCGAGCAGAACGAGACGTTCGCGGTCTGCTACGCCACCGAGGCCAGCCTGTTCCAGATGCGGCGGTGCGCCGGCGGTGGTCTGCGGCCCCGGCGACATCGCCCAGGCGCACACCCCCAACGAGTTCATGAGATCGCCGAGCTGGAGAAGTGCCTGCGCTTCCTGGGGCGTCTCGCGGACTGGGCTGAGACGTAACACCAGGGATATCAGCGGCGCGCGGGTGAAAAAAGCCACAGGTATGCGGCAATACGTCAGCCCTGCGCCGGCTGGCCGTGCGTCGAACGTTTGACACTCTTGTGGCGACAAACCACGCCGGAACCGGTACGCGAAGCCGCGGTGGCGTGACCCGGCAGCCGGCATTTGCGCTTGCAGCGACCTCTGATGACGGGGGCAGGGGCAGGCCCTAGACTGCCTCGGTCTGTGACAACAACCAGTACAGGAATTTCTCTGATGCGCGTGGCAATGATCGGTGCCGGATATGTCGGTCTGGTATCCGGGGCCTGCTTTGCCGAGTTCGGTCACATCGTGACCTGCGTCGACAAGGATGCCAGGAAGATCGAGGCCCTGCGAGCGCGGCGAGATGCCGATCTACGAGCCCGGGCTGGCGGAGCTGGTCGCCAAGAACGTGCGCGAGCGCCGGCTGTCCTTCACCACGTCGCTGGCCGAGGCCGTCGAGGACGCCGCCGCCGTGTTCATCGCCGTGGGCACGCCATCGCGCCCCGCCGACGGCCTCGCCGATCTCACCTACGTCTACCAGGCGGCGCGTGAGATCGCCGCCGTCCTGCGGCGGCTATGCCGTGATCGTGACCAAGTCGACGGTCCCGGTCGGCACCGGCGACGAGATCGCAGCGCATCATCGCCGACATCCAGCCGGACGCCGACCTCTCGGTGGTCTCCAACCCGGAGTTCCTGCGCGAGGGCGCGGCGATCGCCGATTTCATGGCGCCCGACCGCGTCGTCATCGGCACCGACGATGACGCGTGCGCGCGAGGTCATGGACGAGCTCTACCGCCCGCTCGCCGAGAAGCAGGCGCCGATCCTGTTCACCGCAGCGGCGCGGCGCCGAGCTCATCAAGTACGCCGCCAACGCGTTCCTGGCCACCAAGATCACCTTCATCAACGAGATCGCGGACCTGTGCGAGCAGGCCGACGCCGACGTTCGAGGAGGTGGCGCACGGCATCGGCCTCGACCACCGGATCGGGCCGAAGTTCCTGAACGCCGGTCCCGGCTACGGCGGGTCCTGCTTCCCCAAGGATCTGCTGGCGCTGCTCAAGGCCGGGCTCGATTTCGGCGTGCCGATCCGCTCGATCGAGACCATCATCTCCATCAACGACCAGCGCAAGCGGGCGATGGCGCGCAGGTCATCGCCGTCTGCGGCGGCAGCGTCAGGGGACGCACGATCGCGGTGCTCGGGCTGACGTTCAAGGCCGACACCGACGATATGCGCGAGTCCCCGGCCGTCTCCATCATCACCGCGCTGCAGGATGCCGGCGCCAAGGTGCGCGCCTACGACCCGCAGGGCATGGAGCACGCCCGCTCCATCCTCAACGGCGTGGAGTACGCCGCACGACCCCTACGCCTGCGCGGAGGGGGCCGATGCGCTCGTGGTCATGACCGAATGGAGCATGTTCCGCGGCCTCGATCTGGTCCGCATCAGGTCCCTGCTCGAGCGCCCGATCGTCGTCGACCTGCGCAACATCTACCGGCCCGAGGAGATGGCCAAGCTCGGGTTCACGTATGTCAGCGTCGGCCGGCCGCAAGTCGGCAGCGACGATGAACGGCGACGCAGCGCAACGCGGCGGATCTGCCGGCCGGGCGGGCAGTGGCCGCATCGGCGTGCTGCTTCTCAACCTCGGCACGCCCGACGCGACCGACTACCGGTCGATGCGGCGCTACCTCAAGGAGTTCCTCTCCGACCGGCGCGTCATCGAGGTGCCGCGCCTCAAGTGGTGGCTGATCCTCAACCTCGTCATCCTGACCGTGCGCCCGCGGCCGGAAAGGCAAGGACTACGCCAAGATCTGGAACCGCGAGCAGAACGAGGGCCCGCTCAAGACCATCACGCGCGAGCAGGCGGAGAAGCTGGCGGCGGCGCTGGCGGACGAGCGCATCGTCGTCGACTGGGCCATGCGCTATGCCAATCCCGCCGGTGGCGGCGCGCATCGCCCGTCTCCAGGCGCAGGGCTGCGACCGCATTCTCCTGGTCCCGCTCTATCCGCAGTACGCCGCCGCGACCACGGCCACGGCCTGCGACCAGGCGTTCCGCGCGCTGATGGCGCTGCGCTGGCAGCCCGCCATCCGCGTGGCCCCGCCCTACTACGACGAGCCGGTCTACATCGACGCCGTCGCCGGCTCGATGCGCGATCACCTCGCCAAGCTCGACTTCGAGCCCGAGGCCCTGATCGCCTCGTTCCACGGCATGCCCGTGAAGTACGCCGAGGAGGGCGACCCCTACCCCGGCCAATGCCAGGAGACCGCGCGGCTCGTGCGCGAGCGGCTCGGCTGGCCCGCCGAGCGCTGGCACACGACGTTCCAGTCGCGCTTCGGCAGCGACCCGTGGATCGAGCCCTACACCATCGACACCGTGCGCGCGCCTCGCCGGCTCGGGCGTCAGGCGCCTGGCGGTGGTCGCGCCCGGCTTCTGCCGCCGACTGCCTGGAGACCCTGGAGGAGCTGGACATGGAGAACCGGCAGGCGTTCCTGACGAGCGGCGGCGAGAAGTTCGCCTACATCCCTTGCCTCAACGCCTGCCCGGCGGGCATGGCGCGTGATCGAGCGCATCGTCAGGCGCGAGCTGGCGGGCTGGGTCCAGTAGTGCCGCATGGGCGCAGTCGGCCAGCGACCGAGTAGACTGGCGCCACTTCACAATATTTTGCTGCCATCGTGCCGCCGAAAGGCTCCGTTCACCTGCCATACATCTTTGATCTTTCAGTAATTTTGCTGTATACCTCTAAAAGAGCGACGAGAATGATCGTGACATTCTCAATAGACATTGCGAGCAGGGGGACCCTGTCATGAACATCCAGAACTTCTTGTCCGGCGGATTTGAAATCTTCGTGGTGCTGGTGGTCGCGCTGGCACTGGTGGCGCTGTGGACCACGGTCAAGATCGTGCCGCAGGGCTACAACTACACGGTCGAGACCTTCGGGCGCTACACGCGCACCCTCAACCCCGGGCTGCACATCCTGATCCCGGTGATGGAGCGCATCGGCTCCAAGATGAACATGAAGGAGCAGGTGATCGACATCCCCTCGCAGGACATCATCACCCGCGACAACGCCATGGTCACCGTCGACGGGGTCAACTTCTACCAGGTGCTGAACGCGGCCAAGGCGGCCTACGAGGTGGATCAGCTGCGCGGCGCCATCGTCAACCTCACCATGACCAACATCCGCACGGTGATGGGCTCGATGGACCTCGATGAGCTGCTGTCGAACCGCGACACCATCAACGCCAAGCTGCTGCAGGTGGTGGATGCCGCCACCGAGTCCTGGGGCGTGAAGGTGACGCGCATCGAGATCAAGGACATCGCCCCGCCGCGCGACCTCGTCGACAGCATGGCGCGCCAGATGAAGGCCGAGCGTGAGAAGCGCGCGCAGATCCTGGAGGCCGAGGGTCTGCGGCAGGGGGCCATCCTCAAGGCCGAAGGCGAGAAGCAGGCCGTCGTGCTGGCCGCGGAGGGCCGCAAGGAAGCCGCCTTCCGCGACGCCGAGGCGCGCGAGCGGTTCGCGCAGGCGGAAGCCATGGCCACCGAGGTGGTCAGCCAGGCGATCTCCGCCGGCAACGTGCAGGCCATCAACTACTTCGTCGCCAACAACTACGTCAAAGCGCTCGAGGCGATCGCCAAGTCGCCCAACCAGAAGATCCTGATGATGCCGCTCGATGCATCGAGCGTGATAGGCTCGCTCGCCGGCCTCGCGGAGATCACCAGCGAGGCGTTCAGCAAGAACGGCGCAGGGCCCGGCGCCCGCCCGGCGACGCGCTCGGGCAGCGTCCCGACCACCTAGTCGCAGGCGGCGCCCGCGCTCGTATCGGTTGTTGGGGAGAGAGCCATGCAGAGCCTCTTGGAGCTATTGTATAGCCTCGGACGGTGGAACTGGTTGATCGCGGCGATGGTGCTGCTGATCCTCGAGACGGTCCTGCCGGGCGTGCACTTCCTCTGGTTCGGCATCGCCGCCGCCGTGGTCGCCGCGCTCGCATTTTCCACCGGCATCGACTGGCAGTGGCAGGTGCTGGCGTTCGTCCTGCTGTCGGTCGCGGCCTTGTTCTGGGTCAAGCGGTTCGCGCGCCCGGACGTGGCGATCAGCGACCTGCCGGACCTCAACGTGCGCGGCCGGCAGTACGTCGGCCGCGCGGTCGTGGTGGAGCAGGCGATCGAGAACGGCCGCGGCAAGGTGCGCGTCGGCGACACGCTGTGGTCGGCCGAGGGCCCCGATGCGCCGGCCGGCGCGCGCGTCAAGGTGACGGGGACCAGGGGCACCGTGCTGGTGGTGGAGCTTGCGCCGGCGTGACGCGGGGCCGGGCGCGCTTGCGTGGCTCGCCGGCTTCGTAAGCTTCCTGCTGCCCTGCGCTGGTGGATTGCTCGTTCTGGCGGGGGCTTGGCTCCTCGTACGACAGGACGCCGCCGGCTGGTGGTATCTCGCGCCGGGGGGCGCCCTCCTCGCCGCCAATCTCCTGCTCGACCAGCTTTGGACACATCGGGCGCGCCCGCCCTCCGATCAGCCCGACTTGAACCGCCGCCCGGAGCAGCTCGTGGGGCGCGTGCTGCAGGTGGAAGAGGCGATCGTCGGCGGGCGCGGCAAGGTGCGGGCCGGCGATACGCTCTGGCCGGCCGAGGGGCCCGATATGCCAGCGGGTGCCGCGGCCAGGGTCGCCGCGGTGCGAGACACAGTGCTGGTGGTGGAGCGTGCGCGGACATGACCCGCGCCGCACGCAAGCGCTTGTCGTGAGTTCCAACACCGTCGCGATGGCAGATCGGGCCGGAGGCCGCTACCCTCGTGCCGAGACAACTCAGCAAGGAGGAGGCCATGGAGTTCAGCGAGCTGGTGCAGCGTTTCGCCGCCGCGGCGGCGTCCGGCGATGGCGATGCGCTCGCCGACCTGTTCACGGCGGACGGCACCTACGACGACTACTTCTTCGGCCCCAACACCGGGCGTGAAGCCATCAAGAAAATGCTGGCGCACTTCTCCGACGGCGGGCGCAACTTCCGCTGGGAGTTCCACGATCCGGTGCGGGCGGGCAGCGTCGGCTATGCCAGCTACCGCTTCTCGTTCAATTCGACCCGGCCCGAGGCCCAGGGCGCGCGCGTGGCGTTCGACGGCATCGGCCGGTTCGACCTCGAGGGCGACCGGATCAGGCGCTACTCGGAGGTGTTCGACCGCGGCATGGCGCTGGCCCAGCAGGCGTACGAGGGCGAACGCCTGCGCAAGATCGGCCTCAAGTATGCCAATGCCCTGAAGGCACGGCCCGAGTGGCAGGCGCACCTGTAGGCGCAAGCCGGCACGCGTCCCCAGCTGCGCCGCGCGCGGCTTCCTCGCGGTGAGGCGGGCAGAGGCCGACGCTCTGCCACATGCCGCCGGCTATGCGGCCTTCTCCATCTGCTCGGTCCATTTGCCGAGCGTGGCAGCGCCGTTCATGCGCGCGCGGTGCGAGAAGGCGCGCTGGCCTGCAGCTACGTTATCGGACTTGCCGCCCCACGCCTTCAGCGCTGCTGTCTGCAGGGCGCGGCCGTAGGAGAACGACAGCTTCCACGGGTGCGGGCCCAGCTGGTTCATGAACGAGAGGTGCGCGGTGGCATCCTCGTCCGATTGCCCGCCCGACAGGAAGGCGATGCCGGGCACGGCGGCCGGCACGCAGCGCTTCAAGACCTTCACGGTGCGCTCTGCAACCTCATGCCATCCCGCCTGCTTCGGGCACTTCTTGCCGGCGATCACCATGTTGGGCTTGAGGATGGTCTTCTCGAGCGGCACGTTGGCGAAATAGAGCTGCTGATAGACCTCCTTCAGCACCCATTCCGTGACGTGCTCGCACGACTCGATGTCATGGGCGCCGTCCATCAGCACCTCGGGCTCGACGATCGGAACGAGCCCGCCCTCCACGCACAGCGCGGCGTAGCGCGCGAGCGCATGGGCGTTGGAGGCGATCGCGGAGTAGCCCGGCATCCTGGGGCTCGTGCCGATGTCGTAGACCGCGCGCCACTTGGCGAACTTGGCGCCGAGCCCGACGTACTCCTTGATGCGCTCGCCGAGTCCGTCGAGGCCCTCGGTGATGGTCTCGCCGGGGCTGAACGCGAGCGGCTTGGTGCCCTTGTCGACCTTGATGCCCGGCAGCGCGCCGGCCTGCGCAATCACCTGGGGCAGCGGCGTGCCGTCCTTGGCCTTCTGCCGGATGGTCTCGTCATAGAGGATGACGCCTGAGATCGAGCTGCGCATGCCGTCGGCGGAGCGGAACAGCATCTCGCGGTAGTCGCGGCGGGAAGCCTCGTTGCTCTCGGTCCCGATGCCGTCGAAGCGCTTCTTGATGGTGCCAGAGCTCTCGTCGGCGGCCAGGATGCCCTTGCCCGGTGCCACCATGGCGGCGGCGACCTCTTCCAGCGACATTGCCTTCGTCATGTACGAACCTCCCGCAGTGTGCTTGCTCTTGCGAGTGTCGGCTTGCAGGGGGTCGGCCCCCGCGACGGCCCTTGGTACAAAAATCCAACCGCGGTGGCGAGGGGTCTGACCCGGCCGTCGCCAGGGGGCCGGCCCCGCTCTACGGGTCTCCCTTAACAAGCGGTTCGGTGCGGCCGGGGTTCCGGCGCGGTCTCATGCGCGACCCGGCCGCAAGCGAAAATCGGGAGCCCCCCGTTCGCCTCGTGCGCCCTGCCGGAGCCGCACCTGCTGGCGCTCCCGGGAGCTCCTCAGCGAGGAGGTCGCAGACGAGCCCGCCCATGGCGGTCCGAGAAGGTGCTCGCCGTGCTCGACCAGCGCTCGAGCACGCTCCAGCCAGACCCGCGCTGAAAGAGGGGACGCAGGGGTGGCATGGCAAGTTCTGAAATATTTCGTCATCAAACGTGAACAAGGCGCCCTCTAAGGTCAATGTTCTATGGCGAATGTGCCACACAAAGTGAGGGGCGAGGACCTGAAGTTCTGGCCAAAGTACCCCGGAGTACCAGTTCATGAGCCTGGAGCACCATCTCAAACTCGCGTTGGCCGACAGCCGCATCGAAGAGGCGGAGCGCAACATCCGGCACGTGGAGTCCCTGGTCTCCATGCTCAGCGCGCAGGGGCATGCGACCGCCGATATCGAGAACCAGATCGGCCTGATGTCGGAGGCGCTCCATCACCTGAAGGAGCAACGGCGCCTGATCGTGGAGACCTACCACTAGCCGGGGCCGAGAGCGTGGCCGGCCCCGCTCAGCGCTGTGGCAGAAACAGCACGTTGCGGTTGCGAATGGCTGAGCCCCAGGTGGTATTGCTGCCGAGCCCGCGAATCGCGGGCAGCGCATCGACGATCTCGCCATCGATGGTCGCCAGCTTGGCCGCATAGCCGAAGCCGGCGCAAATATGCTCGGTGACGGCGACCGGGTCGGCATGCGCGCCGGTCAGCAGCTCCACGATGAGGGTGGGGCGATCGCGCAGGATCGTCTGCCGCCCGCCTTCCAGCACCGCGAGCTCGCTGCCCTCCACGTCCACCTTCACCACCCGCACGTCCTCGAAGCGGTAGCTGTCGAGAGTGCGCACCTCCACCGGGAAGTTGACCATTTCTGCGTGCCCGCCGGCAGCCTGGCCGAGGCTGCCGCCAAGGTGCAGAGCCTCGCCCTCCTCGGACACCGGCACCACGAAGTCGGCCCTGCCATTCTTGTCGCCCAGCGCCAGTGCATGGACGCGCGCGCGGGCGCCGAGCATGCGCCGCGCAAACGCGGCACAGTCGGGATTGGGCTCGAACGCCTCGACGCGGTCGGCGATTCTGGAGAAGGCGTACGCGAACACGCCCCGATTGGCGCCCACGTCGATGGCCGTGCCGTCGCGTGCCACGATCCGGTGGAGCACGTAGAGCTCGTGCTCACCCCAGGCTGCCTCGTCGGCAATGCGCCTGCGGTAGTAGAGAGACGCGGGCAGGAGCGTCGTGGCAATCCAGTCTTTCCAAGTCATTGACATGCTTCGTGCTCCAAATCCACGCCACTATAGGCGATGGGGCTCGGAGGAAGCCTGCGCGTGATCGTCCCGCCTCGCGCACACGACACGGCAGGCGTGCGCAACTGCAGGCGCGCTTGATGAGCGAAAGGAATTCTGCTGATCTTCGATGAAGGGCCGGTGCGCGAAACCGGCGAGCCAACGGGAGGGACGCATGACTTCGATCGGCAGGAGGGGTTCTGCCCTGTTGCGTGGCGCCGCTGCGGTATTGACCGTGCTCTCGCTCTCCGCGCTCGCCCAGCCGGCCGCGGCGCAGTCGGCCTACCCCGAGCGCAACATCACCCTGATCGTACCCTATCCCGCCGGCGGCGGCACCGACACCACGGCGCGGCTGCTCGCGAGAGACCTGGAGGTCGTGCTGGGCAAACCCGTCATTGTCGAGAACCGGGCGGGCGGTGGCGGCTGGCTCGGCTGGGGGGCGCTGGCGGCCGCCAAGCCCGACGGCTACACCATCGGCTATCTCAACGTACCGAGCCTCTATGCCGGCTATCTCGACCCCAAGATCGCCCGCAAAGAGTTCCTCGACAGCTTCGCGCCGCTCGCCAACCACGTGCTCGACTACAACATCTGGGCGGTGAAGGCCGACAGCCCCTTCAAGACTGTGGCCGATGTGATCGCCGCCGCGAAGCAGGCGCCCGAAAAGATCACCGTTACGGCCTTCGGTGCCGGCAGCGACGACCACCTCGCGATCCTGTCGCTGCAGGCCGAGACCGGCGCCAAGTTCGCCATCGTCCACATGCGCGGCACCGCCGATGCCAAGGCCCAGGTGCTCGGCGGGCACATCCAGGTGCTGGGCGCCAATGTGAGCGAGGCGGCGGAGGAGGTGCGCGCCGGGCAGCTGCGCGTGCTGGGTGTCATGGCGCCGGCGCGCTCTCGCTTCCTCCCCGACGTGCCGACCTTCAAGGAGCAGGGCTTCGACCAGAACTGGTCGGTGTCGCGCGGCGTCGCGGCCCCGGCCGGGCTTCCCGAGGACGTCCAGGCGAAGCTCATCGGCGCGCTGCAGAAGATCCTCGCGTCGAAGGAGCATCAGAAGCGGGCGGACGGTTTGAGCCTCGAGATTTCGCTCGTTGCCGGCGACGAGTATCGCAAGTTCCTCAAGGCCAACGAGCTGAGCACCAAGAAGCTGATGGGCTGGTAGGTGCCGGAGAGACGGGCGATGCTGCAACTCAAGCCGAACTGCGAGTGCTGCGACAAGGATCTGCCGCCGGAGGCGCCGGACGCGCTCATCTGCTCGTTCGAGTGCACGTTCTGCGCCGACTGCGCGGCGAGCCGCCTGCCCGGCGGCCGCTGTCCCAACTGCGGCGGCGAACTGTTGCGCCGCCCGGTAAGGCCGGCCACGATGCTGGCGAAGTACCCAGCCTCGACGGACCGCGTGACGAAGCCGCACGCCGGCTGCGGGAAGGCGGCGTAGCGGCCGAGGCAACCGCCCGGCTGCCCATTCGGGGGCGTTCAGGGACGCCTGCGGAGCGCCCCTATTCTCGGGCTCATGTTCGGGGGTTCATGCAACAGTTAACCGATTATCAAATACGCACAATCGCAACGGAACCAGACTTTTTTTGTCGTCCGGGCCTCGTCGGCGTGCAACTCGGGATTGCGCTCGGGTGCGTCATTGCCTCATAAGCAGGGGCGGCACGCCTTCTCTTCGCCCGATCAAGGCTCTAGAAACGCCCCGCCGAACGGAACTGTCCACTCGCACCTCGAGGACCGCAGCCGACGCCCATGCTTCGCGCCGCAATGACACTCGCACTCCCAGCGTTTCTGGTGGCGCTGCTCGCGCCCCACGCCGAAGCCCAGAGGAAGGCCGACGACACGGGCGCCGGCGGGCGCGTCTTGCGCGACTGTCCGGTCTGCCCGGAAATGGTGGTCCTGCCCTCGGGCGAGTTCATGATGGGCTCGCTGGAAAGCGAGCGCGGCCGCAGCAGAGACGAGGGCCCCCAGCGCAAAGTGGCCATTCAGTCCTTCGCCATGGGCAAGTTCGAGGTGACCTTCGCCCAGTGGGACGCCTGCGCCGCGGAAGGCGGCTGCAAGCACAAGCCCCACGACGAGACCTGGGGTCGCGGCCAGCGCCCGGTGATCAACGTATCCTGGCACGACGCCAGGCAGTTCGTGGCGTGGCTCTCGGGTAAGTCCGGCAAGACCTACCGGCTGCCCACGGAGGCCGAATGGGAGTACGCG
This sequence comes from uncultured Alphaproteobacteria bacterium, assembly GCA_963758625.1. Classification (GTDB taxonomy): domain Bacteria; phylum Pseudomonadota; class Alphaproteobacteria; order Rhizobiales; family Hyphomicrobiaceae; genus AWTP1-13. Next base: position 39,181 of record CAVWWJ010000017.1, on the reverse strand, counting down.
GCGCGCGCGATAACCGATGCATCGGCGCCGCATCCCCCGTTCTCGACCGGCGCCACCATCAACTACAAGCAGGCGAACTACGACGCCAACTTCACATACGGCGACGGCAAGATGGGCCTCTTCCGCCAGAAGACGATAGAGGTCGGCCGCTTTCCGAAAAACCCCTTTGGCCTGCACGATATGCATGGCAACGTGTGGGAGTGGGTGCAGGACTGCTACAAGGACAGCTACCACGGCGCGCCGACCGACGGGTCCGCAGTCGTGCTGCCGGGCTGCGGTCCGCGCATCCTGCGCGGCGGCTCCTGGAACTATTTTCCGCAGCTCCTGCGATCGGCCTACCGGTATGCGACGGCGCCCGACATCCGTCTCGATATCGTCGGGTTCCGGGTCGCGCGGTCGCTTTGATGCTTCGCTCTAACGTTGTCGGGTGTAGCCAGTGATCGGAGTATTGTCGAAAGTGCAGCGTAGCCTCGCTCCCGCGCGTCGCGGGCGGAGATGGCGTGCGGACGCGGTCGGCGCGTTGCTCATGGGGCTCTCGGCGGGTCTCTGGGGCATCGGCGCCGCGAGCGCCCAGGGCGACCGGGACGGAAGATACTGGGACCGGCGGGACGACCGGGAGGGAAGGGACTGGGGCCGGCAGGGCGACCGGGACGGAAGAGACTGGGGCCGGAAGGGCGACCGGGACAGAAGAGATTGGAGCCGGCATCGCGCTGCCGACAGACCCGTGCTGGCAATCGTTGCGCTCAACGAGCAGCGCATCACGATCTACAGCGCCGCCGGCAAGATGCTCGAGGCGCCTGTGTCGACGGGCTCGACGGGGTACGAGACGCCGGCCGGCATCTTCAGCATTGTGCAGAAGAAGGAGGATCACCGCTCCAACCTCTACGAGGACGGCGAGATGCCGTTCATGCAGCGGATCACCTGGACCGGCATAGCGCTCCACGCCGGCAACCTGCCCGGCCATCCGGCCTCGCACGGCTGCGTGCGGCTGCCCATGGCGTTCGCCCAGCAGCTCTTCGACATGACCGAGCTCGGCATGCGGGTCGTCATCGTGCGCGACGACATGCGGCCGAGCCCAATCTCCCATCCGGCCCTCTTCAAGTCGAAGCCCCTGCCCAAGGAGCTGGCCCTGGCGGGACAGCGCAGCGCCAAGCTCGGGGGCGCGGTGCCGGCGGCCGATATTGCGGTCGGCTCGACCAAGCATCTGCAGATCCTGGAGTCGCTGGCAACCACCAAGGCGGGAGAGCTGGAGACAGCCGCCCAGCGGCACCGGGAGGCGCGGGCGGCGGCCGGCAAGGCGGCGGCCGAGGCGGCAGCCACGGCGCGGCTGCTGCGGGCCGCAGAGGGGAGCTTGGCCCAGGCCGAGCGCGCGCTGAAGGAGGCGGAGCGCCGGCTCGAAACGGCCGGCTCGCCGCGTGCGAAGGAGCAGGCCGAGGCCGCCAGGGCAAAGGCCGTCGCAAAGGTCGAGCAGGTCCAGTCGCAGCTGCAGGCGGCGAAGCTCAAGGAGCAGGCCAAGGGCGAGGCGGCCGAGCGGGCGGCCGCGGAGGTGAAGGCTGCGGCAGCGGCAAGGGACGAGGCCGCGCACGCTGCGGAGGCGGCGGCTCGCAAGAGCCTGCCGGTGTCCGTGTTCGTCAGCCGGAAGACGCAGCGCCTCTATATCCGCAAGGGCAACTATCCGATCTTCGAGGGCCCGGTCACTATACGCGACCCACAGGCAGCGATCGGCACCTTCGTCTTCACCGCGCTCGAGCATGCCGGCGGCTCGGGAGAGATGCGCTGGAACGTGGTGGCCATGTACCGCGATCCGACGAACATCGACCCAGTCCCGCCGGAGCAGCCCCGCCGCGGGAAAGGCCGCCATGCCGACGCAGGGCCGACCGATACAGCGGCGGCCAGCGCGTCTCTCGACCGGATAACCTTCACCCCGGAGGCGCTCGACATCATCACGGACGTGGTGCTGCCGGGCTCTTCGCTCATCGTCTCGGATGAAGGCCCGAGCAGAGAGACGGGCAAGGATACCGACTTCGTCGTGGTGATGAGCAACGAGCCACAAGGCGCCTTGAAAGTTCGCCAGCGCGAGCCCCGGCCACCCCAGGACTTCTTCGACAGGCCGCCACGGGGACCGCTCTTCTGGACCTGGTGAGCGGGCGCCGCTGAGCCGGTGGCAGCGTGCCACGCAGGCGGCGTCTCAAGAGGTGGGCGGGGTATTCTCGTTGGCCGGCGGCGGGGCTGCGCCGTCGGTTGCGGTCGCCGGCTTGGGTCCGCCCTGGGCCACTCCCACCATGGCGGGGCGAAGCACACGGTCCTCGATCATGTACCCGGCCTGGTAGACCTCCACGATGGTGCCCGCCGGCACATCGGTGCGCGGTACCTGCGCGACGGCTTGGTGCAGGTGAGGGTTGAACGGCTCGTTCAGCGGCTGCACGCGCCGGATGCCGTGGCGATCGAGCGCATTCAGGAGCTCGCGCTCGGTCATCGTCACGCCTTCGAGGAAGCTCTTCAGCGCCGCGTCCTTCTCGGCGGCACCGGCGGGGACCGCATCGATGGCGCGCTGGAAGTTGTCGCCGACGGCCACAATGTCGCGCGCGAGCTTGGTGATCGAGTACTTCGCCGCGTCCTCCCTCTCGCGTTCCGCGCGCTTGCGGACGTTCTCGATCTCGGCATGCGCCCTCAGCCACCTGTCCTTGAGCTCGGCATTCTCGGCCTGCAGGGCAGCGATGGCATCCTGCGACGATTTGGTCCCTTCGGCGGCGGTGTCCTTGGCCGGAGGCGCCGCCTGCGATGGCGTGGCCGCCGGCTCCCCCGCCTCGTCCTTCTTGGGGTCGGAGTCATTCGACGGGATGTTGACCATCAGCCATTTTCCGCGTTTTGGATTGCCTCACGGGCGGACCGACATGCCCGTCCGCCGAGCGAAGCAGATGGTCCGGACCGTTGTCACCGCGCATATCATCCAGACCGGAGAAAAAATCAAGTCAGCACTCGCCCGATGAGCCTGGCGGTGTAATCCACCATCGGGATGATGCGTGCGTAGTTGAGCCGCGTCGGGCCGATCACCCCGAGCACACCGACGATCTTGCGGTGTTCGTCGGTGAAGGGCGCCACGATCAGGGACGAACCCGACAGGGAGAACAGCTTGTTCTCCGAACCGATGAAGATGTGCACGCCTTCGCCGCGCTCGGCAAGGCCCAAGAGCTGCGCCAGCTCGCGCTTGCTCTCGAAGTCGTCGAACAGCCGGCGGATGCGCTCCAGGTTCTCCAGCCCGCCGACGTCTTTCAGCAGGTTCGCCTGGCCGCGCACGATCAGGTTCTGCTTGCCGTCGAGCGCGCCCGACCAAGTGGCGAGGCCGGCCTCGATGACTTTCTGCGTGAGCGCGTCGAGCTCGGCCTTGGCGGTTGCCTGCTGCTTCTCGATCTTGGCCTTGGCCTCGCTCAAGGAGAGGCCCACGACGTGCGCATTGAGGTAGTTGGTCGCCTCCAGCAGGCTCGACGGCGGCAACCCGGCCGGCAGGGAGATGATGCGGTTCTCGACCTCCTGGCCTTCGCCGACCAGGACGACGAGCGCCTTGCCGGGCTCGAGCGGCACGAACTCGATGTGCTTGAGCCGGCTCACCTGCTTGTCGGCGAGCACCACGCCGGCGCAGTGAGAGAGGCCCGAGATCATCTCGCCGGCCTTGGTGAGCACCTGCTCGAAGGCCTTCTCGCCGCGCGCGCCGATCTGCGTCTCGATCATGCGGCGCTCCTCCTCGGAGACATCGCCCACCTCCAGCAGGCCGTCGACGAACAGGCGCAGACCCATCTCCGTCGGCAGCCGTCCCGCCGAGGTGTGCGGGGCATAGATGAGGCCCAGCCGCTCCAGGTCCGACATGACGTTGCGGATGGAGGCGGGCGACAGCGCCATGGGCAGGTGGCGCGCGAGATTGCGCGAGCCGACAGGGTCGCCGGTGGCGAGGTAGTTCTCGACGATCTCGCGGAAGATCGCACGCGAGCGCTCGTTGAGGCGCTGCAGGTCGGAGAGGCTGGCAGCCGCGGGCTGGCCGAAGGGCTTGTCGGTGCTCATGGGGCGATCACGGGGCAACGCGTCGATGGGTCGTTCTCCTCGCCCGAGTCTAGGGCCAACCGTTCCGGCGCGTCAAACGGGTCCACCGGCACGTGCTAACCCGTCATCCCGGAAGCCGAGCCGCAGGCGAGGATATCCGGGACCTCCCGGAGCGAATCGAACCTCACGATAGGGTGTTACGACTCCGCCCCGAGGCGGGCGGCCATCTGCTTGACGCGGCGGCGCTGGACGGAGGAGGGTATGCGCAGCGCCTCGCGATATTTCGCCACAGTGCGGCGGGCGATGTCGATGCCGTCGCGCTTCAGATACTCGACGAGCGTGTCGTCGGACAGCACCGCCTGCGGGGTCTCCGCGTCGATGAGCTGGCGGATGCGATGGCGCACCGCTTCGGAGGAATGCGCCTCGCCGGCGCCGTTGAACGATGAGATCGCCGAGGTAAAGAAATACTTGAGCTCGAAGATGCCGCGCGGCGTCGACATATACTTGTTCGATGTGACGCGGCTCACCGTCGACTCGTGCATCTTGATGGCGTCCGCCACGGTGCGCAGGTTGAGGGGCTTCAGGTGCTCGACGCCGTGGGTCAGGAAGCCGTCCTGCTGGCGCACGATCTCCTCCGCGACGCGCAGGATGGTGCGGGCACGCTGGTCGAGGCTCTTGGCCAGCCAGTTGGCGCTCTGCAGGCACTCGAGGAGATAGCCCTTGTCCTGGTCGGAGCGTGCCGTCTTCGCGACATTGGCGTAGTAGCTGCGGTTGACCAGCACGCGCGGCAGCGTCTCGCTGTTGAGCTCCAGCACCCAACTGCCGTCCGGACCTGGCCGGACCAGCACGTCGGGAAGGATCGGCTGGATCTGGGTGGAGCCGAACTTGAGACCCGGCTTGGGATTGAGCCGCCTGATCTCGGTCACCATCTCGACCAGCTCCTCGCCGTCGACGCCGACGGCGCGCTTGAGCGCGCTCAGGTTGTGGTTGCCGAGCAGGGCCAGGTTGTCGAGGAGCCTCGCGATCTGCGGGTCGTAGCGGTTGACGTCCTTGAGCTGCAGGGCGAGACATTCGGCGAGATTGCGCGCGAACACGCCCGGCGGGTCGAAGGCCTGGAGCCTGCCGAGCACGCGCTCGACGAGGTCGATGGGTGCGCCCAGACGCTGGGCCACGTCCTCGAGGCTCGCCGGCAGGTAGCCCGCCTCGTCCACCATGTGGATGAGGTGCACGCCGATCAGGCGCTCAGCCGGGTCCGTCACCATCAGGTTCAGCTGCTCGGTCAGATGGTCGGCGAGCGAGCGGGTCGCGGCTACAAACTCCTCGAGATTGGCGTTCTCGGTGCCGTCGCCGTTGTGCGTGCGGGACTTGACGGAGGCCCAACCGGACTGGTCGCCCAGCTGGCGGTCACCGTTGAGCGCGCCGCCGCCCCCGCGCGCGTCCGACACGCCCTCGTTGAGGGCCCGCGTCTTGCCGTCCTGGGCAGCGCCTTTGGCCTCCTCGGCCTGCCGGGCCGCCTCTTCCCGCTCCAGCAGGGGGTTGCGCTCCATCTCGGTTTCCACGAACACGCCGAGCTCGAGATTGGACAGCTGTAGCAGGCGAATAGCCTGTTGCAGCTGGGGGGTCATCACCAGCTGCTGCCCCTGTCGCAGCTCCAACTTCGGCGTTAGCACCATGGCAGCCATGATCGTCTGCCAGGACACTTCACCGGGTCAAGCCATTACGACGCCGCATCAGCCGAACGTCCTTCCGAGATAAACCTGCTTCACCATCTCGTTGTCTATGATCTCCCTGGGATGTCCGTGGATCAGGACCTGGCCGTCGTAGATGATGTAAGCGCGATTTACGAGGTTCAGGGTCTCGCGCACGTTGTGGTCGGTGATCACCACGCCGATGCCGCGCTGGGTGAGATGCCGCACGGTGATCTGGATCTCTTCCACTGCTCTGGGGTCGATGCCGGCGAACGGCTCGTCCAGGAGCAGGAACGAGGGGCCGGTCGCGAGCGCACGGGCGATCTCGCAGCGGCGCCGCTCGCCGCCTGAAAGGGCGATCGACGGGGCCCGCCTCTTGTGGGCGATTCCAAACTCCTCCAGCAGGCTATCGAGCTTCTCCTTGCGCCGCTTGCGGTTCGGCTCGACCAGCTCCAGCACCCCCATGATGTTCTGCTCGGTGGTGAGCCCGCGAAAGATCGACTGCTCCTGCGGCAAATAGCCGATGCCGAGGCGGGCGCGACGGTACATGGGCAGGCGCGTCACGTCGCGGCCATCGAGCATGATGCGCCCGGCGTCGGCCGCGACCAGCCCCATGATCATGTAGAACAGGGTGGTCTTGCCGGCGCCGTTGGGACCCAGCAGGCCCACCGCCTCGCCACGGGCGGCGGCCAGCGAGACGCCGCGCACCACCATCTGGGCGCGGTAGCTCTTGCGCACGTCGTGCACGCTGAGCCACCCCTCGCCGGAGCCATATTCCTCGGTGCCCCGCCGCCCCCGGCCCTGCGGCGGAGGCGGCCTCGTGCTTCTCTTGCGGACGGGGAAGACGCTCATGGCGCCATCCTACCGCAGTGCGGGATAGGGCTCCAAGGGCAGAAGACGAGGCCCGGCACGCAGACACTCACCCGGTCAGCGCGCATCGAGCCCGGGCGCCTTCTTCTTGAGGCCGTCCAGGGCCTTGTCCTTCGTGGGGGGATAGATGAGCCCGCACACCATTCCAGGTGCGCAGGTCCGACCCTCGGCTTTGGTCGTGTCGGACGATGACGTTGCGGGAGGACTGGCCGACAGGCCGCCTCCCTTGGGATCCTGCGTCGGGGCAACCGGCGCGCGCGCCTTGCCCGAGGGGTCGGACTCCATCCAGTAGATGCCCGTCGTCAAGTCGATCTTGAGCCGCGGGGCCTCCAGCACGTTCGTCCTCAGCTTCTCTGGGTTCTTCGGATCGCTGCCGGGTTTGGTGACGAGCACATCCCCGACGAGCAGCGCCGTATTGTTCTTCACGTCGAAGGTCGCCGATTTTGCGGCAGCAGTCTCGCCGTCCTTCGAGGTGAGAAACACCTCGTTCTTGGCCTCCAGGCGGACGATCTGGCTGTTGTCCTGCCCCTTGGCTTTCTGGCCGGCATCGTCGGCCGCCGTGGCGAGGCCGAGGCCGAGGCCGGTCGACCCGACGAAGAAGGCTGTGAGCTCGGAGGTGAGCAACAGCATGTCCCCCTGGCGCGCCCGTACGTTGCCTTTGAAGATCGCCTTCTTGGCCGCGTCGTGCACGTCGAGCGTATCGGCCTCGATCTCCATGGGCGCGTTGGGATCGTTCTTGAACGAGCCCGCGAAGCCGCCGAGGACCTCCGCCGCGGGCTTGGCCTTCGTGCGCTGCCCCTGGGCGCCGGAGGGCTGGTGGAACGTGGCGGTAATGCGCTCGCCGTCCGCGGGCTCCAGCCGGCTGGTACCGCCCTTGCGGTCGACGAGCAGTCGCTCGCCCTTGAGGACGTTCTTGTCCTGGACGGCGACCACCTTGCCCTGGAACAGCGCGGTGTCGGCCGCCACATCGAAGTCGACGAGCTCCGAGGTGATGCGCCGGTCGTTGCCGGCCGTGATCTCGGCGCCGTTGCGCACCCACAGGAAGGTGACGCGCGCACCCTCCTGGGGGCCCGCCTTCCCATCCGGCGTCTTCGGCTTCGGCGGAGTCCAGCGCGGCGGCGGCCTTGCCCTCATACTTGACCATCAGGTAGGGCGCCTGGAGCATGGTGTCGCCCTGCAGGGCGACCACCTTGCCGCGGAAATGCGCGGTCTTCTGCGCGTCGTCCACGTCGAGCTCCTCGGAGCGCACGTCGACGGGCTTGCCCTTGTCGCCACCGATGCCGGCGGTCTGCGCTGACGCCACCAGGCGCACGCTCACCTGCCCACGGAAGTGGGCCAGGCGGGTCTTGGTGTGCATGGTGAGCGCCTGGGCCTCGACCGATCCCGTCGGCGTGATGGCGCTGACGGGATGCTCTGAGACCACCTTGCTCTCTTTGGTGTAGATGGTCGCGCGCGACAGGCGGGCGATCAGGCCGTTGCTGCCGTCGATCTCGATGCCGTCGAACAGCTCCAGCTCGCCTTTGGCCTTCTCGTAGAGGCCGTTCTTGGCCTTGAGCTTGGTGGTGGCGCCGCTGGTCTGGAACAGCTCGCCGCTGATATCGAGCAGTTTGATGGGGCCGTCCTTGCGGCTGAAGGCGAACACAGCGCGCTTGGCGCGCACCTCGTAGCGGCCGCCGCTGGTGGAGTTGGAGAAGGTCGGGTGCTTCATCGACAGGTCGTCGGCGGTGATCTCGACGCCGTCGAACTTGAGCTTGCCGGACTCGAGGTGCCACTTGGCGGCCAGGTAGACGGCGAAGCCGAGGAAGACGCCGCCGGCCGCCAGCGGGAGGAGAATGCGCAGCAGCCGCACGAGGCGGCTGTGGCGCTTGGCGGCCTGGAACGCGCGCGCGCGTGCGCCATCCGTGCGGGCGACCGGCGCTGTAGCTCTGGGTCCCGGGCCGTCCCGGGTAGCAATGGTAGTGGCCATATGCGAGAAGCCCCCCGCCGCTGGCGCAGCTTCTCCAGATCGGGCGATTCACGTCAAGATGCCGGGCAATTGGGGTGAGATTGGGACCTGAGCTCACCACCAAGCGCTTGGGTTTGTACGAGTTTTTCGGCAGGCGGGGGGCAGATTGCGCAATCAGTGGGCGAAGATGTCAGTGTCCTCGAAGCCGGCGAGGTCGAGATTCACCCGGTGCGGGAGGAAGCGGAAGCACGCTTCGACCATCTGCACCCTGCCCTCCCGCTCCAGCATGGCGTCGAGCTTGGCCTTCAGCGTGTGCAGGTGCAGCACGTCGGACGCCGCGTAGTATCTCTGCTGGTCGGTTAGCGCTTCCGCGCCCCAGTCCGAGCTCTGCTGGGTCTTGGAGAGATCGACGCCCAGGAGCTCGGCGCACAGGTCCCTGAGACCGTGCCGATCGGTGTAGGTGCGCACCAGCTTGGAGGCGATCTTGGTGCAGTAGACAGGCCCCGTCATCACGCCGAGGTGCTGGCGCAGCACGCCGAGGTCGAAGCGGGCGAAATGGAACACCTTGAGGATCGCCGGGTTCGTGAGCAGTGCCTTGAGCTGCGGCGCCGACCAGTCCTTGCCGTCGAGCTGGACGAGATGGGCGGTGCCGTCCCCGGCGGAGAGCTGCACCACGCATAGCCGGTCGCGGTGCGGCTTGAGACCCAGCGTCTCGGTGTCCACGGCGACTGCACCCTCGAAACGGACGCCCTCCGGCAGATCGTTCTTGTGGAGCTTGATGATGGGGCTCACGGGGTCGCTCGTGGAGAGGAGTGCCGGCCCGGCAGCGAGGCCCCCGCTACCTAACAGGTTGACGACGCAACGGCCAGCTGGAAAAGCGCCCCCCAAACTTGCTCTGGTGCTCGCCGCAGGCTGGATGCCGGGGGCAAGCCCGGCACGCCAGGGGTGTGGCGGAGACGAAGCACTACGCCGCGGCCTTGCGCAGATGGCGTTCCGACCAGGCCTGCAGCCACGCCAGGCAATCCTGGTAGAAGCCGTCGAAGTCCTCGACCAGGGCGCGTAGCCGGATGTGGAAGAATTTGGGGCCGAAGGAAAGGCCGCTGCGGCGCAGAGCGAGCGCGAAGATCACGGGCTCGCGATCGCCAGCCGCGGCCGGGGTGGCGTCTATGAACGTGTGCTTGTGGGCGTTGCCGATGTCGTTGAGCGTGCGCAGGATCTCCTGGTGGTCCCGGTAGGGCGCGGCCCCGAGCATCAGGCCGTGCCTCAGAAGGGCCGCGACGCCGTCGATGCCCACGCGGTCGGGATAGCGGCCGGTCTCCTCGAGATGGGTGAGCACGGCGTGCACCGAGACGAACTCGTCGGCCGCGCGCTGCAGCAGGAACACCGCGCTCTCGAGGTCCAGGTTGTGCCTGGAATGGGCCTTGAGGGACATCGTGCCGGAGAGCCGCTGCCACTGGCTGAACGCCGAGGCGATCCTGCGGTTGGCCTCATCCACGCGCAGCATGATCTTAGCCTGCTTGAGCTGAAGGCTGCCGAACGGACAATCAGACGGCAACCAGACACCGAACGACCCGTTGCCTTCCTCGGAGATGCTCGCGTTGCGGACTTGCGGGACCGCGGACGGCTGGCGCGGTTGCGTCATGTGGGGCTCCGAGGGGTCAGACCCCTCGCCTCCGGCGTGGACATTGAACGACAGGGGACGCGAGGGGTCTCAGCCCTCGGTCGCGAGCAACGGCTGATTCGTTCGGCCGAAGTTTGTCTGGCGCGCGGCGGCTTTGTGCCGCCGCTCCGTGCCCTGCCGGCCGGCTGCAAGGTCGAGGGGAGGCAGCGAGCCCTGGATCCTGGGTGCCGGGTCTTGCCCTGTCGGGCTCGCCCGGTATGACAGGAAGGAGAGGCTCGAAAACAGGTGGCGGCTACCTCCCTCGTCCCACGTCGCGCGCGAGCCGCCATTTCTCCTCCTGCACACGGATGTCGGCCAGCACGAGGTCGAGGAGCAGGCAGGTGCGTCGGAAGAGGTCGGAGCCCTCGCGGTAGTCGGCCGGGGCGAAGAAATCGCAGCGGCCGGCGCGGTAGAGATCGACGCACTTGGCTTTGCTCTTCCCCGGTGGATAGACGGCGACCGCGTGGCCGCCGTTCTTGCGCATCACCGCCATCGACGGCACGTCCGTATCGCCGTCGCCGAAGTAGATCATGTTGGCGAAGGGGATGGGACGCGCCTCCTCGGCCATGTGCTGGTTTATGCTCTGGCCCAGGTCCTCCACGCCCTTGTTGATGCGGAAGAGGTATTGGGTCTTGCCGGTGTCGGTGATGACGCGCTTGGGGTAGGGCAGGTCGTAGGCCTCGAACCAGTACTCGGAAGCGAACACGTTGTGGAAGCGCTTGTAGATCGACGTGCCTTCGACGATCTCCAGGAGGCCCGACGAGATGAGATAATGGCGCAGCTGCACGCCCTGGCTCTGAGCGTGGCACTTGATGTATGCGGCGATGGCATCGAACCAGTCCTCCACCCCGGGGTAGAGCTTCCACCTTGCGCCCCTGGGCGACGAGATCGGCGCGGTCGATGCGCACGCCCTTGTCCTTCGCCTTCTTGTACATGAGGTGCATGTAGGTGATGAGTGGGTCGGCCCGAGTGCGCCTGGCGAGCGCGTTGCTCTCCGCCCAGAAGGCCGCTGCATCGGCGCCGATCTGGGGGAGGAAGGCGTATTCCTGCATGGGCCGCGGCGACAGCGTGCCGTCGAAGTCGTAGACCAGTGCGATGGTCCTCTTCTCGAACCTGGGCGCCGGCGTGCGCCGGCCCGAGGCACCCTCCGCCGCCTTACGGCGCCCGTTTGCACGCTCGACCATGAGATGATGCCTGAAGTGGTGAGATCGTGAGTGGTGAGTGGCGAGATTTCGCGACGCGCGATAGGCGCGGTCGGATTTTCATCCTCGACGATGGAAACGCTTCTCTCTAACGCCGCCCTAAACTCACCGCTCACGATCTCACCATCTCACGACTCGCTGCGCTTGTCAGCGCGCCGTCACAGTTGCCGTGCAAGGTTGCAGCCAAAGCCATGACATTCCGCATCGCCCAGATCTCCGACACCCACCTCAGCCGCGACAAGCCGTTCTTCGTGCAGAACTTCAACGTCGTTGCGGCGGCGCTCGCCGCTTCGGCGCCCGACCTGGTGGTGAACACTGGCGACATGTCCCTGGACGGGGTGGCCGACGAGAGCGACCTGGCCGAGGCGCGCAGGCTGCACGATGCGATCGGGCTGCCAACGCGGTTCATTCCGGGCAATCACGATCTCGGAGAGGGCCACGACGTTCCGGGCTCGAAGGAGCAGCCCATCTCCATGGCCAGCCGTCAGCGCTATTTGCGTCACTTCGGCGACGACTTCTGGCACGTCGACGTGCCGGGATGGCGGCTCATCGGCGTCAACAGCCAGCTGCTCGCGAGCAACCTCGGTCCGGCGGTGACGCAGCTCGATTTGGTGGCGCAGGCGTCAGCGTGTGAGCATCGCCGGCTCGCGCTGTTCGTGCACAAGCCTCTGTTCGACGCGTCGCCCGACGAGGCCACTGTCACGGGTCGCTTTGTCAATCCAGATGCGCGGGCGCGCCTTTTGGGAGCATTCAGCTTGGCCCGGGCCCTCGTGGTCGCGAGCGGCCACGTGCATCAGTACCGCTCGACGCTGACTGACGCGGTGCGCCACGTCTGGGCGCCATCGACGGGGTTCAGCATCCCCGACTCGCGGCAGCCCCGGTACGGCGAGAAGGAGGTCGGCTATGTCGAGCACAGGTTCGAGCCCGACGGCTCCCGCAGCGGCGCATTCGTGGGCGTGCCGGATTTGAAAAGGCTCGATATCGCGGACTTCGCGGAAGCGGCGTACGGCACCAAGCTGTAGAAGGGGGCTCAGCGGAAGCGACGCTGCGGCGGACGGCGCTGACCGCTGCCGGGCGTGGGCGCGCGAGTGTCCTTGTGGCGGAAGTTGATGCGACCCTTGTCGAGGTCGTAGGGGGTCATCTCGACCGTGACCTTGTCGCCGGCGAGGATGCGGATGCGGTTCTTCTTCATGCGGCCGGAGGTGTAGGCGACGACCTCGTGGCCGTTCTCCAATTTGACGCGGCAACGCGCGTCGGGGAGGACCTCGAGTACGACCCCTTCGAACTCCAGCGGCTCTTCCTTTGCCATGCACTCTCCGCATTGCGGCGCCCGGCGGCGCGCACTCGATCGCCTGTATAGGAGCCGGGCACGCACCGCGGCAAGCGAAAAACAGGTGAGACCCTGCGTCCGGACTGGTCGAGCGGCCGCAGGCGCGAGGGCCGTCGAGTGATCGGCGCCTCGGCCGGTCGCAAGCGACCGGCCGAGGCGGCCTGACCCGTCAGAGCGGCGTACCGCCGGCGCGCCAGAAGCGGCGCATGATCTCGCGCTCGGCCTCGTCGTTCAGAAGGTGCCCGCGGCTCGCCAGGTAGCGAGCCACCTCGCGGTCGGCCCGGCGCTGCTGCCGCTCGGCGATGGCGTCGACCAGCCGCGTCCAGAACGGCTTGCGGGCGGGCTTTGCGTCCGCCGGCGCGGGCGAGCCAGCGGTCTCGTGTGTGTAGGTCATTGTGCTCATGAGCTATCTCCGTCTTGGCGACGCTTGTGTGTGTCACCCTCGGAGGCGGTTTCCTCCGGCGCGGAAGGCATCGGATGTCTCGATGCACCCTGTCTTGCGCTTCCAGGAGGCTATGTGGTGCTTCGCCATGCTCCAGCTAGAGCACGTGCTGCGTCGCAGCATTGTGCGTGCAGCATGGCTTGGGCTCGCGCCAAGTTCTGATTGGCCGGGTCGCTCCGCCCGGTCGTGGGTGGCTCACGCCACCAAAACCCAGTCACATCCGGTGCGCGGCTTGGCGAACCTGAAGCCACGCCCCCCGGTAAGGGCTAGTTTTTGATGGCCCCGTCCCTTGGCAATGTCCCTTGGCAATGGGCATAACTGTCGATAATACGCAAATACTAGCGAACCATGGGCGCCATGTCAAGGTAAATCTTCTGTAAAGTGCTGATAAGGCTGGAAGCGCCTCCAATGCGGCCAGACCCTCCGGGACCCGCAGGGTCTGGCCGCAGGATCTGGCCCAAGGGAATAGGTTCCCCTCACTTCACCAGGTTGTGCGCGCCTGCCTGCCTCAGGTCGGTGAGGCCGCACAGCGCCATGGTGACGTCGAGCTCGCGCCTGATGCACTCAAGCGCCTTGGCCACGCCCGCCTCGCCCATGGCGCCCAGGCCGTAGATGTAGGCTCGGCCGATGAAGACGCCCTTGGCCCCCATGGCCAGCGCCTTCAGCACGTCCTGGCCGCTGCGGATGCCGCCGTCCATGAAAACCTCGATGCGATTGCCCACGGCCTTGGCGATCGCCGGCAGGGCGGCGATGGAGGAGGGCGCGCCGTCGAGCTGCCGCCCGCCGTGGTTGGAGACGATCAGGGCATCGGCGCCGCTCTTCACGGCCAACTCGGCATCCTCCGGGTCCATGATGCCCTTGAGGATCAGCTTGCCGCCCCAGCGGTCCTTGATGCGCTTCACGTCGTCCCAGTCGAGCGTGGGATCGAACTGCTCGTTGGTCCACGACGCCAGCGCGCGCGTGTCCTTCACGCCGGGCGCGTGGCCGACGATGTTGCGGAAGGTGCGCCGCTTCGTGCCCAGCATGCCGCGCCACCAGCGCGGCTTCATCGCGATGTCGAGGATGTTGGCGAGCGTCATGCGCGGTGGCGCCGTGAGGCCGTTCTTGATGTCCTTGTTGCGCTGGGCGAGGATCTGCAGATCGAGCGTGAGCACGAGCGCCGAGCAGCCCGCGGCTTTGGCGCGGCCGATCAGGCGGTCGTTGAAATCGCGGTCGCGCATCACGTAGAGCTGGAACCAGAACGGCTTGTTCGTGGCTTCCGCCACGTCCTCGATCGAGCAGATGCTCATGGTGGAGAGCGTGAACGGCACCCCGGCCGCCGCGGCGGCGCGCGCTGCCAGGATCTCGCCGTCCGCATGCTGCATGCCGGTCATGCCGATCGGGGCCAGGGCCACCGGCATGGCGACTGGCTGGCCCACCATGGTCGAGGCGAGGCTGCGGTTGGAGAAGTCGATGCCGACGCGCTGGCGCAGCCAGACGCGCTGGAAGTCGGCCTCGTTGGCGCGGTAGGTGCTCTCGGTCCAGGCGCCCGAGTCGGCGTAGTCGTAGAACATCCTGGGCACCCGCCGCCTGGCGAGCGCGCGCAGGTCCTCGATGCACGTGATGGGCTCGGCCATTGGCGCTCCCTCCGCTCCACCCGTCGAGCCGGGACCTCGTGGAGGTTCAACTCGCTGCCCGAGGTCCCGGATAGCCTCGCCCCTGGGGGGCTCGGCTTCCGGGATGACGGGTCAAGGTGTCAGACCCGGAGGGGTCTGACACCTGCGCCGCTACTTCGTCTGTGGTGGGAAGTAGTAGTTGGCCAGGAACGAGTATGGCGGGAACGTGAACCGCCTGGCCGGGATCACCTTTGCCGCGTAGGCCTTCTGCAAGTCGTACACCCTCTTGAAGAAGGGGTTGGCCGCGCTCTGCTCCTTGGCATAGGCGTCCCAGGTTTTCAGGAACTCGAGCTGCACGTCGCGCGGCGTAGTCAGGATCTGCACCCCGTGCTTGGTCTGCATCTCCTCGAGCGCGTCCGCGTTCTGCTTTTGCCAGGCCACCCACCACCTGAAGAAGGTCTCGGTCGTGGCGGAGCGGATCACCTCTTGTTGCTGTTTTGGCAGGCTGTCCCACACGTCCTTGTTGATGATCAGCTCACCGATCGAGGCGGATTCGTGCATGCCCGGCACGTAGTGGTACTTCCACACCTGGTGCAGGCCGAGGCGCATGTCCTCCAAACCGCCCACCCACTCGGCGCAGTCGATCAAGCCGCGCTCGGCCGACGGTACGATTTCGCCGCCCGGCATGTTCACGGTCTGCTGCCCCATGCGCTTGTAGATCTCGCCCACGATGCCGGTCTGGCGGCACTTCATGCCCTTGAAGTCCTCCACGTTCTGGATCGGCCGCTTGAACCAGCCCAGCGCCTGCGGGCTCGAGGGCAGGATCGGGAAGGCGATGACGTTGAGCTTCAGCTCCTTGGTGTAGAACTCCCACCACAGGTCGAGGCCGCCGCCTTCATAGAGCCAGCCCATGAAGTCCATGTGGTCCATGCCGACGACCCCGGCCGGCGTGTTCGCGAACAGCGTGGCCGCCGTGTTCTTGCCGGTCCAGTAGTAGGAGATGCCGTGCCCGCCATCGATGACCTTCTTGTGCGTGGCGTCGAGGATCTCGAACGGCGGCACGATCTGGCCGCCGGCGTTGACCTCGATCTTCAGCTGGCCGCCGGTCAGCTTGTCGACCCGATCCGCGAAAAATCGGAAGTTGTCCTGCAGGGTCCAGCCAGCGCCCCACGTCGACTGCATCTTGAGGGTGCGCGATTGCGCGAGCGCCGGGGCGGTGAAGGTGAGCGCGGCGCCGAAGATCAGCGCCAGGGCGAAGGCGACGCCCGCAACCGCGCTCTTTCGTCTGATAGCTCGTCTCACCGAGCCCTTCGGCTCGGCCGATGCTGCCTGCTGTCGCATGCCTTCTCTCCCTTCAATGATAGGCGGTCATCTGCCTCGGGCCCCGCTTCGTGGGTTGCTGGCATGGCGTGACGGACGCGGCCACATTCGTGGACCCCAATCCCCACAGCGGGGCTTTCGGCGTATCAACGCTGAAGGCTTTAGCTTATCAACAGTTCGAGTTGTAGCCTAAAGGTCGGCTTGGTGACGGGCGCGTTCAGCCAAATCGTCACAATGCTCGGTGAATGCTCAATCTTTGGGCGGCAGCCGCTTCCCGGTCGGGCAAGCGGCCGAGCCTGCGGGCAGTCGACTAGCAGCGGCGGCCGGATCAACCGTTGCGGGCGCGCTGGCCGAACAGGACCTTCTGCGCTTCCTTATCGGTCGCGAGGTTGTAAGCGTCCGAGCGCAGCTCCTCGCCGGCCTTGATGCCCCTGGCGACCGCCGGGCGCTCGCGCACGCGCTGGTACCAGCTCTCGAGGTTGGGGAACTCGGCGATGTCCTGGCCCTGATTCTTGTAGGGCCGCACCCAGGGGTAGGTCGCCATGTCGGCGATGGAATACTCGCCGGCGAGGTAGGGACGGTCGGCGAGGCGGACGTTCATGACGCCATAGAGCCGGTTCACCTCGTTGGTGAAGCGGTCGATGCCGTAGGGCACCTTCTCGGGTGCGTAGTTGCGGAAGTGGTGGGCGTTGCCGGCGTTGGGGCCGAGGTTGGCCATCTGCCAGTAGAGCCACTCATCCACCGCTACGCGCGCACGCTCGTCGCCGGGATAGAACCGACCGGTCTTGCGGCCGAGATACTGCAGGATGGCGCCGGATTCGAACACCGAGATCGGCTGGCCGCCGGGGCCGTCGGGATCGACGATGGCCGGCATGCGGTTATTGGGCGAGATGGCCAGGAACTCCGGCTTGAACTGCTCGCCGCGCCCGATGTTGACCGGCTTGATCGCGTAGGGCAGCCCGCACTCCTCCAGCATGATGGTGATCTTGTGCCCGTTGGGCGTGGGCCAGTAGTAGAGCTCGATCGGCCGTTGCGACATGCGTGCTGGTCCTTGGCTGCTGTGCTGGGTGCGCAGGTTAGCCTCGGGGAGGCCGCAGCGAAAGCAACTCTGCGTCATCCTGCATTCGTGCATTCGCGGCTCGGTGCGCGTGAGACTTCCCCGCCGTTCTGTCCACGGCCCGGGTCGGCTCCGCGGGCTTCTGCGAGCAAGTCTGCGATCTTGCGCAGGATCTCGGGTGACCGGACATCGCTTCGACCGGTCGTGAGCAGCGCCGCATTTTCCGCGAGGATTTCCTCGGGGTGGATGATGTAGGTCGTGTTGCGCCCGATCTGCTCGAAGAAGCCGTCAACGGCGTCGACGCCGACCAGCAACGACCCGTCGGCGCCGGCGATGGGGCGCGCAACGCCCGAGTTGTCCTTCTCGACCAGCAGAAGCGAGGGCACGCGAAGCGTGTGCAGGTCCAAGCCGGTCGTCGTGTCGGACTTGGGGGGATAGACGATCGGAACCGCCCAGACGGATTTTCCGGAATGGCTCACGCGGATGCAATGCTCGTTCTTGGGGGCGTCGGAATTTGCAACCATGCGCAAGCGCAGGACGGCGGGGATCTCCAACTTCCCGCAGTGCTCAAATCCGATGGCTTGATAGAGCGCGTTCCTGAGCTTCGGATTGTTGCGCGAGAAGACGTGAAAAAACTCGTGCGCGAGCACGTAGCGAAGGAACCATTGGTTCTCGAGTACGCTCGGGAGCAGCGTGCTGTAGAGGACGATCGCGTTGCCACGCGTGTACGCCAAGCCGAAGTCCTCCTTTCCTGTCGTCTTCACGAGGTAGATGGGATCACGCAACGGGGGAAAGAGCCGCGACAGTGCCGGGCTGATCTGCTGCAGAGCGCACTCGATCGCACCCTTTTCCTTGCTCTCCCATTCCAGGACGCTTTGCGCAACGAATGCCAAGTACTCGCTTTCGGATATTTCCCTGTCGGCTCTCAGCCTGACCGCCCGATCGAACGGGTTCATTTGCTCGATGAACTCGTCGCGCACCGAAAGAAGCGCCCTCCCCTCGGAAGCCGACGCGAACTTGAACGATGGCTCCGCCCGAGCGGGAGCAGCGATAAGGAAAGTGGCGCAGAAGAGCGCGAGCGCGGCGACCGGCCCGGGGTGGCATCGGGGGCCGCGCAACGGTGCGAAAAGGCCGCGGCGATGACCATCTGCTCTTGCCACGTGCACGGCCACGATTGCCTCCCTCAATCCCCGGTCGCCTCGTCGTCGGACCTGCCGAACTTCGCCCGCAGGGCGGATTGGGCGTCAGCCGTAATCCGCCGATGCGCCCTCTCCGCCTGAGAAGACGGCGGATTACGGGCTTCGCCCTAATCCGCCCTACGCCTACTAATCCGCCCTACGGCCTACGGCCCTCTCGCATCGGGACAGTCGATTTTCGGTGCGTGTGGCCCTTCCGTCCCGTTCGGTCCCAGAGGTCGGTCGCCTTCGAGCAAACCTGCCACCCTGATCAGAACCTGCGGCGACGGGACATTGCTCATACCGAGCGTGAGCATCGTCGCGTTATCCGCGAGGATCTCCTCGGGGTGGATGATGTAGCTCGTGTTGCGCCCGACCTGCTCGAAGAAACCCGAAACCCGGTCGACGCCGACCCACAGCGGCTTGCCAGCCATGAGGATGGGGCGCGGGACGCCCGAGAGGCTGTCTTTCTCGACCAGCAGCAGCGTGAGATCGAGAAGCCCGACCAGCTCCTGGCGGGACGCCTTGTCATATCTGGGAGCATGCGTGATCGGAATTGCCCAGACCAGCTTTCCGGAAAACATGACGAGGATACAATGCTCGCTCTTGGGAGCGTCAGGGTTCGTAAGCATACGCGCGCGCAGCGCAACGGGGATCTCGACCTTGCCGCAGTGTCGAAATCCGATCGCTTCGTAGAGCGCGCTTCTGAGCTTCGGATTGCTGCGCGAGAATACGTGAAAAAACTCGTGCGCGAGGATCCATCGAAGGCGCCATTGGCTCGAGGCGAGCGCCGTCATGGGAAGGACGATGGCGTTGCCGCGCGTGTACGGAGCCAACTCACCTCGTCCTGTCGTCTTGACGAGGTGGACGGGCGCTTTGAGCGGGGGATAGAGACGAGACAGGGCCGGGCCGATCTGCTGGAGAGCGCACTCCACCGTGCGCTTTTCCTCGCTCCGCCATTCCAGGACGCTCTGCGCGATGACTGCCAGGTATTCGCTCTCGGAGACTTCCCCGTCGGCCCGCATTCTGAATGCCCGGTCGAACGGGGTCATCTGCTCGATGAACTCGTCCCGCGCCGAGAGAAGCGCCCTCCCCTCGGAAGCCGATGCGAACTTGAACGATGGCTCTGCCCAAGCGGGAGCAGCGAGCAGGAGAGTGGCACAGAGGAGCGCGAGCGCGGCCACCGGTGCGAGGTTGCAGCGGGGGCCGTGCTGCGAGGCCGGTCTGATTGTCGACGAATTCGGCAACACGGACTCCCTCGATCCCTGACTCGCAACGGGCCCACGTCGCAGTCGTAGGGCGGATTTGGCGTAAGCCGTATCCGCCGATGCGCTCCCCGTCCGTGAAGACGGCGGATTACGGGCTGCGCCCTAATCCGCCCTACGGCTCCTTTGCCACCAACCTCAGCACATCCTCGACCAGCGGAGCGGCAATTTGGACGTTGAATTGAACAACCTTGCCCTCCTGCGTCACCTTGGCCGCTTCGGGCAACGTCACGAGCGGCGCGAGCTCTGGGTAGGCCCGCGCCAGCTCCTTCAGCAGCCCGCCCAGCTGTCCGAGACCGGTCATCGCTTCCTGGGCAATTGCCCGAGCTTCGCCCGCACTCTTGGCAACGACGTTGACCTCCATCCGGATATCGGAGGCGATGCGGAGCCCCGCCGTCACCTCTTCGAGCTGGTCGTCCCGCGCCGGAGCCGCGACCATCCATGCGCTCTGCGTGCGGTCCACCTTGCCGAGGAGGGCCTGCAACCCATAGTGGAGCCTTGGTTTTCCGTTGTCGGTCGGGTCTGCCAGCGACGCTAGGATCCACTCTTTCGAACTCGCCAAGAAGGATGTGCTGGTTGTCGGCCACGGCCACGAAGATGCCCTTCGCACCGGGCTGTGGGGGTACGACCTCGTACACCTCACGCTCGCCGACCTTCTGCGCCTTCACCGACATTCCGAGGAACCGAGTGTCGCTGAGGAACTGGATGAGCTCCTTCACCTTCTCTGGCTCGAACTTGCCCTGGATGATGACGACTGCTATCCTCGTCCTTGCCATCGAGCGGGCCGGCGACGAAGAGACCGCTCCCGTACTCCGCCATGAGCGCCAGTTGCTCGCCAGCCTTGGCCTTGTCCCTTTGGAACACGCCAGGGTTGCTCTCGATCAGGGTCTTGAAGCCCTCCTTGTTGGTCAACACGAGAAACTTGAACCAGAATTCGGCCATCAGCGCGGGGCCGTATTTCTTGATGGGCGGTGATTCGATCACCTGTCGGACGTTCATGCCGATGACGAACTCGGTCTTTTCCGGCAGGTACCTCTCGAACGCGGAGACGGGACCGGACAAGGCGAGCGACGATCACGGCAGCCGCGATCGAACCCAGCAGCCGGACGTGGAGCGGGACCATGGTGAGGCGACCTTCTGGAGCGACCCCTGGTGCGGAGCCGGTTTTGGAACCGACGGCCCTTGAAGCTCCTGCGTTATCCCAGCGCGCCCGCCGGGCGTCAACTTCATTCCGGCGGTGTGCCGCGGGCGGCGTGTTGCTCCGTGTGGCGGCCGAGCCTGTCGTCCTAGCTGGCGAGCCCAGATCGAGTCGGCGGTCGGCCTGAGGGCATCCTCGGCAGTCGTACGAGCCGGCACCCGATCCGCCGACCCCTGAATGCGCGCCGGCCGCCGCTTTGTGCGCGGCAACGCAAATCCTAGCGTTCTGTCTCAGACGCTCATGCCATTTGTCATGCCGGGGCTTGTCCCCGGCATCCACCCCACAGCGAGCGCCGGAGCGAGTGGAAAGTTGCGATTCCGTGCGACAAGCGCCGGAATGACACCTGTGCGCATCCGGTCGGAGGCAAATCCGCCCTACGGCAGGAGCACGATGGAGCCGGTGGTCTTGCGGCCTTCGAGGTCGCGATGGGCCTGGGCGGCGTCCTTCAGGGGGTAGGTGTGGTTGACCGCGATCTTCACGGCGCCCTTGGCGACCACGTCGAACAGGTCGCCGGCGTTGGCGAGGAAGTCCGCGCGCTTCGCCACATAGGTGCCGAGCGTCGGCCGGGTGGCGTAGAGCGAGCCCTTGGCCGACAGGTCGAGGAGGGCGAAGTTGGTGACGGGGCCCGAGGCGTTGCCGAAGCTCACCCACAGGCCGAGCGGCTTCAAGGTGTCGAGCGAGCCCGGGTAGGTGTCCTTGCCGACGCCATCGTAGACCACGTCGACGCCCGCCCCGCCGGTGATCTCCTTGGTGCGCTTCACGAAGTCCTCGGTCTTGTAGTTGATCACGTGCGTGCAGCCGGCCTCGCGTGCCTGCTTCGCCTTCTCCTCCGAGGACACCGTACCGATGATCTGGGAGGCGCCCAGGTGCTTCGCCCACTGGGCCAGGATCAGGCCGATGCCGCCGGCGGCGGCGTGGAGCAGCAGCGTGGTGCCGGGCACCACCTTGTAGGTCTGGCGCAGGAGGTAGCGCACGGTCATGCCCTGCAGCATCATGGCGGCGCCGGTGTTGTAGTCGATGGATTGGGGCAGCTTGACGAGGCGCTCGGCCGGCATCAGCCGCTCATCGGCGTAGCCGCCGAGCGCGCCGGCGTAGGCGCCACGGTCGCCGACCTTGAAATCGGTGACGCCGGGGCCCACCGCCACCACCTCGCCGGCGCCCTCGCTGCCGGGAATGAACGGCAGCGGCATCTTGTAGAGGCCGGAGCGCTGATAGGTGTCGATGTAGTTGACGCCGATCGCGTGCTGCTTCAGCCGGATCTGGCCCTGGCCCGGAGCGCCCACCTCCACGCTCTCCCACTTCAGGACCTCGGGGCCGCCGGTCTGATGGACACGGATCGCGTTGGGCATCGTCGTTCTCCTCGTAGACAGATCAAAAGCCGGCGGGCGCCGGGTGGCGGCCGCACACATTGCTGGCGCAACAGGGGCTGCGGTGCCTTGACGCCGCTGCGCCTGCCTTCTATGGGCTCACCGCCACAACCTCAAGAGGGAAACCATGTGGCCAGCAGCACCGAGGATGGCGATCCTGGCCGCGCTCGGCGGCGCCGGCCTCATATTGTCGGCGTGCTCGGGCGGCGGCGGCGACCTCGACGACCGAGCCGGACTCTCCTGCGTCGACGACAGCCCCGGCTGCGTCGCCCGGCGCCAGGCCACGCTCAAGTCGATGCTGGCGGATTCCTCGCGCAAGTGGGTGCGCGAGACGCCCACGCCGAAGGCCCACGCCAGCGCGGTGCGGCTGTTCGCGTTCCGCACCAAGAAGGCGGAGCTCACCTGCGAGGAGCTGGCGCACGGGCGCCGGGAGGCCGAGGCGGCCCCGAAGACGCTCAGGGGCCAGCAAGGCCTGTCGCCGGCGCAGATTCCGCGCGCCTCCCTGTTCGCGGCCGAGGTCGGCAAGGAGCTGGGCGCCGAGCTCAGAAGACGCCGCTGCCGGGCCTGAACGTCCTACTCGACGCTTGACGGGAGGACGTGCAACCGATCTTGGTACCCCCGGCGGGTGCGCCAGGGGCACACAGGGAACGGCCGGGACATGACTACCACAACGACGATTGCGCTCAACGCCTTTGCGTTCATCGACTTCAGCTGGATCGGCGGCTTCAAGGATTGGGTCCTCACCCTGGTGCGGGAGCACCCGACCTGGGCCGCGGCCGTTGTTTTCATCCTGGCGTTCGCCGAGTCGCTCGCGTTCGTCTCGCTGGTGTTTCCGGCCTGGGGCATCCTGTTCCTGGTGGTCGGACCGGCGCTCGCAACCACGCCGTCGTTCCACTTCCTGCTGATCGCCACGGCTGCGGCGGTCGGCGCCGCCCTCGGCGATTGGCTTTCCTATTGGCTGGGCTACCACTACCACACCTACGTCCAGCACATGTGGCCGCTCAGGAACCATCCGCATCTGATCGAGCAGGGCAAGGTGTTCTTCAAGAGGTGGGGGGCCTGGGCGATCGTGATCGCGCGCTTCCTGGGCCCCTTGCGTGCCAGCGTTCCGATCGTCGCCGGGATCAGCGAGATGCCGTGGTTTACGTTCCAGCTGGCCAACTGGGTTTCGGCGTTCGTGTGGGCGGTGGGGCTGCTCGCGCTCGGAAAGTACGGTATGGAATGGCTGATCCATTGGCTGAGCTTGTGACGTAACCCATGCGGGTTGCGTAGCCTGTGGCCGTTCCGCTGGGAGGCAGAGGCCGCCATGACAAGCATGCTGGCGCCGCCGCAAACCGCGCCCGGGCTCTACCCGCCGACGGTTGCGGCCGCCTCGGGTCCGCTGCCGCTGCTGCGGTTCCTGATCCGCTTCGTCGCCAATCCGCTCGCCACGGTGCCGCGTAAAGCCTACGAGGAGGGCATCGTCGTCGGCCGCAGCGGCCGGCCGATGGTATGGCTCACCGATCCGGCGCTGATCGAAACGGTGCTGCTCGACGAGGCGGAGCGGTTCCCCAAGACGCCGCTCGAGAAGCAGGTGTTCGGGCGCACCCTGGGCGACGGCCTTCTCACGTCGCAGGGCGCGGCCTGGCGCTGGCAGAGGCGCACGGCGGCGCCGCTGTTCCGTCCCGCCGATCTCGGCGGTCTGGTGCCGGCGATGAGCCAGGCGGCCGAGGCGCAGCTCGATCGCTGGCGCGTGCATCCCGCCGGAGCCGTGCAGGCGATCGATCGCGACATGTCCCGGACCACGTTCCACGTCATATCCCGCACGATGTTCGCCGGCAGCGCGGATGACGAGGCGGCGGCCATCCTGCGTGCCGCCGAGCGGGTGCTGGTCTCGGTCTCGTGGGACATCGCCGCGGCGATGCTGCGCTTCCCGAGCTGGGTGTGGTACCCCGGCAAGTATCGCCGCCGGCGGGCCGGACGTGCGCTGCGCGCGGCCGTTGCCGCGATCCTGGCGCGACGGCGGGAGGATGGGCTGGAGGGCGACGACCTGCTCGTGCGCCTCGTCCGCGCGCGCGACCCGGAGACGGGTGAGCCGATGCCGGACAAGCAGCTGATCGACAACCTGCTCACGTTCCTCGCCGCGGGCCACGAGACGACCGCAAAGGCGCTGACCTGGGCGCTCTATCTCCTCGCGCGCGCCCCCGAGTGGCAGGAGCGCATCCGCCGCGAGGTGCGCGCGGTCGCCGGGGAGGCGGCAGTCGGGCCCGAGCACCTCGACAAGCTCGTGGCCACGCGTGCGGTGATCGAGGAGACCATGCGGCTCTATCCGCCCGCCCCGATCATGGCGCGCCTGGCGGCCAGCGCCACCTCGCTGGGCGGCGAGGCACTCCCCGAGGGCGCGACCGTCATGATCCCCATCTACGCCCTGCATCGCCACCGGCGGCTGTGGGAGGACCCGGACCGCTTCGACCCCGAGCGGTTCTTCCCGGAGCGCCGGGGCCGCATCGCACGCACGCAGTTCATGCCGTTCGGCTTCGGCCCGCGCACCTGCATCGGCGCCTCGTTCGCCATCATGGAGGCCGTCGCCATCCTCGCCACGCTGGTGCGGGGCGCGGAGTTCGCCTGGGACGGCCGGCATCTGCCCGAGCCGTTGAGCCGCATCACGCTGCGGCCCAAGGGCGGCATGCCGCTCGGCGTCTCGCTGCTCGGCTGAGCCGGCGAGGGCTCGCAGTCGCCTTTTGCCTTGTCGGCTGCGCGCGCTGCGCTTACACCGGCCGCAGCGCACGGGGTCAGACCCCTCGCCTCGGCGTTGCAGCTCAAATTTCAGCGTTGGCGGCGAGGGGTCTGACCCCGGCTCATCAAAGAGGTTCGACCAAAGAGGTTCGACATGGCCGTCCGCTCCCTACGCAACGTCGAGAAGCAGAAAAAGAAAAAGCGCCGCGCGCTGCCGCGTGCGAAGCAGAGCCGATCCAGGGCAACACGCTGCGCGCCCGCCAGCGCCTCAAGAAGATGGCCGGCAAGGCCCGCTCCGGCAAGGCGGCCGCCCCGGCCGGCGCAGCCGAGCCGACAGGCGCCGAGCCGTAGCCGCTCGTCAACGACGGCGAGGCGTCTGACCCCCGGTTCCACGCGCGCCCGCCAACTCAGGCTGCAGCCGGCTGTGCCTGCCGCACGTGCCAGCAGACGCCGCCCGGGTCGATGATGTGCACCTCCCGGCCCCACGGGAAGTCGGCGGGCGGCCGGAGCTTGGCGCCGGTAAACCGCGCGGGCAGGTCCTTGGGCTCGATCTCCGACCAGAACCCGTCGAGGTCCTCCACCTCGATCACCACCATCTGGTTCTTCTGCCACCCCGGCACATCGATGCTCTGGAGGATGAAATAGGCGCCGCCCCGGCGCAGGCCGGCGTAGCCGTCGCGCTCCCACGCGGCCTCGAAGCCGAGCTCGGCGAAGAAGGCGAGTGCCAGGCGGAAATCCAGCCCCGACGGCACGAAGGGGTATAGCGCGGTGGCCTTCGTCTGCATGCCAAGCTATCCGGAGACCTCAGAGGGGGAAGGAGGCCGCAGCATTCGGCCGACCGTCAAGCCGCCGTTGCGCCGAACACCCTGGCCAGGGGCAGCTCGATGCCGGGCGGACGCAGGATCAGCGCGCCCTTGCGGACGACGCGCCTCTTGATAGCTCCGTCCTTCCCGCGCTTATGGTGCCTGATCGTACAGTCGTCGGGATCGACGATCAGGTAATGCAGCACGCTCGGCACTTTGAAATAGCCGGCTAGCTTGGTCGTGCCATCCATGCGCTTCGTCGAGGGCGACAACACCTCCACCACGATGATCGGGTTGCTAATCTCGAGGTCATCGGCCTCAGGCTCCGGCAACGGCGCCACGAGCGCGTCGGGAACGAACGCCCGGTGCTTGCTGATACGCACCGTCGGCCCATCGGGCGCGGCATAGAAAGGCACGCCTGCCGCAGCTATCGCAGCGCGCAGCGCCTCGTACACGGCGATCTTGACCTTGGAATGCCCCCACCTTTGCGCCGCCTGCATGACGACCACTCCGTCGATAAGCTCGTACTTCCCCTCCCCTTGGCGCTCGGCCCACGCCAGGAACTCATCGACGGTCAGTCGCTTGTGGAACGCGATGTTCATGCGATGCAGTTTACACGGAATCAGTGGCGCCGACAGCTCTCCGTGTCAGGCCTGGGCGGCTGAGCCTATCGAACCTTCAGATCCCCAGCTTCTTTTTCAACACCTCGTTCACCGCCTGCGGGTTGGCCTTGCCGCCGGTGGCCTTCATGACTTGGCCGACGAACCAGCCGATGCGCGGCGGGCTTGGCCTTGGCCTGCGGCGACCTTGTCGGGGTTGGCGGCGATCACGGCATCCACCGCCGCCTCGATGGCGCCGGTGTCGGTGACCTGCTTCAGGCCGCGCTTCGCGACGATGTCGGCCGGGTCGCCGCCCTCGCTCCAGACGATCTCGAACACATCCTTGGCGATCTTGCCGGAGATGGCGCCCGCGCCGATCAGGTCGATGATGCCGCCGAGCTGGCCCGCCGACACCGGCGACCGCTCGATGCCCAGGCCCTCCTTGTTGAGCCGGCCGAACAGCTCGTTGATCACCCAGTTGGCCGCGACTTTTCCGTCGCGCGGCTTCGCCACGACCCCGTCGCGCGCCTTCCCCACGACGCCGTCGCGGCCCTTCGCCACCGCCTCGAAGAACTCGGCGCTCTCGCGCTCGGCCGTCAGCACGCCGGCGTCGTAGGCCGAGAGGCCGTAGTCCTGCATGAAGCGTGCGCGCCTGGCGTCGGGCAGCTCCGGCAGCCCCTGCTTCAGGCCATCGACGTAGTCCTGCGTCAGCTCCAGCGGCAGGAGGTCGGGGTCGGGGAAGTAGCGATAGTCGTGCGCCTCCTCCTTGCTGCGCATGGAGCGGGTGACGCCCTTGGCGGAATCGAAGAGGCGCGTCTCCTGCTCGATGGTCCCGCCGTCCTCGATGATGTCGACCTGGCGGCGCGCCTCGTAGTCGATGGCCTGGCCGATGAAGCGGATCGAGTTGACGTTCTTGATCTCGCAGCGCGTGCCGAGCTTGGCCTCGCCCGCGCGCCGCACCGATACGTTGACGTCGGCGCGCAGGTTGCCCTTCTCCATGTCGGCGTCGGACGTGCCCAGATAGCGCAGGATGGCCCTGAGCTTGGAGACATAGGCCTGCGCCTGCTTCGCGGAGCGCATGTCGGGCCTGGAGACGATCTCCATCAGCGCCACGCCGGAGCGGTTGAGATCGACGAAGGAGCATTCCGGGTGCTGGTCGTGGATCGATTTGCCGGCGTCCTGCTCCAGATGCAGGCGCTCGATGCCCACCTTCACCGTCTCGCCTTCGACGTTGACCTCGACTGCGCCCTCCCCGACGATCGGCTGCTGGTACTGGCTGATCTGGTAGCCCTGCGGCAGGTCGGGGTAGAAGTAGTTCTTGCGGTCGAAGACGGACACCAGGTTGATCCGGGCGTTGAGGCCGAGCCCGGTGCGCACGGCCTGGGCGATGCACGCCTCGTTGATCACCGGCAGCATGCCCGGCATCGCCGCATCCACCAGCGAGACATGGTCGTTGGGCGCGCCGCCGAACTCGGTCGAGGCGCCTGAGAACAGCTTCGCCCTGGAGGCCACCTGGGCGTGCACCTCCAGCCCGATCACCACCTCCCAGTCGCCGCTGGCGCCCCTGACAAGGTCCTTGCTTTGGCTCTTGCTCTGCATCGCCTCTGACTAACGCCAAGTCGCGAAATCGCCAAGGGGTGAGAAGGTGGAGATTTGGATTCGTGGATGTGGCGCCGATGTAGGCGTGTACTCAACTACGTGCGCGTCCGATTCAGGGTGCTGGATGGACCCTTTGTGGTCAGGGAGAGCCGTACCGGGTACGACCCGAAACCCGTCCCCGGTCCACGGTCGCCCTTTGCGACGCAGCCTGCCTCAGAAGTCCTCAGCGCAGCACGCATCCGACCATATCCGGGAGCGAACTGCGGCAAGCGCATTCAGTGATCAATCATGTCGGATTTTCGTCACCTTGTCCGGGCAGTAGAAATCCGCCCAAGCTTGTGTAGCGGGCATACGCCACCCAGCCCTAGCAGTTCGCTTCAACGGAAAAACCAAGGCAGGACGAAACCAGTGTCTACCGCCGATCCAAATCTCGTGATTGTGACGGGCGAGAATCCGTTCATCCGGCTCGCCGCCACCGACACCGACACCTACACGACCAACGCCAGTTTCTGGCGTATCATTTTCTCGCCGGGCGGGCCGGGGCACGTGCTCTACCTGAAGAGCGAGCTGACCGACAACCGCTGGCGCATCTGGACCGACAATATCGCCATGGCGCGCTGGCTGCAGGATACCGTGCAGGGCATGCTCAACAGCGAGCTCAAGGACAAGTCGATCCCCGTCACCGACGCCGAGTTCAGCAAGACCGGCGACTACCGGTCGTTCTGGACCGAGAAGGCGGTGGCACGCGGCGAGGAAGTCGCGCTGACCTGGTTCGATCTGGGTGACCCGCTGCTGATCCACACCCAGCCCTTCAACGTGCCCGAGCGCCCCTACGGCGTGTGCACGGTGCTGGTGCCGGCGCTCGGCACGCAGCTGACCCTCAACGGCAAGCAGGCGGCCGGCAAATCCTGGAAGCGCGAGCGCGAGAAGCGCCCGTTCTCCACCAGCGCGCTGGCGTTCTCGGAGAGCTGGACGTTGAAACGGTAGGTGTCGTCCCCCTCAGCGCCGCCCCTCCCGCTCGAAGGGTAGAGGGCGATACGTCCGCGGCTTAGATCGGCGATCGACAGCCCGGCCCGAATGCTCGGGTTCATGTGCGGAGCTCGCTGCGGCGTATGAGTTTCTTGCTGGCACGAGCTGACCGTTCGCTGCCCTGCAGCGACTTCGTCGGCTGTGAGAGGCAGCTCTGCCTTGCGCCTAATCTGAGTGCAGGCCCTAACCACCATCAGAGGTGGCTCCGCACGGCGCCACAGTCGGCGTCTCACACTCACCATCTCACCACTCACCATCTCACGACTCTCTGGCACTGCGGCTCCCGATGGGGCACCATACCTCCATGCTTGCGTTTGCCATCCGGCGCCTCCTGGAAGCGGCCGTGGTCATGCTGACCGTGGCGCTGATCGCCTTCATGCTGTTCCGCTATGTCGGCGATCCGGTCAACCAGATGGTCGGGCAGGATGCCACCCTGCAGGACCGGACCCAGAATCCGGCGCGATCTCGGGCTCGAGGACCCGCCCTACGTGCAGTTTGCCCGCTTCGTCGGCAACGCGCTCCGTTTCGAGTTCGGCATCTCCTATCAGTTCAAGCAGCCGGTCACGGCCATGATCGCCGAGCGCTTCCCCGCGACCATCGAGCTGGCGCTCGTCGCCGCCCTGTTCGCGGTCGCGCTGGGCATTCCCATGGGCGTCTACACCGGCATTCACCGCGACAGCTGGCTCTCCAAGGTGTTCCTCACCGTCTCGCTGGTCGGCATCTCGCTGCCGACGTTTCTGATCGGTATCCTGCTCATCTACGTGTTCTCGGTCTGGCTCAATCTGCTGCCGTCCTTCGGGCGCGGCGAGGTGGTGACCCTCGGCTTCTGGACCACCGGGTTCCTCACGCTCTCGGGCCTCAAGGCGCTGATCCTGCCGGCCGTCACGCTGGGCCTGTTCCAGATGACGCTGGTGACGCGGCTGGTGCGCGCCGAGATGCTCGAGGTGCAGCGCACCGACTACATCAAGTTTGCCCGCGCGCGCGGCCTCTCCGAGCGCGCCATCAACTTCGGCCATGCGCTCCGGAACACGCTGGTGCCGGTGATCACCATGATCGGCCTGCAGCTCGGCGGCATCGTCGCCTTCGCCATCATCACCGAGACGGTGTTCCAGTGGCCCGGTATGGGGCTCATGTTCATCCATGCGGTCCAGCACGCCGACATTCCGGTGATGGCCGCCTACCTCCTGCTGGTGGCGTTCCTGTTCGTCCTCATCAACCTCGTGGTCGATCTCGTCTACGTGCGCATCGATCCGCGCATCCGCATCCTGGGGCGCGGCGGACGATGAGCGACGGAGCCGAGCGCCGACGGGGCGACATGGCGAATCGGCCAATCGCGAGATCGGAAGGAGAGCCACTCGCCACTCGCCATTCGCCGGATGTCGCGCGATTTGCTCGACAGCGACCTCCTCTACAGCTTCACGCGCTCGAAGCTGGTGGTGGCGGCGGCGCTGCTCACCGTGCTGATGGTGGGCGCCGCCCTGCTGGCGCCGCTGATCGCCCCGCACGACCCCTACGACCTGAAGACGCTCAACCTCATCGACGCCAACATGCCGCCGGCCTGGGTCGAGGGCGGCGATGCGCGCTATCTTCTGGGCACCGACGACCAGGGTCGCGACATCCTCTCCACCATCCTCTATGGCACCCGTTCCTCGCTTCTGATCAGCGTCACCGCCGTGCTGCTCGCCACCGTCCTGGGCGTGGGCCTCGGCCTCTGGGCGGGCTATGTCGGGGGCCGTATCGATGCACTCATCATGCGCATCGCCGACGTGCAGCTGACCTTCCCGGCCATCCTCACCGCGCTCCTGGTCGATGGCGTGGTGCTGGCGGCGTTCCGCAACAGCCCGGTGGAGGCCGGCAAGTTCTGGGTGCTGGTGATCTCGATCGGCCTCGCCTTCTGGGTGCAATATGCGCGCACGGTGCGCGGGGTCACCCTGGTGGAGCGCAACAAGGAGTACGTGGAGGCGGCCCGGCTGATCGGCCTGCCGCCCGTCAAGATCATGTTCCAGCACATCCTGCCCAATGTCATGAGCCCGGTGCTGGTGATCGCCACCATCAACCTGGCGCTCGCCATCATCACGGAGGCGACGCTCTCCTTCCTCGGCGTCGGCCTGTCGCCCACCGAGCCCTCGCTCGGCACCATGATCCAGATCGGCTACCGGTACCTGTTCTCCGGCTCCTGGTGGATGGTCGCCTTCCCGGGCCTCACCCTCGCCCTGCTGGCGCTCGCCGTGAATTTGCTGGGCGACTGGCTGCGCGATGCACTGAACCCCAAGCTCAGGTAGTATGTCTCCCTCTCCCCGCAAGCGGGGAGAGGGGACAGGGCGGAGCAAGTTGTACGGGTGCAAGTGAACTGATGGAGGCCAGCATGGACCTGCGTTCGATTGGAAAAGTCGCGGCAGCGCTCGGGGCGCTGGCGTTCGCCGTGGCAACTGCCGATGCCCGCACGCTCACCTGGGCGCGTACGGGCGATGCCCTGACCCTCGATCCGCACGCCCAGAACGAGGGGGCAACGCACAACCTGCTGCACCAGATCTACGAGCCGCTGCTCATCCGCGACCACAGCGGCAAGATTCATCCCGCGCTTGCTGTCTCCTGGAAGGTCACGGAAGACCCGGCGGTGTGGGAGTTCAAGCTGCGCCAGGGCGTCAAGTTCCACAACGGCAACCCGTTCACCGCCGACGACGTGGTCTTCTCGCTCGACCGCGCGCGCCAGCCCACCTCCGATATGAAGGGGCTGCTCACGTCGATCGAGGCCGTCACCAAGGTCGACGACCACACGGTGCACATCAAGACCAAGGGCCCCAATCCGCTGCTCCCCAACTACCTCAACAACCTCTACATCATGGACAGGGAGTGGAGCGAGGCGAACAACACCGTCACCGTCCAGGACTACAAGGCCAAGAAGGACAACTTCTCCGTCCGCAACGCCAACGGCACCGGGGCCTACACGCTCGTCTCGCGCCAGCAGGACGTGAAGACCGTCCTGAAGCGCAACGAGGCCTACTGGGGCAAGGGCGAGGTGCCGCTCGGCATCTCCGACATCACCTACGTCGTGATCAAGTCCGAGGCCACGCGCGTTGCCGCGCTCCTGTCCGGCGAGGTCGACTTCGTGCAGGACGTGCCACCGCAGGACATCGACCGCCTCGCCAAGGCGCCCGGCCTGAAGGTCAATATCGGTCCCGAGAACCGCACCATCTTCTTCGGGCTGGACGTGGCCTCGCCGGAGCTCAGGACCTCCAACGTCAAGGGCAAGAACCCGTTCGCCGACAAGCGGGTGCGCGAGGCCATCAACATCACCATCGACCGCGAGGCGATCCAGCGCGCCGTCATGCGCGGCCAGTCGGTGCCCGCCGGCACCATCGCCCCGCCGTTCGTCAACGGCTACTCCAAGGAGCTCGACGCGCTGCCCAAGGTCGACCTCGCCAAGGCCAAGGCGTTGCTCGCCGACGCCGGCTATCCCGACGGCTTCGAGGTGACGCTCCACTGCCCCAACGACCGCTACACCAACGACGCGGGCATCTGCCAGGCCGGCACCGGCATGCTGGCCAAGATCGGCATCAAGGTGAACCTGGTGGCGCAGCCCAAGGGGCCGCACTTCACCCTGATCCAGAAGGAGCCGCCCGAGAGCGACTTCTTCCTGCTCGGCTGGGGCGTGCCGACCTACGATTCGCACTACATCTTCTCGTTCCTCTACCATACCCGCGTGGACAGCGAGGGCAGCTGGAACGCCACGCGCTACTCCAACCGCGAGATCGACGCGGCGATCAGAAGCCTCACCAGCGAGGTCGACGCGGGCAAGCGCAACGCCACCGTTGCGCGGATCTGGGGAGTCCTGGCGGGCGAGCGCACCTACATCGCGCTGCATCATCAGGTGCTGGCCTACGCCATGAAGGGCGAGCCTCGACATTCCAGTGTCGCCGGACAACGCGGTGCACATGAAGTTCGTCGCAGCGAAGTAGGTGAAGTAGGTTGGGTCGACCCCGGCGAAAGCCGGGGGAAGACCCAACAATCTGGCGGTGTCGGGTCTGCGCTTCGCTTGACCCAACCTACCCCTCTGATGAGCATGGCTGAGCCCATCCTGTCCGTCCGGAACCTGAAGGTCGGTTTCCCGACCCGGCGCGGCACGCTGGTGGCCGTCGACGGCGTGTCGTTCGACATCGCGGCGGGCGAGGTTCTGGGCGTGGTGGGGGAGTCGGGGGCGGGCAAGTCGCTCACCGGCGCCGCCGTCATCGGCCTGATCGAGCCGCCGGGGCGCATCCTGGCAGGCGAAGTGCGCCTGGGCGGGCGGCGCATCGATGATCTGGCCCCGGAGGAGAAGCGCAAGGTGCGCGGGCGCCGCATCGGCATGGTGTTCCAGGACCCGCTCACCAGCCTCAACCCGCTCTATCGCATCGGCGACCAGATCGCCGAGACCATCCGCACCCACACGGGCCTCACGGAGCGCGAGGCGCGCGAACGCGCCATCGCGCTCCTGCAGGAGGTCGGCATCCAGGGGGCGCGAGCGCGCATCGACAGCTACCCGCACGAGTTCTCGGGCGGCATGCGCCAGCGCGTGGTGCTGGCGCTCGCGCTGTGCGCCGAGCCCGAGCTCGTGATCGCCGACGAGCCGACCACGGCGCTCGACGTGTCGATCCAGGCGCAGATCATCGCGCTCATCAAACGGCTGTGCCGGGAGCGCGGCACCGCTGTCATGCTGATCACCCACGACATGGGGGTGATCGCCGAGACCGCCGATCGCGTGGCCGTCATGTACGCCGGGCGCATCGTCGAGATCGGGCCGGTGCGCGAGGTGGTGCAGCGGCCGCACCACCCCTACACCCGCGGCCTGATGGGCGCCATCCCCTCGCCGGCGGCGCGCGCCGAGCGCCTCACGCAGATCCCCGGCTCCATGCCGCGGCTGGCCGCCATCCCGCCCGGCTGTGCGTTCCATCCGCGCTGCGCCCATGCCTTCGACCGCTGCCGCAGCGAGCGGCCCGAGCGGATGCCCGTGGATGCCTCGGAGGCCGCGTGCTGGCTCGTCGCCGAGCCTGCGAGGGCCGGCGCATGAACGCGGCCCCGCTGGTCGAGGCACGCGCGCTCACCCGCGTGTTCGATGTCTCCAAGCCATGGCTCAACCGCCTCATCGAGGGCGAGGAGCGCACATACCTGAAGGCCGTGAGCGGCGTCTCCTTCGCGATCGGCCGGCGCGAGACGCTGGCGCTCGTCGGCGAGTCGGGCTCCGGCAAGTCGACGCTGGCGCGCATGGTCGTGGGGCTCCTGCAGCCCACGGCCGGAGCCGTGACCATCGACGGCATCGACATGTGGGCGCCGAGACTCCAGGGTATGCGCCGCCGCGAGCGCCAGCGCCTGCGCCGCCGCCTGCAGATGATTTTCCAGGACCCGTTCGCCAGCCTCAACCCGCGCTGGCGCGTCGGCCGCATCGTCGCCGACCCGATCCGGGCCTTCGGCCTCGCCGAGGACCGCCGCGAGATCGAGCACCGCGTGGCGGAGCTTCTGCGGCTCGTGGGGCTCGACCCCGCCGACGCGGCCAAATATCCGCACGAGTTCTCGGGCGGCCAGCGCCAGCGCATCTGCATCGCCCGCGCGCTCTCCTCCAACCCCGAGTTCCTGGTGTGCGACGAGCCCACCAGCGCGCTCGACGTCTCGGTGCAGGCGCAGATCCTGAACCTGATGCGCGACCTGCAGGACCGCTTCCAGCTCTCCTACCTCTTCATCAGCCACAACCTCGCCCTGGTGCGCCACATGGCGACCCGCATCGGCGTCATGTACCTGGGCCGCATCGTCGAGCTGGCGCCGACGGCGGAGCTGTTCGAGCACCCGCGCCATCCCTACACCCGCATGCTGCTCGACGCGCTGCCCGATCTCGCCATGACCGGGCGTCCGCGCCGTCCGATCGAGGGCGAGATCCCCAACCCCATCGCCCCGCCGCCCGGCTGCGCCTTCCACCCGCGCTGCCCCCACGCCTTCGAGCCGTGCGCCATCGATGTGCCGGCCCTCGAGGAGCGGGGCGGCCACGCCGCCGCGTGCCATGCCGTCGAGGCCGGGCGGATTTGAGCAAAATTCCCCAGCCAGACCAACACTTAAGCCGGAGTGCTGCGCGTCCGCTTTCGGCGCCTTGCTGTCGGACGCGCGCCCGTTGCATGGTGAAGTTGATGCCGAGTAGGCCCGGGGAATTTCACCCCGAGCCCCTCACAGATCCGGACTTGATACTCTCGCATCGTCCGGCTCGTGCGATCGCGCGAAGGCTGCCGCCTTCCACTGAACGAAGGGCTCAGCGACCTGATCGCCGAACCCGAAGGGCCCTCCTTCATCTCCAGTACAGTTGCGCACCGCCGTGTGGACCCGCGATGCTCGTGACACAAGACCCTGAGCCGACGTCGGGCTTGGTTGATTTGCGTGCTTGGCCCACAACCTATTCGGGCAGTCCGGCGAGGCCGCAGCCCATCCGCCAAGCTGCTCCACAACCATCAGGCCATTGCCCCACCCTCGCTGGCGATTGACAGCCTGGGTGCGCGCTGATCCACTCCCCTTCCGGAACGCCGAGAGGCGCCGCTAGGACCTACGGGAGGAGCAGGAACGATGCTGGCGAATTCGAAGCGGCTGGGCGCAGCCGCGGCGGTGGCGCTGACGGCGGCCGGCGTGGCCTGGGCGCAGGACTACCCCACCAGGCAGATCACGCAGATCGTGGTGTTTGCCGCGGGAGGCCCATCCGACACGCTGGGGCGCCTGCTTGGCGATCACGTCGGCAAGCAATTCGGCCAGCAGATCGTGGTCGAGAACGTGAAAGGCGCCGGCGGCACCACCGGCATGGAGCGCGCGGCCAAGGCGGCGCCGGACGGGTACACCATCCTGACCCACCACAATGCCCTCACCGCGTCGCCCGCGCTCTACTCCAACCTGAGGATCGATCCCAGGACCGCCTTCGAGCCCATGGGCCTCGTCAATACCGGCCCGATGGTGATGCTCAGCCGCAAGACGCTGGAGACCAACACCCTCAAGGAGTTGGTCGCCTGGATGAAGGAGAAGGGCGACAAGGCCAACATCGGGTTCGCCGGCGTGGGGTCGAACTCCCACGTGTGCGCCACCGTGCTGCAGCAGCAGATCGGCGTGAAGCTGGCCATGGTGCCCTATACCGGCACCGGCCCGGCGATGCAGGACCTCGTCGGGGGCCAGATCGACCTGCTCTGCGACCAGGCCACTACGGCCACCGAGCAGGTCCTGGGCGGCACCGTAAAGGCCTATGCGGTGACCTCCGACCGGCGCCTGGCGAGCCTGAAGGACGTGCCGTCGAACGTGGAAGCCGGCCTGCCCGGGCTCAAGCACACCATCTGGAACGCCGCCTATGCTCCCAAGGGCACGCCCAAGCACGTGATCGACAAGTGGAACGCGGCGATCGGCAAGTTCGTCTCCGATCCGGCGATCGTCAAGCGCTTCGAGGACACGGGCACGGTGGCGTTCCCGCCCGAGATGCGCTCGCCGGCGGCGCACGCCAAGTTCCTGGACGAGCAGTTCGCCTTCTACGCCGAGATGTTCGCGGCGGCCGGCGTGAAGAAGGAGGAGGCGAAATAGCAGCGCGAGGGTATCGCCAAGGCTAAGGCTAAAGGGAGCACAAGGGCCGGTACCATCCTCGCCGGAGGCTACATGAAGCCGTTCGTGGTCCTCAATCCCAATGCGGGCGGGGGGCGCGCGCGCCGCGCCTGGCCGCGATTGGCCGGCCAGTTGCGCAGCATCATCGGCGACTTCGAGATGGCAACCACGGGTGCCCGTGGCGACGCCATTCGCCTGGTCCGGCGCGCTGTAGCGGACGGGGTCTCCTGCGTGATCGCTGTAGGCGGCGACGGCACCATCGGCGAGGCCGTGAACGGCCTCTGCAACGGCGCCGACCCGCCCGCACCGGACACGGTTTTGGGCATCGTTGCCTGTGGGACCGGCAATGACCTCGCGCGCATGTTCGGCGTGGGCGCGGGGCCAGACGCCTCGCTGGCACGGCTCGCCGAGAACCGGCGGCGGCGCATCGACCTGGGCCGCGTCGATTTCATCGACCACGATGGCGGAAAGGCGTCGAAATGGTTCGTCAACATCGCCAGCTTCGGTCTGTCCGGCGTGGTCATCGACGCCGTCCAACGCGCGCGACTAACCCGGATGCTCGGCGCACGCGCGGCCTTCTTCATTCACAGCTGGCGCGAGCTGCGGCGGTTCGAGGGGCGGCGCGTGCTGCTCCAATTGGACGAGGGCGAGCCCATCGAGGAGTGCATATCGGTAACGGCGGTGGCCAACTGCCGCTATTTCGCCGGCGGCATGAAAATCGCTCCGCATGCCGACCCGGCCGACGGGCAGCTGGAGATCATCGTTCAGCGCCAGAGCCCGCCCGTTCGCCTGACCGAAATGCACCTTGTCTACTCGGGTAGACACCTCGCGCATCCGTCGGTCAGAGCCATGCGCTGCCGCTCCCTGTCGGTGCGGCCGGCCGATGGGCGTACCGTGCTGCTCGAGGCCGACGGAGAGCTCCCCGGCCGGCTGCCGGCAACCTTCAGCGTGGCGCCCGACGCGCTCACGCTGCTCTGTTAGGTGTAGGTGTCGGACCCCTCTGAGGTCTGTTCTTGGCGCTCTTGCTCCGGTCTGAGTTTGCCGGGTTCCGGGCCATTGCAGACTTTGCCATGCTTGCATTGAGCCTGCGATGGGAATCTGCTCAGCCATCACACCCAGCGGCGCACGCTTGCTTTGTAGTCGAGATAGGCGGAGCCGAACTTGCGCGCCAGATAGGCTTCCTCGCGGGCGACGACCCCGTAGCGGATGACGAGATAGAATGGGACGAGTGTGGCAAGCAGCCAGAGGTTGTCGAAGGCGATGGCCAGGCCGATCAGGGCCAGGAACATGCCGACGTAAATCGGATTGCGCGTGAAGCGATAGGGTCCGGCGCTGACGATGCGCGTCGTCGGCTGATGGGTCTCGAACCGCGTCCCGGCGCGACGCATGGTGATGACCGCCCAGGCAGCGATCGCAAACGCAATGGCGAGCACGGCGGCACCGACCCAGCCGCCAGGGATCGAAGCCGGCATGAACCGCAGGGGATAGAGCCAGCCGGCCGCGATCCCTGCGGCCGCAGCGACGCCAAGGCGATCGGCGGCCGGATCAAGACATGCGCATTGTCTGCGGATCGATCTATCGGACCCGCCCGTTCAAGCTGCTCTTCCTGACCAGCCCTTCTGGGACCTGCATCTGTCATGGGTGCCTCCGTTGCGGCCGTCGTTCGCCCCGCCAACCCGACTCCGGAAGTACCTTCAACCCGCCGCGGTTGCACGGCCGTCTCTGCAAGGTAAAGTTTCGTAAAGGTTCCGGCGTGTCCTTCAGGATGGAAGCCGGGGGACTTGGTCGGTTGCTCCACCAATTCACACGACGGCCGCCGTTGGGCGAGCTTGCGGGCTCCCGGACCGGTGGTCCCCTCCAGAAATGCCCTGCCGCTGCACAGGAAGCGTTTCCAGGGCCGTCGGCGCCAAACGCGCCCCGGGGGCTGGCCGAGGCTTCCCCCGCTCCTGAGCCTCCCAGGCGCCTGTGCGCGATTTCCCAAAATGGACAGGAGGAAACCTGTGACGACGAGGGGCAGGCACACCAACCGGGCGCGCGGAGGGTCTCAGAGCAGCCGGCTCGAGGCCCTGTCCCTGAACATATGCAACTGCTTCAAGGCCGTGCCGGAGCGCCGCGGCTCGCCGCGCTCCCATGGCTGACGGTGCTCACGGTTCAGACCCCGCTGGAACGTCAACACTCCACCGCGCTCAAGTGACCCTCGCGCGCGTAGGCGAGCAGGGCGGCATCGCGCGTCATTACGGTGTAGCCATGCTCGCGCGCCGTCGCCGCGGTGATGCGGTCCGCAGGATCGCGCGGCGGTGCGCCGGGCAAGAACGATGAATTCAGCATAATTACCGCGCTGAGGTGCACCATCGCGACGCCGGGCAGGGATGTGAGGCGGCGCAGATATTCCCGCGGCTGAATGGCAGCGCGCAGGCGACCGCGCGAGAACAGGAGGCCGACGCCCACCCGGTGATCGGGGAGAGCAGCACGGTCTCGCCGTCGCGAGCTTCTCGGCGAGAAGCGATGCCGCTGCGGGCCTGAGCGTGCCCTCGACGGCGAAGATTGCGGCGTTGGTGTCGAGCAGCAGTTGCACATTCACGCCCCGCGCTCGTCCGCGCCGTACTTCTCGTCGAGCATCCGTTCCCACTCGCCGGGATCGAGCGCCGGCTTGGTGAGGTCCAGAGCGGGGTCGATCCACAACAGGCCCTTCAGCGCTCC
>CAVWWJ010000016.1:0-122035 GCA_963758625.1 uncultured Alphaproteobacteria bacterium | reverse complement strand
GTCTTGGCGCATCGATCCAACGTGGCGAATAAATCCTGGAGGAGATGCCCCATGCGCACCAACCCGTTCTATGACACGTGGCTGTTTCTGATCGGCCAGACCGACCCTCACATTGGCAGCGGCGTGGGTCTGCTGCTCACTGCGCTGTTCCTGGCCCTGCTGGCTGGCAGCGTCTGGATTGCGTGGCGCAACTGGCGAGATGATCCCAGTCAACGCACGAGCGGACATGTGGCGACCTGGCTCATGCGCGTCATGATTGGGGGCATGTGGTTCCAGGGATCGCTGTGGAAGTTGCCGCTGCCCGTATCGGGTGGGCTTGCCAGCTGGACGCAGGGGTTGGTGGAGCATGCCGCGTTCGAATTCCACCGATGGATCGCGCGTACGATCTTTGTCCCACTCCTCCCCGTCATCAACCCGCTGGTCTTTCTGACAGAGCTTTCGCTCGCCATCGCCTTCATCCTCGGCTTCCTCGTGCGCCCAATGGCCGTCGTCGGCATGCTGTTCGTGGCCCACCTGTGGCTCGGCCTCTATCGTGATGTCCCCGAGTGGCCGTGGACTTACGTCTTCCTGATCTTCGTGCAGGGGTTCTTCCTGATCACCAACGCCGGCAGAAGCCTCGGCCTCGATGCGCTGATCGCCCGCGCCCCCTTCCGCCCGTTCGCCGGAGAGGGGCTCGCCGCGCGCCTCTACCGCAGGATCGCCTGAGCCGGGAGGGCCCTCGGCTCTGCATTGCGCCGCGAGCCTGTCGAGCGGCGTCCGTGGCGTCCGCCCACCGCTCAGGACCGGGAAATCGTCGACGACGTACTGGCCGGCCGGGACCCCGTTTCTCGTCTAGGTCTAGGTGGTGCTGACCCAGTATTTCTCCCCCTTCAGTCTGGGGGCTTGTGCCGATTTGGGGAACAACTTGGTCTAGCTACTTTGACTGCTACACATGGAGCCACATTGGCGACCAGGTGATGTCACGGGCCCACT
The DNA here is from genome assembly GCA_963758625.1 of uncultured Alphaproteobacteria bacterium. Classification (GTDB taxonomy): domain Bacteria; phylum Pseudomonadota; class Alphaproteobacteria; order Rhizobiales; family Hyphomicrobiaceae; genus AWTP1-13. The sequence continues at coordinate 121,063 of CAVWWJ010000016.1, read as the reverse complement.
CTACGAGCGAGAACCATGAAAAAGTTCACACGGATGCTGGCGGCCGCTGGCGTGGCCAGCGCGTTGGCCGTTGTAGCCCTTGCGCAAGAAAGGTTCGACAGCAGGAAGTTCTTCGAGGAGCTTCAACAGCGCGGCGCGAGCATGCCAGGGAATTTCGACGGCAAGCAGTTCTTCGACGAGCTTGAACGCAAGGGGTTCAGCAGTAGCAACCGCCTCGACACCAGGCAATTCTTCGACGAGCTTGAAAGTCGCGGCGTAAACATGCCATCGGCTTTCGATGGTAAGGCGTTTTTCGAGGAACTCAGCCGCAGGGGGGCCAGCATACCGCAGATGGTCGACATGAAGAAGTAGCTGCGGACCAATACGCTCCAAGCATACGCAGCTCAATCAGACGATCTGCGAGGACGGACGGGCTCGAGACAGCGGGCAAGTGAAAAGGCCCGCAGCTTGTACCTGCTGTGCGGCACTCTTCCCCTGCACGCAAAATCGAAGCCACGAATGAAGAGCGGCAGACTGCGTCCCTCCAGGATCCTCCTACTCCTGTGCATAGCGGCCCTCTGCGCAACAACCGCGCGTTGCGCAGACGCCGCAACCGGGCACACGGCAGGCCGTCAAGGCAACGGTGCTGGAACCCAGCGGGTCCTTCGCGCCGATGCTGGAGCGAGTCCTCCCGGCGGTTGTCACCATTCGCGTCACCGGCCGCAAGCTGCGACCCATCCTGATCCCGCCGAGGAGGAAGGATGGCGAGGTCCCGGTCTTGCCACTGGCGGAGAGCGAACAGTTTGGGGCCGGCGGTTCCGGCGTCATCGTCGATCCTGGACGGGGCTACATCATCACCAACAACCATGTCATCGAGGGCGCGACGCATATCGAGGTGGGGCTATCCAGCGGTCGACGCATGGTTGCCAAGCTGATCGGCACCGACATTGGCTCCGACGTGGCCGTGCTCAAGGTGGATGAGCCCGGCCTGCCGTCGATCAAGCTCGGCGATTCGGACGCCGTGCGCGTCGGGGACGTCGTCGCCGCCGTGGGCAATCCGTTCGGCCTGGAGGGAACGGCGACACTCGGCATCGTCAGCGCCGTGATGCGCACGGAGATCGGCCACGGGCTGTTCGAGGACTATCTGCAGACCGACGCGCAGATCCACCCCGGCAACTCAGGCGGTGCGCTGGTCAATGTCCGCGGGGAGCTGATTGGCATCAATACGGTGGGGGGAGAGCAGCGGAGCCTCGGCATCGGCTTCGCCGTCCCGTTCAACATGGCCAAAGTGATCATGGACGAGGTGATCACGGCTGGGCGGATGCGGCGGGGCTCGACCGGTCTGATCGTCGCGGACCTGCCGATGGAGCTCGCTTCGCCACGAGAGGGTGGCGTGACCCGCGGCGCTATCGTGCGGAAGGTCATTGCCAAGTCGCCGGCCGCAGCTGCGGGGATCGAGCCCGGCGACATTGTGGTCAGCGCCGGCAACAGGCCTGTTCGCACCGCCGTCGAGTTCGTCACGCGGACGGCCACCGTGCCGCTCGGGACTTCGATCCCGGTCCTGCTTTTCGCGAAGGGCAAGGGGAGGCTTGTCTCCCTGATGTCAGCCGATATCGTCATCGACCCCGAGGAGATCACCTTGCCACCGGAGATGGGCAGTCTCGCGGGGGCCGTTGTCGGTGAAATCCTGCTCGGCAACCGCCTCTACGGCGACGTGCTGGGCGCCGAAGTCCTGCGCGTCGAGGACGGCTCTCCGGCCTACTGGATCGGCCTGGAGCCGGGCGACGTGATTGTCGGCATCGACAACGCCAAGGTCCGCTCGCCAGCGGAGCTCGCCTACCGTGTTGCGCGCGCGGGCATGGATTTTCGCATCGCCATCGTCCGCAAGGACATTCCCGGGCTGATCCGCGCCAAGCGTTGAAGGCTACCAGTACGACTGCCGACCTCACGTTACAGGGCGCCAAGCAAACGCGCGCGAATGCTCTCGGCGTCCGTGATGCCGATGAGGCGAGCAGCCTCCTGGCCGTTTTTGAAGAGGAGAATGACGGACTGGTTGCCGACCCTGTAGGCCCGCAAGAATTGGCTGTCCTTATCGAAGTCCACGGTGACAAACCTTACCCCTGCCAGCGCCTGATCCTTTGCGAGTGCGGCAAGAATTGGCTTTTGCGCCCGACATACCGGGCACCAGCCCGCATACACGTGCACGACAACGGGACCTGAGGCGATCGCGCTCTCGAACGACTGCGCTTCGTAGGGTTCTTGTGTGTGAGCCGCTGTTGGCAGGGCCATAGCGGCCAGGATCATGACCGAGTTCCTTACGAGCTCACGACGGTTCATTGCCGCCCTCCTGTGGTGCGTGTCGGCCCATCGTTGCGCGCCGGGCTGCCAGCAGGAATTGGGAAAACCATGGAGCAAGCGGCGAGGACACCCCGAACATTGGACTCGCAGCCCTTGGCGGAATCTCACAGGTCCAGCACCAGCACCTCGCTGAGGCTTCCCGAGCAGCAGATCATCATGGTGCGGCCGGCGGACTTCTCCTCGTCCGACAGGATCATGTCGCGGTGCTCGGGCGTGCCCTGGAGCACGCGCGTCTCGCAGGTACCGCAGATACCCTGCTCGCAGGCGACCTTCACCTTGATACCGGCGTCGCTCAGCGCCTTGACGATCGTGGTGCCGGGCGGCACGGGAATGCGCCCGCCGCTTTGCGCAAGCTCGACCACGAAGCCGCCCTGCGTCGCCGGCGCAGGTTCGCTGGTGAAATACTCGAGGTGAACCCGCTCGGCCGGGATGGCGGCCGCGGCCTTCTTGAACGCCGCCATCATCGGCGCGGGGCCGCAGCAGTAAAAATGGGCCTCGGTCTTGCAGGCAGCGCCGACGATGCCCGACAAGTCCAGCAGCCTGCCGCCCTGCTCCTCGTCGACATGCAGGACCACGCGATCGCCAATGGTGAGCAATTCCGGCGCGAACACGGCTTCGGCACGCCGGCGTACCGCATAGTACAGGCGCCAGTCCTGCCCGATCGCCTGGGCGCGATGGATCATGGCGCGGATCGGCGTGATGCCGATGCCACCCGCGATGAAGACCGACACGGTGGCATTTTCGCTCAGCGGGAAATTGTTCCGCGGGCCACCGACCTCGAGGATCGCGCCAACCTTCACCGCATCGTGCAGGAAGCGCGATCCGCCGCGGCCCCGATCCTCGCGCTTGACACCCAGGAGGTAGCGATCGTGCTCGTGCGGTGCGTTGGCAATGGAGTACTGGCGAATCAAGCCGTTCGGGAGATGCAGATCCACGTGGGCGCCCGCCGTGAACGCCGGCACCACGCCGCCGTCGGGACGACGCAGCTCGAACAGGTTGCTACCCTCACCGCCAAAGAAGATGGCAGTGAGGCGCATGTCGATCAGTTCACACACGGAACGGCCACCCCCTTCGCCGAGCAAGTGCCTGCGGAAAATGCAGCTCAGGTACTCGAACGTCGTGCCGCGGTTTGACGCCGCGGACCATCAAACTATAGTTCATTCAGTTCATTCGAAAAAAGCTGCGGACGGGGAGTGACGACATGGAGGCTCGCGACAGCGAAGACCTGACACGGGTCGGGCCAGGCACGGCGATGGGCGCGCTGATGCGGCAGTACTGGCTGCCGGCGCTGGCCTCCTCGGAGCTGAAGGCCGACGGCGACCCGGTGCGACTGGTGCTGCTCGGCGAGAAGCTGATCGCCTTCCGCGACACCTCGGGCCGCGTCGGCGTGATGGACCACCGCTGCCCGCACCGCTGCGCCTCGCTGTTTCTCGGGCGCAACGAGGAGAACGGCATCCGCTGCGTCTATCACGGCTGGAAATTCGACGCGGCGGGCAACTGCGTCGACATGCCAAGCGTGCCGCCGAACCAGGACTTCAAGCACAAGGTCAAGGCCAAGGCCTACCGCACTGCCGAGCGCAACGGGCTGGTCTGGGTCTTCATGGGCGACCGCGCCGAGCTGCCGCCGTTGCCGCCGATCGAGGCGACGCTGCTGCCCGAGGACGAGCTGTCGCTGTCCTTCGTTCAGCGCGAGTGCAACTGGCTGCAGGCGCTGGAGGGCGACATCGACACGGCGCATTTCGGCTTCCTGCACGCCGGCAGCGTCGGGCCTGACGATTTCCAGGACGACCATCCGATGCGCCACACCGTCCTCGACCGCGCGCCGGAGTATCACGTCAAGGACACGAGCTGGGGCACCGCGTATGCCGCCTATCGGCCGGACGGCGAGCAAGTCTCGTGGCGCTTCGCCAATTTCCTCTTCCCGTTCTGGACGCAAGCGCCCAACGGGACGTTCGGCAACCTCGTCGCGGCCCGCGCCTGGGTGCCGATGGACGACGGGCACACCATGGTCGTCCTGATGGGCCGCAAGAACGGAGCGGGCTATTCCGGCCTGCCGCTGAAGAACGGCAAGCCGATGCCCGGTTTCGCGCCAAGGATCGAGTATCTGCCCAACACGACCGACTGGTACGGCCGCTGGCGGCCGGCCGCCAACGCCGGCAACGACTACCAGATCGACCGCGACGCGCAGCGTCGCAACGAGATCTACACCGGCATCCGCATGGTCTTCATGCAGGACCAGGCGGTGACGGAATCGATGGGGCCGATCACCGACCACGGCTTCGAGCACCTGGTGGCCTCGGACCTGATGGTGGCGCGCACGCGGCGGCGGCTGCTGCGCGCGGCGCGCGAGCTGAAGGAGAACGGCACGCTGCCGCCCGGCGCGGCGGACCCCGAGGTGTTCTTCCGGGCGCGCAGCGGCGCCTTCCACACTGCCAAGGGCTCCGACTGGTGGCAGGCGTACGAGGACCGTGCGGCGGCGGCGATGAAGGCCGGGCCGCAAGTGACCGCCGCGGAATGATCCCGCGCGTCTCGGAAATCCAAGGTTGGGAGGAAGTAAAAATGAGTGCGAGACGCGCGCTGCTCGCCGCGGTCTGCCTTGCGGCGTCGGTGCTGCTGGCCAAGGGGGCTTTTGCCCAGGAGAACTGGGAGGCGGTGGTCCAGGCCGCAAAGAAGGAAGGCAAGGTCGTCTTGTACACCTCGCGCGTCGGCAGCCCGGCGCGGGCCGAGATTAGCAAGACCTTCGAGAAGAAGTACGGCATCAAGGTCGAGACCTTGGAGCTGCGCGCCAACGAGCTGCGCGAGAAGATCCGCACCGAGCAGAGCGCCGGCCGCTTCGTGGCCGACGTCACGCAGAACGGCGTGATCACCATCGGCGCCCAGCTGCGTGACGGTGCGCTGCAGCCGCACGGCGGCATCCCCAACGCGAAAAACCTGGTGGCACCGTTCGTCGCCGACGACACACGGGTGCCGGTGTTCGTCATGAGCTACGGGCTGCTGATCAACACGCGGCTCGTGAAGCCGGCCGACGAGCCCAAGCGTTGGAAGGACGTGCTCGACCCGAAGTGGAAGGGCAAGATCCTCGCCGACGACATGCGCAAATTCGGCGGCGGCGCCATTCTCTTCCAGGTGCTGCACCGGAGCTTCGGCCAGAAGTTCGTCGAGGACCTCGCGAAGCAGGGGCCGGTATTCAGCCGCGACGTCGGTAACGATGGGCGGCGCATCGGCCGCGGTGAGTATCCGCTCTATATGCCGCAGCTCTATAACTACTACTGGGAGCTCAAGGGCCTGCCGGTGAAGTTCATCGTGCCCGAGGAAGGCAGCCCCTACGCGCCGTTCCAGCTGGCGATGTTGAAGAATGCGCCCCGCCCCAACGCCGCGCGCCTGCTGATCAACCACTTCCTGGAGGTCGAGTCGCAGGCCGCCTACGGCAACGAAGGCAGCACGCCAGTGGTCAAGGGCGCGGCCGAGCTCACCAATCCCGAGGTGCGGCCGTTCTCCGAGGTCAAGCTCCTGGGCACCGCCGACCCCGACCGAACCGATGCGATGCTGCGCAAGGCCGAGGAGGTGTTCAAGCCGTGAGTGTGGCGGCGGTCGAGCTTCTCTGGCATCGGCACAGAGGCTCCGGAGCGAACGTCCTCCACGTAGCGAGAGAAAGCACCGAATCCCACAATGGCTGACCGGCGGCGCTGCCGATGACCGACGCATCGCGCGACCGACTGCTTCGTCCACGGCAAGAAACCGCGGGATGGCGCGGTGCGTCGGCAGGACACCTGCGGTGGGCGCGCCGCATCTTCAACCGGCGCAACGCCGGATTGTCGGCTGTCATCCTGGTGCTGGGGTTCCTGTCGCTCTACCCGCTCGCGATGTTGCTGATCGGCAGCGTCTCATCGGCGCCGCCCGGCGCCGCGGGCACCTTCACCCTGGAGGGTTATCGCCAAGTTGCCTCGTGGCGGACGCTGGAGCTGCTGGGCAGCACGCTGCTGATCGCGACAGTGAAGACGGCGCTGTCGCTGCTGCTGGCCATCGTGCTGGCGTGGATCATCGCGCGCACCGACACGCCCGGGCGCGGCGCGCTGGAGGTGCTCATCACATTGCCGTTCTTCTTTCCGCCAATCCTCACGGCCATGGCCTGGGGGATGCTGGGCAACCCGCAGGTGGGACTGCTGAACCAGGCATGGCGCGGGCTCACCGGCGGCGAGGCGCCGCTGCTGAACATCTACTCCTACGCCGGCGTCATCTGGCACATGATGCAGTATTCGACGCCGTTCCTGTTCATCTTCATCGTCGATGCCTTCCGCGCGATGGACCCGGCGCTGGAGGATGCCAGCCGCCTGTCCGGCGCATCGCCCTGGCAGACTTTCCGCGGCGTCACCTTGGTGCTGCTGTTGCCGGTGCTGACAGGCGGCTTCATCCTCAGCTTCATCCGCGGCATCGAGTCGTTCGAATCGCCGGTGCTGTTGGGCACGCCGGCCGGCATCGAGGTTCTGACGACCGAGATCTACCGTGTCATCAACGAGCAGACGGACCCCAACTACCCCTACGCCACGGCGCTGAGCATCTCGATGCTGGCAATGATGCTGATCCTGGTGTTGTGGCAGTGGCGCGTGCTGGGCGGCCGCAGCTTCCAGACTGTAACCGGCAAGGGCTACGCGCCGCGGGTGACGGCGCTGGGGCGTTGGCGCTGGGTCACGTTCGGCTTCTGCTTGCTGTTCTTCGCTGTAACCGTGGTGCTGCCGGTGGGCCAGCTGCTGGTCGGCTCGTTCTTCCAGTTCTTCGGCTTCTACGAGCTGGATATGTTGACGCTGAAGCACTGGCGAGAGGTGCTCGACAACGACGTGTTCTGGCGGGCGCTGGGGAACACGCTGGTGCTGGGCGTCGCAGGCGCAACGGCGACCATGCTCCTGGGCACCATTGTCGCCTATATCGGCGTGCGCACCCGCTCGCGGGTGCGGCGCCTCATCAGCTTCCTGGCTTGGCTGCCCTGGATGATGCCAGGCATTGTGCTGGGCGTCGGCTTCCTGTGGGGCTTCGCCATCCTGCCGCAGTCGGTGCCGATCTACGGCACCCTGTGGGCGCTGCTGCTGGCGTACGTATCGCTGGGCATCCCCCTGTCGGTACGGCTGATGGAGGGCGCCTTTGCGCAGCTTGCGACCGACCTCGAGGAATGCTCGCGCGTGCACGGTGCGGGCTGGTGGCAGACGCTGTGGCGTATCCTGGTGGCGCTCACCGGGCCCGCAGTAATGGCCGGATGGGTGCTGCTGTTCTTCGGCATCCTGCGCGAGCTCAGCGCCTCGATCCTGCTCTACTCGGTGGGCTCGGAGGTGCTGTCGGTCGTCGTGCTGCGCCTGTGGGCGTCGGGCAAGGCCGAGCAGGTCAGCGTAATCGCGCTGATGTTGCTGAGCCTCGTGTTCGTCTTCCGCCTACTGCAGCTGTGGCTGATCCGGCGGCGGCTCAGCGTGCTGTAGCAGGACCGCAGCTCCTGTTCCTGACCCCCGCGGGGACGTGCGCTGGCGCAGCCACCCGGCTGCAGACGCGGTTCAAGCCGCAATCGCCCACGCCACTGCGGACGGCGCCGACACGGTCGCCGTTTCGCCGGGCTTGGGACTCCAATGGGCAGGCATGTCGAGATTGACCGTCGCGCCATCTACGTGAGCGGTGACGGAGAGCTCGGTTCCACGAAACACCAAATCCTTCACCGTAACCGAGAACGACACGGCGTCCTCATTCTCGTGCGTCGCGCCACGTCCAATGAAGCTTTCCGGCCGGATCATCACCAGCACCTTGTCGTGGTGATTGAAGGCTCGCCCCGCCCGACAGACGCCTTTCCACAACGGGGTCTCGACACCGAGGCGAAAAAGTTGCGACTCGAGCTGGACGCAATCGACGACCCTCCCCTCGAACAGATTCGGCGTGCCGAAGAACACCGCGACCGCCCGGCTGGCGGGACGGAAATAAACCTCCTTCGGAGGTCCGATTTGCAGCGCACGGCCGGAATCCATCACAACGACGCGGTCGGACAGCGCCATCGCCTCGTTCTGGTCGTGTGTCACGTAGATCGAGGTAACACCGGTCTTCTTTTGCAGCAGTCGCAATTCGTCGCCCATCTGCGTGCGCAGCTTGGCGTCCAGGTTGCTGAGCGGCTCGTCGAGCAATAGCACCGCCGGAGAAGCGACGAGGGCGCGGGCAATCGCCACGCGTTGCTGCTGCCCGCCAGACAGTGCCGGTGCCGGGCGGTCGGCGTAGCGTGCCATCTCGACAAGGTCCAGCGTCGACATTACCCGCTTGGCGATTTCCTCCTTGCGGTTCCCGCCCCTGACCTGAAGCGGATAGGCGACATTTTCGAATACGGTCTTGTGCGGCCAGATCGCATAGGATTGGAACACCATCCCAGTCCGCGTTTCTCTGGCGGGACAAAAACCCCCGTTGCTGCGTCGTTGACCACGCGGTCGCCGATCGAGATGCGGCCGCTATCCGTCGCCTCGAGCCCGGCAACCATACGCAACGTCGTCGTCTTGCCACACCCCGACGGCCCCAGCAGGGTGACGAATTCGCCCTCGCCGATCGCCAAGTCGATCTGGTCGACAGCGGTGACGGACCCAAAGCGGCGCGTCACCTTTTCAAGGGAAACACTCAGCATACCTCCCCCCGGTTTCCTCTGGCGCATCGGATATGCCTCTCCGGCCCGGCGGCGAGCGAGCCATTAGGAAGAGTTTCCGAGACACCTTCTATCCTAAGTCCAAATGTAAAAGACAGGAAAAGGCCTGTCGACAGTCACTGCTCCAAGCCGTGGGCACTCATGTCGAGCTTGCGTACCAACATGCAAGAATTCTCCGGTAGAACGGTCGAGTTGCCGTGAGGGACCTCGCCAGATGGTCGTCAGCCGCGCGAGGTCAAAGCCCAAGTCCCGATAGATACCGTGGTCCAGGACAGTTGGCAGCGCGTTGGTGCCATGATCCCCCGTTTGGCACGCCTCTCACATTCTGGCGTGCACTGCGGATTTCTTGTCGGGGTGTTCAGCTTGCCGGCGTTGCCGCTCTTATGCCCCGGTCGTAGTCATCGGCCAGCGCCCGCAGTGCGGCCGCGCCATCGCCCGAGAAGGATGGCCCGGGGCTGATGGCGCCGGGGATCGGGCGGTGCTCGCGGATGGGCCTTCGCTTGGGGCTGCCCCTCACCCCCGGCCTTCGCCGGGGCAGGCTCTAACCCTCTCCCGCAAGCGGGGAGAGGGGACCCGGCGGTCCGCGTGGCCTCACGCATAGAACTCCCGTGCCCAGTCGCGGAAGGCGCGGCGGGAGGCATCCCAGGTGTAGAACATGTGACCGCCGTCGAAATGACGGATGAAGAGGTTCTCGCGCTGCTGCGGCAACAGCTTCATCTGCTCGACCAGGCGCTCGGAGGAGAAGTACGGCGTCACCATGTCGTAATAGCCGTGCGTGATCAGCACCTTCATGTCGGGGTTCATGCTCATGGCGAAGCGCAGATCGTCGGTGGCGCCGGCCGGCTCGTCGAACGCGTGGTGCTGCTCGTCGCGCTTCCAGGCGCGATGCACGTCGAGGCTCAGGAGGTCGTAGCGGCGGTCCAAATCGACGCCGATCTCGGCGCGCAAGAGGTGGTTGATGGCGCTCGCGAACACGCGCTCGATGCCGGCAAAGGTCGGATCGGGCCCCTGGCGCTGCTCGCGGTCCGGAAACGGATCGATGCCGGTGATGGTCGCGTCGTAGACGCCCACCACCTTCTGCTCGGATCGCAGCAGCTCGCGCGAGAAGCGCCAGAACGGTACCCGGCCGTGCGCGAGCCGGACGAGCTCCTCGGGCAGTCCGAGATAATCCGCGGCACGCGTGAACACCCGGGCCTGCTCGGCGGCGTCGTGGGCGGTGCCGACCAGGAAGGAATGCGACAGCTCGCGGGTGGCAAAGGCCTCGATCTGGCGCCGCTGCGCCTCGACCGGCGTCCCCTTCTGAACACGCGCGAGCGCCCGTGGAAGGTGGCGGCGAGCGCCATGGTGCAGAAGCAGTCCATGGAGCGCAGCACGTCGTAGTCGTTCTCGTTCAGGAGCGACCATTCGAGCGCGGGCGAGATGGCAATCGCGGTGGAGAGGCCGACGCCATGCGTCTCCTGCAGGCGCCTTGCCAGCTTGGCGGTGCGGAAGCCGCCGTAGCTCTCGCCGATGATGGCGATCGGGGCATCCCAGAGCTTGTACCTGGAGAGAAAGCGCTCGATGAACTCGCCCAGCGATTCCAGATCGCGGTTCAGCGCGTAGAACTCCTTCTCCTCGACGGTCTTGGCGGGGTCGGGCTTCTCCTTGTCGTCGGGCTTCTTCTCGGTCTCGATGATGCGCGAGAAGCCGGTGCCTACGGGATCGACGAACACAAGGTCGGTGAAGGCGATCCAGCTCTCCGCGTTGTTGACGAGGCGCACCGGCGGCGGCTCGGGGTTGCCGTCGGGCTTGAACAGGATGCGCCGCGGCGAGAGTCCGCCCACATGCAGATAGGCCGAGGAGGCCCCGGGGCCGCCGTTGAAGACGAAGCTGACGGGCCGCCGGCCCCTGGTTTCCCCGGCCCCGGCGAGCCGGTAGTAGGTGAGGAACATCTCCGCAGCGGGCCGCTCCTTCTTGCGCAGCACGATCCACTCGGAGGTGACGTCGATGTCGGCGGCCTGTCCGGCATCACCCGTCCAGGCGACCTTGTGGGTCGCCCCTTTCGGCGGCTGGTGCTCCTTCTTGTCCTTGTCGGGCGCGGGGGGGCTCGAATTGGGTCGGCCATCGGAGGACCTTCTGTAGACTAGGTGGCAGGGGCGAGCTTCTAGCACCGCCGAGCCGCTCCGTCAGGCCTTCCCAGCTATAGGTCGGGTTAGCGCGGAGCGCGTAACCCGACCTGCCGCAGGCACAACGCTGGCGTTGCCGATGCCGCGAAAGGCCCGATCCAACCTCCTGCGCCTACGCCTCCGCTACGCTTCGCACCGCCGGGCGAGTCTGCTCGATGTGGCGGCGGTCGCTGCCGCACAGCCGCCGGAAGGTTACGTCATCCCGGCGCGATGGCGTGCGATATCGCCGAGCATTCTGGCCAGAGCCCAGCTCCCACGGGAGCGACCGTCGTCGCCCATCCTGCGGCTGGTCGAGCTTTGGTGCGCAGCGGCCATTCGATGGCGCCTGGCGCTTGCAGGCCCCGCATGCTGGCCGCGCCAATCGCGCCCTTGCCGGTCAGAGCTCGCACGCGCCTTCCGTCGAGGTCCACCCAGCTGTCATGTAGCTAGGCGAGCGCAGCTGCGCGTCGCCTGCTGTCCACCTCAGCTATCGCCTCCTTGACGGCCCTGCCTCAGCGGCAACCGTCCGTTGCTTCTACGGCGAAGGAGCCATCGCTACCGGCATTGCGGCGACCTGGCTGCCGCCCAGCGCCAGCATCGAGTCGCGCTCGCTGGACGTCGCCAATGATCAAATTGCCGCCTCCACGCAGCGTCGGTGCCGAGCGAATACGCCGATCTGTTCACACGCGACAACGTCTTGCCGCCTCGTTCGCCCTCATCTCACGGTGCCGAGATCGTAACCGTCGCCCCGATCATGCCAACGCAGCCGTCTCACGGCGAAGGCCGGGTGCGGCACCTGCACCTCCACGGCGCCGCGAGCTCCTAGCACGCGCATACGCTCGGGCGGTGTGTCTGAGCGGCTGAGGCGCATCCGCAGTGCCGCCGTTCCTACTCCGAGAAGAGAGAAAGTGCCCGGGTGCATGGGTCCCGGGCGGTCTCGCTGTCGCCCTTCGGGCACCCGCGGCGCCGGGCTGCACGCAGGGTATTACTCGGTGACTGGTCTGCCGCCTCGATCGGATCTGGAACAGTTCCACCCAATCGAGCGGAAAGCGCCGCGCAGCCCGCGGGCCTGTCCCTACGCGGTCCCTGCGCCGACGTGACCAACAAGTCTGCACATCGGTCTGTCTGGGGCCTGTCTGGGGCCCTGCCGGACCTGTCCTGCGGGCCGGCAACCGGCTCGACGCATCACTGGATACGGCGGGCCCCATTGGTGCCCCCGCGACATTTACGGTATGTTCAAACAAGGCGTTTTCATCTCATTGGGGGGAGGCTGTCGGTGTGCCTCCTCCACAGTTCGGTCAAGTTTCACCATATGACAGGGTGACCGACTTCACTGGAGGAAATGCATGTTGCGCACCGCAACCCAGAAGGGCCGGCTGATCCTCGCTGTCGGGTCGGTCGTCGCGGCCGTAGCAGGCGGTGTCGCCCTGCGGGCCGACGTCATGGTCGGCTACGCCTTCAGCAAGGCGCTCGAAAGCCAAAAGCCCGTCCGCCCCTTCGAGATCGCCCGCGCCAACCAGCGGCAGCCTGCGCAGGTAGGCGACGAGGGCTTCTGGCTCAATTCAGCCGGGGCCCACGTCCCCGTGGTGGCGTCCAAGGAGCGGCTGGCGGTCGGCGACAGCATCGCCATCACCGCCGATGGCCGTGTGCGTCATGTGGACGATCGCCGCGTGCGTCACCTCGAGATCGTCGGCATCGTCGGCGCACCGCTGCTCGAGGTTGTGGCCACACCCAATCCCGGCATGCACCTCCTGGTGACCTGCCGCATCGTCGACCCTGCGGCGCCGGAGAGCCGGACGCTCGTGCAGTTCGTGGTCGAGGTCGAGGCGCCCAAGCCGCCTCACCCCCTGCGGCCGACCCAGGACCCGCTGGGACGCACTTGAGCAGAGGTATCAGGTTCCCTGCGAAGTGCGCACCCCTGGCTGATCCCTGAAGCCTGAAACCTGAAAACCTTCTGAAGACGCTGTTTTCGAGCGGGCAGCCGATTGCCCGAACGGGCCGATTTTGGCAGTCTAGCGCCCGATTGCCGACGACAACGAACAAACGGGGGGAGGGAACCATGAACGGAGCCTGGCGCTGGACGGGCATCGCGCTGCTCGGCGTCGTCCTCGGCGTGCTCGCCCCGCCCGCGGCGTGGGCGCAGCAGAAATTCGAGTTGAAGCTCGCCTACTACGTCGGCGACCAGCACGCCATGTCGAAGTGGCTCATCAAGTGGTCCGACAAGCTCGCCGAGGACTCCGGCGGGCGCATCACCGTAAAGCGCTTCCCCGGCTCGCAGATGGGCCCGGTGCAGCAGCACTATGACCTCGCCCGCACCGGGCAGGCCGATGTCTCCTGGCTGCTGCACGGCGCCACGCCCGGCCGCTTTCCGCTGACGGAGCTCATCCAGCTCCCCTATCTCGTCGGCAGCGCCGAGATCGGCATCAAGGTCCTCAACGACCGCGAGCTGCGCGCCAAATATCTGGACGCCGAGCACAAGGGCGTGAAGGTGCTCCTGCTCTTCACGCACCAGCCCGGCAACGTGCACACCACCAAGAAGGCGATCCGCAGCGCCGACGACATGAAGGGGCTCAGGCTGCGCTTCTCCTCGCCCACCATCCGCGAGCTGGTGGCGGCGCTGGGCGGGACGCCGGTGGGCGTGCAGGCCACCGAGCAGGTCGAGCAGCTGCAGAAGGGGACGATCGACGGCACCTTCATCGACTACGGCGGCGCCGGCATCGCCTTCAAGATGGCAGGCGTCGTCAAGTACACGACCGAGATGTACTCCTTCGTGTCGAGCTTCGGCCTGGTCATGAACGAGGGCTTCTGGAACAAGCTGCCGCCCGACCTGCAGGAGCTGGTGGCCAAGTCGGTCGCCGGCGTCGAGAAGGAGGTAGGCGAGGCCTGGGACGGGCTCGACGCCATCGGCAAGAAGCTGCTCGTCGACGCCGGCGGCGAGCCCATCAGGCTGTCGCCCGCCGAGCAGGCCAGGTTCCGCAAGATCGGCGCCCAGGTCGCCGAGGCGCGGGTCAATGAGCTGGAGGCCAAGGGGCAGCCGGCGCGCGCCATCCACACGACGATGAAGGCGCTCGCCGATAAGCACGCCAAGACCTCGCGGAACTTCTGGGACTGAGGGGGTGTCGAGCCCCTCCGGGTCTGACACCTTTGCACGAACCGGCGTTGGAGCCATGGTGTCAGACCAGAAGGATCTGACACCATCGCGAGCGGCATGGAGGCCGAAGTGAGCACCTCCTGGAACTCTCGAAGCCGTCAACGCCGACCTGGCCCGGGCCGCGTTGGACCCGGCTCACTGGAAGCCGGCGCTGCAGCGACTGACCGACAGCGTCGGAGCGGTCGGCACCGTGCTCCTGCCGCCGGTGGCGCAACGCGTCGCCGCGATCAGCACCGAGGCCATCGGCGAGGTGAACGAGCGCTACTTCAGGGAGGGCTGGAACACCCGCGATCTGCGCGATCGCGGCATCCCCCGCCTGCTGCAGCGCGGCGTCACCGTCGACCTCGACTTCACGACCGAGGAGGACATCGCCCGGTCGGACTACTACAACGACTTCCTCGGGCGCCACGGGCTCAGATGGTTTGCAGGGCTTGCGGCCGCGGCGGGCAGCGACCAGTGGGTCGTCTCGATCCAGCGGTCGATCGCCCAGGGCCCGTTCGTCGCCGAGGAGCAGGAGCGGCTCGCCCGGCTGCGCGGGCCTCTCGGCACCGCCGTCACCATGGCGCGCGAGCTGGACTTGGCGCGCGCCCGGGGCCTCGCGGAGGCCTTCGAGAGCCTGGGCTCGGCCGCCGTGGTGCTCGACCGGCGCGGCGATGTTATCCTGGCGAACGCGACGGCCCGCAGGACGCTCACGGGCGAGCTGCGCATCTCCAGGCGGCGCCTCACCGGCGGCGACCACGAGACCTGCCGCAGCCTCTCCGACCTCGTCGATCGGGTGACCTCGCCGCTGCCGACGCCCGCCCCGCGAGCGCCGGTGGCGGTGCCGCGCGCGGGGCGCCGGCCACTCATCGTCTACGCCGTGCCGATTCCCGGCGAGGTCGGCTACGTCTTCGCGCAGGCCCGTGCGCTGCTGGTCGTCCTCGACCCCGACACCCGGCCCATGCCGCCGGAGGAGGCGCTGCGCGTCGCCTTCGGCTTCACGACCGCCGAGGCGCGTCTGGCGGGGCGTCTCGGCACCGGCGAGAGCCTCGATCACGCCGCGGACTCGCTCGGCATCGCCAAGGAGACCGCGCGCTGCCATCTGAAGCAGATCTTCGACAAGACCGGCGTGCACCGCCAATCCGAGCTGGTGGCGCTGCTCGGCCGTCTGGCGGGCCCGACACCCCGCGCGCGTCAGGCGTAATCGGCGCTGCGGAACCGCGCGCAGGCCGGCATGCGTCGTGTCGGGAGCGTCTAACCCATTTGGGGGATGCGGCCCATGTTGGCGGCCACTAGCCTGGGCGGCGTCGGTGCGGGCGCCGGCCCCGGCCCTCCAAGAGCTGACCTTACTGCGGAATGGAGGGCCGGGTCTGATCCCGCCGCAACCGCCGACACTCCGGATGGCTGTCCGCATCACTTGTCGGATTGCTGGGCCGGCGTGAAGCCCGAGGCCTTGACTGCGGGCGCCCACAGCTCCGAATCCGCCTTCTGGATGCTGCCCAAGCTCGGCCGCCGTGGTGCCGGTCGGCTGCAGGCCGAGGGCCAGCAGGCGCTCCTTGATCTGCGGCTGCCGGACGCCGGCAGCCAGCGCCGCGCTCAGCTTCTCCACCTTGTCGGGCGCGAGACCCGCGGGGGCGAACACGCCGTACCAGCCGGTGCCCACGATGTCGTAGCCGGCCTCCTTGAAGGTCGGCACGTCCGGCAGGAACGGCGAGCGCTGGCGGTCGGAGGTGGCGAGCACGCGGATGCGCCCCGCGCTTGTGCTGCTCCAGCAGATCGGCGGTGGTGGTGACGACGATCGGCAGCTGGCCCGCCGATGAGATCGGTGAGCGCCGCCGCCGAGCCGCGGTAGCCGACGTGACGCAGGTCGAGGCCTGCGGCCTTGCCGAACAGGACGCCGAAGAAGTGCGGCAGCGAGCCTGCCGCGGGAATGCCGTAGCTGCCCTGGTCGGGATTGGCCTTCACCCACGCCACCAGCTCCGCCAGCGACCTGGCCGGCACCTGCGGCCCGACGGCGATGGCGAAGTCGAAGGTGGCGACCTGGGACAGCGGCTGGAAGTCGGCGATCGGGATCGTAGGCGAGCGATTTGTAGACGTGCTGGTAGATCGACATCGGCGCAACCGGCGTGAGCAGCAGCGTCTTGCCGTCGGGCGGCGCGGCCTTCACCGCCTGCACGCCGATGCGGCCCTGCGCGCCGGTGCGGTTCTCGACGATGACGGGCAGGTCGAGGCTGGCGCGCAGATGCTCGGCCAGCAGCCGGGCCAGCGCATCGCCCGACCCGCCGGCGGCGAACGGGAAGACGATGCGGATCGTCTCGGCGCCGCTCTGGGCGCGGGCCGGCAAGGCGAAGACCGCCGCCGCAAAGAAGCTCGCGAAGTCGGACCAGGTGCCCCCTGCGCCAGCTTCGACGGATCAATAAGGCAGCCTTCCTGCACCTTCTGCGCTGCGGTTATCGCTTATTGTGCCCTCGTTCATCGCCGAGATATCGGCTCCACTGCTCCTCGGGCACGTCGCTCTCGTCCCACACGCCGATCAGGATGCCGTGGCGCGGCGCCTCGCCGCGCGCCGCCAGCATGGCGTTCTCGGAGCGGGTGGTGCGCTGCGACTGGCGCAGGCTCCAATGGTGCAGCGCTGCGGCGAGGCGGGCGCGCTCGCCCGCGAAGGCCGGATCGGCGCCGAGATCGCGGAACTCGTGGGGTCGGCCTCGAGGTCGTAGAGCATGGGGCGGAAGCCGATGGCGTGCACGTACTTCCAGCGCTTGTCGGCAATCATGAAGAGGCGCGCATCGCGTGGCTCACACCGAGCTTCGCCGCCACGGGCAGCAGAGAGTAGTCGTTCTCGCTCACGGCGTAGCGCCGCCAGCCGGTCGGCCTCTCCCCACGCAGGAACGGCAGCAGCGAGCGGCCCTCCAGGCGATGCGTCTCCGCGCGCCAATCGGCCCCCAGCGCATCGAGGAAGGTGGGTGCGAGGTCGATGGCCTCGACCAGCTCGTCGCACACCGCGCCGCGGGCCCGATCCGCCTCCGGCGAGGGATCGCACACGATCAGCGGCACCTTCACCGAGGGCTCGTGGAACAGGTCCTTCTCGCCCAGCCAGTGGTCGCCGAGGTAGTCGCCGTGGTCGGAGGTGAAGACGATCAGCGTGTTCTGCATGAGGCCCCGCGCCTCCATGAAGCGGAACAGCAGCCCCAGCTGGTCGTCGATCTGCTTGATGAGGCCCATGTAGACGGGGATCACCTCGGCCCGCACCTCGTCGCGGGAGAAGGCCTGCGCGACACCCGGTGCTCCATGAACTCGCGGTAGATCGGGTGCGGCTCGCGCCGCTCCTCCTCGGAGCGCACGGCCGGCGGCACATGCTCCGGCCCGTACATGGCGTTGTAGGGCGCCGGCGCGATGTAGGGCCAGTGCGGCTTGATGTAGGAGAGGTGCAGGCACCAGGGCCGATCGCCGGCTTCGCGCATGAACTCCATGGCGCGGCGCGTCATGTAGGGCGTCTCGGAGTCCTCCTCGGCCACGCGCGCTGGTTTGCCGCGTGCCGCATGGCCCAGCCCGAGGCGAGCCGGTTGCCTTCTCCTTGCGCCGCATTGGCCCAGTCGTGCCACGGGTTGTCGCCGCCGTAGCCCTTCTCGTTGAGCCAGCGGTTGTAGCGCGGCAGCTGCGGATCGTAGCGGCCGGCGGGGCCCACGGCGTGCAGACCGTCGTCGCGCTCGTAGGGATCGAAGCCGCACTCCGACACCCTCACCCCGATGATGGAATCGGGGTCGATGCCGAGCCGCGCCATGCCCTCGGTGTCGGCGCGCATGTGCGTCTTGCCGACCAGCGCCGTGTCGACGCCCAGCGGCCGCAGGTAGTCGCCCAGCGTCATCTCCCCCACCTTCAGCGGCACGCCGTTCCAGGTGGCGCCGTGCGAGGAGACGTAGCGCCCGGTGTAGAAGCTCATGCGCGAGGCGCCGCACACGGGCGACTGCACGTAGGCGCGCGTGAACCGCACGCCCCTGGCCGCGAGCGCATCGATGTTGGGCGTGGCGAGATGCGGGTGGCCGTAGCAGGAGAGGTAGTCCCAGCGCAGCTGGTCGCACATGATGAAAAGGATATTTCGTACAGCTCCCATTGTGTCCCCGAAGCTCAATTGCCAGAATTCAGGTCGGCGTCCGCCTTCGCAGGATACCCAAAATCGAAGGCAAGTGCGCCCGCGGATGTCCAACGGGTGTGCTGGATGAGGGTGCGCACACACCGCGAGCGCCGCCCGGCCCCCTCTCCCCGTTTACGGGGAGAGGGTTGGGGTGAGGGGCAGCCCCAAGTGAAGCCCTATCCTCGGGTGCCTCTGTCCCCTCACCCTCGGGACATTTTGCGGCCGGTGCACGCTCGGACAGTGCAACGAGCACCGTGGACGCTCGCTATTTTGCTCGACGCTTGAGCCGCACGTTGCCCAGATCGAGGGGTGAAGGAAAGCTTGCTTCCCTGCCGAGCAGCTTCGGCTCGCTCGTGAGCGCCTCATCGCTTTCCTTGCAGGCGATACGCAGTCGATACACTGCCGGCCAAGGGGCGATGACAAAGGTCGCGGTGAACTCGGGAGGGACCGGCCTTTCGTCCAGAACCTGCCCGGAATCGGGGAGGAGCAATTCGAGCCGGCAGTCACGATAAGGTGCATCGCGCTCGTCGGCGACGCTGCCTTTGATACTTGCCGCACCATCACAAGCGGATAGACACCCGGCCATTGTCAGGAGCAGCAACCTCCGGGTGATCATCGCCGGCCTCCGTCGGCGCCGAAATAAAGCACCCGGACGATGATCTTGGTCATGGCTCCCTTCCTCTCGAGAGGCGATGTAGGTCGTCAAATTCGGTCCAAGTTGGAGAGCAGCTCCACATCCTTGGGAGAGAGCTTTACGGGCAAGGCCTGAAACGGCAGCCGTTCGGCTTCGACCTTGGTCTTGGCCTCGTCCGCAGCCTTCTTCCTGATGGCGTCGGCGGCTTCCGCCGCTTCCTTGCCGCCTCCGCATCGGCGCGCTCCCGCTCCTGCTGCAGCAGGGCGAGGCGACGGCGCTCGGCCTCCGCCGCCTTGGTGCGCGCCTCCTCCTCGGCCTTCCTATTCGCCGCCTCGGTGCCCTTCAGCTGCGCCAGCCGCGCCTCGATGCATTTCCCTGCCAGCGTCCCCTTGTGCTCGTTCGCCAGACGCCGAGCATGGAGAGGCTCGACATGCCCTCCACCTCCCGGCAGACGCGCGCCGCCTCCGCGTCCGAGGACGGCTGCACCGGCGGCCCGGCCAAGTACACATCGCCGAGCGCGGTGAATTGCAGGTGTGCTCCTGCCCGATCGCGGCACGCACGCGCCGCTGCACGTTGCGGAACATCGTCACCGCCTCGACACCCGGCTTGACGATCTCCTTGGCCAGCACCCTGGCGTAAGGCCCGGCACCCGCGCCCACATCGGAGGCGAGCTCCCCCTTGGCCGTGCGTGGATATGCCGGCTTTCCTGCGCACCCGCACCCCCCGGGACTACCAGCGCCTTCGAGCCCGCCTTCCTGAGCTTGAGGTTGTTACGGCAGGCGTCGAGCACCACGAAATGCTTGGCGCTGGCAGCCTCAGTCTTCAGGATGCGCGTGATCTCACTGACGCGCAGCGAGCGGTCCCACAGATCGCCCTCCTCCGGCGAGCGCACGTCGACCGGGATCAGGTAGTTGGTACCGGAGTTCGACTCTCCATGACCCGCGTAGTAGAAGAGGCCGACCGCGTTCGATCCGGCCTCACGCAGGCGCCGCACATGGGCGTTGACGGCCTGGTGCATGTCGATGAAGCCGGCATCGCGCACCGTCCACACCTCGAAGCCCAGGCGCTTGATCGCCTTCTCCAGGAGCGCAACGTCATTGTGTGGATTTGCCAGTGGCCCGATCTCGTTCGTGTAACCCTGGTTGCCGATCAGCAGCGCCAGGCGCTTCTCGGCATTGGCGGGGCCGGCGTACAGAGCGAAAAAGCCCAAGCAGACTATCGCAAACGATCGAATGACGTATTGCACGATGCGCCCTCTCCTCGGCGGCACCTGTGGAGGCAACAAAGGCGAGCAACCTCGCCTTAGCTCGCAGTATGCCGGGGCCGGCCGTTGTCGCCAAGCTTCTCGCCTCCCATCCGATTGGAGGCCTCTTCTTCGCTGTCGCTTCGGCATAGGCAGGCCGCCGTCTAACGCGCAGAGAGGTGGCGGGAACCGGGCTCGCGCCGGCCGCGCCGGCGCCGGACCAGCTGGTCCCGCAGCAGCGCGAGCACGAAAATGCCCGCCTGGATCAGGACGATGCAGGGCCCCGTCGAGCCGTTGATGTGGAAGCTGACGAGGGTGCCGAGCACGCTCGAGGCGATCGCCACCGCGGCGGCGATGAGCGAGCATGCGCTCGAAGCGCCGGGTGACGAGGTAGGCGGTGGCCCCCGGCGCCACCAGCATCGCCACCACCAGGATCACGCCGACCGCCTTGAGGGAGGCGACGATGGTGAGCGACAGCAGCACCAGCAGGCCGTAGTGGAGCCACTCCACCCTGAGGCCGACGGCGCGGGCGTGCCTCGGGATCGAAGCAGTAGAGCAGGAGGTCGCGCCGCTTGGCGAGCACGACGGCCGAGCGTGATGCCGGCGACGATCGCCGTCTCGACAGGTCGCGCGTGGTGACGCCCAGCATGTTGCCGAACAGCACGTGCAGGAGATGCTGGTCGGTCTCCACCTTGGTGAACAGCACGAGGCCGAGCCCGAACATGCCCGAGAACACGATGCCCATCACCGTGTCCTCCTTCACGCGGCTGTTGTCCTTGAGGTAGCCCGTCGCCACGGCGCAGAAGAGGCCCGCCGCGAAGGCGCCGACGGCGAGCGGCAGGCCCAGGACGAAGGCGAGCACGATGCCGGGCAGCACGGCGTGGCTCACCGCGTCGCCCATCAGCGACCAGCCCTTGAGCACCAGGTAGCAGGAGAGCACCGCGCACACCGCCCCCGTCAGCAGCGCGACCAGCGAGGGCGCGCTGCATGAAGCCGTAGGAGAGGGGCGTCGCAACGAAGCTCCAGAGCGCGCCGAGAATGTCGGTCATGGCGCGGCCTCCGAGGCGGCGCGCGCGCCTTGCGCCGGCCGGCGAGCAGCCCGTGCCTGCGGCGCGAGCAGGAACGCGGCGAGGAACACCAGCGTCTGCAGCACGACGATCACCCCGCCGGTGGCGCCGTCGAGGAAGTAGCTGAGGTAGGCGCCGATGGCGCTGGTGGCGACGCCGATGGCGACGCTGATGGCGAGCAGACGCCCGAAGCGGTCGGTGAGCAGATAGGCGGTGGCGCCGGGCGTGACCACCATGGCGATCACGAGGCAGGCGCCCACGGTCTGCAGCGCCGCCACCGTGGTGGCGCTGAGCAGCGCGAAGAACAGCACCTTGAGCGCGGTCGGCCGCAGGCCCACGGCGCGCGCCTGGCTCTCGTCGAAGAACAGCAGCATCAGGTCCTTCCACTTGAGCGAGCAGCAGGCGCGAGCGTGACCGCGGAGATGATCACCACCTGCAAGGCGTCGTCGTCGGAGATGCCGAGGATGTTGCCGAGCGCGATGGTCTGGATGCTCACCGACATCGGGTTGATGGAGGCGAGCAGCAGCCCGGCGGCGAAGAAGGCGGTGAACACGATGCCGATCACGGCGTCCTCGCGCAGCCGGGTGTGCGTGCGCACCAGCGTCATGCCGAGCGCGGCCAGGATGCCGGCGAAGAACGCGCCGGCGGCGTAGGGCAGCTTCAGGAGGTAGGCCGCCGCCACGCCGGGGACGATGGAGTGGCCCAGCGCATCGCCCATCAGCGACCAGCCCTTCAGCATCAGGTAGGCCGACAGGAAGGCGCACGTCCCTCCGACCAGCGCCGAGACCCAGATGGCCTTGACCATGTAGTCGTAGGCGAACGGGACGAGGAGCTCGCTCATGCTCGCTGTCGTAGGTTGGGCGAGCGGCGGACCCACGCTTGGCCACGACTGTTGGGTCCGCGCTTCGCCTGACCCGGCCTACTTCCCGCGACTTGGGCGCGGCATCCGGCCGGCTGTCGCCGTAGAACACGGCGGGGCGCTCGTCGTCGGTGAGCACCGTGAGCCCGCGGCGGTCGTCGTCCTCGTGCAGCTGCGTGCCCTCCAGCCGGAAGCGGCGCAGCGTGCCGCCGAACGCCCGCTCCAGGTTGGCCTGGGTGAAGACCTCCGCCGTCGGCCCCGCCGCCAGCACCGTGTTCAGCAGCAGCACCACCTGGTCGCAGTAGTCGGGCACGCTGCCCAGGTTGTGGGTCGACACCAGCATCAGCCGGCCCTCGCCGCGCAGCTCGCGCATCAGCGCGACGATGGCCTCCTCGGTCTTCACGTCGACGCCGGTGAACGGCTCGTCGAGCAGGATCACCTGGCCCTCCTGGGCCAGCGCGCGGGCGAGGAACACGCGCTTCTTCTGCCCGCCCGACAGCTCGCCGATCTGGCGGTCGCCGGAAGGCCGCCATGCCGACCCGGTCGAGCGCCTCGGCGACCTTGCGCCGGTCCTCGGCCGAGGCGATGCGCAGGAAGCCCATGTGGCCGTAGCGGCCCATCATCACCACGTCCTCGACCAGGACCGGGAAGTTCCAGTCCACCTCCTCGCTCTGCGGCACGTAGGCCACGATGTTGCGGCGGAGCGCGGCATCGACGGGAAGCCCGCTGATCAGCACCTCGCCCTTCTGCGGCCGCAGGAGGCCCATGACGGTCTTGAACAGGGTCGACTTGCCGCTGCCGTTGACGCCGACGAGGCCGCAGATGGTGCCGGGCCCCAGCTCGAAGGTGGTGTCGCGCAGCGCGGCCGTGGCCGCTGGGATAGGCCACGGTCACGTCGCGCACCGAAAGGGAGGCCGCCGATGCCGTCGTGCGGAGGCTCGCCGGCGCCGATGTGCTGGCGACCCGCTCCAGCATCAC
The DNA here is from genome assembly GCA_963758625.1 of uncultured Alphaproteobacteria bacterium. Lineage (GTDB taxonomy): Bacteria > Pseudomonadota > Alphaproteobacteria > Rhizobiales > Hyphomicrobiaceae > AWTP1-13. The sequence goes on along the minus strand of CAVWWJ010000016.1, from coordinate 97,884 downwards.
GTGCCGAACCCCTTGGCGATGGTCTCCACCGTCACCTTGCAGGAGGTCGAGGTAGGTCGGCACCGGGCCCGCGCGCGTCGCTCAGCGAATTCGACATAGAGCACGCCGCCATACTTGGCGCCGGTCTCCTTGGCGACCTGCCGCGCCGGCTTGTCGGAGATCGTGCTCTCGCTGAACACCACGGGAATCTTGTTGCGGCGCACCTCGTCGATCACGCGCCGCATCTGCTTGGGCGTGCCCACGCTCGTCGGCATTGATCGGCCACAGGTAGAGCTCGCGCAGATTGTAGTCGCGCGCCAGATAGCTGAACGCGCCCTCGCTGGTGACGAGCCAGCGCTGGCCCTCGGGGATCGCCGCCAGCCGCTTGCGCAGCGGCTCGTCGAGCGCCTTGATCCTGGCGGCGTACTCGGCGGCGTTCTTGGCGTAGGTCTCGGCGTTGGCGGGGTCGTGCTTGGCGAGCGCCTTGCGGATGTTCTCGACGTAGATCGACGCCGTTGGACGGCGACATCCAGGCGTGCGGGTTGGGCTTGCCGGTGTAGGGCCCTTCCGTGATGCCGAGCGGCGTGATGCCCTCGGTGACGACGACGCTCGGCACCTCCTTGACGTTGTCGAAGAAGCGCTCGAACCAGCGCTCCAGGTTCATGCCGTTCCACAGCACGAGGTCGGCCGACTGCGCCTTCACCACGTCGAGCGGGGTGGGCTGGTAGTCGTGGATCTCGGCGCCCGGCCGGGTGATCGACTCCACGATGGCCGCCGAGCCGGCGACGTTCTGGGCGATGTCCTGGATGACGGTGAAGGTCGTCACCACCCGCAGCGGCTTCTTCGCCTGCGCCGCCACATCGGAGACCACGGCAACCGCCGCGAACCCCAGCACCCCCGCCCACGCAACCAGCCTCCAGATACGCATACACTGCCCCAAATATCCGTCCGGTCCGTTACGCTTGTCAGCGGCAAAGCCTTTAACGAAACTCGGAACCATTTGCAACTAGGGCGGCTAGGCCCCACCCAATCGAAATTTGCGCTTGACAGGGTGACCCTGGTTTGCTATTATGTTGTTAATCTTTGGAATTGTGCCTACTCCAATAACGGTGCCTTGGCGCCCCCGCTGCTATCGCGGTGTGCCCGGCCGGAGCAGGCAAGCGCCTGGCGGCAAGACGGGCGAAGAGGGTTCGGGCATGTGGCCACGCACCTGTGCGTCGGCGCGCCGATATTTGGCAATCCCGCTGCGAGGAGACTCCGAAGGCAAGGGAGGTTGGACGGCGACGATGGCTGCACACCGGCAGCCGGCAACGGAAGAGTCCTATGTCGCAGCCTTCCAGCAGCAAGCAGAGGGGACTTGCTCCGTGCTAAAGTGCAGGAGGCTCGCTTCCGTACCTCACCCGAAAACTGACCCGCGAGCCGGCTCACTAATGCCACGTGAGCCGAAAAACCCGCATCCAGTTGTCGAAGGCGATCTTTCGCACGCACTCGTCGTCGAAGCCGCTCGCGCGCAGCGCTTCAATGAGGTTGGGGAGACCGCTGACATCCTTGATGGCTGCGGGGATCGTCGCGCCATCGAAGTCTGATCCGATGGCCACACGGTCGATGCCAATCCGATCAGCGAGATAGTGGAAGTGGCGTGTCAGCAACTGAAGCGGAGTGTCCTCGTCGAGATCGGCATCCGGGCGCACGTCATTCACGGAGAAGTTCACTCCGACGATGCCGTCGGATTCACGGATGGCGTCGAGCTGCCTGTCAGTGAGGTTCCTTGTCGAGGGGCAAATCGCATGCACGCATGCATGCGTCGCCACCAGAGGGGCTGAACTCAACCTCGCCACGTCCCAGAAACCCTGCTCGTTGAGATGGGAAACGTCGATCATGACGCCCAATTGGTTGCATGCCCGGACCAGTTCTTTTCCTAGAGGAGTCAGCCCCGGACCGGTATCGGGCGAGCGCGGAAATGCAAACGGAACGCCATGCCCGAAAATGTTGGGCCGGCTCCAAACCAGCCCGAGGGACCGCAACCCCGAACGATGCATGGCCTCGAGCTCCAACAGGTCTGCATCAATGCTGTCTGCACCTTCCATGTGCAGCACCATGGCAAGCGACCCGGCCTCTGTGACGTCGGCGATTTCGTCCGTGCTCCTTGCGATGCGGACCTTGCCATCGGCGCGCGTCTCCAGCTGCTTCAAAGCAGCAAGCTGCTCTCGAATCGTGCGGCGGGCGTAGGCCGGTCCAGCGGTTCGGCTAGCCGTACCTCGTAGCCGGTCTGCGTAATGGTCAGGTCGTCTACCGGAGGGTGTTCGGGGTGGGCCATCATGGCGAACAGCCCGCCCTTGAGGCCGCCGTCTACGGCACGCGCCAGATCCAAATGCCCGCCGGCCGAGCGGACCAAGAAATCAAGGCCCCCCGGACGGTATTCCTGCAGTCTCTGGACGCAGTCGTTGTGACCGTCAAAGACGCCGATCATTGCGCCTTCCTTCAAGGAAACGCCAACCCCATCGCCGCCGGAGACCCTTTCGATCTTCCTGCCGAACCCCTGGCTGCGAAATCGGCACTACCAGCAATGATCGACGAAAGTGGGGCTGCCCGGGGTCCGTCAGCAGGCGCTCGATCGCGTGGTCGCTTTTTCGGCATAGGTTTCCGGGGGGGGGCCCACCCGATGTGGCACTTGACCGGGTGCGGCGCCAGGCCCCCCGCGGATGCCGCTGGGCCGACGCATGCATGCCAGCCACGATGGCCGTCCCCCTCGAACGCACGGTTGCCCCATGGCGGCCGGCCTGGAGGCATTCAGGCCGGGTCGTGCAGCTTGCGCTGCACCCGGGCATCGAAGCGCTCCACGTTCACGACCACCCGCTGATGCGTGCCGTCGCCGATCGGCTCGCGCTCGTCACGAGCCGCGACCCTGAAGGTGATGGTGCGGCCCTCGACCCCCGTGACCTCGGCGCTGGCGGTGACCCGTAGGCCCACCGGCGTTGCCGCGAAGTGGCGCACGTCGAGGTGGATGCCGAGGCTCTGATGGCCCGCCGCCAGCAGATGCTCGACCGCCGCCAGCGCCGCCTCCTCGATCAGGTTGATCATGACCGGTGTCGCCAGCACCGCAACGCGCCCGGAGCCGACCCGCGGCGCCGTGTGCTCCGGCCCCACGACCAGCTCGGCCGTGCCACTGAGGCCGGGGCGTATTCCGGCGAGGTCCAATGCGGCCATGAGCGAGCTACCCCGGTACTTCGACGCGCGGTCGCGCTTGCCTCCGCACTGCAGGCCGCGAAGTCGCCATCGAAACTTGCTCGTCCGACAGCGTATTCAGGACCGCCCGGGGTGCAAGTCTGGGTGCTCGGCCTCGGGCGCGCGGGCGTGCCAGGAGACCTCGCTTTCGAGCTACGGCACAAAGACAACGCGGCCGCCCGTCATGCAGGGCTTGTCAAAATCTCCCGCGATGGCGTCGCGGCCGTACGGTGCGCCGCGCGGATGCAAATTGGACGGCTGTCGATCGGGGGAGTGCCGGTCACTCGACCTTGAAATCCTTCGGATCCCAGTCGGGTTTGGGATACTGCGGGTTCATCGCCTCGAGCGTCTGGCGCACAATTGCCGCGGTGGCGGCGTTGCGCGCCCACTTGCGGTCGGCCGGGATCACGTGCCACGGCGCCCATGGCGTCGAGCACCGCGTGAGCATAATCTCGTAGGCCGAGTGATACACGTCCCACAGCTTGCGGTCCTCCAGGTCGCGGGGATCGAACTTCCAGCGGCTCTCGGGCTTGTCGAGCCGGTCCTGCAGCCGTTCGGCCTGCTCCTTCCTGGAGATGTGCAGCATGAACTTCAGGATCGTGGTGCCGTTCTCCGTGAGCATCCTCTCGAAGGCATTGATCTGCTCGTAGCGCGCGTCGATCTCCGTCGGCGGCGCCAGCTTGCGCACGCGACCGACCAGTACGTCCTCGTAGTACGAGCGGTTGAAGATGCCGATGGTGCCGCGCTTCGGACAGGCGAGATGCGCGCGCCACAGAAAGTCGTGTGCCAGCTCCTCCTCGCTCGGCCGGCGGAATGCCGTGACGGTGACGCCGAGCGGACCGGTGTCGTTGAACACGTTGCGGATGGCGCCGTCCTTGCCTGCGGTGTCGGTCCCCTGCAGGATCACCAGGAGCGCACGCTTGCCCTCGGCGTAGAGCTTGTCCTGCCACTCGTTGATGATCTTGGCATCGGCTTTCCTCTGCTGCTCGGCTTCGCCGCGGTCGGGAAAGGCGGAGGCGTCCGCCGGGTCGTGCTCGGCAAGATTGACGCGCTTGCCGGGCTCGATCCGGAACCGCTCCGCCAGGGTCGTGGTCATCGTCCTGCTCCGCCGGAATGCAACACACCATCATCGACAGCCCGGAGGCGGGCGTAAAGAGCCCGTGCCGCGCGCCGTGGCAGGATCCTTTATTGAGTGGGGCCGTCTCCCACGATCGCGACCGTATTACCCACTCCCTTGCGGGGAGGCGCTATGCCGAAGTTGCGGGGGTGGGGAGAGAGCGACGACCGTCCGTGCCATGCGATCTCCCGGCGGAGAACCAATTTCAATCGTGGCATCGACGATCCGGCCACGCAGTCATTTTACGAAGGCCCCAAATGCCGAAGCAGAGCCTGGATGATCGGCCGCTGGCCCTTGACGAGTTTGCGCACCGCCTCCTCGGGCGTGAACCACCCGGCGCGGTCGACCTCCGGGACCTCGCGCGTCTCGCCCGACCGTGGCGGCCATTCCAGAGTGAAGGTGTTGCTCTCGAGCGTCGCAGGGTCGAAGTCGCCCTCGATGGCCCAGGCGTCGACGATCTTGGCGGACGACTGGCGAAACGAGCCGAGCGCCACCGCCTCGCCCGCGACCTCGGCTCCGGTCTCCTCGGCGAACTCGCGCCGCGCCGCCGCAAGCGGGTCCTCGTCCGCCGCGTAGAGCCCCTTCGGGATGCTCCAGGCGCCCTCGTCCTTGTTTGCCCAGAACGGCCCGCCCGGATGCACCAGCAGCACCTCGACGCCGCCCCTTCTGCGGCGGTAGAGGAGGATGCCGGCGCTGCGCTGGGCCATGACGTTGGCGCTCCTGCGGGGTCAGACCCTGCGCCCCGGCGTAGGCCGGGGCTGACCCCAGGGCGGCTGCCGAAGGGCTAGTACGATCCCGCGCCGAGGCGCCGCAGCGCGTCCCTGGCGTACTGGTTTTCCGGCTCGTATTGCAGCGTGCGGCGATAATCCTCTACGGCCAGGTTGCGCTGACCTAACTGCTCGTAGACGTACGCCCGGTTGACGAAAGCCACCGGATTGCGCGGGTCGATGCGCAGCGCCGCGTCGATGTCAGCAAGAGCGCGGCCGTAGTCCCTGAGCCCGATGTAGGCGGCGGCCCGGTTGACGAAATGCAAAGGCTGCGTCGGATCGAGATCCACCGCCCTATGGCCGTCCGCCAGGGAGAGCTGATACTGGCCGATCCGCTCGTAGGCGTGGGAGCGGTTGGAGTAGGCCCAGGCGTTACCGCTGTCGCCGCGGATGACCTCGGTGCAGCCGCGGACGGCCAGGTGATGATCATAGGTCTGCGCACAGTCCTGACGGGCATCCGCCGACGCCGAGGCGGCACCGAGCACGATGGCGAGACACGCGAGTATCGCTTTCAGCATAGTCCCTCCTTTCCGAGCTGCCGCCAACTTGGCGATTGCGCCGGACTCCGATCCTATCGCAACCGGCGCCGGAAATCCCAGCGCTCACGGCCGTCCCAGCTCCAGACGCCATCGATGCGCTCGTCGTCGACGATGCGGCCGATGAACGGCCCCCTGTCGTTCGGATTGCCGACCTGAATCCAGCTGCCGATCACCCGGCCACCGGCGAGCATCTTCGCCTCGAGTAGCCAGGACCTGCCGGCCATGTGGCCGGCAACGTCGGTATAGATCGCAAACAGGCGGTCGCCGACCACTTTGACGCGCGCCGTGCCTGTCGTGCCGACCGTCCAGCGCCCCAACCATTCGCCGTCGAGGCCGCCACCCTCGCGTCTGGCCTGCGCCGGCGCCCACTGGGGAGCGTTGCGATCGCCAGCGTCCCCCGGCAGGACGACCCTCTCGGCCAGCTGCTGAACCTCGACGCCCACCGGGTCTACCAGATCCTCGACCCCGAACGGGTTGCGGACCTCGGCCCGAACGGCGTCTGCGGTGAATGCCGTGATGCCCGCACACAGGGCAAGCGCCAGGGCCGGGACGATTGGGCGGCGCAAACAGGCGAATGCAGCTGTCGGCATGAAGCAAGCCTCCGAAATGGCGTCGACGCAACGCATGGCCCCGCACCCGCGGCCCGGGGTGCAACGTCATTGTGGCCGCAATCGAGACCGTCACAGCTCCTTCTCGGCGAGCTCCCGGAACTCTGCGGGAACGGTCGGCAAATCCGGGAACCGACCGGTCCGTAGCCGACGGCCTGCCACCCGAAGCGGTCGCGGATTTTGTCGACGGCGCAGTCGGCCGCCCAGCGCGCCGTGCCCTTGCGGCTGCCGGGGCGCCGCTCATCGCCATCGAGCCCCAGCGGCAGCTCCAGCTGCACGCGGGGGTGGCGCTCCAGGTTGGAGACGGAGATCCCCAGGAGGGTGATCGTCCTCTCCTCTGGGTGCCTGGCGAGCACGCCGCGCACCAGGTGCTCGGCGACCTCGGCGAGGCTCGACGTCGCTGCAATCGGCGCCGGCAGGGTCAGGGAACGGGTTACCGAGCGCAGGTCGGCGAAGCGCACCCGCACCGTGACGGTACGCCCGGGCCGCGACTTCGACCGGAGCCGGCTGCCGATCCTGTCGGCGAGATCGCGCAGCACCGGCCGGAATACGCGCTCCTCGGGTGGCCTGCGCCCGAGCGCCGACTGCGCTCCGGCCGACTGCGCTCGCCGCCCGGTCACGATCTCGCGCGGATCGCGGTTCCACGCCAGAGCCTCGAGCTTGCTGCCCATCGCCCGCCCCAGGAGGCGCTCCAGCCGCCCCCCGGGCGTGCGCGCCAGCTGGCCGATGGTGGTGACGCCGATATCGGCCAGCCGCTTCCTGGCCTTCGGGCCGACGCCCCACATCAGGTCTACGGGCAGGTCGTGCAGGAAATCGAGCTCGGCCTCGGGACCGACGACGACGAGGCCGTCGGGCTTGGCCACCTGCGAGGCAATCTTGGCGAGGTGCTTGGTTCGCGCCAATCCGACCGAGATGGGCAGGCCCAGCTCCGCGCGCACGCGGGCCCGGATCGTCTCGGCGATCCGCCGCGGCGGCCCGAACAGCGCGGTCGTGCCGGCGAGATCGGCGAACGCCTCATCGATGGACAGCCGCTCGACCAGCGGCGTGTAGTCCTCGAGCACCTTGATGGCGGCATCGCCGAGGCGCTGATACTCCTTGAAGTGCCCGGGAACGAAGACGAGTTGCGGGCACAGCTCGCGCGCCCGCCGCGCCGCCATGCCGCCGTGCACGCCGAAGGCCTTGGCCTCGTAGGAGGCGGCGAGCACCACCCCGCCGCCCACGGCGACGGGCTTGCCGCGCAGCGACGGGTCGAGGAGCTGCTCGACGGACGCATAGAAGGCGTCGAGGTCGGCGTGCAGGATGGTTGCCGTCGCGTCCATGCCGGCAGTCTCACCCCTGCTTCTCTCCAGGCAATTCGTCGGCCTTCGCAGCGAGTCTCGGAACATTCAGAGAACATTACCGCGCAGCTGTCAACCGTGGGGAGTTCCAGCCGAGAAAGCCCATGGCCAGGCACCGGAGCTACGGATGCCGAGCTCGCGCGCCGGGGCAATCGACCGCGCGGAGCTCCACCGGCTGGTCGAGCAGGCGCGCGCCTCGACGGCGAGGGCTCGAAGCCGGATGCGAAGCGCTGATCGCCGGGGAAAAGAGCCCACATAGGGCCCTGGATCAGGCGCGGCGCGGCTTCCCGGCCGGCCGCGTCTGCCCCAGGTGGCGCCGAAACGCCTCGAGCGTCGCCTCGCTGACGTGATGCTCGATCCCCTCCGCGTCGGCGTCGGCGGTCCTGACGTCGACGCCGAGCGCCACGAGAAACTCGCGCACGACGCGGTGGCGCCGGCGCGAGCATTGGGCGAGCCCGCGCCCCTTCTCCGTCAGAAAAATGGCGCGGTAGGGCTCGCTGGTGACCAGCCCCTCGCGCTGCAGCCGCTGGATCGTGCTGTTGACGGTCGGCTTGGTGACGCCAAGGCATCCCGCGAGGTCGACCAGGCGCGCCTCGCCCTTCTCGTCGATCAGGTCGGCGATCAGCTCGACGTAGTCCTCCGCCGTCTCCGTCTGGTGCGCGTCGCGCACGCGCCGGAAGCGCTCCGCCCGCTGGGCGACCTCGCGCCTGGCGACCTCGCCGCCTGCCATCTCACCCCCACAGTTGTGTTCGCTTGCCCTGATACAGTTCGGCGTTGACAACATAGTTAGTCTAACCTAACCCGAATGTAGCAGATCGTCTCGAAGCTGGCTATGGGGGGAGGAATGGGCCGCGCGCGACCGGGGAGGCTCCTGGCAGTCGCTGTTGTGCTGCTGGCCATGGGCGGCAGTGTCACGGCCCAGGACCGCAGCCGCTACACCTTCTTCAATCCGACGCCCGACCACCTGCTCAGGGACCTCACGACCGACCGGCCCGATATCACCGAGACCCCGTTCACCGTCGATCGCCGGCCACATCCAGCTCGAAAGCACCCTGTTCGGCTATTCACGTTCCGGCCGCGACGACGAGGGAGTAATCGTCGAGACCTGGGAGATCGCCGTTACCAACGTGCGGATCGGGCTGACGCACAACATCGAGGCCGGGTTCGTCTGGCAGCCCTACGGCGTCGTGCGCACGCATCGTCCCGATCCGCTCGGCACTCTGCGCCAATCGGGCATCGGCGGCCTCGAGCTGCGCGGCAAGATCAATCTGTGGGGCAATGACACCTTACGGCAAGCCGGGCTCGACCGCGCTGGCGCTGCTGCCCTTCGTCACCCTGCCGACCGACCGCCACAACGGCATCAGCCCGGAGTTCGTCGACGGCGGTCTCGTCGTGCCCTTCGCCGTGAAGCTCACCGACAAGCTCGGCCTCGGCATCAATGCCGGCGTGGTCCGCATCAGAACCGACGGCACGGCCAGCTACCACACGGAATTCACGTTCTCCGCGTCGCTCGGCTACGAATGGAGGGAGACCTTCGGCACATACTACGAGGTGGCGACGCGGCTCAACACCGACGATGAGCGCGGCGACCCCGTCATCCTCGGCACCGGGTTCACCTACCGCCTGAACAAGAACGTCCAATTCGACATGGGCATCAACTTCGGCATCACCCCCGCTGCCGACCGCATCAACCCGTTCGTCGGCCTCACCACGCGATTCTAGCGCTTGTCATCCCGGCACTTGTTGCCGGGATCCAACGCAAAGCAAGCTCCGGAGCAATCGGTTGAGTGGATGCCGGGGACAAGCCCCGGCATGACATGGGGTGCTCGGTCAGAACCACGGCACCGACTGGACGGGTCGTGCCCTGGGGTCAGACCGGTCAGACCCGCAGGGTCTGACCCCTTTACGCGCTCTCGGATTCCTCGGCCTGACGCTTCGTGGGGCGCAGGCGGGCGATCTGCAGGAGCTTGCTCGGCTCGCTGCGGACCTTGACCGGCTTCAGGAGGCGCTGCACCTGGCGCGAGGCCGCCACCTGACCCTCGTTGGCGTAGGCCTCGTGGTTCCTCTCGATGTCCTTGATCTCGTAGCGATAGTTGACCATGAGACCGTGCGCTTCCCGGAGACCTTTGAGCGAGATGTCGCCGAGCCAGTTGATGCGCTCGAGCCTGGCGCCGTTGCCCAGATGGAAGCGCGCGACGGGGTCGAGCGGACGGCTGTCCCCGGCCTTCTCGGTGAGGAAATAGTGCGCGGCGAGGCGCAGCAGGATGGGCTCCAGGCCGTCGGCCACCACCTCGCTCGACACCCAGGCGGGATCGCTCATCACGCCGAGGCGCTGGCGTTCCTCCAGCGCGACGAGGCGTCCGACCTCGGGGCTTGCCAGCGTCGCATCGAGCCAGGCCGCGAAGTTGGGCGCCGGCGAGAGCGTCACGAAGGTCTTGAGACTCGGGTGCTCCTTCAGGAGGTCGTCCACCACCTGCTTGATCAGGAAGTTGCCGAAGGAGATGCCGCGCAGGCCCTCCTGGCAGTTGGAGATGGAGTAGAACACCGCCGTCGTGGGCTTGCGGCCCTCCGCGCCGTTCTTCGGCGCCTGCCGCAGCACGGCACCGATCGACTCGGGCATGTCGTCCATCAGCGCCACCTCGACGAAGATGAGCGGCTCGTCGAGCAGCGAGGGGTGGAAGAAAGCGAAGCAGCTGCGGTCCTGCGGATCGAGACGACGGCGCAGGTCGTCCCAGCCCTGGATCTCGTGCACCGCCTCATAGGCGATGATCTTGTCGAGGATTGCTGCCGGCGTATTCCAGTCGATGCGGCGCAGCACCAGGAAGCCGCGGTTGAACCAGGAGGTCAAGAGATGCCGCAGGTCGCCGTCGAGCCCCGCCAGCGACGGGTCACCCGTGGCGAACAGGTCGCGGCGCATGGCCACGATCTCGGCGGTGGCGCCGGGCGCCAGGTTGAGGCGGCGGAAGAACTCGAGCCGCGGGCTCTCCACGGCCTGCTGCAGCGCCCGCAGGGTGCCTGTCTCCGGGCCCGACAGGTAGGCGCGCGCGGCACGCGCCACCTCGGCCGGGTCGGGCTGCATGGTGCGCGAGAGGAATTTGAGGAAGCCGAGCCGCGCATCCGGCTTCAGACCGCGGTAGCGGGCGAGCAGCTCGCTGGCGATGGCGACGCCGGAGGCCTCGCCACGGTTGGAGCTGAGCGCGGCGGTGAGGGCCGTGATGTCGCTCTCGCGCACCGCCCCGCCGAGCCTGCGAGGCAGGAGCTGGCGGCCCTGCTCGGCGATGGAATTGAGGAGCTCCTGCAAGAACGAGACATTCATGCTACGGCCGTTGATCTTAAATGGTGCCTGTCAGGGTAAATGGGCATTCCCGGCACCGGTGCAAGCATGCCAAGAAATACGACGCTTTCACGACAGCGCGCTGTCGTTCGCGGTTGCGATTTATGTGCACTGCACACGGACGACCTCTCGAGCTGCGCAAGAAATGGGCAGAGCCGGACCCGGTCGCGGCCCGCTGCTTCCGGCCGGGGTGACACCGCGACGCGAAATGCGCATTCTCCAGGCTCCAGTCTTTCGGAGGAGCCCAAGCCCAATGAGCAGCGACGTATACGAGATTCTGGCGCTGAAGTATGCCGAGTTGAAGCAGCGCAAGCGCTACGAGAGCTTTATCGGCGCGGACGACCACGATCAGCCCCATCCTATCGACTACTTCGTCTGGGTGATCCGCAACCGGGAGCGCAGCATCGTCGTGGATACCGGTTTCGACGCGGTGGAGGGCGCCAAGCGCGGCCGCAAGGTGGCGCGGGCACCTGCCGCAGCCCTGGAGGACACCGGGATCGCCGCCGGCAACGTCGACCAGGTTGTGGTCACGCATCTGCACTACGACCACGCCGGCACGCTCTCGGCCTTCCCCAAGGCCCGCTTTCACCTGCAGGAAGCGGAGATGGCGTACGCCACAGGGCCGTGCATGTGCCACGCCCACCTGCGCCATCCGTTCACCGCCGAGCACGTCTGCGAGATGGTGAAGAACGTCTACTCCGGCCGCGTGATCTTCCACGATGGGGACGCCGAGATCGCGCCGGGGGTGACGGTGCACAAGATCGGCGGCCACAGCCGGGGCCTGCAGTGCGTCCGGGTTGCGACCGCAACCGGCCCGGTGGTGCTGGCGTCGGACACGTCGCACTTTTACGAGAACTTCGAGCAGGGCAAGGTGTTCCCCATCACCATCGACATCGCCGATGTGCTGAAGGGCTACACGCGGCTCGTCGAGCTGGCCGGCTCACCGAGGCGCGTGGTGCCCGGCCACGACCCCTTAGTGCTCCAGCGCTACCCGGCGCTCAACTCCGCCGCGGAGGGCATCGTGCACAGGCTCGATGTGGCCCGGCTGGACGGGTAGCGCGAGAGAGGTTTCAGGTTCCAGGGGTCAGGTTTCGGGGAATGCGGGACCCCGTTTGAAACCTGACACCTGAAACCTCGTCGGTGCCCCTTCCGGTAGATAGGCACCCCTCAACTCTTGGCCGCCTGGATGGCGTGCCAGACGCGCGGCGGGGTCGCGGGCATGTCGAGGTGCCTGACGCCCAGCGGACGCAGGGCGTCGAGGATCGCGTTCATGATCGCTGGGGGCGCGCCCGTGCAGCCGGCCTCGCCGACGCCCTTCACGCCCAGCGGGTTGGTTCTCGCCGGCACGTTGTGGAAGGCGATGGCGATGGGCGGGAAGTGGTCGGCGCGCGGCATGGCGTAGTCCATGAAGCTGCCCGACACCAGCTGGCCCGATTCCCTGTCATAGACGACGTGCTCCATTAGGGCCTGGCCCAACCCCTGGGCCAGCGCGCCGTGGATCTGGCCCTCCACGATCATCGGGTTGATGACGACGCCCAGGTCGTCGACGCAGGCGTAGCGCGCGACGGTAACCGTGCCGGTGTCGGGGTCGACCTCCACCTCGCAGGCGTGGCAGCCATTGGGGAAGTTGCCGGGCTCACTGGCCCAGGAGCCGTGGCCTTCCAGGCCCACGCCCAGGTCCATGGGGATGCCCATCGGGCGGAAGAAGGCCTTTGCCACCTCCTGCAGCGGCATCGCCTTGTTGGTGCCGCGCATGCGGTAGACGCCGTCGCCGAACTCGACCTCCTCGACCTTGCTCTCCATCAGGAAAGCGGCCATCCGGCGGCCCTTGGCGATCACGTCGTCGGCCGCGGCCTTGAGCGCGCAGCCGCCGTTCATGACGCTGCGCGAGGCGTATGTCCCGCGCCCGACCGCCACCTTCTCGGTGTCGCCCTGGACGTAGCGGATGCTCTCGAAGGGGATGCCGAGGAACTCCGAGACCATCTGCGCAAACGCGGTCGCGTGGCCCTGCCCGTGGGAGTGGGTGCCGGCGATGATGGCCACGTCGCCCTGCGCATCGAAGCGCAGGTCCATGCGCTCGTTGAAGATGCCGGCCTCCTCGATGAAATAGGCGAGCCCGCGCCCGCGCAGGCGCCCGGCCGCCTCCGACAGCGCCTTGCGCGCGGCAAAGCCGTTCCAGTCGGCGAGCTCCAGGCACTTGCCCATGGCCTCTTCGAACTCGCCGCTGTCGTACGCATAATGCGTCTGCGTGTGATAGGGCATCTGCTCGGGCTTGATGAAGTTGCGGCGCCGGATTTCGGTCGCGTCGAGGCCGATCTGCAGCGCCGCCTCGTCCATCAGGCGCTCGATCAGATAGGCGGCCTCCGGGCGGCCGGCGCCGCGATAGGGGGCCAGTGGCGAGGTGTTGGTGAAGACCGCATCGGCGACGGCGTGCATCACCGGGATGTCGTAGGCCCCCGTCGTCAGACGCAGGCCGTAGAAGACGCAGGCCATCACGGCGGCCGAGGTGTAGGCGCCCAGCGCATCGAGGGCATGCGTGCGTACCGCCAGGACCTTGCCGCTCTCGTCGAGGGCCATGTCGGCGCTCACGACCTGGTCGCGGCCGTGGTAGTCGCCCAGCAGCGCTTCGGCGCGGGTCGAGACCCACTTCACCGGAGCCCCGCCCAGACGCCGCGACGCCCACAGCACCAGCACGTCCTCGGGGTAGCAGTCGCCCTTCATGCCGAAGCCGCCGCCCACGTCGGGGGCGATCACGTGGAACTTGGAGATCGGCTGGCGGAAGGCGACCATGCCCAGCGTCTGGCGGATGCCGAAGGGATGCTGCGTGCTGGTGTAGAGCGTGTATCTGTCGGCCACCGGGTCGTGCCGGCCGAGCGACACGCGGCCTTCCATGGAGTTGGCCGACAGGCGGTTGTTCTCGAGCTTGATGGAGACGACGTGGCGGGCCCCGGCGAAGGCCGCCTTCGTCGCCGCCTCGTCGCCGAAGCCGACCGTATAGGAGATGTTGCCGGGGCACTCGGCCCACACCGCCGGGCGCGCCCGGCTCGACCGCGTCCTCCGACCGAGACGACGGCGGGAAGCGTCTCGTAGTCGATCTCGATCAGCTCGGCGGCATCGCGCGCCTCGGCCTCGGTCTCCGCCACCACGAAGGCGACGCGGTCGCCGACGCAGCGCACCTCCTCGGCGCAGAGGACGGGACGGAAGGTGCGGTAGCCCTTGGGCCCGCCGATGTCCTCCGGCATGACGGCCGGCGGCAGGGCGCCGATCTGGTCGGCCAGCGCATCGGCACCGGTGAGCACCAGGAGCACGCCGGGCGCCGCCCTGGCGGCGCTCACATCCACCCGCCTGATCCTGGCGTGGGCGTGCGTGGAATAGACTGCGACGCCGCGCATCTCGCCCGGCAGGACGATATCGTCGACGTAGCTACCGGCGCCCTTGAGGAAGCGCTCGTCCTCGACCCGGCGCACCGCCTGCCCGATCCCGAACCTGGCCATCCTTCCCTCCCCCAGCGTTCCCTGCCCCGGATCGGCAAGACTTGCGAGAGCCGCAGGGAACACTGCCTCGCGCCGCAGCGCAAGCACCGCCACACCGGTGGGCAGCCGCCCATGCTGCCCTCGCTGCGTCGCCCGTGATGCCAGCTGAGTTCGGACAAGGCCCGTCTTGGCGAGGAGGGCTCGTCGGCATCCGCGCAATTGACAGGCCTCGTGAGCCATTCCACCTTCGCGTTTCGATCTCCATGGGGGCATCTCTCCTCACAACGACCCGGCCGGATTTGCCCGCACAATCCGCGGCGCGAGGGCACGGTGCCGACCGGGCCAGCGGCGAGCGACAAGGGAGCAACAATGAGACGCATCATCGAGCGCAGCGACGAGCGCATCCTGCAGTCCGACATCTTCGACGCGCGAGCGACCAGCGTGCGCCGCGCCCCGACCGGGGCACCTGGGACGAGCCGGGCCGCGCGCATCCCGATCTACCACCGCTGCGAGGTGCTGGTGGTCGGCGGCGGACCCTCCGGCACTGCAGCCGCTGCCGCCGCCGCCAGGCAAGGCGCCGACGTCTGCCTGCTCGAGCGCTACAACCACCTGGGCGGGCTGTCGACCGGCGGCCTGGTGATCTGGATCGACCGCATGACCGACTGGAAGGGCGAGCTGGTGATCCGCGGCTTCGCCGAGGAGCTGTTCGACCGCCTGCCCGCCGACGCCGTCGCCGGCCCGCCGCGCAGCGGACTGGGGCTGCGCAGGACACGGCCAAGGCCGCGCACTGGGCGCAGCGCACCGCCGCCTACCACGGCGTCGTCACCTGGTCGCCCACCATCGACCCCGAGCGGCTGAAGCTGCGTCTCGCAGGAGCTCGTGCATCGAGCGCGGCGTCAAGCTCGTCTACCACTCGCTGGGCGGCGCATGCCCGATCGTCGAGGACGGCGCGCGTCAAGGGCGTGGCCTTCGAGAGCAAGGAAGGCCGCATGGCCATCATGGCCGAGGTGGTGATCGACGCCACCGGCGACGGCGACCTGTTCGCGCGCGCCGGCGCCGCCTTCGACAACGACATCGAGGAAGCCGACGTGCACCACTGCATGAACACCTCCTGGCTGTTCGGCGGCGTCGACATGAACCGCTGGATCGCCTTCAAGACCGGCCAGCCGGAGGCCTTCGCGGCGTTCATGGCCGCGCGGCCGCGAGGCCTGCGGCCTGTTCGAGCGGCCCTTCGTCTCCTGGCGCAACGACGTCGCGCTGTTCATGGGCCCGCGCCAGTCCGGCTATTCGGCGCTCGACGTCGACGACCTGACCGCGGTGGAAGTGCGCTCGCACCGCGCGATGGCAGCAGCACCTGGACTTCTACCGCGCCCACGCGCCCGGCTTCGAGGACGCCTACATGATGCTGTCGCGCGCCGCAGATCGGCGTGCGCCACGCGCGGCGCCTCAAGGGCGTCGACGCGGTGCTGCGCGCGCGCTGGCCGGAGGGCCGGCCGCTGCCCGACGAGGTCGGCGTCTCGCCGGCGGTCAGCCCCAAGTTCCCCAACATCTCGATCCCCTACGGCGCGCTGGTGCCGGAGAAGCTCGACGGCCTGCTCGCCTGCGGCCGCCACATCTCCTGCGACCGCAACTCGCACGGCTTCATGCGCGAGATCCCGCAGTGCTGGATCACCGGCCAGGCCGCCGGCGTCGCCGCGGCGCTCGCCGTCGCCCAGGGGGTCGAGCCGCGTGCGGTCGACATCGCGCGCGTGCAGCAGGCCCTGCGCGCGCAGGGCGTCTACCTGCGCCAGACGAACCCGCGCCCGAGCCCGCGCTCACCGCCGCCTGAGCAGGATTCTGCGGCCTTTCCATCGTCTGGGCCATCGTCTGGGCCGTTTTGCGCGGGCTCCATCGATGCTTGAATGCAGCGGCAACCTGGGAGCCCATCGCCATGCGCATCTTCGCCGCCACCCTCGCCACCGAGACCAACTCCTTCTCGCCGCTGCCGACCAGCCTCGCGGCCTACAAGGAGCTGGCGTTCTTCGGGCCCGGCGAGCATCCGGACGATGCCCCGCGCATGTGCACCGCGCCCCTGTTCGTCGCGCGGCGGCGCGCGGCGAAGGAGGGCTTCACGCTCGTGGAGGGGAGCTGCTTCGCGGCGAGCCCGGCCGGTATCACCAACCGGGCCGACTACGAGGCCATGCGCGACGAGATCCTGGGCCAGCTCCAGGCCGCCATGCCCCTCGATGCGGTGCTGCTCGGCCTGCACGGCGCCATGATCGCGCACGGCTACGACGATGTCGAAGGCGACATCATCGAGCGCGTGCGCGCCGTCGCCGGTCCCAAATGCGTCATCGGCGTCGAGCTCGATCCGCACTGCCATCTGACGCTCAAGCGCGTGCGCCTCGCCGACCTCATCGTGCTCTACAAGGAGTTCCCCCACACCGACGTGGTGGAGCGCGCCGAGGACCTTATCGACCTGACGCTGGCGACGCTGCGCGGGCGCATCAGGCCCGTGATGTCGCTCTACGACTGCCGCCAGATCCAGAGCTACCCGACCACGCTGCCCCTCATGCGCGCCTTCGTCGACCGCATCAAGGCGCTCGAGGGCAGGGACGGCATCCTGTCGGTCTCCATTGGCCACTGCTTCCCCTACGCCGACGTGCCGGAGCTCTCGGCCCGCGTGCTCGTGATTGCCGACGGCGACAAGGCCAAGGCCGATGCGCTGGCGACAAGGCTCGGCGAGGAGCTGGTCTCCATGCGCGGCAAGACCATGCCCCGGTTCTACGATGTGGCGGGCGGAGTTGCGGCCGCGCTCGCCTCCGATGCGGCACCCGTCGTTGTCGCCGAGCCCTCGGACAACGCCGGCGGCGGGGCGCCATCGGACAACACGAGCATCCTGCGCGAGCTGGTCGCCCGGGACGCCGAGAGCGCCGCGCTCGGACCGATCTGGGACCCGATCGCGGTCCGGCTGTGCTTCGACGCCGGCCTCGGGGCCGTCATTCCGCTGCGCATCGGCGGCAAGATCGGCCCCGCCTCCGGCGTGCCGTTCGATGCGATGGCGACGGTGACCGGCCTCGCCCGCGAGTGCTGGCAGAGCTTCGGCCCGACCAAGGTGCCGCTCGGCGACTGCGCCGCCGTCAAGGTCGGCGGCGTCGAGGTCGCGCTCATCACCAAGCGCACCCAGGCGCTCGGTCTCGAGCTCTTCACCAACCTCGGCATCGACCCGCGGGCGAAGAAGGTGGTGGTGGTGAAGTCCACCAACCACTTCATGGCCGCCTTCGGCCCGATCGCCAAGCAGGTGCTCTACATCGACAGCGACGCGCCGCTGTCGCGCGACTATCGCAAGGTGCCCTACCGCAACGTGCAGCCGCCCGATCTGGCCGCTGGACGAGGAGACCACGCCCGGCCTCATTCTGTGATGGCAGGGTTCTGGTGTTGTGACTCCGAGGGACCATACAGGTGTCATTCCGGCGCTTGTCGCCGGAATCCACCTCTCCCCTTGGTGCGGAGCCGCTATGAGGTGGATGCCGGGGACAAGCCCCGGCATGACAAAACGCGGGGTCAGACCCGCAGGGTCTGACCCCAACTAATCCACGATCGCCTGCAGCACCAGGTTGCGCAGCAGGTTGCGATAGTACAGGCGGGTCTCGCCGGGCGCCGCCGACATCAAGACGACGACCAGGTCTTCCTTCGGGTCGACCCAGAAGTACGTGCCGTAGGCGCCGCCCCACGTGTAGTCGCCCTTGCTGCCTGCGGCCGAAGCAAGCCCCGCGTCCATGCGCACGGCAAAGCCGAGGCCGAACGTGTAGCCCTCGACGAGCGCCGAGCTCGTCGTGCGGCCCAGGACAGCGGGGCCGAGCTGATCGGAGGTCATCATCTGGAGTGTCGTGCGCGAAACGAGGCGCTTGCCGTCCAGGATGCCGCCGTTGGCCAGCATCTGCGCAAAGCGCAGGTAGTCCGTCGCCGTCGAGGCCGCGCAAGCCCCGCCGCACTCGAACTTCGCCGGCTTGCCGGCATGCAACACGTTCTGCGGCCGATTGGTCAGCGGATCGTTGGGGAAGGCCAGCGCATAGCGGCCCCTCTTGCTGTCCGGAATGACGAAGCTCGTATCGACCATCCCGAGCGGGTTCCAAATGCGCTCGGCCAGGAACGCGCCCAGCGATTGACCGCTGACGGCCTCGACGATGAGGCCGAGCACATCGGTCGACAAGCTGTAGTCCCAGACCGTCCCAGGATGATAGAGCAGCGGCGCCTTGGACAACGCCTCGATGAACTCGGGCCCAGTGTAGGTCACGGCGGCAACGGCCGATCCGGCCGGCCACAGCTTGTGCACCGGTGTTTCTCCGCGCCCACCGTAGGTAAGGCCCGACGTGTGACGCAGTAGGTCCTGGATCGTAGGCTGCCGTCTGGCCGCCACAGTCTCCACGGTCGTCTTGCCCTGCGCGTCCGTCTTGACGACACCGACCTGCATATTGGCGAGCGCCGGCAGATATTTGCCGACCGGATCGGAGAGGAAGAGCTTGCCCTCCTCGATCAGCATCATGATGGCGATCGACACGATCGGTTTCGTCATGGAGGCAAGCGAGAAGATCTCGTCGCCCAGCATCGGCAGCTTCTTGTCGGCATCGCGGTAGCCGATGGCCTCGAAATAGCCGAGCCGGCCCTTGCGAGCGACTGCAACCACGGCACCCGGCAGGCGACCTTTCTCGACATCGGCCTTCAGGAGAAACTTGATGCGCTGCAGACGCTCGGGGGAGAGTCCCAGCTTCTCGGGCGTGCTCTTCGGGAATTCTTCGGCGAGGACCGGCGACACGGCCAGACAAGCCGTCAGCGTGGCAACCAGAGCGCTGGAACGCATGTTGAGCCTCCCTTCATGGGCATCTCCTGTTGCAGGAGAATTCTCCCGTCACTTTGCTCAGTGTCCGCCCGACGATAGCGAGGTGTCCCCCAAACTACCCCCGAGAGACGATCGCTGCCGTCTCCCGTGGCATTGGCCCCCGCCGAGGCCGAGACGTTCCGCAACACGCCGCAGACGGTAATGCATCGAGCCGAAGCGCTGCAATGCATTTGCAAGCAACGCCGATCTGCCAGGAGAGAGATCGATGGCTGCCGGCTCGACCACGTCGTGGGCTCGGCGCTCCAACGGCTGCCGGTGAAAACCCCGGCTCTGCGCGCCAAGGACTTGATCTTCGATTCAAGTCCTTGCGCTCCGGCCGGGGACGCAAGAGGAGAGGCCTGCTGATAGAGCACCGGCCCCCTTTGCGGCGTTCCCGGAAACCAAGGGCCGGCCTTCAGGCCGGGCCGAGGTTATCCGGGATCTTCCCCTTGCAGGGAACGAGACCCTGCCCGGCTTCGCGCCGTTCTGCCCAGCTGCGTGGCGTTTGCCACATATTGTGCCGGCGCCGGGGCGCTTGCATACTGGCCACAAGCTCACTCGGGGAGACAGCCATGTCCTTTTCGGCCCGGACGTCACTGCCAAAGCCGGCAAACCTCTTTGCGGCCCTGCTGGCCGCAATCGCAGCGGCAGGGGCGCCTCCAGCCGACGCCCAGGAGAAAGTGCTGCGCGCGGTGATGCACGCCGATGTGCGCGTGCTCGATCCGATGTGGACGACGCAGACTATCGCCAACATCCACGGCATGCTGGTCTACGACACCCTGTTCGGCAATGACGACAACATGCGGCCGAAGCCGCAGATGGTCGACAAGTACGACATATCCGAGGACAAGCTCGTCTACACCTTCACGCTCCGCGACAAGCTCAAGTTCCACGACGGCTCGCCGGTCACCACCACGGATGTGATCGCCTCGCTGGGACGCTGGGGCAAGAAGGACAGTGCGGGCCAGCGGCTGTTCACCTTCGTCGACAAGCTCGAGGCCATCGACGACAAGACCTTCCGCATGACGCTGAAAGAGCCCTACGGCCTGGTGCTGGAGACGCTCGGCAAGACCAACTCGTCGGTCCCGGTCATCATGCGCGCCAAGGATGCCGCCACCGACCCGCAGCAGCAGGTGAAGGAGGCGATCGGCTCGGGGCCATACAAATTCGCCAAGGACGAATGGGTGCCAGGCAGCAAGGCCGTGTACCTGAAGAACAAGGACTACGTGACACGGCCGGGCAACGAGAAGGCGGAAAGCTTCGCCGGCGCCAAGTTCCCCGGCGTCGACCGCATCGAGCTCGTGTGGATCCCGGATTCCCAGACCGCCATGTCGGCCCTCGTCAACGGCGAGATCGACCTCTACGAGAACCCCAACGTCGATTTCTACCCCATCCTCGAGAAGGCCAAGGGTGTCAAGCTGGCGCCGACCGGCTCGCTCGACTCGACGCACGGCCTGATCCGGCTCAACCACCTGCATCCGCCCTTCAACAACGTGAAGGCGCGCCAGGCCATGTACTACCTCGTCAACCAGGAGAACTTCCTGCGCGCGATCGTCGGCGATCCGAAGTACTACCGCATCTGCCACGGCCTCATCACCTGCGGCTCGCCGCTCGCCAGCGACGCCGGCAACCACTGGTTCAAGGAGCACAACCCGAAGAAGGCGCTGCAGCTCCTGAAGGAGGCGGGCTACAACGGCGAGCCCATCACGGTGCTGGCAGCGACGGACCACGCCACCATCACGCCCGCCACGCAGGTGCTGATCCAGGCCATGCGCGAAGCCGGTATCAACCTCGACGTGCAGTCGATGGACTGGGGCTCGGTGGTCTCGCGCCGCGCCAAGAAGGAGGCGCCGGCCCAGGGCGGCTGGAACATTTTCGTAACCACGACGGGCGGAGTGGGGAGCGCCAATCCGGTGCTCCACACCTGGATCGGCGCCGCCTGCGGCAAGGGGCTGTTCGGCTGGCCCTGCGATGCCGAGATCGAGAAGCTGCGCTCAGCCTACGGCTTCGCCCAGACCGACGCGGAGAAGCTTCGCATTGCCCGCGACCTGCAGGCGCGCGCCATGGACGAGGTGGTGTACATCCCCTTCGGCCAGTGGCAGCAGCTCTACGCCTACCGCGCCGACAGGATCGACGGAGTGGTGCCGAATACCGGCCTGTTCGTGCTCTGGAACATCAACAAGAAGTAGGCACGGGAACGGGGGCAGGTACCTGCCCGCGCCTTCCCCGTCGACCGTGCGCATCGAGGTCTGACCCGTTGGCGCCAGCATGACCGCCTATATCCTGCGCCGCCTGCTCGCGACCATCCCCGTCATGGTGGTGGTGGCGGTGTTCGTGTTCTTCCTCCTGCGCCTGGCACCCGGCGACCCCGCGGCCATTATTGCGGGCGAGGATGCGACCGCCGAGCAGATCGCCGCCGTGAGCGCCAAGCTCGGCCTCGACCGGCCGATGCTGGAGCAGTTCGTGGTCTGGGTGTCGGGCATGGCCCAGGGCGACTTCGGCACCTCGATCTTCTCCAACATGCCGGTCGGCCGGCTGATCCTGCAGCGCATCGAGCCCACGCTGTCGCTGACGCTCACGACCCTGCTCGTCGCCGTGTGCCTGGCGATCCCGCTCGGCGTGCTGGCGGCGTCGAAGGCACGCCGCCTGGTCGACCGGCTGGTCATGGGGTTCGCGGTGATGGGCTTCGCGATGCCGGTGTTCCTGGTCGGCTACCTGCTCGTCTACATTTTTGCGGTCAAGCTCGGGTGGCTGCCGGTGCAGGGCTATCGGCCGATCAGCCAGGGGCTCTGGCCCTGGGCGGAGTGCCTGATCCTGCCATCGCTGGCGCTCGGCATCACCTACATGGCGCTGATCGCCCGCATCACGCGCGCCTCGATGCTGGAGGTGCTCGCGCAGGACTACGTGCGCACGGCCGACGCCAAGGGCCTCACGACCCGGCGCGTGCTCCTGCTGCATGCCCTGAAGAACGCCTCGGTGCCCATTGTCACGGTGATCGGCATCGGCATCGCGCTCCTGATCTCCGGCGTGGTGATCACCGAAACCGTGTTCAACATCCCGGGTCTCGGCCGGCTCACCGTCGATGCCGTCCTCAAGCGCGACTACCCGATCGTGCAGGGGCTCATCATCGTGTTCGCCGCCGCCAAGGTGCTCGTCAACCTCGTCATCGACGTGTCCTACGTGTTCCTGGACCCGCGCATCAGGTACTCGCCGTGACCCTTACCGCCACCGCCGACGCGCCACCTCGGGTCGCCTCGCCGCTCGCCAGGGTCGGCCGCGCCATCCGCCGCAACCCCACGATATTCGTTGGCGCCGTGTTGCTGGGGGCCCTTGCCGTCATGGCGCTTGCCGCGCCGTGGATTGCCGGCGACCCGTTCCGGCAGGCACCGATCAACCGGCTGCGGCCGCCGTCGGAGCCGTTCTGGTTCGGCACCGACCAGTACGGCCGCGACGTGTTTTCCCGTACCGTCAACGGCGCCCGCGTCTCGCTCGTCGTCGGCCTGTCGGTGGCGGCGATCGCGAGCCTCATCGGCCTCGTGATCGGGCTGCTCTGCGGCTATTTCCGGCGCCTCGACGGGCTCGTCATGCGGGCCATGGACGGCATCATGGCGATCCCGTCGATCCTGCTCGCCATTGCCCTCATCACGCTGACGCGGCCGAGCCTCCAGATCGTGATTGCCGCCATCGTGATCCCGGAGGTGCCGCGCGTCGTGCGCGTGGTGCGCTCCGTGGTGCTGTCGATCCGGGCGCAGCCCTACATCGAGAGCGCCATTGCCGGCGGCACGCGCCAGGGCAAGCTGATCGTGCGCCACATCCTGCCCAACACGCTGGCGCCGCTGATCGTGCAGGCCACCTACGTGTGCGCCTCGGCGATGCTGATCGAGGCGGGCCTCTCCTTCCTCGGCGCCGGCGTGCCGCTCGAGATTCCGAGCTGGGGCAACATCGTCGCCCAGGGCCGCACCTTCTTTCAGATCGCACCGTGGAGCATCTTCTTTCCGGGCGCGTTCCTGGCGGTCACCGTGCTCGCCGTCAACATGCTGGGCGACGGTTTGCGCGACCGCCTCGACCCGCGACTCGCGAGGCGCATGTGAGCGTGCTCGAGGTGCGAGACTTGAGGACGCAGTTCTTCTCCGCCGACGGCGTCGTGCACGCGGTCGACGGCGTCTCCTTCGATCTTAGGGCCGGCGAGACGCTGGGGGTCGTGGGCGAGTCGGGCTGCGGCAAGTCGGTCACCGCGCTGTCCCTCCTCGGCCTGATCGCGCCGGAGACGGGCCGCATCGTCGGCGGCTCGATCCGCTTCGGCGGCCGCGAGCTCACCCAGCTGCCGGCCGAGGCGATGCGCGAGCTGCGCGGCCACAAGATCGCGATGATCTTCCAGGAGCCGATGACGAGCCTCAATCCGGTCCTCACCATCGGCACCCAGATCTCTGAAAGCATCGTGCGCCACATGCGCCTTTCCGGGCGCGCCGCTCGCAACCGCGCGCGCGAGATGCTGGAGCTCGTGCGCCTCCCCGACGCCGGCCGCCGCCTCGGCGACTATCCGCACCAGTTGTCGGGAGGCATGCGCCAGCGCGTCATGATCGCCATGGCGCTCGCCTGCGACCCCGAGGTGCTGATCGCCGACGAGCCCACCACCGCGCTCGACGTGACGACGCAGGCGCAAATCCTCGCCCTCATGCTGGAGTTGAAGGAGAAGCTGGGGACAGCCATCATCCTCATCACCCACGACCTCGGCGTCGTGGCCGAGACCTGCGAGCGCGTCATCGTCATGTACGCGGGCCGGATGGTGGAAGAAGCGCTAGCCACCGCCTTGTTCAACGAGCCCATGCACCCCTACACGCGCGGCCTCCTGCGCGCGCTGCCGCGCGCCAATGGCGAAGGCGGAAAGGCGAGCGGCCGACCGCGGCTCGCCGAGATACCGGGGACCGTCCCCGCCCTCAATCGGCCGATCGCCGGCTGCGCCTTCGCGCCCCGCTGCAGCTTCGCAGTCGAGCGCTGCCGCACGGCTCCGCCGCTCATCGGCGCCGCACCGGAGCACCTGGTCGCCTGCTGGGAGGCCCAGCGCGTCGCCGAGGCCGCCCTATGAACGAGCCGGCAACCCTGGAGGTCAACGACCTCGTCAGGCATTTCCCGGTCAGGAGCGGCTTCCTGCAACGCCAGAAGGGCGTCATCAGGGCCGTGGACGGCGTCAGCTTCTCGATCCGGCGCGGCGAGACGCTGGGCCTCGTCGGCGAGTTGGGATGCGGCAAGACCACCGTCAGCCGCATGGTGCTGAAGCTCATCGAGCCGACCGCCGGCCGCATCCGGCTCGGCGGCGTCGATGTCACCGATCTCGGTCCGGGCGCCATGTGGGAGCACCGCCGCCGCGTCCAGATCGTGTTCCAGGACCCCTACTCCTCGCTCAACCCCCGGCTCACCGCCGGCGCCATGGTCGGCGAGCCCTTGGAGAACTTCCGTCTCGCCTCCGGCCGCGCGAAGGAGGCCAAGGTTGCGGAGCTCTTCCGGCGCGTCGGGCTGCGGCCGGAGAGCATGCGCCACTACGCCCACGAGTTCTCCGGCGGCCAGCGCCAGCGCCTCGGCATCGCCAAGGCGCTGTCGGTCAATCCCGACCTGATCGTCGCGGACGAGCCGGTCTCCGCGCTCGACGTGTCGGTGCGCGCGCAGGTGCTCAATCTGATGATCGAGCTGCAGGACGAGCTGGCGCTCGCGTATCTGTTCGTGAGCCACGATCTGGCCGTCGTGCGGCACATCAGCCACCGCATCGCCGTGATGTACCTCGGCCGCATCGTCGAGATCGCCGACAAGCACACCCTGTTTGCGACGCCCCTGCATCCCTACACCGAGGCACTGCTCGCGGCGGCGCCCATCCCCGACCCGGCGCGGCGCAAAATGAAGCGCGTGGTCCTGCAGGGCGACGTTCCGAGCCCCATGCAGCCGCCGAGCGGCTGCCGCTTCCACACCCGCTGCCCCTACGCGGAGGCCGCCTGCCGCATCGACGATCCCCCGCTGCTCGAGGTGGCCCCGGGCCACCACGTCGCCTGCCTGAAGAGGCCGGTCGGCGGCTGATACAGGGGGCTGCACTCCCGGAAGCCGATGAGAACCTGTTTCCAGACCTGATCGGAGCCCTCAGCGGGCCTCCGGCGCAGCGGCTGAGGGCATTCAGAGGCTCGCGACGACCCCGGCGACGAAGGCCTCGAGGCCGGTCTGGCGCTCCCGCCTCAACCGCTCGGCGGCGAGGATGCCGGTTAGCGCTGCAACGCTCGCCTCCAGGCCGGCGTTGACGATCACGTAATCATACTCGCGCCAGTGGCCGATCTCGTTCGCCGCCGCCCTCAGGCGCCGCTTCACCGCTGCCGCGGAATCCTGGTCGCGTGCCTCGAGGCGCCGCTCCAGCGTGGTGCCGTCCGGGCGGCAGGATGAACACGCGCACGACATCGCGCGGCAGGCGCCTCTTGAGCTGGCGCGCGCCCTGCCAGTCGATGTCGAACAGCACGTCGGTGCCGGCCTCCACCATTTCCAGCACGCGGGCCTTGGGGGTGCCGTAGCTCTCACCGAACACCTCCGCCCACTCGAGCAGCTTGCGCGCGCGCCGCAGCCGGTCGAACTGCGCATGGTCGACGAAGAAGTAGTCCGCGCCTTCCACCTCCCCGCGGCGCGGCTTGCGTGTCGTCACCGACACCGACATGCGTATGCCGGCGTCGGCCGCGAGCAGGCGGCGGGCGAGCGTGGTCTTGCCCGCGCCGGAGGGCGAGGAGAGGACGAGCAGCATGCCCCTGCGGGCGACAGGAGGGCCGTCCTTCACGGTGGCCTTACTCAATGTTCTGGACCTGCTCGCGCATCTGGTCGATCACGGCCTTCAGCTCGAGCCCCGAGCGCACCGTCTCGGGGTCGCTCGCCTTGGAGCACAGCGTGTTGGCCTCGCGGTTGAACTCCTGGGCCAGGAAGTCGAGCCGGCGCCCGGCGGGCTCGGCCTTGCCGAGCAGATCGCGCGCCGCCGCCACGTGCGCGGCGAGACGCTTCAATTCCTCCTCCACGTCGGCCCGGGCCGCCAGCAGCGCCGCTTCCTGATAGAGACGCGCCTCGTCGAGCGCGGCGCCGGTCTCGATGCAGCTTGCCGACCTGCTCCTTGAGGCGCTGGCGCACGGCGGCAGGCGAGCGCGACGGCGAGCGCTCGATGCCGCCGACCAGGCGCTCGATGTCGGCGACCTGGCGCTCGACGATGTCTCTCAGCCGGCGCCCCTCCTCGGACCGGGCGCGGACCATTCCGTCGAGGGCCTCGCCGAGGCTCTGAAGCATCGCCTCGGTGCGCTGGGCGGCCTCCGCCTCGCTCTCCTCGGGCTCGACCAGCTCGAGCACGCCGCGCACGTTGAGCAGGGCCTCGGCGCTCGGCGGGCCCACCGGCGCCGCAGCGCGGAGCGCATCGACCGCCGCCAGCACCTGCCGCAAGGCGATCTCGTTGAGCCTGATCTCGGTCTGGCCGTGCGCGCGCTTGACGCTCAGGTTCACGGTCAGGCTGCCGCGGCTGATGCGGCCCGCCACTGCCTCGCGGATGCGCGGCTCGAGCCCCTCGAACCCCGGCGGCAGGCGCAGCCTGACATCGAGGCCGCGCCCGTTCACCGAGCGCAGCTCCCAATGCCAGCCGAAGAGGCCGGCGGTCCCGTCCGCCCGCGCAAAACCGGTCATGCTCTTGATGGTCATGCGTCAACTGCGCTTCTAGGAATTGGGGGTTGGGCACTAGGGATTAGGGATTGGGGCTGGGAATGCAAGAGCTAATCCTTAATCCCCAGTCCCCGAATCCCTGAATCCCTATCCTATGTCGCGCTTGGCACTGGCGAGCACGGGCTCGAGATCGCCCTCCGCCGGAACATGCGTTTCCTTGATCGCGTAGGTCTTGGGCGCCAGCTGGATGTGCCGCGCCACGCCGCCGACGAGCGCCAGCCCTACCACGCCGGCCACCATCGCCGAAATCGACATGTCCGGATGGAACATGGCAACGAAGGCGATCGCCGCCACCAGGCAGCGAAGGAAGATGTCGACGGCGCGGTTGTTGTGCGTCTTTCCGAACATGGCGAAGGCGATGCCCAGCGTGCTGGCGAGCACGAGCAGCGTATCGGCAATCGCCAGCCACCCCGTGGTCGTCACCATGTTGTGGCGGGTGAAGATCGCGAACGTCATGAGGGTGATGGGGGCGCAGATTTTGAGCGCCTCGAACATCGTGCGCATGAACGACACGTTGGCGATGCGCGCCGAGACCGCGGCCGTGAGCGAGGTGGGCGGCGACAGCTCGCCCCACACCGACAGCAGGAACACGAAGAAATGCGCGACCCAGGGGTCGATCCCGACCTTGCGCATCGGCGGCACGATGACGATCGCGCCGATGATGTAGGTCGCGGTGGGGGGCAGGCCGGTGCCCGCGAGCCAGCCGAACACCCAGGCCATGCCGATCAGGGCCGCGATGTGCCAGTTGCCGAGGTCGAGCAGTATGGCGCCCATGCGGTTGATGAAGCCGGTGACCGTGAACAGGCCGATCATGATGCCCAGCGTCGCCAGCAGCAGCGTGAGGTACGACGTCATCTCGGCATGCGTCTCGATCCCGCGCCGGAGGCTTCCGAGCAGCGTCTCGCCCTCGAGCGTGGGCTCCTTCAGCCCATAGCGGAACAAGAGGAACGTCGGGACCAGCAGGCCCAGCATGAAGACCGCGGTGTAGAGGGCGGCCAGCAGTTCGCCCTTGCCGATGAAGCCCATCAGATAGACGAGATAGCCCACGGCCGCGAAAAAGATGGCCGTCGTGAGCCGGTCGTAGAGCGGCACGTGCGGCTTGGCGATCTTGTCGCCCGGCAGCAGGCGCACGCACAGGAGATAGACCGCAAAGCCGACCGAGATGTAGTACACGAAGGTGAGCGCCCAGCCGCGCAGCACGACATCCCAGTAGGGCACACCCAGGAACTCTGCCATTATGAAGGCGGCGGCGCCCATCATTGGCGGGTCGATCAGCCCGCCCATCGATGCGGCGGTCTCGACGGCGGCGGCGAAGGTGCCGGGAACGCCATAGCGCATCATCAGCGGAATCGTGATGGTGCCGACCACGGCGGCGTTGGCCGAGCCGCTGCCGCTGATCAGTCCGATCGCGCTCGACCCCACCACGGCGGTTTGCGGAATCATCCGCCTGGAGCGGGCGATCAGCCGCACGACCCTGACCATCGAGTGCTGCGCATTGAACCCGTTCGCGACCCCCGCCAGCAACAGGAACGCCGCGATCAGGGTGAGGGCGAGCTGGCCATAGCTGCCGTAGATGCCGGTGGAGAACTCCACCGTGCTCGAGGTGACCACCCGGTAGAAGGAGATGCCGGGATGCCAAAAGAAATCCACGGGGCTGAGAAAGCCCCACAGCGTGTAGACGACCATGAAAACGTTGGTCCAGAACAAGATCGGATGCGCGAGCCGGGACAGCTCCATCACCAGCAGGAAGACCAACAGCCCGACGATGAAGTCCTGGCGGTTGAATGTGCCCATCGCGTAGATCGCGAGCCGCTCGTACTCGTAGTGGAAATAAACGAAGGCGAGGCAGACAAATGCCCAGATAGACGGCGACCAGGAGGTGGTTGGCGATCGGCGGCAGCCACCGGTAGAAGTAACCCTGCTGATACATGAACAGGATCTGCAGGGCGAGAGCGACCGACATCAGGTGCACGACGAGCTCCAGCGCTCCGCCGAAGCCGGTGTAGAAGAACCAAACCAGCCAAGCGCATTGCAGCGACGCCAGGACAAAGGCCAGATTACTGAGCGTGGCGTATCTCATGAGCACTGCGCTCGACATGCTTCCCCCTTTGGCGGAAGACATCGTCTTCCGATATCGGCGCGCCCTGGGACAGATGAGGCGCACCAAGCCGGCCCCGTTCGCGGGTTGTCGTCGGCCTCACGTTCTAGTCTGCGATGGAATTTCGGGGGCGGGCATCCGTGCCTTGGTGCACGTCCCTCCCGCCCCGTCTGCAACGAGCGATCAGGTGCCGGCCGCGACCTTCCACTTGTCGTCCCAGGCCTTGTGCTCCTTCATGAACTTGGCCAGGCCCGGATGCACGGGGATTTGCGGATTGGCGTTGATGCCCTGTGCCTGCATGCCGACGAAGTCCTTGGCCATCGGGATGAAGCCCGGCTCGATCTTCACCAGCTCTTCCCGCTTGTCGTAGAACGCCTTGATCATCTTGTAGACGATGGCTTCCGGCATATCCGACCGCACGTTGTAGCCGAACAGGATCGGCACGCCCTGCAGGGTCGCAGGCCCGACGTTCTTGGCGAACCCATCCTTCGCTTCAACGCTCGACGACCGCGAGCCCCGCCGCCTTGAGCTTGGCGACCTCATCCGGACA
Organism: uncultured Alphaproteobacteria bacterium; assembly: GCA_963758625.1. Taxonomy (GTDB): domain Bacteria; phylum Pseudomonadota; class Alphaproteobacteria; order Rhizobiales; family Hyphomicrobiaceae; genus AWTP1-13. Next base: position 68,280 of record CAVWWJ010000016.1, on the reverse strand, counting down.
CGGGTTGATGACCCTGATGTCCATCCGCACCTCGGTCTCCTTCCAATAGGGCGGCAGTGAGCGGCCGGCCGTGGTGTAGATCGCCGAACCGACGATCGTTCCCTGCTCCAGCGCATCGCCGTTGGCCTTGTTGTCGATCTGCACGTGCTTGAAGTCGTAGCCCAGCGCCTTGAAGATGCGCTGCCAGTTGAGCCAGTTCTGGAAGCCGGCCTGGGTGAAGTACACCGGCTGGCCGCTGAAATCCTTCCAGCACTTGAACTTGTCGGCATCCTTCGCCGATGTCGCCATCATCGATTCCATCGGATAGGCGTACCAGGTGTGCACCAGCTCCGGCTTGGTGGGCTTGTAGTCCTTGAAGGGGCCGACGCGTTCGCTGGAACTGCGTCATGCCGATGTCGGCGACGTATGCGATCTCGGCGTCGCCATCCATTGTCGCCTTCATGGAAACCGTCGGGGACTGATAGGGCTGCACGGTGACCGTGTACTCGCCGTCCAGCGCCTGCTCCAGCACCTTCGCCATCGAGGCCGCGATCGTATAGCCGTAGGAGCCCACCTGCGCCGTCGACCAGCGCAGCGACTTGCGCTGCTGCGCCTCGGCGGAGGGAAGGGCCCAAAGCACGGCAATGCCGGCCGCAGCGGACAGCCCCGCCGCGAGCAGGAATTTCGCTTCGCATCATCGTCGGTTCCTCCCGGTTGACCGCCGGCTTCGTGGCCTGCTGCAGCCGCGAGTTCCGACGACACTTTGGCGAGACGCCCGATGGGTCGAGCGGAGCTTCGACCCAGCGCGGCAGCCTCTCATTTCGATCGGGTCATATGAGCCCGTGCCGCAGCTTCCTGTCAACGCGCACTTGCGCGCCCCGATCCGTGTGCGCTACGCGGTGCCGGGCTCGATTGTCCTGATCGATTGTCATGCCGGGCGAGGGCGTCAGCCCGCGAGCCGGTACCCAGGGTCCGAGGCGTCACCGTTCCCGCCGCCCTGGGTCCCGGATATGCGCTGGCGCGCGATTCCGGGATGACACGCGTGCGACCTCAAGCGGCGTGGCGGGCAGGCTTGATGTTGCGGCGGCGCGGGGCAAGGCCGGCGAGCTCGAGGAAGTTGGCGAGCAGCGCGTGGCCGTGCTCGGAGGCGATGCTCTCCGGGTGGAACTGCACGCCGTGCACGGGATGCTGCTTGTGCTGCAGCCCCATGATCAGGCCGTCTGCCGTCCGGGCGGTGACGGCAAGGCTCGCGGGCAGGCGCTCGCGCTCAACGATCAGCGAGTGATAGCGCGTGACCTCGAACCGCCGCGGCAGGCCCTTGAATAGCGCCTTGCCGGTGTGGGTGATCTCGGACAGCTTGCCGTGCATGGGGACGGGCGCGCGCACCACTGCACCACCGTAGACCTGCCCGATGGCCTGATGTCCGAGGCACACGCCGAGCAGCGGAATATCCGGACCCGCCTTCTCGATCAGCTCGAGGCAGATGCCGGCCTCGTTCGGGGTGCAGGGGCCCGGCGAGAGCACGATGCCCTTCGGCGCCAGCTTCAGAACCTCCGCCACGCTGATCTTGTCGTTGCGGAACACCTGGCAGCGGGCACCCAGCTCGCCCAGGAAGTGGACGAGATTGTAGGTGAAGCTGTCGTAGTTATCTATGAGGACGAGCATGACGAGGGTGTAGGGGACCGGACCGCCGAAGGTCAAGATCGCGGTTCAGCGCTGCGGCAGACGCTTCGGCGTCATGAACAGCTCCAGCTGGCCTGCGCCGCGCTTGACCCCGGACCATGCGCGCGCCGGGAACGCAATGACCGCGAGGCCCGCAGTCGGGAATTTCTCCACCAGCGCATCGAGGTCCTTGCGCCGGCCGGTGCCGGCAAGCATGCAGCGCCAGGGCGTGCAGGCCAGGGTCGTGGCCGATCACCATGACGTGGCGCACGCTGGCGGGGACCTTGCGGATGTGGGCGAGCAGGACCCCCTCGGGGGCGTCGTAGAGGGCGTCCTTGTAGACGACCTCGGGCTTCCGCCGCAGCCTGGGCAGCACGAGCTCGAGCGTCTGGCGCGTGCGCGCCGCGGGCGAGCACAGGATCAGCTCGGGCGCGATGCTCCGCGTCGCCATGAACCTGCCCATGCGCGGAGCTGCATCCTCGCCGCGCGGGTTGAGCGGCCGGTCGAAATCGTCGACACCGGCGATGGCCCAGCTCGACTTGGCGTGCCGCAGGAGGCTGAGCGTGAGCATGGCGCTTGCAGGTGTCAGACCCGGAGGATTCTGATACCACTACTTCGACTGCGGGACTTTCGGCGGCTCGGGGGGCGCGTCGCCCTTCTTCTCGGGCGCCTTGTCGGGGGCCGTATCGGGCAGGTTCATCGCCGGGCCGTCGGCTCCGGGCTTGTCGGGCTTGGGTACGCTGGATCTTGCCCGACTCCAGGACCGAGCGCGGCCCTTCCGAGCGGGCGCCGACCAGCGACAGGAACAGGCTGGTGGCAAAGAACGCGGCGGCCAGGCCGGCGGTCGCGCGCGTGAGGAAGTTGGAGGCTCCGCGACCGGTCATGAACCCGCCTCCGCCGCCTCCGCCGATACCCAGCGCCCCGCCTTCCGAGCGCTGCAGCAGCACCACGCCGATCAGGCCGACGGCGATCAGGATGTGAAGGAAGAGGACGCAAGGTGGCCATGCTGGGCGCGACCTCTGGCTGCGTTCTTGCTGTTTTCTGTACTTCTTGCGGGCTTCTACACCAGCTGCGGCCGCGTCGCCAACAATTCAAGTCCGCGGCAGGTGCAACTTTGCGCCCGTCTGCTCCCGGGGCCGCAGACCATCTCAATCCGCTCGTCCTTGGCTTTCTGGGCACGCTTTGGTCGCTGGCGAGGCTGCTTCGCCGGCGCACTCGCTTTCTCCGGCAGCTTCGCCTGCGGAGGCTTTGGCGGTGCCGGGCGCCTGCTTCGGCTGCGGCTTGGGCGAGACTTGGGCGTGGGCGTGGACTTGGCCGCCGGCTGCACCGCCGCCTTCTTCGCGGGGCCCGGGCCATTCTTCTTCGTGGCCGGCGCCGTCTTGGTCTTGCTGTCGCTTGGTCTTGTCGCCCGCGCCTGAAGGTGGCACGCGCGGGGCGTCGTCCTTGTCCTTGTCCTTGTCCTGCTCGCTGTCGGGGCGCCTCGATCTCGGGCGGCAGGCTCACCAGGGATTTCTGCCTGCAGCGGAACAGGAGCTGCTCCGTCGATCTCGATGAAGCGGCGGATGCGCTCGAGCTTCTCGGGAAGGAGATTGGCCTTCGCCCACTCCGGGCCCTTCGCCATGTCCGCCTCGACCCCGGCCCGCTCCAGCTGCCCGTGCTCGTTCATGAGCTTGGCACAGCTCTCGGCATCGAGCGGCGCCGCGCGCGCCCGACCAGCAGTCGCAGCGAGAGCAGCGAGGAGGAGCAGGATTCGGCCCATGGTCATCGGTACGAGGTGGGCTCCCTCTTGCAGATCGGGGACCATATGCGTCGAGTGCTGCACGAGCGCTCCGCAGCTTGCCAGACGCGGCACTAAGCCGCGCTTCGCGCGCCCGGTCAAGCGGCGCAGGCGGCGATCACGGCCAGGAAATCGTCGGCCTTGAGGCTCGCCCCGCCGACCAGCGCCCCGTCGACATTGGCAACCGCCATGAGTTCCCTGGCATTGTCCGGCTTCACCGAGCCACCGTAGAGGATGCGCACGCCTGCGCCGGCCGCGCCGAAGCGCCCGGCCAGCGCCCGGCGCAGGAATGCCGTGCACCTCGGCAATGTCGCCGGTCGAAGCGGTGAGCCCGGTGCCGATGGCCCAGACCGGCTCGTAGGCCAGCACCGTGTCGGCGGCGCCGATCCTGTCCGGCAGCGATGCGAGAGCTGCCTGCTCCACCACCGCGAGCGTCAGGCCGGCCCTGCGCTCGCCCGCGGTCTCGCCGATGCAGACGATGGCCGCGAGGCCGGCGCGATGCGCGGCCAGCGCCTTGCGCCTCACGTCGCCGGAGCGTTCGCCGTGATCGGCGCGGCGCTCGGAATGGCCCACGATGACGGCGCTGGCGCCCGCATCCCTGAGCATCTCGGCGCGAAATGTCGCCGGTATGGGCCCCGCGCGCCTCCCAGTGGCAGTCCTGCGCCCCGACCGCCAGGCGCGAGCCTTGCGCCTGCCCTGGCGAGCTCGGCGACGAGGGTCGCCGGCGGGCAGATCATGACATCGACGGCTGCGGCGAAGCCCGGCTCTTCCAGCCGCTCCTGCACGCGCCGGGCCTCGCCGAGGGCCGCGGCAAGGCCGTTCATCTTCCAGTTCCCCGCCACGAGGGGGCGAATGCCTGCAGTTGTCATGGCCGTCGCACTCTCGTTCCTGCTCCGCTCGACCGGACAAGGTTACCCGCTTCTTCACGCTTCACCCCGTGCCGAATCCGCTACTACACCGCCCTGGCGAGCCCAATGGGGCCCGGCAGAAGCGATTGATCACGAGGCTTGCCGGGGCCGCCAGCCTTTCATAGGTTAACGCGCATCCTCAGCCGATCATCCGCGTGGGCCGGGAAAATCCTGGACATTCGCGGCGTCACCGGTATGACGGCACGCGCCGGCGCGTTTCGGCCGGCAGCAACCCGGGATCAAGCCCAATGCTCGATGCAATGCGACGGGGCGTCGCAAACCTGTTCGCAAAGGTCCTGCTCGGGCTCCTCGTCGTCGCCTTCGCTCTCTGGGGCATCGGCGACTACCTGGGGCGCGGTCCCTCGCAGAGCGGCCCGATGGCCACCGTCGGCAAGACCCAGATATCGGTGGACGACTTCAGACATGCCTACCAGCAGGAGATCGAAGTCCGTAGGCGAGCAAGCTCGGCCGCACAGCTGACGCCCGAGCAGGCGAAGCTCCTCGGCGTGCCGGAAGCGCGCGCGTCGACGCGCCTGATCGGCGACGCGCCGCGCTCGACCTGCACGCCAAGGAGCTCGGGGTCACGGCCTCCGACGCCATCGTCGGCGCGATCATCAGGGGCCAGCATCCGGACGATCATCGATGCCAAGGGCAGGATCGACGGCAACAAATATCGGCAGGTCATCCGCCAGGCCGGCTTTCGCAGCGTGGGCGAATACGAGCGTGCGCGCCGCCGCGACCTGTGGCGCGAGCAGCTGACGGAGACGCTGGGCGCCAACCCCGTGCCGCAGAAGTACCTCCTGGAGGTGCTCTACCGTTTCCGCGACGAGCAGCGGGCGATCGAGTACATCATCCCCGACTTCACCAAGCGCATCACCGTCGCCGACCCCAGCGAGAAGCAGCAGCAGGAGTTCTACGAGAGCAACAAGGGCAAGTACGTGGCGTTCGAGGAACGTCAAGGCCAATCTGCTTCTCATGTCGCGCGAGGAGATACTGTCGCGCGCCAAGGTGACCGACGAGGAGATCAAGGCAGCCTACGAAGCCGCAAAGGCTTCCTATGACGTTCCGGAGAAGCGTCGCGTCGCGCAGCTGACCTTCCCCGACAAGGCGGCGGCGGACAAGGCCTATGCCGAGCTGTCGAAGGCGAAGGACTTCAAGGCGGCGGCCGAGAAGCTCGGCTTCCCCGCCGGCCGACATCGACCTCGGCCTGCTGACGCGGACGGAGATGATCGATCCCAAAGATCGCCGAGGCCGCCTTCAACCTGAAGCTCGAACGAGCTGTCGCCCCCCGTCGAAGGCCAGTTCTCGATGGTGCTGTCTGCGCGTGAGCGAGATCGAGGCCGGCAAGAAGCGCACCTTCGAGGAGGCAAAGGGAGAGATCAGGGAGCGCATCGCGGCCGAGCGCGGCGGCGAGCAGGTGGCAGTGGGATCTACGAGAAGGTCGAGAACGCTGCGCACAAAGGGCAAAGGGCTCAAGGACATCGCCGCCGAGCTGAAACTTCCGTTCCGGGAGATCGCCGCCATCAACCGCACCGGCAAGGCCGCCGACGGCAAGGAGGTCATCACCCATGCCGACGCGACCAAGATCGCCGAGGCGATCTTCGACGCCACGGAGGGCGTCGAGACCGAGGTCCTGGAGCTGAGCGACGGGGGCTTCGCCTGGTTCGACGCTCGGCGCCATCACGCCCGAGCGGCAGCGCCCGTTCGAGGAGGTCAAGGCGCAGGTGAGGCCGACTTCATGTCGCCGCCGAGCGGGCCAAGGAGATGGCGAGCCTGGCCACCAAGTAGGTCGAGCGCGCTCAAGGCCGGAGAGAGGCTTCGACGCGGTGGCCAAGTCGCTCGGCGCCAAGGTCCAGCGCACGCCGCCCGTCAAGCGCATTGCCACCCCGCCGCCGGAGGGCATGACGGCCGTCGCGCTGCAGGAGGTCTTCAAGCTCGCCAAGGGCGGGGTCGGCTCGGCACCGACAGCCGACGGCAAATCGCGCGTGATCTTCCGCGTGGCCAACATCATCGCCGCCCCCGATCCCAAGGCCGACAGCTCGATGCCTTGAAGGCAGGAAGTAGCCAAGCAGATGCGGGTCGACGTCCTTGACCAGTACGTCGGGGGCCTGCGCGACGCGCTACGGATGGCTCCATACAACGAGAAGCTGCTGCTCGAGGCTCTGGGGGTCCAGCAGACCAACGAGCTGGAGGGCAGCGACTGGACGGGATCGGCGGCAGCCGGGGAGTGAAGCCATGACCAAGCACTATGCCGGCGGCCGCGATTTCGAGGCCGAGCCGGGCCGCAGGCAGTTTCCTCACGCGCTATCGCGAGGCGAGCGCCGCAGGTGGTGTGGACGCGCCTGGTCGCCGATCTGGAGACGCCCGTCTCCGCCATGCTGAAGCTCAGCGAGGGCCGGCCGCCGAGCTGCCTCCTGGAATCGGTGGAGGGCGGCGCCGCGCGCGGGCGCTACTCCATCATCGGCCTCGCCCCCGACATCGTATGGCGTGCCGCCGGCGACCGTGCCGAGATCAATCGCCGGGCGCAGACCCACCCCGACGCCTTCGAGCCCGAGACGCTGCCGGCGCTCAATTCCCTGCGCGCCCTGCTGGCGGCCTCGCGCATCGACCTGCCGCCGGAGCTGCCGCCGATCGCGGCGGGCGTCATCGGCTACCTCGGTCACGACACCGTGCGGCTGATCGAGCACCTGCCGAGCCAGCCGCCCGATGCGCTCGGCGTGCCCGACGGCATGTTCGTGCGCCCGACCCTCATGGTCGTGTTCGACAACGTCAAGGACGAGATCATCGTCGTCACGCCGGTGCGGCCGGAGCCCGGCGTGGACGCAGGCGCCGCCTACGCGGCCGCGGTGGAGCGGCTGCGCGGCGTGGTCGCCGCCCTCGACGCGCCCCTGCCGCACGCCACCGCCATGGCGGCAGCGCAGCTGGTTCTGCCCGAGCCCGGCTCCAACACGACGCCGGCCGAGTACATGGACATGGTGCGGCGCGCCAAGGAGTACATCGCCGCCGGCGACATCTTCCAGGTCGTGCTGTCCCAGCGCTTCTCGGTGCCGTTCGGGCTGCCGCCGTTCGCGCTCTACCGCGCGCTGCGCCGCACCAACCCCTCGCCGTTCCTGTTCCACCTCGACTTCGGCTCGTTCGCGCTGGTGGGGTCCTCGCCGGAGATCCTCGTGCGCGTGCGCGGCGGCGAGGTGACGATCCGGCCGCTCGCCGGCACGCGGCGGCGCGGCGCCACGCACGGAGGAGGACAAGGCGCTGGAGACGGAGCTGCTGGCCGACCCCAAGGAGCGCGCCGAGCACCTGATGCTGCTCGACCTCGGGCGCAACGACGTAGGCCGCGTCGCCGAGATCGGCAGCGTGCAGGGTGACGGAGAGCTTCGCGATCGAGCGCTACAGCCACGTCATGCACATCGTCAGCCACGTGGTCGGCCGGCTCGACGGGAAGCACGACACCATCGACGCGCTGATGGCGGGCTTCCCGGCGGGCACGCTGTCAGGCGCGCCCAAGGTGCGGGCGCTCGAGATCATCGACGAGCTGGAGAAGGAGAAGCGCGGGCCCTACGGCGGCTGTGTCGGCTATTTCTCCGCCGACGGCGAGATGGACAGCTGCATCGTGCTGCGCACGGCGCTCGTCAAGGACGGCGTGATGCACGTGCAGGCGGGCGCCGGCGTCGTGGCCGACAGCGATCCCGAGGCCGAGCAGGCCGAGTGCGGCTACAAGGCCCGCGCCCTCTTCAAGGCCGCCGAGGAGGCCGTCCGGTTCGCCGGCAAGACGGTGCGCGGGAACAGGTAGTCAGCACCCGTCATCCCGGAAGCTGAGGGCGCAGCCCGAAGCTGTCCGGGACCTCGCGAGGCAAGTTCCGAACTCGCTGCACGAGGTCCCGGATCGGACCGCTGCTCGCCGGCGGCGCGCATCGGTCCGTCCGGGATGACAGGTGCCTCAGCTGGCGCGCTTGGGGCAGCGTTCGTGCACGAACGTGTTGATCTCCCTGATCAGATCGGCGTGCACGATGCCGAAGGTGTCCTCGAGCTGGGCCGCCGTCCAGATGCGCGCCCTTGAGCACGGCCGGGGCCTCGATCTCGCCGATGCCGAGCCACGCCTTCACGGCCTTGCCGTCCTTGAACTGGAAGCGCGGCGCCAGGCCACGGTGACCGGCATCACCTCCTTCTCGCGCTCCACGTCGCAGCGGATCGCGTGCTTGGCGAACTTCAGCTCGAACTGCGGCTTGGACAGCGCATCGAGCAGCTCCTGGCGCTTGGCCTGGACCTCCACGGCGCAGCGCACGTCGCCGAATCCCCAGGTGAGCTTCTTCTGCTCGACGCCCTGCTTGATCTTGGTGCCGGTCCAGGTCTTCTGCAGGGCGCACTTGCAGGTCGTTACCCGTCGCCTCGCGCTTGACGAGGATGCCGCACAGTTCGCGCTCGCACGCCTCGAGCTGCTGCTTCTCGTCCTTGCCTTCCTCGAGCGCCAAGGCGCCCTTTGCCACGAACACCGACCCGCCGATGGCCAACGCAACAGCCGCCGACAGCCCCATCACCCACATCGACTGACGCATGAAAAGCCCCCAAGACCCAGGTCCAGACCCAGACCCCATGCCACCGATCGGGCCCCGCCTCATGCTGCCGCACCCGCGCGATGGTCGGCCCCTCCTAGCGCGCAAACCTGGCAGGTCAATGTCGGGCGATGGGTCGGGCGCTTTTCCTCCACAGCGGGGGCTTTCCGGCCACGCTCAGGCTCGGCGCCTGCTCGCCCATTTTCGAGCCAGCCGCTCCCCCGATCGGCGCATTCGGGGCCGGCCCGACGCGGGTTGCATGTCCCTGACAAATTCGACCGCAGAGGCCCCCCTCCCGCGGGAGGCACCGAGTGCCCCCGAGCGAGAGGAGGCGGCTCTACGGCCTTCCTGGGCGCCGCGGCGGCCATTCCAGCGGCGTCCCCCGGCATGGGCGCAGACGCATCAACCTCCAGCAGGCGCGGCTGCGGCAACGTTTCGTTAACCGTTCCGGGCAAGGATTCGCCAACCCGATTTGCCCCAAGGACAACCCGACATGTCCCGAGCGCCCGGCAGCGCCGCGCCCGCGCGTCTCTCATCGAGCCTGCACGAGGCCAACAATGACACCGGCCGCGCCGCCTTCTGCGGCCCGGTCGTGCTGTCGCGCCATCACCGGCTACTCGGTGAGCAAGGTGGAGGACGAGATTCGCGCCTTTCGCGACATCAAGTCGGGCGCGAAGTCCGTGGTCAAAGGCACCTACGCCGAGGAGGTGGCCGCGGCGCTCGCCCATTACGGCTACAGCATGGAGCTGAAGGAGAGCTACATGCACCTGCCGCGCAAGGAGCGGCCCTCGCTGTGGGGGAACTGGATGCAGCGCCAGCGCAACCCTGGATCCACTACATCCTGGCGCTGCACGTGGGCAAGCAGGGCCACTGGGTGGTGATCAAGGGCGTCAAGGTGTGCGACACCCACACCGACGGCGCCTGGGCCTTCGTGTGCGACTGGCCGCACCGCTCCAAGCGCATCATGGAGGTGTTCGAGGTGCGCCGCGCGCTGGATTTCTGACGCGGGTCGGCGATAAATGCTGCTGGCGGAGACGGAGAAGTCCCGGTAGCTCGACGCCAGCCACTCACGCGCCATGACAATCGTCACCCTACATACCGCTAAGACGCACCTGTGGCGCCTGATACAGCGCGCCGCGGCAGGCGAGGAGATCATCATCGCGCGCGGCAAAACCCCGGTTGCCCGGTTGAGCGCCATCCTACCTCGGGCGGGCAAGCGAAAATTCGGCGCCTATCGCGGCGAGATCAATGTGCCCGACAGATTCTTCGAACCGCTGCCGGAAGAGGCCCTTCAGGCGTTCGAAGGCAATGGACCCGGCAACCCTCTGAAACCCGACACCTGAAACCTATCACGCGTGGATGCAGGCGACGAGGTGGTTCGGGCCCAGCTCGCGCGTGGCGGGCACGGCCTGCTTGCACTCCACGGTCGCCAGCGGGCAGCGCGGGTGGAAGACGCAGCCCGACGGCGGGTTCAGCGGGCTCGGCAGCTCGCCCTTGATGATGCTGCGCTGGCGCGTGCGCTCGATCGCCGGGTCGGGGATGGGCGCCGCCGCCAGCAGGGCCTGGGTGTAGGGATGCTTGGGGTTGGCGAACAGCTCGTCGGCAGGCGCCTCCTCGACGATGCGGCCGAGGTACATCACCGCCACCCGGGTGGAGATGTGGCGCACCACGGCGAGGTCGTGGGCGATGAAGAGATAGGTGAGCTTGAGCTTCTGCTGCAGCTCCTCCAGGAGGTTGATCACCTGGCCCTGGATCGACACGTCGAGCGCCGAGACCGCCTCGTCGCAGACGATGACGTGCGGGTTGACGGAGAGCGCCCTGGCGATGCCGACGCGCTGGCGCTGGCCGCCCGACAGCTCGTGCGGGTAGCGCAGCGGCCATGTAGGGGAAGAGCCCGACGAGCTGCAGCAGCTCCGCGACCCGCTCGGGGATCTTCGCCTGCGGCAGGATGCCGTGCACGTACATGGGCTCGGCGATGATCTGGCCCACCGTCATGCGCGGGTTGAGCGAGGAGTAGGGGTCCTGGAAGATCACCTGCATGCGCTTGCGCATGGCGAACAGCTCGTCGTCCCCGAGCCGGGCGAGGTCGACGCCCTCGAAGCGGATTTCGCCCGCCGTCGGATCGTCGAGACGCAGCACCAGCCGCCCCAGCGTCGACTTGCCGCAGCCCGACTCGCCGACGAGGCCCAGGGTCTCGCCGCGCTTGATGTCGAGCGTCACGTCGTTGACGGCACGGATCTGCAGCGGGCGGCGCAGGAGGCCGGCGCGGATGGGGAAGAACTTGCTGGTGCCCTTGATGTCCAGGATGGCGCTCGGCGCTGCCGTTCGCCGACGCCTTGGCGGCCTCGGCCGGCCGCAGGGCGGCCGGGGGTCGAGCGCCTCGATCTCGTGCACGCGGTGGCAGGCGACCAGATGGCCCGGCTCCGCGGCGACGAACGGCGGGTCCTCCTGGCAGATGGAGATGGCGAAGCGGCAGCGCGGGTGGAAGCGGCAGCCGCGCGGCGGCGCCAGCAGGTTGGGCGGCGCGCCCTCGATGGTGGCGAGCTTGGCGCTGCGCCCGCGGTCGAGGCGCGGCACGGCGCTGAGCAGGCCGCGCGCGTAGGGGTGCAGGGGCCGCGCGAACACCCGCTCCGCCGTTCCGCTCTCGGCGAGGCGGGCGGCGTACATGACGTTCACCCGGTCGGCATAGCGCGCGACGATGCCCAGGTTGTGCGTGATGATGACGACCGCGATGCCGAGCCGGCGCGAGAGGTCCTTCATCAGCTCCAGGATCTGCGCCTGGATGGTCACGTCGAGCGCGGTGGTCGGCTCGTCGGCGATGCAGGAGCTTCGGGTTGCAGGCGAGCCCGATGGCGATCATGACGCGCTGGCGCATGCCGCCGGACAGCTGGTGCGGGTACTGGTTGAGCCGGCTTTCCGGGCTCGGTGATGCCGACCAGCGTGAGGAGCTCGACGGCACGGGCGCGCGCCGCCTTCGTCGTCCATGCCGAGATGGATGGTGAGCGGCTCGGTGATCTGCAGGCCGATCTTCAGGACCGGGTTGAGCGAGGTCATCGGCTCCTGGAAGATCATGGCGATCTCCTGGCCGCGCACCCGCCGCATCTCCTCCTCGGAGAGCGCCGAGCAGCTCCCTGCCGTCGAAGCGCACGCTGCCCTTGGGAACGCGCGCAGTCGCCGCCGGCAGGAGGCGCATCGACGGCCAGCGCCGACACCGACTTGCCGGAGCCGGACTCGCCGACGATCGCCACCATCTCGCCCGGATAGACCTGGTAGCTCAGCCCCTCGACGGCGCGCACCGTGCCGTGGCTGGTCACGAACTGGACGTGCAGGTCGCTGATATCGAGCAGCGGCCGCCCGAGTCCGTGCAGCCGCGGCGGGCTGGCGCGTAATGCCCTGTCTCCGAGGGTCGAGACGACCTCGCTGCTCACGCTCTTCCTCCCTGACCCGACAGGCTGCTCTTTTATGTTCTCGGGGCACAACGGCAGCCTGCACCGTGGTATACCACAAGTGCTAGCCTACCTTGGCGCGCCTGGGCAAGAGGGAGCCAACGCCTCGCTTTTAGGCGTAGTTTGGGTCAACCCCGGCGAAGGCCGGGGGCAGACCCAACAGGAGGTGAGGGGCTGCCCACTCTCGGGTCAGGCGAAGGTCCGTAACCCAACATGGTATCGGCGACCGTCCGGCATGTTGGGTCTCCCCCGGCTTCGCCGGGTCGACCCAGTACATGAGACTTACATGCAGATCGGGGGCAGCGGCCAACGCATGTCCGCCGACAGTCCGCGCGAGGCGATAGCCGCGAGCAGTAGCCTGCAGCAGGTGCTCCTGCGCTACGCGCACGCATTTCTGATGCAGACCACACAGACGGCCCTCGCCAACGGGCGCAGCAAGATTGAGGAGCGCCTGGCACGGTGGCTCCTGCTGGCGGCTGATCGCGTGGACGGTAACGAATTGCCGCTGACCCACGAGTTCCTGGCGATCATGCTTGGCGTTCGGCGGTCGGGCGTGACGGTCGCGCTCCAGGCGCTCGAACGGACGGGTATCATTGCGCACAGGCGCGGGGTGATCGCCATTCTCGACCGCGATGCCCTGGCAAACAGCACCTATTCCCGCCCCAGCGACGAATAGCGAAAGACTGTCATTTTTGACCAACTGTCAGGTTGTCCCTACTCCGGGCGAGGCATATGGTCCACATGTGGGAAGGTCGCTTCAGATGCGGCGCAACTCCTGGTCCCCCTCCACAAAAGCGTCCGCGCGGGGGTAAATGAGCTTCCCACCTGCTGCTAAATGGCCGCCTCCATGAACTGCACAACCCTGTCGGGCCATTCAATCCTTGTCGTCGAGGACCACTTCCTGATTGCCTTGGCCATCGCCGATGGCTTGCGGGAGGCCGGCGCGACGGTGATGACGACGAGCTCGTTGCGTGAGGGTTTGCGGCTGGCCGGACATCCTCAGCTGTCTGCGGCCGTCGTCGATTTCCGCCTGAGCGACGGCGACGGAACCGAGCTCTGCGAGCGGCTGAACCGGCGCGGTGTCCCGTTCGTTCTTCACACCGGGTTTACCCACTTCGAAGAGGCGTGCCGAATGGGTGTCGTCGTGAGGAAGCCCGCCCCAGCCCATCGTATCGTTACTGCCATAGAACGGCTTCTGCAGCCCGCTACAGGCAGGTAGGGTCGCCGGGCCGGTGCAAGTCGCATGGCTCCGATCCGACCGACCGAGCGCGGCGCTCCGGTCAGTCCGTTCGCGTGGGTATCACGTCGTCGCGCAGGGCATTGCCGCCGCCGCACCCCGAAAATCGCATTTCCGCGGATCTTCCTTTCCCGTTTCCATTCAGGCCGCTTTTTGCGCTACGATCGGCTGCTCCGTGGAGAGAGCAAGACAGAAGGGGAGAACGCACCATGACCACTCGCAGGGATATGCTGCGGACCACGGCGGGCGCCCTGGCCGGACTGGCCTTCGTCGGCTGCGATCTGCTGGCTGCGCGGGCGCAGACCCGACGGCGCGAGGTCGTCGTCAACGGCAGACGCGCGAAGACTGTCGACGTGCACGCGCATTGCGCCGTCCCAGCGGCCCTGGCGCTGATGAACCTGAAGCTCGCCGGTCCGTCGCTGCGCCCCGACCTCGACATGAGCACCGAAGTGTCGACCCGGCTGCGGGCCATGGACGAGCAGGGCATCGATGTCGAGGCGCTGAGCATCAATCCGAACTGGTACCGGACGGACCGCGATCTTGCCGCCCAGATCATCACGATCCAGAACGAGAAGCTTGCCGAGGCGTGCGCCGCGCACCCGGACCGGTTCGTCGCGTTCGCGACCGTCGCCTTGCAGTTTCCCGATCTTGCCGCACAGCAGCTCGAGGAAGGCGTGAAGAAGTACGGCCTGCGCGGAGCCGGCATCGGCGGCAACGTCGCCGGGGAGGAGATCAGCAGTCCAAGATTCAACCCGTTCTGGGCCAAGGCCGAGGAGCTGGGCGTTGTGATCTTCATCCACCCGCAGGCCGACGGTGCCACTAGTCAGCTCGGGCACCGCTTCAAGGGCAACGGCTACCTGGGCAATGTGATCGGCAACCCGCTGGAGACGACCATCGCGCTCTCGCACCTGATCTTCGAGGGCACGCTCGACCGGTATCCCGGCCTGAAGATCATCGCGGCGCATGCCGGCGGCTTCCTGCCCTCCTACGCCGGCCGCTCGAACTCCGGGTGCCCGACGCGCCCCGACCTGTGCCCCGGCGGCACGCACGGCCCGATCCGGAGGAGGCCGTCGGAGTACCTGCGGCAGCTCTACTACGATACGATGGTCTTCAATCCGGAAGGGGTGCGCCATCTCGCGAACCAGGTGGGGGCCGGCCAGTTGCTGGTCGGTACCGACTATCCGTATCCATGGACCAGGACGGCCGTCGACCTCATTCTGGAAACGCCGGGACTGAGCGATGACGACCGGGTCGCCATCCTGGGAGGCACGGCCGCCCGGCTGCTGAACATTCCAACGTAGCTTCGGGTGAAGACCCCGGCTCTCCGCGCCCTGCGGGCGCTCCGGCCGGGGACGCAAGAGGAGAGGTTTGCGTTCCCGGAAACCGAGGCCCCGGCCGCCAGGTGGGGGCCGAGGTTATCCGGGACCTTCCCCCGCCGTGCTCGCGCTGCCACGAACGGTCAGAACACTATCCTCGCCGCGCCCCAGCCGCCGCCGGGCGTCTCCACGCCGACGGCCTCGCCCGGCTCCAGGGTGAGGGACACCTTGTCCGGCAGATCCCGCGTGTTGCCAGCCGCGCGCACTCGCCAGGCTGGACGCCGGGCTGATCGCCGCTCCGCTCAACGGCAACGCCTAGGTAGTCGCGGCGGGCCGGGTCTCTGTCGCTTCGACCTCAGGGGATCAGCTGCTGCCGCATCGCTTCGGCTACCGCATGGAGTTCGATCCTTAACGCCCAGCTTCGTTTGTGCCTTCTTCAGATGACTGCGGACGGTTTCCTCCCCCAACTCGAGCAATTGAGCAATTTTTCTTGTCCTGCACCCATTCGACGCAAGTCGCAGCACCGCCAGCTCCCGTGGCGTCAAGGACAAACGCGGCCCAATCCTGCGGGAGTCTGGGGCGACGACCTGTTCCAATCGAATTCCTGCAAAATATGCCGCCATGAAAAGCAGGCCTCGCAGCTGCGGCGAGAGTGCATCTGAGAGCACCTTGCGCGACCAGTAAGCCACCACCCACCGCCCGCCTACGGGACAGGTAAGGCCATCCCGCATACCATACTTCAGCGCCAACTCGTGAGCCCACCGATCGATCCCTACGGGGTCGAACATTCGAAGACATTCGGTCCATGTGTAGGGCGCAAGGCAATGCCTCGCCATCATGATCATCGGGGCATACGCTTTCTTGCTCAAGTGGGAGTAATCCTCCCACCAGTGCTCGGGGACTGACTTGTGGATGAATACGTTTCCGCCGACCTTGAGCAACGTCCGGTCCAGCAAATCAACTTCGCTTGGCGCCAAGCACCATCAGCGAAATGTCTTCTGCTATGGCATCATCAAGTGCGTCAAGCACACTGGTCGGCGAATTGTGCCGTTGGACCTGTGCGGTAAACTCGAGCAGATTGCTCCGCATAATCTGTTCAATTCTTGCCGAGCCGTTCCTTTGGAAGACGAGCGGCTCAACCGAGCTGCGCACCATTTGCTGTGGTGGCGCAATCGTTGGCAGAGTGGCACGACTTCGGCCATGCTCGCGGGCCCGTTGAGTACCCATGACAAAGTCCCCAGGCTGCTCCGTCTTTGGCCGCGATGTTGCCGCACCATGCTTCCGCTCACCATCGGGTTTCTACGCAATTGGTGCTGGGTGAACCCCAATAACGTAGACCCGGTGGCTGTTGGAAGCCCGCATGGGCCTCGAGCGGACGCTTGCGAGATTGCAGTGACGTTGCCGGCAAGCACGTGCCCATCGATGCCATCGACCGGACCGAGTGAGGACGCCCGCACGATTGACCCGAGTGAGGAGGGTCCGGCAACAAGGCGCCGAAGGCGGGTGCTGGCACAGCGTTGACCCGGTTGGAAGCTTTGCTCAGCTTCCCTCGCCGCTGCCCCAGCCGCCGCCGCCGGGCGTCTCCACGCCGACGGTGTCGCCCGGCTCCAGGGTGAGGGAGACTTTGCCCGGCAGCGCCCGCGTGTTGCCGGCCGCGTCGCGCAGCCAGTTGCGGCCGGGCGTGCCGTCGCGGCCGCCCTGCAGCCCGTAGGGCGGGAAGCGGCGCCGATCCGACTGCAGCGAGACGCGGGCCGCATGGCCGACGACGGTGAGCGCGCGAACGACGCCGTGACCGCCGCGATGCAGGCCGGCGCCCCCGGAGCCTTCCCGCAGCTCGTAGCGCTCGACCCGCAGCGGATAGGAGATCTCGAGCGCCTCCACCGGTGTGTTCATGGTGTTGGTCATGTTGCACTGGACACCGTCCATGCCGTCGCCGCCGGGCCGGCCGCCCTGCCCGCCGGCGATGGTCTCGATGTAGGTGTAGGGGCGGCCGTTGCGCGGATCGGTGCCGCCGACGCCGATCAGGTTCATGGTGCCCTGGCTCGCCGCCGGGATGCGCGCCGGCGCCAGCCGGGCGAAGGCCTTGAGCACGGTGTCGGAGATGCGCTGCGAGGTCTCCGTGTTGCCGGCGCACACGGCGGCCGGCCGCTGTGCATCGAGGAACGACCCCGGCGGGATCCTGATCGTGACCGGCCGCAGGATGCCGGCGTTGGCGGGGATGGTCGGCGTCGGTGAGCACCTTGACGGCGAAGAACACCGCCGAATGGGTCATCGGCGCCACCGCGTTGATGTTACCGCGCCGCTGCGGCGAGGAGCCGGCGAAGTCGAGGGTCATCCGGTCGCCCTCCACGTCGACGCGCAGCCGCACCCATACGGGCTCGTCGCTGCTGCCGTCGTCGTCGAGGCAGTCCTCGGCGGTGTAGGTGCCGGGCGGCAGCTCGGCGATGCGCTTGCGCATGCGTCGCTCGGCATAGTCGAGGATCGCGGCGAAGCCCTGGGCGAGCACCGGCGCGCCGTAACGTTGGGCCAGCTCGATGAGGCGCCGCTCGCCGATGCGCAGCGCCGCCAGCTGGGCGTTGAGGTCGCCGCGGCGCTCGGTGGCGGTGCGCACATTCGCCAGGAACAGGCGCAGCACGTCCTCCTGCAGCTCGCCGCGGCGCACGAGCCGCACAGGCGGAATGACGATGCCCTCCTGGTAGACCTCGCTCGAGCGGCCGGGCATGGACCCCGGCTCCATGCCGCCGACGTCGGAGTGGTGTGCGCGGGTCGCCACGTAGCCGAGGAGCCGCTCGCCCGTGTGCACGGGGGCGATCAGCGTCACGTCGGGGAGATGCGCGCCGCCGACAAAGGGATCGTTGGTGATGACGACATCGCCGGGCTCGAGCGTGCCGACGGCGGCGATGGTCGGCCCGACCGCCTTCAGCATGGAGCCCAGGTGGATCGGCACGTGCTCGGCCTGGGCGATCAGCCGGGCCTCGGCATCGAAGATGGCGCATGAGGCGTCCATGCGCTCCTTGATGTTGGGCGAGAACGAGGTGAGCTTCAAGACGGCGCCCATCTCCTGCGCCGTGGCCTCGAGCGCGTTGCGCAAGACCTCGAGCGTGACCGGGTCGAACGTCTCCGCCTGATCCTTCATCGGCCGCACTCCACGCCTCGCTCCACTCCGCACTCCACCATGAGCGCCCCGTTGGCGAGGACGCGCGCGCGATCGCCAGGATAGAGCACCGTCGTCGCCGACACCTCCTCGATCACGGCCGGACCCTCGACCACATTCCCCGCAAGCAGCCCGGCGCGTTGAATGATTGGGGCCGCAGCCCAGGTGCCCAGCTCGCCGATGGCGTCGCCCTCGAAGAAGACCTGACGCATCCCGATCTGCGCCGCGGCGGGAGGTGCGGGACCTCCCGTGGCGAGCGCCGGCAGCTCCGGCGTATCGACCGTGCCGATAGCGGTAGCACCGAAGCCCACGATCTCGATCGGCGCCGCGGGATCCGCATGGCCGAAGCGTCGGCGATGGGCAACGTGGAAGTCCTCCGCCAGCCTCACCCAAGCGCCGGGATCGCGATGGTCGAAGGCGATCGGCAGCTCGTAGCTCTGGCCGGCGTAGCGGGCCTCGATGCGCATCTCCACCGTGCGCCGATCCGGGGCGATGCCGTCGGCGGCGAGCAGCCGGTCCGCCGCCTCGTCGAGCCGCCGGGCCGTTGCCTGTGCATGCTCCGCCGTATCCGGGGCGTACGGGAAGATGCGGGTCTCGACCAGGTCGTGGCGCACATCGGCGAGCAATTGCCCGATGGCGCACAGGATGCCCGGCGCCGGCGGCACGATGAGCCGGCCAATCTGCAGCTCGCGCGCGACCGGCGTGCCGTGCATCGGTCCGGCGCCGCCGAACGGCACCAGCGTGCATTCCCGCGGGTCGTGGCCGCGCTCGATCGACACGACGCGGATGCCGCGCACCATGTTGGCATGGGCCACGCGCAGGATGCCCACCGCGGCCGCCACGATATCGAGCCCGAGCGGGCGGGCGATGTGGGTCGCGACCGCCTCGCGGGCTGCGCCGGTGTCGAGCCGCAGCGATCCGCCGAGCCGGGTCTCGGGCCCGAGCCGGCCGAGCACCACGTTGGCATCCGTGATGGTCGGCAGCGTGCCGCCGCGCCCGTAGCAGGCGGGCCCCGGCACAGCCTCGGCGCTCATCGGCCCGACGCGGAGCGCGCCGCCGTCGTCGATCCAGGCGATCGAGCCGCCGCCGGCGCCGATCGCATTGATGTCGATGGTCGGCAGCCGGATGGGCATCTGCCCGATCCTGGCGGCGCGCGTCGTCTCCGGCCGGCCGTCGCGGATCAGGCTGATGTCGGTGCTGGTGCCGCCGACATCCATGGTGATGACGTTGCCGGCCCCGGCCAGGCCCGCGAAATGCGCGCCGGCGACCACGCCGCCGGCCGGCCCCGACAGGATGGTGTGGACTGGCTTGGCGAGCGCCGTCTCCACCGTCATCAGCCCGCCGGCCGCCTCCATCACCATGATCGGCTTGTCGTGCCCGATGCCCAGGCCGGCCTCGGCGTCGGCGAGGCGCCGCGTCAGCGAGCCCAGGTAGCCCGCCATGACAGGCGTCAGGAACGCGTTGAGCACGGTGGTGCTGGCGCGCTCGAACTCGCGAAACTCGCGCAGCACGTCGGAGGAGATGCACACCGCCACGCCCGGCAGATGCCGCTCCAGCACGGCCTTGGCGGCGCGCTCGTGCGCAGGGTCGGCGTAGGAATGCAGGAATGCGACGGCCACCGCCTCTACGCCGCGGCTTGCCATGTCGGCGGCCGCCTCGACGAGCCTGCCCTCATCGAGGGGCTCGACCTCGCGCCCGCCGTGGTCCAGGCGCCCGGGGATGCCGTAGCTGAGCGCGCGCGGCACCAGCGGGGGAGCGCGCACCACATCGATGTCGTAGAGGCTCGGGCGGTCCTGCCGGCCGATCAGCAGGAGGTCGCGGAAGCCCTCGTTGGTGACGAACGCGGTAACCGCGCCACTGCGCTGGATGACGGCATTGGTGGCGGTCGTCATGCCATGGCCGACGTAGGCCACGTCGCCGCCGCCGAGCCCCAGCTGGCTCAGCGCGGCGCGCAGACCTTCCACGGTGCCCTTGTCGCGTGCCTCGGGCGTCGTCGGCACCTTGGAGACGGCGATGCGCCCCGACTTGGGATCGTAGGCGATGCTGTCGGTGAACGTCCCGCCGACATCCGAGGCTATCCGAGCCTTCATGCCCTCTCGCTGCTCGCAATGGGTTGCAAAGGGGGTCGCAGCGGCGCGTCGCCTCGCTGCCCCCGGCTTGCCCAGTCCACACAGTAGGCCGTCAGGTGCGCACCCGAAAGGGGAATGCCGTGCTCGCGGGGAATCTTGGACCGCTCGATGTCGCAAAATGCGTGAAATCGTGAAGTCTTGAAGTCGTTTGCGGCGAATGCGTCGGACCTCACGACTTACCGCTTCAGACAAGCCGCATCGCTGGCAGATGACACCGGGCACGCTTCTCCAGGCTTCCCCGGGCAGAGAGAACGGGCTACCGTCTCGGCCGTGACGATCGGTAACAGGGGAGGTCGACCAGCATGCGCACGCTTCTCGCCTTGGTGATCCTCGCGGGCGGCATGCTCGCCGTGGAGGCTGCCGCCGACGATGCGACCAAGTCCAGGCGCGGCGCAAAGTCGACCCACTCCGACAGCGACAAAGGTCAGGACAAGGACCGGGGCAAGGGCGAGCGGCGGAAAGGCGACCGGGCGAAATCCGACGAGGAGCGCAAGGCACAGATCGCGTGCGAGGAGCGCGCCCGCCACGAGGACCCGACCGGCCGCTACGCCATGTACCCCTGCTGGGCCCGCGAGGCCTTCGCCCGCGGCGCCAACATCAACTTGCACTGACGAGGCGGAGCGCCCGGCTGAACGGGCACACTGACGATGGCCGGCGCGCGCACGTTTCGTCTTGCGGTCTTCACCAAGAACCGCACCAATCCGGCCTACATGGGCGCCCGGCTCGGCGCCGATCGCATGGCCGAGCGGCTCGGGTGCGAGCTGACGCATCACGTCCCGCTCGAGCCCGACGACGTCGAGGAGCAGCGCGCGCAACTCGAGGCGGCGCTGTGCGGCGCGGCCCGATGCGATCCTGCTGGTGCCGACGCACGGCACCGCCCTCAACGACATCCTGCGCCGCATCCAGGCGGCCGGCATCCCCTTGCTGTGCGCCGTGAGCCGGCCGCAGGAGGTGGAGCCGGTGTGCTTTGTGGGGTCCGACGACAGAGTGCTGGCGAGAGGCATCGCGGACTATCTGTTCGACCGCATGCCGGCGGGCGGCGATGTCGTCACCCTGGAGGGGCATCCCAACGCCATGACGACGGCGCCGCGCGCCGCAGGCTTCCGCGAGGCCGCGGCGGCACGGCCCGGCATCCGCATCAAAGCCTCGCGCAACGGCGATTTCCAGCGCGCCCAGGGCAAGGCCGCCATGCTGGAGCTGCTGGCCGCCGAGCCCACATCGACGGCGTGCTCGCGGCCAACGACTTCATGGCCCTCGGTGCGCTGGAGGCCATGGACGAGCAGGGCCGCAAGGCCCCATCGTCGGCGTCAACGCCACGCCCGACGGCGTGCGCGCCATCAAGGCCGGCGATCTCCTGGCCTCCGCCTCGTTCGACGCCATGAAGATGACCTGTCTCGCGGTCGAAGCGGCGGTGCGCGTGCTCAACGGCGAGAAGGTGCCCGCGCAGGTGATGCTGCCCGTCGAGGTGGTGGACCGGTCCAACTGCGTGTCCTGGGACCGGCCCTACGAGGAGCGCCCGCTGCCCGAGTGGAATGCCTGCGTACGCGCTGGCGTTGCGGACACGGCGGGGGAAGATCCCGGATAACCGAGGCCCCGACCTGGCCGCCGGCGCCTCGGTTTCCGGGAACGCAAACCTCTCCTCTTGCGTCCCCGACCGGAGCGCCCGCAGGGCGCGGAGAGCCGGGGCCTTCACCGCAGCTCTGTGCGGACCTCAGCGCTCTTCGGCCGGGTCGAACAGCACGCCCGCCGCAGCGAAGCCGCCGTCCACGTTCAGCACGTGGCCGGTGATGTGGCTCGCATCCTCGGACGCCAGGAACGCCGCCGCCGCCGCGATGTCGGCGGGCAGCGCGTATTTCTTGAGCGCCATGCGCGAGAGAAACGCCTGGCGCTGCTTGGGGCCGTGCACCAGGCGGCTCACCTGCGTCGGGCCCGGCGCGATGGCGTTGACGGTGATGCCGAGCGGGCCCAGCTCCATTGCCATGGTCTGCGTGAGGCTGATGATGCCGGCCTTCGAGGCGCCGTAGGCAACGCGGCCGGTGCCGCCCTGCTGGCCGGAGATCGAGGAGATGTTGATGATGCGGCCGCACCCGGCCTCGGCCATGGCGCGCGCGGAGGCCTGCGCGCAGACGAAGGCGCCCGTCAGGTTGACGTTGATCACCTTCTGCCAGGCGACGAGGCCGTACTCGAGGAACGGTGCCCGGTTCACCACGCCCGCGTTGTTGACGTGAATGTCGAGACGGCCGAACCGCTTCAGGGTGGCCTCGACGGCTGAGGCTGCGGCGGCAGGATCGGTCACGTCGAGCCGCTGAAAGACTGCCTTGCCGCCGGCCGCCTCTATCGCTCCCGCGGTCTCGGCTCCGGTCCTCTCGTCGATGTCGGCAATGACGACGCTCGCGCCTTCGGCGGCAAAGCGCTCGGCGATGCCGCGCCCGATGCCGTTCGCGGCACCGGTGATCATTGCGACCCGATCTGCAAACCTCGAGGCCATATGCGTCCCCCCATCCTATGCTTGTGTCGCCAGCCAGGCATACCGGTCACAACTGACTACCGCATTCCGGGCGAGCATTTCAAAACCCGCGCTCGATTGTCATGCTGCCGCTTGCGGGTATAGTCGCCTGCTCGGAATGCCTCGGCCTTCCGACAAGACACGACAAAAAGACGAGATATCCGGGAGAGACGCCATGAGAACCCTTGCCGCTGCCGCGCTGGCCTTGGCCATCGCCTTGAGCGCCGCATCGGGCGCCGGCGCGCAGCAGGCCAGGGAGCTGCGCATTGCAATCCAGCCCGGCATCCTGTTCTTCCCGATGCTGGTCATGAAGCAGGCCAAGATCGCCGAGCAGGTCGCGGCGCGCTCGGGCCAGTCCGACCTCGCAATCACCTGGAACACGGTGTTGAGCGGCGGGGCCAATGCCGACGCCCTGCTTGCCGGCAACGTCGACGTTGTCGCCGGCGGCACCTCCAACCTGCTCATCATCTGGGCGCGGTCCAAGGGCGGCGTGAAGGCCATCTCGGCGGTCACCGGCGTGCCCAACGTGCTGCTCACGCGCGACCCCAGCGTCAAGTCGCTCAAGGACTTCACCGACAAGAACCGCATCGCCCTGCCGACCCTCAAGGTGTCGCTGCAGGCGATCTACCTGCAGATGGCGCTCGACAAGGAATTCGGCGACTTCAAGAAGCTCGATTCCATCATGGTGCAAATGGGCCATCCGCAGGCGACCATCGCCATCCTCGACCCCAACAACACCGTCGACAGTCACTTCTCCGGACCGCCCTTCATGCAGGTGGCGCTGAAGAACCCGAGCATCCGGCCGGTGCTGCGCTCGCTCGACCTGATCGGCGAGCACACCAACCTGCTGGCCTACACCACGGCCAAGTTCTACGAGGCCAACCCGAAGCTGGTGGAGCTGTTCATCGCCGCGCTGAACGAGACCAACGCACTGATCGCCAGGGACCCGGCGAAGGCGTCCGCGCTCTATCTCGAGGCGAGCAAGGAGAAGCTGACGGTCGAGGAGGTGGCGGCCATCATCAAGGAGCCGGGCACCATGTTCACGACCGTGCCGCGCGGCACCATGAAGTTCGCCGAGCACATGCACAAGGTAGGCATGATCTCCACCAGGCCGGCGAGCTGGAAGGACTACTTCTTCGCCGCCATGCACAACGCCGACGGGAGCTGAGCGGCGTGGAGGGCTGCAGCGGCCGTTTGTCATGCCGGGGCTTGTTCCCGGCATCCATCCATCAACGAGTGCTCGACAAGCGGCAAGATGGATTTCGGCGACAAGCGCCGGAATGACACCTGAACGCCGGGCCTCAGAAAGCGGGGAACTCCGTCCCGCTCGATGGCGAGCTGCACGCACGGTGACCGGACCGGCTCCTCGATCACGTCGACGGGGCAGTCGAGCAACTCGGCCAGATAGCGCCGCAGCCTGTCGAGACGCTCGAGCCGGCCCAGCCCGCGCGGACCCGGCGCCAGCCGTACCGCGACATCGACATCAGCCACCCGGGCGCCATTCTGCCCAGGGCCTCCTATCGGCTGGCAGCGATCGAGGCTCGGCAGCGTCCGACTGGACAGGGAACGCGGGGTCACTGGCTCATGTACCAGCCGCCGTTGGGCGAGACCACCTGCCCCGTCATGAACTTGGCCTCATCGCTGGCGAGGTAGACGGCGGCCCAGGCGATGTCGTCGGTATCGCCGAAGCGCTGCAGCGGGGTCTGCGCGGCGATGCGCTTGCGGAACTCGCCCAAGGGCGCCGTCATGTCGGTGTCGATGTAGCCCGGCGCGATGGCGTTGACGCGGATGTGGCGCGGGGCGACCTCGTGCGCCAGCGCGCGCGTGAAGCCCATGATGGCGGCCTTGGCCGTCGCGTAGGACGTGCTGCCGGCCGGCTTGCCGTAGGTGCCCATGATGGACCCCATGTTGACGATGGAGCCCGCCATCTGCGGATTCATGATCTTCAAGGCCTCGCGGCAGCAGTAGAACGTGCCGTCGACGTGCACGCCGAGCATGCGCCGCCAGCTCTCATCGCTGGTGGCGACCGTGACATCGAGGAAGGTCTCGACGGGGCCGCCGCGTGCCGCCTCGTCGGCCTGCTTCAGGCGCAGGGAGACGATGTCGCCCAGGTCCGTGCGGCCTTCGACGCCGCTGATGCCCGCGTTGTTGACGAGGATGTCGAGACGCGGCGTGAGCTTCCCGACCTCGGCGAACATGGCGGCGACCGCGCCCGGGTCCGACACGTCCGCCGCCAATGCGTGGCCGCCGAGCTTCTCCGCCGTGGCGCGGGCAGCCTCCAGGCTCAAGTCGTTGATGATGACCTTGGCACCCTCCTGCGTGAACCTCCGTGCGATCTGCGCCCCGATCCCCCGCGCCGCCCCGGTGATCAGCGCCGTCTTCCCCTGCAGCCTGTTCATCTCCGTTCCCTCCGCGTGCCCTCGCCACACCCTCCCCCTTGGGGAAGCACAAAGCCGCCTCATATCGGCGTGTTATGCCCGCCTGCGCACTGTCGTGACGCTTCGTGACATTCAGGGGTTGATGGCGGAGGGAGTGGGATTCGAACCCACGATACGGTTGCCCGTATACACGCTTTCCAAGCGTGCGCCTTCAGCCACTCGGCCATCCCTCCTGCGCGCGCAGAAGCACGCGAATATAGGGCCCGCGAGCCATAGCGCAAGCGGCGCGCATGGCGGGCCCGGCCTGCCCGGGCGTTCCCCCGGTCGGGTCCCATCCGCAGCGTTATAGGTGGAATACCCGAAAGCGCCCCTCCCCCGTCTCTGGCACCATCGCCCCGCGTGGCAACCACCAAGCATGGCCCGGCCGGACCGGTGTGGAGAGGAATTCCATGGGACCCTACAAGATCGGCATCGCCGCCGGCAGCCTGATGGCCGCTGCCGTCCTCGCCGCGCTGCCGCTCAGTGCCCTCACCATGCAGGAGTGCAGCGCCGCCTACAAACAGGCGCAAGGCTCCGGTACCCTGGGCGGCATGAGCTGGCAGGAGTTCCGCAAGGCGAAGTGCGGGCCGGCCTCCGGCCCCAGCGCCTATCTGCCGGGAGCCGTGTTCCCGCGCGGCATCTCCCCCAAGTACGCCGGCGAGTCGGCCGGAAAGGCGCGCAGGCTCACCTGCCTCGACCAGTACCGCCTGAACAAGACCAGCAACGCCAACGGCGGCCTCAGGTGGGTGCAGAAGGGCGGCGGCTACTACAGCGAATGCAACCGGCGCCTGAAGCAGTGAGGGCGCCGCGGGCAAGCCAGAGGAGCGAGCGGCGATGGTGTTCGAGAATACCAGGGCGGAGCTGGCCCTGCTGCTGGCGCAGGTGCAGGACGTGCCCGAAGACCGGCACGAGCTCTACCTGAGGATCATGCAGAAGCTGAACGAGCTCAAAGCCTACGGCATGCCGCTGCCCCAAGACCTGGTCGATCTCGAGCATCGCCTCGAGCGCGAGTTCGCCGCCGACCTGCGCGCCGCCAACAGGCCACGGCCGCCCAGACAGGATGACAGCGGCGAGTAGGGGCGAGCCTCAGCGGCGGGTCGTCGCCGGCTAGCGGGTCACCGAACGGTCGACGAGCCAGCCGAGCGTCAGGCACGCGATCCCCGCGACGATGAAGGGCCACAACGCCTGCAGCGCGTCCTCGAACGTCCACTCGGGCTGGACGAACACCCGGTAGACGCCGGCGCCGATCGCGAGCAGCCCGCCGATCGCGATGAGCGCCGCAGAGACGAGATCGACGGGAACTCTGCCGGTGGCAGCCAGCGACTTGATGAGATGCGCCATTACTCTCCCCCACGCACACCACACGCTTCGGCAATAGGCATATCCACAGCGTGAAGTTTATCGTGGATTACCTTGATGCCTTGATGACATCGCCGCGACAGCAGCGCCGCTGGAGCACCGGCGCGGCTGCTCAGCGCAGCAACGGATCGACCTTGGGCCCGCTGACGAGATAGACCGTAAAGCTCGCGATCGGCACGCCGCGGTGGCTGCGCGTGACGTTCTCGAGGCGCTCGACCGAGGTGAAGCGCTCGCCGAGCAGGGCCGGGGCGCTGCGCCGCTCGAGCTCGACGTAGAGCGCCGGGCAGGCCGAGCGTCGCGGCATCGACGGCGGGCAGGTGGATGTACCTGATGCGCTCGTTGAGCTGCACCACCGGCGCCTTATCCTCGAGGTGCCAGGCGAGCTGCCCCGTGGTGGCGTAGCTCGACGTGGCGACCCAGCAGGCCCCGCGCGCCACGCGCAGGCGCTCGATCTCGGCGGCGAGCTCGCTCCAGCCCCGCGTCTGGCTGACAGGGTCACGCTGGCCCGGCAACGCCACCAGCGGCCGCACCGCATGCCCGTAGATGAGCGCGGAGAGAGCGAAGCCCACGGCGACGGCCCATCGTCCCGAGCCTGCCCAGCGCCGGCCCGGCCCGGCAGGGCCCCGCTGCCGCCGAGCGCGATGGCGGCACAGACGGCGAAGGCCGGGTAGAGCGGGGCCATCCAGTTCGGCTGCACCCGGTCGTGCAGCGCATGCACGAGGAGGTAGGCGAGAAACGGCAGCACGCCGGCCGCCAGCAGAGCGCTCGCCTGGTCGCGGTCGGCGATGGCAGCGCGCACGGCCTTGACGAGGCCCAGCGTGGCGAGCACGGCGATCACCGGGCTCATGAGGCCGAGGAAGCGCCGACCAGCTCGACGAAATAGGCGCCCGTGAGCCCATGGCCGTGGCCGACGCGTCCGAACTGCTTGGCGAAGGAGGCCCAGTCGTGCCCGGCGTTCCAGACCAGCACCGGCAGGGCGAGGACGAGGGCGATCGCGCCTCCCGCCCACAGCTGCCAGGCGCGGAACCACGCCCAGTTGGCGCGCAGGAGGACGAGCCACAGGACGATGCCCGCGCCGACGAACAGGTTGGTGTACTTGGAGAGCAGTCCGAGACCCGCGAAGGCGCCGACCGCCAGCCACCAGTAGGCACTGCGCGAGACGTGCAGCTCCGCGAGCGCCCACCCGGCGAGCCCCCAGAACAGGACGGAGGGCGTGTCGGGCGTGATGACCACGCCGCCGACGGCCAGCAGCGGCATCGCCAGCGCGATCCACACGGCGCGCCGCGCGACGCCTGCACCGAACAGCAGGGCGGCGGTGCGCCACAGCACGAACGGTCCGGCGAGCGCGACCAGGACAGCGCCCAGGCGAATGCCGAGCGCCGTGTCGCCGGCGACCCAGCGGCCGGCGGCGATCATCCATCCGACCATCGGGGGATGGTCGAGGTAGCTGATCGCCGGCGCCAGCGCCCACAGGCGGTAGTAGGCCTCGTCGTCGGTGAGACCGAGCGCACCGGCGAGCCCCAGGTGCACGAGCGCCATCCCCAGTATGGCGCCGACGAGCGCCACCACGGGCCAATCGACGCCTGTCGATCCGTCAGGGACGGCGCTAATGTCGCGCGAGCGGGGAATCACTTGCATGGTGCGGGCTCGCCCGTAGGCTGGGGCTCGATCTTCGGGGGGACACAAGGACGGCCGGCATGTATCTTACGGTTTTCTGCAGCCGTCCATGCTCCTTGCGTGGGGCGGACACGGGGCACCGGCGCCAGGACGCGACAAATCTGCTATGAGCAGACCCGTCATGCGGCAGGGAGCGCGAAAGGAAGGGCGCATTGGAGGGGCGGCGCCACGCTCCGCCGGCCCTGATTTTCGGCGAGCGGCGCAGTTTTCGGGGGCAGCGATTTGACGATCCCGCACGAGGTGAAGGACGGAAAGGCCGTCTCGACGGTCGCCGCGGACCGCCCCATCGGGCAGGCGCGTCGTCAGATCGTGTGGCGCAAGCTCAAGCGTGCCGTCTGGGGCTGGCGCCAGGGGCTGATCGAGCGCACGCCGCCCTGGGTGCGCCGCACGTTCGGGCCCATGTTCTGGCACCTCGACATGCTGTTCATCGACCACGGCATCCTGCGCCTCGTCTATGTGAACCGGCACCGCGTGGGCAGCAGGGCCTGGCGCTCCGCCCAGCCGACGCCGAGGCATATTCGCGCGCTCAGGCGCAAGGGCCTGCGCACCATCATCAACCTGCGCGGCGAGCGCCAGTGCGGCGGCTACTGGCTCGAGCAGAGAGGTGCGCGAGGAAGGGCATCACGCTCGTCAATTTCCAGCTCCGCTCGCGCGCCGCGCCGACGCCCGAGGAGATCAAGGCGGCGCGCGACCTGCTCCAGAAGATCGAGTACCCCGTGCTCATGCACTGCAAGTCGGGCGCCGATCGCGTCGGCCTGATGAGCGCGCTCTATCGCCTGTTCGAGGAGGGCGCGCCAGTGGCCGAGGCCAAGAAGGAGCTGGCGCTGCGCTACGGCCACTTCCGCCAGGCCGACACCGGCATCCTCGACCGCTTCTTCGAGCAGTACCTGGAGGACAACGCGCGCCAGCCCATGCCCTTCCTGGAGTGGCTGGACACGGTCTACGACCCCGACGAGCTGAAACGCTCGTTCCGCGCGTCCAACTGGGCCCGCCGCCTCGTCGACCAGGTGCTGAAGCGGGAGTAGGCGCCCGCGGCGCCTCCCGCCTCGCAGGGCTCCTGACGCTGCGTGGACGCCCCTTTCAATGGAATGAAGCGCCATCCCCGGTTCGCGGTGTCCTCCGACAAAGCGCGCGCTTTGTCATCCCGGGCCTTGTGCCGGGATGCCGATCTCATCGCTGGCTCCGGCGGGTGCGGCTGGACTGGATGCCGGGCGACAGGCCCCGGCATGTTACAACCCGTCGCATCCGTCCCGACGCCCCGGCTGCCGCCGCGTCACGGCAGCCGCATCAGCGCCTGTCCCATACGCATGACGGTGCCCTCCTCACGCCCTCGCCCAGCGTGAAGCCGGCGGGGGCGAGGACGATGATCGTGGAGCCGTGCTGGAACCAGCCCAGCTCCTCGCCCTTGCGGAAGGGAGCGTCGCAGGTGATGACGTTGGGTCCGCGGTACTTCAAATGCAACAGGACATCGAGGAAGTGCAGCCGGATGCTGGCGACCAGGATCGCGGCAACGGGCACCAGGGTGACCATGTGGCCGGTCGCGGCGAGCCTGGTGCGGATCAGCGCGCGCTCGTTCTTGCAGAACAGCTTCTCGATGCGCTTCGAGCGCGATGGGGTTGACGTTCCAGGTGTCGCCGGAGATGTAGGTCACCTCCTCCACACGGCCGTCGTGCGGGGCGTGGAAGCGGTGGTACATGCTGGAGGTGAGGCGCAGCGTGGCATAGCATCCGTCGCGGTAGACCTCGTCGTAGCTCGGGCCCGCCGAACAGCTCCTGCAGCGTGTACGGGAAATCCCTTGACCTGGACCACCTCCGTGCCGGCGATCGCGCCGCAGGCGCCGACGATGGCATCGCACGGGCTCACCAGCACCGACGGGTCGGCGTCGATCGGCCGAGTGCCCTCCTTTAGCTCGCGGATGAAGCAGTCGTGCATGCTCTTGAACTGCGACTTCTTGGCCTCCGACAGGTCGAGGTCCGAGAACAGGCGCCACAGGCCGATCGACAGATCGCGCACCAGCGGCTGCTCGATCTTGCTGAACCAGCCGATGAAGCGCGTGACAAGACGCCGCGGGATGCGGTTGGTGAGCAGGAAGTTGAGGTCCTCCTGCTGGGTCAGCCGCGACAGCAGGGACCGGATCGTCATGGATGTGTCATAAGGCGGTAAGGTTGGGCCGGTAGCGATGGCACCGATGGAAACGAACACCCTCACTCTCGCACTCTACGCGCTCGGGGCCGCCGCGCTCATCGTCCTGCTCGCGAAATTGCGGACGCGGCTCGAGCTGTCAATGGCCAAGCACCCCTCGCTCACGGGACATTCCCGCATGGCGCGGCGCATCGCCGCGCTGATCCCGTTCTACGAGTTCGACGAGCGGCAGTTCTTCCGCTCCGACGATGCCCCCGACGAGATCGCCGAGCGGCGGCGCGCCGGCTTCATGCGGCTGGCCGGGCTCTACCGGGAGCGCTTCGCCGCCACGCGGCAGGCGACGGCCAAGGTCAAGGACGTCGATCTCCGACCTGCAGTTCACCGACGCCTACCGCGTGCCCTTCCAGTACAGCCGGCTGGTGCGCGAGAATCTGGGCGCCGGGACGTTCGTGCAAGTCCTCCGCGGGCGTCACGCTCACCGACCTCGACGGCAACCGCTTCTACGATCTCACCGGCTCCTACGGCGTCAACCTGCTCGGCTACGACTTCTACAAGGAGTGCATGGAGCGCGGGCTCGCCCGCGTGCGCGAGCTGGGCCCCGTGCTCGGCCCCTATCATCCGGTGGTCGCCTACAACGTGCAGCGGCTGAAGGAGATCTCGGGCCTCGACGAGGTGTCGTTCCACATGTCGGGCACCGAGGCCGTGATGCAGGCGGTGCGGCTCGCGCGCTATCACACGCGCCGCATCGCACCTGGTGCGCTTCTGCGGCGCCTACCACGGCTGGTGGGGCGACGTGCAGCCGGGCGTCGGCAACCCGGTGCCGGCCCGCGAGACCTATACGCTGGCCGACATGTCGGAGGCGGCGCTGCGGGTGCTGCGCAAGCGCCGCGACATCGCCTGCGTGCTCGTCAATCCGTCCCAGGCGATGCACCCCAACGCGGGCCCGGCGGTCGATTCGGCACTCGTCGACAGCGGCCGCGGCGCCTCGCATTTCGACAAGCAGGCGTACACGGAGTGGCTCGAGCGGCTGCGCGCGGTGTGCACGCGAGCGCGGGATCGTGCTGATCTTCGACGAGGTGTTCGTCGGCTTCCGGCTGGCGCCCGGCGGGGCGCAGGAATACTTCGGCGTCAAGGCCGACATGGTGACCTACGGCAAGACGCTCGGCGGCGGCTGGCCGGTGGGCGCGCTCGTCGGCCGCGCCGACCTCATGAAGCGCTTCCGCGACGACCGGCCCGCCGACATCTGCTTCGCGCGCGGCACCTTCAATTCCCACCCCGGCGTGATGGGCGCGATGGCCGAGTTCCTGGAGCGCATCGAGGCGCCGGCGGTCCGCGAGTTGTACGCCAACCTCGACGGCGTCTGGAACGCGCGCGCCGAGCGGCTCAACCGGCGTCTCGCCGACGAGGGGCTGCCGGTGCGGGTGGCCAACATGTCGACGATCTGGACGGTCACCTACACGGCGCCGTCGCGCTACAACTGGATGCTCCAGTACTACCTGCGCGCCGAGGGCCTGGCCTTGAGTTGGATCGGCACCGGGCGCCTGATCTTCAGCCTCAACTACACGGAGGCCGACTTCGAGGCGGTCGCCGACCGCTTCCTGGCGGCCGCAAGGGCGATGCAGGCCGACGGCTGGTGGTGGCACGACGCCCAGGCCACCAGCAAATCGATCCGCCGCAGCATCCTGCGCGAGATCCTGGCGCAAAGGCTCTCCGGGAGGCGTGCACCGGCAACCGAGGAGCGGCCGTCGTCGCAGGCCGCGGCGTAGGGTGGGTCAACTCCGGCGAAAGCCGGAGGCAGACCCAACATTCCTCGAATTGTGTTGGGTCTGCATTCCCCGAATTGTGTTGGGTCTGCGGCTTCGCCTTGACCCAACCTACGAAGTGCCTCTCCCGCTGCCTCAGAGCCCCGTACAGGGCCATCGGCGCCTCCGCGGGTACTTGGTGCCCGCTCGCTTGCCCCCGAAAACTGGGGCTCCTGCGCGATCCCGAGTTAACAGGGGTTAAAGCCGCTATCCGATAGCGCGTCTCCACCTGCGGCCCTGGCCGAAGGCGCTGCGGGCCCAGCAGGGAAAACCCCGCCACCCCGTCATCCCGGCCGAAGCGATACGAGCCGCAGGCGAGTAGCGCTTCGACGCCGGGACCTCCCGGAACGAGCTCGAGCCCTGCCTCACGAGGTCCCTGATGGGAGCGCGGCTCGCCTGCCGGCTCGCAGCGCTCCGTCAGGGATGACGGGTTGAGTCACTCGGCCGGGTGCGCCTCCCCGGTGGCCTGCGGCGCGCGCCGGCCCGCGCCGAAGCGGTCGGCGAGCCGGCGGCAGACCACGTAGAAGGCCGGCGTGAAGAGGAGGCCGAACAGGGTGACGCCGATCATGCCGGCGAACACCGCGGTGCCCAGCGTCTGGCGCAGCTCGGCGCCGGCGCCCGTTCGCCCACACCAGCGGCACCACGCCGAGAATGAAGGCAAGCGAGGTCATCACGATCGGCCGCAGTCGGAGCCGCGCCGCCTCGGCCGCGGCCGCCCACCGGTCGCGCCCCTGGTCCTCCAGCTGCTTGGCGAACTCCACGATCAGGATGGCGTTCTTGGCGGCGAGGCCGATCAGCACGATGAAGCCGACCTGGGTCAGGATGTTGTTGTCCTGGCCGCGCAGGATCACGCCGGTGATGGCGGCGACGAGGCACATCGGCACGATCATGATGACGGCGAGCGGCAGGGTGAGGCTCTCGTACTGCGCCGCGAGCACGAGGAACACGAACACCACCGCCAGCAGGAAGGCGAAGAGCGCCGTGTCGCCGGCCCTGCATGCTGCTGGAAGGCGAGCGTGGTCCACTCGTAGCCGATGCCCTCGGGCAGCGTCTCCGCGGCGAGCTTCTGCAGCGCCTCGATCACCTGGCCCTGCGACATGCCGGGCAGCGGCGGAGGCGTCGAGCTCGGCGGCGGGATAGAGGTTGTGGCGGGGCACGCGGTAGGGCCGGAGTGTCGCGCACGGTGGTGAACGAGCCGAGCGGCACGGTATCGCCGCGGCTGTTGCGCACGCGGATCTTTAGCGCGTCCTTGGTGTCGAGGCGGTAGGGCCGCATCGGCCTGGGCCGTGAC
Source organism: uncultured Alphaproteobacteria bacterium (assembly GCA_963758625.1). Taxonomy (GTDB): domain Bacteria; phylum Pseudomonadota; class Alphaproteobacteria; order Rhizobiales; family Hyphomicrobiaceae; genus AWTP1-13. The sequence goes on along the minus strand of CAVWWJ010000016.1, from coordinate 34,928 downwards.
GCGGAAGGTGCGGCCGAGCAGGTTGAAGTCGTTGACGTAGGTGGAGCCGAGATAGGTCTGCAGCGCGCCGAACACGTCGGAGACGTTGACGCCCAGCATCTGCGCCTTGGTGCGGTCGATGTCGAGATAGAGCTGCGGCGTGGAGGTCTCGAACAGCGAGAACACCTGCGTGAGGCCGGGGGTCTGCGAGGCCTTCGCCACCATGGCGTCGACCGCCTTCTGCAGCGCCTGCGAGCCCGACGCCCGTCGCGGTCCTGGATCATCATGCGCACGCCGCCGGCGGTGCCGATGCCGCGCACCGGCGGCGGCTGCACCACGAGGACGAGGCCCTCCTGGATGGCGCGGAGAGGCGCTTGAACAGCTCGCCCTGGATCGCCGGCGCCGACTTGGCCGGGTCGCTGCGCGCGCTCCTCGAACGGCTCCAGCACGATGAACACGGCGCCGGCGTTGGGAGCGTTGGTGAAGGTGGCGCCGGAGAAGCCGACGATGTTGACGGCGTGGGCGACGCCCGGCGTCTCGAGCGCGATGTCGACGACCTTGCGGTTGACCTCGTCGGTGCGCGCGAGCGCCGCAGCCGGGCGGCAGCTGCACCACGCCGATCAGGTAGCCCACGTCCTGGTTCGGGATGAAGCCCGAGGGCGTCTTGCGGAACTCGTTGAGGCCGTAGGCCAGGATGGCGGCGTAGGCGAGCGAGCATGATAGCCGGCGATGCGCACGAGGCGCGCGGGCGAGCCAGCCGTAGCCGCCGGCGAGCCCATCGAAGAGCCAGTTGAAGCCGCGGAAGAAGAAGCGGACGGGCCGCGCCCACCAGGGCGCCGCGCGCTGCCCGGCGTGCGGCCGCAGGAGCAGCGCGCACATGGCGGGCGAGAGCGTGAGCGAGACGATGAGCGAGATGATGGTGGCGCCGGCGATGGTGAGCGCGAACTGGCGATAGAACTGGCCGGAGATGCCGGTGATGAACGCCGTCGGCACGAACACCGCGGTCAGCACCAGCGCGATGGCGATGAGCGCCCCGCCCACCTCGTCCATGCTGCGGCGGGCGGCGTCGCGCGGGGAGAGGCCGGCGGCGATGTTGCGCTCGACGTTCTCGACCACGACGATGGCGTCGTCGACCACGATGCCGATGGCCAGCACCAGGCCGAACAGGGACAGGTTGTTGAGGCGTGAAGCCGAACAGCTCCATCACGAAGAAGGTGCCGATCAGCGACACCGGGATCGCGACCAGCGGGATGATGGCCGCGCGCCAGGTCTGCAGGAACAGGACCACCACCAGCACCACCAGGACGATCGCCTCCAGGATGGTATCCAGCACGGCGTCGACGGACTGCTGGATGAACTCGGTGGGATTGTAGATGATGGTGTACTTGAGGCCCGGCGGGAAACTCTTGGCGAGCTCGTCCATCTTCGCCTGCACCGCCTTGGCGCGTCGCCAGCGCGTTCGAGCCGGGCCGCTGGAAGATGCCGAGGCCGATCGCCGGGTCGCGGTCGAGGTAGGAGTTGGTGGCGTAGTCCAGCGCCGCCAGCTCGACCTTGCCCACGTCCTTGAGGCGCACCACCGCGTTCTCGGTCTGCTTGACCACGATGTCGCCGAACTCGCTGGGATCGGCAAGGCGCCCCAGCGTCCGCACCGCGATCTGGAAGGCGCCGGGCTGGTCCACCGGCGGCTGGTTGAGCACGCCCGAGGCCACCTGCACGTTCTGCGCCTGCAGCGCGGTCACGACGTCGCCGGCCGTGAGCCCCAGCGACTGCAGCCGGTCCGGGTCGAGCCACACGCGCATGGAGTAGTCGCGGCTGCCGAACACGGTGATGGAGCCGACGCCGTCGATGCGGCGACAGCACGTCGGTCACCTGCACGTTGGCGTAGTTGGAGATGAACAGCGTGTCGCGCGTCTTGTCGGGCGAGTAGAGGTGCACGACCATCATCAGGTCGGGCGAGGCCTTGTTGACGGTGACGCCGATGTTGCGCACGTCGAGCGGCAGGCGCGGCAGCGCGGTGGCGACGCGGTTCTGCACCTGCACCTGCGCGATATCGAGGTCGGTGCCGAGGTCGAACGTGACCGAGATGGTGAAGCGCCCGTCGCCCGTCGCGTTGGACGAGATGTAGAGCATGTGCTCGACGCCGTTGATCTGCTGCTCGAGGGGCGCCACCACGGTGTCGGCCACCACCTCGGCGCTGGCGCCGGGAACTGGCCGGTGACGTTGACGGTGGGCGGCGCGATCTCCGGGAACTGCGCCACCGGCAGGCGCGCGAAGGCGACGAGCCCCAGGATGATGAACACGATGGAGACGACGCCGCGAAGATCGGGCGGTCGATGAAGAAGTGCGAGATGCGCATGTTGGCTGCCCGCGCCGTCAGTTGGCCAGGCGCGTTTCGCGTCCAGCCGCCGCGGCGTGGACAGCTGCGGCGCGACCTTGACGCCGGGACGCACGCGCATCAGGCCGTTGACCACGACGCGGTCGCCGGCCTCCAGCCCGGGCGACCACGCGCAGCCCGTCGACCAGCTGCCCCAGCGTCACGTACTTGGCCTGCGCGACGTTCTCCGTCGTCGACCACCAGCACGAACTTGCGCACCTGCTCGGTGCCGATGGCGGCGTCGGGCACCAGCAGCGCCTCGGCGGGCGGGCCGGCCGCCACCTGGATGCGGCCGAACATGCCGGGCGTGAAGGTGCCCTTCGGGTTGGCGAAACACGGCGCGGCCGCGGATGGTGCCGGAGGAGTGGTCGATGGCGTTGTCGACGAAGTCCATCCGGCCCTCGTGGGCGAACGTCTGCTCGTCGAGGAGCTTCAGCTGCACGGCCGCACCTGCCGCCGTCGTTGGCGCTGTCCGGCCGTTCTTGGCGCCAGGCGCAGCGTAGCGCAGGTAGGAGCCCTCATCCATCGTGAACTCGAAGCGGATGGGGTCGGTGGACTGGATCGTCGCCAGCAGCGTCGTGGTTCCCGTGGTCCCGCCCATGACCAGGTTGCCCGGCGAGACGCGCCGGTCGCCGATGCGCCCGGACACCGGCGCGCGCAGCTCGGTGAACTCGAGATCCAGCGCCGCCTGGCGCACGGCGGCCTCCTGCGCGGCCACGTTGGCCTCCGCCACGCGTTTGGCCTGCGTGCGCTGGTCGAAGGTCTGCTGGCTGATGACGCTGCGCCCGACCAGGCCCTTGGCGCGGGCGAGATCGGTGTCGGCATAGGCCAGGTTGGCCTTGGCCTGGGCCAGGTTGGCCTTGCGCCTGCTCCAGCGCGATCTGGAACGGCCGGCGGTCGATGGTGAACAGGAGATCGCCCTTCTTGACCATCTGGCCGTCCTTGAAGTGGACGGCGTCGAGATAGCCCGAGACGCGCGCCCGCACCTCGACCGCGTCGACCGCAACGAAGCGCCCGACATACTCGTCCTGATCGGCCACCGTCTTGACGACCGGCTGCGCCACCGTGACCTGCGGCGGCGGCGGCAGCCGGCTTGGGCCGCGTGGGTCGCCCGCTCGCAGCCGGCGAGGCAGCCAGGACGAGGAGGCCCAGCATGCAGCAGCGGCGGACAGAGCGGCGAGGCGCGCGTGCCGCGGCCGGTCGTGACTTGCTGGGCATGGGGTCCTGGTGGCCGAGGCCGTGATGCAGTGCAGCATATGGGGCCACGAGCTGGTCCCGAGCATAGGCTCACAGGGATGTGAAGCAAGCCCGATAATACCCTGATTCATAGATGCGCTTATTCGAACCAACGTCAACCGAGCCAGGTGGGTCGACCAGCAGCCCAGGTCGCTGGCGTAGCGGGGTCGGCCGCAAGCCACCGACGAGCCAGCCAGCGGACGCTGGCGGGGCTGGCGAAATCGGCGCCCGGCGGTCGAAGTGCTCGCCGGCGACCTTGAGGCCGATCCCGCCCAGGCGCTGCGCCAGCGCGCAGCGCGGGCTCGTCGCCGTGGTCGTCGCCGATCATGATCGGGCGGCGGCCCTTGAAGGCCGGCAGCTGCATGAGCCACGCGAGACCCGTCCCCTTCGAGTGGGCCTTGGGGACCACCTCCAGCACCTTGCGGCCGCGGCGCAGGGTGAAGCTGTCCCAGCCCGCGACGATGCGCTCCAGCTCGCGCTCGAGGCCGGCGCGCCTCCGGCGCGTGGCGGTAGTGGACGGCGAGGCCCGCGCCCTTCTCCTCGACCAGGATGCCGGGCAGCGGCTCGGCAACGGCGTGCACGGCCCGTGCAGCATCGGCGCGGCACCGGCTCGCCAGCATCGTCGTGTCGCCCCGCCGGGCATGCTGCGCGCCTCGGCGCCGTGCACGCCCGAACGCGACCAGCTTCAGCGGCGCGAAGAACCGGTCGGCATCGGCGATCGCGCCGACCGGTGATCAGCGCCACGGCGCCGCCGAAGCCGCTGCGCCAAGCGCCGCCAGCGTCTGCACCAGCCCCGGCGGCACCCGCACCGCGTCGGGCGTCGGCGCCATGTCGAGCAGGGTGCCGTCGATGTCGATGAACAGCGCCCATCGCGCGGCGTTCGCTAGAACGCGCTCGAGCCGTTGAGCCCCCGTTGCTGGAATTTCATGCATGCGCAATGCCGAGCATGAGATCAAATATGGGAGTCAGTTGGGTCCGCTTCTCCTAGTGCGACCATGTGCGCACGGGAAGCTGGTCGGCGTGCGCCGCGAGCTCCCGGACGATGCGCCTCGTGCGGAGAGCAGACCGGTCTGGGTGTCGGCGTGCCGCACCACCGACGGCGGCGTTGACGGCGGCCGCGCGCAGCGCGTCCTCCGGCTTGTGGCCGAGCGCGATGTAGGCCGTGAACGTGGCATTGAAGGCGTCGCCGGCGCCGGCGGTACCCATCACCTTGGTCTCCAGCGCGGGGCAGAAGTGGATCGCCTCGGGCGTGCCGAGGAAGGCGCCGTTGCGGCCGTCGGTGACGACCACGTAGCGCGGGCCCAGCTGCCGCAAGGCGTCGAAGAACGCGGCGAGGCTCATCTCGTGCCCGCCGCCGGCGAGCCCGCGCGCGACGAGGCGCGGCGGCGTCTCGCCGCGGCGCCAGCGGCAGCGTGCGGCCGCCCTCGCCGAAGCGGGCGACGAGCCCGGGGACGAGCACGTCGGCCTCCGACCGGTTGACGGCCAGGATATCGATGCTGGCGAGCGCCTCCTGGAACGCCGGCGCCGCGCGAGGAGAGCTGGCGGACGCCGGGATTGGTGGCGACCAGCGCGCGATGCGCCTTGGCGTCGGCGACGATGGCGGGGAAGGTATCGGCCGACTCGTTGCTGAGCGAGGAGACGTAGACCACGTCGACGGCGAACGCGTCCGGGACGAGGTCGGCCTCGGAGAGCAGGGTGTTGGCGCCGCGGAAGGTGAAGATCGCCGCGTTGCGATCGTGCGAGGAGACGAGGACAGAGGCGCCGGTGGGCGCGCGGCCGTCGCGCACCGCCCAGCGCGTCGAGACGCCCTCGGCGAGCAGGCGCGCGAGCACGGTCTCGGCGCGCTCGTCGCGCCCGAGCTTGACGAGCGCGGCCACGTCGAGGCCCAGGCGCGACATGGCGACGGCCGCGTTCACCGCGCCGCCGCCCACGTGGGTGGAGACCTCCAGCGCCTCGGTCTTGCGGCCCTCCTCGAGCAGCAGGAACGAGCTGTCGGCGTTGAGCATGGTCATGCGCTCGATGCGATCGTCGGCGATGATCGCGATGGTATCGATCATGGCGCCGCCGACGGTCAGAGCCTTCATGCGGTCCTCTCCCATTCGGCGCGCCGCCGCGCTTCAGGCCGGCCGGCGAACAGCTCGTCGAGCTCGGGCTCCCACAGGCGCACGCCGCCGGTCACGCCTGCCACGTTGCTCACGATCCGGGCATCGGGCGGAAGCTCGGCCGTGATCATGCGCGCGTTGCCGCCGCCGACATACAGCGTATCGCAGGCCGTGAGCTTCATGACGGTGCGCAGCGACTGGACGACCCGCTCGTTCCACGCTTCGGGGCCGATCTCGGCGAGCGCAGCCTGGCCGATGTGGGCGTCGTAGCCGAGCTCCAGATGCAGGAGCAGCCGGCGATTGCGGAAGAGCGCGCAGCCGACGCCGGTGCCGAGCGTCACCACGCATTCGAGGCCGGGCCCTTCCACCACGCCCAGCCCTTGCACCGCGGCATCGTTGAGGACGCGCACCGGCACGCCGAAGCGCCGCGCCATGGCCTCGATCAGGTTGATGCCGCGCCAGTGCTCGTGGCCGAGATTGGTGGCCGTGCGCACGGTGCCCTGCCTCACAACGCCCGGAAAGCCCACGGAGATGCGCTCGAAGTGGGGCAGCCCGGCCGCCAGCCCGGCTATCGCCTCGAGCACAGCCGCCGGGGTGGCTGGGCTCGGAGTGGGTGTCCGGACCTTGGCAGCCATCAGGCCCCCACCGGCATCCAGCACAGCGGCCTTGATGTTGGTGCCCCCGATATCGACGGCCAATGTGTGCGGAGCGGTGGTCATGGGTGAGTGAGGTTTCAGGTGTCAGGGTTCAGGTGTCGGCTTCAGGAGAGAGAGATGGTCCCAGAACCCGAAACCCAGAACCTGAAACACTGAAACCTGAAATCTGAAACCTCCTTACTATCGGTAGGTCGACCACCACGGTACCGCCTTGCGCGCCGGCTCCTGGAGCTGCTGCGATGCGCCCATCGACTGACGCAGCCTCTCCATGGCCCGGCGGATCGCCTCGGGCTGGCTCAGGGCGACGGCGTCGTTGGGATCTGCGACACGGGTCAGCGCCGCGAGGAACGACTGGCACCACGCCCCGATGTCGTGAGTCTCCACCACGCTCAGGAGCGCCCGATGGCGCTCCGGCGCTCCTCCAGGCTCATCTCCAGGGCGGTGCGGATCACGTCGGCGGTGGCGTAGATGTCGTAAGGATTGACGATCAGCGCCTCCTCCAGCTCCTCGGCGGCGCCGGCGAAGCGCGACAGGATGAGGACGCCCGGGTCCTCCGGGTCCTGCGCCGCGACGTACTCCTTGGCGACGAGGTTCATGCCGTCGCGCAGCGGCGTGACGAGCGCGATGCGCGAGGACCGGTAGATGGCGGTGAGCCGCCGACGCGGGGTCGAGCGGTGGATGTAGTGGATCGGCACCCAGTCGAGCTCGCCGAAGCGCCCGTTGATCGACCCGGCGAGGGTCTCGAGCTGTTGGCGGATGTCGGAGTAGGCCTCGACACTCTCGCGGGTGGGCGGGGCGATCTGGGTCAGCACGACCTGGCGCCGGTACTGCGGATAGGTCTCCAGGAGCCGACCGAACGCCTTGAACTTCTGCGGCAGGCCCTTGGTATAGTCGAGCCGGTCGACGCCGATGATGCGGCTCATCCCCGCGCCCCTGCACCAGGGCGACATCGCGCCTGCCTCTCGCGAAGTCGGAGACGTCGATGCCGATCGGGAAGCTCGCAACGCGCACGAGCCGGTCGAACACGCGAATGCGGCCGTCCGGCGTGACACTGCCCATGACGCCATTGGCGAGGTAGTCGAGGAGGTTCGACACGTCGGACTTGGTCTGCAAGCCGACCAGATCGTAGGCCGCGATGCACCGCGCGAGACTCCTTGTGCTCGGGGATGGCGATGAAGGTCTGCCAGGGCGGGAACGGGATGTGCAGATAGAAGCCGATGCGATTGGCGACGCCCAGCTGCCTCAGCTCCACCGCCAGCGGGATCAGGTGGTAGTCGTGCACCCAGACGATGTCGTCGGGCCGCAGCAAGGGCTGCAGCAGCGCGGCCAGGCGGCGGTTCACGCCGATGTACTGCTCGAAGTAGCCGGCCTCGAACTGGGCCACGTCGAGCCGGTTGTGAAACACGGGCCACAGCACGGAGTTGGCGTAGCCGAGATAGTAGTGCTCGTGCTCGGTGGGCGTGAGCGGGACGGTGACGATGCGCCCGGCGTGCTGCATGGCGTCCGCCTCCTCGGCGGGCTTGATCTCGCCGCTCCAGCCGAACCACAGCGAGGGTCGCGTGCGCGCCACATAGGCGAGCGCAACGGCAACGCCGCCGGCCTGCGCCGCCCGGCGCAGGTCGGACACCCGGTTCGATACAAGAATGACGCGGCTCATCTGTTCGCCTCACATCTCATCGTTCAGTCGTGTGTCCGATGAGCCCTCGGCGTCGCATCTCGCCCCTTTCGTAACGCTGCCGCCGCGCCGGCGGGGTTCCAGCGCTGGAGGGCGCGCTTGCCGCATGCCGGCCGGCACCCGCACCTCAGCCGTGGGCCCAGGCTTCCTGCCAGCTGCGCGAGAGAATGCGGCCGGTATTGACGATGCCGGCCATGGAGTAGGTCTGCGGCAGGTTGCCCCAGAGCTCGCCGCTCGCCGGATGGATGTCCTCCGAGAGCAGGCCGAAGGCGTTGCGGCGCGCCAGAAGATCGGCAAACAACTCGCGTCCCTCCTCCTTGCGGCCGAGTGCGGCGAGCGCGTCGATGTACCAGAACTGGCAGACCAGGAACGCCGTCTCGGGCAGGCCGAAGTCGTCCTCCGCCGTGTAGCGCATGACGAAGCCGTTGCGCATGAGCTCGCGGCCGATGACCTCGCAGGTGCGCCGGAACCGCTCGTCGGTCGCAGGCAGCAGGCCCAGCTCGGGCAGCAACAGCACGCTGGCGTCGAGGTCGCCGTGGTCGAGCGCACCCATGATGGCGCCAACCTTCTCGTTCCAGGCGCGCGCGAGGATCTGGTCTCGCAGAGCATCGGCGTGGCCGCGCCAGTGCGCTGCGCGGTCGGCGAGGCCGAGGCGCGCGGCGATGCTGGCGAGCCGGTCGCAGGCCACCCAGCACATGGTGGCCGAATGCGTGTGCACGCGCTGGCGGCCCCGGTATTCCCACGGGCCCGCGTCAGGCTCGAACGCGAAGCGGCGCGCCTGGGCACCCAGGGGCTCCAGGCGATGGAACAGCGCCGCGTCGCCCATGCGCGGCAGCCGCTCGTCGATGAACATCTGCGAGGCGCCGAGAATCACGCTGCCGTAGGAATCGTGCTGCATCTGCTCGGCGGCCTGGTTGCCGATGCGCACGGGGCCCATGCCCTGGAAACCCGCGAGATCGGTGGCGAAGCGCTCCTCCAGGGGCTCGACCGGCACGATGCCGTAGACCGGGCGCAGGGGGCGATCGGCCTCCACGGCGATGTTGGTGATGTAGTGGATGTACTCCTCCATGGTCTGCGTGGCGCCCAGCCGGTTCAGGGCCTTGATGACGAAGAAGGCGTCGCGCAGCCAGCAGTAGCGGTAGTCCCAGTTGCGCCGGGAGCCGGGCGCCTCGGGGATCGAGGTGGTGTGGGCGGCGATGATGGCGCCGGTCTCCTCGAAGTTGCAGAGCTTGAGCGAGATCGCCGCGCGAATGATGTCGGCCTGGTGCTCGAGCGGCACGGCCAGTGACCGGGCCCAATCCAGCCAGTACTGGCGTGTGCGCTCCAGGAACTCCTGCGCGGTGTTGTCGACCGCAGCCTCGAACGGCTCGTCCGAGCCCAGGATGAGGGTGACGGGCTTGACGAGCGCAAACGGCGCCTCCTGGGCGATGTAGGAGATGGGCGCGTCGGTGGTCAGGCGCATCGTGTCGATTGCCGCCGTAGTAGCGGACGTGGTTGGAGCCCAGCGCCCGGCTGGTGCAGGGCTGGCCGTAGTTGAACGTCGGGCGCACCCGGATCTTGATGCGCGGCAGGCCGACCACCGGCTCGATGCGGCGGAACACCTGGGGCGGATTGAACACGCGCTCGTAGCGCCGGAAGCGCGGCGCGAAGTCGGTGATCGACACCGCGTTGCCCGAGCCGTCGCGCAGGACGGTGCGCACGATCGCGGTATTGCGCAGATAGGCCGCCTCGCTCGCCACGGCGCCTTCCAGGACCACATCGCAGAAGCCCTTCTCCTCCTCGCCCGCCAGCAGGCGCGAGAACACAGGATCGGAATCGAAGCGCGGAAAGCACCACCACACGAGACGCCCACGCGTATCGAGCAGGGCAGCCGTGCGGCAATTGCCGATCACGGCAAGATCGAGCGCTGACCTCTTGGTCATGGCGGATGCCATCCCTCCATGCGTCATATTAGCCAGGTACAGCCGGGAACGCGGCCGTCAGGAGGTGGTGATCCCCGATGGCCCCAATAGAATCAAGGCAGCCGCAGGCGAAGAACAAGGGCCCGCGCGCGAAGTTTCTTAAGAAGCACAGGCGTTGCCGCCGACGCCTGGCAAATGGCCGAGCCAAGGCTCGAATATCCTCACGCGCCCGCCAAGCCCTTGGAAATACACGCCCCTGCGGCCCGGCAACGGAGCAGGGAACCCAGGCGGGGATGCGGCGTTTATTGATGACGCCACCGCGTCCGCTTCCCCCCGGACGAAGGGCCTTCCCCAACGGGTCGAGGTGGCATCGGGGCGCCGTCATGTCCCCTCCCCTAGAGACGGCGCCCCATTTCTTTTCTGTCATCCCGGAATTGCCGTCAGCGAATATCCGGCATATCCGGCACACCGCCTTGGACCCTGGGTACCGGGTCTCGGCGCTGGCGCCCTCGCCCGGCATGACAGGGCAGTGCACATTGCGTATCAGGGTTACTCGCCGAAGTACTTGAGGGCGATCTGGATGCCCTCGTCGTACATCTTCTGGAAGTCGGCCGCGTGTTTCTCTCCGCGCTTGGTGCTGCGATGGTAGAACTCGATCACGTTTGCGATCGGCGTGGCCGGGCGGCGGTTGTCGAGCGCCTCGATCTCCGTGGTCGAGCCAGTGTCGATGAGCCCGTCCAGATCGAAATCGACCATGTAGTAGTACATGGCGCCGATGTAGACGCCGCGGGAGGGCTCGTTGCGGATGCGGAGCATCTCGGCGCGATTGCCGACAGGGGGGATGTGCTCGTAGCACCAGCGGCGATCCTCGATGCCTGATGCATCCGGTGGTGGCTTCGCCGGACCGTTCCAGCCACACCCGCTCGGTCTTGGCCCGGCTCCTGGTGAGGTTCTCAGGATACGGCATCTTCACCGATGTCACGAGATTGATGACCTTGCGCACGTCCTCGCGCTCGGCGGCATGGACGGGAGCGGCTACGAGAAGCACGCCCGCGAGAACGATCCACTTCGATTTCTGGAGCATGGCAAACGCCTTTCCCTTGGAGAGCGATCAGGCCTCTGTGATCCGAGTGCCTCATGTCGGGCCCAACGGTACAGCCCGAGCTTAACGCTGTACCGACACCAAGGTTCTCTTGAGGCATCCCCAAGGCGAAAAATTCCGTATGTACTGTGTCCTGAGGCAACCGGGCCACACCATCGTCCGATCGGCGTGGTGGAAAATTCGCGGTAAGCCGGACACAGAGCGTCGAGTCCCTGCCGAGGACATGCCTGATCGGTCGTCAGATAATCTCTGCTGTTCCAAGGCTTTGGGCGCCGTCCGGCGGCTGCGGGCTGGGCGCTTGCTGGCAAGCGCGCCCGCCCCACGATGGGGCGGGCGCGCCAAGTGTTGCGCCGATGGGACTATTCGCCCAGATGCTTGAGGGCGATCTGGATGCCTTCGTCGAAGAGCTTCTGGAAGTCGCCGCGGAACTGCTCGCCGCGGCCGGTGCCGCGATGGAAGAGCTGCGTCACCCGGCCGACCGGGGCGTGCGGCTCGCCCTCGATCTTGGTCGTGCTGCCGAGGTCGGCCTGCCCGTCGAGATCGAAATCGACAGCGTATTGAAAGGCTTGTCCCGGCACTATGCCGGCGATCGGCTCGGCGCGGATGCGCAGCATCTCGGCGCGGGCGCCGAGAGCGGAGATGTGCTCGTAGCACCACCTCATCTTGTCATCGAGACGCAGGCACGCGACGGTTGATGCATTGTTGTCGAGCACGACGACTTCTGTCCGCGACAGGTTATTGCGCAGCTTCTCCGGAAACGGCATTTTCACGGCTGCGATGAGATTGATGACAGCGCGCACCTGCTCGCGCTCCGCCGCCCCCGCAGGAGACAGCGCGATTGCACCGATGAGAGCCGTTGTCGACGGCGAGGATCCCGATCTTTCGAAGCATGAGCTGTCCCTTTCACTGAGTTGCGCCTGTCCCGCGGCACGATCGCCGCCCCCGCAGCCAGAACCGCCGCTCGTCGCGCGGCAGCCGTGGCCTTGCATGATTCTACGCTGAGACGAGGCCCTTGTTGTGACGAGAACGGAATGTGCCGATTCGGACGTGAGACGTACCGACTCGCATGACAAAGCGCCCGGCAAGCCACGGCAGGGGCGCGATCGCCTCCAGCCGGCTAACGCGCGGTGATCTTGAAGGATTCGACGAAGTGCCGCGCAGCCTTTTCGCCGTCCGCCACCTTGTATTCCGCAATCACCTGATAGAACCAGTTGCCCTTTTCGTAGTAACGTGCCTCGACCTGCAGAGCCTCCGCGCAATCCGCGCCGCGCATCTCACGTCCCTGCCCTTTGGGCACGGTCAGCGCGGTCTGGGCCAGGACCGTACTGGCACTTGAAAAAATTGAAGCCCGCCTCGACACCCTTGTCGAAGTCGACGCCCTTCCTGGTCAGGGTCGCAACCACCGTGTACTTATAGTTCGCCCCCTCCTGAACGTACTTCGTGGAGCGGACAATACGCGCCTTTGCCGTCTCGCTGATCTGCGAGGGGCGGATCGAGATGTCCCCGGAAAACTCCGTCTCGAAACCGTCGCCCTTGTAGACGTGCTTGCGCCACGATTGGGCGCCGACATCGACACTGCCCGCGGCCAGCCCGAGCAGCACCAGCGTAAGGACCTTCGCTTGCCAGCGCATCCCTCGTCTCCCCAGATTTCCTCCGACCGGCGGCATCGTACGCCGTTCCGCCGGTCATTGGCAGCCGGACAGCCCAGAGGCGCCGCATCTGTAGCGCCCGGCACACAACGCCGGTTCGTTGGCAGATTCTTGCGAGGGAATTATTGCAGGGCAAAACGCCGACCGATCACGTTGCTGCCCGAAAGGGTCGGCGCGGGCTCAACTTCGGGCGAGCGTCGCCTCCAACGCCTTCAGGAGCCTCTTGGCCTGCGCCAAAGCCACGTCCTGCCGCTCTTCCTCTGTCCGGGTATCCAGCGATCTACCGTCCCATACCGAAACATGGGCGACGATGGAACCGTCCTCTGTGAACGTCCCGATCTCGTATTCGCCACGCGGGCGCTTTTTGATAATCAGCTTGGGATCCGACATGGAGCCCACCCTAGCGCATGTTCGGTCAAATTGAACATGAAAACTCCGATTGCTTAAGGCTCAAATGGATCGCAAACCCGCAATTTGCAAGACTCGATCAGACCGTTCGAGATGCAACCGCGGTGCCGTCAGCGCCAGCCGGAGTGCGGCCACAGAAGGTCAGGGAGACGCCCGCAGACATCGACCTTTTCGAGCCGGCGCCGGACTTGCGAAGGGAGCCTGGCGCCCCGTTATTGGCCGAACCGATAGTTCACGCCGATCGCGACCTGCGGCGACCACAGGTCCGTCTCGAGCGAGCCTCCACCCTTCAAATCGGCCGCAATGCTCGAATAGCTGAGCTTGAGCTCAGTGAAAACCGACCACCTCGCGTCGAGCTTGTACTCTAGGCCGGCCATGATCTGCGCCGCGGGGCCGGCCAGCTGATACTCGTAGGTCTTGGTGTGGGTGTCGAGTGTCACCTCCACATGCGGGATCGTCACGCCGGCGCCCACCCCGACGTAAGGCACCAGGGTCCCGTTGAAGGTCGGGCTGAAGCGATAGAGCACCTCGAAGAGGACGAGGTTGTTGCCATCGGTGAACTCGAGGCGGTCGTAGACCGGGTCGGCGCCGAAGTCGATATCGGCCACCGCCTTGGAGTGGGTGAACTCGATGGCCAAGCCCCAATTCTTGCCGAGCCAGTAGGTGCCGCGCACGCCCCAATAGGGCGGCATCTGAAACGAGGCGCCATCCCAGTCGACCGAGCGCTGCTCCTGATTGCCGGGGCCCGGAGCGTCGAGCCTGACCGTGCTGCCGAAATTCCAGTTGGCGCCACCGAAGAAGCTGAGCTGCGTCTCGGCGGATGCAGCGAGCGGGCACAGGCAAACAGCCGCGATGGCGACGCCGAAAGCCCAGGATCTGCGGCTCATGATTTTTTGACCCCACGAGCTCTGTGCAAGCGGTAGACCCGAAACCAAATCGGCGCGGAGCATAGAGTGCTATCGACCAGGCGCGAAATGATAATAGTGCGCGGGCAGCAGGTGCAGCATGTTTCTGTTGCCTGAATGCCACTCAACCGCCCCGCGGTCTGCAGCCCTGCCGGTCACGACACTCGCTTTGCCTTTCCCTTCCCGGCCTTGGCGGCCTTCGCCGGGGCCTTACCCTTGGCAGAGGTTGCAGAGGTGCCCGCCGGGGCGGCGCTGCCTTTGAGGGTGCGGGCGAGGATATAGCCGACGCCCGCGAGCGCCACGGCCAGAAGCAGCAGCACCGGCAGCGGGATGTCCCAGCCGGACCCCTCCGAAGGGGGACCTCGGAACCGCTCGCGCCAGTCGCTCGAGTCCTCCGACTGGACTTCCTGGGTGCCCTCCTTGGCTCCAGCGGGGCCCGAGGTGTCGCACGCGGCGCTCGCTACGCGGCAGCTGCCTTTTCGGTCGGACCCAGCCGATGCCTCGCACATGGCAAGCGCCTTGCTGTTTGCGGTGGCCTGATCGGGACCCACGGCCCAGCCCGCCCCCGGCGTCCCCGACTTCGGATCCAGGGCGACTGCGAAGCACTCGCCTTTGCTGAAGGTCGCCACCACAGTGCAGCGCTCGGCAGCCTCGCGCGCCTTGAATGTGCGGCAGTGCTGGAGGGCGTTGGCGGCCGCCTTCTCCGGCGGCTGGTTGACCACCATGCCGAAGGCAACACCGTATTTGACAACGTCGCCGGTGGTGCCGACGGCCAGCGCTCCGTCGGCGCGCGCGGCGCCGCCCCAGCCGAGGAGCGGCGTCGCAACCAGGACGGCTGCCGCTAGCACCCACGTTGCGCGCCTGTGCATCTCTGCCTCCTCCCAGGGCCAAGTTGAAGCACGGCCTTCTGCGCGGCCCGCGCGCGCTGCCATCCGTCTCGCAAGCATCTGCCCGAGTGCCCTCTGGAGCGCAGGAGTGCGTCAAAACACCTTTGAGATCAATCGTTTTCACGCGTGTGTGGCACCCGCCTTCCAGCCCCGGCGAAAGGCACCATATTGCGGCGGAGCCCACGAGGCTCTCGTGCACTTTCTCCCGTGCGCACGTTTCCCAAAAAGAGGAGAGATGATCATGAGAACTCACGAGAGCCACGCTCGCCGCGGTGCTTGCCCTGTCAGTGGTGGCCGGCGCCGGCGCCGTGCTCGCCGCGGACGAGGACTCCCCGCGCGATCTCTCGAAGAAGCAGGAGCGTACCCTGCCGTAGCCGCGGCAGGCTCGCCCTTGCGCGAGACCGGCGCACGCCCGCACCCGTGCGCCGGTCTTTTTTGCACCAGGGGGATCAGCGCCAGCCGAGGGCAGGGGCGACGTGGGTCAGGATTGCTTCGATGACGTGGGCGTTGTAGTCGACGCCGAGCTGGTTGGGCACGGTCAGCAGCAGCGTGTCGGCCTCGAAGATGGCCTCATCCCCGGCCAGCTGCTCGACCAGGACGTTGGGCTCGGCGGCGTAGGAGCGGCCGAAGATCGCCCGGGTCTTCGCATCGAGGAAGCCGATGTGGTCCTCCTCCTCGCCGCCACGCCCGAAGTAGGCGCGGTCGCGGTCGTCCACCAGCGCGAAGATCGAGCGGCTGACGGAGACCCTGGGCTCGCGCGTGTGGCCGGCCGCCTTCCAGGCCGCGCGGAAGGCCCTGATCTGGGCGGCCTGCTGGATGTGGAACGGGCGCCCGTCCTCATCGTCCTTGAGCGTGGAGCTCTGCAGGTTCATGCCGAGCTTTGCGGCCCATTCGGCGGTAGCATTGGAAGCGGCACCCCACCAGATGCGCTCGCGCAGGCCCTCCGAATGCGGCTCGATGCGCAGAAGGCCGGGCGGGTTGGGGAACATGGGCCGCGGATTGGGCTCGGCGAAGCCGTTGCCGCGCAGCACCTCCAGAAAGACCTCGGCGTGGCGGCGGGCCATGTCCGCGTCGCCCTTGCCCTCGGGCGGGACGTAGCCGAAGTAGCGCCAGCCGTCGATCACCTGCTCGGGCGAGCCGCGGCTGATGCCGAGTTGCAGACGCCCGCGGGCGATGAGGTCGGCGGCACCCGCGTCTTCGGCCATGTAGAGGGGACTCTCGTAGCGCATGTCGATGACGGCGGTGCCGATCTCGATGCGGCTGGTCCTGGCGCCGACGGCCGCCAGCAGCGGGAACGGCGAGGCGAGCTGGCGGGCGAAGTGATGCACCCGGTAGTAGGCCCCGTCGAGGCCCAGCGCCTCGGCGGCGACGGCGAGCTCGATGGACTGCAGCAGGGCATCGGAGGCCGACCGTGTCTTCGAATTGGGCGAGGGCGACCAATGTCCGAACGACAGGAAGCCGATTTTCTTCGCAGGCATGGACTGTACTCCGTGGCGGACGCGCAAAAGCGCCTCCTGGCAAGAAGCGGGTAGTGTCCCGCCAGCATTGTGTAAACACCGGTCGATCTATCGCGCCGGATCGGGTCACCTCGAAAGAGTTGCATGCGTCGGGTCACTCAAACCGAATGCCGACCCCACGCCTCATCGACAGTTGCATGGCCTGCGGCGAATTCTTGCGCAGGACGCGCCCGTTTCGCAACCGGCCCAGGGTACCCCAGTTACCGGCCCGGCCGGGGAGGCCCTGGAAACGCGTCTGCGGGGCGGAGAAGGGCATCCTGGAACCGGCCTCGCCTTTCAGCTCTCCGCATCGAGTTGCAGGCTCCACGGAGAAGCGAGTTGCAGGTTCCAGCGGAGAAGACGGCGCCACCCACTGCCCGCTCAGCGCTCGGCGATCGCCGGCAGGCCCTTGCGCTCGCGCATCAGGTTGACGAAGCGGCGGAAGAGGTAGTGGCTGTCCTCCGGGCCCGGCGAGGCCTCGGGATGGTACTGCACCGAGAACACCGGCCTCGCTTTGAGCCGCAGCCCGCAGTTGGAGCCGTCGAACAGCGAGCGATGCGTCTCCTCGGCCTCGGCGGGCAGAGTGGCACGGTCGACGGCGAAGCCGTGGTTCATGGAGGTGATCTCCACCTTGCCGGTGGTGAAGTCCTTCACGGGATGGTTCGCGCCGTGGTGGCCCTGGTGCATCTTGTGGGTCCGCGCCCCGATGGCGAGGCCCAGCATCTGGTGGCCCAGGCAGATGCCGAACACGGGGAGCCCGGAGGCGATCAGCTTCTTGATCTGCGGCACGGCGTACTCGCCCGTAGCGGCGGGGTCGCCGGGGCCGTTGGAGAGGAACACGCCGTCGGGCTTGCGCTCCAGGATATCCTCCGCCGTCGTCTTGGCAGGAACCACAGTCACCTTGCAGCCGGCCGTCGCCAGGCAGCGCAGGATGTTGCGCTTCAAGCCATAGTCGACGGCGACCACGTGCAGGTCGGGCCTCTCCTGGCGGCCGTAGCCCTGGCCCCAAATCCAGCGCATCTCGTCCCAGGTGTAGCTCTGGCCGGCGGTGACCTCGGGCACGAGGTCCATGCCTTCGAGCCCCGGCCATGCCCGGGCCTCGGCCCGGAGCCGCTCCAGATCGAACTGACCCGACGGCTCGTGGGCGATCACGCCGTTCGGCATGCCCTTCTCGCGGATGCGGGCGGTGAGCGCGCGTGTATCCACGCCGGCGAGCGCGATGATGCCGCGGGCTTTCAGCCACTGGTCGACGCGCTCGGCCGCGCGGTAGTTGGATGGGTCGGTGACGAAGGCGCGCAGGACGCAGCCGCGCACGCCCGAGCGCATCGCCAGGTTGGAGGTCTCGGTATCCTCGCGGTTGGTGCCGACGTTGCCGATGTGGGGGAAGGTGAAGGTGATGATCTGCCCGGCGTAGGAGGGATCGGTAAGGATTCTCCTGATACCCGGTCATCGCCGTATTGAAGCACACCTCGCCCGCCGCCGAGCCGACGGCGCCGAGCCCCTGCCCGGCAATGACGGTGCCGTCGGCCAGCACCAGCCGGCCCGTCAGCGGCGCGTCCGCCCAAGCTTTGGAGAACGTCCTGGCTCATGTCGATGGTCGGTCGATTGGTCCGGCGCCCCTCCTAGGGGAACGCCGGGCGCGGGTCAATGCGGGCTTGCGGCATGCCACCGGCGGCCATACATGACCCAGCGGCAAGAGGAGATGCGCCATGCGCGACCGTCTGATGGCTGAGACCAAGGCTGCCATGAAGGCAGGGGACAAGCGGCGTGTCAGCGCGCTGCGCCTGATCTCGGCCGCCCTGCAGAACGCCGAAATCGCCGCCAAGGCCCCGCTTCCCGACCAGGAGCTGCCCGCGCTCCTGCAGAAGATGATCAAGCAGCGCCGCGAGTCGCTCTCCTTCTTCGAGAAGGCAGGCCGCGCCGCGCAGGCGCAGCAGGAGGCGGCCGAGATCGCCGTGATCGAGGAGTTTCTGCCCAAGCAGATGAGCGATGCCGAGGCCGAGGCCGCCATCGCCGCCCTCGTGACCGAGGTGGGTGCCGCGAGCCCCAAGGAGATGGGCAAGGTCATGGGCCTCTTGAAGGAGCGCTACGCGGGCCAGATGGACTTCGGCAAGGCGAGCGCCCAGGTGAAGGCGCTGCTGAGCAAGTAGGGCGCACATCGCGCGTCGGCGCGCCTGCGCCGAGCCTCAGTGGGCGGATGTGAGACCGAGGTCGCGGCCGGCGACAGCTGTGCCCGTGAATGCGCACCTGCCTCCGAGCCGCCTTCCTGGAACGACGCAGGCCGGCGACGTATCGCCTCAAAAATCAATCGAAGTCGAGATCTCGCAGCGTGACCGCAAGAGCGGGGACGGCTTCAGGCACCAGCCGTTCATCCGCCGTCAGGTCCTCCTTCTCGGAAAACTCCGAGCCGGACGGCTTGCGGTATACGGTCGTGAGGAGCGTCTTGGCGTCGATGACCCAATACTCGCGAACACCGTAGCTGGCATAGATCGGCGCCTTGGTCAGCGAGGTCGTACCCGAGACTGCTGTCGGCGATTTCGACAACCAGGAGTGCCGTTGGGCCGCGCACGTCAGGCACATTAATCGAAGCCGGGTGAACGAGGATGTCGGGCAACACATAGGCGTCGTCGGTCAGATTCATCTGCGCCTCCGCCACGACCATCACATCCTCGCTCGCTCGCCGCGTCATATAGAAGGCAAGCTTGCTGCGCACGATCTCGTGCCGGGCACCCTTGGGACACATCGGCACCACCTCCCCGCCGATCAGCTCGAAGCGCTCGTCCTCCGAGATGATGCCCCTGGCCACCATCGCCTCGACCTCGGCCACGCTCCAGCGCCGCCGCGGCAGCCCCTCGGCGGCCTGCGTCGTTCCAGGGAGGCGGTCAGGACGAAAGTGTTCGTTCATGGGTCCATGCCTGAACAAAAGTGAGACTGGCAGGGCCGCAGGTCGTCAAGCGAGGTCCAAGTCCTTTAGCGTGACGGCAAGCGCAGGGACTTCCGCGGGGACCAACCGCTCGTCCCCCTTCTGCTCCACCTTCCATGCATACCCTGAGCCGGACGGGGTGCGGTAGACGGTCGTCAGGAGCGTCTTGGCGTTGATGACCCAGTACTCGCGCACGCCATAGCTGGCATAGAGCGGTGCCTTGGTCTGCATGTCGTATTGGAGGCTGCTGTCGGCGATCTCAATGACCAACAAAGCCGTCGGGCCGCGTACATCGGGTGTCTTGATCGCTGCGGGGTGGACGAGAATGTCCGGCAGCACGTACACATCATCGCTCAGGTTCAGCTGCGCCTCGGCTACGACCCGCAGATCGTCGTTGGCCCGCCTGGTCATATGGAACGCAAGCTCGCCGCGCAGGATCTCGTGCAGCCGGCCCTTCGGACACATCGGCACCACCTCCCCGCCGATCAGCTCGAAGCGCTCGTCCTCCGAGACGATGCCCTTGGCCACCATCGCCTCGATCTCGGCAACGGACCACCGCCGCCGCGGCAGCCCCTCGGCGGCCTGCGTCGTTCCAGGGAGGCGGTCAGGACGAAAATGCTCGTTCATAGCCACACTATAGCAGGCCTCCCGGCAGACGAAAAGTCAGCCCGCATCCCTTTGCACCAAAGCCTTTACACGCCGCGCTTGATCGCCTGCACGGCCTCCTCCAGCGCCTGCAGGAAGCGGGAGCGGTCCTGGCGGGTGAAGCTGGCGTTCAAGCCTTTGCTCTCGCCGGTCTCGCGCAGGTGGCGCGAGAGATCGCGCATGGCGAGCGCCATGCCGATGCCGGCCTCCGTGAACAGCTTGCCGGTGGGGCCGACCACGCGGGCGCCGGCCTCGAGGCAGCGGGCGGCCAGCGGGATGTCGGCGGTGACGACGATGTCGGTCTTGCCGGCGCGCTCGGCGATCCAGTTGTCGGCCGCATCGGGGCCGTCCGACACCACCACGCGCTGGATGAGCGGGCCCAGGGGCAGCCGCATCCAGCTGTTGGCGACGAAATGCGCGGTGAGGCCATGCCGTTCCGCCACGCGCACCACCTCGTCCTTCACCGGGCAGGCGTCGGCGTCGATGTAGAGGGTGATGGGCATCGCTTCGTCATGCGGTGATCGTCGTGACAAGACTGGGCCTGATAGTTCATTGTTCTCCAGCAGGCATTGTAAGGGAGGACATACGCCCCCGCGGCCGTGGCAGCACATACGGCCACTGAAGCGATGCCCTTCGACCAATGTTCCATCCTACTTCACCGGCAATGCCAATTGTCTGTGGGCGCTCTTGATCGTCCCATTGCTCTACAAGACCTTGTGAACGGGGACGCTGCGGCGCGGTTGCCTTTGTGGCGATCCCCCGCGTCATCTCACTGCGATTTCACGATCTAACAATCAACGCCGCCTGTGCCAAGCAAGCTTCAAATCCCCTGAGGTCGCGCATCTCCTGGCCCGGTGGAACGGCGGTGCGCACGACCCTGCCGCCGCAGGCGAGGATGGCGACCTCGACCATCAGGTTCTCGGCGCCATCGAAGTCCTCGATCTCGGCCTCGGGATGGTCGAAATCGGGGAGCGGCGGCGGGGCGCTGCGGTAGATCTCGGCGCGGGCGCGGTAGTCGGCCGTGACGTTGGTGTAGCCCAGCACCGGCCGCCCCAGCGCCCGCATGAAGCCCACCTCGAAGGCGGTGCCGGCATCCATGGAGACGCCGCGGAACGGCGTCAGGTTGGCGATCAGCGCGTCGCAGGAGCGCATCAGGCCCTCGTTCGCCGCCGCGATGGCCCGCGCCTGCTCCGGCTTGGCAGAGCGCCGCGAGGTCGAGCCCGGCATCAAGCGGAAACACGCCCTGGAGCCCGTGCTCCGCGCACAGCGCCGCCTTGCGCGCGCCCACCGCCAGCGCGTCGGGGAGGAATACCTCGGGGCCTGCGAGATAGATGCGGGGCAAAGGCATTGGCCTGGTCCCGTCGCGTCGCGTCGTCGGCGTGCGTTGGGTCTGCGGCTACGCCTTGACCCGACCTACAACGGGCCGAGGTCGAGATCGGCGAGCCGGACGGCGAGAGACGGTGCCAGCGTCGGTGTCAACCACGCCGTCGCCGCGAGTTCCTCGCGATGGGCGTATTCGCCGGTCTGGCGCGGCTCGCGAAACACGATGGTGAGGAGGCTGCGCGCATTGATGACCCAGTACTCTCGCACACCCGCCGCCGCATAGCGCGGGGCTTTGGTGTTGAGGTCGGCGGGGAGGCTCGAGTCGGCAACCTCGACGACGAGCAGCACCGTGTCAGCGCGCACGTCAGGCGCAAGCAAGCTCGCCGGGAAGGCGATGAGGTCGGGCTCAGGGGCGTCGTGCTTGCCGAGCCGCAGCGGTGTCTCGGAGGCGATCTTGAGGTCGCGTCCCAGGCGTGTCGCCCAATAGAGAGCAAGCTCGGTGCGGAGCGACCTCGTGCCGGCGATCCTTGGGCGCCATGGCCACAAGCTCGCCGCCGATCAGCTCGAACGGCTCCGGCTCGCACAGGATGCCCACCTCGACCATCCGCTCCACCTCGTCGACGGTCCAGGCGCGGCGAGGCAGGCCAGTCCGCGACCTGTGTCGTGGCCGGCACCGGCCCCCCGGCGGCGAGGTCCTCTCGCATTACGATGTCGTGATGCCCCTGAGGATCAGGACGCTCCAACTCCTGCGACTTCCCGCGCCTATGCGGTGCTGAGAGCTTGCTCTTCGGTGAGCGCCTATGGCCATGCTAGCGTTACTCGACCTTCCGGCCATACTCTGTCCGTGCAAGCTCTGTACCGGTGGCGAAAGCCTAACGAACCTGATATCGGGCCAACAAACGCATGACACTCGTACTGGGCTCCACGGTCTCGTGCGCACCGAGCGATGCCGCTGCCAATAACGCTGTAGTACAACGATTTGCTGGCGAACGCCGACGGACTGCAACCAGCAGCAGTACAGAATGAAGCGACGTTCTTCGATGAGTGCCGTCCTTTTGCCATTGATTCTGGATCGCACCGATCTTCGAACGTCCTCTGGCGGCATGGCAATCGTTCATGATCTCAACGCGGGTTGCGCGCCCGGTCTCGCGATCCTTCAACAGCGGTTCAACCACCCGGCGGACAGCGAGTCCTTGCTGACCACCATCTCCCGGTGCCAGCGCGATAGCGTCGACATCGAAACCGTTCGGCCAAGTAGGTACACCGTACTCGACAATGACCAGTGCCTTGAATGAACGCCGGATCACGCAATTGGGCCCAATCCTCGAGCCACCTTCGGCGAGTACATCGGTGAAATCGCGCACGCCTTCTCGACCGTCGGAGAAGCGCCAGCCGAGAGCCTGTGCTCACCGAGCGCCTTGATCCTCGACGTACCTTGACCAATGCAATCATTCCGACGTCCGCTCCGGGAACTCGCTCGAACGGTCTGCCTGAGAGTGCCACGCTCCCAATTCGCCCGCAACTCGGGCCGCCGCCGCTCGATCCAAGGCTTAATAACACGCAACGCACCGCGTGGCAGTGCGCCCTGCAATGATCTCCCCGGTCTCGATCGCAATCAGCGCTTCGAAACCCTGGTAGAACACGTGCACGTGCGGCGGAGCATGGGCTACGCGCCAGTGCATCTGCACGACGAACCCGAAGAACATCGAGATCGTCGGCATGACTGGCGCCAGCCATCTCAGTTATCCAAGAAGCTGCGCAGCTTTCTCGACCGGCTCGGGTGCTTCAGCTTGCGCAGCGCCTTGGCCTCGATCTGGCGGATGCGCTCGCGCGTCACCGAGAACTGCTGGCCGACCTCCTCGAGCGTGTGGTCGGTGTTCATGCCGATGCCGAAGCGCATGCGCAGAACGCGCTCCTCGCGCGGGGTCAGGGAGGCCAGCACCCGCGTCGTGGTCTCGCGCAGGTTCGACTGGATCGCTGCGTCGATGGGAAGGACAGCGTTGCGGTCCTCGATGAAGTCGCCCAGGTGGCTGTCCTCCTCGTCGCCGATCGGCGTCTCGAGGCTGATCGGCTCCTTGGCGATCTTCAAGACCTTGCGCACCTTCTCGAGCGGCATGGCGAGCTTCTCGGAGAGCTCCTCCGGGGTCGGCTCGCGGCCGATCTCGTGCAGCATCTGGCGGGACGTGCGCACGATCTTGTTGATGGTCTCGATCATGTGCACGGGAATTCGAATCGTACGCGCTTGATCGGCGATCGAGCGCGTGATCGCCTGCCGGATCCACCACGTGGCGTAGGTGGAGAACTTGTAGCCGCGCCGGTACTCGAACTTGTCGACCGCCTTCATCAGGCCGATGTTGCCCTCCTGGATCAGATCCAGGAACTGCAGGCCGCGGTTCGTGTACTTCTTGGCGATGGAGATCACGAGGCGCAGGTTCGCCTCCACCATTTCCTTCTTGGCCTGACGTGCCTCGCGCTCGCCCTTCTGCACCGCCTTGACGATGCGCCGGAACTCGGTGATCTCGAGGCCGGTCTCCTCGGCCAGCGTCTTGATCTCCTCGCGGATGTCCTCGATGCTCCGGCGCTCGTTGCGCACGAACGGCGCCCAGCGGTTCTTGCCGGGCAGGTTCGCCATGCGGTCGAGCCAGCCCTGGTCCAGCTCGTTGCCGTAGTACTCGTCGATGAACTGCTGGCGTGGCACGCCGAAGTTGTCGGCGAGCCGCATCAGCCGGCTCTCCAGCTGCACCAGGTTGCGGTTGATGCGGTAGAGCTGCTCCACCAGCATCTCGATGCGGGCGTTGTTGAGCGACAGGCTCTTTACGTCCTTGATGACCTCGTCGCGCAGCTTCTCGTAGGCCTTCTGCTGCTGGCGCGAGATCTGCTCGCTGGCGACGTGCATCTCGACGCGCTTGTCCTGCAGCTTCCTCAGCTTCTTGTAGGCATCGGCGATCTTGTCGAAGGTCTCGAGCACCTTGGGCTTGAGCTCGGCCTCCATAGCCGCCAGCGACACGGCGTTCTCGAAGTCGTCCTCCTCGTCGAGCTCGCCCTCGGGGCGCGGCTCGCCGTCGGCGGGCTCCTGCCCTGCCGCGGCGGGGCCGGCGGCGGGAGCCGGTGCTGCGGGGATCGGCGCCCCGATCGGCGCCCCGATGGGCGCGGCGATCGGCGGCGGAGCGGACTTGGCCTCGGGGCCCTCGTAGGTGGCCTCCAGGTCGATTACGTCGCGCAGCAGGATCTTGGCGTTGTTGAGCTCGTCGCGCCAGATGATGATGGCCTGGAAGGTGAGCGGGCTCTCACACAGCCCTGCGATCATCGCCTCGCGCCCCGCCTCGATGCGCTTGGCGATGGCAATCTCGCCCTCGCGCGAGAGCAGCTCCACCGAGCCCATGTCACGCAGGTACATGCGCACGGGATCGTCGGTGCGGTCGGTGGGCTCCGCGCGGGTGGCGCTCGCAGCGGGCAGGCTCGGAGCGACGAGCGAGCGCGCGCCGTCGTCGGCGTCGTCGGGGCCGTCATCCGCCTCCCGCTCGACGCTGCCCTCCTCCGCCTCCTCGCTCTCCACCACGGTGATGCCCATGTCGGACAGCATCGACATGGTGTCCTCGATCTGATCGGGGGACACCTCCTGGGAAGGCAGCACGGAGTTGAGCTGGTCGAGCGTCACGAAGCCGCGGGCCCGCGCGGTCTTGATGAGCCGCTTGACGGCGGCGTCGGACAGGTCGAGCAGCGGCGCGTCCTTCTCGTGCGCCTCGCCTTGCGGTGCGGTCTGCTCTTCGGCTCGGGCTGCATTTGCCATCAGGTCACTCTCCGGAGCGCAGGGCCTGCGCTGTCAATAGGCCAGCTCGGTTTCATCCGTGCGTGCAGACGTCCGGGGCCACGCCGTCGCGCCGATGCGCTCCACGCGAAAAGGCCCGCGTCCGGCGGAAACATCCGCCACGCTGGTTACTGCACGTTGAAGGCCCACGGTGCCGAAGCGCGAAGGCAGAGCCCTTGGGCTCGCATTGCCTTCAATTGGGGCCACAGGACGGCATACACAACCAACTTGCGCAATGCCAGTCCCTCTGTTCCGCGTCAACGCCTCCGGTGGGGAAAATATTCCCGCTTGTGCCGGGCGGTCCGTTACATCCACGGCTCGGGTCACGGTGCTTCCCAGCTGCCGGTTCATGCAACTTGAGCGAAGTTCAGCATGGCCTTCGGCGTCGTGCTGCAAGGCTCAGTCGCGGCTGTCGAGCTCACGCGCGCGCCTTTGCTGCAGCTCCACGATCCGCCCCCATGCCTCCTCGCTCGGCTCTTTCCCCCAGGCCTCGCCAGCATCCCGCAGCTCGTGCGGCAAGCCGACTTGAGCCTCATGCAACGCAAGAGCGTGGCGCCAACCTGCCTCGGCCTCGCCGGGATCTGCCTCGCGTCGCGCAAACTTGTCGCTGGTGCGTGCAACCGCCCGTTCGAGCGCAGCGACAGCGCCGTCGAGCCTGTTTTCGCTGAGATGGGAGCGTATGTGCATGGGATCAAGGGGGATTCCCTGGGCGGCCAGATCGAGCAGGGCCTTGCGCACGAGGTCCAGGGCCGTCGAGGTCAGCCTCAACCTGTCGATCTCCTCCCAGCAACTCTCGAGCAGCCAGGGATGGTTCACGAGGGCCCCCATCAGCAGGGCCTCGCGTGGGGGAAGGGCGGCAGCGGGCTGCTCCGACAGCTCGTTGCTGCGCGCCGAGGTGCCCTGGCCCAAGGGACCGGAGGCTGGACCCAGGGTCGCCCGCGGTGCGCCGCCGAGCCGCGCCCGCTCGTTGGCGCGCTCGCGTACGCGCCAGTCGGGCCGGGTGTTGTCGCGCCGCCTGGCCGCGACCTGGGGCGATCGCCGGCCGCCCGTGCGCCCCACCTCGCGCTCGTGCCTGCGCTTGCGGGCGTAGAGAATCTGCCGCAACTCGCCTTCGTAGTGCATGCGCACCTCGCGATCGGCGATGCGCGCGACCGAGGCCCTGAGCCGCGCCGCCAGGGCGGCCTGCTGCTCGGGGGTGACGGCAGGTGCGCCTAGCTGCTCCTCGCGCTCGATCAGCACGTCGACGAGCGCGCGCGTTCTGTTGGCCAGGATGTCCTGCAGGCTCTCGGGGCCGTGCTGGCGCACGAGATCGTCGGGGTCGAGGCCGTCGGGCAGGAAGGCGAACTGCAGGCTCGAGCCGGGCTTCAGGAGCGGCAGCACCGTCTCCGCCGCACGGAAGGCGGCCCGGCGGCCCGCCGCATCGCCGTCGAAGCACAAGATGGGCTCGGCAGCCATGCGCCACAGGAGCCCGATCTGGGCCTCCGTGAGCGCGGTGCCGAGCGGGGCGACGCTCTCGGGAAAGCCCGCCTCCGAGAGCGCGATCACGTCCATGTAGCCCTCGACCACGACGAGCCGACCCTGGTCGTGGGCCGGCACCCGCGCGCGGTGCGCGTTGTAGAGGTTGGCGCCCTTGTGGAAGAGCGGCGTCTCCGGCGAGTTCAGGTATTTGGCGGGCGCCGCGGGGTCCATGGCCCGGCCGCCGAAGGCGATGGTGCGGCCCTTGAGGTCGGCAATGGGGAACATGATGCGGTGGCGGAAGCGGTCGTAGGGCACCGGGATGTCCTCGCCGCTCACGAGCATCCCCGATGCCGCCATCTCCGCGCCCGTGAACCCCGCCTTGACGAGATGCTCCTTCAAGGCCGAGCGGCTCTCGGGTGCATAGCCCAGCCTGAAGCGGCCGATCGCCTCCGCCTCGAGCCCCCGCTTCTCGAGGTAGGCCCTCGCGTCGCGCCCCTTGGGGGTGCCCAGCTGCCGCTCGAAGAATTCGGTGGCGGCGGCGAGAAGGTCATAGAGCCGCGCCCGCTCATCCTCGGCCGCCTGGTCGCGCGGGCCGGCCTGCGGGATGGGCACGCCGGCCTCCTGGGCCAGGCGCTCGACCGCCTCGGGGAACGAGAGGCCCTCGGTCTTCATCACGAAGTCGAAGATGTCGCCGTGCTCCCCGGAGGCGAAGCAGTGATAGAAGCCCTTGTGGTCGTTGACCGTGAAGGAGGGCGTCTTCTCCTGCTTGAAGGGGGAGAGCCCCTTGAACTCGCGCCCGGCGCGTTTGAGCGCCACCCGGCGCGCCACCACCTGACTGACGGGCAGCCTGGCGCGGATCTCATCGAGGACGGAGGGTGGAAAGCGCATGGGGGTGGGGACCGCTCCGAGCAGCGCCACTGGGCCGAACCTCCTCCATACGTGATTCGCGACGCGGCGGTTCCCTCGCCGCGCGCTGACGGCGGCTCGCCACCGCTTTCCACATGGGCGATATTCTGGGCGATGCTCCGGAGGGAGGCGAGGAGAGAGGGGCCGGGCGTTACTCCGGCGCCTATCGCGGCTGCGAGTGCTGGACCATTGCTCCAGCCTGGGCGGGCGCTGCCGGCGCGCTTCGGCCCGACGTCGGGTCGGCTCTCTCTCGGGCTGTGGAGTACCGCCCTGGAGGCAGGGCATCAAGGGCCGTGGCGTCTGAACCTGGATAGAGAGTCCACGCCCTAATCATTCCGTGCTAGGCTGCGCCCAATGAACGAGCACCTTCGTCCGAGCCATCTTCCCGGAACGACGCAGGCCGCCGAGGGGCTGCCGCGGCGGCGCTGGACCGTGGCAGAGATCGAGGCGATGGTCGCCAGGGGCATTGTCGCCGAGGACGAGCGCTTCGAGCTGATCGGCGGGGAGGTGGTGCCGATGTCGCCAAAAGGAGCCCGGCACGAGGTTCTGCGCATCGAGCTGGCGTTCTACATCACACAACGGGCAGGGACTGATCTGCGGGTAGCCGCGGAGGCTCAGCTGAACCTGACCGACGACATGTACGTGGTGCCCGACATTCTCGTCTACCCGGCCGCCATCAAGGCGCCCAAGGTCCGGGGCCCGACTGCGCTCCTGGTTATCGAGATTGCCGACAGCAGTCTCGACTATGACCTGCAGACCAAGGCGCCTCTCTACGCCCGCTATGGGGTGCGCGAGTACTGGGTCATCAATGCCAAGACGCTTCTGACGACCGTGTACCGCCACCCGTCCGGCTCAGCGTACTCCTGGAAGGAGGAGCCGACGGCGGAGGAACGACTCGTGCCCGAGGCTGTCCCTGCACTTGCTGTCACGCTGCGGGACCTGGACCTCGATTGAGCTCCTGGGCGCTGTTGGCGATCCAAACCGGGGACTCCGCCGTATTGGCTGCACGACCCGGCACGGAGGAGGACCCATCATGCGCGCCGTCGCGGCCTGTATCATTGCCAGCCTCGGACTCGCCGTCGCCAGCGCCTCAGCGGAGGAGAAGTACGAGAGCTGGCCGCTCCTGCGCTCCACGTTTCCCTCGACGGGCGGCGGCGGCTTCATGATCAAGGGCTACGACCCCGTCATCACCGGCGGCAAGTGCATCACCACCTTCATGGCGGTGGAGCCGGGCGACAACCCCAAGGTCTATCCCAGCGTCATCGAGTTCGAGGCGGTGCAGGTCCAGGGCGGGACCCTGTGCCAGAACGGCAAGTGGAAGAGCTTCGACGGCGGCGCCGAGGGCACCACGCCCTACCGCGTGTTCTTCAAGAACGGCGTGTTCCGCGGGGCGCCCTGAGGGGGCGTGACGGACGTGCTCAACCCTCGTGGCGCCACTTGATGGAGCAGCCGACGCTCAGGTGCTGCTCCTCGGGCCCCCGGCCGGTCTCGGCGATCTGCCGCATGGCCTCGTAGAGCTCGCGCCGGGCACCCGGCACCAGCGCCGTGCGCGAGGCGTCGAGGCGCCCGCGATACCTGAGCTCGTCGGCGGCATTGAAGCCGAAGAAGTCGGGTGTGCACACCGCGCCGTAGGCCCGCGCCACCTCCTGGGTCTCATCGATCAGGTAAGGGAAGGGGAAGCCGTGCTGGCGTGCGAACGCCTGCATGTTGTCGAAGCTGTCGGCGGGATAGGCGACCGTATCGTTGGGCATGATCGCGACGGTGCCGATGCCCAGCGCCTCGAGCGCCGTCGCCTCCTCGACCAAGCGGCCGATAACCGCCCTCACGTAGGGACAATGGTTGCAGATGAAGGCGACCAGCGTGCCCTTCGGGCGGCTCACATCGGCCAGCGTCCAGGTCTTGCCGTCCACGCCACCGAGCGCGAAATCGCGTGCCTTCCAGCCGAGCCGGGGGGAGGTCGTCATGGCATTGCCTCGCTGACTGAACATCGCCCGCCCCCATGATGTTGCATCGGCAGGGCGGCGGCAAGCGCGAGGTGGGCCGTGCATGCCCTTACAGCTGCGACTATGATCGGGCGAACGTCCGAAGCGGTGAACGAGGCAGGCCATGAGCGCGGCGCAGGCTCCGACAGAACGAGCGAAAGCGGTCCCCGCAGGTGCCGGACGCTCCATCGGCATCCTGCTCGCCGGCGCCCTCGTGCTTGCCGGTGCTGCCGCGGGCGCCGGGAACGCCGGAGCCGAAGGCGCGCTGGCGGTGGGCCTTCCCGGCGACGTGGCCAAGCAGGGCCTCGCCGTCGGCTGGGCGGTCAACCACGGGACCAGGGCCGACGCCGAGGCGGAGGCCCTGCGGCGCTGCCGCGAGGCGAAGGAGCCGCCACAGGCGACGCGCGACCTGTGCCGGGTGGTGGAAACCTTCGACGATGCGTGCGTGGCGCTGGCGCTCGACCCGGACGCGGGCACGCCGGGCCGCGGCTGGGCGGTGGCAGAGACCCAGGCGGCCGCCGAGGCTGCCGCGCTGGAGGACTGCCGGCAAGGCTCGGATGAGAAGCGGCGCGCCGCCTGCCGTGTCACACTCGTGCGCTGCGACGGCCGTTAAGAACGACCCTCGAGCGAGACCAACCGGAGGTGGAGGTGCCAGCCATGCCGACGCTGCCCCACATGCACATGGTAGAGACCAACGGCATCCGCGTGCGCGTCGCCTCGAGCGGCGAGGGCCCGCTCGTGGTGCTGGTGCACGGCTGCCCGGAGAGCTGGTACTCCTGGCGCCACCAGAATCCCGGCGCTGGCCGCGGCCGGCTATCGCGTGGCGGCGCCCGACGTGCGCGGCTACGGCGGCAGCGACAAGCCGCATGAGATCGAGGCCTACGCCATCGCGCACATGTGCGCGGACGTAGCCGGGCTGATCGAGGCGCTGGGCGAGAAGCAGGCTGTCCTCGTCGGCCACGACTGGGGTGCGCCCATCGTGTGGAACACCGCGCTGTTCCATCCGGAGAAGGTGCGCGCGGTGGTGGGGCTCAGCGTGCCGCACACCGGCCGCGGGCCGATCTCGCGCATCGAGCTGTTCCGCAGGATCTACAAGGACCGCTTCTTCTACCAGTTGTACTTCCAGACGCCGGGGGTCGCCGAGGCCGAGCTGGAGGCCGATGTGCGCGCGAGCCTCAGCAAGGTCTACTACTCCGTCTCGGGCGAAGCGATTGAGGCCCGGTTGCCCGGGCTCCGCGCCGACAAGCCGGCCGACGCGCGGCTGCTCGACGGCCTGCCCGACCCGGACCCCCTGCCGCCCTGGCTGACCGAGGACGACCTTGCCTACTACGTCAGCCAGTTCGAGAAGAGCGGCTTCCGCGGCCCGCTCAACCGCTACCGCACGTCGGAGCTGGATTTCGCCCAACAGGCCGCCATCGCCGGCAGGCGCATCGAGCAGCCCGCCGCCTTCATTGCCGGCAGCCTCGACCCCGTGCTGCGCTTCGTCCCCGGCCTCGACCTGATCGAGGTGATGCGCGGGCAGGTCCCCGACCTGCGGCTCGTGCGCCTGATCGAGGGCGCCGGCCACTGGGTGCAGCAGGAGCGCCCCGCCGAGGTCAACATGGCCCTTCTCGAGTTCCTGCGAGGGCTCGGCTGAAGGCCCTCGTCGGTCGCCAACACCAGACCGAAGCTCCCCGGCAAATGCAGCCGGAATGCAGAATAGGTTTGTATTATCAGTAGTTTACATCGCTTCGGCCGCGTTTGATTTAATCGGCTCCTGGGTACGGAAAAGCGCTTCAATTCAACCAGCTATCATTCTGCGAGTCTGGCTAAAAGACCCTACATCCGAAGTTGAAGATCCCTAATTTCTTGAATTCAACTGAATCACTTGCAGCCTCGGGGGCGTCTCGAAGGCGTGGGAGCTTCGGACTAGAACGTGGACATCATCAACTCCGCAGTTTACATTAGGGTCGTCAAAAATGGGGACATTTCGAGGTTTCCATTAATCTAAACCCAGGGGAATATGCCATGTCACTGCGTCGTCCCACAGCATTGCTCATGTTCGTGAGCGTACTTTCCATTTGCCTGATTGCGCCCGCTCAACCTGCCGAGGCCGCTCAATGCATCGTTTTTCAGCATCGCGATTTTAAGGGTGCATCGTATTCTCTGAATGATGGCGACACGCTGCAAATGGGTGGTGAGCGTTGCGGCCGGAGCCAATCGCACGGTACTCCGCGCGGGCGGGCCCTCTACAACAGTACTTGGAATGACCACGTATCGTCGTTAAGGTGCATCCTGGCTGCACGATTACACTTTGGCAGCACATGCAGGGATGCAGGGGCGGCGGGGCTTATTTCCGCTCGAATCGCGGCTATTCCTACGTGGGGGGCCGGTGGAACGATAAGACTTCATATGTAGAGTGTTCGTGCAATCGGCGGCGCTGAAGCCCTTCTGGATTTCAGTGCGGGTCGGCATAGCACACCGATCTTCGCAGCCTTTCGGGGTCAGCCCACAGGGTCTGGCCCCGACAAAACTCCTCCAAGTCGCACCCAGCTTGATCGCCGCCGCCTTACGGCGCCGCATCCTCGACGCGCCGTGCCCGTCGCACCCAGCCGCCACAACAACGGCCCGAGCACCGCGAGCAGGGCCAGCAGGAGCAGCGTCAGCGACAGCGGCTTCTGCACGAACACCATCAGGTCGCCCTGGCTGATGGTCATGGCGCGGCGGAACTCCTGCTCGGCCAGCGGCCCCAGGATCATGCCGATGATCACCGGGGCGGTGGGGAAGTCGAAGAGGCGCATGAGGAGCCCCATGACGCCCATCGCGTAGAGCAGCACCAGGTCCACCAGCGACTGGCTGATGCCGTAGGTGCCGATGGTCGCGAGCACCAGAATGCCGCCGTAGAGCAGCGGCTCGGGAATCTTGAGCATCTTCACCCACAGGCCGACCAGCGGCAGGTTCAGCACCAGCAGCATGACGTTGGCGATGTAGAGGCTGGCGATCAGGCCCCACACCAGCGCCGACTGCTGCTGCAGCAGCATCGGGCCCGGCGTGATGCCGTAGCTCTGGAACGCGGAGAGCATGATGGCGGCGGTGGCCGAGGTCGGCAGGCCGAGCGCCAGCATCGGCACCAGCACGCCCGCCGCGCAGGCGTTGTTGGCCGCCTCCGGCCCGGCCACGCCCTCGATGGCGCCGTTGCCGAACTCCTCGGGCTTCCGGCCAGCCGCTTCTCGACGAAATAGGACAGGAAGGTCGGCACCTCGGCGCCGCCCGCCGGCATCGCCCCGATGGGAAATCCGATGACCGAGCCGCGCAGCCACGGCTTCCACGAGCGCGCCCAGTCCTCGCGCGTCATCCACACGGAGCCCTTGACGGCGAGCACCTCGGCCTCGGCCGGCCGCTTGAAGCAGGCGAGGTAGAGCGTCTCGCCGACGGCGAACAGGCCCACGGCCACCACGATGACGTTGATGCCGTCGAGCAGCTCGGCGAGGCCGAACGTGAAGCGCGCCTGGCCCGGTCTGCAGATCGATGCCGATCAGCCCCAGAAAGATCCCGACGGCGAGGCTGGTGAGTCCGCGCACCGCCGAGCTGCCGAGCACCGCCGAGACCGTGACGAACGCCAGCACCATCAGCGAGAAGTACTCGGCGGGGCCGAACCGGAGCGCGAAATTCACCACCGGCTCGGCCAGGAACGTGATGCCGACGGTGCCGATCGTCCCGGCCACGAACGAGCCGATGGCGGCCGTCGCCAGCGCGGCGCCGGCGCGGCCGCGGCGCGCCATCTTGTTCCCCTCCAGCGAGGTGACGATGGTGGCGGTCTCGCCGGGCGTGTTGAGCAGGATCGAGGTGGTCGAGCCGCCGTACATGGCGCCGTAGTAGATGCCGGCGAACAGGATGAAGGCCGAGGTGGCGTCGACCTTGTAGGTGAGCGGCAGCAGCAGCGCGATGGTGAGCGCCGGCCCCAGCCCCGGCAGCACGCCGATGGCGGTGCCCACGGTCACGCCGACCAGGCACCACATCAGGTTGACCGGCGTCAGCGCACGGCGAAGCCCGCCGCCAGCTGCGCCAGGGTGTCCATCACAGGAGCCCCTCGATCAGGCCCGAGCCGATCCGGTAGCCGAGCACGCGGTCGAACCCGCGTAGGCGGCGAATGCCAGGGCGAAGCCGATGGCGGCGTCGCGCAGCGACTTGCGGCTGCCGAAGGCCCGCGCGGTGCACGCGAACAGCGCCGTGGAGGCGATGATGAACCCGGCCGTGCCGATCAGCGCCACGTTGAGGGCAAGCCCGGCGAGCAGCCAGCCGAGCCCCCAGGTGGAACGGGCCGTGCGCCTCGCGCTCCCAGCCGCCCCGCAGGCCCCGCAGGTCAGGAGCACGCCGAGCACGGCCAGCATGGCCGTGCGAGCCAGGGGATCGCGGCGGGACCGACCTGGGCGTAGACCGCATGCTCGGGCACGGTCGTCTGCCAGCCGACCACGCCGCCAGGGCGAGCACCGCCAGGCCGACGGCGACGTCGCCCCATGCCGGCGGTCGGCGCTGCCGCGATCCTGCATCGGGCCGGCTCCCGTCCCCGCGTACTGCGCCGGCAGCCGCGCCGTCGCGTGCGTCCGCGGCATGCCGCGGCGTAGGTTGCGAGCCCGAGGTCCTTCAGGATGCCGCCGATGCGCGCGATCTCCTCGTCCAGGTACTTCGCCGAACGCAGCGCCCGGCAGATAGATGCCGGCCCAGTCGCGCTTCGTCAGCTCCGCCTGCCAGGCGGGCCCCTCACCATCTTGTCGACCAGCCCGATCAGCGCGGCCTGCTTCTCCGGCCAATGCCGGGCGCCCCGAACACGCCGCGCCAGTTGGCCAGCTCAACGTCGATGCCCTGCGCCTTCAGCGTCGGGATACCGTGCCTGCGGCTGCCCCGCGGCGGAGACGGCCAGCGCGCGCAGCTTGCCGGCCTTGATCTGCTCTGCGAACTCGCCGAGGCCGGATACGCCGCACGTCACCTGGTTGCCGAGCAGCGCCGCCTGGGCCGGTCCGCCGCCGGAATAGGCCACGTAGCTCACCCGCTTCGGATCGACGCCCCGCGCCTTGGCGATCATGCCGGCGAGGATGTGGTCGGTGCCACCGGCCGAGCCGCCGGCCCACGATACCTTGCCGGGGTCGGCCTTGAGCATCGCCACCAGGTCCTGCATCGACTTGAGCGGGCTCGCTCGTTCACGACCACCACCTCGAACTCGCCGGTCAGCCGGGCGATGGGCGTCATGTCGCGCATGGACACCGGCGACTTGTTGGCGATGAGCGCGCCCACCATCACCATGCCGCCGACCAGCAGGGCGTCGCCCTGGCCCTTCTTGCCGGCCAGGAACGCGGCAGCCCGACCGCGCCGCCGGCGCCGGGGGCATGCTCGAACCGGAACTCCTTGACGATGCCGTCGGTGCGCATGGCGAGCTCGATGGCGCGGCCGGTCTGGTCCCAGCCGCCGCCCGGCGCGGCCGGCATGAACACCTGCAGGCTGGTCGGCGCCTGCGCCGCCGCGCCGCCGTGCTGGAC
>CAVWWJ010000015.1:0-67348 GCA_963758625.1 uncultured Alphaproteobacteria bacterium | reverse complement strand
TCTGGCTGATGTTAATGACGTGACGGGCCGCTCCTGGGAAGCCGAGCTGCATCGTCAAAGGGCGCAGTTCATTATAGGGCTCGACTAACGAAGGCTGGTGAAGCTCAGTCCGATCTTAAAAAGGTGGTGCATTGACGTGGCGCGTCGTCAGAACGCCAAGTCGTTGGAATTACGCGCGGCCACGAGCCTGGCACAGCTTTTGTTGACACAAGACAGATTTGAAGAAGCATGAAAGCTTATAGAACCAATCTATGCCTGGTTTACCGAAGGCACTGATACATAGGACGTGCGGCGTGCGCGCGACGCTCAGAGGGACATTTCAAATTTTGGGGTACACTCTTTTCCGAAGGTACAGAGCTAACCCCCTGTATTCGGCGCAGTAAAGGAGAGGCGTTCCGCGCGGGCGCCATCGGCCGGATTTGACGGCTGACGTTTGGGGGACGCTGCGGGACGCGTTGGGGTTGGTGATCGGGGGCTAGCGCGGCAGCTGCGGCCGCGTGTAATGGGCCGCACGTGGTGATGGTGCCGGTGATGGCCGCGAGCAATGGCCTGGTGCGGGTAGGCGGCCGGGAAGGCGAGCTTGATCTTGGCTTTGAGCTCCTCGATGCGCTTCGGCAGCCGGATGAGGTTGGAGGCCGCCATTGCCAGCGTGAAGTGGAATTCGGGCACGCGCAAAGTCCCCCGCACCTTGACCTTGGCGCAGCCGGCAATGGTCTTGACCCAGCCGAACGCCTCTTCGACGAGCTTGCGCTTCCTCAGGCTCACGGCCTAGCCGGCATAGCGCGTGGTGCGACCGTCAATGCTTGAGAATAGTGGAAGGCAACGTGGTCCTTGAGTTTCCCTTCAGGGGAAGCGATAGCCCCGGCGGCCAAGGTCGTTATTGGGAGCCCTCTCCTTGATCGGGCATAGTTATTGCTGCAAGTGCTCAGGTCTCAAAGTGGCACTCTGTACCGTGGCGTACGCTCGTCAACTTCGTCCGGCAACTGTGTTACATTCCCCGTGCGGGAGCTTGGCGGTAAGCGAAGAATTGACCACGCCTGCCCTTGAAGGCGCGGTCGCGGTTCTGAAAGCGGACCCTGACTGCACTAATCAGGACACCGCGCCGCTAATCAATCTTGATGGTATCGATGATGCCGCGCACTGCCTTACGGGTTCCGCTCTTCTCGTCCTGGCGCGTGCCGGCACCGATGATGAACACCAGGTCGCCGCGCGTAACGATCCACAATTCCGAAGTTGTACGCCAGGCGACGCCGCCAGCTTCATGGGTGTAGTTCACTCGCATGTAGCCGGCCCTATGGCCGGAAACTTTGGTCGCGAGCGGGCCTTCTGCCACGGCATAATCTTTGAACATCCGAGCGAAGCCGCTTGCCATAAGCTCTACCACCTTCTCGGGTGCCATCCCCTTCAGGTTGCTGGCCTCGCGCGCATTGACTCTGGACGCTCGGATTGAGGTCGTCATGAGGTTCCTTGTACTTGGTGATGGCCAGGAAGGGTGTGCGCGCATAGCGCGTGACGAGTTCCTTGAACTTTGGGTCGGCGAAATCCGAACGCTTGAAATTCTCTCAATGCTGCTCGGCGGTGAGGTAATGCCAACTACCAGGCTTGCGTATGCTTAACCTGAGCGTCGGGTTCGAGTAGGTCTCCTGCGCGAAACACGCCGGACTAAGATCAAGCTGGCAGCCACTGCAATCGTTCTGATTAGAGACGGCACGGTAGTCCCCCTTAAAGCCCAGGCAGCTGGCTCTTGCTCCTGTCCTCAGATAATGGTGTGCACGCGCTCTCGTGAAAGACTAGATGCCGGCCCGCGCGGACAAAGTTTGGCGCATTGGCGCACCACCAAGCTGCTGCTTCCGGGCTCGCTTCGTTGAGGGCTTTGAGCGCAGCCCGACCGCTGACGAGGTAGCCGGATGTTTTCTTAGTGCGACCACGCAGGACAGCGGCGAAGAGACCAAGGAACGAGATTCGGCCGGTAACCGCCCGACCGTGTGGTAGATGCGCGTCCGCGCCGGTCCACTGGTTGGCAGCTCAAGACCAACCCATTTCTCGCGTATCCACAGCGGCGCCTCTCCTGGCGGTACCGATGTAATGCGGATCGTGCGTGTCATCTGAGACATGTTCAGCATATTGCGCACACACTACGCGAAGAGTTTGACGCGCGTGTGGAGACCACGGTCGCCGCTGAGTAAGTTTGCCCAGGTCGCCTACGAAGTAGGCCTAGGGGCAGTGAACTCCTACGCGAGACGCTCCTCGTTTGGAGCTGAGACATGCCACGACTGGGACCCTGCCAGACGCATATACCGCTTCGTATTCACGCTTGAACCCGGCATCGTCGCCCAGTAGGCCTGGCTCTCGTTGTCTTGATCGGCTTGGGGCTGTTCCTGTTCCATTGGATCAAGAATTGTTAGCATGCGAGTTCGACAGCTCTTGGCACTACCCTGCCGGAGTTGCCAACCGCTTGGCGCGTCAGCTATCTGGGGGTACTTCTGCCGTGACGGCGAGCCAGCCGGCACGGGGGAAGATGACCCACATCTGCCCGTCGACGATGTGCACAGGCCGCGCCGCAACATTGTTCTGCGTCGTGTGGCACGATCACCCGTGCATGGTTCTGGTAGTCAGCAGTGTGCTTGCTCCCAGTTCACCCGGAAGCGGGTCCTCCCGCGATCAGATTGCTTCCCTGCACCCAGGTCACCATCACCGTCCAGGCGACGGAAATTATGATTGGGCCGAGGAACAACCCGACAATCCCCAAGGCTATCGTGCCGCCGAAGGCGCCGACGATGATCACCGGCATTGGCGTGGTGAGCCCACGCGCCATCAGCAAGGGCCTGAGCACGTTGTCTATTAGACCGACCGGGATCATGTAGGCGGTGAAGAGCAGGGCATGCGTAGTGTCCATCGCCGTCCAGCTCCAGACAATGATCGGGAGGAACAAAATGGCAGGCCCGATCTGAAAGATGCCCAACAGAAGGGCAACGAAGGCGAGCACACCGGCGGCCGGAATGCCAGCAGCCAAGAAGCCTACCCCGCCGAGAAGAGACTGCAGGAGCGCGATGCCGACCACGCCCCGCGACACGTTGCGTATGGTTGCTCCGGCCAGTTGCACCAACTCGTTGCCGCGGTGACTGAGCACCCGACTGAGGAAAGCGCTCAGCGCATCGACCAGCTGTGGTCCTCGGGTGAACAAGAAGCCCGCAACGACGATCGAGACGAGGAGCTCGATGAGACCGAATAAAGCGCCCTGGGCAAACAGGAGCAATTTGCTGGCGGCTGGCTTAAGCATCGGCGCCACCTCGGCAAGCGCTTGCTTCATGTTGGTAGCAGCAAGATGCCAGGCCCGATGCAGGCGCTCGCCGACGATGGGCCATCCTTTCACGGCTTCCGTTGGGAGCGGAAATGCAAATTGTCCGGTCTCGACCCCCTCTGCCAAGGAACTGACGCCGGCGAACATACCAAAGCCGAGCCAGGTCACGGGGCCGACGACAATCATCAAGCACAGCACTGTGACGAGCGCCGCCGCCGTGCGGGGACTGAACCACCGTGTCAGCCAAGCAAACACAGGATAGAGGGCGACGGTGAGTATGGCGCTCCACACGCCGATCGTCAGGAACGGAGCAATGACCCTGAACGACCAGTAGCCCAGTAAAACGATAAAGCCGAGGCGAATGGCAAGGTCGATGGTTGCCGCGCTGAGCGTTGATGGATCCTGATCGCGACCTGTTGTCATTGCTCAGGTCACCGGTGTCGCGCAAGGGGAAGGAACATTGCGTCAGTCTCTGTAGCCCCACAATCAAGTAGTCGCACGAGGACGATGGGGGGATTTGGCATCTGCGGCCGATCCTTCCATCAGCGCGAGCGCGGTACGCCACGCACAAACGAGAGCCTTCAGTCGCCGCGTTTCGCCGGTGCAGCGATGCCAGACATAAGCGTCGCGCAGTTCCTTCTGAAACTGCCAGACCCAGTGTACCCCTCTCATTCCAACGTCCTCGCGTTCTTGATAGTGGGTTGCGCGAGGAATGTGGACCTGCGGCGTTGATTGTTCGTTACCTAAAGTGTGGTCACGCTGGAGACCAGTGGTTGAGGCTGCCGGAGTTTCAATTCAGTGAGCGCCGCGGATTGAGTTGATCGGCAGAGAAAGAGCGGCCGGCGCAAAGCGCCGGTTCGTTCTATTCTGCACCTTCCACGACAGCGAGGTCTAATCAATTCCTCGACTATTACGCGATAATTCCGAGCCAACGCCGAAAAAAGGCTGGCAGGGTTGCCAGCCTTGAACACATTGTCCTGTCAGTCAGCGTCTGCGCGCACGCACGCCAGCGGCACGTACACCGACACGCCTCACGCCCGCCCTGCGGTACATGCCGCGTCGATAGACGCCGCCACCGTAGTACGCAGACCTGTAGTAGGCCGCACCACCGCAACCGCAACTCCCACCGCAGCCCCACCCGAACGCTTGCACGGGGGTTGTCGAGGCGATGGAGCCAAGAGAGGCGAACGCGGCAGTAGCGATGCCAAGTGCCAACAGTTTTTTCATACCAAGTGCTCCTATGAAAGCCCACCAGGCCGGATTTGAGGTTCCCCGGCGTGGGACCTGGAGGCGCATCTTTCACAGGGTGGACCCCTGGTTGCACTAATCAAGTTCGTATGTGAACTATGGTTACTGGTGGTCGCGCAGCAGTTTCTCTCAAGACACTTGTGGAAACACCCGCGCGAACAAGGACAAGGCGTGCGTAGAGACGCCGGTGGCAAACTGGCGCTGCATGCATGCATGAATGACCCGCCACCCCGCATCGGTTCGGCCGCCCCCCTGCTTCTTGATTCCTACGAGCTAGGGTACGGCAGACCTTGATTTCACTCCCGATGGCGTGCGCTGCCAATTAGAAATCCCTGCTAACTGGGTCAGCAGGGCCGGTCCGGCAAGCGACAATCCCCCAAGGCTTGGACTAGCCTGACCCGACGCTCGCAATTGACGAGTATATGATTTCTGCTAATGGCACCTTCCACCGTCGCGGCGGGGTTGCCACCACGGTAACTGTGTTACTTTCCCGTGGCAGCGAGGTGGCTAGCATGCGTGTTGCTGACCCTGAACGACCGTGGCGCACCATGACAACACGTGTTTCGTTCTGGTTACTGTGCGCCGACCAGTCGGCAAGCTAACGTGCGGCGGCCGGCGACGCGGTGCAGCGGCCGATGGGGCTTTAGCAGCGGCAAACCAACGTGCGAGCGCTATCACAGCATCGATCTCGCGTATCTGCGCTGGCACGGCTTGCTCAAGTCAGGACACTCCTCGATGTCGTGGTCGCGAGGGGGCCAGCAAACGGGTTCGATCTCCCTGATCGCACAACGCGACGGCGTGCGGGCCCAGATGACACTGCGAGGGCCTGCGAGATCCTGCGCGGACCGCCCTTCTCGTATGGTTCATCTGAAGTATCCCCCGTATCGGGGATGCTGAAATTCGATGCTTCCCCCAAGTCGAACTCCAAGAGCTCGTTTGCTGGAGGTATCTCCGGCGCTGACCCCGTATTTTCAGAGCAAAGAGCGCTTCAGCATACCAGCAGCCGGACACGCTGAAGCCTCCCCAAAATGGGGGTTACAGAATGTCAAAGAGCCCACCATTTGGGCAGTAGCGAGCCGAAGCTGCGGGGGAACAACGTTCTTTCGCCACAAGGTCAGGTGCTGGCGATTTAAGGAAGGAATTATCGACTGCCAGGGCAGAGCACTACGGAGGTGTGAGTGGTGGGTTTGGTGGGAGAACGCCCGTTTGGCGACTGGCTCGGCGGCGGCGGCGAAATGGGCGAGCGCATCCGCTCGTTCGACTGGTCGAAGACTCCGCTCGGATCGCTGGATGGGTGGCCCCAGAGTTTGCGCTCCGCAACGAGCATCTGCCTCGGCTCGCGCTTTCCCATCGTGATCTATTGGGGCTCAGAGTTCATCACGCTCTACAACGACGCTTACGCCGCGATATTGGCCGGCAAACATCCGCGGGCGCTCGGGCAACCTTGCCGTGAAGTCTGGGGAGAAATCTGGGACGTCATCGGTCCGATGCTTCAGAGCGTCGTCGCAACCAGTGAAGCGACCTGGTCGGATAACCAGCTTCTCATTCTGCAGCGACACGGCTTTGCAGAAGAATGCTATTTCTCGTTTTCGTTTAGCCCCGTACGCTCCGAAGACGACTGCGTCGGCGGTGTCTTTACGGCGGTGATCGAACATACGCAGCGCGTTGTGGGTGAACGGCGGGTCATCGCGCTGCAGGAACTGGGTGCGAGGGCGACAGAAGCAAGGACCGCGGAAGGAGCGTGCGCTATCGCCTGCGAGACGCTTGCGAAGCACGCAAAAGACATTCCTTTTGCTCTGCTCTACCTGATCGATGGCGACGGGAAACGGGCGCGGCTGGTTGGTGCGGCTGGTGTCGCGGCAGGTGATCGCATCGCCCCGCCAATTATCGATCTCGATGTGGACTCAGCCGACGAACGGCGCTGGCCGGTGACAAAGGTCACGGACGTTACGCAGGTCGTCGAGGATCTGGCCCGCCGCTTCGGCTCCGCGGTTCCACCGGGGCCATGGTCCGAACCGCCGCGAGACGCGGTAGTCGTACCGATCCGGTCGAACATCCCACACCGGCTCGCGGGATTTTTGTTCGCGGGTGTCAGCGCACGTCTGAAGCTCGATGACCTCTATCGCAGCTTCTTTGAGCTGGTGGCGAGCCAGATTGCGACCGCTGTCGCCAATGCGGGCGCATACGAGGCTGAGCGCAAGCGAGCCGAGGCGCTGGCCGAGATCGATCGTTCGAAGACCGCATTTTTCTCTAACGTCA
This sequence comes from uncultured Alphaproteobacteria bacterium, assembly GCA_963758625.1. Lineage (GTDB taxonomy): Bacteria > Pseudomonadota > Alphaproteobacteria > Rhizobiales > Hyphomicrobiaceae > AWTP1-13. The sequence goes on along the minus strand of CAVWWJ010000015.1, from coordinate 60,540 downwards.
GCCACGAGTTCCGGACGCCGCTGACGCTGATGCTTGGGCCTCTGGAAGATACATTGGCCCAATCCAACGCATTGCCTGCAGCAGACCGGGAACGCCTCGAAACCGCGCACCGCAATTCCTTGCGCCTGCTGAAACTGGTCAACACGCTGTTGGATTTCTCTCGCATCGAGGCCGGGCGGATTGTGGCGTCCTACGAGCCCACCGACGTTTCTGCGTTGACGGCGGAACTCGCCAGCGTATTTCGCTCCGCTATTGAACGTGCTGGTATGAAACTCATCATCGACTGCCCGCCGCTAGCCGAAGCCGTCTACATCGATCGAGAAATGTGGGAGAAGATCGTTCTGAATCTCGATCTCGAATGCATTCAAGTTTACCTTCGACGGTGAGATCGAGGTCTCGCTGCGGCAGGCCGATGCGGCGATTGAGCTGGCGGTGCGCGACACCGGGACGGGCATACCACCAGAAGAAATGCCACGTCTGTTCGAGCGTTTTCACCGCGTCAAAGGCGCGCGCGGACGCTCCTATGAAGGCAGTGGAATCGGACTTTCTTTGGTGCAGGAGCTGGTAAAACTGCATGGTGGCAGCGTGCACGTCGAAAGCGAAGTCGACCGTGGTAGCCGCTTCATCGTCTCAATTCCGCGCGGAAAGGCGCACCTTCCCGTCGATCGCATCGAAGCAGCGCCCATGCTTGCTCCGACGGGCATACGGACCGAGGCCTACGTCGAGGAGGCGATGCGTTGGTTGCCTGACCCGGGCAGTTCTGAGACTAAGCATGAACTTGCTGATCAGCCTCCCAAAGTGCTTCGCACCGATAATTTGGGCAGTCCCTCGCGGGTAGAACCATCCACCGGAACGCGTATCTTGCTCGCAGATGACAATGCCGACATGCGCGGGTACGTACGGCGGCTACTGACGCAAAGGGGTTACGAGGTTGAAGCCGTTGCTGACGGGATGGCCGCCCTTCGCGCCGCGCGCGAGCGCGCGCCGGATCTCGTGCTAACGGATGTCATGATGCCGGAGCTGGACGGTTTCGGCTTGGTGCGCGAGCTGCGCGCCGATCCGAGACTGCGCATAGTGCCAATCATCTTGCTATCGGCCCGCGCTGCCGAGGAGGCGCGGATCGGTGGAATGCACGCCGGTGCCGATGACTATCTGACTAAGCCATTCAGCGCCCGCGAATTGCTGGCACGTGTCGACGCGCATCTAAGGATGGCGCGCATTCGCCATGAGGCTAGCGAGGCCATTAAACGGCTCGCGGCTATCGTCGAGTCCTCGGATGACGCGATCATGACGACGGACCTCAACGGCATTGTTACGAGCTGGAACGTCGGCGCTGAGCGAATCTACGGTTACACTGTCGATGAGATGATCGGCAGGTCGATCACGATCCTCATTCCATCGGATCGTCACAACGAGGAAGTTGAGATACTAGCGCGAATTCGAGGGGGTGAGCGCATCCACCACTACGAAACCGTTCGCCAACGGAAGGACGGGGGTCTCGCTGATATTTCGTTGACGATATCGCCTGTGAAGGATGCAGCTGGGGAAGTTGTGGGCGCCTCCAAGATTGCCCGTGACATCAGCGATAAAAAGCAGGCCCAAGCCCGGCAGGACCTGCTGACGCGCGAAATTCAGCATCGCACCGGGAACCTGTTCGCGGTGGTGCTGGCCGTGGTCTCCAGAAGCTTTGTGGGCAAGCACAGCGTCAAGGATGCCGAGGCCGCAGTGGTCAGCCGTCTCTCTTCTCTGGCTGACACCCATCTCATGTTGCTCGACAAGGAGTGGCAAGGTGCCGATCTCGCCGAAATCGTACGTTCAGAAATGAGCCCCTACGGCGACCGAGTGACAATCGAAGGGCCCAGTCTGATACTCCAAGCGAACGCAGCTCAGAATTTTGCGCTCGCGCTGCACGAGCTTGCAACTAACGCGGCCAAGTATGGCGCATTATCGAACGCGACGGGTCGCGTACGCATCTGTTGGTCGAAGCACACATCGAACGGCTCAGACCGGTTCACCTTTCGTTGGCAGGAACTTGGGGGACCTCCTGTGAGACCGCCGGTTCGGAAAGGCTTCGGAAGTGTCGTGCTTGAAGAGGCGATGACTGAGTACTTTGACGTTGCGCCACGAATTGACTTCTCGATTGCAGGCGTGACCTATGAACTCATCGGTCCGCTCGATGCATTGACAGGGAAAGATATGGTTCAGAATGTCCGGATCAGCCTGTCGCAGGCGCTTCCGAGGTGATCGAGTAACTGCGTTTTGCTGCGGTGCATGAGTTTGTAGTTGGCACGCAACCACCGGCCACCGTCCGTCAGGTTCCGGAGGCATAGCCGCCGTTGCCGGGCAAGCTTGCGTTGGGCCGACAGCGAGACTCTGCCTAGACTAGTCGGCCGCCACATCCTCCGTCGCCACCAGGCAGCCGGCGGGCCGGGTGTCCTCGGCGGCCAGGTCGGCAGCATGGACGTAGAGCGTCGCGCAGTAGGGGCACAGGATCTGTCGCTCGGCGCCCATGTCCAGATAGACGTGCGGGTGGTCGTGGGGCGGGCGCGCGCCCATGCACTGGAACTCCCTCACGCCGATCTCGATCTTCTCGACGCCCTGATCGTTGGCGAAATGCGGGACGAGCGGACCTGCCATGGTTGAGCCGGGGCTCCTGGGTTGCGCCTTGCCGACTGCGGGGACGCGCGACCATAGCGGCAAGGCGCGCCCGGTGATAGCCCGGCATTAGGGAATAGGGAATAGGGAGTAGGCCCTGTCTCAGACGCGACTCCCCACTCCCCATTCCTCACTCCCCTTGCCTTCCACGGGCATCGGGCCTGATCTGCACAGTGCGCCGTTGCAATGTACGCCGAACTCGCTGTTTAATTGCCGCAAATCCAAAAGAACGCCACGCACGGGAGGCGAAACGCCATGCCATCCAAGGGGAAGCCGCTCGCCTGCCTTTCCGGCGTGCGGGTGCTGGATCTGTCGCAGTTCGAGGCCGGCCCGTCCTGCACCGAGGCGCTGGCATGGCTCGGCGCCGAGGTGGTCAAGGTGGAGAACCCCAGGGGCGGCGACCCCGGGCCGCAGCATCCTCGGCCGAGCCGGCGGCAAGGACTCGTTCTACTTCCTGATCTTCAACGCCAACAAGAAATCGCTCGCGGTCGACCTGAAGAGCGCGGCCGGCAAGCAGCTGGTGCTCGACCTGGCGGCGCAAGGCCGACGTGTTCGTGGAGAACTTCGCGCCCGGCGCCATCGAGCGGCTGGGCCTCGGCTACGACGTGATCTCCGGCATCAACCCCGGCATCGTCTACGCCCAGGTGAAGGGCTTCGGCGAGCGGCAGCCCCTACGAGAACAACCTCGCCTTCGACATGATCGCGCAGGCCACCGGCGGCGTCATGTCGATCAGCGGCTAGCCCGACGGGCCGCCGGCTGAAGCCGGGGCCGACGCTGGGCGACACCGGCACGGGCATGCTGCTCGCCATCTCCATCCTCGGCGCCCTCTACGAGAAGAAGGGCACCGGCAAGGGCCAGCGCGTGCAAGTCGCCATGCAGGACGCGATGCTGCACTACATCCGGCTCGCCTTCTCGGCGCAGGCGCGCCAGCGGCGGCCCGGTGCAGCGCGCCGGCGACCAGATCCGTCTCGGGCGCCAACCCGCCCTGCGGCATCTTCCCGTGCAAGGGCGGCGGCCCCAACGACTACGTCTACGTCTACACCAGCCGCACCAACCCCGAGCACTGGAAGCGGCTTCTGCACCGTCCTGGGCCACGAGGATCTGATCGACGACCCGCGCTTCGCCACGCCGGAGGCGCGCATGGCGCGCACGAGGCGGAGGTGAACGCGCTGGTTGCCGCCTGGACCAGGCAGCACGACAAGCACGAGGCCATGCGCCGCGTCGGCGCTGCCGGCATTCCGGCCGGCGCCGTGCTCGACACCAAGGAGCTCGCCGAGGAGCCGACGTTCCAGGAGCGCGGCATCCTGCAGGCCATGGAGCATCCGACAGTCGAGGGCTACGGCATGCCGGCCTGGCCGGTGCGCCACGACGGCGCGCCGCCCGACGGTCGAGGCCGCGCCGCTGCTCGGGGAGCACACGGCCGAGGTGCTGGCCTGCTGGCTCGGCCTGGGCGCGGGCGAGATCGAGGGACTCGTGCGGGAGAAGGTGATGTGCAGCGGAGGTAGGTCAGACCCGCTGGCGTCTGACCCACGCAGCGTTCGCATGAACCAAGTTGCGAGCTACGCGTCGCTAGACCCGAGGGTCTGACCCCTACGGAGGAAACGACCATGGCGGAGCTGACGGGCTCGGAAATCCTGGCGAAGGCGCTGAAGAAGGAAGGCACGGAGAACCTGCTGTTCCTGATGGGCGGGCCGATGCTGCTGGCCGAGTCCTCCTGCATCAAGGAGGGCATCCGCCCGATCGACGTGCGCCACGAGCAGGCCGCCGCCCTGATGGGGCAGGCCTACAGCCGGCTCCTGCAGAAGCCCAGCGTGTGCATGGCGGCGAGCGGCCCCGGCGTCATCAACCTCACCACCGGCATCGCCAACGCGCTGATCGACTGCTGCCCGGTGGTGGCCATCGGCGGGTCGAGCCCGATCCTCCAGTTCGGCCGGCAGGTGTTCCAGGAGATCGACCAGGTCGCCATCATGAAGGGCTGCGTGAAGTGGGCCGACCGGGTCTACAACCTGAAGCGCATCCCCGAGCAGGTGAACAACGCCTTCCAGCACGCCATGAGCGGCAAGCCGGGGCCGACCTATCTCGATTTCCCCGGCGACATCCTCTACGCCAAGATCGCCGAGGAGGAGGTGGACTGGTCGCATGAGCGGCCGGCCGATCCTCAACGCGCGGCCCGCTGGGCGACCCCGAGCAGGTCGATGCGCTGGTGCTCGCCATGGCGAGCGCCAGGAAGCCTGTGATCATCTCGGGCAGCGGCGTGATCTGGTCGCGCGCCTGGGGCCGAGATGCAGGAGCTGGTCGAGCGGGCCGGCATCCCGTTCTACACGACGCCGCAGGGCCGCGGCGTGGTGCCGGACGACCATCCGCTGTCGTTCCTGTCCATGCGCTCCACCGCCTTCAGGAGGCGGACCTGATCATCGTGCTCGGCACGCGCATGAACTACATCATCAGCCACGCCGCGCCGCCGCGCTTCAATGCCGAGCGCCAGGATCGCCCGCATCGACATCGACCCGGCCGAGATCGCCACGGCCGCGCGCAAGGTCGACATCGGCATCGTCGGCGACTGCAGAAGCGTGCTGAACCAGCTCCTCAGCGCCATGAAGGGCAAGGTCGACCCGGACCGCTACAAGGACTGGCGCAAGCAGCTCGCCGACGGCGTCGAGGCCAAGCTCAAGGCGCCCGGCGCCAACAAGCCCGTGGAGGACGGCGACATCCATCCGCTCAGGCTGTGCGAGGAGATCGCCAGTTTCATGCAGCGCGACGCCATCCTGGTGGTGGATGGCCAGGAAGATCCTGAACTACGGCCGCCAGTCGATGCCGACCTTCGCGCCGGGGCACCGCCTCAACTCCGGGCCGTTCGGCACCATGGGGGTGGGCCTGCCGTTCGCGCTGGGCGCCAAGCTCGCGAAGCCCGACGCCAGGTGATCTGCCTGCACGGCGACGGCTCGTTCGGCCTCAACGCCATGGAGCTCGACACGGCCGTGCGCCACAAGCTGCCCGTGCTGGTGGTGATCAGCCTCAACGGCGGCTGGACCGCGGACCCGAACCGCGACAAGCCCGGCCGCGACCTGGGCTACACGCGCTACGACAAGATGGCCGAGGCGCTGGGCTGCCTATGGCGAGTATGTCGAGAAGGCCGAGGACATCCGCCCGGCCCTCGAGCGGGCGCAGAAGCAGGTCGACGCCGGCAAGGTCGCCGTGGTCAACGTGCGCACCGACTATCGCGCGCGCGCCGGTACGCTGCAGTTCGCGCAATATTCGACGTAGCCGGCGGTGACTTCGATCGGCGTCCGTGAAATCGTGAAATCGTTGGATCGTGAAATTGATCTCACGATTTGGCGGTTCGCGGTTTCACCGCTGGTCGCGAGGGGGGCCAGAACCGGCCAGAACTCGCGCAAAAGCGCGCCTTCAATGCCCAGACGTTGGTGGCGCGGGGCTTGTCCCGTTCTTGGAATATCGCAACCAATTACCAATACGGTGGTGGCAATCGCGGCAACTGCCGCTATGGTGGCGAGCATCCCCACCGAAGCCCTGGAGGATGCCATGGCCCAGCCGCCACCCTTCGAAATTCCGCAGCAGCTGCGTGAAATGACCGAGCGCAACGTAGAGCACGCCCGGGCGACCTATGGCCAGTTCATGGATGCCGTGTCCCAGGCCATGGGACCTGGGCTAGCGCCGCGCCCGCCAACGCCATGACGGCCAGCTTCAAGGTCGTGCAGGACCGGGCGGTGAAGTTTGCCAAGCAGAACGGCGAGGCCTGCTTCAACCTGGCGAGCGAGATTGCCAGCGCCAAGGATGTGGCCGACGTGCTGGGCATCCAGAGCCGGCACGCCCAGACCCAGATGCAGGCCTATACGCTGCAGGCCCAGGAGCTGACCCGCCTCATGATGGAGGCAGCGCAGAGCAGCATGCAGCCGAAGTCCAACTGATCGGTACGCGGGGCCCCCTCTCCCCGCTTGCGGGGAGAGGGTTGGGGTGAGGGGCAGCCCCAGGCGCAACCCCATCCACGGAGAGCCTCCGATCACGCTCGCCGCGACCGTGGCCTCACCGAGGCCGCGCGTCGAGAGAGCGCAGCCTCCGGCTGCCCCTCTCCCCGTCGCCCTCGGGCCGCTGTGGCCAGCGTACGCTTTGGATGGCCGAGGACGACGGGGAGAGGAGTTCGGGCTTAGATGCGGCCGAACTTGGCCATGGCGTCGCTGAACGTCAGGCCCTTGGCGAGTTCGGCTGCGGCTTGCCGGTCGTCCTCGGCGTAGCGCGTCGCCAGCCCGGCGACGCGCTCGGCAAACTCGGCCGGGATGCACACCACGCCGGAGCCGTCGGCCACGATCACGTCGCCGGGACGCACGCGCACGCCGCCGCAGCTCACCGCTTCGTTGATGCCGGCAACCGTGAGCCGCGTGCGCCCGGTCAGCGGCGTCATGTGCCGGGCGAACACCGGAAACTGAAGCTCCACCATCTCCTCCCGGTCGCGCACGCCGCCGTCGGCGACGAGACCGCCGATGCCCTTGGTCTTGGCGGCCAGGGTGGCCAGCCCACCGAAGGTGGAAACGCACTGCCCGCCGAGGTCGATGACGAGGATGTCTCCCTGCCCCGCGGCATCGATGATCTGGCCGACCTTGAAGTCGTCGGAGGTGTAATCGCCGCGCCGGCCGGCGATCTCGCGGACGGTGACGGCGCGGCCGGCGCAGCGCGTGCCGGGCACGACCTGCATGAGGCCCGCCATCACGCCCTCGAACGCCACGTCGTCCAGCGCGTTGGCAAGGGTCGGCGTCGCCAGTGCGGCGAGCTTCTGCACGATGTCATCGGCAACGGCCATGGCGGCTCTCCTTCCTCGCATCGCACGTGCCGGGCGCGACCTCGTCAATGGCTCGCCCGGATCCCCTCTCCCCACAGGCGGGGAGAGGGTGCCCGCGCGGCCCCACCTACTGCCTACTGCCTACTGCCTACTGCCTATTGCCTGGGGTCAGACCCGCAGGGTCTGACCCCATCAGAACAGGCCCTCGATCTGTCCCTTGTCGTTGAGGCGGATCGAGTTGGCCGAGGGCACCCTCGGCAGGCCAGGCATGGTCATGATCTCGCCGGTGATGGCGACGATGAATTCGGCGCCGGCGGAGAGACGCAGCTCCCGGATCGGCACGGTATGGCCGGTGGGCGCGCCCTTCTTGCTGGCGTCGGTCGAGAACGAGTACTGCGTCTTGGCCATGCAGATCGGCAGATGGCCGTAGCCCGCGGCCTGCAGCTCCTTGAAGCGGGACTCCACCGAGGCGTCGCAGACGATGTCGGCGGCGCGGTAGATCTCGGTGGCGATGGTCTTCACCTTGTCGCGCAGCGGCATCTCGTCCGGGTAGAGTGGCTTGAACTTGGACTGGCGGCTGTCGGCAAGATCGACGACGTGGTGCGCCAGCGCCTCGGTGCCCTTGCCGCCGTCGGCCCAGTGCGTGCAGAGGAACGCCTTGGCGCCGGCGCTCTCGGCCGCCCTCATCACCTCGGCGATCTCCTTGTCGGTGTCGGTGATGAACTTGTTGATGGCCACCACCGGCGGCACGCCGAACTTGCGCACGTTCTCGAGGTGCCTGACGAGGTTCTCGCAGCCCTTGGCGGTGGCGGCGGCATTCTCGTTCTTCAGGTCGTCCTTGGCCACGCCACCGTGCATCTTGAGGGCGCGCACGGTCGCCACCACCACGGCCGCCGCCGGGCTGAGGCCGGCCTTGCGGCACTTGATGTCGAAGAACTTCTCGGCCCCCAGATCGGCGCCGAAGCCGGCCTCGGTCACGACGTAGTCGCACAGCTTGAGCGCGGTCTTGGTGGCCAGCACCGAGTTGCAGCCGTGGGCGATGTTGGCGAACGGACCGCCGTGGATGAACACGGGGTTGTTCTCCAGCGTCTGCACCAGGTTCGGCATCAGCGCGTCCTTCAAGAGGACGGTCATGGCGCCGTCGCCCTTGATGTCGCGCGCCAGGATCGGCTTGCGGTCGCGGGTGTAGCCTATGACGATGTTGCCGAGGCGGCGCTCCAGGTCCTTGAGGTCCATGGCGAGGCACAGAATCGCCATCACCTCGGAGGCCACCGTGATGTCGAAACCGTCCTCGCGCGGGAAGCCGTTGGCGGTGCCGCCGAGCGAGCCCACGATAGACCTGAGCGCGCGGTCGTTCATGTCGAGCACGCGGCGCCAGGCGATGCGGCGCGCATCGAAGCCCGCTGCGTTGCCCCAGTAGATGTGGTTGTCCAGCAGCGCGGAGAGTAGGTTGTGCGCGCTGGTGATGGCGTGGAAATCGCCGGTGAAGTGGAGGTTGATGTCCTCCATCGGCACCACCTGGGCATAGCCGCCGCCGGCCGCGCCGCCCTTGACGCCGAAGCACGGCCCGAGCGACGGCTCGCGCAGGCAGCTCATGGCGCGCTTGCCGATGCGGTTGAGGCCGTCGCCGAGCCCCACCGTGGTCGTGGTCTTGCCCTCCCCCGCGGGCGTCGGCGTGATGGCCGTGACCAGGATCAGCTTGCCGTCCTTGTTCTTCTGCGCCGAGTTGATGAAGTCGAAGGAGACCTTCGCCTTGTACGGGCCATAGTTGAGGAGCGCTTCGGCCGGCACGCCCACCTTCCTGCCGACCTCGGCGATCGGTTTCATGTTCGCCTCGCGAGCGATCTCGATATCCGACTTCACAGCCATACTCTTCTTCCCTCCTGCGAGCTCGCGCAGACGTTTGAACATCAGTTTGACTTCGGTGCGGGCTCGTCGAAGGTATCGTCGGCCTTCACCCCTGCGGCCGCTGCCCATTCTGCCGCCGCGACCTTCTTGCCGTCGCCACCCCGCACGCGCTTGGCAAGGATGGCGCCGCCACCCGCGGCGATGGCGATGCCCTGCTCGCCGATCGAGAGCACCTCGCCGGGCTTGCCGGAGCCCGCGACCTTGGCGCTGTCGAAGATATCGACCTTGGCGCCCTTGATGGTGCCCCAGGCACCGGGCGCCGGGTTGGCGGCACGGACCAGGTTGTAGACCTCGGCCACCGGCTTCGACCAGTCGATCTCGGCGACCTCCTTCTTGAACCAGCTCTCGTAGGTCTTCTTGGCGTGGTCCTGCGCGACCTTCGGGGCCTTGCCCGCCCGCACCAGGTCGACCGCCTCCAGCATGGCGTCCACGCCGAGCGGGAACAGCTTCTTGAAGTAGACGTCGCCCAGCGTCTCGTCGGGGCCGATCACGACCTTCTTCTGCAGCAGGATCGGCCCTTCATCGAGCCCTTCGTCCGGCCAGAAGATGGAGAGCCCGGTCTCGGTCTTGCCCATCGCGATCGGCCAGTTGATCGACGACGGCCCGCGGTGCAGGGGCAGCAGCGAGGGGTGGTACTGGATGGTGCCGAGCTTGGGGGCGTCGACGACGGGTTGCGGCACGAACAGCGTCACGTAGGCCATGACGCACAGGTCCGCACTGGTCGACTTCATCAGCTCCAGCGCCTCGGGGCTGCGCCAGCTCTTCGGCTGATGCACGGGAAGTCCCTTCTCGCGCGCGAGCACCTTGAGCGGGTCCTCGGGCCGGCCCGCCTTGTCCGGCGCGCAGAACACCGCGACCACGTTCTCCTTGCGCTCCAAGAGTTTCTCGAGCACGGCCTTGCCGAAGGCCTCCTGCCCATGCACGACGATACGCATCAACTCCTCCAATCCTCTCGTGCCGGCGTTCATGCCCGCGAAGGCGGGCATCACGCCAGGTGTCATATTCTCGCTACGTTCTCACTCACTGAGGCTTGCGTGGATGCCCGCCTGCGCGGGCGATGACGTTACTCCGCCGCGACCTTCTTCGGTGCCGGCTCGGTGGCGCCCGCAGCCTTGATCGTCGTGATCTCCTCGGCCGAGTAGCCGAGCACGTCGCGCAGCACCTCGTCGGTGTGCTCGCCCAGCAGCGGCGAGCGCTTCACCTCCGACGGACTGGCCGACAGCTTGATCGGATTGCCGACCGACAGGTACTTGCCGCGGGTCGGATGATCGACCTCGACCATGGTGCCGGTGGCAAACAGGGACTTGTCCTCGGCCAGCTCCTTCATCGACAGGATCGGCCCGCACGGGATGTCGTACTCGTTGAGGATCTCCATGGCCTCGAACTTGGTCTTCGTCATGGTCCACTGCTCGATGCGTGCGAAAATCTCGTTGAGCCGCGGCAGGCGCGCGGGCGGCTTGGCGTAGTTGGGGTGCGTCTTCCAGCCGGGCTCGCCGATCACATCGCAGATCGCTTCCCAGACCGGCGCCTGCGTGATGAAGTAGATATAGGCGTTGGGATCGGTCTCCCAGCCCTTGCATTTCAGGATGCGGCCCGGCTGGCCGCCGCCGGAATCGTTGCCGGCGCGCGGCACCGCCTCGCCGAAGGGGATGCCCTCGCCGTGCTGGCTGTACTCCGCCAGCGGCCCGTGCTTCAGGCGCTGCTGGTCGCGCATCTTGACGCGAGTCAGGTTCAACACGCCGTCCTGCATGGCCACCGTCACGCGCTGGCCCTTGCCCGTCCTGGTGCGATGGTAGAGGGCGGTGACGATGCCGAGGCCCAGATGCAGCCCCGTGCCGGAGTCGCCGATCTGCGCGCCGGTGACCAGCGGCAGGCCGTCGCGGAAGCCGGTGGTGGAGGCGGCGCCGCCCGTGCACTGTGCGACGTTCTCGTAAACCTTGCAGTCCTCGTAGGGTCCCGGCCCAAAGCCCTTGATGGAGGCATAGATCATGGCCGGGTTGAGCTCCTGGATGCGCTCCCAGGTGTAGCCCATGCGGTCGAGCACGCCGGGGCCGAAATTCTCCACCAGCACGTCGCACGTCTTGATCAGTCGCTCCAGCACCTCCCTGCCCTTTGGGTTCTTGGTGTCGAGAGTGATCGAGCGCTTGTTGTGGTTCAGCATGGTGAAGTAGAGGCTGTCGGCCTTGGGCACGTCCTGCAGCTGGCCCCGCGTGATGTCGCCGACGCCGGGGCGCTCGACCTTGATCACGTCGGCGCCGAACCAGGCGAGCAGCTGCGTGCACGTTGGACCTGCCTGCACGTGGCTCATGTCCAGGATCTTGACGCCTTCGAGTGCCTTTCCCATCAGGGTCTCCCTTGTCGCATCCGCTCCGCCTCTCGGCTTTCCTCTCAACCTGTCGAACCACGTCATGCATGCCCTCCGGCACCATCGCGCCAACCTTCCCGCTCCCCTGGAGTGGGGCTCGTTGCTATCACGGCTCAGAAGCCGACATCGCTGTAGACCTCGGAAATCGGGAGCGTCAGGCCGATACACTCGAGGGTGAGCGCCTGATCCGGTTCGAGAAGCTCGCGGACCCAACCAGCTCGCCGGCGATACACCTCGATCTGAGGTTGGTCTTGAGCGACGATGGCGTATTCAGCGAGAGAAGGGACCTGACGATAAGCGTTGAGCTTCTCGCCGCGATCGATTCGTTCGGTCGAGGGGGACGCAACCTCGATCAGAAGCAGCGGTTGTTCACGAAACAAGGGGTTGCGGTCGGACGCGGCGCAAGACAAAAGAACGTCCGGGTAGTAGTAGATCTCGGCTGCCGTCAGGCGCACCTTGAGCTTCATATCGGAAATGAAGACCTGACACCCGGCGGGCCGCACGGAGCGCAAGGCGACTACGAGATTTTGCGCGATAAGATTGTGCCGGTCGGTAGCACCTGCCATCGCGTAGGCAACGCCGTCGACGTACTCATGCTTGAGGGGTGCGCTTTCCTCGAAGGCGAAATACTCTGCTGGCGACATATGAGGAGTTGCGTGGGCGAGGTTGCTCATGAGACCTCTCTCGTGAGGCGTGCGGGCGCAGACAGCGTCGGATCCTCGAAGTCGACGTTGCGATAGAGCTGCGAAACGTTGAGGGTGAGGCCGACGCTCTCGAAGGTGACGGTGTTGTCGCGCTGATAGAACTCGCGCTGCCAGTCGGTGCGGCGACGGAACAGCTCCAGCTCCATGGCATCCTGGGTGAGCAGGCCGTACTCCAGCAGCGATGGAATGCACTTGTAGGCTGTGAATTTCTCGAAGCGGTCGGTGCGTTCTGTGCTGGGCGACAGCACCTCCACAACCAATACGGCCGTGTTGCGTGAGTAGGGGTCGCGGTCGTTCGGATCGCAGGAGACGAACACGTCGGGATAGTAGTAGCGCTCGTCCGCGTTATCTTTGATGTGCAGCTTCATCTCGGCGTCGAACACTCGACAGCCCTGTGCGACATGCCCGAGCAGCGTCGCGGTAAGGCGACTGCGGATGACGTTGTGCCTCTCGCTCGCACCCGCCATCGCAAACATGACGCCATTGATGAATTCGTGGCGCCATGTGCCATCATTCTCAGTAGCGAGATATTCGGCCGCCGAGATGTGCGTGAGCTTGCGGGCGGTTTGCGACATGGCCGCTACCTCTGCTTCCGTTGCGAAACGGCGGGTTACGGCCTGCGGCCTAACCCGCCCTACGGTTATGCCTTCTTCTTCAGTACGCTCTGCGGGTTCAGATTGCCGATCCGGCCGCTCTCGCTGCCGGCCGCAGGGTCGATCGCGGCATTGATCAGGGTCGGCCTGCCCGAGGCCATCGCCTCCGTCACGGCGCGGCGCAGCTCGTCGGGGGTCGTCACGTGCGCGCCGGCGCCGCCGAAAGCCTCCATCATCTTGTCGTAGCGCGCGCCCTTGACGAACACCGTGGTGGCCGGATCGGCTCCGCCCGTCGGGTTCACATCGACGCCGCGGTAAATGCCGTCGTTGTTGAAGACCACGACACAAACCGGGAGCTTGTAACGGCAGACGGTCTCCACCTCCATGCCGGAGAAGCCGAAGGCGCTGTCGCCGACGACCGCCAGCACCGGCTTGCCGGTTTCGATGGCCGCCGCGATGGCGAAGCCCATGCCGATGCCCATCACGCCCCAGGTGCCGACATCGAGGCGCTTCCTCGGCTGGTACATGTCGATGACGCCTCGGGCGAGATCGAGCGTGTTGGCGCCCTCGTTGACGAGGATGGCGTCTGGGCGCTGATTAATGACCGAGCGCAGGGCGCCCAGCGCGCCGTGGAAGTCCATGGGCGCCGAGTTCTTCATCAGCCGAGGCGCCATCTTGGCGATGTTCTCCTCCCGCTTGGCGCTGACGGCCTTGATCCAGTCGGCCGGCGGAGCGATCCAGCTGCCGCCCATCCCCTCGACGAGGGCGGAGACGCACGACCCGATGTCGCCGACCACCGGCGCGGTGATCGCCAGGTTGGAGTCCATCTCCCTGGGCTCGATATCGACCTGGATGAAGGTCTTCGAGCCGGGCTCGCCCCAGGTCCTGCCCTTGCCGTGCGACAGGAGCCAGTTGAGGCGGGCGCCGATCAGCATCACCACGTCGGCGTCCTTGAGCACCAGCGAGCGCGCCGCACCGGCGCACTGGGGATGCGTGTCGGGCAGCAGCCCTTTGGCCATGCTCATGGGTAGGAACGGGATGCCGCTCTTCTCGACGAGGGCACGGATCGCATCATCGGCCTGCGCGTAGGCCGCGCCCTTGCCGAGGATGATGAGGGGCCGCTTGGCGCCCTTGATGAGATCGAGCGCGCGCCTGACCGCGGCGGGCGCGGGAATTTGCGCTGGTGCCGCATCGACCACCTGGACGAGGGATCTCTGCCCGGCGTCTGCGTTCATCACCTGGGAGAACAGCTTTGCCGGCAGATCGAGATAGACGCCGCCGGGACGGCCCGAGACGGCGGCGCGGATCGCGCGTGCGACACCGATGCCGATGTCGCCTGCATGGAGGACGCGGAAGGCGGCCTTGCAGAGCGGCTTGGCGATCGCCAGCTGGTCCATCTCCTCGTAGTCGCCCTGCTGCAGGTCGACGATCTCGCGCTCGGACGAGCCGGAGATCAGGATCATCGGGAAGCAGTTGGTGGTGGCGTTGGCGAGCGCCGTCAGGCCGTTCAGGAACCCGGGAGCCGAGACCGTGAGGCAGATGCCGGGCTGCTTGGTCAGGAAGCCGGCGATGGCCGCGGCATTGCCGGCGTTCTGCTCGTGCCGGAACGAGATGACGCGCATGCCGGCGGCCTGCGCCATGCGGCCAAAGTCGGTGATCGGGATGCCCGGCACTCCGTAAATTGTGGTGACGCCGTTGAGCTTGAGCGCGTCGATGACGAGGTGGAAGCCGTCCGTCAGCTCCGCCTCCGCCCCTGCTCGCGTATCGGCGCCTTGTGCTGCCGTGGACATCTCGCTCCCTTTCCCGCTGTGCTTTTCGTTGTCGGCTCGGCTCACCGTCTCAGAGCGCGGGGACCGCGACCGGCCGCTGGCCCACGCCCAAAACCGCGCTGGCATTCCTCGTTTCCCCTATCAACGTGCTCTCAGTGACCATGGGTAAACCCTTGTTGAGCCGCGTCCGTGCGCGCTTGTGACGCTTTGTCCCGGTCAATTGAGCGAGACGAAGCGATCGACGTGGTCGCGCAGCCGCAGCGTGTGCTCGCGCACCAGGCGCTCTGCACACTCGGTATCGCGCACCTCGAGCGCGGCGATGATCTCCTTGTGATCCACGATCGAGCGCCTGGCGCGGTCCTGCTCGAAGATCGTGCGCTGGCGGATCGCCCGCACATGGAAGAACAGGCCGTCGGTGATCTCCGCGATCAGCGGACACTTGCCGAGCGCGATGATGGCCTGGTGGAACTTGATGTTGGCGTCCGAGTACTCGCCCATCTTGGCGGCGATCTTGTCCTGCGAGAACTGATCGACCAGAGTGTGCAGGCCGGCGAGCTCGCGCGCGCTCGCCTCCTTGGTCGCAAGGCGTGCCGCCATGCTCTCGAGCGCCGCCCACACCGTGATCATGTCGAGGACCTCGGCCTTGGTCTTGCGCACGATGAAAATGCCGCGGCGCGCCACGATCCTGACGAGGCCCTCCTGATCGAGCTGGGCCAGCGCCTCGCGCAGCGGCGTGCGGCTCACACCGAAGCGCTGCGACAGGTCGCGCTCGTCGAGCCGCAGCTCGGCATCGTCCGCATAGATATTCATATTGGTGATGGCAGACTTCAGCGCTTCGTATGCGCGCGCCTTCAAGCTCAGACCTTCGCCGATCGGCGTGATTTTGAGCTGGGTGTCCACTTACGTCAGACCTAAGTATGTCACCGAACGAGCAAGCGCCGCTGGTAATGCCTCATGGTGTCTGGTATACCATACACCAGCGCTCGGGCAAACGCGAAAACATTGGCAGGCGAGGGGTGATCCGATGTCACGTCCGAGCGGCACTGCCGCGGGCACACGGCGACGCGCGCAGGGAGGCGGAGCAGGGACGTACACGGAGATGCGCAGTTCAAGCCAACAATCGGGCGTCTCACTATAATTCCGCGCACGACTTGCCGAAATGCCATATTGCACAAGCCCCGGAACATGAGAATGTAGAACGGGGCGCGCAGAAAAATGAGGCGGGGACTTCGAGCAGGGCTCCGCCGCCGACGGGGAAACGTGGGGAAGGCGAGTAGGCGTGGAAGAGATCAACTCCCTCATCGGCGGGTTTCAGGTCGCACTGACGTGGTTCAACCTGGCACTCATGGTTGTCGGGATTGTGCTCGGCGTGATCATCGGCGTGCTGCCGGGCCTCGGAGGCGCCAACGGCGTGGCGATCCTTCTGCCCCTCACGTTCACGCTGGCCAACCAGCCGGGCGGCGCCACCTCCGCCATCATCCTGCTCTCGTGCATCTACTGGGGGGCCCTCTTCGGGGGCGCTATCACCTCGATTCTATTCAACATTCCGGGTGAGCCCTGGTCGGTGGCGACGACCTTCGACGGCCATCCCATGGCCCAGCAGGGGCGTGCCGGAGAGGCCCTGACGGCGGCTTTCACCTCCTCGTTCGTCGGCGCCCTCATTGCCGTCATCGTCATCACCTTCTTCGCGCCGATGGTTGCCGAGTTCGCGCTGAAGTTCGGTCCCGCGGAGATGTTCGCTGTCCAATTCCTGACCTTTGCGAGCTTCGTGGGGCTCGATCGGGCCTCGCCCTTCAAGAGTTTGGCGTCGATGATGCTGGGCTTTGCCCTCGCGTCGGTCGGCCTCGACTCGGTGACCGGTCAGCTGCGCATGACATTCGACCACCTGAGCTTCTGCGCGGGTTTGGGTTCCTGATCGCCGTGATCGGCCTGTTCGGCATCGGCGAGATCCTGATCTCGATGGAGCAGGGCCTCTCCTTCCGGGGCGCCAAGGCGGACATGAACTTCCGGATCGTGCTGCAGACCTGGGCGAAGCTCGGCCGCTACTGGGCAACCGCCCTGCGCGGCACGCTCATCGGCTGCTTCATGGGAATCAAGCCGGGTGGTGCGACGCCGGCGTCTTTCATGAGCTACGGCATCGCGAAGCGGTTCTCCGCGCGCGGGCAGCATTTCGGCAAGGGCGAGGTCGAGGGCGTCGTGGCGCCGGAGACCGCCGCGCACGCCGCAGGCACGGCGGCGCTGCTGCCGATGCTGACGCTCGGCGTCCCGGGATCGCCGACGGCGGCCGTGCTGCTCGGCGGGCTGCTCATCTGGGGCCTGCAGCCGGGCCCGATGCTGTTCGTGGAGCAAAAGGACTTCGTGTGGGGCCTGATCGCCAGCATGTACCTCGGCAATGTCGTCGGGCTCATCATCGTGCTCACCTGTGTGCCCCTGTTTGCCTCTATCCTGCGTGTCCCGTTCAGCATCATTGCGCCGATCATTCTGGTCGTGTGCGCGGTCGGCGCCTATACCGTGGCCAACGCCATGTTCGACGTATGGCTGATGGTGATCTTCGGCATTGCCGGCTATGCCATGGTGAAGCTCGGATATCCGATCGCGCCGCTGGTCCTTGCGCTGGTGCTCGGCGACCTCGCGGAGAGCTCCTTCCGGCAGTCGATGCTGCTCTCACAGGGCAGTCTGTCGATCTTCTGGTCGGGCTGGCTGGTCTCAATCATATTCGGTCTTGGACTTCTCGTTCTCCTCTGGCCGTTGCTAAGCTGGCTGCGGGAACGAGCGAGGGCTGCGCCGGCAATGAAGGGAGCAAAGGCACGCTGAAACGGGACTGGGGAATGCGGCCTGCAACCGTGAGCCTGTCCGGTTCACCTGCAGGTCCGCCGGCGCCCAGGGGTTGCGGGATCAGTCGCGGCGAGGCATGCCTGAAGACGGAAACAAGAACTTGGAGGAGGAGATGACAGCAAAGTCTTGGACTGGAACAGCCGGAGCTGGGTTCGGGGGGTTGGCAACCTGCGCTGCCATCGTGGGCTTCGTTGCGCTCTCGGGGACAGTCGCCGCGCAGGGAAAATGGGAGCCCACCAAGCCGGTCGAGTTCGTCATTCCCGCCGACACCGGAGGTGGTGCCGACCAGATGGCGCGCTTCATTCAGGGCGTCGTCGCCAAGTATAACCTGGCGAAGCAGGCGATCGTGGTGGTCAACAAGTCGGCGGGCGCCGGCGCCGAAGGCTTCCTCGACGTGAAGGGGTCTGCCAAGGACCCGCACAAGATCATCATCACGCTCTCCAATCTGTTCACCACGCCCGCTGGCGCAGGGCACGCCCTTCAGCTGGAAGGACCTGACGCCCGTGGCCATGCTGGCGCTCGACCAGTTCGTGCTCTGGGTGAATGTCGAGGCTCCCTACAAGATCCGCGCAGGAGTACATCGCGCGGTCAAGGCCGGGGCCGACAAGCAGTTCAAGATGGCTGGCACCGGCGTGAAGCAGGAGGACCAGATCATCACCGCTGCGCTCGAGCGCGTGACGGCCCCGAAGAAGTTCACCTACGTGCCCTTCAAGGGCGGCGGCGCCGTGGCCCTGCAGCTCCTCGGCAAGCACGTCGACTCGACCGTCAACAACCCGATCGAGGCGGTGGCACAGTGGCGCGGCGGCAAACTGAGACCGCTCTGCATCTTCGACTCCAAGCGCAGCACTTACACCAAGAAGGTGACTGACACGATGGCCTGGTCCGACATCCCGACCTGCAAGGAAGCGGGAGTCGACACCCAGTACCAGATGCTGCGCGGCATCTTCATGCCGGGCGGCGTGACGCCTGATCAGGTCAACTACTACGTCGACCTCTTCAAGAAGGTGATGGCGACTCCGGACTGGCAGGAGTTCATGGAGCGGGGCGCATTCAACCAGACCTTCATGACGGGAGGCGACTTCCGCAAGTGGGTGGAGAGCAACGAGAAGCTCCATATGGATCTGATGAAGGAGGCGGGCTTCCTCGCCGCCACGAAGTAACAAACGAGACGGGAAGCCGGCGGGCGCTGCCACGCCGGCTTCTTTCTTCTGCAGCACACCACAGCGACTGAGCAAGAGACCGAGCAGAGCCGCCAAGTCCATGCACGACGACAACCAGGGCGCTCAGGAACGCACGCTCGTCTCCATTCGTACCATGGACATCGCCGTGGCCGTGCTATTCCTGCTCGGCAGCGGCATCGTCATCTACGACTCGGTGCGTCTTGGGTTCGGATGGCTCGAGGGCGAGGGGCCTGCATCCGGCTACTTCCCGTTCTACATCGGGCTCATCATGGCGGCGGCCAGCGTCGTCAACCTGGTGCGCGCCGTACTCCGCGTGGACCCGGGCGGAGAGGGCATCTTCGTCACCGCGCCGGCATTCCGCCGCGTCCTCACGGTGTTCATTCCCACGCTGATCTATGTGGCCCTCATCGGCGGGCTTTCATCCGGGTGGACGGCTGACCATCCCGCAGGCAGTCGCCGCCATCGTCGGCATCTCGCACCCTGTCGAGATTACGGTTGGCATCCCGCGCCTCGGGATCTACCTGGCCTCGGCGATCTTCATGTTCGGGTTCATGACCTTCGTCGGACGCGAGAGCATCGTCAAGGCGACCCTGGTTGCGCTCGCTGTGCCAATGATATTGTTCGTGCTGTTCGAGAAGTAGTTCCTGGCCCTCTTGCCCAAGTGCCAGGTCGGACTGTGCGAAGGGCTCGAAGAGCGCTTGATTGGAACGCCCTACGACGCAGCAAAGGACTTCCGCTGAGGCTGCTTCGGGTGCGGCGACCGCCGTCCGCATAGCTCATCATCGCAGGTCTCCGGCATCTGCGGCAGACAGGGCAGGCACAACGCTGCCGCGCCCGCCATGCCTGCGCCGCCCGACGTAGCCCTTCGCATCGAGGGGCGGGTCCGCAACGGCAAACCTGCCGAGAGGCATTGAGGCCAGCGCGGCCCGCAGAGCGGGTCACCACGCCTTCCAGTTCCCGCCGTCCCCGCCGCATTGTCCGGCTCACAGCCCCGGGTACGGCTCACCGCGTTGAACGCCGGCAGCGTGATTAACGAGTTCTGATGGCCGTTTTGGCGCGTCGCAGATGTGCCCCGATAGACGTGGGGCATGGACGCCGCCGAGCCGGCACCCGCCCCCAACTGGCGCCAGCAGATCGAGAAGGCTCTGCTCACGCCGATCCGCGCGCTCAGGCCGTCACATCTGCCGCTGCTGATGGTCTATTTCGCCTACGGCGCCACGGGGCTCATCCTGGTCGCCGAGACCTTCTGGGTCAGGAAATCCCTGTCCTTCAGCCCCGCCGAGCTGGCGTCGCTCGCCGTGTGGTTCAACCTGCCCTGGACCATCAAGATGGTGTTCGGCGAGCTCGTCGACACCGTGCCGCTGCTCGGCTCGCAGCGCCGCACCTACGTGCTCGCAGGCGCCGCCCTGGTCGCTGCGTCCCTCGTTCTGGAGGCAGGCAGCGCGGGCGGCTGGATCGCCGCGGTCACGCCCGACCAGGCCTATGTCGTGGCCGGCCTCCTCAGCGCGACGGGCCTCGTCCTGCAGGATGTCGTTGCGGATGCCATGAGCAGCGAGGTGGTGCCGCGCACCAGCGCCGATGGCACGCCGCGCCCCAAGGCGGAGATCGACCAGGAGCTCGGCATGGTGCAGGTGCTCGGGCGCCTGTCGCTGCTGTTCGGCTTGTTCGCCGTGGCCGGCCTCTCCGGGGTGCTCGCCAACTACCTCTCCTACGACAAGGTGTTCCTGCTTGGCCTGATTGTGCCGGCAATCTCCGTCACCGGGGCCATGCTGGTGCGCCTGGAGACGACCGAGCGCCGACCGATCGACTGGCGCATCCTGGGGAGCGGGCTCGCCTTCGGCGCCGCCGTCATGGGGCTCGCTCTCGGCGGGATCCCCTACGCGCAGGAGATCATCTTCGTGTTTTCGATGGCCGTGGTCATCTGGATGCTCGCCCACGTCACCCGCTCCATCGACCACTCGACACGCGTGAAGATCGCATTCGCCGCCGTCATCATCTTCGCCTTCCGCGCCACACCCATAGCCGGCGACGGCTATACCTGGTTCCAGATCGACGCGCTCGGCTTCAGCGAGGCCTTCTTCGGGCTGCTGCAGCAGATCGCAGCCGGCGTCGGCATCGTCACGCTCTGGTTGCTGTCCAACACGATCACCCGCCGGCCGGTGGCGCAGGTGCTATTGTGGATCACCCTCCTCGGCACGATGCTGTCTCTGCCGCGGCTCCTGCTCGTATTCGAATGGTACAAGGTCACCGGGGAGCTGTTCGGCATCGGTCCCCGCACCATCGCCCTGTTGGAGACCGTCGGCGTCTCGCCGTTCCTCCAGCTGAGCATGATGCCGCTGCTCACCCTGGTCGCCATCTACGCGCCCGGCCGGCCACCGGGCCATCTGGTTCTCCCTGATGGCCTCGCTGATGAACCTGGCGCTGCAGGCGGGCGCCCTGCAGACCAAGTACCTCAATCTCCTCTTCCCGATCGAGCGCGGCGCCTACGGCAACCTGCCCGCGCTCGTCGTTACCGTCATGACGCTGGGGCTCGTGCTGCCCCTGGCGGCCATCGCCGTCTTCGGCCGCCGGATGCGCTGAGCCGTGGCATCTTTTGTCGCATCTGCGCCACAGCAGGGCAGGTACACGCTCCTGCGCGAGCCGCCGCCTTGACGCCGCCCGAGCACGGGCGTCAATCGTGGGCCCGTCGCATCCAGGGGCGGGGCCGCGACCGTGCTCGACCGAGAGGCGGTGATGCGAGCGCGGCCGGCAGGGCGGGGTTCGATGCGCGACGGGGCGCATTGCGTACATAGTGGGAGGACAGGCCTGATGGCTTCGCCGAGCGTTCCACATGCTTCCTCGGACGGGCAGCGGGAAGGGCAACGCGAGCCGCAGCTCACGACGCTCGGCTGGACGCTCCGCCGTGCGGCGCTGGGCCTGGCGATCCTGCTCGCCGTGGCACTCTCGGCGCCTGGCTGCTCTACGCCAGCATCGAGCCCGACGGCGCCAGGGTCGGCGTGGGCTCGCACGGCGAGTACGCCATGCCGCCGGATTGAGACCCTCTTAACCCTCGAGGCAAGCTTGTTGCCGCCGCTGTTGACGCGGCTGGTCCGTGATTTGCGCCTCCCGCCCGGTAGGGTATCAGGGCCGAGGCTCGGTCGCCCCCGGTGACATGGCCTCGAAGCTTCGGTGGGCCTGAAGCCGCGAAGAGATTCCCATGAAGTTCGTGATGCTGGCCCGCAATCCGAGCCTCTACTCGCACCGGCGCATCATCGAGGCCGCGACCGCGCGCAAGCACACCATCGACGTGGTCAACACGCTGCACGTGCACATGAAGATCACGTCCAGCCGGCCGACGCTCATGTACGACGGCCGCACGCTGCCGCGCTATGACGCGGTCATCCCCCGCATCGGCGCCTCCATCACCCACTACGGCCTTGCCGTGCTGCGCCAGTTCGAGATGCAGGGCGTCTTCCCGCTCAACGAGAGCGTGGCGATCGGCCGCTCGCGCGACAAGCTGCGCGCGCTGCAGCTGCTGGCGCGCGAGGGCATCGGCCTGCCGGTGACGGCGTTCGCGCACGGGCCGCGCCGGGCCGAGGACGTGATCAAGGAGGTGGGCGGCACGCCATGCGTCATCAAGCTGCTGGAGGGCACGCAGGGGCGCGGCGTGATCCTGGCCGAGACGGCGGCCTCCGCCCAGTCCATCATCGAGGCCTTCAGCGCCGCCAACACCAACATCCTGGTGCAGGAGTACATCAAGGAGGCCGAGCGGCACCGATATGCGCGCGCTGGTCGTGGACGGCAAGGTGGTGGCCAGCATGAAGCGCACCTGCTGGACCGGCGAGTTCCGCGCCAACCTGCACTGCGGCGGCAAGGCCGAGCCGGTGGTCATCACCGAGGAGGAGCGCAGGACGGCGTTGCGCGCGGCCGAGGTGCTGGGCCTCAACGTGGCCGGCGTCGACATGCTGCGCTCCAACCGCGGGCCCGTGGTGATGGAGGTGAACTCCTCGCCCGGCATCGAAGGCATGGAGCAGGCGACCGGCGCCGACCTCGCCGGCGCCATGCTCGACTTTCTGGAGCGCCGCGCCGGCGCGGCGAGACCAGGACGCGCGGTGTTAGGCTGATTTCGACCCTCTCACCCGGACGCAGCGGGGACAGATTGGGCAGACCCTCGGTGACGCCTCGAAGGAGTGCCATGACCGGGACATCCTCATCGCGCCCTCCATCCTCTCCGCCGACTTCGCGCGGCTGGGCGAGGAGGTGCGCGCCATCGACCAGGCCGGCGGCGACTGGGTGCACGTCGACGTGATGGACGGCCACTTCGTGCCCAACATCACCATCGGCCCCGGCGTCGTGAAGGCGATCCGGCCGCACACGAAGAAGCCGCTCGACGTGCACCTGATGATCGCCCCCGCCGATCCCTTCATCGAGGCCTTCGCGGCGGCCGGCGCCGATATCATCACCGTGCACGCGGAGGCGGGGCCGCACCTCGACCGCTCGCTGCAGCTGATCCGCTCGCTCGGCAAGAAGGCGGGCGTATCGCTCAACCCGCAGACGCCCGAAAGCGCCATCGAGTACGTGCTCGACCGCCTCGACCTGATCCTGGTGATGACCGTCAACCCCGGCTTCGGCGGCCAGGCCTTCATCCCCGCCATGCCGGACAAGATCCGCCGCCTGCGGGAGATGATCGGCTCCCGCCCCATCCATCTGGAGGTGGACGGCGGCGTCTCCCCCGGCAACGGCCGGCGCCTGCACCGAGGCCGGCGCCAACGTCCTGGTGGCGGGCTCCGCCGTGTTCAAGGACGGCGCGCTATCGCGACAACATCGCTGCCATCCGCGCCGCCGCAACCGCCGCCCTCCGCTCCTAGCGCTCGATGCTGTTCTGTCATCCCGGAATTTCGCGTGCAGCGAAATATCGGGACCCAGGGCCAAGGGGGGACGGGCCTGCAGCCCGTGATCCTGGGTACCGGCTCTCGCGCTGACGCGCGAGGCCGGCATGACAAGACGAGGCTGGCACAACACTCGACCCGCGTGGCCCTGACTCCTCCCGCGATGCTTTGACAGCGGACGACGGCAGCCCTCGCGCCATGCGGGCCTTCAGGCGAGCCGCACGGCGGTCCCCTTGTCGGGCGCGGCCGCAACTGAAGCTCGCCGGCTCGCGCGCCGACCGATAGACATTGCGTATCGTCGCCCGCACCGCATCCTCCGAGCAATGCTGCACCCGGCGCCGGGCCGCCGCTCCGGCCTCGAGCCTCCAGGTGCGGTCGCCCGCCAGGCGGGCCAGCGCCTCGGCGAAAGCGGCGGGGTCGCCCGGCGCCACCACCAGCCCTTCGACCCCGGGCCGTACGAACTGGCGGCAGCCCGCAACGTCGGAGACCACCAGCGGCCGGCCGCACGCGGCAGCCTCCAGCATCGCGCGCGGCATGCCGTCGCCGTCGAGCGCGGGCACGGCGGCGATGTCCGCTGCGCGCCAGACACCCACGATATCGCCGGTCCGACCGTGCCAGGTGATGCCGGCCTCCGTGCCCCAGGCCGACAGCATCTCCCTGGGGATCGCCTCGCGGCTGCCGCCGTTGTCGGCATCGCCGTAGAGCGCCAGATCGAACGTTCGACCCGCGCCCCCGCAGCAGGCGATGCGCTTCCACCAGCACCTGCGGCCCCTTGGACTTCAGCATGCGCCCGGCGAACGCGACCTGCACGGTGGCATTCGACGGCGCAGGCAGCTCCGGATAGAGCGCCAGATCGATGCCGGCGCCCGGCACGGTGGCGGTCCGCTCCGGCACCGCCACCCGGTCGAGGACCATCTTTTCGACATCGCCGCTGTTCTCGGCGACGAGCCAGGTCGTTTGCCGCGCCGCGCAGTGCCGCAGCGCCGAGCGCGCGAGGGGGCGCAGGAGATATGCCACCGGCGAGCGCGAGGAGCCGAGATAGCCCTGTCCCGTCAGGTGCAGGACGACCAGGGAAGGGCGATGCCGGGCCCGCGCCAGGGCCAGGCTCGCCATGATCATCGGCTGCATGGCAACGGCATGCACCGCGTCGGGCCGCTCCTCGTCGATCAGGGCCGCGAGGCCGTCGCGCACCTGCCGCACGACGCCCACGTTGAGGGAACCACGGTGCATGTCGAACGACCGCGTTCGCACGCCGAGCCGCTCGATCTCGTCGAGCCTGCCGCTGCCGCGGGTTGCCACCACCACACTGGCCGCGAGCCGCCTCAACTCGCTGATCACCGGCACGAAATGCGACAGCGCGAACCAATCCTCGGTGAGTACCACCAGGACCTTCGCCCATCGGCTGGCAGAGGCTGCGACCGCCGGCATCGGCTCCCCTCCGGCACTTCCACGACGTTGGGTCGATACCTGCGGCAGAACGCCCGGCGGGCAAGATCGCCGCCGCAGCATTGTGTGGACGCGTTGCAGCGCGGACCCGGCTGCGGCGGATTGACGGGCCGGCGGCTTGACAAGGCCGCCCCAACGGGAAGACGTGGCGGCTCGAGGTCCTCCATGTCTCCCCTGGGAGGGGCGCGCTCAGGCCATGCGGAACAGACCGATCATCGTCGCAGGCGGGGCCGGCTACATCGGCAGCCACTTCTGTCATGTCGCCGCCGAGCGCGGCTTTACCCCCATCGTCGTCGACAGCATCTACCCCTGCAGCGAGCGCGTTGCCGCCTACCGGCACGCGGCGGCGCGCCGGCATCGCCTCGAGATCACCGACATCGCCGACGAGGCGCGCATCGCAGAGCTGCTGGCGCAATACCGCCCGCTGGCGGCGGTCTGCTTCGCGGCCCTCATCGAGGTGGCGGAGTCGGTTGCCCGCCCGGACCTCTACTGGGACCGCAACTACGTCAGGCCGATGCGCTTCTTCCGCGCGCTCGCGGCGGGCGGCGTGCGCCATCTGGTGTTCTCCTCGACCGCTGCCGTCTACGCCGGCGCCGCGGAGAGGGCGGCGCTCGCCGAGGACGGCCAGCTCGACCCGGCAAGCCCCTATGGCCTCACCAAGCTCGCCTGCGAGCTGATGCTGCAGGGCGCAGGCGAGAGCCATCGCTTGGCCCCCCGCGTGCGCTTCGACGCGCCCGATGTGGACTGGCCCCCCCGGCCCTCGGCCTCGGGCCACGCGAGCGGCGCATTCCCGGGTCTCACGAGCCTGGCGCTGCGCTATTTCAACGCCTCGGGCGCGCACCCGGCGGCGGACCTGGGCGAGGTGCACGATCCCGAGACGCATCTCATACCGCGCGCGCTCGGCGCGGCACTCGCACCTCAGCCGCGGGGGGCGGAGCCGCCCTCACCGTCAACGGCAACGACTACCCCACCCCCGATGGCACCTGCGTGCGCGACTTCGTGCATGTCCTGGATCTCGCCGATGCGCACGTGGCAGGCATCGAGTATCTGCTCGACGGCGGGCGCAGCGACGCTGTCAACCTGGGCAGCGGCTCGGGCTACAGCATCCGCCAGGTTGTCTCGGCCATCGAGCGGGTGACGGGCGAGGGCCTTGCCACCCAAGTCGGCCCGCGCCGTCCCGGCGACGCGGCGCGCCTCGTCGCCGACATCGCCAAGGCGGGACGCCTGCTCGCCTGGCGCCCCCGCCGCGACCTGGACGAGATCGTCGCCTCCGCCGCCAGCTTCCACCGCCAACACGGCTTCATGTGAGCCAATGTGAGCCGTGCAGCGCTTTTCCAGCGCGGGCGTGCTGTGATAGAATGGCGCTTGCGCGACGCGGCGAGCATGGGAATGCGGCGTTCCACGGTCTGCCAGGCCTTCGAGGACGGAGAGGCCCCGTAGCTCAGCGGATAGAGCACCTGATTCCTAATCAGGGGGTCGCAGGTTCAAGTCCTGCCGGGGTCGCCAGGAAAATCAAGAACTTAACTATGGCGAGCGTGACGCAGAAGATGACTTGCGTCACGCTGGCGTCACGGAGCCGCTGTGTATACGGGTTGGAGGCCCATCGGCTAACTGGCCGAAAGGCGAGCGACTGTGCGCGGTGCCGGGTTTTGCCGCGACGCTGCCCTCTCTCTGCCACCGGTCCCCAGCCAACGCACCGCCGTCGAGGGCGCAAGCTTGAGCACACGCGCTACCTCCCGCCGGCTCTCTCCTTCCTCGACCATCAAAACCGCGAGCTCGCGCAAGTCTTTCGAGTAGCCCTTCGCCATGGCATCCCTCCGCCGCTGCCGACAGAGCACTCGAAT
This sequence comes from uncultured Alphaproteobacteria bacterium, assembly GCA_963758625.1. Classification (GTDB taxonomy): domain Bacteria; phylum Pseudomonadota; class Alphaproteobacteria; order Rhizobiales; family Hyphomicrobiaceae; genus AWTP1-13. Next base: position 33,579 of record CAVWWJ010000015.1, on the reverse strand, counting down.
CTGATTTGCGCGACCGTGGGAATCCCCCGTGACAGTTCCGATTTACATCAAGTAGAAACCGCTCTAGTGGTGCGTCCACGCAACGGCGCCGCCCCTAGTTGGCGCCTCGGCACCTACCCGATAGCTCCACGCCCGTCAGCAAACCATGACAGACGAGCGCCAGTCGCGAGAGGGGATTTGCCCATTTCAAGGAGGCCGACGTAGCCAGTGCCATCAAGGGCGCCAAGAAGGCGAACCTCGAAATTGCCGCCATCCGCATCGAGCCCGACGGCACCATCCTGATCATCCCCGGCACACCACAGCCGGCGGGCGGACCGAACCCCTTTTGATGGGGCAGCCATGAGAAGCGGTCGTGGTGGTCTTCGGCTTCGATCAGGCCGGCCTCGTCCATGAGAAAGTTGTGATGGCAATTTTAACGCGCCCAACGTGGTGCAGGCAATCGAGCAGGCCCGACAGAAGCGCGTTGACGACAAGCTCGACGAGTTCCTGGCCCTGCGCTTCGGCAAGCGGCTGGTCACGCCCATCAAGGCCGTGCACGAGGCGGAGGAGGGCCGCCCCATCGAAAGCCTGTGGGACGTTACGACGGCCGTAACGGCCTACGCGCGAGGCATCGAGCACCAGGACAAGCGAGTTGGAGCTCGAGCGCGAGGCCGGGAAGCTGTTGAAGCTGGCAGCTTGAACGGGAGACTACCGATGAGCAGATGGCTGGTGACCGCCGACCGGGACTGCCAGTGCGTCGACGTCGCCCAGTTCGAGATCGAAGCGCCGACCCGCGAAGAGGCGATCGGAATCGCCAAGGAGCAACTCGAACTCGGCCCCGTGCGCTGGTTCAAGGGCGAGCTGGTGACGACCGACCAGGGCTTTCTGGTCATGGGCCCAGAAAAATCAAGCAAGCAGCCTCGCGTGGTGTCGGAAGCACCACGCGAGGCCTAACCCACATAGCAGAGAGGATCTGCCATGAAGGCTAACGCACCTACTCCCACCAGCGGCGGCGCGGCAAGCGTCGCCGTCCTCCCCCATCGAAAGTCCACAGCCAAGCGCGCCAACGGCCAACACCCGTCTCCGGCCGACCCCGTGCTCGCCATCATCGAACGGGCGGCACGCGACCCCGTTGTGGATCTCGACAAGATGCAGCGGCTTCTCGACATGCGCGCCTGCGTCGCGCGTGAGGCCGCCGAGCGTGTCTTCAACGACGCCATGACCGCGGCCCAAGCCGAGATGGAGCCCATCGGCTCCGATGCGGCCAACCCGCACACCCGGTCGCGGTACGCATCGCTGGCGAAGCTCGACCGTACCTTGCGGCCGATCTACACGGCGCATGGCTTCTCACTGAGCTTCTCGACCGAGCCGGCTCCCGCCGAGCAGACCGTGCGCGTGGTGTGCTACGTCACCGGCCACGGCCACACCCGCACCTACCAGCTCGACGTGCCCGCTGACGGCAAGGGCGCCAAGGCCGGCGATGTCATGAGCCGCACCCACGCCACCGCCTCGGCGTGCACCTATGGCCAGCGCTATCTTCTACGGCTGATCTTCAACCTCGCCACCTTCGAGGCGGACGACGACGGCAACGCTGCCGCCGGCAACGGCACAATCAGCCCGAGCAGGCACAGCGCATCAAGCGCCTTGCCAGCCAGGTCAAGGCCGATGTGCGCCGCTTTTGCGCCTACATCGGCGTGCCGTCGATCGAGGCCATCCCTGCCGCGAAGTTCGATCGCGCCGTCGAGGCCCTCGAAATGAAGCGGAGGGCCGCACGATGACGACGATGATCAAGCAAGGCACGCCCGAGTGGCGCGCTGCCCGCTGCGGCAGTCTCGGCGCCAGCGACGTTGCCGATGTGCTGGCTACTGTGAAGTCGGGAGCATGGGGCGCGTCCCGTGCCAACGTCATGTCGCGGCTCATTATCGAGCGGCTGACGGGAAAGCCGGTCGACACGTACGTCAGCATGGCCATGCAAAACGGGAAGGATACCGAGGCTGAGGCGCGTGCGGCCTACGCCTTCCACATCGACCGGGATGTTGCCGAGCGCGGCTTGATTCGGCATCCGAAGCTTGCCGGCACGCATGCCTCGCCTGATGGCTGGTCGGCGATGACGGCCTGGTCGAGCTGAAATGCCCGATGCCGGCCGCGCATCTCGACACGCTGCTCGGGACGGCCACGCCCAACAAGCATCTCTTGCAATGCCTGTGGCAGCTCGCCTGCACCGGGCGGCGATGGGTCGATCTTGTCTCCTACAGCCGCGATTTCCCCGCGGCGATGCAGCTGGTGGTGCGGCGGATCGAGCGGGACGACCACTGCATCATCGATCTGCAGGAGCGGGTGCGCGTGTTCCTGCGGGAGACGGACACGAAACTTGCGGCGCTAATGACGGCCTATGCGCCGCAGAAGACGTTCGCGGCCGTGCGCCGGCTCAAGAAAGCCAGCGGCGCGCGTGCGTGATGGAGGTGAGTTCGGCCGGCGGGATTCCCGCCGGCCTTTGAGCGCGACCGGCAAGAGCGATGACAAACCCTTTGGTTGGGCTGGCGCTTTCCGTTTCGTCTTGAAACGTCGGTTCGTTAGAGCAGCATGGAGGAGTTGATGCGGGACAAGCCAAAGATCGTCACGAGCTGCTGGTTCACGCGGCTGCCAAGCGAGTACGCACCGATAGGGATCTCAAGAAGCGTGCCCCGCGGCCAATCGGGCTACCGCAGATACTCAGCCCTCAATCCAGCCCGCGAATGGTTCCACGCGCCCCGCGAGGAATTCACGCGCTGCTATAGCTCGCAGGTCCTCGGCGTGCTCAAGGCCGGGCTTGTAGTCAGGCAGCTGGCCGACATGGCGGAGGGCCGCATTCCGGTGTTGCTGTGCTGGGAGCACCCGCCGCCTAACCCCAAGTGGTGTCACCGCGCGCTCGTGTCGATCTGGCTCTACGAGAAGTGAACCGCCCCGGGTTTGTCGGAGGCTCCAGATCTTGAGAGATTGGAGCCATGCGAATCACAAGACATCCCCGAAGTTCTCGGCCGAGGTGCGTGAGCGCGCGGTGCGGATGGTGTTGGAGCACCGCGCGGAACACACATCGCAATGGGCTGCGATCGCCTCGATCGCGGCCAAGATCGGCTGCACAGCGCAGACCCTGTCGAACTGGGTTCGGCAGGCCGAGCGCGACCAGGGCCAGCGGCCCGGCGCGACCACTGACGAGCGCGAGCGGATCAAGGCGCTGGAGCGGGAGAACCGCGAGCTTCGCCAGGCCAACGAGATCCTGCGCAAGGCCAGCGCGTATTTTGCCCAGGCGGAGCTCGACCGCCGATGGAAGCCATGATCAGCTTCGTCGATGCGTACCGAGACGACCACGGGGTCGAGCCGATCTGCAGAGTACTTGCGATCGCCCCGTCGACATACCACGCCTACGTCGCTCGCCGCGCCAAGCCGGAGACGGCACCGGCGCGTGTCAAGGGCGACACCATGCTCAGCGTCGAGATCAAGAGGGTTTTCAATGAGAATTTCCAGGTCTACGGCGTGCGCAAGGTCTGGCGGCAGCTGCTGCGGGAAGGATACGACGTGGCCCGCTGCACGGTGGCGCGCTTGATGAAGAAAATGGCTCTGCAAGGGGTGATCCGCGGCAGGCGGGTGCGCACGACGGTGAGCGACAAGGCCACGCCCTGTCCGCTCGATCACGTCAATCGCCGGTTCAGGGCGCCACGGCCGAACCTGCTCTGGGTCTCGGACTTCACCTACGTGGCGACGTGGACCGGCTTCGTCTACGTCGCCTTCGTCATCGACGCCTACGCCCGCCGCATCGTCGGCTGGCGCGTGTCGCGGTCGGCGCACGCCGGCTTCGTGCTCGACGCGCTGGAGCAGGCATTGCACGATCGCAAGCCCGTCTCCGGCAACCTCGTCCATCACTCCGATCGCGGCGTCCAGTACGTCTCGATCAAGTACACGCAGCGACTGGCCGAGGCCGGCCTTGTGCCGTCCGTGGGGAGCGTCGGCGACAGCTACGACAACGCGCTCGCCGAGACCATCAACGGGCTCTACAAGGCCGAGGTGATCCATCGGCGCGGGCCGTGGCGATCGCTGGAGGCGGTCGAGTATGCCACGCTCGAATGGGTCGACTGGTTCAACAACCGCAGGCTTCTCCAGCCGATCGGCCATGTGCCGCCGGCTGAAGCCGAAGCCGCCTACTACGCAGCCCTGGAGGAACCTGCAGCACTCGCCGCCTGACTCAAACCAACCAGCCTCCGAGGAACTCGGGACAGTTCAGTGTCGAAGTCGCTTGCGTCATGGCGTTCGTGCAACTGCTGAGCGGGATCGCCTACAGCGCGGTTGACCATCCGGCCGCGCTGAACGGCAGGCCGCTCGGCAATCGCCTTTGTCCAGCGCATGACGTGGACGTACTCCCGGCCAAGCAGGAACTCGCCGGCATCGTACTGTGTGCCCTGCGCCAGGCCCCCATACCAAGGCCAAATCGCCATGTGAGGTGTCTTTGAATTGGGACTATCGCAACCGGATGACCCGCGCGTGGGTGAGTGGCGCAACCTCGACGTACCAATACGACCACACAGTGAGCGATTGCGCCAAGTGTAACGCCGCTGACGCCCAATCGCGTAAGAACGCTCTAATGGTTCGGCATGAGGTCGAGGAATTCGCGAAGCCGAAATTCTTGATAGCCCTTCAAATGCCAGGGCTCGGCTAACATGCATTCGATCATGCTCTTCGCCTCGTACCAATGTCCGCCTAGGCACGCGCGCACAAAATTCTCACGCGCGGTCGTACCAGGGCAGTGCGCCGCGATGACGTCAGCAATCAGGGGCGCGAGTTCGTAGATTTCTCGCATACAGCCTCACTCAAAGTTTTCGAACTCGTGAAGGGCACCGGCGGAGGGCAACCTACGAAATGGTGGACGTTCGTGTGGTCTAAGGGCTACCGCTTCACATCACCCCTATCACCCTGCCCCCTTCACGGTCTTCTTTGCATGGGCTCGCCGATCCGCCGCCAGCGACCGACCTACGTTCTCTTGCTTCTTGAAGTGGCCTTTGTCGTCGCGGCGGACATACCGCTTGTCGCCCATGTGGGGCTCGATCAATTCTCGCTTCGATGCCATGATGGCGCTCCTCGTACCTGATCACGCTGGTACTAAGGCAGCCTGCATAAACAACCGCTCCAATCAAATCGGGCGCGGCCGTAGCGTGTAGTTCCATTCACCATGGAAGGCGTGACGCTCGATGGCAAGGGTGGCCATCTCGGCGTCACTGACTTTGATGCCGGCGGGGTAGGTGTTGGTGTCGAGCTCGGCGCGGACTTGGAGACCTTTGCGTGTGGTCGTGGCGCCGATCAGCTGGACGATGGCGCGATGGCTGACGAGCGGTTTGCCGCGCCAGTTCTTGGTGATGAATGCGAACAGGCGGTGCTCGATCTTGTTCCATTTGCTGGTGCCGGGCGGCAGGTGGCAGACCGTGACGGGAATGGCGATCTCGTCGACGAGCTTTTGCAGCTCGACCTTCCACAGCCGCACGCGCGCACCGTTCGAGCCGCCGCCATCGGCGGTGATCATCAGCCGCTTGGCTCGTGGATAGCGGGCCTGTCCCATCGTGCTCCACCAGCGGCGGATCGCATTGACCGCGAACGCCGCGGTATCGTGATCGACGCCCACGCTGACCCAGCCTTTGTTGTCGGCGATATCGTAGATGCCATAGGGCACGGCGCGTCCAAGTTCGGGGTCGACGAAGTCGTGAACACGCACCTCTTCGGGCGACGCCTTGGGCCGCAGCTCCCGGCCCCCGTTCTTGAAGTCGCCGACCAGCTCCTTCTTTTTCGTATCGACCGAGACGACGGGCGACTGCTCCGCCATGTGCTCCTTCATCCGGGCGTCGAGATACTGGAACTGCGCGTCCCGATCCGGATGCTTGCTGCCCTCGCGCGTTTTGCGATTGCTCTGCAAGCTGTAGCCGAGCTTGCGCAGCAGCTTGGCGACGACGTTCGGGCAAACGTCATGCTGCATGTCCTTCAGCGCCGCGCACAATTTGTCGAGGCTCTTGGAGGTCCACAGCAGCGGCGACATCGGATCGCCTCTCGTCGAGGCTTCGAGGATCTTCTGCAGATCGTCGAGAAGCGTCGGATCTTCCTGCGTCTTGGCCCTGCGGCCGCCACCCGGCCGCCGCACCCGCCCCTCGCCCGCCGAGCGGTTTTCCTCGATCTCTGCGATCCCGCGATTGATCGTGCTGCGTGCGAGGCCCGTCACTTTCGAGACCAGCGTCACGCCGCCGTGTCCGAGCGAGCGCGCCTCGGCAGCCGCAAACCGCCGCCGCGCCTGCTCGTCCAGCACCGGGGCCAGCGCATCGAAGCGCTGCCGAATCAATTTCGCCGTGTCCGTCACGCCTCGCGTCTACCCGACGCGATTCCACCTCGTGAATCCCCCCGCGCAGCTTTCCGTTGCGCCTGAGACATTTTTGATTCACTTGTTCATGCAGGCTGCCTAAGACCTCGTTGGACGAGGGCGGGTCGTTCAGCAAGTGGATGGGTGAAAACCTAGCCGCTCGCAAGACCGCGGATGAAGACTCGGAATCTACTCAGACTGGACCGCGGTGACTTAGGACGCCCTCAGAGGCAAATAAATCGCAATCTGTGGGCGTGACGGATTGACTCGGGGGATTCCGGGGCGGCGCGAACACGCGTATCGCGTCGGCATGGTCGACGAGATTGACGAGGATGGCATCAAACAGCGGTGGGAGCGGGTAGGTTAGAGGTGGCTCCACAATTTCGGACGGTGCGATGAGTGGCATTTCTGCCTGACGGCGGGCACGGTTTGTGCCGGCGAATCAGGAGCGACGATGAGCAGAAGACCACGGCGGAACCACTCTGCGACCTTCAAGGCGAAGGTGGCGTTGGCGGCGATCAAGGGCGAGCGGACGATTGCGCAGCTGGCGGATCAGTTCGACGTTCACCCGAACCAGATCACGAGCTGGAAGGCGCAGCTGGAAGGCGGCGCGGCGGAGGTGTTCGGGGCTGGCGGCGGCACGGCCCGGTCGGCACCGCCGGTCGACGTGAAGGCTCTGCACGCCAAGATCGGCGAGCTGACGCTGGAGAACGATTTTTTAGAGGGCGCGCTCAGCAAGGCGGGGTTGCTGAACGCAAGGCGCTGATCGACCGTGGTCACGAGTTGAGCGTCACGAAGCAAGCAGAGGTCGTCGGCATCGCGCGCAGCACGGTGTACTACCTGCCGCGCCCGGTGTCGGCGGCCGACCTCGCTCTCATGAGCCAGATTGACAGACTTCACACGGAGTTCCCCTTCGCCGGATCGCGGATGTTGCGGCGTCTATTGGCTGCCAATGGGAGCAAGGTCGGACGGCGTCACGTGAAGACGCTGATGCAGCGAATGGGGATAGAGGCTCTGTATCGGCGTCCGCGCACGACGCGGCCGGAGCCGGGCCACAAGATCTACCCGTATCTGCTGCGCGGCGTGGAGGTCACGCGGCCGAACCAGGTGTGGGCGATGGACATCACGTACATTCCGATGGCGAAGGGCTTCGTCTATCTCGCGGTCGTGCTGGACTGGTTCTCGCGGCGCGTGCTGTCGTGGCGCGTATCGATCACGATGGAAGCATCGTTCTGCGTAGAGACATTGGAGGAGGCGTTGGCCAGGCACGACAGGCCGGAGATCTTCAACACGGATCAGGGCTCGCAGTTCACTTGTGCAGCGTTTACAGATGTTCTGACGAAGAACGACATCGGCATCAGCATGGACGGCATAGGCGCGTGGCGGGACAACGTGTTCGTCGAGCGGCTGTGGCGATCCGTGAAGTACGAGGAGGTCTACCTGCGTGCCTACGACAGCGTGTCGGACGCACGCAACTCGATCGGGCGGTATCTCGATCTCTACAATCGCCGCCGCCCGCATTCGAGCCTTGACGGCATGACGCCCGATCAAGCCTACTTCGGTCCACAGAGCATGCTGCCAGTCCACTTGGCAGCCCAACCCCGGCAGAGGCTCCACTCATCGAAGCGGAAAAACTGTCCGAACAAGCGGGGCCACCTCTGTTCCAGGCTGGATGAGCGCGGTCGGCGACTGTGGGCGGCAGGCGAGGTGCAGGCCGCCGGCCACGGTGCCCTCAAGGTGGTCTCCCGGATCACGGGCCTCGCGCGCTCGACCATCAATCGCGGCGAGGACGACCTTGACGAGGGGCCGCTGCCAGACGGCCGCGTGCGGCGCAAGGGGGGCGGCGGCAAGCCGCGCAGCGAGAGCGATCCGACGCTCGTCGACGACCTCAAGCGCTTGGTTGAGCAGGCGACGCTGGGCTCGCCCGTGCAGCCAAGGTCGACGCGAGAAAAACACCAATCCAGGTTAGGAACCGAGCCAGCAAGCCGGCGTTAGGCCGGCATTGCATGAGAGTATCGTTGGCGAGAAGAACGAGGCATACAGAGAGCGGCACCTCATGCTGTCCTCTCCGGGGTTCCGGGGCTTTCAGTTGCCGGCGCCGACCGGCAGGTGCGAGTTCGGGCACCCCGCGCAGCGGCTATCGCGGCAGCGATTTAGTGCCGTAGCACAAGGCCGACGAGGGCTGAGTTTCCGCTTCTGAGTGTGCTGCAGACTTGCTGTAAAAGGTCAACGCTATCGGTGCAAGCATCGATCAGATGTCCGTTTCCTCTGAAAGCAGACTACGTGGGGTCTCGCTGCTTGCTCCTCGACAAGCACGCCGCGCACGAATTGGCGCACCGTCTCGGCAATGTTCGTTACGCGATCGCCGGCACGCTCGATGGCCCGGGCCATCATCAACATCTGCGAACCCGTGGAGGTGCGCCGGCTGGGTGAGGACCGAGGTGGCCAAGGTGCAGGTCGAGGCGATCTCCAGCGCACTGGAGCTCTACGCTCTCGACAACGGCACCTATCCTCCGGCTCAGCTGGGTCTCGATGCGCTGACGGTGCAGCCGCAGGGCGCAACGCGCTGGAGCGGCCCGTACCTGAAGAAGCCCGATGGGCTGATCGACCCCTTGGGGGCGCCCCTATCAGTACCGCGTTCCGGGACGCGAGGGCGCCTTCGAGGTGTTCACACTCGGCCGCGACAATGTGCCGGGCGGAACCGGCGAGACAGCGACGTTACAAACTGCGAGCTTGATGCGTTGCCGGCGAAGTTGGCGAAGCAGTCGATCATGTCCGGCTTGAAAACGGGCTTGGTCCTTCCCTCGCTGCGGAGCCCGTCGGAACCATTGACGCGAGCACGCTCGATGCCGTAAGCGAAGGAATCTCATCTGACAGTCTCGCCCCATGCCAGCCACGGTACCTGCCGCGCTGGGCCGGCATCCGAAACCCCTCCCAAGGGCGGTAAATCTATGAGCATCCAGGGACTTCCGGATTACCCGAAAACGCTACAGAACCCGATCATAGCTGCGATGAGTGCGTGGCGAGCGAATGGACGGCCGCTGTTTGCAGCGTGGCCGAGAGCAGCCGTGTCAGCTGCAAATCAAGTTGGTTGCAGGCCCCCGCAACCACCACTATCGCGCCTCCCGGGATGAGGCGACGCTCAAGAGGGCGGCGATGGTGCTCTGGAGCACGACGGTTCGAGCCGGCGTCATTTCCCTCGATCCCCCTTCGCAGCTGGGTGCCCTTGGCGGGGATCAGCTTGTCGCCGAAGAGTGCGCGCCGTGAATAGGGAAACGCGGCAAAAAGAGGGAATGCTGAGGAATGCTCGGGAAGGCGCCAGCTGGCTCATGGTGCTGTCCATCTCGCCTTGGCGGACTGCCATCTTGTCGAGCACGTCGCTGATGCCAGCGGCCATGTTGGACGTGGCCGCTGCACCGGCCTGTCCAACGTCCCGCGCCAGCGATTGGAAGGCGGCTGCAGCAGATTCGAGCGATTGCAGAGGCTGCATGAGCTCCGTCTGGAGGGTCGCAACTAGATTTTGGTGAAGGTGCTCTTGCTGTCCCGCCGCTGCCTCGATCTGGCTCTGGGTCAGTCGTTCAAGAACCGCCGTCAGCTCGCCCACAAGCGCATCCTTGAGAATCCGTGCCTGGGCGGCCGACTCCTCGGAGGCGCGTACCAGCCGGCCCAGATACTCCTCTCCGACACCAGAAGAGAACAGCGTATCGATGTCTTGGCAGTGGATCGCTCACGCTCCGAGTAGCTGCAGGAGATAAGGCGGCACCTAGAACAGAGCCGGGGCCCAGGGCGGCCAGAACGCTGACGGCCTACTTTCGTTAGCTAATGCATAAACTCAGCTAGCGATTCGTGGCTGATGTCCAAGCCTGAACGTCAGTCGTCCCCAGTCACATGCCGCCGCATTGCGGGAAATGCGTCATTGCGCCCTGAGATCGCCCAGGAACTCGGAGCCGGGTCGTAGCCCGCTGACCAATAGGCGATCGCGGGCACGGGTGCAGGCCACATAGAACAAGTGCCGCTCGGTGGCGTAGACATCGTCGAGCTCGATCTCGTCGGCCACGGCCTCGATACGGGACCGCAGCGGAAGCTGGTCCTCGTCGCATCCGATCACGGCAACAGCCTTGAACTCCAGCCCCTTGGCCAGGTGCATGACGCCGATGCGCACCTCGCCGGGCGGGCCCTCCTTGTGGAGTGTCAGCTCGAAGGGAGTGCACCCGGCGGCCTTCAAGGCCTCGCGGGCGCGCGCCATGATTTCGCGCGTCCGCACGAACAAGGCGATTTCCTCTGGCCGCACGCCTTCGCCGAGAGCGTCGCGGACAAAGGAGGCGACGGCCCGTCTCTCGGCGTCCGCGTCATCGGCAAGGACGACGATCGGCTCGGGACCGTTGAAAACGGAAATGGCGCCCCTCCGGTCGTCCTTCTCCCCGTCAGCATCGGAGACCGGACCTGGCATCAGCCGATCCGCGGCCTCTCGGATCTGGTGCGAGGTCCGATAGTTGACGTTGAGTGTCACGGACCGTCCCTGCACGTCCACGCCCAGCGCCTTCCACGAGAAGGGCTGTTGGAAAATGCGTTGGCCGAGATCGCCGGTGAAGAACAGGGCATCCGGAGCCGCCGATGCGATTGTCCCGAGAAATCGCAACTCCGGCACGCCGAGGTCCTGCGCCTCGTCGACGATGATGTTGTCGAACGGCTTGGCGCTCCTCTCGCGGTAATGATCGGCGACCGCGCGGAACACCCCAGCCTCCGTCAGGAGGCCGCGCTGGGCGATCTGGCGCTGCACGGTCTCGAAAATCGGCCAGAGCCGGTCGCGCTGCTTGTTGCCCATGCGGCTCTTGCGACCGAGACGGGGCACGGCCGCGTAGGCATCCGCCGAGGAGACCTGCCAGGCGTCCACGGCATTGGTCCATTCCGAGTGCAGGAAGCGCTCGGTGATCGGCGGCTCGCCGCCTGCCGCTGCAGCGGCCTTGGTCAGCAAGCTCTTTACGAGGTCGGCTCCGGCGACGGCGGGCTGCTGCGCGTGGATGAGCTCGTAGAGCTCCCTGGCGATGCCGAGAAACGAGGCGACACGGATGCGAGGGACGACGGCAGACGTGTCGCCGACAAGAATCTTGAGCCGCCGCCCCAGCGCCACCGCCAATGGGTCAGAGAACGTCGTGAGCAGCACGCGCGCGTCATGGCTCTTGTCGGCCAGCCGCGCGGCACGATGCAGGGCAACAACGGTCTTGCCCGTACCGGCCGAGCCCGTGACCCGCACCGGGCCGTCGAACTCCCGCTCCACCAGCTCGCGCTGGGAAGGGTGGAGGAAGACGATCCATTTCTCCCAAGGGAAACTGAGCGCCTGCTCCAGCTCGACGGTGTTTTCCACCATGCGGAAGCGGCGCTGTGCATCGGGATGCTGGAATGGGTCAGCGACTGTCACAGGCGCGGGCACGTTAAAGACGCCGGTCGAGATGAGCTCCAACAGCGCCTCTGCGGCCTCGGCGGGGAGGTGTGTGGCAATGTCCAGGAAGTTGTCCTCGGTCGCCGCCAGGACGTCGTTGATCCAGTCCGCCGGCACACCGACGGACATGAGCTTGCCTGCATCGAGTGCCCCGAAGCAGAGTACAGCCTCGCCCTTTTTGGGTGCCCCGAGCGGCAGCATGTCGATGCCGTCACCGAGGTCGAGCTGCCGCTGCACGGGCCGCGGTGGCGCCACCTCCTCGACGCGCTCGCGCACCTCCACGACTTGGATGGCGCCAGTCTTGGGATGTGCCTCGATCCGGCGGCGCTCGGCCCACTTGTAGGCGTCATCGTGGTGGCCGACGTAGGCCAGCAGGAAGCTCTGCGCCGTCTTGTGGAGGATGATGCGGATGTCGCGGCCCGCCCGGCACGACCAGAAATTCGGGTCCTTGGAGTCGCCGATGCGGTGCCACTGCAGGCCCGGATGCTCCGGGTTGGTCTGCAGGTCGAACACGGAGGTCTTGACCGCCTTCTGCTCGTCGCGGGTGAGCTTGGCCAGCGCCGCCGTGAAGCTGTCAGCGATGCGGAATTCCATGGTCGGTTCCCGTAGGTTGGGTCAAGCGAAGCGCAGACCCACCACGTTCCCGATACGGTGCCCTTGATCGTGTTGGGTCTTCGCTGTCGCTCGACCCAACCTACACCCTGAACACCTTCATCACCTCGTCCCCGAAGTGGTTGATCACCTTGACGGCGATGCGGCCCTCCTTCGGCCGCGGGAACGGACGCGAGGTGTCGCGGTAGAGCGTCGCCCAGGCGTCCTCGTCGATCTCCGCCCGCAAGGCGGTCTTCAGCGCCTTGTAGGGGTCGTTGGCGCCGAGGAAGTAGGCGTGGCGCACGAAGAAGCTCTCGGCGTTGTAGTCGGTGTCGATGAACCAGGCGGCGATGCTCGGGTGTCGCCGGAGCGGATGTCGCCGGTGTTGGGGTCGAACACGTCGATGCCGTTGATCTTGAGCGCGATGGTGTCGTCGCCCTGGTCGAGGATGTCGATGTCGGGCTCGCCGAACACCACGAACAGGTTGCCCTTGCCGGTGTTCTTGAGCTCGCCCGCCATGTGCAGGTCGGGGTTCATCTTGGCCTTGAGGATCGGCAGCGGCCCCAGCTTGTTGAGCTCGGAGGCGTGCGCATCGAAGGCGAAGGCGCAGGCGATCAGCGCATCGAAGCGGGCGTCGTTGGCCTCGCGCGCGGCGGCCGTGAGATCGCCGCGCGAGAGCGTGCCGTACTCGGGGCCGACCAGGATGCCGGCGCGGCGCTCCCGGCCGCCTTCCAGGAAGTGCGCCTCGGCGCAGATGTACTCGCCCGGCCAGCCCGCGGGCCGGGCGGCGAAGCGGATGGTGTCGCGCTTCTCGACCTGGGTGACGCCGGCGGTGGTGAGATGGTCGAGCACCATCTCGGCGAAGTCGGTGGGCGGGGTGACATGGTTCGAGCGGCGGCGCTTGCCGTCCTGGGCGGCCAGCGTATCGGCCAGCTCGTCCGCCTCGGAGGGGACGACGCGGTGCGGCGAGAGGCTCTCCACCGTGAACGGCCCGGCGACGCGCACCCTGGCATTGTCCACGTAGGGGCGGTCGTAGAGGTACTCGACATCGGCCGCCTTGGCGATCGAGGCGTCGATCCTCCTCTGCCGCTCGATGCGCGCCTCCCACCAGGCGGCGTGCAGCTTCTTGGCGGCGTCGGGCCAGTCCTTGCCGGCCTCGCGCGGGATTTGCCATTCCTCCCACTGTCTTGCCGAGCCGCGCTTGTTCAGTCTCCGCCCGCAGCGGCTCCAGCGTCTGCTGGTACGTCTCCCAGATGACGTCGATCTCGGCGTTGTTGGCGATGGACTTCAGCGTGATATGCGGCGCGCGCTCGTAGACGAAGCCCTGGCGGATGTCGCCGTGCGTCGCGGCGTCGGGCAGGATCTTGCCGGAGACCTCCTGCTCCTTGGCGCGGCCCTCCTTGCTGTCGGCGAGGTGGTAGTAGGGATAGCGCGCGCTCATCAGCCGCGTGCGCGCCAGCGCCAGCGCCACGCGCGAGGTGTCGATGGTGATCCAGCGCCGGCCCCATTGCTCGGCGACGGTGGCCGTCGTGCCCGAGCCGCAGGTGGGATCGAGCACGAGGTCGCCGGGGTCGGTGGTCATCAGTACGCAGCGCTCGATGACCTTTGTGCGTCGTTTGAACGACATAGATCTTGGATGCGCCACCCGCAGTCGGTGTCAGTCCAAATATTCGAAATCGGATATGCCGGAGAAGTCGTCAATAGACATCGATGTACCGAAGCGATTCTCCGCGGCTCAATCGATCCGGTCCGCTTTCGACAAGACGATCCATGCCCGTCAGCTCGTCTTCCAATGGCGATCTCGCCGGAATGGAACTGTCTTGCCTTCAGAACTTGAAATCGCACCGTCGATAGTTGAACCCGCCGCTGGTAACGATTGGACAGGCTGTATGACTCTGCTTCAGGCTGACACGGCGTCAGACGCTGTTCGCTGCGTCCATCTTGCAGTCGGTTCGAGCCGCCTGAGCAACGTGTTGAATCGTCGACGCTCCTTCTGTGACTCCGTTCGTTCGATAGAGCTGTCGAACTTTGATCGGCATCTCGTTTCGGCATACCAGAGATGTAGTCGCAACGTTCGGATAGATAAGTCGCTGTTTGCCCGCTGGTCTTCTGAACGTGATATTGCTGACACGAAGTTCTCCGTCCCAAACACCTCATCCATCAGTGCCCGCACGCGATGCACATTCTCGTCGCCGATCTGCACGAAGATGCTGCCGCTCTCGTGCAGCAGGTCGCGCGCCACGGTGAGCCGATCGCGCAGATAGGTGAGGTAGGAGTGGATGCCGTCCTTCCAGGTGTCGCGGAACGCCTTCACCTGCTCCGGCTCGCGCGAGATGTCCGTCTGCTTGCCGTCCTTCACGTCGCGCGACTGCGTCGACACCTGCCAGTTGGAGTTGAACTTGATGCCGTAGGGCGGGTCGAAATAGATGCACTGCACCTTGCCCGCGCAGCCCCTCGCGCTCGGCGAGGCTCGCCATCACCTGCAGGCTGTCGCCCAGGATCATGCGGTTCGACCAGTGCTGGCTGTGCTGGTAGAACTCGGTGCGCGCCTCGGGGTCGTCGAGGCCGTTGAAGTCGGCGAAGAGGTCCTGAACGGCTGGCTGCTCGTCCTCCGCCTCCGCGCGCGTCCTTCGCGCGGCGCTACCAGGTCCTCGATGATCGCCTTGCGGGTGCACCTTCTCCTGGATGTAGAGCGGCGGCGCGTTGACGACGAGGTCCGACCAGTCCTGCCGGTCCTTGCCGCGCCAGACGAGCTGCGCGTCGCCGATCTCGACCTCGCCGGTCTCCTTCAGCTGCGCCATCTGCTCCTTGGTGAGCCGGATGCGCGCGCCGTTCCAGATGATCTGCGGGTCGAGGTCCTCGTCGCGCTCGCGCACCACGCCGTGCCGACAGCGGTGCGGCCGCGGGTAGCGCACCGGCGCCACCGGATCCATCTCCTCCTGCCGCTCCGCCGCCGACGGCAGCTCCGCGGTCGGGATATTGCGCCGCGCCGCCGTCTTGGCGTGGCTCAGCGCCTCCACCTGCTTGGAGCGCTTCCTCCCGCCGGCTTCTTGGTGCGCGCCATCAGCTCTCCCGTAGGGTGCATCGGCGATAGCCGCATTGCACCGAGAACCTTTCCAATTCCCACGCCTTGGGCGAGGTGCATCGTGCATGCTACGCCTATTGCACCCTACGTTAATCGCTCGACCAGCTTGGCGAACGCCTTCTCGATCTCGTACACGTCGCGGAACTCGGCGAACGCCCAGCGGCCGAACGTGCCGAGGTTGTTCACGCCCGGCACCCACTGCGTCCGCATGGTCTCCGCCTTGAGCTGCGCATCGAGCCCTCTAGCCCTTGATCTCGACCACCAGGTTGAGCGGATCGTCAGGCCCGTGGCCGTCGTCCATCTGCACGATGAAGTCGGGCAGATAGCTGCGTCGGATCGCGCCGTCGCGACAGGGCACCTCGAAGCCGAGCCCCTGGTTCTTGACGTAGGCGATGACGCGCGGGTGCGCCTCGACGACGCGCGCCAGCTCGGCCTCCCAGTCGGAATCGCAGACCACGTAGTTGACGTGGCACTTGTCCGGCGCGGTCTGCCACAGCAGGTCCTTGGTGGTGTTGAAGGCGACGTGGTCGGTCGAGCCGCGCGGATTGTAGGGATCGAGCATCGCCTTGATGCGCTTGGCTCGCCGCTGGCGTCGCCTCGGCAGATGCCGCATAGATGCAGCTCGGCGGCCTTGTCGGCGATCTCGGCATAGGTCGAGCATGCCGATCTGGTGCCGCCCTTCATTCAGATAGCCCCCGTGATCCAGCGCCGCGTGATCGGCTGCAGCTGATCGAACAGGTGATAGGCGCCGGCTCGCTCGCCTTCGCGGAAGCGCGTTCGACCAGGCGCTTGGCGAGATGCATGGCGATCGGTGCTCGGCCGCATGTCGTCCAGCTCGTCGGGCGAGATGTCACGCCCTCGCCGACGATGCCTTCCAGCAGCGTGCTGCACGGGCCCGACCAGCTCCGGCGTGAGTCAGCAGCCGGCGAGTCGGCCGTGAACTCGCGCCGTGATCTGCTCGTCGGGCAGCTCCGTGCGGTAGCCGGCGACGCGCGGGAAGCGGATGCGAGGCGCCTCGCGCTCCTTGACCGCGAGCACGCGCGTGACCGGTCTTCGGCGGCTTCTTCGGCGGCCCACGACCGGCTCGGTGGCGAAGTCGAACGGAATGCCGAGGATGTCGGCATATTCGACGTCGAACAGCTGCTCATCGTTCAGGTCGTAGGACTGCCGCCGCAGCGCCGCGCCCGACCACCTGCTCGCACAGCAGCTGGGTGCCGAAGGCGCGCACGCCGAGGATGTGGGTGACGGTGTTGGTGTCCCAGCCCTCGGTCAGCATCGAGACCGAGACGACGCAGCGGATCTCGCTCGCCGAGCCGGCCCTCCTTGCCGACGGTGTTCATGACCTCGCGCAGCAGCTCGGCGTCGGAGATGCTCTCCGCCTGCTGCTGCGACGCCCTCGCGCTGCGCTTCTCGCGGCGGAACTGCTCGATCTCGGCCGCGGCCATGCTCGCGGAAGTCCTTGTCGAGCGCCTCGCCGGATTCGATCTGCGCGCTGTCGATCAGCAGCGTGTTCAGGCCGCGGCAGGCGGATTGCCGTGCTCGTCGTAGTTGCGGAACAGCTCCAGATGGCCGCGAGTGCATCAGGTCCGCTTCTCGCCGTCCTCGCTCGCGCGCTCCCAGCCGGAGATCCACTCGTAGACGAGCTTCGAGGTGGCGGTGTTGTTGCACACGACGATGAACACCGGCGGCACCGTCGATGCCGGCCGCTCCCACTCCTCGATACACCTTGCTGTAGTGGCTGTAGAGGGAGTGGAGCGCGGTCTGCAGCTGCGTCGGCAGCGAGAGCGGATCGAGGTCGCCCGACTTGCCCGCGCCCTTCTTGGGCATCTCGCTTGCCGATGTGGTCCCAGAGGTTCGCGGAACACCGGCATGTCGGCATTGACGCGCATTGTCGGCCACCGGCACGCGCGGCAGCTTGACGATGCCGCACTCGATGGCGTCCATCAGCGAGAAGTCGGAGACCACCCACGGGAACAGCGTGCCCTCGGCGTAGCCCGAGCCGCGCAGGAAGAACGGCGTGGCGGAGAGGTCGTAGACGGCGCGCAGCCCGACCTTGCGCTTCAGCGCCTCGATGCCGGAGATCCAGAGCCGCGCCGCCTCGTTGTTCTCCTTGGCCTCCTCCTTCTCCTCGCCCTTGAGGCTCGCTCTCCTCGTCGTCGTCGGGCTTCTCGCGGTAGCAGTGGTGCGCCTCGTCGTTGATGACGACGACGTTCTTCAGCGCAAGCAGCTCGCCGCAGGCGCGCTGCAGCATCTCGCCTTCGGTCTCCTGCGTGGCGATGCGGCTCGTCCGCGCCCCTGCAGGAAGCGCTCGTCCGACCTTGTTGACAGCTCCATCGTCTCGCGGCGCTTGAAGGCGTGGTAGTTGGTGATGACGATCTTGGCCTTGCCGATGTCGGCCAGCATGTCCGGCGGGCACGAGCTCGCGCGTGCGGTAGTAGTTGTCGGGATCGCTCGGGCAGCAGGACGCGCAGCCGGTCGCGGATGGTGATGCCCGGCGTGATGATCAGGAAGCCGCGGCTGAAAAGAGTGCTCGAGTCGGCGAGCGCACGGCGTTGACCGTCTGCCAGGCGATCAGCATGGCCATGACGGTGGTCTTGCCGCGCGCCGGTCGCCATCTTCATGGCGAGGCGCAAGAGCTCCGGGTTCGCCTCGCTCGTTGGCGCCCTGGAGGTGCTCCCAGATGTGCGCGTACTGCGCTTGCTGTGCCGCGCGCCACCTCGGTCAGCCAGATCACCGTCTCGACCGCCTCGACCTGGCAGAAGAACGGGCGAACGTCCTCGAAGGCGTGGTGGCGCCAATGGGCGAGGAGGCGCGCCGTGGCGGGAGTGACGCCCCAGTCAGCCTGGCTCTTCAATCCGCGCCAGCTCTCCAGGTGGCTTCGAATGCGGTTGATGATGGGAGTCGGGTTGTACTCTTGCGTCTCGGACGAGAGGTCGTCTCCCGCGCCCAAGACCATGGAGATCTGGTCGCCGTTGGTGCCGCCCCTACGCCTTCGGGGCCTCGGGACCGGAGTGATGAACGACGAAGGGCGGCGCCCCTCCACCGGCGGCTGCTCCAGCGGCTGCCCCTCCTGATCGAGGGCGTGATGCCGGGTGGGGATTGAATACGGCGAGTTCAGGATCGGCTGCTCAAAGAACCGGCTCGTCATTTGCCCACACCATCGAGTGAAATCTACCCGTGTCTTGCTCGCGTGCTCGCCGCGCTGCGCCGTTGACCGATCCCCATTCCGACGGCGCCTGATTCGCAAGCCCAACGCGTCGGCTGACTCAGACCGGCTGGGGAATCGTGAGCGAGACGCGCTCGCTGCCCCCGCAAGAGACGGGCAGTCAAATGGATCGCCCCCATCGATTGCAGCTGCGACCTTGGCTCGCTCAGACCGCTATCCTGCGCAGCTTCCCGGCAGTGACCTCACAAGCTTGCGGAAGAGCTTACCCAACCCCTCGGCCTGAAGGGGCGTCAATCCGAGGCCGAGCGAAATTACCATCTCGCTGGCAGTCTGTTCAGCCCGCGCAGCACGAACGTCTGCCGCCAATCCGGGCGCCCTGGATCATCGAGCTCCAGATTGGGTAGCCGGCGCAGCAGCGTGGCGATGGCGATCTCACCCTCGATGCGCGCGAGCTGCGCGCCGAGGCAGAAATGGATGCCGCCGCCGAAAGACATCGGCCGGGCATCCGACCGGGTGATATCGAGTCGATCTGGATCGGGATAGACGGCGGGGTCGCGGTTGGCAGCTCCGAGGAGGCACAGCACCGATTCGCCCTTGGCGACGTCAACGCCGCCCACCGAGACATCCTCCAGAGCCGTACGCCCTGTCAACTGCACCGAAAAGTTGTAGCGCAGCAGCTCCTCGACAGCATTGGCGATAAGCGCCGGGTTCTCCTTGAGCAGCCGCAGCTGATCGGGATTGCGGTGGAGCGCCAGCAGCCCGTTGCCGATCAGGTTCACCGTGGTCTCGTGCCCGGCGCCGAACAGCAAGATCACATTGGCTGTCAGCTCCTCGTTCGTGAGCTTGTGCCCCTGCTCCTCCGCCTGCACCAGCTGCGTGGTGAGATCGTCGCCCGGCTGGCGGCGGCGCCGCTCGAACAGTGTGCGGAAGTAGGCCGCCATTGCCAGGTTGTCGGCGTTCGCCTGGTCGATCTCGGCGCGGCTCAGCGGTACCGGATCGAGCAGCCGGCCGCCGGCGCGCGCGCCCGAGAAAATCACCTCGTGATCCTCCTCGGGAATGCCCAGCATGTCGCAGATCACCGCGACCGGCAGGCGCAGCGCGAAGTCGGCGATCAGATCCATCTGGCCGCGCTGCTCTACGCGATCGAGCGTCTGATCGACGATCTCCTGAATGCGCGGGCGCATGTCCTCCACGCGCCTGGCCGTGAACGCCTTCACGACAAGGGCGCGCAGGCGGGTATGGTCCGGCGGGTCCAGCTGCAACATCCAGTGGCGCATGCTGCGGTAGACCGGCTCGTCGAGCACCTGCGGCCCGAACCGCCGGCTCATGCGGCCGACGAAGTCCTTGCCGAAGCGCTTGTCGCGGAGGACGAAGCTTACGTCCGCGTGCCGGCTCGCAACGAAGACCCCCAGGGGCGAGCGGTGGACCGGGTCGAGCGTTCGCAGCCGGTGGTAGTGCGGATAGGGATTGGCAATGACGTCCGGCGACATCGGATTGAAAAGCGGCTCCGCCTGTGGAACCTCAACAGTCGGCATCGGTTGGCTCATGGCGCTTCGCCCCGGTCATCGTTTGTTCCCGGTCAGTGTGCCACATAGCAGACCTGAAGAACACCGAACGGCCCCTGATGATCTCCTTCAACTTGGCAAGCTAGAACTTGCCCGTGACAAGATACATGGCGATCCAAGGTTGCCAGATGACGATCACCAGGCACACAAACATGATCAAGATGAAGGGGACGGCAGCCCGGCAAAGCAGGCCGAAGCTCTGCTTGAAGGCGCCCATGGCAACGATCAGGTTGAGGCCGACCGGCGGCGTGAGGTAGCCGATCTCCAGGTTGAGGATCATGATCAGGCCGAACAGCACCTTGTTGTAGCCATAGGACTCGGCAAGCGGCGCCAGCAGCGGCGCCAGCACCAGAATTGCCTCGCCCGTCGTCATCAGGCAGCCGACGATCAGGAGCAGGATGTTGACCAGGATCATGAACACGAGCGGGCTCGAGATGTAGCCCTGCATGAAGCCGACCAGCGACTGCGGCACGCGGTGCTCGATCAGGATGATGTTGAGGCTGAGCGCCACCGCGATCAGCGGAAACAGCGAGCCGCCGAGCTTGGAGGTTTCGAGCACGACATTGTAGAAGTCGCCCGCCTTCAGCTCCTTGTAGATGAAGATCTCGACCGCCAGCGCATAGGCGAGGGCCACCGCCGCGGCCTCCGTAGCCGTGAAATAGCCCGAGTAGATGCCGCCCAGCAGAATGACCGGCATCAGAGCGGCCCAGATGCCGTCCTTGAACGAGAGCCAGAACTCTTTCGCGTCGAAGGCCACGGTCTGCATGCCCCAGTTGAACCAGACCGCATAGGCGGAGAGGGCCAAGGTGAGCAGAAAGCCGGGGCCGAAGCCCGCAGCGAACAGGTCGTCACGGACGTCTCGGTGACGAGACCGTAGATGATCATCGGGATCGAGGGGGGAATGATGATGCCGAGCGTGCCGCCCGACATGATGGCGCCGAGCGAGAACTTGTTGTCGTAGCCGGCCTGGCGCAGGGCCGGATACATGATCGAGCCGATCGCCAGCATGGTGACGATGGAGGAGCCGGAGATGGCGGCGAACACGGCGCAGGAGAGGATGGTGGCGACCGCCAGGCCGCCGGGCAGCGGCTTGGTGAGCGCGGCCAGGATGCGGATGAGCCGCCGGGCGATGGAGCCGCGCGTCATCACGCTGCCGCACAGGATGAACAGCGGGATCGACAGGATCACCTCCTTGTCGAGCCCGACCCACATGTCCTCGACAATGTCCTCGAGGTTGCCGCGGCCCCAGAACAGGTGCACGCAGCCGGCGGCCGCAAGCAGGATGACGAGCAGCGGCTGGCGCAGCGCCAGCAGGCCGAAGACCGAGGCGGTGAGGCCCAGCGCCTTCATTCCTGGAACTCCGGCGGCACGGGCTTGAGCGCCGGCCAGGCGGCGTAGATGAAATAGCGCCCCGCCGCCGACAGGAAGCCGAGCGGGATGGCGAGCTGGATCGGCCACACCGGCCAGTCGAGCACCGGCGCCCTCAGATCGGTCTTGAAGGAGGAGCCGACGAACTTGAGCCCGAACCAGACGACGCCGAGGAGAAACAGCCCGGTGAGAACATCAGCGGCGCGGTCGAAGACAGACTTCCACTCCTCCGGCACCCAGCCCGAGGCGAAGCCCGGCACGATGTGGGCGCCGGTCGCGGTGGCGATACCGATGCCCGCGAAGCTGCCGATCACCAGCGCGAAGATCGACAGCTTCTGCGAGGCGAAGATGCCCGTCGCTCCTGGCTCGAGACCCACGAAACGCAGGAACGGCCCAAGGAACTCGCGGCCGAGGACGTCGAGGATCAGGATGCCGGCGATGAAGGCGAAGCACGCGACGGCGAGCCAGCACTCGCCCCGGTGCCATCCATCGACCAGCCTGCGCGCGGCCGCCGGCGGGTCGGCTCCGGGCCACCATGCCGGCCCCTCCGGCAGCCTCCGCGCGACGGCCTCGCGCAGCCCCTGCCAGAGCACCCTCCATCGCTGCCATGGCCCAGCAGGGTCTGCCTCAGTCTCCGCCAAACCGGCGGCAGGTGCTGCAGCCAACCCTGCAGATGCCGCCACAGCGCCGCCATGAACGGCTGCAGCCGCCGCAACCGCTGCAGCGGATGCCCGCCGGAGCCCTGCCACAGCAGCTGCAAGCGTGCCGAAAGGAGTTCCAGTCCATGCGCCGTCACCCGGATCGCCACCGCACGCGCCTGCAGCGCGCGGTGGCCCGGCTATCCAAGGTGAAGCCTACGGCGAGCAGGCCTTGATGCCGTCCTGGATCGCCTTCCAGTAGGCGTTGGCCTCGCCGCCGACCGCCGCCACCATCTTCGGCCACGCCGCCTCGATGCCCTTGCGCCACACCGCACGCTGCTCGGGCGTGAGCTCGACGATGGTGCCGCCCGCCGCCTTGTGCATCTCGCGGATCTTGCCTTCGAAGCCGCGCACCTCGGCGCGCAGTTGCGAGGCCGGCGTCATGGTCTCGGTGGCGGCAAGGGCCTTCTTGTGTGCGTCGGAGAGCTTGTCGTAGGCCTCCTTGTTGATGATGACGACGCCGCCCTGGTCCTGGTGCTGCGTCGGGTCACGACCGGCGCGAGCTTCGCAAGACCCGAGAAGAAGTAGAACGTCGGCGCCGAGTTGGCCACGTCGATGAGCCCGGTCTGGAAGGCGGAGTTCCACTCCGTAACGGGCAACGGATTGGGGTTGGCACCGAACTCGCTCCACATGAACGCCGCGACCTTGTTGGGGGCCGAGCGCGCCTTGAGGCCCTTGAGATCGTTCGGCGACACGAAGGCCTTCTTGCCGATGATGTCGGCGACGCCCACCTCGGTCCAGCCGATCATCACCACGCCCTTCTTGACGAACATGTCCTGGGTCAGCTTGGTCAGGTGCTTGTCATGGACGCAGTCCTGCTCCTTCTGGTCCTTGAACAGGAACGGGATGTTGAGGAGCGAGATTTCCGGCACCAGAAGCGAGCCCGCGGTGATGGAGTAGCCGCCCATGTCGATGCGGCCGCGCGCGACCTGTGCGACGGTGTCCTGCTCGGAACCCAGCTGCGAGTTCAGGAAGGCGTTGATCTTGAGCGTGCCCTTGCTCAGCTCATCGACTTGCTTCTGGAAGCGCAGGAGCTGCATCTCCCAGACCGTCTTGGGCGGCGCGCTGGTGGCGTAGCGCAGTTCCACGGGCGCCGACTGGGCCCATGCGCCGGTCGCCAAGGCCAGGCCGAGTGCGGCACCGGCGATCCCCGACAATCTTCCCAGACTTGGCTTCATGACTCGACTTCCTCCCGGAATTCGGCCAACTCACTCGCGGCCGCTTGATCTTTGCGGTGTACGAAGACTGGCGCACGCCACGTCCGAACGCCAGGAAAAAAGCGCACGAGCGTTCGAGTTTCTCAGATCAGCGGCGCGGTCGAAAGCCGCACGAAGCTCTCACTCCGAAACCCGCTGCTTCTCGCCGCCACCACTGGGCAAGAAACAGGGAGTTGGGGCACATTGAATGGCGAGCGGTGCTCGTGTGAGGTATCGTCGAGCTCAATCGGTCGGGCTATGTAGGCTCGCGTCCCGACGAGACTTCTTGCTGGCGTGCCGCGATGCGGCGGATGAGGGCCGCGCAACGATCGGGGGCGGTCATCGGCAGCATGTGGCCGCCGTCGATGAGCTCGAGATCGAGCGCAGGACAGGACGCCCTCATCGCTTCGCCTTGCTTGCGATAGTCCAGCAGCCGGTCGTCCTCGCCGAACAGGATGCCGAACGGGAGATTGAGCGAGGGATAGCGCCTAGTATAAGCCGGCAGAACGTCGTTGATCGCGACGATGTCCGAAGACGCGGCACAGAAGGCTTTCGGGCGTAGACCAAGAAGCCCGCCGGCACGGAGCGGAAAAGCGGGCACTACCCTGTCCGGTGCAAAGACCTCCTTCAGCGCCAGCGGACCACGCAGATTCTCAAGCGGCGTCGCCAGCGTCCAGGCGACGAGACTGCGTGCCAAGCTCGTGCGGATCACCAGTCGCCGGAAGATTGCGGGCACCGTCTCCTGCGCATGCGTCAGCGGCGCAACAAGAGCCAGGCCGCCGACGCAATCAGGGTGGTCGAGGGCGAGGGCGAGCGAGACCGCTCCGCCGAGCGAATGCCCGACCACGAGCGGATGCTTCAGCCCGAGCGCCCCGATCAGCTTGGCGATCGCGGCTGCCTGCGTGGTGAGGGTCGCGTCCGCGCCGGCCGCGCGGCTGGAATAGCCGGAGCCGGGGCGATCTACGAGGATTAGACGGAACTCGCCGGCGAGGCGGCCGGCGAGTGCGTAGTCGAAATGCAGCAGGTTGCCGCCGAGCCCATGAATCATGACGACGGCGGGACCGGCGCCGCCGGTATCGACATAATGAATGCGCTCGCCATCGAGCTCCATGAATCGGCCGCGTGGCGGCAGCGCGGCTTCGACCTTGCGCGCTGTGCTGGCCGTGAACCAGAGGAGGCCCGCGATCAGGGCGGCCAGCAGTAGAATCAATGGGATGACGACCGTCACAGATGTCCTTCCGATCTTTCGATGCCGCTTCTCACGGGTCGCGGCGCCAGCAGTCCGAGAATTTTCCAATACGACACGGGGGCGAGGCGCTCGATCAGCGCGACCATCTTGGCGCGGCCGCCGACCACTACGCGCGTAGCGCGGCGCTCGACCGCCTGAACAATGATCTCGCCAGCCTTCGCCGGCGGCATGGTCAACATGCGGCGGGCCCGCTCGAGTTGCGCTGCTACCTCGGCGTTGGTGGTGCCGGCAGGTCTGCGCGCATTCTCGGCAATCTTTGTGGCGACCCCGCCTGGGTGCACGACGGTAACGCCGACGTTGCTTCCCGCGAGCTCGAAACGCAGGGCGTTCGAGAAACCTCGGACGGCGAACTTGCTCGCCGAATAGGCGGTCTGGCCGGGTGGCGAGATCAGACCGAACAGGCTCGACATGTTGACGATCCGCGCATCGTCGCTTGCCTCCAGATGTGGCAGGAACGCCCGGGTAAGCCGCACCACTGCACCGAAATTGATGTCGAACAACCAGTCGAAATCAGTTTCGCTGATTTGGTCGAAGGTACCGGCAAGCGCCACGCCCGCATTGTTGAACAGCAGATCGATGCGCCCGTGTTGCGCCAGGACCGCCTGCGGCAGTGCCGCTACTGCCGTCCGATCGGCGACGTTCGAGCTTGTGGCTGGAGACTCGGATGCCGGGATGGCCAAGTAGCTGCACGGTTTCCGCGAGCCCCGGCTCGCCGATATCGGCGAGCGCGAGATGACAGCCGCGTCTTGCAAGTGACTGCGCGATCGCGCGTCCGAGGCCGCTGCCGGCGCCCGTGATGACCGCGGTCCGGTCTTGAAGGGTCATTCGCCTTGGCATGCCTTCCCCGTATGGAGTCGTGTCGTCGTGACCCTGGTTGCGGGAGCAGGCCGCCTCGGAAAATCCTGCGTTGCGACTTGGATCAAGTGCAAAGCTGCGGCGGTCGTCCGCGTCTCTCCATGGTGCCTCACGCTCAGCCGTCAATGTCCTCACGCTTGCAGGTGCTCTTCGCGTTGCGCAGCGTGGCGCGTGAACACCAACGTGCCGTCGTCGATTGATCCGAAGCGCAGCGCCAGCATGTCCTTGGCGTAGTTTTGGTGAAGCTTCCACGGCCGCCTCGAGCCCTGCTTCGGCAGGATGTCTTTCGCTCGTTGCATGTAGCCAGACGAGAGCGGCAGTGTCGTATCCGGAATCATCGACGGATCATTGTTACGCGGCGTGCAGTAGGCATAGCCGCCGCGATCCATCCTGTTGAGAATGCGGCAGAGATATTCGGCGGTAAGATCGGCCTTGAGCGTCCACGAGGCGTTCGTGTAGCCAAAAGTCGTGGCGAGGTTCGGCACGTCCGAGAGCATCATGCCCTTGTAGCTCATGGTCGCGCCCGGATTGACGGTCCTGCCGTCCACGACAAGCCCTGCGCCGCCCATCATCTTCATCACGAGCCCGGTCGCGGTGACGATGATGTCGGCCGGAAGCTCTTGCCCAGAGCGTAGCGTCAGGCCTGTCTCGCTGAAGGTCTCGATCTCGTCAGTGACGACCGAAGCCTTGCCCTCGCGAATTGCCTTGAAAAGGTCACCGTCGGGCACAAGGCAGAGCCGCTGATCCCAAGGATTGTAGCGCGGCGTGAAGTGCTGGATGTCGACCCCGGGGCCGAGTTCGGCTTGGGCAAGCTCGACGATGCGCTTCTTCGCGGCGTCCGGCTTCCTGCGCGCAGCGCGATAAAAGTACATTTGCAGCGAGATGCTCTTCCAGCGCGCGAGCGTGTGCGCGAGCCGCTCGGGCAGTTTCGCATAGAGCCAATTAGCGACTGCATCCTTTTCCGGCCGTGCCACGATATACGTCGGGGAGCGCTGCAGCATAGTGACATGCGTGGCCTTGTCCGTCATCGCCGGCACCAACGTGACTGCGGTTGCGCCGCTGCCGATCACGACGACGCGCTTGCCGGTGTAGTCGAGATCCTCCGGCCATCTCTGGGGGTGCACGATCTCGCCCTTGAAGCACTCCATGCCGGGCCAGCCGGGCACGTACCCAGCGTCGTAGTCGTAATAGCCGCTGCACATCTGGAGGAAGTTGCAGGTGTAGGTCCGCATCTCGCCTTCAGGACCCAGCACCTCGAGCGTCCAACGCGCTTCAGTCGACGCCCACGACGCGCGCGTTACCTTATGATGATATCGGATCTTGCTGTCGATGCCGTGTTCCCGCGCAGTGTCCTCGAGATACTCGAGGATCGATGGGCCATCGGCGATCGCCTTCTCGCCGCGCCAGGGTCGAAAGCGATAGCCCATCGTGTGCATGTCGGAATCGGAACGGATGCCCGGATATCGGAACAGGTCCCAGGTGCCGCCGATGGCGCTGCGTGCCTCGAGAATGACGAAGGATTTGTGAGGGCAGTCTCGCTGCAGATGGTAGGCGACCCCGATGCCGGACAACCCAGCGCCCACGATGATCACGTCAAAGTCGAGCTGGTCCACCCCAGGTTTGAATGGCGTGACGTTCGCTCGCGCACTGGAGATACCCGCATTTGGCCCCTGACACGCGGCGGCCGCTTCGGCGGCCGGCACGAGCACTTGCCCTCGAGCCTGCTCAGGCATGCCAACACTCTCCCCTCTCCGACCGCTCGGCTGCTTGATGCAGGTTTGTTCTCTTAATCCTCACTTGGTCTATTGTCGGAAGCGATATCTGACAACATGGCATGTCAAGTTGGCAATCGGCAAGATCATGGCGAACACGCCTGGCCCGTGGACGAGCGTTGCCGCGCGGTGCTACGGGACTACTTTCAGGCCCTGAAGAACGACCCTATCGGCGCCCGGCTCTTCGTGCTGTAGATCGGCGGCGCCAGCGAGATGCGACCAAGGTCGTGGCATATCAACCCGAGCCAAGATGGTGATGTAAACGGCTTACGGGTCGTGCCGCGGAGGGAGTCCGATCCCCTCTGGGAGCGAGCGCGACCTGTCCGGGTAAGACGATCGCCTCGACGCCGGGCTCCACGGAAATCTATCCCGCCACGAGGAGCTCGATCGGCGTATGGGCATCGCCCAAATCGGGCCGGCAACCATCAAGGACGTACCAACCGTACCTCTCCCCTTAGTTCCGCCGGAATCGTGCGTAACATGAGGTCCAGCAAGGAGTTGGACCATGATGCAGCGCACCCCGGACGATCTTTGGCGTGATTTCCCCAAGACGGCGACGGAGTTCGAGAAGCGGTTTGCGACCGATGCGGACTGCCGGGCGTACTGGATCGAGGCGCGCTGGGGCGGCAAGCCGGCGTGCGCGCGCTGCGGCTCGACGTACGTGTGGGCGATCCGCGACGGCACGACGTTCGAGTGCCGCGACTGCGACCATCAGACCTGCCTGACCGCGGGCACGGTGCTGGAAAAGACGCGCAAGCCCTTGAAGATGTGGTACAGCCGCGCGGGACGCCGGCAACCTCACTTCGAACGGCGGGCTTGTCGTGCTGCGCGAAGCGGCCCGTCGCCTCGACCTGGCCGCGGTGATCGCCGATCCGCTCCCCGACAAGCGCAACCCGCTCTTCGTCATCCACTCCTATCGCGCGATGGTGACGGCACGCATGATGGCGATCGCCGCCGGCTACGAGGATGCCGACGACCTCGATGCGCTGCGCGATGATCCCGCGCTCATGATCGCCTGTGAGCGTGCGCCGGAGACCGGCCGCAGCATTCCGAGCCAGCCGACCATCTCGCGCCTGGAGAACCTCGCCGATACCCGGACGCTATACCGGATCGGCACCGGCTTCATCGATCTCTTCTGCCGCAGCTACGCCCGCCCGCCGGCATCGATCGTGCTCGACATCGTCATGCTGAAAGCGTGCTCGCCTTCGGCAAGACACCGACGACATGGTGCACGGCCAGCAGGAGCTGGCGCTGTTCAACACCCACGCGGGCGGTCATTGCTTCAAGCCGATCCACATCTTCGAGGCGGGCTCGGGCAAGCCGATCCTGTCCCTGCTGCGGCCGGGCAAGCGGCCATCGGGCGAGGAGATCGCGCGCGTGCTCGCCCATGTCATCCATCGCATTCGCCGGCAATGGCCGCAGGTTGCCATCCTGGTGCGCGGAGACGGCCACTACTGCGCGCCGGAAGTGCTGGATTTGCTGCGCGAGAACCGCTGCGACTACATACTCGGACTATCCCGGAACAAGACCCTCGACGCGCTGGCCGAGCCGTGGCGCGAGCAGTGCCGGTGGCGTTGGGCGCCGAGCCTTGGCAAGGTGCGCCGCTTCCATCAATTCCAGTATGCGGCGGAGTCCTGGATGCACCAGGAGAAGGTGATCGCACGCGTCGAGGCGACCGATCTCGGCACCGACGCGCGCTTCGTCGTCACGAGCCTGACAGGCCGGGGCAAGCATCTCTATGAGAAGGTCTACTGCGCGCGCGGGACTGCCGAGAACCTGATCAAGGACATGAAGCTCAGCACGCGCTCCGACAAGACCGCGTGCTCGCGCTGGCAGGCCAACCAGTTCCGGCTCTTCCTGCACATGGGGGCCTACTGGCTCTTGCACTCGCTGCGTCTCGCTGCACCGAAGCGGTCGCGCTGGCGCAGCGCCACCTTCGCCACGATCCGCAGCGTCTTCGTGAAGATCGCGGTGCGCGTCGAGGAGCTGAAGCGCTCGATCAAGCTCGCGTTCCCCCGCCATCTGCCGCACGCCGACGCACTGGCGCTGGTCACCGGCCGCCTCACCGCGCAGGGGCCGTGACCGACGCGGCCGCTGCCGCGCGAGCCCCGAGCCATCAACTCCAACGCGTCCCAAAGCGTCCTACCGCCGCCCCGCCCGTCAACCCGGCCGATCCCGCGCGCCCATCGCCAACCGCCTTCACAACGAGTGACTACGGCGAATAGATTGGGCTAGGTCTGCTCCATACCCGCCTATAACTGCTACGGTCATGTCGCATTGCCGCTTCTTGGAAAACGACATCTGCCAAGCGGCCACGGTTTTGGCAATGTTAGATGAGATGTTCGTGAAGAGTTCATCGAGCATTGGGTCATAGATAATCGCTGTTGGGTCACCAGAGCCATGTCGGAGAAGAACTGATACACTGAAGTAGGGGATGCCGTGGATGAAATTGCTTGTCCCGTCGATTGGATCGATGATGGCCGTACCGCTTGGATCGCCGTTATGGGGTTGGTACATGCCGGATTCTTCCCCGATAAGACGATAGTTTGGGTACTCGCACCGGATTACGTCGACCAGGCGTCTCTCTATCTGTCTGTCCCAATAGGTGACTTGATCAGAGGAGTTTAGCTTGGTCTGCACTCGCCCGGTATCTCCATTCGAGAAGGCTTGACGTGCTACGCTTCCGCACTCAACCACCTCTGAAATCACGCGGCTAAGCCTATAATCCATATCTTAGCTCATCCTCGAACCGCCATATCACTTGGCGTGACCCTGCCTCCGCGGCCCCCTTGATTTAGTACGAAGATTACACGGATGGGTCGCGTCGCGCCATAAGTGCAAGCACGCGGTCGCACTCTCTAAAGCCGTACCTATGCCGTTAGTTCAGGCTGCCGGAACCAACGACAGGGCCGGGTATCGTCGATCAGTGAGCGCATGGTCAACGGCTGGCGCGCCACGAGCCGCTCGATGACGCGGGCCGCGATCCGGCCGACGCCGTTGGTCCTGCGCCGGTTGTGTCGGAAGGCGTACTCGTCGAGGTAGGCCTGCAGGTGCTTGGGGCGGACCGCACCGGCGTGGGTGCCCAGAAGCCAGCGCTTCAAGAGCGAGATCGTCCAGTGACAACCCTGGACGGCGTCGTTCTCGCGCCGCTCGGCCTCGGTCTGCACTTTGGCCTCGTGGGGCCGGTCGCCTAAGCTGTCGGCGTCGTAGCTGGCCAGCCCGTCCGTGACGATCCGCGCGTCGGGCGCGACCTGCCCGTCGGCGAAGCGCCTGAGCGTCGCCTTATCGTTGGTCTCGGCGTGGGCGAGGCGCACGCGGCCGTCCACCTCCGCCGCCACCAGCACCAGCTCCTTGTTTGGGCCGCCTTTTCCCCCCACCAGCGCCTCGTCCATCTGCACGAAAGGGCCGAGCGGCTCGCGCTCCGGCCGCACCAGCGCCGCCCGCAGCTTGTGCAGCCAGCTCCACGCCGTCTTGTACGAGCCGAACCCCATGATGCGCATCAGAGCCTGCCCTCGCGAAGGCGGGGGTCCATGGCCGAGATGCCGGTGCGGCGCGTCGAGATCTCGAACACGGCGCGGAACCACATCTTCAAGGGCTTGCGCGTCTTTTCCAGCACCGTGCCCGCGGTCAGGCTGGTCTGATGGTCGCAGTCGCGGCACTCGAACGTCGTGCCGTCGCGGATCGCCCACACGTACGTCGAGCCGCAGCGCGCGCACGCCGGCTTGCCGCCCCAGCGCGCCTCGATCCAGTACGCCCGGCAGTCCGCCTCGGTCGCAAACCGCCTCTCGAACTCCGTCGCCGTCTTGGGGAAATCACGCCAAAGATCGTCCGGGGTGCGCTGCGTCATGGTCCAACTCCTTGCTGGACCTCATGTTACCCACGATTCCGGCGGAACTAAGGGGAGAGGTACGGAGCCGGCGCCTCTTTGTCGCCCTGGAAGCCCGCGCGCTTGGACGTGGCGGCGTCAGTTTGATGGCTCGCATCACGGGCTTGGCTCGCTCCACCATTTATCACGGCCTTTGCGACGTTCGCGATCGTGTGGCAGCTGCGCCCGCGCGTATCCACAAGCCTGGTGGCGGACGCAAGAAGAAGACATTTGAGGATCCAACGCTGTTGCGCGACCTCAAGGCTCTGGTTGAGCCCACGAAGCGCGGCGACCCCATGCGAGCGCTGTTGTGGACCTGCCGGAGCCTGCGTAATCTCGCCAAAGAGCAGGGCAAGAAGGGGCACGAGGTTTGCCCCACGGTTGTCGGCAATTTGCTGCGCGGGATGGACTACAGCCTGCAGGCCAACAGCAAGACCCGGGAAGGTAGCAACCACATCGATCGCGACGCCCAATTTCCGTATATCAACGACCAAGCGGTCGACTTCCTCGGCGCTGATCAACCGGTCATCTCGGTCGACACTAAGCGCAAGGAATTGGTTGGTAATTTCAAGAACAATGGACGCGAGTGGCGCCCCAAGGGCGAGCCCGAACTCGTCAACGTGCATGACTTCATCGATCCAAAGCTGCGCCGGGCAGTCCCGTATGGGGTCTACGACATCAACGCCAATGTCGGATGGGTCAGCGTCGGCACCGACCACGACACGGCTTCATTTGCCGTCAACGCCATCCGCCGGTGGTGGTCGACGATGGGGAGGAAGCGCCATGCCAAAGCCAAGCGTCTGATGATCACGGCCGACGGCGGTGGCAGCAACGGGTACCGCGTGCGCCTCTGGAAGGTCGAGCTTCAAAAGTTGGCAGACGAGCTCAAATTCCCGATCACCGTTTGCCATCTCCCACCGGGAACGAGCAAATGGAACAAGATTGAGCATCGTCTCTTTTCCTTCATCACGATCAATTGGCGGGGAAAGCCGCTACGCTCCTATAGAACGATTGTTCAGCTGATCGCCGCCACGACCACCGAAGCGGGCCTCGAGGTGCGCGCCGAGTTGGATGAGAAGAAGTACCCCAAAGGGGTCAAGGTGTCCGATGCCCAGCTCGCCGCGGTCAACCTCATCCGCCACACCTTCCATGGCGACTGGAACTACACGATCGTACCTCGGCGAGGAGCCAATTGACTTCCTTATTTATGGACGGGCCCTTAGTGTCGGTCATCGTACGCGGCGGCGCAGACGAGCGTAACAAACCAATCATTCCTGTTGCTTTCGAGAGCGTCGACGTACCTCCAGAGATGGAGCGCAGTTGAGCGCTCTGCAGCGTATCGAGTGCCCTGTTGATAGGATTTCCGAGGGAACGCGCCAGCTCACCGAAACCATTGAAGAGCAATACGAAGAGGCCGGCGACATTGCCGATACCGTTGATGATTTCCAGGAATTGAACACACCGGAAAACTATCCTGCGGGTGCTGATGACACTTGTCCCATGTGCGGAGGCTATATGGACCTACGCTGGGACGACGACGGGGTCGCCTCCTATAGGTGCACCGACTGTCGTCATGGGCGGTAAATGGTGCCGACATCACATAGGCTAGTGTTCCACGCCTAACGGATGATTCCCAAGTTGCCGCAAATCAGTCAGTCTGCGGCCATGAGACGCGACGACATCTGTCTTTATCTTGAGCCCTGCGAGCCGTGCTCGGCTGGAGACTTCGATCGCTGATCGCAACACGCCGTCCAAGGTGGCGTGGCGAGCGGAGATCGTTCTGGAGACGGCCGAGGGGTGCGGCACCAACGAAAACCATGCGGCGCACGGGCAAGTCCACCCATCCAGGGCCAGCATTCGTCGGGACCGCATTTTCGACCAGGGCAAGATAGCGGGCCATGGCCGGGGTAGGGGACATGGGGCGCTGACTGAACGCTGAAGGGGGAGGGGATTGGGCGCCCCTCGCCGCAATCAAGAACGGCGAGGGGCGCAATTGCCTGACGGCTCAGGCCATTCCCGTACCCGGCCGCGTGCGCGTCGAGATTCGCGCAGGGCCCCGCCAATGCGGGGCTAGACCTGCAGCTCACAAGCTTACCATGTAGTCAGTTCATCCCAATTTGCAAGTAAAACTTAACAGTCTACTGATCAGACAACGCATTTCATGCCGAAGAGTGGCTCAGACGACATACTATCTGGATCGTCGTCGTCGTTGAGGGCCGCCGCATTAGTGACAAGGGGTTCAGGCACCCGCATGGGCCAGTGGTGCAGGGAGGCCGGCCTCATCAGGAAGACTCCCAGGCGTGAGCAGAGGCCGCTGCCGCCAGGGGCCGCCGAGCAACATGTGAGAGCGCATGCGTTGATGGCGATGTTCGGCTGGCTC
>CAVWWJ010000014.1:0-59034 GCA_963758625.1 uncultured Alphaproteobacteria bacterium | reverse complement strand
GATCGTTTCCGGGTGGCTCAGCTAATCTGGCTCCTAAATCATGGCTGGTACCCTCAAAGGGTCTATCGCCTGGACGGCAACCCTCGGAACCACAGCTAGAAACTTCTCGTCTGAGCGAATAGCCCCTAGAAGGCCCAAATTTAGGCAGGCAGGACTCCTCAGGGCTTCCTGAAGGGTAGACAGCCAAAAACCCGAGATCGCGCTGTACGGCCTTCCTAGGCGTTCCTGGAGGCATATGGCTTTTCCCGATCCATAACCACGAGTAAACTAAAGATGTATGTCCTAATAATAATGATCGTCATTGCCTTGGCTCCCGGCTTCGGTTGGGTTGCCTTGGCCTATTACTTCAATCAATCACAGGCAGTCGCCCAAGTGGCGACCCAACGTAGTTGGCCCCTCCGGGGTGCAGGAGGAAATCTAAGAAATGCTTTTCACAGGTATAACAGCTGCTCTTACGGCTGCTGCCGCAACGGCCACGACCATCATCCCAGGAATAGGCGCGGCCACTGCTGCTACTGGTGCTGGCATAGCGGCTAGCACGATCCAAGCAGGCGCGGTCATAGGTGGTCTCGCTCTCAGTGGTGTTGGTACCGCCGTAAACGTACAGGGGCAGCGAGAAGCAGCTGAAGCATCTTAGAGAGCCGAAGCGGCCAGACAGCGGCAGGCAGAATTGACAGCTATGAGAGAGCGAAGGAAGATTATCAGAAAGTCTCAGGCTGCGCGATCCTTGGCTCTTTCTAACGCTACGGGTGTTGGTGTGAGTTCTCTTAGTGTCCTCCCAGGTGCTTTTGGTCAGGCTACCGCACAAGCTGCAAGGCTTACCCAGGTCAGTAACGAGAACTTGGCTCTCGGCAATCAAATCTTCTCAGCCAATAGAGACCTCGCCGATGCGAGAAGCATCTCAGCCACGGGCGCTGGTCTTGCGAGCTTCGGTGGAAACCTGTCAACCGCATCTCCCCAGATCGGAGCGATTGGTGCCACTCTTCTTTCGGTCCTAGCCGTACGAATTAACGCACCAACAATAGCAACCAATAAATCAAACGAGACAAGGAGAATGACACAAACCGAACCAATACGACTATCTAATGATTACGACGCTTCCCGGATGACCATGGCCGGGGCTACCGTATAGTCAAGAGGGAAAACCCTTACTCTACTCCTACCCTTCTTCGAGGTGTATTCCCTAGTCTCCAAGAGGCGAGAGAACACTTTGATAAATGGTTGAAGGGGCATCTCATTAGGAGCAAGGGCGGCTTCTCTCTAACTAGACCACTTTGAATAACAACCAGAGGAAACAATGAAACCAAAAACTGAAGACAAATTACCAACAAAAGCAACTTACGAAGATGATATGCAGAAGGACATTGACCGAAGCGAGAGCACCCTTGAGACCAACCATCATGGAGCCAGGGAACCCTCGATAGCAGACCACTACGCTATTGAGAAGAAGCTAGACTCTTCGGGAGATTGGCCCGGTCTTTGGGTTATCCGATCCAGGAAAGGCGCATTGCCAACGGCACTTGATCAATCCTTTACTGATGTCCCGACTGCCATCAAAGCAATAACATCTCACCTAAATAACAGAAAGGCAATTCAATAATGACCAGACCCACTTATCAGAACTTTACCCGCTTCTCCCAGTTCCAGCGAATTCGGAAAGAGAATCCCAACCTGTATAACTCTTCCGCCTTTCAGATGTCCATGCACCAGCTAGCTGAGAAATATGGTGCGACCTTCTTTGAGAAGTCCGGAGAGCACCCATCCTCAAAGCAACTCTAACTCTCTAACCTCCTCCCCCCTCCTCAGCGAGCACGACCGGGAGGAACGCAGGGCTGCTCTGACTAGGCAATTACAGGAGTTGGAAGATATGCCTGTAGCTACCGTTGAGGGGGACAACACCAATGGCTAATACGAAGCACGATGCCGAGTTGGTAAAAGCAATTGATCTTGCCGTGAGGGGAGTTGAAACCCTCGCTTCATTCCTAGAGGCCGAAGGGACCGATCTCACGCTTGATGATGTGTTCTACATTATCGCTCATGAACTGAGAGCCCGTCCTCAAACTTCTTGAGTTGGCAGAATCGGTTGTGATTCTGTAGCGCCGTGCGCGTGATTCGCGGGGGGCTGCGATGTGGACGGCCGAGAACCGGGCGACGTACGATCATAGGACGAAGCGCTACCCGAGCGACCTCACCGACGAGGAGTGGGCGCTGGTCGAGCCGCATTTGCCACCGCCGACCAAGGGCCGGCGCCACCCGGCGCTTGACCGTCGCGAGGTGATGAACGCGATCCTCTATGTGCTGACCACGGGTTGCCAGTGGCGCCAGCTCCCGCGCGATTTCCCGTCGAAAAGCGCCGTACACAAATATCTGATCGGATTGCAGCATGACGGCGTGCTGACGCGCATCCACGACGCGCTTCATGGAAAGGTCCGGGAGGAGGCTGGCAAGGCGCCCACCCCAACGCTCTCGATCGTCGACAGCCAGAGCGTCAAGAGCGCGGAAAAAGGGGGCGAAACATTGATCCGCATGGCTACGATGCGGGCAAGAAAATCAAGGGCAAGAAGCGCCACATCGGCGTCGATACGCTGGGGCTGATGCATGCCCTCGCCGTGTTGCCCGCCAACTACCAGGATCGCGACGTTGCCCCCATTCTGCTGAAGACGGCAACGGCCAGAATGCCGACCTTGCAGCGCGCCGTGGCTGACGGCGGCTATCAGGGCAAGGCGACTGCGGCTGCTGTCGAGGCCGAGGCAGGCATACCGATCGAGATCGTCAAGCGCTCCGACACGGCGAAGGGCTTCTACGTGCTGCCCAAGCGTTGGATCGTAGAGCGCACCTTCGGCTGGCTCGGCCGTTGCCGGCGCCTGGCAAAGGACTTCGAGAACCTCACGCGCACGCACGCCGCCTTCGTCATCCTCGCCATGATCCGCATCATGCTGAGGCGCCTGGCGCGGACTTGATTATACGCGCCATTTTTGGGGACAGACTCTGAGGGAGAAAACCTGTCAAGCGACAGCGAGGCGTTGTCATGTCGAGTAAACCAAACATTCCATTAGAGGAAACCCAGAAGCTCAATGCCGATATCAAGAAGGCCAATGCTGCGATGAGCAACTGGGGGGAGCATAACTATCAAGACCAATTCCCCTTTGGTGCCGGTTCCTTTGAGCACAAGGAGATAATTGACAAGAATAAGGATCGCACGGCTCCCACCGTCGAACATGAGTACAAGGGCTTTACCCTTAAGCCGGGCAATGAGGAGACCTACTATAAGTGGACGATCCACGCTGATGGGTTCCCGTTGCCTAAGGCTCTCTCCGGTGTCTGGAACACGCTGATTGATGCCGAGAAGGCCATAGACGAATATTGGAAACAGGAGGAACGCAGAAATGAAGGAAACCAAGTCTAATGTCTGCTGCATTTAGAGAACAGTCTGGCGTCTTTGCCCACATTGCTGGTGCAGCGGACGTTGTAATTAAACAAACCCGTGGAGCTTTGCTCTCCCTAGTTATCAATCAAGCAGGAACTACCATCTCCGTCTACGACAACACCTCAGGGACAGCGAACCCTATTGCTTTGCTGACTACTGCTGGCCCTGGAACCTACGAGTTCAATTGCAGGTTTAACAATGGGCTCCACGTAATCACAACCGGAAGCCCTGACATCACCATCTCTTACGTCTGAACTAGCTTCGCTTGCGGAGCAAGTTCTCCACTATGTGAGTGAAGTACTGACAGCATCAACTGTCGTTGACAGCGCCACAGACATCTTAGAACTAGTCGACCCCTGATACCCTCCTCCGGAGAACTTTCTTGAGGGTATGGGCTGAATAGCCCCTGGAGAACCCCACAAGGCTCCCCAGGGGTTATTTTTGTGTCCAGATTCACGCGCGCCACTCGCTGGTGTGTTTCCCTATCCTAATTCTGGTCTCGGCTCTGGAGGAAGTTTATCAGGATGATGCAGCCGGACCCATTCAATGAACTTCACCAGCTTTTCTAGCTCTCGTCGATGGGTCATTCTTAACTTGAATTCTGGGGAGTAGTCGGTAGCCACTCCCAAGGGTACAAGAATGATAAACAAGATTAGCGCCATTGCGCCCATCGCCAGGGTGATAAAACCAACGAAAGGATATTCGGACAATACCCATACGAGCCAATGAAATTCATCTGGAACCATGCTTGAAGTTACGTCAATCCTTCTCCCCTCGTGCAGGGCAAGAAATCGTGAAGGCAGGAACCGATAGCTGACAAAATCGAGGGAAAGGACTTCCACCGATTGCCCAGGCGCTAAGGGTTTTAGCTTGATAGTTGGAGAGAAGAGTTTGGTACCCTGCGCAGCATCAGACCAAAAGAAGAACCCGTCACCTTCCCGGCCAGATACCTCTATGTCCTTTGAGCGTATATTACCGTTGTTTGAGAACGTTATACTGGCGAGCCTAACCTTTGAGATATTCTTCGCGTAAAAGAGAAGGGCATTCGTCTCAGTTGCTCCCTCCAGCTTTTTCAGTAATTGATCAATCTCCTTGAATTTGTCCGAAGCCAACCCCTGCATAGGATTTGAAAATGACACCCAATGCGATGTGGCTGAGAGGGTGGGTAACTCGGGGGCCTGCAAGCGTCCGACCATCAAACCAACAATGAGCCCGCCCCACAATCGCGACTATCAGAGGCGCCGTCAGTCTCTTCCATACTTCCACGTCTTCCCCCTTAGTCCAAAGCAGGCGGGGAACAGAACTGGGTAAGGCTTACGCCTCGCCGTTAAGCAACGCTTGGATTGGGCCCCCTGCTCCCCCGTCTATTCAGTATTGCATCTTGCTCTTGTAGGACCGCTCCCCCCGGACAGCCTCAAGGCACTCGGCATAGGTATCGAGTAGCGTCTTTCGGTCTGCTTTGCCGTAACCTCCTTCCCCGGTTAATAATATCCATCATTAGCGTGTAGGCGACTTTTTCCGGGGAGTTCTCGCCTATGTGGACTACAGGTGCCTCAGCCATTGTTACGTCTTTCCTTTGCTTTTTCGACGGATCGGAACATAGATGGAACGTGAGCCCTCGCGATTTAAGGGTCAGTTCGCTGAATTTCTGCGCGATATTTTCGAGGGGTAATTCTCCCCCGATCCGACCCCCGGCCCCCCACATGCGTTGTACAGCCCCCTATCCTGTGGAAAACATGTGGATAACCTGTGGATAACTCTTGACTGTTGCCGGGGGGCGCGCTCGGGAACGCGCGATTTGGCGGGCTCTCGGGGGAAGGGTTCGGGCCTCAGTGAAGTACTTACTTCGGAAACGAAGTTGGGTGGACAGGGGCAAGCCCAGCCAACTCCGCACGCACTGGGAGCGAAGCTGGTAGGTGCCGTCAGGCGCCAGGGAGGGAGGCCATATAGCTTCCTCTTGCCTCCTCATCCAAAAGGATTGCGGCAACGCACCAAAGAAACCCATGAGGATGCGTTGCCTCCCGACCGCGAGCACCAATCGGGGCGCTTACAAGGTGGTTACAAATCCGGGTTACATCGTTCAATATCGCACGGCTCTCGGAAGCCAGAAGCGCGAGAAACCCTTGATTTTTCTGAACTTGTGAGTGGCGCACCGGAGAGGATTCGAACCCCTGACCCCCAGATTTGTAGTCTGGTGCTCTATCCAGCTGAGCTACCGGTGCGTGCGGGCTCCCAGGAGGTGGGCCCGCCAGGCGGCGCTACTTGCCTGGGGCCAGCCGCAACAGGCCCGCGGCGGCCGACGTAAGCCGCCGTTGGGCCTGTCATGTAGCCGCTGCGGCGGGCGCGCGCAAGGGCTCCGAGGAAGGCGGTGGGCTGCGGAGGCGGTGCGGACGCGATGCCCTGGGGCTGACGCAGCATCCCGAGGAGTGGTAGCGTCGCGGAGAAAGACAATCTGCGGGGGGAGGAGACTCGTGTGCCTGCTCCCGAGCCTGGGGAAGGGAGTGCCACGGCCGTGATCATCGAGACGCAGGAGGACGTAACGACCGCGGTGCTGGGCGAGTTGCAGAGGGCACCCGATGCCCGCTTCAGGGAGGTCATGTCGGCGCTCGTGCGCCACCTGCACGCCTTCGCGCGCGAGGTGAGGCTGACCGAGGACGAGTTGCGCGCGGGCGCCGCCTACGTGGTGGCGCTGGGCCAGCGCACCACGGACACCCACAACGAGGCGGTCCTGATGTCGGGCTCGCTCGGCCTCTCCGCCCTCGTGTGCCTCTTGAACAACGGCAACAACGGTGAGATCGAGACCGACGCCAGCCTGCTGGGACCCTTCTGGCGGCAGGGCTCGCCGCGCACCGAGATCGGCGGCTCGATCGTGCGCTCGCCCACGCCCGGCCCCGCGCTGTTCGTGAAGGCGTGGTTCCGCGACGCTGCGGGGCGCCCGATCGCCGGCGCGGAGGTCGACATCTGGCAGTCCTCGCCCGAGGGCTTCTACGAGAACCAGGACCCGGCCCAGGCCAACATGAACCTGCGCGGCACCTTCACCACCGACGAGGCCGGCCACATCGCCTTCCGCAGCGTCAAGCCCGCCGGCTACCCGATCCCCGTCGACGGTCCGGTGGGCGACCTGCTGCGTGCGCAGGGTCGCCACAACATGCGGCCCGCACACCTGCATTTCCTCGTCCACAAGCCGGGCTTCAAGACGCTGATCTCGCAGACCTACGTCAACGACGATCCCTACCTCGACACCGACGTGCAGTTCGGCGTCACGCGCCATCTCGTCGGCAACTACGTGCGCCACGAGAGCGAGCCTGCACCCGGCCCCGGCGTGGAGGGGCCGTGGTACGCGCTCGAGCACACGTTCGTGATGGAGGGGGGAGAGGCGAAGCTGCCGAAGGCGCCGATCACCGGCAAGGCGGAGGGCGCGCGCCCGCAGCTGCCCGTGCTGGAGCGGGTCGGAGGCTAAGCAGAGTCTCGCTGTCGGCCCAACACGAGCCTGCCCGGCAACGGCGGCTACGCCTCCGGAAC
The DNA here is from genome assembly GCA_963758625.1 of uncultured Alphaproteobacteria bacterium. GTDB lineage: Bacteria > Pseudomonadota > Alphaproteobacteria > Rhizobiales > Hyphomicrobiaceae > AWTP1-13. Next base: position 52,085 of record CAVWWJ010000014.1, on the reverse strand, counting down.
CTGACGGACGGTGACCGGTGGTTGTGTGCCAATTGCAGTCATTCGCGCACTGACGATATGTGTCCGGTTGATCGAGGTACAACACCGCCGGGCATCCAGAATCTCGCAACGAATTTTCGCGACAGCCTAAGACATTGAAATCCCTCCGAAGCCCTGTCTCGATGCATAGACGATCGACTCGGCGAGGGGGGAAGGCGGCCGGCGACGCAGCGCGCGCTCGGCCTCCCCTTGCATGCGGCCAATCCGTGCGCTATAAACTGAACCGTATGGTTCAATATACGAGCGCCCGCCTCGATGCCTCTTTCGCCGCGCTCTCGGACGCCACCCGACGCGGCGTTCTGGAGCGGCTCGGGCGTGCAGACGCTTCGATCACGGATCTCGCCGAGAAGTTCCAAATGACCCTCACCGGCATGAAGAAGCACGTGAGCGTCTTGGAGCAGGCCGGGCTCGTCACCACGGAGAAGGTCGGGCGCGTGCGAATCTGCAAGCTCGGTCCGCGCCGACTGCAGGAAGAGACGGCATGGATCGAGAGGTACCGCCAGCTCTGGAACGCACGCTTCGACGAGTTGGACAAGGTTGTCGAAGAACTGAAACGGAAGGAGATGGTCGATGGACGCAAGAAGAGAGAGTGAATCCGCCCCCATGAAGAACCACACGACGGTGGAACGGAAGTCCGAGCGTGAGCTCGTCGTCACGCGAACCTTCAATGGCCCGGCGCGCCTCGTGTTCGAGGCGTGGACCAAGCCCGAGCTGTTCAGGCAGTGGTGGGTGCCGAAGTCGATGGGAATGTCCCTGCTTTCCTGCGAAATGGATGTTCGTGTCGGGGGTAGGTACCGTTTGGAGTTCGCACACGGGGACTCACAGGCGGCGTTCTTCGGCACGTACAAGGAAGTAACACCGCACTCGCGCCTCGTCTGGACCAATGAGGAAAGTGACGAGGGTGCCGTCACGACGGTGACCTTCGCGGAAAAAGGCGGCAAGACGTTGCTGGTCATGCACGAGCTTTATCCCTCGAAGGAAGCTCTCGACGCCGCCGGCACCGGGGCGGCGGATGCGATGGGAGAGACGTTCGAGCAACTGGACGAGCTTCTCGTCACCCTGGGCGCGAGCGTGGGACGGTCATGAAGTCGTCGATCTCGCGGCGCCTGCCGACGATGCTTGAGCATCGCATTTGGGGAGGCTGGATGGCGGCATCGAGGGTCGCTTCAACATTGAGCCCGTATGCTGCAGCTGCTCAGGTCTGTTCCGGGTCAGATCCCACCGTATAGGGGCAGACGTTCTGCCAGGAAAGCATCGGAAGCGGACGCGGGGGCATGCGGCCAAACGTTGGCCTGGCTGCGAAACTCTGCTTAGTGCGCCGACCCATTCATTCGATGCACGCGGCGGTATGCAAGCGGGGAAGGGGCCGCGATGGCACCCGACCTGCGCCGGGCGGGAGAGTGCGAACGCAACTGTGGAGGATGACGAAACCATAGCAAACCAGCGTCACCATGTCGATATGCTCGGTGGGCGGATGGTTAATGCAAGGCAGCCAAGCCCGCACCCGAGGGCGCCCCGCCGTCTGGCAGGTTTCGACGGCGGCGCGAGCACGGCGGGGGGAAGATCCCGGATAACCGAGGCCCCGACCTGACGGCCGGGGCCTCGGTTTCCGGGAACGCAACTTCTTGGAGCGCCGAGCCGACGAGGGAGGCTTCAAGGCTTCGGACGTGCCGGCGTAGGGGGTCGCTAGAACTGGGGCAGCAGCGCCCAGCCGATGATCGGGCCGCCGTGCCCCTGCTGGACCAGGACGACGACCCGGTCGGCGTCCTCGGGCATGAAGCTGCGCCGGTCGAGGCGCACGCTCATGGCCTTGCCGCTCCAGGTGCCGACGGGGATCAACCGGCGCGCCACGTTGGAATAGACGATGGTCTTGCCGCTGTTCTCGCCCCTGGTGATCGGCACCTCGACCCGCTGAGCAAGCGGCGCCAGCCACACGGTGGCCTCCTTGGCCGCGCCCTGCGGAGCGGCATCGATCTCCACCACCAACCTGCCGTCGACGGCCGACAGGTGCACGGGCACGCGCGTAGCTGCGAGGGCCTTGGAGACCCTTTCGACGGCACCCTCGATCTTGGCCTCGTCGCCGCCGTTCACGTGGGCGGCGCCGTTGATCACGGCCTGGGGCGTGTAGACCATGCCGTTGCCCAGCACTTTGGCATAGGCTTTCTGCCGCTCGGTGAACTCCGGGCGCGCCGTCGTATCGCGCCAGCCGAGATAGTCCCAATAGTCGACGCCCCAGCTGATCGTAATGATGTCGTCGCGCACCGCGAGCCGGCCGAGGACGGCGTCGGCCTTCGGGCAGGACGAGCAGCCCTGGCTGGTATAGAGCTCCACGACGGCCCTGGCCGCGGGCGCGTTCGCCGTGGTCGGGGGCTCCGGCGCCTGTGCCCCGGCTCGCTGAGGGCCGAGCAGCACGCCGCAGAGGGCGAAAGAGGCGACAACCGCGAGCGCGCGCATTGGCTACGGTGTCCGATCCAGGATAGTGCTCCCCGCGAACTCGTAGATATCAGGATTCGACCGATCAAGTGCAAGTCACGAATGGGTGACGAGTGGCGCCCCGCAGGGCAACGCTTGCGTTGTCAACCATTAAGGTTTCGGGTTTCAGGCTTCAGGGTGCTAACCGCGCCCTGAAACCTAGAACCTGAAACCTGGAGCCCGGGGTCAGACCCGCAGGGTCTGACCCCATTAGCGCTAAGATATTTCTTACCAGCTAGAATTTCAGTTATATTTTCGCATTGCAATTACCCAGTTTGAGCCGTCAGCAGAGCTTACCGGATCGGATTGGATCGGCACGGTTGAGCGCCTCGGCGGGGCTGCGGTGCTGGAGCGGGAGGCGCGTGCGACGGGCGCGTTCCGGCGTCCGCGCGAGGTCAGGTGCGGCGTCGATCTGCTGCGGCTGATCTTGGCCTATTGCCTCGGCGTCATGGGCTGCGCCTGACGCGGCGTGGGCGGAGACCATCGCGCTGGCGAGCCTGTCGAACGTGGCCGTGCTCGGCCGCTGCGCAACGCGGTGCCCTGCTGCAGAGTATCCTGCGCGGCTGTTGGGAGAGGCCTCGGGCTCGCAGCTTACCGTGCGGCGGCCGCTGATCCGCTTGGTGGACGCCACCACGTGCGCAAGGCCGGCAAGTCGGCGCGCGAGAACGCGCGGCTGTGGCGCGTGCACGCGGTTTTCGACCTGCCGGCCGAGCGGTTCAGCGCCTTCGAGCTCACCGACGAGAAGCGTGCGGAGCGCATCAACCGGATCAAGGTGATCCCCGGCGAGCTGCGCATCGCCGACGCCGTCCATTGCCGCGCCGACGAGCTTGCCGACGTGATCGCGCAAGGCGGCGATGTGCTGGTGCGCGCCGCCTGGACGCGCGCGCGCTGGCTGCAGGAGACGTAAAGCCTTCGACATCATCTGCGCGCTCGCCGACAGTGAGACCGGCGTCGTCTATCTGCCGATCTAGCTCGGCGCAACGGAGCCGCACCGCTCAAGATGCGCCTCCTCGCCATCAAGATGCCCAAGGCCCATCCGGTCAAGGCCGTGCGCGAAGCCTGACCCCTTCCATCAGGCGGCGCGGGCGAGGTTGCGCAGCACGAACGGCAGGATGCCGCCGTGGCGGTAATAGGCGAGCTCCTCCTCGGTATCGATGCGGCAGAGCACCTCGATGGTGGTCGCATTGCCGCCGGCGCCGGCGATCTCGACCGCCACCTTCTGGCGAGGTTTGAGGTCGGCGAGGCCGCGGATGGTCACCGTCTCCTGCCCCGTCAGTCCGAGGCCGGCCCAGGACTGACCCTCGTCGAACACCAGGGGCAGCACGCCCATGCCTACCAGGTTGGAGCGGTGGATGCGCTCGAACGACTGGGCGACGACGGCGCGGATGCCGAGGAGACGCGAGCCCTTGGCGGCCCAGTCGCGGCTCGACCCGGTGCCGTACTCCTTGCCGGCGAAGACGACGAGCGGCACGCCCTCCGCCTTGTAGCGCATCGCCGCGTCGAAGATCGACAGGGTCTCGCCCGAGGGATAGTGGATGGTTTGGCCGCCCTCCTTGCCGCCCATCATGACGTTCTTGATGCGCACGTTGGCGAAGGTGCCGCGCATCATCACGTCGTGATTGCCGCGCCGGGACCCGTAGGAGTTGAACTCCGCCGGGCGCACCTGGTGCTCGATCAGATAGAGGCCGGCGGGGCCGTCGCGCTTGATGGAGCCCGCAGGCGAGATGTGGTCGGTGGTGATGCTGTCCTGGAACAGGCCGAGCACACGTGCGCCGAGCACGTCGGCGACCGGCTGGGGATCGGGCGCCATGTCCTCGAAATAGGGCGGGCTCTGAACGTAGGTCGAGCCCGAGCTCCAGCGATAGGTCAGGCTCGCCTTGGCCTTGCCCATCGCACGCCACTTCTCGTCGCCCTCGAACACCGCGCCGTAGCGCTTGGCGAACATGTCGGGCGTCACGCAGGTGCGGATCAGCTCGGCGATCTCTGTGGACGTGGGCCACACGTCCTTCAGATACACCGGCTTGCCGTCCGAGCCCGTGCCGAGCGGCTCGGTGGCGAGGTCGCGGTTGAGCGTGCCGGCAATGGCGTAGGCGACCACCAGCGGCGGCGAGGCCAGATAGTTCGCCTTCACGTCCGGGTTGACGCGGCCCTCGAAGTTGCGGTTGCCCGACAGCACTGCGGCTACCACCAGATCGCTGCCGCGCACGGCGTCGGCGATGGGGTCGGGCAGCGGCCCGGAATTGCCGATGCAGGTGGTGCAGCCGTAGCCCGCAAGGTTGAAGCCCAGCGCATCGAGATCGTCCTGCAGCCCGGCCTTGGCGAGGTAGTCGGTGACCACCTGGGACCCGGGCGCCAGCGAGGTCTTCACCCACGGGGCGGCCTTAAGGCCCTTCGCCCGCGCATTGCGGGCCACCAGGCCGGCGGCCATCAGCACCGACGGGTTGGAGGTGTTGGTGCACGACGTGATGGCGGCGATCACCACATCGCCGTTGCCGAGGTCGTAGCCGGCGCCCTCCACCTTGACCCTTCTCTTCAGGTCTGCCCCCTTGACGATGTCGGGCAGCGCGGTGGCGAAGCCCGCCTTGGCCTGGGCGAGCGGGACGCGGTCCTGCGGCCGCTTCGGCCCCGCCATGGACGGCTCCACGGTCGCGAGGTCGAGGTCCAGCACATCGGTGAAGACGGGCTCGGCGCCGTCCTGGCGCCACAGCCCCTGCGCCTTGCAGTAGGCCTCGACGAGGGCCACGCGGTCGGCCGCGCGGCCGGTGGCCCTGAGATACTTGATGGTGTCGGCGTCGACCGGGAAGAAACCGCAGGTCGCGCCATACTCCGGCGCCATGTTGGCGATGGTGGCGCGATCCTCCACCGAGAGATGGCCGAGGCCGTCGCCGAAGTACTCGACGAACTTCTCCACCACGCCGCGCTTTCTCAGCATCTGCGTGCAGGTGAGCACGAGATCGGTGGCCGTGACGCCCTCCTCGAGCCTGCCCTTCAGGCGGAAGCCGATCACCTCCGGGATCACCATGGCCACCGGCTGGCCCAGCATGGCGGCCTCCGCCTCGATGCCGCCGACGCCCCAGCCGAGCACGCCCAGCGCGTTGACCATGGTGGTGTGGCTGTCGGTGCCGACGCAGGTGTCGGGGAACGCCTGGGTGGTCCTGTCCCCCTCCTTGGTCCAGACCGTCTGCGCGAGATACTCGAGGTTGACCTGGTGACAGATGCCGGTGCCCGGCGGCACCACGCGGAAGTTGTCGAAGGCGCCGGCGCCCCAGCGCAGGAACTCGTAGCGCTCCTTGTTGCGCTCGTACTCGATGTCGACGTTCTTCTTGAAGGCATCGGCCGAGCCGAAGAAGTCCACCTGCACGGAATGGTCGATGACGAGATCGACGGGCACCAGCGGGTTGATCCTGGCCGGGTCGCCGCCGAGTTGCTGCATGGCATCGCGCATGGCGGCGAGATCGACGACCGCGGGCACGCCCGTGAAGTCCTGCATGAGGACGCGCGCGGGGCGGTAGGCGATCTCGCGCGCGGAGGTCCTGGCTTTGAGCCAGTCGGCCACGGCGCGGATGTCATCGGCCTTCACCGAGCGGCCGTCCTCGAAGCGCAAGAGGTTCTCGAGCAGCACCTTGAGCGAGAACGGCAGCCGGGATATGCCCTGAAGCCCGTTCTTCTCCGCATCCGGGAGGGAGAAATACTCGTAAACCTTGGCGCCGACGCTGAGCGTCTTGCGGCACTTGAAGCTGTCGGGATGGGACTGGGCGGCGCACATGAGCGGGCGGTCTCCTCGGGGGCTGCGGCCTCGATTTGCTCCATTCCGCTCTCGGGCTGGCCGTCGGCGGAAGTGAGGCCGTATAAAGCGGTTGCAGCGGTTCTAATATGTGCCCCGGGCGGGGGGAAGGCCCATGCGGTTGACAGGTGACAACTTGTCCGCGGTGCGCGGCGGGCGCACGCTGTTCGCCGACCTCGGCTTCAGCGTGGATGGCGGGGCCGCGCTCGTGCTCACGGGGCCCAACGGTGCAGGAAAGACGACACTCTTGCGCATCATTGCCGGCCTGATGCCACCGGCCGCGGGCCGCATCGCTCTGGAGGGCGGCGCGTTGGAGGCGCCGGTGGGCGAGCAGTGCCACTATGTCGGGCACCTGGCCGCCGTCAAGCCGAGCCTCAGCATCGAGGAAAATGCGAGGTTCTGGAGCGGGTTCCTGGGCGGCGCGCGCGACCGGGTCGGCGCGGCGCTGGACACCTTCGGGCTCGAGACCCTGCGCGACATCCCCGCGGGCTATCTCTCGGCCGGGCAGAAGCGCCGGCTTGGCCTTGCGCGCCTGTTGCTCGCCGAGCGCCCGCTGTGGCTGCTCGACGAGCCCACCACCTCGCTCGACAGTGCGGCGCGAGACGTGTTGACCGCCGTCGTCGACAGGCACCTCGCGGCCGGCGGGCTCGCGGTGGCGGCCACGCACACGCCCTGGGGTTCGCCAATGCGCGCGAGCTGCGCCTCGGGGCCGGGCTCGCGCCCGCATGACCGCGTCATGAAGCCGTTCTGGCAGCTCGTGTGGCGCGATCTGGTGCTGGCCTGGAAGGAGGGCGGCACGCTGGGCGTGGCGCTGGGCTTCTACGTCGTCGTCGTGACCATGCTGCCGCTGAGCCTCGGCTCCGACCTCAACCTGCTCTCGCGCATCGCGCCGGGCGTCTTGTGGGTGGCGCTGCTGCTCGCCGCGCTGCTCTCGCTCGGACGCCTGTTCGAGACCGACTACGAGGACGGCTCGCTCGAGGTGCTGGCCACCGGGCCCTTGCCGCTGGCAGCCGTCGCCGCCGCCAAGAGCCTCGCGCACTGGCTGTCGACCGGCCTGCCGCTGACCGCGCTCGCACCGCTGCTCGGGCTGCTCCTCAACCTGCCGCTGGAGGCACACGGCATGATGCTCGCCACCATGCTCGCCGGCACGCCGGCGGTGAGCTTCCTGGGCTCCGTCGGCGCGGCGCTCACCATGCGTGCGCGCCGCGGCGGGTTGCTGCTGGCGCTCCTGATGCTGCCGCTGTTCGTGCCGACGCTCAGCTTCGGCATCACCGCCGTCAGTGCGGCGCTGATGGGGCTGGAGACGGCGCTGCCCTCGTTCCTGATCCTGGTGGCGATCTCGCTGGCCTCCGTGGTGTTGGCCCCGCTCGCCGCCGCCGCCGCGCTCAGGGCGCAGCTCCAGTGACCAACCTTCCACAACGCTGTTGCCCACGATGAGCTGTGGTATACTGCATATATGACCATGCGATCGAAGCCTCGCAGAATGACCGTCGCCGAGTTCCTGGCGTGGACGTCCGCCCAGCCGCGTGGACGCTATGAGCTGGTGCGTGGGGAGGTGGTAGCCATGGCAGCCGAGCGCGCGCTGCACAATCGAGTGAAGGCCGCCGTCTTTCGGGTGCTCGATGACGCCGTCCAGCGCGCCGGGGTGCCATGCATGGCGTTCACCGACGGCATGACGGTGGTCATCGACAATGAGCATGCGCGCGAGCCCGACGCGGCGGTCCAATGCGGCGTGGCATTCAACCCCGACTTCATGATCCTGGAGTTGCCCGTCATCGTCGCAGAGGTCACCTCGCCTTCATCGGAGCGCGACGACACCGGCGAGAAGCTGGTGGAGTATTTCTCCGTCCCCAGCATCCGCCACTATCTCATCGTCAACCCGGTGAAGAAGGTGGTAATCCATCACGTGCGCAGCCCGGCCGGCGATATCGCGACACGCTTCTCAAGCTCCGGGGAGATCGATCTCACGCCCCCTGGCATTACAATCCCGGTCCAGGCCTTGTTGCCGGAGCGATGACAGATCTTGCGCCAGCGGCGTCCGGCATCTGCGGCGGTGTTGTGCGTCAATCTCGACCAACGCGTTGCAGATGCGAGCGAATTCTTGCGCCAGGGGGCGCGCCTCTGCCGATCTTCGGCATCGGTCAGGCGGAATCAGCGAAAGGGTTGTGGAACCAATCACTTCTGCTGATCAGGAGGCCCGACCGATGGGGACAGACTGTAGCGCGACGCAGCTGGTGTTGAAGGCTTCGCGGGTCGCCAGGTTGTGGGTGAGTTCGATGGTGGCGATGTCACCTCGAACGGAGGAGCGCCCCTGCTGCGCGAGGCGGACCGGGCCATCGGGCTGACGGGGAGGGTCGCGCGCTGCTTTCGCGACGATCGCGATCCCGCGTTCGTCGAGCATCGCCTCGAGACCCTGCTGAGCCAGCGCATCCACGCCATCGCGCTGGGCCAGGAGGACCTCGTCGACCACGACGATCTGCGTTCGATCCGGCGCTGGGGCTGCTGTCCGACACGCTCCGGCCCAGCGCGAAGGAGCCTCCGGCGGGGACAGCGGTTGTGGCCACGCTAGCGGGCAAGTCGACGCTCAACCGGCTGGAGCACGGCCTCCTGAACGGAGCCAGCCGCTATTGCAAGATCAGCGTCGACGACAGGGCGATGGAGCAGGTGTTCCTCGATCTCTATGTCGCCGCCCACGCTGAGCCGCCCGAGCGCGTCATCCTCGACTTCGACGCCACCGACGACCCGCTGCACGGGTCGCAGGAAGGCTTCTTCCACGGCTACTACCGCTCATACTGCTACCTGCCGCTCTACGTCTTCGCCGGCCGGCACCTGCTGGTGGCCAAGCTGAGACGGGCCAACATCGATGCCTCGGCGGGCGCCAAGGAAGAGTTGGCACGCATCGTGGCCCACCTGCGCAAGGCGTGGCCAAACGTGGAGATCTGGGTCAGGGCGAACTCTGGCTTCGCGCGCGAGGGCTGATGAGCTGGTGCGAGGAAAACCGCGTAGAGTATGTGCTCGGGCTCGCCCGCAACAAGCGCCTGGAGCCGATGATTGCCGTCGAGCTGGCCGAGACCGGGCGGCGTTCCAACGAGGGGGAGGCCCGCGCGCATCTTCAAGGAGATCACCTACCGCACGCTCGACATGGTCGCGCTCCCGCCGGGTGGTGGCCAAGGCCGAGCACCTGGAGAAAGGGGCAAACCCGCGCTTCATCGTCACCTCGCTGACGGCAGAGCGGATCGGCGGTCAGGAGCCTATGAGCGCATCTACTGCGCGCGCGGCGAGATGGAGAACCGCATCAAGGAGTGCCAGCTCGATCTCTATGCCGACCGCACCAGCGCGGCGACGCTGCGCGCCAATCAGCTGCGCCTGTGGCTCGCCTCGCTGGCCTACGTGCTGATGGAGGCGGTGCGCGTTCGCTCTGGCGGGCACCGAGCTGGCTAACGCCACCGCCGGCACGATCCGCCTGAAGCTCCTCAAGATCGGCGCGGTGGTCACCGTCAGCGTGCGCCGCGTCAAGCTTGCCTTCACCAGCGCCTGCCCGGCGAAGGCGATCTTCGCGCTCGCGGTCGAACGGCTGCGCCGCCTGCGCCAGCAGCCGGACATCGCCGTCGCGGCGTGACGCCCCGCCAACCGAGGACCAACAACAGAGGATCAACGCCGAGCCTGCCAAGCCGCCAAACGCGGCAGCCCTTGCGCACGCCCACCGCCGGAAATCCTCAGTCAACTCCGTATCTCGAAAGGCGTCACCTCAAATTGAACGATGTTGTGAGAAATGCGGCTAGCCCGATGGGCACCTGAGGACCTGCCGGGCGGAGATGCCTCTGGAATCGCTTCCTACGCAGTGGGAGCGGCCTTCTGCGAGCGATCCGCGGGCGGCCGCATGGCGTAACGGGTTGCAGAGCCACGGTGTCAGACCCGGAGGGTCTGACACCTGCGCTCGATTTGCAGCGACAGCCGCAAAGCCTTAGACCATGGCCATGCAGACCTGGACCCAGAGGCTTGCCAATCCCACCCGCTTCATGGCGCTCTCCGCGCGCCTGATCCCCTGGCTCGCCGGCGCCGCCTGCGTGCTGATCGGCGTCGGCTTGTACATGGCCTTCACGGCGCCGCCGGACTACCAGCAGAGCCACACCGCCAAGATCATGTATGTGCACGTGCCGACGGCCTGGCTGGCGCTCTTGGGCTACGCCCTGGTCGCCGCCTCCAGCTTCGGCCTCCTCGTCTTCCGCCACCCGCTGGCCGACGTCTCGGCCAAGGCCGCGGCCCTCGTCGGCGCCGTGTTCACCTTCCTCTGCCTCGTCACTGGCTCGCTGTGGGGCAAGCCGATGTGGGGCGCGTTCTGGGACTGGGACCCGCGGCTCACCGCGATGCTGGTGCTGTTCTTCCTCTACCTCGGGCTCATCGCTCTGCGCTCCTCGATCGAGGACGAGGCGCTGGCGGCGAACCTCACCGCGATCCTGGGGCTGGTCGGCATCGTGATGCTGCCGATCATCCGCTACTCCGTCTACTGGAACAGCATCCACCAGCCGCCCAGCGTGTCACGCTTCGGCGCGCCGGCCATCCATCCCTCGCTGCTGTGGCCGCTCCTCGTGACGGCGGCCGGCATGGCACTGCTCTTTGCCACGCTCCACCTCAAGGCCATGCGCAACGAGATCCTGCGCCGCCGCGTCAAGGCTCTGCGGCTAGCGCGGGTGCAGTCGGCCGCCGGCCTCGCGCAGGCGGCGGAGTAGGCCCCGAGGAGCGAGCGATGGATCTCGGACCGCACGCCGTCTACGTCTGGGCCTCCTATGCGGCGGTAGCCCTGACGCTCGCGGGCCTCGTGGTATGGCTGGTCGCTCGACGGCCGCCGCCAGCAGCGCCTGATCGACGAGCTCGACCGGCGCGGCATCCGCCGGCGCTCGGACCGCGGCCGCGAGCAGGGCTGACGCGCATGGACCAGCGGACATCACAGGCCCCCGTCTCGAATCTCCTGGAGCGGCTGGCACGCATGCGCCTCACCTGGCCGCTCGCCATCTTCGCCGTCCTCGCCCTGCTGTTCGGGCTCGCTCTCTTCAGCGGCGATCCCGTCGAGGCTGCCCTCCGTCCTGTCGGGCGGCCGGCGCCGCAGATGAGCCTGCCGCCGCTCGAAGGCCTGAGCGACGGCGCGCGCTCCATCGCCGGCTTCTCCTAGGCCGACCTGGCGAAGGGCGAGGTGTCGGTCGTGAACTTCTGGGCCTCCTGGTGCGCGCCCTGCGTGCAGGAGCACCCCGTGTTGGTGGCACTCAAGGACCAGCCGGCGTCAAGCTCTACGGCGTCAACTACAAGGACCGTGGCGGCCAACGCGCGCCGCTTCCTCGGCCGCTACGGCAATCCGTTCACCGCGGTGGGCGTCGACGGCACCGGCAGGAACGCCATCGAGTGGGGCGTGGTCGCCGTGCCCGAGACGTTCGTCGTCGATGGGAAGGGTACCATCGTCTACAAGCACACCGGGCCGATCTCTCCCGAGGTCGTGGAGACCAAGGTCATCCCCGCCATCCGCGCCGCCCAAGGGCGCTGACCCCGGGAAAGGCGAATAGCGAATGGGAAATGGCGAATAGGGAAACAGCCTCCCATTCGCCATTCGCCATTGGCCATTCGCCACTGACCATCCGCCACTGACCATCCGCTGAGTGTCGTGCTACCCTGCCGAATTGCGGCCACGGGGAGGACGCATGAAGTTCGGCGTGTTCGAGCACATGGACGACAGCGGCCTGCCGCTCGGCCAGCAGATCGAGAACCGCATGCGGCTGGCCGAGGCCTACGACCGGCACGGCTTCTACGCCTATCATCTTGCCGAGCACCACGGCACACCGCTCGGCCTCGCTCCCTCGCCGGGCCTCTTCATGGCCGCGGTGGCGCAGCGCACCAGGCGCCTGCGGTTCGGGCCCTTGGTCTACCTCCTGCCGCTCTACCATCCGCTGCGGCTGATCGAGGAGATCTGCATGCTCGACCACATGAGCGGCGGGCGCCTCGAGGTGGGCGTCGGGCGCGGCGTGTCGCCGATCGAGGTCTCTTTCTTCGGGGTCGATCCGGCCAATGGCCCGCGCCAATTCCCCGAGGCGCTGCGCGTCCTCAAGCAGGGGCTCACGTCGGACGTGCTCGACTTCGAGGGCGAGTTCTACCGCTTCAAGGACGTGCCGATGGTGCTGAGACCCCTGCAGCAGCCGCACCCGCCGCTCTGGTACGGCGTCGCCAGCCCCGAGGCCTCGGTGTGGGCCGCCAAGGAGGGGGCCAACATCGCCATCTCGGGGCCCGCGCGTGCCGCACGCGCCATCACCGAGCGCTACCGCGAGGAGTGGGCGAAGCACGGGCACCCGCCGGAGCCGGCGCCGCTGATCGGCCTCAACCGCCACATCGTCCTCGCCGAGACGGAGGCCGAGGCGCTGGCCACCGCCGAGCGCGCCTGGCGCCGCTGGCGCCGCCACATGGAGCTGCTGTGGGTGGCCAGAGGCTATGAGTTCCCGCTGGCGCGTCGCCTGCCGCAGGAGATCGGACCGCTCTTGGCCTCTGGCGGCGCGTTCGCCGGCACGCCCGAGGGCGCGAGGCGCTACATCGCCGAGGAGACCGAGACGGCGGCGGCGAACTACCTCATCTGCTCCCTCGCCTTCGGCGACATGACCCTCGACGAGGCCCTGCGCACCGTAGAGCTGATGGGCCACGAGGTGATGCCGGCCTTCGCGTAGGCTGGGTCGAGCGGCAGCGAGACCCAACGCACGGACGAAGTTGGGGTCGGCGCTCGCGGGCCACGCGCGCCGGCCGGTCCCCTCTCCCCGCTTGCGGGGAGAGGGCTAGGGTGAGGGGCAGCCACAAGAGAAAGCCCTTCCGCGGAGAGCCTCCGATCACGCCCGGCGCTCTCCATCGAGGCTCCGCGCTGACAGGCCAACGCCCTTGGCTGCCCCTCACCCCCACCCTCTCCCCGTCGCCCTCGGACCACTGTGGCCGGCGCGTGCTCGTGGAAGGCCGAGGACGACGGGGAGAGGGAGTCCGCGCGCCATGGGCGACGCGCGGCACTCTCTCCTCGACGGCATCGAGGCCAACGGTATCAAGTGAATGGGGCGGGACGCTAGCCAGCGGCGGGCATCGACAAGCCCTGCCGCCGGGGCTAAACGCAGGGCGATGCAACGCCCTCACCGAGCCGAAGATCGCGGCGGCCTCGCAGGCAGCCTCGCCGGCTGGGTGCGACGCCTCGGGCCGTCGCCCGAGCAGCGGCGCGTCCTCGAGGGCCTCGGCCCCTACGTGTGGCCTTCCGACCGGCCGGACCTGCAGGCGGCCGTCATCGTCTCGCTCGGCCTGATGCTGGTGGCGAAGCTCGTCACCGTCGCCATGCCCTTCACCTTCAAGTGGGCGACGGACGCGCTGGTGGCGGCCTCCGGCGGCAATCTGCCCGCCGGGGCGGCGCCGGCCTGGCTGATCGGCGCGCCGGTGCTGGCGATCGCCCTCTACGGCGCGGTGCGCATCGCCATGACGCTGCTTCGTGCAGGTGCGCGAGGGCATGTTCGCCAAGGTCGCCATGAACGCCGTGCGCAAGCTGGCGCTCGACACCTTCGAGCACATGCACGCGCTCTCGCTGCGCTTCCACCTGGAGCGCAAGACCGGCGGGCTCACCCAGGTCCTCGCGCGCGGCCGGCTCGGCATCGAGAACATCACGCGCATGGTGCTGATGACGTTCGTGCCCACCATCGTCGAGTTCGCCCTGGTGCTCGCCGTGTGCGCCTTCGAGTTCGACTGGCGCTACGTCGCGGTCGTGCTCGCCATGATCGCGGTCTACCTGTGGTTCACCGTCCAGGCCACCAACTGGCGCATCAAGATCCGCCGCGTCATGAACGACAGCGACACCGAGGCCTACACCAAGGCCATCGACAGCCTGCTCAACTACGAGACGGTGAAGTACTTCGGCGCCGAGGAGCGCGAGGCGCGGCGCTACGATACCGCCATGGCCGCCTACGAGCGCGCCAGCGTCAAGTCCTATACCTCGCTCGCCGTGCTCAACGCCGGCCAGGCGATCATCTTCACGGTCGGGCTCACGGCCTGCATGGTGATGGCGGGCCTCGACGTGGCGGCGGGACGCGCCAGCGTCGGCCAGTTCGTGATGGTGAACGCCCTGCTGCTGCAGCTGTTCATCCCGCTCAACTTCATGGGCATGGTCTATCGCGAGATCCGCCAGTCGCTGACCGACATCGAGCGCATGATGGACGTGCTCGGCATCGCCCCGGAGGTGGCCGACAGGCCCGGCGCACACCCGCTCGCCGTCGCCGGCGGCAGCATCCGCTTCGAGGACGTGCGTGTTCAGCTACGAGTCCGGACCGGCCGATCCTCGAGGGGCTCACCTTCGAGGTGCCGGCCGGCAAGATGGTGGCCATCGTCGGTCCGTCGGGGGCCGGCAAGTCCACGGTCTCGCGCATCCTCTTGCGCTTCTACGACGTGGCCGGCGGCCGGGTCACCATCGACGGCCAGGACATCCGCGACGTGACGCAGAGGTCGCTGCGCGCGGCCATCGGCGTGGTGCCGCAGGACACCGTGCTGTTCAACGATACGATCCGCTACAACATCCGCTACGGCCGGCCCGATGCCAGCGATGCGGAGGTCGAGGAGGCGGCGCGGCTCGCCCAGATCGACGGCTTCATCCGCGTGCTGCCCGAAGGCTACGACACCATGGTGGGCGAGCGCGGCCTCAAGCTCTCCGGCGGCGAGAAGCAGCGCGTGGCCATCGCCCGCACCATCCTCAAGGGGCCGCCGATCCTGATCCTCGACGAGGCCACGAGCGCGCTCGACAGCCACACCGAGCGCGAGATCCAGGACGCGCTCGACGAGGTGGCGAGACACCGCACCACGCTCGTCATCGCCCACCGGCTCTCCACCATCGTCGGCGCCGACAACATCCTGGTGCTCGACGCCGGCCGCCTGGTCGAGCAGGGCACGCACGGCGAGCTGCTGGCGAAGGGCGGCCTCTACGCCAGCCTGTGGAACCGCCAGCGCCAGGCCGAGAAGGCGCGCGAGCAGCTGGCCGAGGCCCTGGCCCAGGAAGGCGCGCGCATCCAAGGGGGCCGCCTGAAGCCGGACGCGCCGACAGCCACGCCTGCGCCCGCCCGCGAGGACAGCGCCGACCCTGTGCGGACGCCGATCTGAGGGCCAGGCGCTGTGGGGATCGGGTTCGGGAGGAAACGTGGGGGTCGCTCCCGCCGCGGCGGGAACATGCCGCGACGGGTCAGTCTTGGATGGGTTGCCCGCACCGACGGAATGCGCAACCCAGTTATTTCGACGGTCCCATCCCTCGCAATGCAGACGCATACTTGTAGATCAAAACCACGCCCCGCGCAGTCACCGGCACGACACAGGACGTCCGAATTTGTGCGACGTGGCGACCCAGTTTATGCTCGCGACACCCGTGAGTTGCCCAGGCCGGCTCGGCGGGGCTGTCGTCAACGATGCTTGAACCTTCTTGGCGCAGGTTGCGATTCACGGAGGCTTCCACCATGCTCGGGAAGCAAGGACGGGCAGGGAGGTCCGGACCCATGGACAGCACAGGCAGGACGCGGCTGGAGCCGGCGTCTCAGTGGGGCGCGCGCGGCCTCGCGGCGGCACGGCTGGCCCTGCGCTGGACCGGCGCGGCCTTGGCGGCCGTCTGGCGCGCGGCGCGGCCGGCGCTACGATGGACGCTGCAGGTCCTCCTCGCCCTTCTGCTCCTGCTCGAGGAGTGGGGCTGGCGCCCGCTGGCCGACCTGCTGGGCCGGCTGGCGCGCTGGCGGCCGTGGGCCCGCCTCGAGACGGCGATCGCCCGGCTGCCGCCCTACGCTGCGCTGGTGGCCTTCGTGCTTCCCTCGGCGCTGCTGCTGCCGCTGAAGTTCCTGGCCCTGCCCTGATCGCCAAGGGCCAGCTGGTGCTGGCCGGGCCTCCTGTTCGCCGGCGCCAAGGTGGCGGCAACGGCGCTGGTGGCGCGCCTCTTCGTGCTGACGCAAGCCTGCCCTCATGCAGATCGGCTGGTTCGCGTGGGGCTACGACCGGTTCATCCCGTGGAAGGACGCGCTGGAGGAGTACGTGCGCTCCTCCTACGTGTGGCGCGTCGGGCGGTTCTGGAAGGCGCGGCTGAAGCAGCTGGCCCGGGCCCAGTGGCGCCTCTGGCGCCCCGCTGTGCGGCGCCTGCGCGATGCGGCGCGGGCGGCGGCGAAGCGCATGGCCGAGCAGATCCGCCGGCTCGTTCAGGAAATCCGCGCACGCCGGGCCGCGCAACGTAAGGCGCAATAGGTCTCAGCTGCATCGGCTCATTGCACCATCGTTCCGCGCGGCTCGTCGACGTAAGGGATGTCGTGTGCCTCCAGGAAGTCGGCAGCGATGCGCTTCAAAGCGGCGTCGCGGAAGCTGTACCAGTCCTTCTCGATGCCCTGGCGGCGGATCAGATCCTTGAACATGCGAAAGGCGCCACGGCCGTGGATCGCGTCGAGCAGGCGGTCGCGTGCAGGCCCGTCATCGAGCGACAGGCAGAACCGCTGCATGATCTCCCACTCGTGGATGTGGAACTTGCTCGGCAGCAGGATGAAGTCCGGATCGTTGAGTACGCGCTCGCAGTCCTGCCGCATCTCCCGTTCCCAATCGGGGCGCTCGCTGGGATCCTCCTCGTTCTCAATGGAGCGCAGCAGGTCCAGCGAGAACGACGCAAGCTCTCCGGTCTTGCTGTTGATGTAGGCGCGCCACTCATCGATCCATAGCCTCCAGCTCGTCGACGACCGCGTAGAGGGGGACGGGGAGCGGCATAGTTGTCCTCCAGCATCCATGAATTCGCCGAGCGCGTGATCGCGAAAGTGCCTACGTCGTGAACTGCGGCAACATCTCGCGATGTACGACTCACGATCTCACGACTTCACGAGAGCCGGTCCCGGAGGGGCCGACCCTTCTAATCCAGCACGTGGCTCACCATGCCGTCCGCCAGCTTGGGCTCGAACCAGGTGGACTTGGGCGGCATGATGGCGCCGGCGTCGGCCACCGCCATCAGGTCCTCCATCTGCGTCGGATAGAGCGCGAAGGCCACCGCCATCTCGCCGGAGTCCACGCGGCGCGCCAGCTCGGCCGAGGCCGCGCCCGCCGCCGACGAAGTCGATGCGTTTGTCGGTGCGCTGGTCGGCGATGCCGAGCACCGGCTCGATCAGGTTGCGGGCGAGCAGCGTCACGGGAAGCCGGCCCACCGCGTCGTCCTCGGGCACCTGGCTCGCCTCGAGCTTCAGCTGGTACCAGCTGCCGGCGAGGTACATGCCGAAGGCGCGCGCCTCCGTGGGCCGCACCGGCGTCGGCGCCGGCGGTCACGGCGAAGCGCTCGCCGACAGCGGCCAGGAACGCCTCGGGCGTGCGTCCCCCAAGGTCGCGCACGACCCTGTTGTAGTCGAGGATCACCATGCTGTGGTGCGGGAAGACCACCGACAGGAAGTAGCGGTGCGAGCCCTCGACGCCGCCGCGCGCCGCCGACACGCGCGCCGCCGCCGCCGAGCGATGGTGCCCGTCGGCGATGTAGAGCGCGGGCAGGCCGTCGAAGGCAGCCGTCAGCTCCTCGATGGGCGCATTGTCGGCGATCACCCACAGCTCGTGCGTCACGTCGTCATCGGCGGTCACGGCAATGTCCGGGTCGCGCTCGGTGGCACGCTTCAACAGCGTGTCGATCTCGGGCGCGTGCGGGTAGGCCATCATCACCGGGCCGGTCTGGGCGTTGATGGCCTCGATCTGGCGCACGCGGTCCGTCTCCTTGACGGGCGTGGTGAGCTCGTGCCGGCGAACACGGCCGTTCTCGTAGCCGGCGAGCGAGGCCAGGCAGGCAAGGCCGGTCTGCCGGCGCCCCTGCCACACCGTGCGGTAGGCGTAATAGTGCGGACGGGCGTCGCGCACGAGCACGCGCTCGGCCACCATGCGCTCCAGGTTCTCCGCCGCCTTGGCGTAGACCGCGCTCGAATAGGGGTCGGTGCCCTCCGGAAGGTCGATCTCCGGCTTGGAGACGTGCAGGAAGCTCCACAGCTTGCCCCTGGCGCGCTGGCGCGCCTCGGCGCTGGAAAGCACGTCATACGGCGGCGCCAGCACCTCGCGTGCCCTGCCCGGGACCGGGCGCAGGGCACGAAACGGCCTGATCAGCGTCAATTGCCCCTCCTTCGGCTGCCTCGCCTTCGGTTTAGGGGCTGACGCGGTCGTATGCAACGCCCTGCGGGAGAGGTAGGGATCAGGGATCAGGCATTGGGGATAGGAGGAGTGGCAAAAGAGGTCCGCGCGCCCCCTTTTCGCCCAATCCCTCAGCGGCATTGCACCGATCGCCCTGCGCCACAAATTCCGAAGGTGGTTTCGGTGCAATCGCGCTGACGCACGATTGCACCCTACGCCCCCCGGGCCCGCTCGATGGCTGCACGGATGAAGCGGCGCGCCTCCTCAGCATCGCCCCAGCCCAGGACCTTCACCCATTTACCGGGCTCCAGGTCCTTGTAGTGCTCGAAGAAGTGCTGCACCTGCTCCAGCGTGATCCTAGGCAGGTCGGTGTAGTTCAGCACGTGCTCGTAGCGCTTGGTGAGGCGCGGCACCGGCACCGCCAGCACCTTCTCATCGCCGCCGGCGTCGTCCTGCATCTTGAGCACGCCGATGGGGCGCACGTTGATGACGGCGCCGGGCACGATGGGCCGGGTGCTGGCCACCAGCACGTCGATGGGGTCGCCGTCATCGGAGAGCGTGTGCGGCACGAAGCCGTAGTTGCCGGGATAGCGCATGGGCGTGTGCAGGAAGCGGTCCACCACCAACGTGCCGGCTGCCTTGTCCATCTCGTACTTGATGGGCTCGCCGCCGATCGGCACCTCGATGATGACGTTCACGTCCTCGGGCGGGTTGTGGCCGATGGCGATGGCGTCGATGCGCATTGGTACTGCGTGAAGCGTGAGATCGCAAGTCGTGACTCACGACTTGGGTCAGCCGCCTTGCGGGTCTGATCGCGATTGATGGCCAGGTCGTGCGCTGCGCCACGCGAGATCGTACTGGCTCTGCAGGTTCAGACATGCTATTCCGTCGAACACCGCGCCTACAGATGCGACCTGAAGAAATCGCTCCACACCGGGGTCAGACCTGCAGGTCTGACCCCATCTGCTAATTCCGGGTCTTGTCCACCAGGGCGCGATCCTTGATCCAGGGCATCATGGCGCGCAGCTTGGCGCCAACCTGCTCGAGCTCGTGGCTGTCGTTGAGGCGGCGGGTGGCCTTGAAGCGCGGCAGGCCGGAGCGGAACTCCTGCATCCACAGCGAGGTGAACTTGCCGGTCTGGATGTCCTTCAAGACGCGCTTCATCTCAGCCTTGGTCTCCTCCGAGATGATGCGCGGGCCGGACACGTACTCGCCGAACTCGGCGGTGTTGGAGACCGAGTAGTTCATGTTGGCGATGCCGCCCTCGTAGATGAGGTCGACGATCAGCTTCACCTCGTGCACGCACTCGAAGTAGGCCATCTCGGGCGAGTAGCCGGCCTCCACCAGCGTCTCGTAGCCGGCGCGGATCAGCTCCACGAGGCCGCCGCACAGCACGGCCTGCTCGCCGAAGAGATCCGTCTCGCACTCCTCCTTGAAGGTGGTCTCGATGATGCCGGCCCTGCCGCCGCCGATCGCCGCGCCGTAGGAGAGGAAGAGGTCGTGCGCGTTGCCGCTCTTGTCCTGGGCGATCGCCATGAGACACGGCACGCCGGCGCCGCGCAGGTATTCCGAGCGCACGGTATGGCCGGGCCCCTTGGGGGCGATCATGCCCACGTCGAGGTCGGCGCGCGGCTCGATCAGATTGAAGTGCACGCTGAGGCCGTGCGCGAACATCAGGGCCGCGCCCTGTTTGAGGTTGTCGCGCAGATGGTCGCGGTACATGTCGGCCTGCAGCTCGTCGGGGATCAGCACCATGACCACGTCGGCCCACTTGGCGGCCTCGGCCACCTCCATGACCCGGACCTTCTCCTTCTCGGCCTTGGCACCGCCGGCGGAGCCCTTCCTCAGCGCCACCGCCACCTCCTTCACGCCGGAATCGCGCAGGTTGAGGGCGTGGGCGTGGCCCTGGCTGCCGTAGCCGACCACGGCTACCTTCTTGCCCTTGATCAGGTTGATGTCGGCATCACGATCGTAATAGACGCGCATGAGCGTTTCCCTTGGGCTTGTTGGCGCTTGAGTGCGTGGGATGGCGCACACGCCTAACGGCCTGAGCCTTGGACCGCAAGGAAAAAGCAGCCACGTTCCCGGAAACCGAGGCCCGGCCTTCAGGCCAGGGCCGAGGTTATCCGGGATATCTCCCCCACTCTTCAGGCACGCGCCACAAGCCCGCGGTGAAGACCCCGGCTCTGCGCGCCTTGGACTTGATGTTCGATCAAGCCCGTGCGCTCCGGCCGGGGACGCAACGAGGAGGGGCTCGCATCCCCAGACCGGCTCGGGTACCGGCAATCCATCAGTCGCGAATGCAAACGGCGGGTGCCTCGCGCACCCGCCGCTCGTTTGGGCTCGGCCTCGCGTCAGCTGCTGAGCACGGTGACCTTGACGCGGGCGACGCCTTGCTGGTGCATGCCGATCAGGCCGGCCGCGCCGCGCGACAGGTCGATGATGCGCCCGCCGATGAAGGGACCGCGGTCGTTGATGCGCACATCGACGGAGCGCCCGTTGCCGAGATGGGTGACGCGTACGCGCGTGCCGAAGGGCAGCGTGCGATGGGCCGCCGTCATGCCGTTCATGTCGTAGCGCACGCCAGACGCCGTGCGGCGTCCGTGGAAGCGGCCGCCATAGTAGGAGGCGACGCCCACGAGATCCAGGCCGGCGACGGTCCGCATCGGGCGCTGACGCACGGTCAGACGGGTGGGACGCCGCACGACGCGCTGCTGCCGCCGCACGACGCGGCGCTGGCGCAGCGTGTGCGGACGGGCGTAGCGGGCATTGCGGCGTGCGTACCGGCGCACCTGACGCACCCGCTTGGCCGAGCGCACGCGGGCGGACCTGGCGCGGCGCGGGCGCTCCCAGCCTTCCCACCTGTCCCAGCGGTCGTACGAGCCGCGGCGTGGACGCACCCTCCCGCCGTCGAAATCGGCGCGGGCGACCTTCACGCGCAACGATCCGTCCTCGGTGAACCGCAGGCTCGTGGCGCCGCGGTCGACGGAGGCAGCTTGCGCGGGCAGGGCGCCGGCACCGAGCAGCGCGGCTGCCGCCAGCGCGGATCTCAACAATGCTCTCATGGATATCCCCTTGCTTTTTCTGTTGTTGCAATCGGCCCGCCGAGCGGCGCCGGACCGCGCTCGACCGGGTACGGAAAAGGGCGCCAGGCCTTCCCCGGAGGTCGAACGACCGGGCGTTTGTGCCGGACGTAGAGGGAGTTTTCTCTTCGAGTGCGAAGCTCCCCCGAGCCGATGGCCGAAGACCCGTGACAGTTCAGCCGTAGTCGGCCTTCCCTCACCTTCGGCGCGCGCAAACCAGCAAACCGGAAGGTGCACGGTCAACCCGAGAATATGAATCGGGTTCAAGCACTTGTCGCAATCGGCGCATTAGCCACCTGAAATTGCACGGGTATCACGGGCGGGCCACACGCCGTGTCGGCATCGCCACGCGACAAAACGCGCCGCACGGCGCGGAACGAGTCCGCAACCCACCGTGGCGTTCGCGTGACGTTCAGCCATCGGCCGGACGCAAAGTGCGCCCGGCCGGGATGCGCCGGCGCGCGGCGGCCCGCTCAGAGCGAGCCGGGATAGATGCCGCCGTCGATCAGCAGGTTCTGCCCGGTAATATAGCCCGCGTGCACGGAGCACAGAAACGCGACCGTGGCGCCGAACTCGGCGGGGTTGCCGTAGCGGCCGGCGGGGATCACGGCCTTGCGCTCCGCCTCGATCACCGACATCGCCACCTTGCGCGCCTGCGCCTGCTTCTCGTGGTTGGTGCGCAGCCTGTCGGTCTCGAACGGACCCGGCAGAATGGCGTTGATGGTGACATTGCTGCGCGCCGCCTTGCGCGCGAGCACGGCCACGGCGCCGGTGAGGCCGAGACGCGCACCGTTCGACAGCTCGAGCGAGGCGATCGGTGACTTCACCGACTGGGAGGTGATGTTGACGATGCGCCCGAACCCGCGCTCCATCATGCCGTACACGGTGGCATGGGTCAGCGCGATGGGGGTGATCATATTGCCTTCCACCGCCTTGCGCCAGTCGTCGAGGGTGAAATCCTTGAAGTCGCCCGGCGGCGGGCCGCCGGCGTTGTTGATGAGGATATCGGGGCTCGGGCAGGCGGCCAGCAGCGCCTTGCGGCCGGCGTCGGTGGTCACGTCGCAGGCGACGGGCGTCACCTTCACGCCGAAGGCGGAGAGCTCCTTGGCGGTGGCGTTCAGCGCGTCGGCGCCGCGCGCGCAGATGGTCACGTCGACGCCCTCGCGCGCCAGCGCCTCGGCGCAGCCCTTGCCGAGCCCCTTGGAGGCCGCACACACGATCGCCGACTTGCCCTTCAGTCCCAGATCCATCGAGGTGTCTCCCTTGCTCACGCCGCTTGCGCAAGGCGCCAGGATGCCCGCGCTGTCGCGAGCGAGCAAGCTCTTCGCCGCGCCTGTCGCCGGGTCACTTCAGATCGGACGAATAGGAACCGACCGCGCCGACGGGCAAGTCGACCCTGGTGACGCCGGCCGGCGGGGCGAATACCGAGGCGTCGATCGGCCCCCTCTTGATCTCGACGGCAACGACGGAGTGAGAGCTCGACCCGCCCGAGTAATTCGACGCGAGGGTGACGCCCCTATTCGAGCTGGCGTGGAATGGTGCCAGACCCAGCACCTGGGGTGGCACAGGCACCTCCAGCTTCGGCGCCACCCACAGCTCCTGTGAGAGGTAGGTCTCCTTGGAGCCGTCGGAGTGGTTCGTATGGTCCAGATCCAGATACTGCTCGCAGTCGTAGCCGGCGATGGTCTTTCTGCCCGCGCCCTTCTCTATCGTCGTTGCGTAGCCGACCGACATCGAGGGACTGAGCTTCCCGTGGCGCTGCGTAGCGCCTGGCGGCTTCCATGGCGCGCTCCTCGGCGGCCTTGGCCCTGGCTTTCGCCAGCTCCAGAGCTTCTTTCACCTTTGACATCTCCCGCCGGAATTCCTCATGCTCCTGAGGCGTGAGCTTCGACCGACTCCGTTGGGACGCCCTTTATGCCGGCCATCAGCGCCGCGAGCTCGGCCTGCTCCGCGTAGGGCCCCTGCCAATACTCCCGCGTCTGATGGTCGATGTCGATCCTGGTGCCGGTGGGTATGTCGTAGATCCAGTCGCGGTGGCCGTCGGACAGCCTGACATTGCCCGGTGTCATCCACAGCGTCAGGGTTGCGCTCCTCGGCCCCACGAGAGCGGGCGTCGAGACCTTGACCTCCGAGACGATGGTCAGGTCCTCGGCGGCGGCTTGCGCGATGATCGATAACCACAGGCCGCACGCGGCGACCGCTACCCTGACTTGACGCATCGTAACGTCCCCCAAGCCTAATCCGCGGCTGCTCGCTGCGCGCGGCCGGTGCATCTGACGTGGTCACTTCACCTCGAACCACATGTAGGAGCCGACCACATTGACGGGCGTGTCCACCCTGACGTAGCCGGCGGGCAGCGCGAACACCGAGGCGTCGATCGGCGCCCTTCTTATCTCGATGGCGACGACGGAGTATGAGCTCGAGCTGCCCGGGTAGGTCGACGCGAGCGCGAAGCCCCCGCTCGGTGGCGGGAAGGGGGCCAGGGCCAGCACCTGGGACGGCACAGGCACCTCCAGCTTCGGCGCCACCCACAGCTCCTGTGACAGCGTGGTCTCCTTGGAGCCGTCGGAGTAGGTGCGCGTGGCCCATACGAGATAGTGGTCGCAGTCGTAGCCGAGGATGGTCTTGCTGTCCGTCCCCTTCTCGAGCGACACCGACAAGTCGATCAAGCTCGGCGGAGCAGGCTCCTCCTTGGCGCGCTGCCGCCCTGGGCGGCTCCTCGCCTTTGCGGCGGTAGAGTTTCCGCCTCTTCCTTCTCGAGCCTGGCCATCCCCTCGTCGTACTCGGCCTTGCGGCGTTGGTTTTCCGCAACGATCTTCTCGAACCTGGCCGTCAACTCCTTGTGGCGGGCGTCGAGCCACGCGGTACGCTCCGCCTCGGTGCCTTGCCAGTACTGACGCGTCTGATGGTCGATATCGATCCTCGTGCCGCTAGCCACGTCGTAGATCCAATCGCGATAGCCGTCGGACAGCTTGACCTTGCCGGGCGTCATCCACAAGGTCAAAGTCGCGTTCCTCGGTCCCACGGTGTACCGCTTCGGCACGACCACCTCGGAGACGATGGTCACGTCCTCGGCGGCAGCGGGCTGGATGGCCAGCAGGCAGAGGCCGCACGCGGCGGCTGCAAGCACAAGGCGACGCATAAGCATGTCCCTCGCTTCGAGTTTTGCGTCGTGCAAAGCGCAGTGTGCTGTCACAACATTGCGGCAGTCATGCGAAGCGGTCCGGATCGGGCGTTCCATGCCGAGCTTGCCGCGTCGCTCAGACCCGGCAATATGGCGAGCCGGCAAGCCAAGGAGTGGTGCATGAGCACGATCACCAGCTATCACGCCCACGTCTATTACGACGCGGCCACCCGCGAGCAGGCGCGCCAGCTGTGCGAGGCGGCGGGCAAGCGGTTCCCTCTCACCGTGGGGCGCATGCACGATGGCCCCGTGGGGCCGCATCCGCGCGGCAGCTGCCAGCTCGCCTTCGCCGCGGACCAGCTCGGCGAGGTCGTGCCGTGGCTCGTGCTCAACCGCGACGGCCTCACGGTCTTCGCCCACGCCAACACCGGCGACGCCCTCGAGGACCACACCGCGCACGTGATCTGGCTCGGCCCCTCCGAGACGCTCGATCTCGCCAAACTCGCTTGACGCCGGCCGTGGCACTCAGCGCGCGCGCAGCTTCTTGAGGCCGCTCTGGGCGATCTCGTTCTCGGGCTCGATGGCGAGCGCCTGCCGGTACTCGGCGATGGCCTTCTCCCGCTCGCCCTGCTTGGCAAAGACGTTGCCGCGATTGGCGTGGGCCAGCGCGAACTTCGGCCTCAGCTCGATCGCCTTGTCGTAGTCCTTCAGCGCGAGATCGTACTCCTTGCGCAGCTCGCGGGCCCAGCCGCGGTTGTTGTAGGCGTCGGCGTTCCGCGGGCTCAGCTTGATGGCCATGTCGCAGTCGGGGATCGCCTTGTCCGGCTGCTCGAGCTGGTTGTAAGCCTGACAGCGGTTGTTGTAGGCCTTGGTCGACTTGGGGTCGTCGGCGATGACCTGCGTGCACGCCTCCACCTGCCGCTTCCAGTTGGGTGGAGACTGGCAATCCTTGGCCGCCTGCTCGTCTCGACCGCAGCCGGCAGCGCCCAGCGCAAGGACCAGGATTGGGATGGCGCGCCAGACCGGCATGCTCGTGGCTCTCCCGCCGCAGCTGCTCATGATGCCCCTCTTTAGCTTGAATGTGCCGTGGAGAGGAAGCATGCTGACGCCTGCGCTCTTCGAACGAGGTGAGGCATGCGCGCCCTGTCGCTTGCAGCAGCCGCCGCCGCGGGCCTCCTCGCCGTGTGCGCGGGCCCGGCGCGCGCCTTCGACGACGCCCAGTTCTGCGTGGCTGCGAAGGAGTTCGTCCGCTCCAGCATCGGCGATGTGGGAACGTGGACGGACCGCCTGACGCGCAACGATGGCGTGGAGATCGGCTGCCAGGGCAAGGTCGTGCACTTCAAGCGCCACTACAATGCCCCGGCGAGCGCGCTGCGCGAGGACTGGCGCGAGCGCCAGGCCGAGCTGTGGGAGGGCAACACCTGTAAGCGCTCGATCTGGCGGGAGGCCGTCGACAACGGCTGGGTGGTGTCGGCGACGCTGACCACGGTCACCGGCGAGCGGCTGTGGATCGCCTGCATGCCGGGCGGGCGCGGCTTCCACCGGGTGCTGCCGTAGCGGGCGCTCGAGAGAGCGCAGCTGGTCTGAAACGAATCTCCGTGCAACCGCTGCTTGTCATCCCGGAATTTCGCCCCGGATCAAGTCCGGGGCAGGCTAGCGAAGTATCCGGGACCCAGGGCCGCGAGGCGAGGTCGGAGCCCTTGGCTCTGGGTACCGGGTCTCGCGCGAAGCCTGCCCCGGACTTGATCCGGGGCGCTCGCCCGGCATGACATCGTTTCGTCATCGAGGTCGGCGCAGTCCGTGAACGGCTGACACCATTCGCGGGTGAGCTGCGCGGACGCTGCATGGCTCTCGGGGTTGTCGCTGCACAACGCGTGTGCAATTGAGCCTCTCCCGCCGCCCCCCAAGCCAGAGTCCGCCTGGTGTCATCGTTCCTGCGCTCGCAAGCCGCCGCCTACATCCTGCTGCCGCTGGCGGCCGCCAGCTGGGCCGGCAACCACGCGCTCGCGCGCGCGGCGGGAGGGCACGTACCGCCGGCGAGCCTGGCTGTGGCGCGCTGGATCGTCGTGGCACTCGTGGTGCTGCCGTTCGCACTCATGCATCTGCGCCGCGACTGGGCGCACATCCGGCGTGCGCCGTGGCTGATGCTGCTGTTCGCCGTCACTGGCGGCGGCGTCTTCGGCACCCTCCAGTTCGCGGCCCTGCATTTCACGACGGCGCTCAACATGGGGGTGGTCGGCTCCGTCGCACCCGCCTTCATCGTGGCCGCGAGCTTTATTCTGTTCCGCGAGCGGCTGACCCCGCTGCAGCTGCTCGGCGTGCTCGTGTCGCTCTCGGGGGTGGTGGCCGTCGTCAGCCGGCTCGATCTCGCCCGGCTCGCCGGCTTCAGCTTCAACGGCGGCGATCTCATCATCATCGTCAACATGGCGTTCTGGGCGATCTATTGCGCGTGCCTGCGCCTGCGCCCGCCCATTCATCCGGCGACGTTCCTGTTGTCCATGGCGGTGATCGCCGGGCTCGGCAACCTGCCGTTCGCGGCGCTGGAGCATGCCTTCGGCTACCCGCTGCAGGCGACGGAGCTGACCGTGTGGACGGTGGTCTATGCCGCTTTCGTCACCACGCTGCTCGCCTACGCGGCCTGGAACCGCGGCGTCGACATCGTCGGCGCGCCGCGCGCGAGCGCGTTCCTGCACACCGTCCCGCTGTTCAGCGCGCTGCTCGCCACCAGCCTCCTCGGCGAGATCATCGAGCCCTACCACATCGCGGGCTTCGCCCTGATCCTCGCCGGCGTCACCCTCGCCGCGCGGCCCAGCGCGATGCAGCGGGCGGCTGCGAAGCAGAGCGAGCGCGAGGCCGTGGGGTAGGCGGCGCGCATCTGCTGTCATCCCGGAATTTCGCGTCAGCGAAAAATCCGGGACCAGGGCCTCGTGACGAGCGAGGAGCCCCTGACCCTGGATACCTGGTCTCGCTGAGGCGCTCGCCCGGCATGGCAATACTTGCATGGTGTCAGGCCGGTCGCCAGTCGCATGGTCAGCCGGCCTTGCGCACATGCTTCCTTGGCTTCGCGCCCGCGCTCCTGCCGCCGGCGCCCGCCTGCTCTTCCAGACGAATGCCGACGAAGGGGGCGCCCTTGGCCTCCTCGCGCACCTCGCGGTCCCGGTAGAGGGCCTCGAATGTGCGTGGCTTCGGCAGTCGCCGCCCAGCCTCGTGCTCCGCCTCGGCGTACAGCTGCAGCGCTATGTGGGCGTTGGCGATCGCCTTGTCGTAGGTGTCACCCGCGCTGAAGCAGCCCGGCAGATCGGGGAACACTACGCCTACGGCGCTGTCCGCGTCCTTGTGCACGATGGCGAAGTACGTCTTCATGGCCTGCTCTTATGGAAGCCAACCGGCATCCTTGTAGATCTTGTACACCAACCCGTTCGGCAGGTCCTTCTTAGGGTGCGGCACGACGATCGAGTGCGCGAAGTCCGGATGCTGCAGTATATGATGATCGCCTCGGATCCGCACCACCCGCCAGCCGTCCTGTTGCAGCCTCCTGAGGAGCTTGCGGCTGTTCCTCTCCATGGATCGTCTCCCCGATCGAAGTAAACGCGGCGATCCTCGATCGGCGGAAACGCTGTCAACCACTCGCACCCACAGCTTTCACTCGGCCCTGCCGGGTGGCCTGGCGCGCAGCAGCACGTCGGCGCCGTCCTTGGCGATGTCGAGGCGCATGCGCGAGGAGAGGGCCAGCCGGAGCGTGAAGTAGGCCTGGATGGTCAGCGCGTTGATGGGCGGCGGCGGCCCGTGGATGAACTCGCCCAGATACTGGGGTGGACGGGCGCTGATGCCGCGGCAGCGGATGAGGAAGCTCGGGTTGCCCAGGCTGCCGGTGATGGCCACCTCGATCTCGCCACCGCGCGGGACCGCGGTTGGTGCCACGGCGACCAGGTTGAGCAGCAGCTTGGCCTTGTCCTTGCTGATCTGGCCCTTGAGGCCGCGCCACAGCAACTTGTGCTTGCCGTTGCCGATCAACCCGCGGCTCAGGCTCTCCGCCGCGGCGACGTCGATCTTGGCGCCGCTCGCATCGTTGGCACCGAAGGCGAAGCGGGCGAACTGCAGGCGCGCCGAGGCCGTCTCGGTGACGTTGCGGATCACGTCGAGGGCGTAGTTGCGCGACTGGGCGTCCTCCTCCTCGTCCAGAATCTCGAGGCCGTTATTGATGTTGCCGACCGGCCCGATCAGGTCGTGGCAAATCTTGCTCGAGATCAGGGCAGCGAGCTCGAGGTCGGTGGGCTGGATGCGCTCGGTCATCAAGGAAGGCCCTTGCTTGGCGTTGATGCTGACCAAGCCGGCGGCCGGGACGACGCGGAACGAGGACGCTAGCCAACAGGACCGCTTGCGCATGCGTTCACGCTTGATACACGGTTCGCAACGCGACTGCCAAGCGAACCCGAAGGGGAGGGTGGACGGTATTGCTTTTTCGCAACGCTCGGCAGCGCTAAAGCAGGTTCTACCAGCTTGACCAACGAATCGAGGGTGTGATTCCGTCTTCGCAGTGATTCGCGGGGGCGGGACATGGCGGGCAAATCTCCGGTTGAGGCGAGCGAGGAGCAGCGTGGAGCATTGCGGGCGTTGGCGCACTCGCGCGATCGCGGCGAGGCGGATCGGGCTCGGGCGATCTTGCTGACGCTGGCGGGCTGGACCAGCCCGCGCATCGCGCAAGCTTTCGGCGTCCGCGAGGATACCGTCCGCCTGTGGCGCAGCGACTTTGCCCGCGGCGGGGTCGAGGCTTTGCGGGCGACTGTCGCATCCGGCCCGGTTCCCCTGAAGACAGAGGCCGCGCTGCGTGTCGTCGCGCCTCTTCTGGAAGCTCCCGTCGCCGACCGGCCCAATTGGACGATTGCGCGCCTGCGGGCCGAGATCGAGGCGCGCGAAGGCGTCACATCAGCCGCTCGCAGCTGTCCAAGGCGCTGCGAAAAAAAACTTCCGCTGGCGGCGGCCCCGGCACACGCTGAAAGGCCGCCAGAATGCCGACGCGATCGAGCGCGTGGGGCTGCGCCTCAAGTTGCGCAAGGCTCAGGCCGAGGCCGGCGACATCGTGCTTCTCTTCGGCGATGAGAGCGAAGCCCTCACCCATCCCTATCTGGCGCGGGCCTGGGCCAAGCGCGGGGCGGATCTGCGGGTTCCCGCTCCCGGGCAGGCCAAGAAGGTGGCGCTGATCGGCTCGCTCGATCACGTCACCCGCCAGCTCATCGTGCCACGAGCCCGACCAAGCGCAGCACCGACTTCATCGCCCATCTCGAGCAGCTCGACCGCCTTACGGCCCCAAGCCGGGCGCGCGCCGAAACCGGTGGTGCTGGTCGAGGACAACGGCCCAATCCACGTCAGCAAGGCCAGTCTCAAGGCTCTTGAGGCGCGCAAGCACTGGCTCACCGTCGAGTGGCTGCCGAAATACGCACCCGAGCTCAACGACATCGAGGTTGTCTGGCACGATCTCAAGGCCCATCATCTGGCCCACCAGACCTTCACCGACGCTGCCGCCCTGGATCGGGCCGTTCACGCCGCTGTGGCGGCCCTCAATCGGGAGCGAAGCTCGATCCGTTGGTCAGCCAAAGAATCTCTGCTTAGTGGCCTAAATCACCTAAAGTGAAGGGTATAGGCTTTTCAGCTTGATGCGCGCGTTTTCGGCTGTAAAGCGCCAGCTTGCCTTGGCGTGACTGACGTTGCGGCGAGAGAGCCAGGCAGCGACCTCGCGCGCGAGGGCAGTGGCGTTGGCGATGCGCCGGTCGAGGCATTGGCCGGAGAGGACGGCCAACTCGGATCGGCGAGATTGAGCCAGCTGCCGTGCTTGGGGCTGTAGTGCCACTCGAAGCGCTCGACGAGGCGGCGCGCCTCGGCCGGCGGGAAGGCCTCGTAGAGCGACGACGGCACGTGCGTATTGAGGTTGTCCTGCACCAGCACGATCTTGCTCGCCTTGGCGAAGTGCAGGTCGGCGAGATCGCGCAGCACGTGGGCGTAGTCGATCGCGGTGCGGCTGTCGGTGACCTTCACATGGCGCCAGCCTTCGAGCGGGGCGAACAGCATGAACAGGTTGGCCGTGCCGTTGCGCTTGTACTCGTAGTCGTAGCGCGCCGGCTGGCTGGGCCGCATCGGCACCGGCTGCCGCGTCTCGGCGACAAGCTGCTTGGAGGTCTCGTCGAGGCAGACGAGCGGCCGGTCGGGATCGTGCGGACGGTGATAGACCTCGAGCACGTCCTCCATTGCCGCGACAAACGCACCGTTGGCTTTGGGCGGGATCACCCAGTACTGCTTCAGGTGCGGCTTGAGATCGTTTTTTTTAGCGCGCGGCCGACCGTGTTGAAGTGCGCCGCCGGGACGATCTCCAAC
Source organism: uncultured Alphaproteobacteria bacterium (assembly GCA_963758625.1). Classification (GTDB taxonomy): domain Bacteria; phylum Pseudomonadota; class Alphaproteobacteria; order Rhizobiales; family Hyphomicrobiaceae; genus AWTP1-13. Next base: position 21,064 of record CAVWWJ010000014.1, on the reverse strand, counting down.
TCGACGACCTTGTCGGCCAGCAGGCGCAGCGTCCAGCGGGCGTGGCCCTCCGGCGGCTTTGAGCAGGCGAGCGCGGTGAGCTGAGCCTGCTTCTTGCCGTCGAAGATCGGCTGGATCGGCGGTGTTGAGCGCTTCTTGCGGGCGAGGACCGCGTCGAGCCCTTCGTTGACGAGCTTGGCGCGCACGCGCGTCACCATGGAGATGTTGGTGTCGAGCGCCTCGCAGATCTTCTTGTCCGACCAGCCCTCGCCGCCCTCGCCCCGATCGGCCTTGAGCAGGATGCGCGCCTTCAGGATCGTCTTGGCCGAAGTCTTGCCCTTCGAGATCAGCTCATTGAGCCGCGCCCGCTCATCCGCGCCAAGCTCGACCACGAATCTCTTGTTGGCCACGACTGCCCCCTTGCCGGATGTTGCCGACAAGGTGAGAATCAGTGTTCGCAGACGAATGCAACTCGATTTAAGTGGTGCAGGCCACTAGTGTGCTCCTTGGGAACGGATCGGCCGTGAGCTCGGTGTTCCCAGACTTCCAGCCGACACCAAGTGCAGGCGCAAGGGGAGAGGTTGGGTGCGGGCGTCAGACCCTTGCGGTTGAGTTGCGATGAAGCACCTCGGTCGAGGCGAAGGGTCTGACGCCCTCCGCTGCGAAGCAAGCGCCGGAAAGACAGCGACCAGCCGCGACATCGGGCCATGGCATCAAGCGACTTGAAACTGCTGGCCGAAGGTCTCCTGAGCGTGGCGCTGCGCGCCGCCCGGGTGCAGCTCGCGCATTTTGCCGCCGGTGTGCGGGCCATCACCAAGGCGGACAACAGCCCGGTGACGGTGGCAGATCACGAGTTGGAGGCAATCATCCTCGAGGGGCTCGAGCGCGTCGCGCCGGGCGTCGCCGTCGTCTCCGAGGAGGCCGTGGCCGCCGGCCACATCCCGGAAACCGGGCGCACCTACTTCCTGGTGGACCCGCTCGACGGCACCAGGTCGTTCATTCGGCGCCGGCCGGAATTCACCATCAACATCGCGCTGATCGAGGACAAGATCCCCGTTTTCGGCCTCCTCTATGCTCCTGCAATTCCCGATTTCTTCGTCACCACGGGACCGGGCGAAGCCTGGGCGGCGCGGCTGCCGCCTCAGAGCGAGGTGCCGGAATCTCGCGGCCTGCAGGCTCGAGCGCCTGTACACGCGCCCGCCCGACCCCAACGCGCTCGCCGCGCTCGTCAGCGCCACCCACGGCGATGCAACAACCTCGCGCTTCCTCGACCGGCTCCGGGTGCGCGACCGCCGCGCGCTCCCCTCCTCGCTCAAGTTCGGGCTCATCGCCAGGGGCGAGGCCGACCTCTACCCGCGCGCGGGCCCCACCAGCGAATGGGATACGGCGGCGGGGCACGCGGTGCTCGCGGCCGCGGGCGGCATAGTGACGACATTCGAGGGGGCACCGCTGCTTTACGGCAAGCCCCGCTTCCTCAACCCGGGGTTCGTCGCCTGGGCCCGCATGCCGCTCCCCAGGGGCGCCTGACTCAGCCGAAGGTTGCAGGCGGCATATTGCCGTGCCGGCGTCCCAGGCCACACTTTGGTAACCTTTGCAGTATTGGTTTCGCAAGCCTATACGCTCTGCCTCGGCGCCCCACGACTTGCAGGCACGCCACTGAGGACGGAGACAACTCAGCGCTCGGGTGGAACCATGCCTTCACGTCGCACGGCAATCCTACTGGCTTTTTTCGCCACGCTGCCCATGCTCCTCTGGGGTCTCGCCGCCCCGGCGCAGAGCCCGCCGCCCTGGCACAGGGACGATACGTACCGCCCGCCGAAGGGCCCGCCGCCCTGGGAGCGTCCGCCTCCGCCCCAGGACGATCCCTATCGCGTGAAGCCGCCACCGGGCCACGCCTACCATCCGCCGGGCGTGGACCCCGACAGGGACGGACCCGGCACCCCGTATGCGGACCCGGCCCATGAGGGGCCACCCGACCGCACCTTCTCGCGAAACGAGATTGTCGATGCGGGACACCGCTTCTTCGGTGCCATCACACAGGGCCTCGCCGGCGTGATCGAGCATGCCTTCGAGGAGCAGGGCCGCCCCAACGGCTACATCCTCGGCCAGGACGCCGGTGGCGCCCTCATCGCGGGTTTGCGCTTCGGCGAGGGCGTGCTCTTTACCAAGGACGCCGGCACCCACAAGGTCTACTGGCAGGGGCCCTCGATCGGCTGGGACGCGGGCGGCGACGGCTCCAAGGTTATGGTGCTGGTCTACAACCTGCGCGACCCGTTCGACATCTACCGCCGCTTCGCAGGCGTCGACGGCTCGGCCTTCATGGTGGGCGGCGTCGGGCTCACATTCCAGAAGAACGGCGACATCGTGACGGCGCCCATCCGCACAGGCGTGGGCCTCCGGTTCGGTGCCAGCGTCGGCTATCTCAAGTACACGCGCTTTCCGACCTGGAACCCGTTCTAGCCCCGCGATTAGCCAAGGCGATTTTCCTTCGTGACGACTGTAGGTTGTAGCCGTAGAGTCGCGACGCCAAGGCCTTTCACCGCTGCGGCGGGAGTGTCAGGCGTGCCGTCACCCCTCGCGGTCGCGCGGCACGCTCTGAAGCCGAGGATACGCCATTGATCTCGATCCAGTCCGGCATGCTCGTGGCCTTGGGCTTCCTCATGGCGAGCCTGCTTGCCCTGCTGCTGGCGTCGGCGTTCTGGTCGCGGGCGGTGCGGCTCACAACCAAGCGGCTGAAGGAGACGATGCCGGTGAGCGAGCCCGAAATCAGGGCCGATCTCGACCGGCTGCGGGCGGCCTACGCCATCAAGGTGCACAAGCTCGAGACCCAGCTCGACCAGGCCAAGCTCGAGCGCGCGCGCCAGATGATCGAGATCAACAGGCGAGATGCCAGCATCTCCGCGCTGGAGACCGACGTGGTCGCCATCAAGGCGGAGCTGGACGAGAACCTGAATGCCCGGCGGGTGCTGGAGCAGACCGTCGCGGACCGCCTGCCCAAGGTCGAGGCGCGCCTCGCAGAGGCAAAGCGCCTGCTCTTCAGCCGGGATCGCGAGATTGCCGCGCTCGCCCAGGGCGCCAAGCGCCACCAGGCCGCGCTCGAGGAGGCGACATCGATCAATGCCCAGAGGTCGGCGGAGATCGAGCGGCTGAATAGCGCACTCCTGACCACGGGCGCGCGCAGGCGCCGGGCGGACGGAGGGCCGACAAGCGAGGGCGAGGTGACCTTGCGCGCCGAGGCGGAGGCGCTCAGGGCCAAGGCGCGCGAGCAGGCGATGCTGATCGACCGGTTGCAGCGGCGCCTCGGCGAGGGGTTCGGTGCCGGTGCAACGCCGGCGTCCGCTGCGGCCGGCACCGTTCCGCCGCCATCCGCCGCCGACATCGACATGGACCGCCTGCGGGAAAGCATCGCCGATGCAGAGACGGTCCTCGAGCTGGCGCGCACCGGAGCACCGCTGGAGGACGCTGGCAGTCGGGAGCGTGAGCGCGAGCTGCGCGCCCTCGAGGCAAAGGCAGAGGACCAGGCCGGGGAGATCGCCCGGCTCAAGGCCGCGCTCGACGCCTTCGAGAAGGCACAGGATACCGGCACCGGCCTGAAGAACAGCCGCCTTGCGCTGAGAGCCCGCGCCGGCTCCGCCGAGGCCCAGGCCGAGCGCCAGGCCGAGACCATCGGCCGCCTCCGAGCGGAGCTGGCTGCCGCGCACGAGCGCCTCGCCCAGCAGGCCGCCCACTTCATGGAGGAGATGCGCCGCATCGGCGCAGGCACGCAGCCGGCCCCAGGGCAGGCGCGCCGGTCGGGCAGGGCGGAGCACCGGCGGCGCCAGGCCGAGCGCGTCACCCAGGTGACGACCCGCAGGGCCGACGCGCCGAAGGAGCCTGCGGCTGCGGCCAAGGGCATGCCGGTGGGCGCCGAGAACGGCGGCGGCAACGGGAGCCATGCCCCCGCCGACGCCGCCCGTATCCAGCCCGCCACCGAGCCGGCCGGCGCGCTGCCGCAGCCGGTGGCCGTGTCGGAGACTGCGGCGCTGCCCCAAGGTGGCCGCAAAGTGCGCCTGGTGGACCGCATCACCGGTCTGGGAAAGAGCTGACGGCATCCCCAGGGGCTGCGGCCCGCGCGCCAGCGGCAAGTCCCCGCTCTCCGTGATATCGTTGGGAAGCCGCGATGGGCGGTTTTCCGAGGATCGCCTATCGCGCAACCAGACATCGAGCGTCGGGAGAATTTCGCGCGCGAGCTGCAGTAAGCCGCTATGTGCGCCGAGCTTGCTTTGGTTAAAGCTACGCTAAGCGCCATGGTGAATAGTGAGCTAATAGGTTCCAACCGAGAGGCGTATCGACATGCAACAGCGTTCCATAGGCCAACCCCCATCCGCTTCACTTTTTCCCCTTCCGCTGCAGCCCAAGACGTTCGTGCTCGGAGCAGCAGTGGTCCTCGTGGCGCTCTCGCTGTGGCTCGCCGCCTTCAACACGCAGGCCGGCACGGTCGACATCGTCTTGCGCTGGGGCGCGCCGGTGCGCGTCACGGAGCCGGGCCTCAACTTCAAGATCCCCTTCGCCGAGACCCGCCACACCGTCGAGCTGCGCCAGCGGGCCTTCACCAAGACCTACGAGTTGGCGTCGAAGGACCCCATGGAGCTCAACGTCGCCGTCACCCTCAACTGGGCGGTGAACAAACAGCACGTCGTCCAGATGTACAGCGAGTTTGGGGACCTGGAGACATTCGAGCAGCGCATCATTGCGCCGCGCCTGCCGGACGCCGTCAAGGCAGTGGTTTCGGGATTTGTCGTCAACGAGCTGTTGACCAAGCGCAACGAGCTGCGTGACCAGGCCAAGGCCGCCGTGTTCGAGGTGATCCCGCAGCACATCATGACCATCACGGGCTTTGCGGTGACCAACGTGGAGTTTCCCAAGGCCTACACGCAGCAGATCGCTGCCGTGCAGGTGGCGCGCGAGTCCGCCAACGCGCAGGAGCAGGAGCTGCGCAAGCAGAACTTCAAGGCGCAGGAGACTGTCAACACCGCCAAGGCCCAGGCGGACGCCACCAAGGCCCGGGCGGAAGCCGAGGCCTACGCGATCATGATCAAAGGCAAGGCGCAGCTCGACATCCAGGAGCGCCAGGCGACAATCCTCAAGTCCAATCCGCTGCTCATCGACTGGGAGCGGGCGACGCGGCTCGTGCCCGGCGTGCTGCCCAATACCTTCATCGGCGGCGACAGCAGCGCGGCCCTCATGTTCAAGCTCGGGGCGAGCCAGCCCGGCAACGACAAGAGCACCGACAACAAGAATAGCGACAAGAGGTGAGAGGGCGCCGCCCTCTCTTTTTTCTGCGACATGTGTGGCCCTGGCGGGCCACTGCTCGCCTACGGCGCCTTCGCATTCCGCGTGAATCCCGGCGATTTTCCTGGCAATGCTGGGGACGGGATTTCTTGCATGCGGTTGTGCTCGGTCGATTTTTGGCCACTACTGCACTCTAAGCTTGGTCGGTAAGTCCTTGATCTGTCAGAGGCAGCCCAGCACGGCCCGGACGGGAGGGGCCGCGCATCGAGGCGCCGCCGGAAAATCGGTGGCGACCGGGGTGGGGTGAGCGTTGAGAGTTGCAATGGCAGACGCGCAGGTTCCGCCAGAAGCCGGTGATGCGAAGTCTGCGCTGGCGCGCCGACAGGCTCTGCGCTTGAGCGACGCCGAGGACGTGGCCGCGACCCGGCTCGACATGTTCGGCGATCCCATGCTGAAGGAGGCGCTCGCCAGCCCGGCTCCGGGCGCCAGCGACGAGGCGCTGCCACCGAGCGCCGCTGAAGCCGCTGGCGAGCCGCTGCCGCCCGCGGACGCGGGCCAGGACGGCGTCCGGCCGGTGGCGCCCGAGCAGCCGCTTCCCGAGGTGCCCCTCCCGGCGTTGCTGCTGCCGCCGTACGCCGAGCCAGGTCTCGACGCCGCCGTGCACCCACAGCCGTTGGCGGCGCCTGAGCATCCGGCAGCGCTCACGCCGCCGCCCGAGCCCTACAACGGCACGCAGGGCGCAGGGGAGTTCTCCCCCCTGAATGGGCGAGTCCCGCGCCTGAAACGTCGGCCCCCGCAGCAGATGCCGAGGCCGCCCCTCTTGCCGATGCATGGGACGCGGCCGCGGTCGCGCCAGAGATGCCCACGGAAGATGTACGCGGCGCGACGGCGGCTGCAACAGGACCGTTCGGCGTGCCCTTCATGATGCCGCCTGGCTCGTCCGAGCAGGAGGGGCTGCAGGACATGGCAGGCCCGATGAACGCGCCGCCGCGGTTTCGCGACGAGCTGATGTTCGTCAGGGACACGGACGGCACCCCCATCTCTGCGGACGCCACGATCCTGGCGCTATCGGAGCCGGCGCCGCCCGCCGAGCTGCCGCCGCCGGCCACCGAGCCGATGGCGGCGCCGGCGTTCCCGCAGGAGCCTCCCACATCCCTTCCGGACGACCCGCCCGCCGCGCCGTCCTACCCCGAGTTCTCGATGTTCTCGCCTTACCCCGAGGCAAGCACCGACTTCCGCGAGGTCGCGCCCCTCCCGCCCGAGCCGGCGCCGCCTCCAGAGCCGCCCCGCTTCGACGCTACGGCCAGGATCGCCGCGGAGGCCGATGCGACGGCCGCCGCGCTCGAGAACCTCGAGCGCCTGCTGGAGCAGCAGAAGCGGCCCTATCTGCACGCGGTGGCCCCGGCCTACCAGCCCGATCCCTTCCGCGAGCGGGCCGTGCCGCCGCCGGCACAGGTGGATAGCCTGCGGCTCAGGATGCAGCGCATCGAGCCGGAACCGCCATCCTTCCCGCGCCACCCCGGGCAGGCGCCGCTTCTGCCGCTCCCCATGCCCCGGCCCCGCCGCCGCCGCAGCGTCTTTCTCGTGGGCTTCCTGACGGGCCTTGCGCTTTCCCTGATGGCCGGCGCCGTGCTCCTCTTCTTCATCCTGCACGTGGGCGCCGGGTGAGCGTGGCCAGCGCAGCCCACGGTACGCTGCCCGACGGGTCCTGCCCGCAAAATCATCCGGAAGCTCCGGACTCCAATTGCTATTTCGCTCGGCGCAAAGCGCTTCTCTTGCGCGAGGGTGGCCTTTGCACCACAGGAGCGTCACAAAAAAGCGGTCTCAATACGCTGATCATTCCCTACCCTGACAGTCATATGCTATCCTCTAGCCCGAAACTGTTAACTGTTATGTGCGGGTGCCATTATGCGTTCTTTTTCCGGCGTAGGAATTTGTATTCTTATTTTCACCATCGCGGGATGCTCACAGGCCGAGCTTGAATATCATGGCAATAGCTATAACAGGGCGATTGAAAGCACCTCGAACGATCAGCTGCTGCTCAACATCGTGAGGGCGAGCAAGGATCTACCCCTGCATTTTACCGGCACCAACAAATATGTTGGCGCAAAGCTTACAGCGAGCAGCTTCAGCCCCAAGCTCCCTTTCGGAAGAGAGGCGCCTCTGAATTTCGACCTCGGCATGAAGTTCGATTGGAGCAGCGGCCTGAGCTCGATTGATATGGGCAACCTGAATACAGAGGAGGCCCTAAGTCGGCTATCCGCCGAGGTCAGTCTCTCTGCTTTTGATTCCATTCTCATTTCCGGCGTCCCTTACGATCTCGTCATGACACTTCTTCTGGAGGGGATGCAGGTGCACGAAGATGTCTACGCTGCAATGAAGGAAATTGTCATAAACAAATGCGGTCCCAGATCAACTCCATCGACGGCCTGCGATCCGATAATCGAAGAAGCAAGGGTGTGCACCAACGGAGTCTTGTTCTCGTACACGGCATCGAGCTTCGCCCGCGAGAAGTTCCACCAGTTCGTTAGCAGAGCAACGAGCAAATGCAGCTATTTGAAATATCAAGCCTACTTGGCTGCATTCAAAGGCGTCGGCGGCACCTTCGAAATAAGAGAGAAGCGTGAGGATCGCTCTGCAGGACCCGACGCGGGAAGACCGGACGCGCGAAGACCCAACGGCAGACAACCACCCGCGGGTCCTGCGCCAAATGGGAATTACGCTCCGCAGGCCGTCACCAAGAGACAAGCTGGAGAGTCAACAGAAGAAGAAGGATGGTGACGAGGACGGCAAGAAAGAGCGGCAGGTCGTCTATGAGATGCACCTTCACTTCCGTAACCCGGCGGTCGACAAAGCGTACATCGACGCCGACAAACGCTTGCGAGCGAAGCAATTGAAGGCAATCGAGGTCAGATTGCGTTCGGCAAAGAGAGTCATCGAGTACCTGGGGGAGATCACTGCGCTCCAGAATTACGCGAAAGACAGACATTCGCCCGCCATCCGAGTTGGCCAGGACAAGAGCGCGTTTCTGTTCAGACTTCTGCGTGACGATATCGCGGGGAGCAGGCCGGCTATATTGCGCGTGAAAAGTCCCGTGGGAGAGACTTTCGTCATCCCCGAGCCAGAGTATGGCAGCGACCAGCGTGACCGCACATTGGTTGTTCTATCAATCACCAGCCATCTCGTGAATCTGAGCATACAAAAATCGGTCCTCCCGTCGCCCGCAGCAGTGGAAGTTCGCCCGATTCAATAGTCGTCTCGAGAATTACGGGGCGCCAGTCCTCCCTGCGTGGCCTGCTCCTCGGCCAGCACGCAGCGGCACATGCCGTCGGCGAAGGTCACCACCGGCGGGTCGACCCGGCTGCAGTCGGGGAGGCGCACCGGGCACCGCGGGTGGTAGTGGCAGCCGGGCGGCGGGTTCGCAGGCGAGGGCACGTCGCCCAGTGCCGCCGGCTTGATGCCGCGCTGCGCCGGGTCGAGCGAGGGGACGGAGGCCAAGAGTGCCTTGGTGTAGGGATGGCGCGGCTCCGCAAAGATGCGCTCTGTCGGCCCCAGCTCGACGATGCGGCCGAGGTACATGACGGCGACGCGGGTCGCGAAGTAGCGCACGATGCCGAGGTCGTGCGTGATGAAGAGGTAGGTGAGGTCGCGCTTCTCCTGCAAGTCGGCGAGCAGGTTCAGGATTTGCGCCTGGATCGACACGTCGAGCGCGGAGGTGGCCTCGTCGCAGATGAGCAGCGACGGCTCTACGGCGAGCGCGCGGGCGATGCAGATGCGCTGGCGCTGGCCGCCGGAGAACTCGTGCGGATAGCGCCACATGGTCTCGGGGTCGAGGCTCACCTGGCGCATCAGGGCGGCGACGCGCTCGGTGCGCTCCTCGTGGCTCGCCCCGATGTCGAAGGCCTCCATGCCCTCGGCGATGGAATTGCGCACGGTGGCACGCGGATCGAGCGCCGAGCCCGGGTCCTGCATGACGATCTGGACGCGCCGCCGGTAGGGATGGAACTGGGCCGCGGGCAGCGCGGCGATGTCGACGCCGTCGTAGCAGCACGCTGCCGCTGGTGGCCTCCACCAGCCGCAGGATGGTGCGCCCCACGGTGGTCTTGCCGCAACCGGATTCGCCCACCAGGGCCAGCGTCTCGCCGGGGTGGATGGCAAGATCGACGCCGTCGACCGCCTTGACGTGACCCGTGACGCGCTGGAGCACGCCGGCGCGGGTCGGGAACCAGGTCTTGAGGCCGCGCAGCTCCAGGAGCGCGCCGTTGCGCTGAGCCGTCATCGCCGCGCCTCCTCCTCGACCAGGTGGCACCAGGCCGACTGGGTAGGCGAGACCCGGGTCTCGGCCGGCACCTCGACCGGGCAGCGCGCAAACGCCACGGGGCAGCGCGGATGGAAGCGGCAGGCCGGTGGCCATTGCCCGGGCCGCGGCACCGCGCCCTTGATCTCCTCGAGCCTTCCGCCCCGCGCCTCGGGCCGCGGGATCGACCGCAGCAGGCCCTGCGTATAGGGATGCCGGGGCCGGCCGAGCAGCTCCTCGCGCGTGCCCCTCTCGACGATCTGGCCGGCGTACATGACGGCCACCCGGTCCGCCACCGCGTTCACCACGCCGAAGTCGTGGGTGATGATGAGCACGGCAGTGCCGGTGGTGGCGGCGAGGTCGCGGATCAGCGCCAGGATTTGCGCCCGGATGGTGGCGTCCAGTGCCGTGGTCGGCTCGTCGCAGATGAGGAGGCGCGGGCGCATGGCCATGGCCATGGCGATCATCACGCGCTGCTTGAGCCCGCCCGAGAGCTGGTGCGGATAGGTATCGAAGCGCTGCTCCGGGTCCGGGATGCCGACCCGCGCGAACATCTCCACGACGCGTTTGCGCGCCTCGCGCGCCGGCAGCCTGGCGTGCAGGAGGATCGCCTCCTGGACCTGGCTGCCGACCGTCGTCACCGGATTGAGGCTCGTCATCGGCTCCTGGAAGATCATGCCGATCTTGCCGCCGCGCAGGTTGCGCATCTCCGTCACCGGCAGAGGCAGGATATCGCGGCCGTCGAAGCGGATGACGCTGTCGGGCTCGATGCGCCCGGGCTTGGGCACGAGCCGCATGACTGCGAGCGCGGTGATCGACTTGCCGCAGCCCGACTTGCCGACCAGCGCCACGGTTTCGCCGGGCGCCACGGTGAACGCGACGCGGTCGACCACCGTGATCCGTCCGCGCTCGGCGGGGAAGGAGACCGCGAGGCGCTCGATCTCGAGAATGGGCGCGCTCATTGGTCCTCCCTGCGCGTACGCGGGTCGGCGATGTCGCGCATGGCATCGGCGATGGTGTTGACGGCCAACACCAGCGTGAAGAGCAGGATCGCCGCGGCGGTGATGTTCCACCAGATGATGGGCGTGCGCGAGAGCTCGTTGCGCGCCTGGTCGATCATCTGGCCCCAGCTGCCCTCGATGCCGACGCCGAGATAGGACAGCACCGCCTCCGTCAGCACCATGGCCGTGAACAGGAGCGCGAAGGTGATGATCACGAGGTGGGCGAGGTTGGGCAGGATGTGGCGGAAGATGATGCGCGCGTCGGAAGCGCCGAGCGCCCGGGCGGCGGCTACGTAGTCGGCCTCGCGCAGCTTGAGCGTCTCGCCGCGCGCGATGCGGCAGAAGCGCACCCACCCGGTGACACCGAGCGCGATGCACACCTGCAGGGTGCCTCTGCCGAGCACCATGACGAGGGCGATCAGCAGGAGCAGATCGGGCACGGAGGCGAGCACCGTCATGAGGAAGAACACCCCATCGTCGATGCGCCGGCCGAAGTAGCCCGCGGTGACCCCGAACAGCAGCGCGATGGGGATGACGAGGAGGCTCGTGAAGACGCCGATCAGCAAGGCGACGCGCACGCCTTTGAGGGCGCGGTAGACGACGTCGCGCCCGAGGATGTCGGTGCCGAGCAGGTGCCGGCCAGGGAAGGCCAGGGGCTTGCCGCCGTAGAAGGCGGTGCCGGCGAGCGGCGCGGAGTAGCTCTCCTCCTTGAAGGTCTCGGGCTGGAAGATGCGGTCGATGATGGTGCGCGGCCTGGAGGCGGCGACGTTGTCGCCGGCACCCGCCCCGCCGATCCACGAGATGGAATCCAAGAGCGCCATGAGCACGAAGAGGCCGACGACGACGATGGCGGCGCGCCGCCGCCGCCACAGCTCGACGGCGCTCTCGCGCCAGAAGCGACTGCGCGCCACCGTGCGCGCCACCCAGACGGCCCCGGCGATGAGCAGAACCACGGCGATGTTGGAGACCCAGTGCACGGCCTATCCTTCTGGCTTGGCCCTGGTAAAAGGCGAATGGCGAATGGCCAATCGCGAATGGCTCAAAGGTCCACTCGCCATTCGCCATTCGCCATTCGCTCTCATCAGCTCAGCCTCACTCTGGGGTCGACGAGGGCATAGCTCACATCGGTCACCAGCTGGCCGACGACGAACAGGAGCGCCCCCAGATAGACCATGGTCCTGAGCGTCGAGAAATCGTTGCTGCGGATGGCGTCGACCGTGATGGAGCCGAGCCCCGGGATGCCGAAGAACGACTCGAGCAGCAGGGCCCCCGTGAAGAGAAAGGGGATGGCCACCACGACATTGGTGAGGATCGGGATCAGCGCATTGCGCAGGACGTGGCGCACCATGACACGCGCATCGCCGGCGCCCTTGGCGCGCGCGGTGCGCACGTAGTCACGGTTCATCTCCTCCACGAAGATGGTACGGAAGAACCGCGCATCGGCCCCGAACCCGGTGACGAGCCCGATCAGCACCGGAAGTGCCAGGAAGCGGGCGATGACCGCCGGGTTGGAATCGAAGCCAGAGATCGGGAACCACTTGAGCAGGAGGCCCACCAGGTACTGGCCGGCGATGATGTAGAGCAGCCCCGAGACGCTCATGACGAGGATGCAGGCGACGAGCACCGCGCCGTCGATGTAGGTGTCGCGGAAGAAGGCCGCACACAGCGCAATCCCGATGCCCAGGGCGAGCCCGAGGACGAACATTGGCGCGGTGAGGCTGAGGCTGGGTCCCGCGCCTTCCCACAGCCGCTTGCCGATCGGCTCGTCGCCCACGTCGGTGCGGCCGAAATCGAAGGTCAGCATGCGACGGAAGTGCTCGTAGAGCAGGGTGTCGGTGTAGCGTTTCGGGTCGGCGACCCCGTGCTCCGTATTCAGAAGCATCGGCTTGTCGTAGCCGTGGTTCTTCTTCCATTGCGCGATGACCTCCGGCCGCACCCGCTCGCTCAGGGCCTTGCGCGCGATGTCGTCGGGGTGGGTGATGGCGAAGAACAGCACGAACAGGAGGAACAGGACCCCGAGGACGGTGAGCACGCCGTAGGCGAGGCGACGGATGAGATAGGCAGCCATTTCGTTACAGCCGCTCCCGGTAGTAGGTCCTGACCATCAGCGCAGCGAGAGCGATGAGCGCGGCGAGCAGGATGTAGAGCGGCCAGCGCACGGGCACGTTCCAGGTGGGCTGTATCTCGGCGCGCAGCGCAGGCAGCACATCGCGGTACTTGTAGGTCGGGTAGGACATGCCCATGGGCTTGGCGTTGGCGACCCAGGCGTGGCTCAGCGCGTAGGTCTCGCGAAAGAACAGCTCGATCCAGGGCCGCTCCCGCTCGAGGATCTCCTCCATCCGCCCGATCGCCGCCGCGCGCCGCTCGTCGTTGGGAAGCTGCTTCATGGTCTGGTAGAGCTTGTCGAACTCCTCGTTGCAGAAATTTGCGGTGTTCGGCCCCTTGCTCTTCGATTGCGCCTGCTTGCATTCCAGGAGAAACAGGAAGTTCTCTGGGTCGGGATAGTCCGCGCCCCAGCCGAGGAAGAAGACCTGATAGGCGCCCTGGCGCAGGTTCGCCTGGTACTTGTTCCAGTCGGTGGCCTTGACGTCCACGTCCAGGCCGATCTCGCGCCACGCGGAGGCCAGGAACTCCCACTGCAGCAGCGCCTCCGCCTCCGTCCGGCCGGTGTTGAAGGCGAGCTTCAAAGGCGCGCCCGTCTTGGGATCGATGCCGTTCTTGTATCCGGCCTCGGCAAGCAGCTGGCGGGCGCGGGCGAGGTCGGGCCGGCGGAAGGGGTTCTGGTAGTCCTTCCTGAAGCCGAACAGGCCGGGCGGCACCGGCGACTGCGCGGGCACGCCGCGTCCGTTCTGGAACAGGCGCAGGAACTTCTCTGCATCGATGGCAAGGCTCATGGCCTGGCGCAGCTTGCGGCTCTTGTCGCCGGCCGGCGCACCCACAACGGCATCGTCCATGTTGAAGCCGATGTAGAAGATGGTCGGCTCCACCTCCTTGTGAAGCTTGATGCCGCGCTCCTCCATCTCCGGCGACAGGAGCCCGTCGACGATCACCGTGTCGAAGCTCTCCTTGATGACGTTGCCGATGGCGTCGTAGTAGCCTTGCTGGAACTTGTTGAACGACGGAATGCTCTCCCGCTCGCGGATGAACCTGATCTCGTCGAGGAACGGCAGGCGCCGCCCGGCATAGGCCGGATCGACCGCGCGGGCCTTGATATCGTCCTCCTTCATATCGGCCCTGGCTGGAAACAGGGCGCCCGGCGCATCCGCGTTCGCCTTGGCGAGACCGTACCAGGCCTCGTTGCGCGAGAGCACGAAGCGGTGCTGTTTCTCGTAGAGCGTCAGCCGGAAGGCGCCGGTGCCGACCGCGCGATCGGAGAGATTGGGGCGTCCGTCCTTGCCGTTGTAGTAGGCGACCGCCTCCCAGGGCATGGGGGTCGTGAACGGCATGGCGAACCAGTAGAGGATCTGCGGATTGGGCTCCGCCAGCACGATCTCGAGCTGAGGTCCCCGTGCACGACGACGCCCTCGATGCCGCCGGCGCGCTTGTACTGCTCGTGTGCTGGCAACGCCGCGAAGCCTGCGTCGGCCTTGCGCATGTCGCCGAGGCGCTTGGCGAAGGCGCCAAAACCCAGCACGTCGTTGAACGTCGGGGCCGCGGGGCTGTTCACGGCCGGGTCGGCGAGGCGCGCGAGCGCGAACGCCATGTCGGCGGCCACGAGCTCGCGCGTGTCGCGGCCCTTCTGGCTCAGCGCGAAGCAGGGGTCGGCGTGGAACAGCACGCCGCTGCGCAGGCGGAAGCGGTAGCTGTGGTGACCGTTGGGGAGGACCTCGACCTTCGGCACCGCCTCGGCGAGGCCGGGGATCAGCTCGGGCGGCCGCCGCAGATAGTGGTACTCGAGCAGCGTATCGAACACGGTGCCCGTGACGACGTGGTCGGTGGCAGCATAGGCGACCGCGGGGTCGAGCGTCTTGGGCGGCTCGGCGAAGTAGGTGTAGAGGACCTTCTTGGCACGGTCGGCCGCCGGATAGGGATCGTTGGTGCACCCCACTCCCAACAGCAGCAACAGACAGAGACCTAAGAGGCCGGTGAAGCGCACGGAAACACCCCGATTTGCGGGTAACCTACATGACATCCGCAGTCCCGGCGATCAATAGCGAATGCTGCTGCGAAGCACTGCCGGCACCGCGCCGGGACATCGCGCAACCGTTTCCGTTGCAGTATGCTCATCGGCGGCCGACACGAAGGCCGAGGGGGAAAGGAAGCGATGGATGACCGACCCGAGGGGTTCAAAGCGAGCCTCGAGCGGTACGAGCAGCTGATGGACGTGGTCCGCAACCGGTTAACGTCGCGACAATTCGACCCGAATGTCCCGGTCCCGGTCGTCGGGCGGGTTAGGCGCAGCCGTAACCCGCCAATGCACGCTCGGAACGGCGGATTACGCTTCGCAAATCCGCACTACCCTGAAAAACCTTAGGAACGCACCGGATGAAACGCATCGACGCCTTCAATCATTTCTTCCCGGCCGGCTACTACAAGAGAATGGAAGAGGTCGCGGGAGACCTCAAAGACATGTTCCGGCGCACCCGCGCGGTGAAGTCGATCCATGACCTCGACACGCGTCTGCGCGTGGTCGAGCAGTTCCCCGACTATGCGCAGATCCTGTCGCTGCCGGCGCCGACCCTGGACACGCTGAGCAAGGGCCGCCCCGAGGTGGCCGCCGAGATGGCCAAGATCGGCAACGACGGCCTGGCCGAGCTGGTCGCCAAGCACCCCGAGCATTTCCCCGCCTTCATCGCCCAGGTGCCGCTGGCGGCCCCCGATGCGGGTGTCGCCGAGGCCGAGCGCGCGCTCAACCAGCTGGGTGCGGTGGGCGTGCAGATCTACACCAATGTCGGCGGCAAGCCGCTCGACCGCCCCGAGTTCGAGCCGTTCTTCGCCGCCATGAACCGCATCGGCAAGCCCATCTGGATCCATCCCGAGCGCGGCGCCAGCCATCCCGACTACATGGACGAGAAGAAGTCGCTCTACGAGATCTGGTGGACCTTCGGCTGGCCCTACGAGACCAGCGTGGCCATGTCGCGGCTCGTCTTCTCCAAGACCCTCGACAAGTATCCGAACCTCAAGATCATCGTGCATCACCTGGGCGCCATGGTGCCCTACCACGAGGGCCGCGTGGGACCGGGGTGGGACCAGCTTGGGAAGCGTACCACCGACGAGGATTATTTCGCGCTGCTGAAGAGCCTGAAGAAGCGGCCGCTCGACTATTTCAAGCAGGACTTCAACGCCGACAGCGCGGTGTTCGGCTCGCGCGCAGCGACCATTTGCGGGCTGGACTTCTTCGGCGTGGACAAGGTGGTGTTCGCCTCCGACTGCCCGTTCGATCCGGAGGGCGGCACGCAATACATCCGCGAGACCATCAAGATCATCGATGGCCTCGATATCTGCAGGCCGACCGCGACAAAATCTACTTCCGCAACATCGAGAAGCTGACAGGCAAGACGTTCGTGTCGTAATACTGCCGACGGTGGGCCCGGCGTAGCGCCTGGCGACTCGCCGGTTTGACCTGCTGGGGGGCCGCACTACGTTCGCCGCAATCAGCGCTACAACAGAGACACAGGGAGGAATACCGATGCACAAGCTGCTTGTGGACTGGGCAGTCTGGCCGTCGCCGCGATCGCGGCCACGGCGGCCAGGCGCAAGACACCATCAAGATCGGCGTGATCACCGCCTACTCCGGCCAGTTCGCCGACACCGCCACCCAGATCGACGACGGCATCAAGCTCTACATCAAGCTGAAGGGCGACACCGTCGCCGGCAAGAAGATCGAGATCATCCGCAAGGATACGGGCGGCCCGAATGCCGGACGAGGCCAAGCGGCTGGCGCAGGAGCTGGTCGTCCCGCGACAAGGTCGACATCCTCGCGGGCTTCACGCTGACGCCGGAGGCGCTGGGCGCGGCCGGCGTCTCCGCGAGGCCAAGAAGTTCATGGTCAACATGAACGCCGCCACCTCGATTCGTCATCACCAAGTCGCCCTACATGGTGCGCACCTCGGTGACCCTGCCGCAGATCGCCGCGACCATGGGCAACTGGGCCGCCACCAAGGGCGGCGTCAAGAAGGCCTACACCATGGTGGCCGACTTCGGTCCCGGCAACGACGCCGAGATCTGGTTCCAGAAGGCGTTCAAGGAGGCGGGCGGCGAGATCGTGGGCTCGGTGCGCATGGCGCTCGCCAACCCGGACTTCTCGGCCTATGTGCAGCGCGCCAAGGACCTCAATCCGGAATCGATCTTCATCTTCATCCCGGGCGGCGCGCAGCCGGCGGCGCTGGGCAAGGCGTTCGCCGAGCGCGGCATCGACCCCGACAAGATCAAGCTCTTGAGCACCGGCGAGCCGGTGGACGACACCGCCATCAAGGCCCTGGGCGACCTGGCGCTCGGCCGCATCAGCGCCTGGCACTATGACCACAACCTGCCGTCCAAGCTGAACAAGGACTTCGTCGAAGCCTTCAACGCCGAGTTCAAGCGCAACCCCGACTTCTTCGCGATCGGCGGCTACGACGGCATGCACCTGATCTACGAGGCCCTGAAGAAGACCGGCGGCAAGACCGACGCCGAGGAGCTGGTCGCCGCCGCCAAGGGCATGAAGTGGGAGAGCCCGCGCGGACCGTGCATGATCGATCCCGAGACCCGCGACATCGTCCAGAACGTCTACATCCGCAAGGTGGAGAAGGTGGGCGACGGCATCGTCAATGTCGATTTCGACAAGTACGAGAACGTGAAGGACCCGAGTCACGGCGCGGCGAAGTAGCCTCGCGCTGCAGACGGCCTGCGGATGGGCCGGCCCGCAACGGTCGGCCCATCCGCTCGCATCACGACGGCAGCGCCCTTCTGGACCTCGAGCTAACCGTGCTGCCGGCGCACCGCCGGCGCGCGCAACCGCCGATCTGAGAATACGCGCCGCCATGCTGCCTCCCGTCTTCGGTGTCCTGTTCGACGGCTTCGCCTACGGCATGCTGCTGTTCCTCCTGTCGGTCGGGCTGTCGGTGACGCTCGGGCATGATGAATTTCGTCAACCTGGCCCATTGCGCCTTCGCCATGCTCGGTGGCTACGTCGCCGTGACGCTGGTGAACGGCCGGGCTGGCCGTTCCTGGCGACGCTGCCGATCGCCTTCCTCGCGGCCGCGGTGGCGGCGTCGTCCTGGAGCGGATGCTCTACCGCCGCCTCTACCGGGCGAGCGAGCTCGACCAGGTCCTGCTCACGATCGGCATCGCGTTCATGTCAGTCGCGGCCGCCGCCTACATCTTCGGGACCGATGCAGCAGCCCATCCAGACGCCGTCCTTCCTGCGCGGCTCCTTCCACTTCCTGGGCCTCGACCTCGGCGCCTATCGTCTGTTCCTGATCGGCGTCGGGGCTGCTGGTGGCGCTGCTGCTGGTGGCGACGCTCGAATACACCCGCTTCGGCGCCCGGGTGCGCGCCGCGGTCGACAACCAGCGCATGGCGGCGGCCTCGGCATCAACGTCGAGGCCGCGTTCGCGATCACCTTCGCGCTCGGCAGCGGGCTCGCCGGGCTCGGCGGCGCGCTCGCGATCGAGATCGTCGGCCTCGATCTCTGGTTCGCCTTCGCCTATCTCGTCTATGTGCTGATCGTGGTCTCGGTGGGCGGGCTCGGCTCCATCGGCGGCTCGTTCGCCGCCGCCGCCTGCTCGGCATCAGCGACATCTTCGGCAAGTACTACGTCCCCGAGTTCGGCGCCTTCCTCATCTACCTCGTCATGGTGGTGCTCCTGATGTGGCGGCCGGCGGGCCTGTTCGGGAGGCGGTGATGGCAGCGTCGCCAGCGCGGCTGCCGCGCCGTACCTCTACCTCGAGGCGCAGACGCGCTGGCGGCCGGCCGAGATCGCGTTCTGGCTGGCACGCTGCTTCCCTTCTGCTGTTCCCGGCTACCTGGGCTCGCGAGCCAGATCGCCATCACCGCGCTGTTCGCCCTGTCGATCGACCTGGTCCTGGGCTATGCCGGCATCGTCACGCTCGGGCATGCGGCGTTCTTCGGGCTCGGCGCCTATGGGGCGGGCCTGTCCGCCCATGTCTGGGGCGAGCCGCTCACGGCCTGCCGTCGGCGCGCGGCGTCGCCGCCGTCGCCGGATACCTGTCGAGCCTCATCGTGGTGCGCTTCCGCCACCTGGCGATCATCATGATCACGCTCGGCTTCGGCCTGCTCGCTGCACGAGGCGGCCAACAAGGCGCACTGGCTCACCGGCGGCACCGACGGCCTGCAGGGCTTCAGATCGCGGCCGATCCTCGGCCGTCTTCGCGTTCGACTTCTACGGCTATACCGCCTACACCTACTCGCTGGTCGTGCTGTTCGTGGTGTTCCTGGCGGTGCGGCGCATCATCCATTCGCCGTTCGGGCTCTCCCTGCGCGGCATCCGCGAGAACTGGACGCGCATGCCGGCGATCGGCGCGCCGAGCCGCCGCACCTGCGCAAGGTCTACACCATCTCCGCCGCCATCGCCGGCATCGCCGGGGCGCTGCTGGCGCAGACCACCGAGACGGTGTCGCTCGGCGTGCTGAGCTTCCAGCGCTCCGCCGACGTGGTCGTCATCCTGGTGCTCGGCGGCACCGGCCGGCTCTACGGCGGCCTCGTCGGCGCCATCATCTTCATGGTCGCACGCGACCAGTTCTCGGGCATCAACCCGCAGCTGTGGTATTTCTGGATCGGCCTGCTGCTGGTCGCCGTCGTGATGTTCCTGCCCAACGGCGTGCTCGGCGGGCTCGCGCAGCTGACGGAGCGCTGGCGAGGCAGGCGGTCGTGACCGCCTCGCCGCCAGATGGCCGCCCCGTGGCTCCTCAGCGACCGGCACCGCGCGCCGGCGCTCTCCACCCAGGCCTCGACAAGAGCTTCGGCTCGCTGGTCGTCGCCAGGGACATCAGCATCGCCCTGCCGCAGGGCGCGCGCTATGCCCTGATCGGGCCGAACGGCGCCGGCAAGACCACGCTCATCAACCTGATCACCGGCATGCTGCGGCCCGACTCGGGCCGCATCCACCTGGGCGAGGAGGACATCACCGCGCTCAAGCCGCACCAGCGGGTCAAGCGCGGGCTGGTGCGCACGTTCCAGATCAACACGCTGTTCCCGCAGCTCACCGCCATCGAGGCGGTGGTGCTGGCGGTGAGCGAGCGGCGCGGGCTCGCCCGCAACTTCTGGCGCGGGCTGCACCGCCTTCCCCGACGCGGTCGACGAGGCTCATGCCATCCTCAAGTCGCTGTCGCTGGGCGACGACGCCACCCGCCTGACGCGCGAGCTCCCCTACGGCCAGCAGCGCCTGCTGGAGATCGCGCTGGCGCTCGCCACCAAGCCCAAGGTGCTGCTGCTCGACGAGCCGGCCGCCGGCGTGCCGCGCGACGAGAGCGCCGAGCTGTTCGCCGCCATCGCCGGTCTGCCGACGACATCACGGTGCTGTTCATCGAGCACGACATGAACCTCGTGTTCCGGTTCGCCAGCCGCATCATCGTGATGGTGGCGGGCGGCATCCTGCTGGAGGGCACGCCGCAGGAGATCTCGGCCGACCCGCGCGTGCGCGAGGTCTATCTCGGCGGGGCGCAAGCATGGCTGAGCCCTGCTCGCGCTGGAAGGCCTGCGCGCCGGCTACGGCGAGGCGGTGGTGCTCGACGACATCTCGCTGGAGGTGGCCCGAGCACGGCAGCCTCGCGGTCCTCGGCCGCAACGGCGTCGGCAAGACCACGCTCCTGCTCTCCATCATGGGCTGCACGCAGGTGATGCGCGGCGCCGTCTGGCGCGGCGCCGACATCACGCGGGCTTGCCGCCGCACCGGCGCGCCAAGCTGGGCCTCGGCTGGGTGGCGCAGGAGCGCGAGATCTTCCCTTCGCTGACGGTGGAGGAGAACCTCACCGTCGCGTCGCGCCCCGGCCGCTGGGACTTGGCGGCCGTCTATCGAGCTCTTCCCGCGGCTCGCCGAGCGCCGCGGCAACATGGGCAACCAGCTCTCGGGCGGCGAGCAGCAGATGCTGGCGATCGCCCGCGCGCTGATGACCAACCCGGCGCTGCTGCTGCTCGACGAGCCGCTGGAGGGCCTCGCCCCCATCATCGTCGAGGAGCTGGCCGCCGCCATCCGCCGCATGATCGCGCAGGAGGGCATGGCCGTGATCCTGATCGAGCAGCACGCCGAGCTGGCGCTGTCGCTGACCGCGCGACGCGGTGATCATGGAGCGCGGCGCCATCGTGCACCGCGCCCCCTCCGCCGAGCTGCTGCGCGACGCCGCCACGCTGGACCGCTACATCGGCCTCAAGATCGGCGAAGGTGTCAGACCCTCCGGGTCTGACACCGTTTATACCCGTCATCCCGGAAGCTGAGGGCGTTGCCCGAGGCTGTCCGGGACCTCGGGGGAACGAGTTTGAACCTCACGAGGTCCCGGCTCGGAGCGCTGCTCGCCGATGGCTCCCCGGACTTGATCCGGGTCCGGCCGGGATGACGGGTCGACAACCGGTGTCAGAC
>CAVWWJ010000013.1:0-60671 GCA_963758625.1 uncultured Alphaproteobacteria bacterium | reverse complement strand
GCCTGACTGGTATTTCTGCTCGCTGGCGCTGCCGACCAGCGAGCGTATCGAGATCGCTCAGGACACCTCGCGCCCCCCCGTGGAGCAGGCGCGCCAGCGGGCGCTCGCTGCGCTCGGCGCAGAAACGTAGTGCTACGATCCATTCATTCGCTACCCGCGGCGGGATGCAAGCGGGAAGACGCCGCGATGGCGCCCGGCTCCCGACCTGCGCCGGGCGGGAGAGTGCGAACGCAGCTGTGAAGAATGACGAAACCATCGCAAACCAGCGTCACCATGTCGATATGATCGGTGGACGGATGGTTAATGAAGGGTTGTGCCGATCGACCACCGCGCAACGTGCGCGAGGGCGACTCATCTCCGCCTCGGGCATCCTATGAATGGGTCGAAATAGAGGGTGCAATGGGGCGATGGCCGCATTGCACCGATGTACCAGCGCCGGGCTTGCCGCAGGTTCGATCTTCATTGATCGCATCCCCTGTCTCTCTGTGGACTGGGTTCCCGCCTTCGCGGGAATTACGCGAGTTGAAAGCTCAGCGCCGGCACGAACGTCATCCCCGCGAAGGCGGGGACCCAGGTCACGTCGACGTGGGCTCAACAAATTCCGGCGTGGATATCGGTGCAATGCGGCTATCGCCTTATTGCACCCTACGGTCCGAACACCCGTTCGAAGATCTGTCGACGTGGTTCGTGTGGTACCCGAGGTCGAACAGGGCCTCCAGGTCGCCGGCTGACAGGGCCTTGGAGACCTCGGGGTCGGCCTTCAGCAGGGCGAGGAAATCGCCGCCCTCCTCCCAGACGCGCATGGCGTTCTTCTGCACGAGGCGATAGGCGTCTTCGCGCGCGAGGCCCTTGTCCACCAGCGCCAGCAGCACGCGCTGCGAGTGCACGAGGCCGCCCAGCCGGTCGAGGTTCCGGGCCATATTCTCCGGTACACCACCAGGTTCTCGATCACGCCCGCCATGCGCGCGAGAGCAAAGTCCAGGGTGACGGTGGCGTCGGGGCCGATCATGCGCTCCACCGAGGAGTGCGGATGTCGCGCTCGTGCCAGAGCGCCACGTTCTCCAGGGCCGGCAGGGCGTAGGCGCGGACCATGCGGGCGAGGCCGGTGATGTTCTCGGAGAGCACCGGGTTGCGCTTGTGCGGCATGGCCGAGGAGCCTTTCTGGCCCGCCGAGAAGTACTCCTCCGCCTCCAGCACCTCGGTGCGCTGCAGTGGCGGATCTCAACCGCCAGGCGCTCCAGCGACGAGGCGATGACGGCGAGCGTGGCGAAGTACATGGCGTGCCGGTCGCGGGGGATCACCTGGGTCGAGACCGGCTCAGGACCAGCCCCAGCTTCGCCGCGACGTAGGCCTCCACGCGCGGATCGACGTTGGCGAAGGTGCCGACCGCGCCGGAGATGGCGCAGGTGCCGACCTCGGCGCGCGCCTGCGCCAGGCGCGCCTTGGCGCGGGCGAACTCGGCCCAGGCGCCGGCGAGCTTCAGCCCGAAGGTGGTGGGCTCGGCGTGGATGCCGTGGCTGCGCCCGACGGTGGGCGTCATCTTGTGCTCGAGCGCGCGCCGCTTCAGGGCGGCGAGCAGCTTGTCGAGGCCGGCGCCCAAGAGATCGGCGGCGCGCACGAGCTGCACGTTGAAGGCGGTGTCGAGGACGTCGGAGGAGGTGAGGCCCAGGTGCAGGAAGCGCGCCTCCGGCCCGATGTGCTCGCCGAGGTGGGTCAGGAAGGCGATGACGTCGTGCTTCACCTCCCGCTCGATGGCGTCGATGCGGGCCACATCGAATTGGGCCTTGCTGCCCTTCTCCCAGATGGTCTCGGCCGCTTGTCTGGGGATCAGGCCCAGGGTGGCCATGGCCGAGGCGGCGTGCGCCTCGATCTCGAACCAGATCGAAAGCGCGTCTCCGGCGCCCAGATGCGGGCCATGTCCGGCCGGGTGTAGCGGGGAATCATCGGCCTCCTACCTCGCCTGCCATCGGATCCGTCGCCTAGCGCGCACGGGCCTGCCCGCAAACCCGCGGCGGAGCGGTCCACCTATTCATGCATGGCGTCGGTGCGCCGTCATTTGCAATCGCCCTCCCAATTCTCCTTCCCGCCCAGCGCTGCGAGGTCCAGGACGGGCCGGCCCGCGCTCGCGGCCAGCACCCGCTCGAGATCCGCAATGGCGGCGAGGAGGGCTGCGGGCGGGCAGGGCCTGCGGAGCAGGTGGCCGAGGAGGAGGCCGGCGCAAAGATCGCCGGCGCCATTGGGAATGCCAGGTTGGCGCGCGGACCAATGCTCCACGTCCTCCGTTTCGGTCACCAGCAGAGTTGAGACGGCGTCGCGCGTCTGGGAAGCCGAGGTCACCACCACCGTCTGCGGCCCGAGGCGGCGCGCGGGCTCTATCGGGTCGGCGTGATCGCCGGCGGGGTCGCTGCGGATCCCAGCAGCCACTGCAACTCGAACCAGTTGGGGGTGGCGATCGTCGCCAGTGGCAGCAGCTCCCGGCGGATCGCCTCCGCGGTCTCCGGAGCGATGTAGAGCCGCCCCTCGTCGCCGAGGACGGGGTCGACCAGGACCGGGATATCGGGCTTCGTCTGCCTGATGCGCCGGATCGCCTCGGCGGCGGTTGTCACCGAGTTCGGGCGAGGGAAAATACCCGGTGAGGACCGCGTCGAGCGCGGACCAGCAGCCGTCGCTCTCCAGAGCGAGAAGCATGGCGGCAAGGTCGGCCGCGGGCGTCTCGCGACGCGCCAGGCGGCCGAGGCCGGGACGGCTCGCCAGCAGCACCGTGGGCAGCGCCCACACCTCATGGCCGAGCCACTGCAGCGCCGGCACCGTGGCCGCGAGCCCCA
This sequence comes from uncultured Alphaproteobacteria bacterium, assembly GCA_963758625.1. Classification (GTDB taxonomy): domain Bacteria; phylum Pseudomonadota; class Alphaproteobacteria; order Rhizobiales; family Hyphomicrobiaceae; genus AWTP1-13. Next base: position 57,846 of record CAVWWJ010000013.1, on the reverse strand, counting down.
CGTGCCCGCGCATGACGTGGGAGGAGATCGCCAGAACCTTCGCCATGCCCAATCCCTACGCCCTCGCTGTGCGCGCGGGAAGATGCTTGCACCGGCAAATCTGGGAGCCTTGCCGCTGCAAATCAGGGTTTGGCCGGAGTGCGCCATTCGACTGTGGGTGCGACCAAGCCGCTCGATGTGCTCGGATCAATCATCGAGGAGGCCCCAATGCGCCGAATCGTTCCCTCTCTGCCTGTCTCTTTGCGGGTGCCGTGTTGCTCGCGGCCCCGCCGTCGACAACGGCGGCTATCCCCCTGTATCGCCCCTTGGCCTGCAACAGGGCCTTGCTCTGGATGACGGCCTGCAACTCGCCCGCCGCGGTGGCGGTGGTGGTTCCGGGCGGCGTGGGTTCCGTGGCGGCGGTGGTGGTTCCGTCGGCGGCGGAGTCTCCGTGGTGGCGGCGTTCAGCGGCGGACGCAGCTTCGCCTACCGTGGCGCCGGCGCGGGTTGGCGCGGCCCACGCATGTCCCGCCGGCCCGTGTACCGTGGTGCGCAGGCCTGGCGCGGCCGGCCTTACGCGTACCGCGGCGCGCGCGCCTGGCGCGGCCGGCCTCTACGGCGGCGCCCGCGTCTGGCGCGGCCGGCCCTACTTACCGCGGTGCACGGGTATGGCGCGGCCGGCCCTACGCGTACGGCGGCTGGCGGGGGCGCCGCTGGTATCGCCCGCGCTATTGGGCGGCGCCCTACTACTACGGCGGCCGCCCGCTGTGCGCCGGCGGGTGCGGACACCTTACGGCTCCCGCTGCAGGTGGGTCCGGCGCTGCTAGTGAGCCCTGCTAGACACCCCGCTGCCGGCTAGATGACGTTGCGTTCCGGCAGCGGGGCTGCCTCGGCGATGCGCCGGTAGCCGAAGCGCGTCAGGTCGATCGACCGATAGGCGCCCTCCGTGATCAGCTCGGCGATGGCGCGTCCCGCGGCCGCGGCCTGCTGCGCGCCATGGCCCGAGAACCCGGCGGCGAGGTAGAAATTCGCCACCTCGGGGTGCGGGCCGATCACAGCGTTCTGGTCGAGCGTGTTGTAGTCGTAGTAGCCGGCCCAGGCGTTCACCACCTTGACGGCCTCGAAGGCGGGCACGCGCGCGGCGAGCACCGGCCAGAACGTCCTCCTCGAAGAAGCCGTGGTCGATGGCGTCGAGGTCTCCGGCGGGTGGCTCCCGGTCCGCCTCCGGCGACTTGCCGCAGATGAAGACGCGCCCCTCCGGCCGGAACCATACGCCCGACGGATCGACGGTGAGGGGCGCCTGGCGCAGCGTGTCCGGCACCTCGCGCGCGTCGATGACATAGACGTAGCGCTTGCGCGGCTCGACCGGCAGAGCCACACCCGCCAGCGCCGCCACCTCTCCGGCCCACGCTCCCGCGGCGTTCACCACCTGCCCGCAGGCTACGCTGCCTCCTTCTGCGAGCGCCACGCGCTCCACACGCCCGCCCCGTACACCGCAACCCGGTGACCCGGTCGCCGACGATGGTGGCGCCGTTGGCGACCGCCGCCTTGCGGAACAGATCGGCGAGGCTCGGCGGGTCGAACCAGCCCTCGCCGGCGCGGCCGAGGCCGGCCGCGGCCACCCCTTCGCTCGCCAGCCAGGGGAAACGCGCATCGAGGTCGGAAGCACCCAGGAGCGCGATATCGGCACCCATCGACTGCTGCAGCGCCACGTTCTCCGCCAGCAGCGCGCGGCCCTCGGCCGGGGCCATGATCAGGTAGCCCTGCTCGCGGAAGCCCACGTCTGCATCGGCCCCGAAGATCGCCGCCAGCCGGCGGAACATGGACAGGGTGAACTGCGACATGGCGATGTTCTCGGGCGTCGAGAACTGTTGCCGCAACCCCCCGGCGGAGCGGGCGGTGCTGCCCTCGCGCTAGCTCGGGTCGCGCTCGACGATGAGGATGCGACGGCCGCGAAAGCCCGCGTCCGTGCTCAGGAAATAGGCGGCAGCAGAGCCGACGATGCCACCGCCAACGATGACGACATCCGCGGTGTTCATTGTGTGGACACTAAGCAGTGTTCATTGCAGGGATACTAAGCAGATTTCCTCGTCAGGCCAACGTTCGGCCGAGGCCGCGCGTCCGCTCTCGGTGCCTTGTTGCCGAACGCCCCACGCATGGCTGGGTGAGTTCGACCCATAGCTGACTCCGGCACCAGCCGCTGCCGCACGCGGGAGATGGTGGCAAGCCTCACGTCCGCGCCCCCCGCAGCACATCGATGAATGCATCCTGGTCGTCGGGAAGCGCGTTGGCCCGCCAGACGACATGCTGATCAGTGCGGACGAGCACGAGCTTGTGCTGATAGACCTTGGGCGCATCCTCAGCCTCAACATCTACGACCTCCAACGGAACCGCGTGCCTGGCCGCCGCCTCTTCGAGCGGGCCGGTCGCGATCTTCGGATCGAAGCATAGGAGCGTATAGCCGGGCCCCAGTAGGTCGTAGATCGAGCGGCCGTCGCGCAGCCAGAAATGCGGGGCGCGGCAGCCGGGCACCGTCGACGATGTGAACTCGGCCATCGTGTAGGCCGGCTGCTCGGCGCCGTCATAGACGATGATCGGGGAGCGGTCGTAGAAATAGCCGAAGTTCAAACCGCCACAGCAGAACTGCTGCACATTGAGATCGTAGGCCGCCTGGCCGACGCGTGCGCGCACCGCATCGCCTTCCGGGCCCGGCAACTCGATGTCGGGCGGCACGGCGCTGCGCCGTTCGATCTCCCTGTCGGCGTGGGCCATGGCAAAGCGCGACACCTGCTCGGTGATCGGCCGGCGCTCGGCCTCATAGGCGTCGAGGATCTCGGCGGGAGCCCAGCCATTGAGGTGGGCCGCCAGGAGCCAAGCGAGATTAACGGCATCGGCAATCCCGGCGTTCATGCCGTAGCCGGCGTACGGCACCCAGATATGCGCCGCATCGCCGGCGATGAACACGCGGCCCTCGCGGAACTTGTTGGCGATCAGCCGCCGCCCGTACCAGTCCTCCTTGGAGAGGATCTCGTAGCGGAACTCCGGCCCCACGCCCGAGGATGGTGCGGATCGCCCAGTCCCGATCGATGGCGTCGAAATCCGGCCTCATCCGGCTTGAGGTGGTTGAAGATCAGCCAGCGCTCGCGGCCGTCGATCGCAATGACATTGCCGGCGCGGCGCGGGTTGACCGCGTACGTCATCCATGAGCGCTCGCCCTGCTGCAGCCGTGATCAGGTCGGGCGCCCGAATGAAGGTGGCCTGCACCCGCTGAATGACGGCATCGCCCTCGAGCTGCGCGCCGATAGCCCGCCGGAGGGTTGATCTGGCGCCGTCGCAGCCGACGAGATAGCGGGAGGCAATGCGCACGGTCTCGCCCGTGTCGAGATTGCGTGCGGTCGCAACAACCTCGGCATCGCTTTGCACGAAGCTTTCAATCTGGGTGCGGTTGAGGATCGTGATCTGCGGCAGCGCGGCGGCATGCTCGAACAGCACCGGCTCCAGGAAGGTTTGGTTGACACGGTGCGGAGGCTCCGGCGTGGGCCAATGGCCGTCCGGGCCGGTCTTGTCGGTGTAGCGATCGCGCCGGCAAGGAATGTGAATGCGCGCGAACTCGGTGCCGGTGAACGAGGTGCGATAGGAGACATCGTTGGGATAGTCTTCCGGCAGGCCCACGCTGCGCAGCTTCGCCGCGATGCCGAGCCGCCGGAAGACCTCCATGGACCGGGCCGAGACGTGATTGCATTTGGGCTCGGGCGCCTCGCCGGCGTGGCGCCGCTCGACGACCGTAACGTCGATGCCGCGCCAGGCCAGATCGATGGCGAGCGTCAAGCCGACAGGTCCCGCCCCGACGATGAGCACGCGTGTCGCTATCTGCCGGCTTGCCATGGCTGCCTGCCTCACTTCGGCCCGGCCGCTTTCACGATCGGCCACCACAGCTTCTGCTCAGCCTCGATGAAGCGCGCAGCCTCGGCCGCTAAGATCGGTCGGAAGGGGCTGCCGAGCTGCTCAAATCGTGTCCTGACTTCTGGAGCCTCGAGCGCCTTGCGGAGGTCCTGGCTCAGCTGCTGAATTATGGCCTCGGGCGTTCCTTTCGGCGCAGCGAGTGCCGTCCAGCCGACCGCAATGAGACCGGGAATGGTTTCCGCCGCGGTCGGCAAAGCCGGATCTACCGCTACTCGTTCGCTCGACATGATCGCCAGTGCCTTCAGGTCGCCCGAGTTCGAGGGCGCCCTTGAGGCCGGGCCGGGATTCGATCACAACATGAACCCGCCCACCCAAGATGTCCGCGATCGCTTGATTGGTGCCGCCGGTCGCGTAGGGCAGCACGGTGATCGGCGCCTTCGATAGGTCGACCAGCAGCCGAGCCGCCAAGTGCGGCAGCGTACCGGCGGCATTGGTGCCGATGATGATCTTGTGCGGGTCCCTCTTGGCCAGGGCGATCAGGTCGGCCAGAGTATTGACGCCGAGCTTGGGCGATACGGCGATCACCAATCCCTCATAGGACGTTATCCCGATCGGGACGAGATCGCGATTGACGTCGACAGGGGGCTTGTCCTTTTGCACCGGAAGGATCGTGAATGTCGATGTCGCCGCCGCCAGCAGCGTGTAGCCGTCGGCCGGGGCCGAGAGCACCGCTTGCACACCAATCGCACCGCCGCCACCTGGGCGGTTCTCCACCACAACCTGCTGTCCCCACATCTTGGTAAGCTGCTCGGCGATGATGCGAGCCCTGATGTCGGGTGAAGTCCCTGCTGGAAGGGTCTGGATAATCTTCACTGGACGCGACGGGTACTTGTCTTGTGCCGCGGCGAAAGGGGCGCCGATCAGCGCCGCAGTCAGCATGGTGGCGAGGGCGTAAGCGCATGCGCCCAAGGCGCTCGCCAGCTGCCGCGAGCTTCGAAAAAGTGCGTCGTTCAATGCTGTCCATTTTACTCTCCCTTCGACCGGTTAGGTCCTCCGTGAAGTTTGATCATGTCAAGCCGCCCGCAGGTGTCCGCCCACGCGCGGTCGCTTTCGTCGCTTCGCGATGCAACCCTGCGTCTTCGGTGCCGGTGCGTATCAGGCTGCATCTGCATGAACACGTCGAGAGGGCATCAGCTCAGACGATGGCAGCACAGCGGCATAGATGGAGCTCACGAAGCAAGCCAGAGATCGTTGGAGATTGGTGGCCGCATACAGAGCCGTGAGGCGTGCGCGCCGTACAGCAGCCAGTCGGATAGGAGATCGCCGATGCGCCGTCCGATCACGTCGATGGAGTGATTCCGGAATGTAGGAGATCGCCGCTAAACGCCGTCGCGGTCCCTGGCGATGCGGGCGATCTGCGGAACGTAGGAAATGGTGCGCAGGCCGCTGAAGGCGGCGAAGGCGAGCCTGTCGCTTCTGATACGAGCATTGTCGCATTCCTTCATTGCAACAGCGCCACTGCGAGGCCGGCGCTCTGTGTCCACCGGACCCCTCGGCTCACCGCTGGGTCAAAGCCTCAAGATGTGCTGGGGAAGATCTCCGCGCGGTATGCCGCGGCGCTCGAGCTCGGCTCCTTGACAGCTTGGACAGCTCTTCGTACATCGGCAGCCGCCGCATAAGCGTCGGCGCAGGCCCTCAGGAACATCGAGGATGCGTGCCCCGAGCCGTCTTGGACTTCGTCGTGTGACCAGCTGAGAGCCCAGCCGATTGGATTTCCCGCAGCTTGCAAATTCGTGTGACTTTGCATGATCCGCCTCCTGGCAGGAGATGCTGTCCGAGCCGCATTTTCGGGGGACCGGCTCAGCGTCCAACCGAGCCCAGGATGGCAGAGACGTCCGCGAGCGCGCTTTACCACCGGCTTACTTTGCCTTACCGCCGAGCTTGCTTCTTCCCCCTCCGGAATGTGTTAGGTTGGCTTGCGGACGGTTGCGTGCGCCCGAGGGAGCAGTCGAATTGCGCTTCCAGTTCGAAGACTATGTGCTGGACACGGACCGGCGCGAGCTGCGTCGCGGGGCCGATCTCGTTCCCCTTGCGCCTCGGGTCTTCGATCTCCTGGACTACCTGATCCGAAATCGCGAGCGCGTCGTCAGCAAGGACGACCTCATTGCGGCCGTCTGGGACGGGCGGATCGTTTCCGAATCAGCGCTGACCACCCGCATCAATGCGGTTCGACGCGCCATCGGCGACAGCGGCGAGAAGCAGCGTCTGATCAAGACCCTGCCCCACAAGGGCATCCGCTTCGTGGGTGCCGTGCGCGAGGACCAGGTGCCGCCAGGCGGGCCAGCGGACAACATCCCGATCGAACCGCGACCGCCACCCCTGGCCCTGCCGGACAAGCCGTCGGTCGCGGTACTTCCGTTCACCAATGTGGGCGGCGATCCCGAGCAGGACTATTTCGCCGACGGCATGGCGGATGAAATCATCAACGCGCTGTCGCGCTGCTCCTGGCTGTTCGTCATCGCCCGCAACTCGTCGTTCACCTACAAGGGCCGGGCGGTCGACATTCGTCAGGTCGGACGCGAGCTCGGCGTGCGCTACGTGCTGGAAGGCAGCGTGCGGCGCGGCGGCGATCGGCTGCGCTTCACCGGACAGCTGATCGAGGCGGCGACGGGCGCCCACATCTGGGCCGATCGCTTCGATGGCGAGATGAGCGATGTCTTCGATCTGCAGGACCGCATCACTGCAAATATCGTCGGCGCGATCGAGCCGAAGCTGCAGCTCGCCGAGTTCGAGCGCCTGAAGCAGAAGCCGGCGGCCGACCTCAATGCCTACGACCTGCTCCTGCGCGCGCAGCAGCTCCACTACGAATTCACCGAGGATGCTTTCGCCGCGGCGATCCAGTGTCTGCACCAGGCGCTCGCCATCGATCCCGCTTACGCGCCGGCGATGGCCTTGGCAGCCTACTGCTATGCCGAACGCCGGCTTCAGGGCTGGCCCAAGGACCCGGAGGCGGAAGCCATTGTCGGCCATCGCTTGGCCACGCGGGCTGTCGACCTGGCCAGGGACGACGCCAACGTCCTGTGGATGGCCGCTTTTGCGATCCGGGTTTTGGGGAAGGACCCCAGCCGCGCAGGAGAGCTTTCCCGTCTTTCGTTGCAACTGAACCCCAATTCGGTCATGGCCTTGACGGCGGCGGCGTGGAGCGAAACTCTGCTCGGGAACCCGGCCGAGGCGCTGAAGCTGCTGGATCGGGCAGAACGCATAAGTCCGCGAGATCCAAGAGCGTGGTTCATGGCTTCGGCGCGAGCGAACGCTCATCTCCAGGCGGAGCCAGTACGGCGAGGCTGCATCCTGGGCGAGAAAGGCTTTGGCGCGAAACCCTCGCTCCACGCGCGCGCTGCGCATTCTTGCCATGAGCCTCGCAAAGCTGGGGGAGCTGGACAAGGCCGCCGAGGTGATCCGGGAGGTTCTCGCCATCGAACCCGGCCTGACGATTTCCAAGATGCGCGCACGCTTGGACTTCTGGCCGGAGGGAACCTGGGACAGGCAAGCCGAAGCCCTGCGCCTCGCCGGATTGCCCGAATAGCGGCTTTCGCCAACCGCCCCTTTGGATGCAATCACCCGGCTTCCCGTTTAGGCAGGTTGCGGCACACAACCTCCAGTCCACGTTCGTCAAATTCCGGGGCATACCTGCCTTGGCCGGGCATGCGCGTTGGGCCGGCAGCGAGACCCTGCCTAGCCGAGGCGGCGCGCCGGCACCACGACTCGCTATGAGCATGGCAATTGCGTAGCCTGGGGACGCCAAGTCGAAGGATCCCTCGATGATGGACATCCGTCCGCGCCGCAGCGTGCTCTACATGCCGGGCTCCAACGCACGGGCGCTGGAGAAGGCCAGGTCGCTGCCGGCCGATGCGCTGATCCTCGACCTCGAGGATGCGGTGGCGCCCGAAGCCAAGGAGGCGGCGCGCGCTCAGGTGTGCGCGGCGGTGAAGGCCGGCGGCTACGGCCCGCGCGAGGTGGTCATCCGCATCAACGCCCTCGACACGGCGTGGGGCCAGGCGGACCTGGAGGCGGCGGCAGCGGCCGCGCCCGATGCGGTGCTGGTCCCCAAGCCCGGCAGCGGCGCCGATATCGAGGCGGCCGCGCAGGCGCTCGCGAGCGCCGGCGCGCGCGACAAGACGCGGCTGTGGGCGATGATCGAGACGCCGCTCGCCATCCTCAACGTGGCCGAGATCGCAGCGGCGGCGCGGCGGCCGGGGGCGCGGCTCGGCTGCCTCGTGATGGGCACCAACGACCTCGTCAAGGAGACGCGCGCCGAGCGTGTCCGGCAACCGCCTCGCGGCGCTCTACTGGCTGTCCGCCGCCGTCACCGCCGCGCGCGCCTATGGCCTCGACGTGCTCGATGGCGTCTACAACGACTTCAAGGACCTCGAAGGCTTCCGGCGCGAGTGTGCGCAGGGCCGCGCGCTGGGCTTCGACGGCAAGACGCTGATCCACCCCGATCAGGTGGCGATTGCCAACGCGGTGTTCGCCCCGCCCGAGGCCGAGGTCGCCTTCGCGCGCAAGATCATCGCCGCCTTCGAGGAGCCCCGGAACCGGGGCAAGAGGGGTGATCACCGTGGACGGCCGCATGGTGGAGCTGCTGCACGCCGAGACGGCGCGCCGCACCGTGGCCATCGCCGAGGCGATCGCAGCGACGGGGGCGTCATGAGCCAGGGCGAGGCCAAGGCGCGGCGCGGCAACTACTTCGAGGACTTCGCGGTGGGCCAGGTGCTCGCCCACGCCACGCCGCGCACCGTTACGGCGGGCGACGTGGCACTCTACACCGGGCTCTACGGGCCTCGCTTTGCGGTGCAGTCCTCGGACGCCTTTGCCAGGGCGATCGGCTACCCGCGCGCGCCGGTCGACGATCTCCTGGTCTTCCATGTCGTATTCGGCAAGAGCGTGCCCGACATCTCGCTCAATGCGGTCGCCAACCTCGGCTACGCGGAGTGCCGGTTCCTGAGGCCCGTGTATCCGGGCGACACGCTGAGCGCCGCCTCCGAGGTGATCGGCCTGCGCGAGAGCTCCAGCCGCACATCGGGCATCGTCTATGTGCGCACGACCGGGCGCAATCAGAGCGGGGAAACGGTGCTCGACTACGTGCGCTGGGTGATGGTGCGCAAGCGCGACCCGCAGAGCCCGGCGCCCGCGCCCGTGGTGCCGACGCCTGCCGAGCGCGTCGATCCCTCGATGCTGGGCACGGCCGTGCCCGAGATCGACATCGGGCGCTACGACCTTGAGCTCGCCGGGGCGCCGCACCGCTGGGGCGACTACGCGGTTGGCGAGAGGATCGACCATATCGACGGCATGACCTTGGAGGAGGCCGAGCACCAGATCGCCACGCGGCTCTACCAGAACACGGCGAAGGTGCACTTCAATCAGCTCGAGCAGGCCGCAGGGCCAGTTCAGGCGTCGCCTCATCTACGGCGGCGTGGTGATCTCGCTCGCCCGCGCGCTCTCCTTCAACGGCCTCGCCAACGCCTTCCACATCGCGGCCATCAACGGCGGGCGGCATGTGGCGCCCTGCTTCGCCGGCGACACGGTCTACGCCTGGTCGGAGGTGCTGGAGAAGGCGGAGCTCGCGGGCCGGCAGCGATGTCGGCGCCCTGCGCGTGCGCCTCGTGGCCGTGAAGAACCACAGCTGCGCCGATTTCCCATTGCGAAACGCAGCCGGCGAGTACGCGGACGGCGTGATCCTCGACCTCGACCTCTGGCTCGTCCTGCCGCGCTGAGGGTGAAAATCTTCGACTGTCCAGAAACCGTGGAATGTTGAAGCAAGCCGTGTCGCAGGCGATTTTGTTATTGCTTAATAGAATTCAAAAGGCGCTTCTGGACTCGGCATTCAGCCAGGAAATAAAAAACAGACGTGGTCTCTCAACGGATACAATAAGCGACAATGGTGCCGCAACGTCCGATACTCACTTCAGGTACGCGCTTGTTATCCAGTGCTTCACCCCCAAGCCTGACACACGTCGCCAGGATCCAGCGCAAAGCGACCTCCGGAGCGCGTGTTTGGCTGGATGCCGGGAACAAGTCCCGGCACGACAGAGCGCGGTGCGCGCTGACGGGCCATGGCATTCGATGGGCCGGAAAGAAGCGGCGCTGGTCGAAAAAATAGGTGCCCGATTAGCGCGAGCGATTGTTCCGGCGGCTTCGTATTGAGATCACCCACATTGCCTGCAACGTCGGGCGGTTGCGGGCGGCGTGGTATACAATACACCAGCGACGAGTCGTGCATAGCCGTTGAGACAATAGGCCGATTGCCCCTTCTGCGGCGCGGCGTTACAAGCCCAGCGTCACCCAAACCATACGAGGGGGAGAGCCGAGCTCCATGGCCGAAAGCAAGCGCGCGGTCGAACGTCCGCTCTCGCCGCACCTCGGCATCTACCGGCAGCAGATCAACATGGTCATGTCGATCGTGCACCGGCTGACCGGGGCTGCCCTCTATCTCGGCACGCTCCTGCTCGCGGCCTGGCTGATCGCCGCCGCCATGGGCGAGCGGGCGTTCGCGGTGGTGAGCGAGATCTTCGCCCACCCGCTCGGCAAGCTCGTGCTGCTCGGCTACTCCTGGGCGCTCATCCACCACATGCTGGGCGGCATGCGCCACCTGCTCTGGGACACCGGGCGCGGCCTCGAGCCGCGCACCGCCGATGCTCTCTGCGTGGCTGACCATCATCGGCTCCCTTGCGCTGACCGCGGCGCTGTGGGCGGTCGGCATCTCGCTGCGGGGAGGGCTTTGACATGAGCCAGCGCACGCCGCTCGCGCAAGGTCCGCGGCCTCGGCTCGGCCAAGGGGGGCACGGATCACTTCTGGATGCAGCGGGTCACGGCCGTCGCCAATATCGTCCTCGTCGGTTTCCTGATCTGGCTCCTGCTTCACGCTCGCCGGCGCCGACTACGCCACCGTGAAGCGCACGCTCGCGCATGCCGTGGGTCGCCATCCCGCTCCTGCTCCTGGTGCTCTCGGGCGTCGTGCACATGCGCCTTGGCATGCAGACCATCATCGAGGACTATGTGCATTCCGAGGGGCCGCAAGGTGGCGGCGCTGCTGCTGAACTCGTTTTTCGCAATCCTGATCGGCATCACCTGCGCGTTTGCGGTGCTGAAGCTGAGCTTTCGGAGCTTGAACGGCATGGCCCGGGAAGACGTCGCGCGACACTGGCAACGGCGTGGCCAAGCCGGCGATCAACGGCAGGGCCTATCCGCTGACCGACCACACCTACGATGTCGTGATCGTCGGCGCGGGCGGAGCCGGCCTGCGGGCCGCGCTGGGATGCGCCGAGGCCGGGCCTCAAGACGGCGTGCATCACCAAGGTGTTCCCGACCCGCTCGCACACGGTCGCCGCGCAGGGCGGCGTCGCCGCGGCGCTGGGCAACATGGGGCCCGACGACTGGCGCTGGCACATGTACGACACCGTCAAGGGCGCCGACTGGCTGGGCGACCAGGACGCCATCGAATACCTCTGCCGCAACGCGCCGGAGGCCGTCTACGAGCTCGACCACTACGGCGTGCCCTTCAGCCGCACCGAGGACGGGCGCATCTACCAGCGCCCGTTCGGCGGCATGACCACGCACTACGGCGAAGGGTCCGCCGGCCTTGCGCACCGCGGCTGCGGCGGACCGCACCGGCCATGCCATGCTGCACACGCTCTACGGCCAGGCGCTCAGCACTCCGCGGAGTTCTTCATCGAGTACTTCGCCATCGACCTGATGATGGACCAGGACGGCGCCTGCCGCGGCGTGGTGGCGCTTTGCCTCGACGACGGCACGCTGCACCGGTTCCGCGCCAAGAAGACCATCATCGCCACCGGCGGCTACGGCCGCGTCTACTTCACCTGCACCGGCGCGCACACCCAGACCGGTGACGGCAACGCCATGGTGCTGCGCGCGGGCCTGCCGCTGCAGGACATGGAGTTCGTGCAGTTTCATCCGACCGGCGTCTACGGCGCCGGCATGCTGATCACCGAAGGCGCGCGCGGCGAGGGCGGCTATCTCACCAACAGCGAGGGCGAGCGCTTCATGGAGCGCTACGCCCCGCACGCCAAGGACCTGGCCTCGCGCGACGTGGTCTCGCGCTCGATGACCATCGAGATCCGCGAAGGGCGCGGCGTGGGGCCGCTCAAGGACCACATCTATCTGCACCTCGACCATCTCGATCCGAAGATGCTGGCCGAGCGCCTGCCGGGCATCACCGAGACCGCCAAGATCTTCGCCGGCGTCGACCTGCGGCGCGAGCCCGTGCCGGTGCTGCCGACGGTGCACTACAACATGGGCGGCATCCCGACCAACTACATGGGCGAGATGCTGACCCTGAAGGACGGCAATCCCGACTACGTGGTGCCGGGGCTGATGGCGGTCGGCGAGGCGGGCGTGCGTGTCGGTGCACGGCGCCAACCGGCTGGGCTCCAACTCGCTGATCGACCTCGTGGTGTTCGGCCGCGCCGCGGGCCTGCAGTGCGCCAAGACGGTCGAGCCCGGCGCCTCGCAGGCGGAGCTGCCGCCGACGCCGCCGATCTCGCGCTGACGCGGCTCGACAAGTTCCGCTACGCCAAAGGCGACACGCCGACCGCCGCGCTGCGCCTCAAGATGCAGAAGACCATGCAGACCAGACTGCTCGGTGTTCCGCGACCGGTCCGGTGCTCGACGAGGGCGTCGGCAAGATCACGAGGTCTGGAAGGAGACGGCCGACATCAAGACCACCGACCGCTCGCTGATCTGGAACACCGATCTCATCGAGACGCTGGAGTACGACAACCTGATCGTCCAGGCCGCCGTAACCGTGGTCGGCGCGCAGCGGCGCACGGAAAGCCGCGGCGCGCACGCGCGCGAGGACTATCCGGAGCGCGACGACGCCAACTGGATGAAGCACACGCTGGCCTGGGCCGACGAGGCACTCGCAGACGGTGCGCATCGACTACCGGCCGGTGCACACCCACACCATGACCAACGAGATCAGCTACTTCCCGCCCAAGCCGCGCGTCTATTGAGGCAGGTGGCCCGGCCCCGAGGGCGCCGCTGCCGACCCCAAACGCAGAGCGTCCCCGCAGCATCGAGCAACCTATCCGCCATCGGAATCCGGATAGGCGCCGACGTATAATCATATGTCATATTGTCAGACAGCGTCTTTTTTTTGCCACACGAATCACCGGGGGTGGGCGGGATTCTGGGAGGTCCGCCATGGCAACCCTCGGCTTCGTGCTCGCTGCATTTCTCGATCCCGTTCAGGCTGGGATCGTGCTTGCCGTCGTTCTCGTCCATCGTGGTGCGCTGCCCATCATCGTTGCGGGGGGCTGTGCCGCGCTTGCCTCGGAAACCGTGATGGCGTTCGCCGCCGACCGACTATGTGTGGGGCGAGCTCATTGTCCCGCGCATGGTCTCCGCGTTGCTGCAGGCTGCGGTTCTCTGGTGTGCGGTGCGATGGCTTCGCTCGTTCCGCAACGGCGGCAGGGCCGCGCCGATCGGGTCCGGCGGCGCCGCCGGCAATGCATCAGCGCGATTCGGGCCCGTCGGAGGACGGCGTGCCTTGCCGCCTGCCTCGGCTGCTGCGTCGCACAAATAGGTTGTGATGCAGATTACTGCAGCTGAAAGTTGCGAATCGCGTTAGAAGACGAGGCGCGGCGCGGTTTGGCAATCCCGCACCGCCTTGTCCCAGCGGGCCCTGGCTGTCCCCTACCAGTCGGGGCCCATTGCTGTTTCGGGCCCGCGGCAGGGCTCCCAGCCGTCGTGCCTATCGTCTGCCGCGATCGTCGTCGGATGCGATGGCGTCCAGTCTCATTCAGAGCGCCGCGCTCGCCGTTGGAGTCGACGTCGACCGATGGCCGCTGGGTGTGCTGTGGAAGGACTGACCGGCGCAGTGCAAAACATATCTCGCTTCGGCGACGGGAAGCGCGAGCGCGCGCGGATGTGAGTGCAACTCGGGAGTGTGCCGGAGTTGACACGAGCGACCGCCATGGTTTTTTGTCTCATGGAGGCAGTAACGCTCGCTTAGCGCTCCGCAGTATAGGACGTCATGGGAGCGGGGATGTGTGGCGGCTTCGGGATGCTCGAAGGGGTTCGGTAAATGGCGTGTGTCGATGTGCGTGCGTGGCGTAACTACAAACTGTCGGTCGCCGCTTTCGCTGGCGCCGGTGCGGTCCTTCTGATCGGCGCCTGGACGACAGACGCAGTGCCAAGAGCCGGCGCGAGAACAAGCGCGATGAGGCGACCTACATCCGCCCGGCCGGCACGCCCAGCCTGGCCGTCGTTTCGATCAATCAGCAGCGGATCACCATATACGACGCGCATGGGCGCGATGCTGCGATCGCCCGTATCCACCGGCAAGCCCGGCTACGAGACGCCTCCCGGCATCTTCACCGTGCTTGAGAAGAAGGTCGAGCACTACTCCAACGTCTACTAGACGCCGCGATGCCCTACATGCAGCGCATCACCTGGTCGGGCATCGCGCTGCATGCCGGCATCCTGCCGGGCTACCCGGCTTCCGGCGGGTGCATCCGCCTGCCGATGGGCTTCGCCGAGCAGCTTTCGGGCGCACCAAGCTCGGCATGCGGGTGATCGTCGTGCGCGACGACATCAGCCCCGCCGAGATCGTTCACCCCGCACTGTTCCAGCCCCTGGCGCGGGGAGATGCGCCGGTCACGGCGATGCTTGCTCCCGGCAAGGGCGCGCGACAGCGCGGACAAGGCCTCGGCGGCCATCGTCGACGCGGCCGTTGCACCGATGCGCCGCCGGAAAGGCGCCAGAGCCTGAGGTCGATCGCTGCGGCCAAGGCGGCCGAAGCGGCGGCGGCCGCCAAGAAGGCGGAGGAGGCGCGGCGGGCGGTCGTCAAGGCCAAGGCGGACCGGTCACGCCTTCCCGCGGAGCTGCGGCGGGCGCAGGCCGCAGTGGCGACGGCCGAGGCGCGCGCTGCGCCAGGCCGATCGCGCGGCCGAGGCGGCCGATGACGATGCCGCGGCGGCCGAGCGCGCGAAGGAGGCCAAGACAGCGGCGGAGGCCGCGCTCGCCGAGGCGCGCGCGCAGCTGGAGGCCGTCGAGGCGCAAGTGCAGCCGGCGCAGGAGCTCGCGGCACGGCTGCTGCGAGGAAGCCAAGGCGGCGGAGGCAGCCAAGACAGCGGCTCTGGAGGAGGCCAAGGAGGCCCAAGGCAAGCTGACGCCGATCTCCGTCATCATCAGCCGGAACACGCAGCGCCTCTATGTCAGGCAGAACCGCGAGCCGCTGTTCGAGACGGCGCGTCACGATCGCCGATCCCGACAGCCCGCTGGGCACGTATGTCTTTACCGCGCCGTGGCATATGCGAAGACGCGACACCGAGCTGCGCTGGAACGTCGTCTCCATGTACCGGAGCGCCAAGGGGCCAGAGGCCGACGCAAGGCCGACGGCAAGCGCGCACGCGCCGATCGCCACGCAGAGGCCGTCACGGCGGACCTTGCCGGCGCCAAGCTGGCGCTCGAGCGGGTCGCCATTCCCAAGGAGGCGATCGACCGCATATCGGAGGTCGTCTCGTCCGGGCTCGTCGCTGATCGTTTCCGACGAGCCGATCAGCAGGGAGACCGCGAAGGGGACCGACTTCATCGTCGTCATGAGCAACGAGCCGCAAGGCGGGCTCAAGATACGCCGCCGCCTCGCTATATGGATGGCGGGCGCTACCGGCAGCCCTCCTACCGCGCGCCCGAAGGCTGGGGCAGACCCGTTCTCTTCGTGGTGGTGAGCGTCAGTCGACCTCGGGTCACGGCCGGACCGCGGGGCTCTCCATCGGCATGCCGCGCGCCCGCCACATCAGGTAGGTCTCCAGCGCGATGAACTCCGGCGAGCCGTAGGCGTAGGGCTCGGCGCGCATGCCGATCATGCAGTTGCGCAGGCGGCGCTGCAGCGAGCCCAGCGTCTGCCATTCCAGGCGGTAGAGCGGATAGCCGGTCGGGTGCCCCTGCGGCAGGGTGATGCCGGCGAGCTTCTGGCCCCAGTTGTCGTCGTGGCATTGGGCGCAGGCGAGGTCGAGCTGGCCCTGCCGGTGCTCGAAGATGGCGCGCCCGGCGTCGATGAAGGGCTTCAGTCGCGCGTCGTCGCTCCGGATCGGAAGCCCGCGCGACTGGCGCGCGATCAGCGCCGCGAGCGCCAGCAGGTCCTTGCTCTCGCGTGCCAGCTCCGGCGCCTGCTGCCGCTCGATGCGGCAGATGTTGATGCGGCCGGCGAGATCGACGGCGGTCCGCCGCTTGGGATCGTAGGCCGGATAGCGCGCGGCGACGCCCTTCATGCTCTTCTCGGCCTCGCCGTGGCAGCCGGCGCAGGCGATGGCCGCCTTGCCCGCCTTCGTGCGCCAGAGCGCCTCGCCGTCGAGCACCCACAGCATGCCGGGGTTGCCGGTGTCGCCGTCCTGCATGGCCTTGGTCTCGGGGCTCATGTGCTCGTAGGACGAGCGGCGCTCGGACGGGCGGGATCTCGCCGCAGCACGGCGATCGCGATGGCCACAGCGGCGGCGGCGAGGGAGGCAGCGGCGCGCAGCATGCCCGTCATCCCGGACGGTGCGATGCGAGCTGAAAGCGAGCAGCGCTCCGATCCGGGACCTCGGGAGGATCGACTCGCTCTTGGAGGTCCCGGATAGCCTCGCCTGCGGCTCGGCTTCCGGGATGACAGGTCGGGAAGCGTCATTCCACCGTGATCCTGACCCGCTCCGTGGCGGAGAAGCCGTTGTCGCCGGTCCACCTGAGCTCGATGGTGCCGCTCTCGGTCGCCACCGTGTGGAAGGTGATGAACGGGTTGGCGGCGATGGCGGGATGGAGCTGGGCGCGGAAGATCTCCTCGCCGTTCCAGGTGGCGGTGAAGGCCGTGATGATGTCGCGCGGCACCGGCCTCGCCCCTGGTCGTGTAGCGGAAGCCGCGTCTCCATGACGTGCGAGATCAGTGTCTTGATCTCGATGACCGCCCCGCGCCTGGCCCTGGCCGGAGCGTTGATGAGCGCGCGTGCCATCAGAGAACGTCCTCCAGGCAGGCGCCGATGGTGACGATGACGTTGGCGCGGTCCGACCAGAACGTGCCGTCCGACAGCTCGGCGACGGCGAGCACGTTCTGGGTGTCGCGCAGGCGGATGCGCGTGGAGATGCTGGCGCGCCCGGCGCGCGGCCCCAGCGCGACGCTGATCACGTAGGGCTGGGGGTTCTGCTCGGCGAAGACGTGGATGGCCTTCACGTGGTCGGCCGCGGTCATCGGGCTTTCGACCGTCACCGTGCACGGCACCGTGTTGCCGTTCTCGACCAGCGGCGGGATGTCGAGCTTGACCTTGCCGGCGTTGAGCCTGGCGTCGCCGATCACGCCGGGCCACCGCCGCCTGCATCTCGGCCGGGCGTGGCGGCGGCCGGACGAAGCGCGATCGCGGGTGCCGCGCAGCCTGCCGCCAGGGCGCCGGCGATCTTGAGGACGTCGCGCCGTGTCGCCGTCCTCTCGCGCTCGCTGTCGGACATCATGGCCTCGTCTTTTCCGGCTACTCCACGCAGCGTCGCGAGGAACGCTACCACATCCTCGATCTGCTCGGCGCGTCAACACCGGTTTACCGCGGAAGGAGGGGCCACGCGGTTGAGGCCGTCGATGCGATAGTAGGGCGGCATGATGGTCGAGGGGTTGAGCCTCGCGGCATCGACGATGCGAAGCCGCAGCTGCCCCTCGGACCAGCGCGCGCCGGCCCCTTCAGGTCGGGCGCCAGCGTGCCCTGCATTCGCTCCTCGGGGAACGGCCCGGAGTGGCAGAGCAGGCAGAGGCCGACGTGCCGGTTCGCCACGATCGCGCGGCCGCGCTCGGGATCGCCCTTCGCGCCGGTCAGGGAGGCCGGGATGGCATCGCCGACGACGGTGAACGGCTCAGCCCCTCCTGCGCCGCAGCGGCGGGAAGCGATACCGCCCACAGCGCCAGGAGCATCACGGCGCGCGGCGCGATGTCGGCGCGTCGGCTCAACCGAAGACCTCGCTGGTGATGGTGCTGAACCAGCCCTCCGCGAACAGGGCCTCCTGCGCGCGGAACGAGCGCGGCGCATCGGCCGGGGCTCACCCCGCCGGAGCCCGGCACCTCCGTAGCACCCCGTTTACCGGGCGGTAGACGCCGGCGACGGTGATGCCGTAGTTGGGAGCGACGATGCTGTAGCAGGTGTTGATGAGCCTGGGCTCGGCGGGCGGCTGGCCCGCCAGCAGCCGCACGATCGCGGCGGCGCACACCTTGGCCTGGGCGTTGGCCGAGAACGCCGACTTCGGCATGGCGCCGGCGATGATGGCATCGCCCATCAGGTGGATGTTGGGCACGAGCTTGGATTCGAACGTGACGGGGTCGATCGGGCACCAGCCGG
Organism: uncultured Alphaproteobacteria bacterium; assembly: GCA_963758625.1. Taxonomy (GTDB): domain Bacteria; phylum Pseudomonadota; class Alphaproteobacteria; order Rhizobiales; family Hyphomicrobiaceae; genus AWTP1-13. Next base: position 39,598 of record CAVWWJ010000013.1, on the reverse strand, counting down.
TCCGGTCGGCGACGCCGGCGACTCTCGGCGATGCGGCCGGCCTTCTGCGGCGGGATCACGTTGGCGACGCAGCCTTGTGCCTGCCGAACTCGGTGACGAGCGTCATCTCGGCCGGCTCGACCGAGTGACCTTGCCGCCCTGCGACAGCCCCACCCATTCCAGGTGGTCGGGGTAGAGCTCCTTCCAGGCGCTCTGGAACAGGCGCTGCTTGGAGAACTGGTCCTTGGCGTCGAGGACGATCAGCTTCGACCTGGGCTTCCGCGTCTTCAGGTAGTGGGCGATCAGGCTCGCGCGCTCGTAGGGGCCCGGCGGGCAGCGGAACGGATTGGCCGGCGCCGACATGACGACCATGCCGCCGTCCTCCATCGCCTCGAGCTGGCGGCGCAGCAGGAGCGTCTGCGCGCCGGCCTTCCAGGCATGCGGCATCCTCTCGGCCGCCGCCTCGGTGTAGCCCGGCAGGCCGTCCCAGCGGATGTCGATGCCGGGCGCCAGCACCAGCCGGTCGTAGGACGAGGCGTGGAGCCGCTATCGAGCGCCACCGTGCGTGCCTGCGGTCGACGCCGGTCGCCGTCGCGAACGACGACCTCGATGCCGTCGGCGGCGACCTTGTCGTAGCCGAACTGCTGGCTCTGCGAGCTCGCGCAGGCCGCCGATCACGAGGTTGCTGAAGGGGCAGGCGGTGAACGTCCGGTTCGCCTCCACCAGGGTCACCGCGATGCGCGGATCGGCCCGCTTCAGCGCGCGCGCCGCGCGTCGCCCCGGCGAAGCCGCCGCCGACCACGACCACGCGCGGCGCGCTCTGCGCGAGGCTGGCGCGGCAATCAGCGCACCGGCCGTCGCCGCTGCGGCCGAGGCGAGGAACTCGCGGCGGCTCATCGGTTTCGGCGTCATGACCGCCTCCGGCCCTCACTTCTGCTGCGCGTACCACGCGGCGATGGCTTCGACCTCCGCATCCGTGAGCCCCTTGGCGATGCGGCCCATCACCGTGGAAGGCTTCTGCCCGTCTTGAAGGCCTGCATTTGCGCGACGATGTCGGCCGCCTTGCGGCCGGCGAGCCGGGGCACGGCGGTATCGACCTTCGCATTGGCCGCGTGGCAGCCGGAGCAGGACGACGCCCCCGGCGGGGGCTCGGGCGCGGCCGAGATCGCCGCAGCCGCGCATCCGACGGCAATCGCGACGGCAGCAAGCAGGACGCGCTGCGCTCATGGTCCGACCGATGGGAAGGGGTCAGACCCCTCGCGCTCGACCTCGGCATTCCATCTCCAGGTTGGAGGCGAGGGGTCTGACCCCGGTTTGCTACGCCATCCGCACGCGCTGGTTCTTCAGCGGGACGGAGCGGATGCGCCGGCCCGTCGCCTTGGCGTAGGCGTTGAGCACGGCCGGCGCCGCCACGCAGATGGTGGGCTCGCCGATGCCGCCCCAGGGGTCGCTGCCGCCGCTCGGCATGATGATCGATCTCCACCGGCGGCATCTGCGCGATGCGCATCGAGTTCGTAGGTGTCGAAGTTGCCCTCGACGATGCGGCCCTTCTCGACGGTGCACTCCTGGTAGAACAGCGCCGAGAGGCCGTAGACGAACGAGCCCGCCACCTGCCGCTCGATCTGCGCCGGGTTGACGGCATGGATCGGATCCGTCGCCGCGACGATGCGGTGGATCTTGATCCTGTTGCCGCCCTCGACGGAGACCTCCGCCGCAGCCGCCACGTAGGCGTTGAACGCCTTCATGTGGGCGAGGCCGCGATGCACGCCCTGCGGCGCGCGGCTTGCCCCAGCCGATCCGCTCCGCCACGGCGTTGAGGACGGCGAGGTTCTTCGGATGGTTGGCCATCAGCTTGCGGCGGAACTCGAGCTCGTCCTGGCCGACGGCCTGGGCGAGCTCGTCCATGAAGCACTCGATGAAGATGCAGTTCTGGTTGATGTTCACGCCGCGCCAGACGCCCGGCGGCACGTGCGTGTTGCGCATCGCATGGTCGATCAGCAGGTTCGGGATGGTGTAGCCGAACGAGTACTCGCCCCCGAGCAGGTTCGCCGCGGCCACGCCCTGGAACACGAGCGCGTCGCGCCCCTTGTCCTTCTCCACCACCTGCGGGAGCACGGCGGCGAGGATCGACTGGCCCGAGAGCCGCATGTGCAGCGCGGTGAGGTTGTTGTTGGCGTCGAAGCCGCCCACCAGCTTGCACTGCATGACCGGGTGGTAGCGGCCCTGCCGCATGTCCTCCTCGCGCGACCACGAGCAGCTTGACCGGGCACGCCGGGAACCTGCTTGGCGATCAGCACGGCCTGCCGCGCCCAGTCCTGGTGCAGGCCGCTGCGCCGGCCGAAGCCGCCGCCGAGGTTGATCTTGTAGACCTCGCACTTGTCGGCCGGCAGGCCAGACGCGGCGAGCACCGCCGCGAACGTGGCCTGCGCCGTCCTGCGTCGGCGCCCACACCTCGCACCTGTCGGGCGTGTAGCGCGCGGTCGCGTTCATCGGCTCCATGGTGGCGTGGTTCTGGAAGGGGTAGGAGTAGACCGCCTCCACCCTCTTGGCCGCGCTCGCCAGCGCCTTCTTGGCGTCGCCCGCCTCGTTGCCGACGAAGGCCTGCTCGGCGTTGAGGCCCTCCTCCAGCATCGCGGCGATCGAGGCGCTGGAGACGTTGGCGTTGGGGCCCTCGTCCCACACGATCGGCAGCGCATCGAGCGCGGTCTTGGCCTGCCACCAGGTGTCGGCCACCACCGCGACCGCGGTGTCGCCGACCTGCAGCACGTGGCGCACGCCCCGCATGCCCTTGACCTTGGCGGCGTCGAAGCTCTTCACCTTGCCGCCGAAGACCGGGCATCTCCATGATCGCGGCGTTGAGCATGCCGGGCAGCTTGAGGTCGGAGGCGTAGACCTGCCTGCCCGTCACCTTGTCGGCGGTGTCGAGCCGCTTCACGGGCTTGCCGACGATCTTCCAGGCCTTGGGGTCCTTGAGCGGCACGTCGGCGGGCGGCGTGAGCTTGGAGGCTGCCTCGGCAACCTGGCCGAACCTGACGCGTGCGCCCGGACGGCGTGTGCGTGATGACGCTGTTGGCGGCGGTGCACTCGCTGGCCGGCACCTTCCACTGGTTGGCGGCGGCCTGGATCAGCATCATGCGCGCGGCTGCGCCGCCCTTGCGGACATAGTCGTGCGAGGTGCGGATGCCGCGGCTGCCGCCGGTCGAGAACGAGCCCCACACCTGGTTGCGCTGCACGCTCTCGCCGGGCGTCGGATACTCGTAGGTGACCTTCGACCAGTCGCACTCCAGCTCCTCGGCGACGAGCTGGGCAAGCCCGGTGATGGTGCCCTGGCCCATCTCGGAGCGCACGATGCGGATCACGACCGTGTCGTCGGGCTTGATCACGACCCAGGCGTTGATCTCCGGCGTGGCGGCCTGGGCGATGCGCGGCCTCCGGGCCGCCGAACGGGATGTCGAGGCCGAGCGCGAGGCCGCCGCCGGCTGCGCCGCAGCGCCGACCACGAAGGAGCGCCGGACTTGATCTTGCGGGCATGTTGGTGTCATGGCTTCCTCCCCCTCACGCGTTGGCCGCCGCGTGGATCGCCGCGCGCACCTGCTGGAAGGTGCCGCAGCGGCAGATGTTGGTGATGGCGTCGTTGATCTCGGCGTCGGTGGGCTTGGGCTTCTGTCCTCAGGAGAGCCGCCACGGCCATGATCATGCCGGCCTGGCAGTAGCCGCACTGCGGGACATCGTGGTCGACCCAGGCCTGCTGCACCTTGTGCAGCGTGCTGCCGGAGGCGAGCCCCTCGATGGTGGTGATCTGCTTGCCCTCGGCGGCGCTGACGGGCAGCGAGCAGGAGCGCACCGCCTCGCCGTTGACGTGCACGGTGCAGGAGCCGCATTGGGCGATGCCGCAGCCGTACTTGGTGCCGGTCAGGCCGACGTTCTCCCGAATCACCCACAACAGCGGGGTGTCGGGAGCGACATCGACGTTGTGGGATTGTCCGTTGATTGTCAGGCGAGCCATCTTCCTCCTCCTCCGCGCCACACGGGCCTTCTTCGCATTGCCTGCGATATCGGTTGCATGGAGCATAGACTGGCGTGCTTTGCCGTCAAAACGGCAAACGCGGCCGACCGTCCAGGCCCATCACAGGAACGTGAGCCGAGCACTATGTTGCGCTGCGGCGGTGATCGCAAGCGGACATGGTTCGGCTACGGCCCGGGCGCCTAAGGTCCGCGCTGCCTCGTGTAGATGCCCTTGAAGCCCGCCTGCAGCGGCTGGGCGGCCGCCTCCCGATCGAGCGCCGCCAGGACGGCGGCGACAGCGTACTTCTCGTTGGCCCCCACGAGCGCCGGCATCAGATGGCTCAGGCGGCGCTGGCCGGCGACGACAACGACGTGGTCGGCCCCGAACGGCGCCTGCACCTTCACCTCGAACGCCGGGATGGCCGCCCCTGGCCTGGACATGGGCGCTCACCCGGACGTTCCTCGGCGAAGGCTCCGTGCAGCTCGACCTTGCCGTTGCCGGTGAAGATTGAAGACCGTGAAGTAGTGGCCGTCGCCGACGCCACTGACCCTGATCATCGAGGTCTGGCTCCGGCCCGCTCGTGCCCTGTGCGTCACATCCGCGACGCTTGCCGGAGCGGCGGCCGTCCTCGCCGGGGAGATGTATTTCCACGCTGAGGCCGCCGCGTCCGGCCGACATCTGGATGATGCGCTCCAGCAGGCGCCGGCGATCGACGACAGCTGCAGCTGGCCGGCACCGACTCCTCGGCGATCCGCTGCCCCTCGACCGTTGAACACCAGCTGCCGCGCGGCATCCCAGATCAGCGACGCCGGCTCCCCCTCGCCCGACGACGGTTGCATTCGTCAGGGACGCGGCGATGCGGGCCCGCTCGGAGGCAGCCAGACCTCGGATCTGCAGCCGCACCGGCCCGATCTGCGGGGGAGGCGGCGGTCCGCGACCGGCGGCGCCTTCGTCGAATGACGGGCCGTCTCCTCCCGCCCGCAGAACCACCAGTGCGCCGCGCGCGGAGGCGCTCCATGACCCATTCAGCGGGGGTCGACCTGGTGCCGCGCCACGATCGACGTCGGGTGCTGGCTGGAGTCGCCGAGCGCATGCACGTAGCTCAGAACGAAATCGGTCAGCTCGTCGCCGGTGATGATCCCGTCCCTGTTGGTGTCTGCCCCGCCTTCCAGGGCCCTCGCGACCGCCACGCTGAGCGCGCCGCGCCGCGACCCCGTTGAGCTCCATCTCCGGCACCGCCTGGTTCTCCTGCGAGCCGGCGAGGAAGAGCAGGTTCGGCGGAGTCCTCCGGCAGCGCTGTCCCGCAGGACACGCGGGGCGCGCGCGCCCGGCGCCAGCTGATAGGAGCGGATGGTGCGGTACCGCCTGCGATCCGTCAGCTCGACGTTGCGGTAAACCGTGCCCGAGAAGCAGCTGTCGGCGACGAAGATGACGTTGCACGCCCCTCGCCGCAGCCGCCGCCCAGAGCGCGGCCAGCTCGTCGTCGATGATGTGCTCGGCCCTGTCCGCCGTGTGGCTCACGTCCAAGCCGGTGAGGATCAGCGTCTCGTCCAGCTTGTCGTCCTCGTTGCCGGCGCAGGCTTCGGCCACCTGGCCGCCGTGACCCGAGTACGTGAGGAGCAGGGTGTCTCCTGTGCGCGCAGCGGACGAGCATGCTCTGCCAGGCGGAGAAGAAGCTGGCGCGGGTCACCGGCTCGTCCTTGACGCCCAGCACGCGCACGTTGGGGTCGAGCCGTGCGACCTGCCGGGCAATGTCGTTGGCGTCGTTGATGCAGCCCTCGAGATCGGGAACCTTGCCGCTCGGTCCCTGCCCCGTGTACTTGTTGATGCCGACGACCATGGCGTGCAGGCGCGGCGCGGCTCTGGGCGCGCAGCGCGCCCGGCAGGGCGATGACCGGAAGGCTGGCGCACAGCCCGCCGAGAAACAAGCGGCGGTTCAACATGAGACCTCCCCCGACGTATGCAATCTCTCGTGACACGAGCACCTTTGTCCGGGGTCGAGAACACGACGTCCTACTGCTTCCGAGACGATCTCCACGCGGCGCAGGATCTGATCGATGTCCTCTTCCGAGAACCGGTCGGCGTCCACGATCTTGCGCATGAAGGCCTCGACCTCGCGCTTGCCGCGCCCCTCGACAGTGATCTGATGGGGCGGATAGCCGCGCGCGATCAGGAACTTCCTGATGGCCTCGGCCCGGCGCACCGAGAGATCCAGGTTGTAGGCGTCCGACCCCTTCGGATCGGTATGCCCGACGAGATGGATGCGCGGGTTGTTCTCCTCCTTCAGCACCTTGGCCATCTTCTCGGCCTCGGCGCGCCCGAGATCGGTCAGGTTGTCCTCGTCGTAGACGAACTGGAGCGGAACCGGCACGCGTCCCACGAAAATCTGGCGCACGTCGCGGGTGTACAGTCCGCGCCCCTTCACGGGCGTCGGAGATATGGCCTGGTACTGATAGGCCAGCATGGCGACCCGCTCCAGCTGGGCCGGCGACGGTGCGGGCGACTGACGGCGAATTCCTCGCCGCCGCCTGCAGGACAGCGTAGTAGGCTTGGCTGATGTCCGCGCATCGCGCGGGCCGCCGGCCTCGGCCAGCTGCTGCTTGAGGTCGGCAATCCTGAGGCGCGGCTCCCAGTCATCGTCGTTCCGTAGCTCACCAGGGCTGCCTTCAGCGCCGCGAGCCGCTGGGCGGGAGAGGCGCCCGCCTTTTCCAGCCGGTCGTCCTCTCGCTGGTAGAGGCCGAGCATGGCCGCCTTGGCGTCGATGCGCAGCGGGTTGCAGCCCGCCCGTGTCTGGATCTTGCGGTTTGCGTCCTTGGCGGCGTCCAGGTCGCGCGCCTTGACGGCGGCATCGAGGTCTCGCCAGCAGGGCCTGGCACGCCTCCGGCAGCGCCTGCGCCGCGGCCCAGTGCGAGACCGCACCCGCGAGACATCCCGGCAAGGGCGATCTGCACGACAAGACGCTTTGCTGATCGGCAATATCGGCATGGCAAGTAGCTCCGTCGGAGGCAATCGGCTTCAACGAACGGCCTTCGGTTCCGCGGGCGCCGGCCCGGGATCGTCGCCCGGATCGGCGATGTAGCCGGCAAACAGGATGGCTCCGGTCGGCCGGTGGACGATGGCAACGGCGAACGGGCGATCGGCGGAAAACGACAGGCTTGGCCGCCAGCGACCGGTCGGCTGGTGATGGCCGTCGCCGCCGCCGCTTTCGTGCCCGCCTCGGTCACCTCCAGCACCGCCCGATGCGTCACCTGCAGCGGGCCGCCGCCCGCCTTGTTGATGGCGTTGTAGTTGGCGCGCGCGGCGAATGCGGCCCCGAGGCCGAGGCCCGAGAGCGCGTTGGTGACATCGAGTTTGCTCTCGACCCGGAACCGCGGCAGGCGGACCTGGAGCGCGGCCATGCGCTGCCTGCTTCTGCGCGTCGGCCATCAAGTCGCCGAGCGACTTGCGCTTCAGGGCCTCGGCGACCGCGGTCGGGCCCTGCTGCTCGCCGGGCGCGACGACGAACATCGCGACCTCCTTGCCGTCGTAGGGCAGCCAGACGGCCCGCAGATTGTCGAACTCGGCGAACTCGACCGGGCATCGTCGCATCCATCATGGCGACGTCCCGCTTCGAGCCGTCGACGCGCGTGAAGGGCGCCTTGGCCGTGCGCGCCGCCTCGAAGGCGGTCTCCCAGGCGCCGTTGAAATAGACGACGTTGGCCAGCACGAAGCGCGCGTCCGCATCGAGCTGCTCGACCAGGCGCGGGATCAGCCCCTGGCTTGCCTGCTTTGGCCCAGGCATTGATTCGCACCACGGCGGCCTTGTCCGCGAAATTGAGCACTTCGGGAGCGGCGTCGAAGACGCCGAGCGCGGTCCCGACGAACTGCGACCAGGGCTTGGCGGCCTCCGGAATGAAGACCGCGCTCGCCACCGTCAGCTTCAGCTTGTCGCGGTCGGCACCGAGGATGTGCCGCTTCAGCGCGATCAGGCCCTCCACGTGCTGCACCGTCTTGAAGCCGGGCGGCAGCAGCTTGGCGCGCAGGGCCTGCTGCGCCCTGCCGCCGGCGCCGAACGAGAGCAGATGCAGGGCGGAGCCCAGGCCGTAGGGCGAAACGACGACGGTCTCGCTGCTGCGGTTGCCGGCGAGCGAGCCGAGCAGCGCGCCGCCGAGCTTGTTCATGCTCTCGGCGAGATCGCGCGTCTCGCCGGCGACGGCCGCTTGGCGCCGCCGCCGGGACAGGCGACCGGATGCCGAGACCAGCATCAGGGCTCCCAGCCCTGCCGCCCGGGCGGCGATGAACGAACGGACCGTGCGCATGACGATGGTCTCCCAGCTGGTTCCCGCGTGGTGCGCTTCACGGCGCAGCGGCAAGTCACGTCCCGGTTGCATCCAGGGCTCGTTCAGTTGGTGACGAGGAACGATCCCGACACCCGCTCGACCTCGAAATTGGCGCCCGCCTGCGTGGCCACGAGATCGCGCGTCACGCTTCCCACGTCGCCGATCGTTGGCAAACTCGCCCGGGACTATGGGGGGCAGCTCCGTCTTGGCGTTCAGGCTGCTGCAGGTGGCGACCAGCCCTTCGACGCCGGCGGGGCCCCGCGCCTTGAACTGGATCGGGGAGCGGATCGAGGGGACGAGGACGGTCTGGCCGGCGCGGATCACGTTGTCCGGCTGGAACTCGTTGGGGAACAGGCGGACGGCCTGGCCGCTGGTGCCGAGGCTGATGAGGGAGAGGCGGCAGTCCTTCTCGACGGCGACGGCGACGCGCACGGTGTCGCCGATCTTGTAGACCGGCCGCTCCGGCCGCAGCGTGAGCCCGAAGGCGCCGGTGAACTGCTGCGATCCAGGGTAGCTTCACCGCCGCGCCGCGCTGGACGACGCGCACCAGGAGGCTCTTGACGCCGCCGGGTATGATGCCCGCGTTGCCCTGCTTGCTCTCGAGCTGGGGGACCAGGTCGCGCGCGACCTCCTCGCCGGACCGGCCGAGCGACACGATCGGCTGCTCTTCCGTGGCGCCGGCGAGCCGCTCCAGCTCGCGCAGCCGCAGCGGCTCGCGCGAGGCGATGATCTTGATGACCTCGACGCCCGGGAGGGCCGGCAACGTCGATATGCCAGTTGGCACCCTCGGCCGGGATCCTGACGGTCTGGCCGGCACGCACGCGCATGTCGCGCTGGTAGAAGTTGGGGAAGATCACCGCGACGCGGCCGCTCGAGCCGACGTTGAGGACGGTGATGTAGGAGGTTTCCTTCGGCCGCACGAACACCTTGAGCCGCTGTCCGACGGCGTAGACGCGATCGGGGTTGTCGACCCACGCATCGACCGACACGCCAGCCTCCTCGCCGATGCCGCCGAGCTCGAAGAGGGGCCGCTGCGACGGACGCAGGTCGCGCGCCAGATCCTCGGGGGTCTCGGCGCGCGCGGCCTGCCGCCGAGCGCCAGCGCCGCGACCGCGAGCGCCAAGGACAACCTGAGCAACGGAGATCTGGACATTTCGCTCATCCTTCCGACTGGTGGTGGAGAGTAATGCTGCGCATGGAAATTGCCACGGTATCGAGCTCAGTCCGCGGCCATCGAACTTCAGTCCACGATATCGAACTGGCGCGTGCCGACTGCGCGGGGCGTCACCGGGGCGTGACCTCGATCCGGCGCGTCTTCGCGGCGATGTGTCCGAGAACGTCGTCGGAACTGGCCGATGCCCGCATGTCCTCGAACTCCTTCGGATCTCGGCCAGCTCGGCGCCGTCGGGAACGACGATGGCGATGATCTCGTTGCGTCCGCGCGGCACGTCCTTCCTGATCTCGAACTGAAAGCCGTCGCGCCGATGTCCGGGGACGGTGACGACCTGCCCGGCGCGCACGCGGGTCTTCGCCTGGCCGGGCAGGGCGCCGCTGCTGCGCGGGTTGGGGAAAATCCGGCGCATGGCGCCTTCGGCATCGCGGTTGAAGATCACGAGGTGACCGGTGGCGCCGCTCGTCACCTGCACGGTGAGGCACGAGCCGACCTTGACCTTGTTCGCGGCCACGGGCATCCGTCTTCAGGACCGGTTGCGTGCCTCGGCATCCGTGCACCCGGATATCGGCCGTCGACCTGGCCGTGCGGCGCGGGCGGGCCGCCCGGCTTGACGCCGGCGATGGTCTCCAGGTTCGGCCTTGGCATTGCGCGGCGCGACCCACTGCGCCTTCGGCACGTACTTGGTGATCCATTGCTGGAAGTAGGGGACGGTGGCGTAGGCCCCGTAGGTGCCGTGCATGGCGCAGCCGTCGCCCCAGCTGACCACGCCGATCTGGATCGCTTCCCCGGCGGGGCCCTTGGCGAAGATCGGGCCGCCGCTGTCGCCGTTGCAGGAATCGGCGCCTCCCTTGCCGTCGCCGGCGCAGAACACGGACTCGCCCGTAGCCCCGGCGAAGCCCAGGAAGGCGTCGCAGGCGCTGCGGTCGGGAACGGGGACATCGGCCCTGAGGAGAACCTTGGAGAGAAGCTTGGGGTCCGGCTTCTCGTCCGGCGCCGCGCGGCTTCGTGAGACCCCAGCCGATGACGGTCATCATGGTGCCGGGCGCGAGGAACGCCGACTGGCCGGAAAGCGCGGCGAGCTTCTGGCGTGGTGCCGATGTCGGCGTTTCCAGCTCGAGCAGCGCCACGTCGTTGATCAGCCCTGCGCCCTTGCCGGACGCGCGCGACCGGGCGATACTTCGGATGCACGACGACCGGCTTGACGCGCCGCGCCTCGCCGGAATGCGGCACATTGCTCTTTGCGAATGCCGTGACCGCGCGCAACCCCTTGACGCCGCCGTGCCCTTGGAGAAGACGCAATGCGCCGCCGTCAGGATCCAGTGCGAGTCGATGACCGTGCCGGCGCACAGCGAGCTGCCGCGCGCGCCTTCCTTGAGAATGGAGAGGCTCACGGCGGTCGGCCACTCGCCGGGCGGGGACTTCGTTCCGTGCACGATGCGCGAGCGCGGCTTGCTTTAGTCGTCGTATTCGGGGACCAGCGCCTGCAGCGACTTTTCGACGAAGGCCTCGTCCTCGTTTCGGGACCGACGGGCTCGCCTCCTCGATGCTCGTCGGATTGAGGCTGAGGTCGAGCTGGCGCTGATAGAGGAGCACCTCGTGGTCGGCGCTGCCTGGAATGCTCTGGGCGCCGGCGGTGCCGTTCCCCACACCCACCGTCCCCAACCCCACAGCCATAGCCAGGGCATGCCACCCGAACCGCTGCCTTGCCATGGTACTCCCTCCCCTCGGGATCATGAGCTCGAAGGAGCCCATCCGTCTCTTTCGCCGTGGCGTACCGGCGTCGGGAGCCAGGCTCCGACGCCGGTGCCGCCCGGGCGCCTATTGCCACTCGTCGGAGTCCCAGTCCCACGTGCTGCCGTTTGGCCCGTCCTGTTCACCACCTGCACGATCGCGCGGGAATAGCCCCAGTCGCGGTGCGGCAGGTCCTCGAACCTCTCCCTTACCGCCTGCTTGAAGCTCGCCGGATCGTAGTCGAGGTCGCGCGGCGTGCGAACCGGGCCGTAGCCGAGGAAGCCTTTGATGCGCTCCCTGGTGACGACCAGCACGATGTCGTCGCGGCCGGCCGGCGCGGCGGCGGTGATCTGGCCGCGGGTCGGGAAACAGCGTGTGCTGACCGGCAGAGATCGGCATGTTCTCCATCCACACCTGCACGCGGCCCGACGCGCTCACCACGTAGACGTGGGCGAAGCCTTCGACATTGGTGGCGAGCTCGAAGTTGATGGATGCGCCGATGCGAACCACCGGCGAGCTTGGTTTGAGCGTCACGCGCGGGCGCACTTTCTGGTGGCCGGGCGTGCTGGGCCCGGGCGCAGGTCGCGCGTTCCCGCGGCGCCTCGTCCTTGAAGTCGAACACCGGCTGCAACTCGGCGGGCGCCTGTCGGAGGCTCTGCGGCGAAGGACAGGGAGGCAGACAGGCCGCCGCAAGCGAGGGCGCCGGCCAGGATCATGGTGCAGGCAAGTGGTTACGGACTGGCATTGGTCGCTCCTTGAATTTTCTAGAACCGATCGCTTCAACCGATTGCAACGCCGTCTCGTGAGCGGCAGCCCGCAAAGTATCGCCGACTCCCCTCGCTGCGAAATATTCCGGGCGTCTTGCCGGCCTCCCATCGGCTGGAGGCCTCCCAATCGATTGGAACCCCCTCCCTGCCGCCGGGGCCCGCGCTGACAGGTCGGCGCCCCTGGGCTGCCCGTCGCCGCCCAGCCTCTCGCCCGGTCGCCCTCGGACACTTGGCCAGCGCCGCTCGTGGAAGGCCGAGGGCAACGGGGAGAGGGAGCCCCGCGGCCACGGGCGACTACACGCTAGCGGCCGAGCTCGATGGAGCGGTTGGTCTGCTGGCCCGCTGCCTCCTTGAGGATCTGCAGGAGGTCGAACGGCCCCTCGCCCGAGGCGCGCCCGCCATCTTCCGCAGGCGGCGTGCACAGCAGCGGCTCCGCCGGCGACGTGGGCGCGGGCGGCGCCCTGATTGCTGTCCTCGAGCACGTCGAGCGCACGGCGCAGACGCCAGGCGCACGTCTTGGTAGCGAGCATCAGCCGTGAGTTGCGGTTGATGAGCTCCATCTCCTCGGCCGTGAAGGTCGGCAGGTTGGTCACTCCCTTGACGTCGGCCAGGGCCGCAGCCGCCGATACGAAGGCGGCGATGAGGAGGCCGGCGCATCGGTGCAATTTCACGACTATGGCTCCTTCGGCTGTAACTCGTCAGAAAGGCGGGCAATGCGCTGACGCGCTTCGCGCAGGCAGCCGCCGATAATGCTCTCGAGCCTGCCGGTCGACACGATGATGATCGTCCCGTAGCTCGTGCGCTCGCGTAAGAGGAATCCGCCATCGGCGCAGGCGACCACCACCTTGCGGCAGGTCTCCGCCGACATCACGATCGCCAGCAGGCGGGCGAGGTTCGACTGGTCGAAAGCGCCCGGCCGCTCGCGCCAGTTCTGCAGGAGCCGCGGCAGGGTGTCGGCCGTGAACATCGCATTCAAGAGCCGGTCCTTGTTGAGGCCCAGCCGATTCATCTTTGCCTGGTCCTTGGTCAGATCGGCGATGTAGCCGTTGTGCAGCTCGGCCAGCATCCTGATCTGGCTCTCCGACTGGATCTCGCGCGCCTTCAGCACGTAGTAGAACTCCGCCAGCTGATAGGTCGCTTCCAGGCGCAGCGTGGCGAGCACCTCCTCGTCCTGCGAGTTGCTCGCGTCCACCAGGCGCTCCGCGAAGACCATGCGGTACCATCGGAAAATCTCGATCATGTTGAGGTCAGCCGTCAGCTGAGACCTGTCGGCGAACACGTCCGCTTCAGACATGCCAGCTTCCTTCGCGCACAACCAGCTCCCAGCCGCCGGGAGCCCTCCAATCGGTTGGGAGGCCCCCCATGCAGTGGGGGCGCCACGCCACGGTGCACCGCCGCCTCCGGCGTGAGGCCGGAGTGCCGCATGCGGGCGCCAGGGCCACTCTCCCCGTGGCCAGAATACACGCTAGCCCGCCCCCGTGTCCCCCGGTTCTGGCGCGATCTTGCCAAGTCGGCGCCCTTGGCTGCCCCTCACCCCGGCCTTCGCCGGGGCAGGCCCCCACCCTCTCCCCGTCGCCCTCGGGCCATTGGTCCAGCGCATGCTCGTGGAAGGCCGAGGGCGACGGGGAGCGGGAGACCGCGGGCGGCCGGCCACAGGCGGCACACTGCGGAGGGTCTGGCACCTCCGCGGCGGGTGTGGTTCACAATGTCAAAGAGCGCGGCGCAAGCGCCGGTCGCACGGCCCGCAGTCGGGCCGGCAACGGGGCGAATTGTAATGGGGCCGCGACCGGCAGGGAGAACGACGGCGCCGGGCTGCTGCTGCCAGCGTTAACGTGAGGTGAACCGGGCAGCCGCCAGCCGGCTGCATGCGCGCTGCAACGGGCAAGGCACCAACTGCCGACTGCCACGGGGTCAGGCCCGCTGGGCATGACCCCGCCGTCACATCACCTTCGCCATGGCGACGGCGGTGTCGGCCATGCGGTTGGAGAAGCCCCACTCGTTGTCGTACCAGGCGAGCACGCGCACGAGCCTGCCGTCGACGATCTGCGTCTGCGTGAGGTCGAAAGTCGCCGACATCGGATTGTGGTTGAAATCGACGGAGACGAGCGGCTCGCTGGTGACGCCGAGGATGCCCTTCAACTCCTGGGCGGCGGCGTGCTCCATGGCCTTGTTGATCTCCTCCGTGCTGGTCTCGCGGCCGGGGATCAGCTTGAGGTCGACCACCGACACGTTGGGCATCGGGCACCCGGATGGCGGTGCCGTCGAGCTTGCCTTTCAGCTCCGGCAGGACGAGGCCCACGGCCGCCGCGGCGCCGGTCGAGGTCGGGATCATGTTGAGCGCGGCGGCGCGGGCGCGGCGCATGTCCTTGTGCGCCTGGTCGAGGATGGCCTGGTCGTTGGTGTAGGCGTGGATGGTCGTCATGAAGCCCGACTTGATGCCGACGAGGTCGTTGAGGACCTTGGCCACCGGGGCCAGGCAATTGGTGGTACACGAAGCGTTCGACACCACCTTGTGCTCGCCCGTCAGCTTGCCGTGGTTGACGCCGTATACGACGGTGAGGTCCGCGCCCTTGGAGGGCGCCGAAACCAGCACGCGCTTGGCACCGGCCTCGAGGTGCAGGGCCGCCTTCTCGCGGTCGGTGAAGATCCCCGTGCATTCCATGACGATGTCGATGCCGAGGTCCCTCCAGGGCAGCTTCCGCGGATCGCGCTCGGCCAGGACCTTGATAGGCCCGCTCCCCACATCGATCGAGTCGGCCTCCACCTTGACGGTGCCGGGGAACGGGCCGTGCACCGAATCGTGCCTGAGGAGATGCGCGTTGTCCTTGGCGGAGACGAGGTCGTTGATGGCGACGACCTCGACGTCCTTGCGCTTCGCCTCGGCGATGGCGCGCAGCACGTTGCGTCCGATGCGGCCGAACCCCGAAATTGCGATCCTGACAGCCATGGCGTGTGTTCTCCGACGTTGGCGGTGTGGTCGTTTCCCGGTCGAGCGAATCGTCCTCTAGTGCGGCGCTCCCGGCGCAGCTGTCAATACGGACGAACCCCGCCGGAGACTTTGCGTCACATGGGCAACGCCGCAGGCGCACTGCGGGTTGCAGGGATGCAGGGCGTTGTTGACGCTCGCGGCGCGCACACCTATCGTCCTCGGCAGCTGCGGGGCAAGTGCAACAGGCGCGAGACGGCCTGACCACGGCGGGGAGGGCGTTGAGATGGCCCGGCGCGGCGCCGTCAAGGCCAAGCCGAAGAGCGTTGCATCGGGGGAGCAGCGCAACAAGGGGACAGCAACCCCGGGGCCGGCTCCGGGGTCAGCCCAAATGTCGGAGCGCGCGCTCCTGGAGCGCCTGGCAGCCGTCGAGCGCGAGCGTGACGCCCTGCTCGCCGCCCTGAGCCTCGAGCAGGAGCGCCGCCGCAGGCTCGAGGAGGTGCACGCTACGGCGCGCGACCGCATCGCCTGGGCACTGGATTCGCTGCAGAGCCTTCTCGAAGCGAAGGACTGACGAGCGGCGGTGCGCTGCGGTGGCGACGCCCGAATACTGCGCCGTTCGGCTAGAAGCCGAATGTCCCCAGCACTTCTTCGACTCCAGCCGAGGCTGGAGCTTCGCGAATGGTGAACTGCGTCCGGCGGACGTTGATTTTTTGCGCCCGCGGCCTCATGTTGGCTGCTGGCAGGGCTGCGGGGTGCGTCGTGGGTATGCAACCCGGGGGCCTATAAGATCCGCACGGGAGCTGTCCCTGACCGAGGTCGTGGCCTCGGACAAACGGCGCCCACCTACAATCTCGTAGGGACCACGCGGGTTTGGACGCTCGCACGGCTCATGCGGCTCTGCCTGCTTCTCCCTTCCGAGTTGCGCTTGCGCTGGCGGGCCCGATTTGGCTCAATGCCGCGCTGTGAGCCAAGGTAAAGACCTCATCGCCGAGAAAAAGGCCCTGCGTGCCCGCATCAAGGCGTGGCGCGCGGAACTGGATGCCGAGGCCGTGGCGCGGGCCGCGGATGCGGTGGCCGGCCACGGGCTCGAGTTCCTGCGTCTGAAGGGCTCCGCCGTCGTCTCGGGGTTCGCGCCCCTGCCCGACGAGTTCCGCGTCTGGCCGCTGCTGCGGCGGCTCGCCGCGAGGGCCATCGCCTGGCGCTTCCTGTCATGCAGGGCAAGGGGAAGCCGCTCATGTTCCGGGCCTGGGCGCCGGGCGATGCCATGGGCCGCGCGGTTTGGGGCATCGCCGAGCCCAAGGCCGACAAGCCCGAGCTGGAGCCCGACGTCCTGCTCGTCCCGCTCCTCGCCTTCGACCGCCGGGGCTGGCGCCTCGGCTACGGCGGCGGCTTCTACGACCGCACGCTCGCGGCCTTGCGCGCGCGCAAGGCCATCGCCGCTGTCGGCGTCGGCTTCGACGAGCAGTTGATCGACGCGGTCCCGCATCTCGACTATGACGAGCGCCTCGACTGGGTGCTGACGCCGTCGGGCCCCCTCCGTTGCGTGGATTGAAGCGCATGCGCATGATGATTCTCGGCGATGTGGTGGGACGCTCCGGCCGCGCGGTGGTGATGGAGCGGCTCCCGGGCCTGCGCAAGCGCTGGCAGCTCGATTTCGTCGTGGTCAACGGCGAGAACGCGGCCGGCGGCTTCGGCATCACCGAGTCGATCCACGTCGACTTCCTCGATGCCGGCGCCGACGTCGTCACGCTGGGCAACCACGCCTTCGACCAGAAGGAGGCGCTGGTGTTCATCGAGCGCCAGCCGCGGCTGCTGAGGCCGATCAACTATCCGCCGGGAACGCCGGGGCGCGGCAGCGGCCTCTTCAAGGCCGCCAACGGCGCCGACGTGCTGGTGATCAATGCCATGGGCCTCGTGTTCATGCCCGGCCTCGCCGACCCGTTCCGCGCGGTGGACGCCGAGATTGAGGCCTGCGGGCTCAAGAAGGGGGCCGATGCGATCCTCGTCGACCTGCACGCCGAGGCCACGAGCGAGAAGCAGGCGATGGCCTACTTCGTGGACGGCCGCGCCAGCTGCCTGGTGGGTACCCACACCCATGCGCCGACGGCCGATGAGCGTGTGCTCCCCGGCGGCACCGCCTTCATCAGCGACATCGGCATGTGCGGCGATTACGACTCGGTGCTCGGCATGATGAAGGAGGAGCCGCTCAACCGGTTCCTCACCAAGATCCCGCGCTCACGCATGGAGCCGTCCATGGGACCCGCCACCCTCTCGGGCCTGGCGGTGGAGATCGACGACGTCACGGGGTTGGCAACCAGGGCCGCAGGGGTGCGGCTCGGTGGTGTGTTGACACCTACCGAGCCGCTCTTCTGGGTCGAGTGAGAGTTCGAGAGGGCGGCCAATTCCGTCCTCCTCGTATGGCGAGAGCTGATACTCGCTGCTCCCCCGGGGATCGCCGCCCTGGGCAGTGGGCGGCCGATCCCGTGAGATGCTCTGCATCTCTGCGGCGGATAGCTAGGCTGCGCCGGTTAACAAAGGGTTAACGAC
This sequence comes from uncultured Alphaproteobacteria bacterium, assembly GCA_963758625.1. Lineage (GTDB taxonomy): Bacteria > Pseudomonadota > Alphaproteobacteria > Rhizobiales > Hyphomicrobiaceae > AWTP1-13. Next base: position 22,146 of record CAVWWJ010000013.1, on the reverse strand, counting down.
ATATGTTATTGTGTTGCAAGGAGTTGCGTAGGTCGCCGTGGGGAATTCTTCAACCTGGTCAATCAGTTGCGCGGCAGTCCTGCGGCAACCTGCGGACAGAAATACCCCCCGTGATCTATGCAGCTCCCTTGCATTTGTTTGCATCAGGTTTGCATCGAGAGTGAGGAGTACACGCACATGACAAGGGTGAGGCTCAAGAGGAAGCGACCTGTAAACGAGGTTCAGGACGAGGCACCCGTGATCGCAGTCCGGTGGCGCGGGCACGATCTGGGGGACTACAAGAAGAAGCTGCCGGACAGGTTGACGGAGAAGAACGTCCTGACGTTGCCCATGGACGAGGTCCCGCGGTGGGTAACGGACAGGGGCCGGACTCTGTCAAAGGGCTGAAGGTGAAGGTCGAGCCATCGGGGTACCGGAGCTACTTCGTCTACTACATCTGCCCAGCAGGCAAACCCACCCATTGGGTGCTGGGTCCGGTTGGCGAGATGACGCTTGCCGAGGCCCGGGATGGGGCGGCCGACGCAAGGAGGCTGGCGCGCAAGAAGCTCGATCCCAGGGCCGGTGATCCCCGCAAGACCCTCATCTTCAAGGCATGCGTCGAGGACTACACGAGGCTGGAGGCCCAGGGCAGCAAGGGGCTCAGTCGGCGGAGCGCAATCAGCACCTCGTATTGAGGCTGTGCAAGAGGTTCGAGAAGCGCCCTATCGGCACGATCCAGTACCACGAGTTGGAGAAGCTGTTCGCCGAGGTCGCCAGCAAGACACCGTTCCAAGCCAACCGGCTGTACGCCCACCTCAGCACCATCTTCAAATGGGCCAAGCGGACAAAGCGGATCGAGCAGTCACCAATGTCGGAGATGCCGCCACCCGTGGCGTCGTCGAAACTCGAAGGCCGCAAGCGTGATTGGTTCAAGTCGGGCAAGGATGGGAAGCCGGGCAAGGCAGAGGCTGTCATTGCCGGTGTGTGGAAGGTCGCCAATGAGGTCGGCAGCGACGGGGGCCGGTTCCTGAAGACGCTGCTGATCACGGGCAAACGCCTCAACATCGTCATGACCATGAACTGGGACCATATCGATGGCGGCTGGTGGAGCCTCCTGCGGGGTCGGCCAACAAGCGCAACACGACGATCCCCTTGCCGAAGCTGGCGACGCGCATTCTGGGGCAGCGGCCCGAGCGTGGTGGACGGGTGTTTCCTGTGACCCTGCGTCAGGTCGATCGACTGAAGAAACGCATCCGAAAGGAGCTGGCAGAAGTGGCGCCGGACTTCTTCATGCATGGTCTCCGGCACATCATGACCACCAAGCTCCGTGCCCTCAAGATCAACCCCTACGTGGCCCGGCTCCTGCTGGATCACGCAGAGGCGAAGGATGCGCACAGCGGCTACGAACACCTGGGGCTGGATCACTGGCGGCCGGAGATGGAGGCGGCGCTGGAGCGATGGTGCGCGCACATCGAGGAGCTGGTCACACCTGGGGAAGGCGTCGCCGTGCTCAGGTGACGGTTTAGTTTGAGCACGCACTATCAACCATGCAACAATCCGTTATATGCACCCGAACCGAAGGAGGACCCCGAGGGCCGATGACGAGGGAGTGGCCACCCTGAAATTGAAGCGGGCCCGACAGGTGTTGGAAGCACCTCGCCGAGCCCTGATCATTCCAACCTGAATGAGAGGTCGAAATGACTGACCACATCATACCCCATCCCGACGCCCAAGGCATCAGCCTCAAGCATGTGCAACGCCGCTGCGCGTGGCGCTCCTGCACAAGGGCCGTGCCGTTCCATTCCGACTTACCCGACGACTGGCGCTGGTTGCTCATCTGGCACTCTGACAGGGCTGTGCCCGATGCGATGGTCATTGAGATCGTAGAGTCGGAACTGTGCAAGCGCGACGCCGTGCTCTGCCCCCAGCACGCCGACATCCTCGACAAGGTGCTGCTGGAGCCGCTGGCCAGGGAGGTGACCCGATGACCAGCTTCAGTGGCATCTTCGGCATGCCCCGACCGCAGCCGGCACTCGCGGTGGCCCAACCCGCCGACCAGCCCGACTATCACCTCGTACTCAGCAACTATAGCTACGGCGCCGCCACTGGTGGTAGGGGCCGCATTGACGCCGTGGTTGGCGAGGGCTTCGCGCTAGGTGACGGGCGCATTGAGATCGTGTTGGGGCTGGGCATCATGTTGCGCTGGACCGATCAGTGCCAGCTCCATCTGGTCCCTGCGCAGCACGGGCAAGGGAGGCAGGCATGAGCAAGTACGAGATCGAGAAGGTGGCCGAAGGTCGCCTGAAGATCTGGGTGGCGCTCGCCGTCGAAGAACGCGCGGCGCGCGGTCGCGATGAACTCGACAGCGGCACGATCATGGTCGCTACCGGCCTCACACCCGAGGTCGCGCGCGAAGCCCTCATGGAGAAGCTACGGGCCTTGTTCGGCGAAGGCGAGTGGGATGACCAAGCCATTGCCGACAACTTCGTAATCGTCGAGCCCATCGAGGCGGACGTAGCGTGAAGGCCCGCACGACGCACTGACCCTTGCAGGGAGCGGGTGCCGGAGATGGTGCCCGTTCTTGCTGTCTTCAGGACTTGTCGCCGGTCGACTTGAAGACGATGCCCGTCTTGCGCGGCGGCTCAGCAGAGTACACGTCATCGGTGACGGCATGCGTTATGTAGATGTCGGTGACAGGCGCCGAGGTCTGCGCCGTTATGCTGACCGCTGCCAGTGGGATGGAATCGCGCTTGGTGTCGCCAGGGTCGTTCGCCGTGGCCAGCATCTGTTGCAAGCCAACTGCGCCCGCCAGCACTATGCTCTTCGAAGATTTGCTCATGCTGCTGTGGTCCCTGTAGTCTCCCTTGCTCTTGCCGAAGATGGTTCTGGGCGGCGATTGCTTCAAGAGGGCAACATCTCCGAGGTCTTAGTTCCGTCAAGGTTGAGTGCTAAGCAGCGGCATCCTCGCCGGAAACCCCGCTAGGCGGCCCAGCCGCTGGATAGCACCGCAAGGCGTGGAACCCCCAACAAGGAGTTCCGCCATGCGCGACGACGATACCATCACCAAGCAGTCTACCCAAGGCACCGTGGTCCTCGAAACCGAACTCCAAGCAGGAGTTCGATGTCTGCATCGCTGAGGGAAGCTCGGACACCACCGACGAGGGTCCTGACTGGATCCCCGTCAATTCGCTGAAGGTCGGCAGAACATACCGGCAGCCCGGAGGCGAGATCCCCATCGCGTGGAGCGATATGCTCAGCCTCAGCGATATAGTCCGCATCATGACAAGTGGCGAGAGTGAGTATCGCGTTCGACGCCTCGAGTTGCGGCCGGTCAAGAAGAAGGGTTAGGACCCGTTCCTGGGGGCGGGGATGCAGCCTGCAAAAGCTCCCCGCCCTTCCTGGTCTCTCCGTGGTCGCTGAAGGGAGGAACTGCGATGAAGAACAAACTGCATGTTGTCGAGACAATTCCAAATCGCCATTGGAAACCCTGTGGCGTGAGTTCGGCGAACTGAAGAACGCGGTCGTGGTCGGGAGAGTGTCCTGGGCCGGTGCCGATGCCAATGGCGTGGAGCGCACCTTCCGCCTGCTGGACGGCACATACATTCGCATCGAGAGCACGGCATCCGGGAACAGGCTGGTGCCGGTGCCTGAGGATGAGGCAGAGGTCTACGAGGATGCGTGGCAGGAGCTTGGCACCCGCGCGATAGCGTCGGGACCGCGTAGCGAGACCCCGCATGGCATCCTGTGGGCCTCGGACGAGTTCGACGAGATGACCGAGACCAACGAGGTGATCGAAGCTCGAATGCTCGCACGTCTGGGTGGCGACTGAGAACACCGAGGGAGCGGCTGCCTTCAAGGTGCCGCCCCTCATGCGTCTGATCGTTTGGTCGCTGAAGTGAGAAGGGGCACCCGGTGCCCAGGTGCCCCTTCCTTCAGAATAGCCGTATCAACAGCACTACCATCGAAGCCAGTTTCGGAGGCACGAGGCATCCGAGACCTATCCGGTAGGTCCTGCCGCTCGGCTCGCTGGCTTCGAGATAGAGAAACACGAACATCGTGTCCTCCGTCCCTTGCGCAAGGGTCCCTTGCTGCAGCCGACAATCGCGCATTAGGCCAAGCGTGGGGTTTGGATGTTTAGTGAGCTTGTGATCCCCCAACACTCTCGACTGTTCCGGTGTTGGGCGGAGATGTAGGTGCGCCTCCGCGGCGCAGCAAGGGCTTTCTCTATCGATCCCCAGATGTTTTTATTCTGCCATAGTTCTGCCGCTGTCCTCCGAGGTGCGAATCGCCTACGGCTTGGTTCTCAACCTAGGCTAGCAGCGGGAACAACACACATGTCGAAGAAGACACTCAAACCGGGCGAGACAGCACCGGTGTCTGGTCAGTACGCGGTCATCGGATCGCGCGGTGGTGAGACGGGACGCGAGATCACCGGCGTCAAGGGCAAGACCTTGCCGCCGACACCCCAGCCCAAGCAGGAATACAAGCTGGTGGATCGCACCAAGCACAAGCGCCCAACGTAAACCATTGCCGTTGTGCGCTTGATTAGCGCCCGGGTGCAGAGAGAGTGAAATGCCAATGCCTACTATGTTCCAGGGCGCACCGGTCCGTGATGTGCTGCAGGCCCAGTTTCAGGCGGCAGCCGCCCGGATCTCGGCGCTCAGTTTGGCGGAGCTGAGCAACCCGGCGCGGGCCACGTCGTAGCCTTCCCGCAGCAGCTGCCGCCAGACCTTGCGCACGCCGTAGACCTGGAAGTTCTCTTCGTATACCCTTCTGATCTCGACGCTGAGCAGGGTGTCGCGTTTGACACGCGCCGGTGCCGTCTCCGGCTCAGCGCGGCGGGCGACGTGGGCGTGGTATGTCGACGGGGCGATCTCAACTACTCTGCAGATCGGCTCGACCTCGTGCTCGTCTCGGTACGCATCGACGAAGCTGATCATGGCTTCCATCGGCGGTGGCCCGCCTGGGCAAAATACGCGCTGGCCTTGCGCAGGATTTCGTTGGCCTGGCGCAGCTCGCGGTTCTCCCGCTCCAGCGCCTTGATCCGTTCGCGCTCGTCAGTGCTCGCGCCGGGCCGCTGGCCCTGGTCGCGCTCGGCCTGCCGAACCCAGTTCGACAGGGTCTGCGCCGTGCAGCCGATCTTGGCCGCGATCGAGGCAATCGCCGCCCATTGCGATGTGTGCTCCGCGCGGTGCTCACACCATCCGCACAGCCCGCTCACGCACCTCGGCCGAGAACTTCGGGAACGTCTTCTGATTCGTCATAGCTCCAATCTCTAAGATTCTGGAGCCTCCGACAAACTTGGGGCGGTTCATCGGCCCTGCTATGATGGATTTGAGCCACGGCTTCCACCTGTTCAGGGACGGCGGCGCTTGGTGCGCCGTAGGTCCGAACTACATCGAACTCGTGCTCTCCCCCGCCGGCTTTGGTGCGACGCAGGAGGACGCGGTCAACGCACTGCATGTCGTGCTCCGCAAGAACGGGTGGCGCGACAAGCCGATGCCCGAGATGAGCAGCTTCAAAATCCACGACTGAGCCGATGGCATATCCTCGTCCCCGGGTCCGCCATGGTGGCGAACCAGCGCCGCGCCTACCCGAGCAACCGCACCAGCTAGGCAGCACCGAACACGAACACCCAGAACAACAGGACCAGCAGCCACCATGGCCACGTTCATTGCCCACGAATCTCAGAGGAGATGAATAACATGCGTGGTGCATTTCTCTACTCGCTTGCCGGAGCCCTGTTGCTTGGTGGAGGGTTGGCCACGGCGCAAACGACCATGCCGACCACCCAGCAGTCCCCGCCACCAGCGATCATGAAGCCCGATACTCTGAAGTTCACTTTGACAGAGGAGCAGGCAAAATCCTGGATCGACAAGCTGGTCTTCAGCAGCGACGGCACGGAGCTTGGCGAGGTGGCGGCGATCAAGCGCGCCGCTGACAACACTGTCCTCGAGCTGCACGCCGACATCGACGGTATTCTCGGCAGCGGCGAGGTCCGCGTCAGCGTGACGCCCGCACAGTTCGTGTTGCAGGATGGTCGGGTGATTCTCAACCTGACGGAGAAGCGGGCGAAGGCCCTGCCAACGGTCAAGAACTGACGACCTGGTGAGCGGGCAGCCGCCACGAAAGATTGAGCGATCCGCAAACCGATCCAAGGGGCGGCCCGCCCAACAAAGAACTGACACCCGCCCCTGTCGTTCGCTCGGTGCTGCCCGCTCAGCGCTCTCCGATGAAGCTCCTGTAGACCCACCCTCTCTGACCGGCAAAGATGACCTCGCACCATTGGCGGCAATTGATCACTTCGACGACACTGCCTCTTGAAATAGTCGCAAGCACCGATTGGCCATTGCTCGGCCCAGCACGCATTTTCACGTCGGAGATCACCCGAGCGATACGGATCGCCGGAGGATCGTCGGCCCGTTGGATTGATCCGGTCTCGATCGGCGACGGCGCGTCCGCTGGTGGCGGCTGCTCGCTCTTCGGGTTCGCGAGTGGCTTCCCAGCTGCATCCAAAAGCCGCTCGTGAGATTTTGCGGCCCCGATCCCCCTCTCGGCCGTCCGCTTTCCCTCGGCGCCGCTCCGTTCCAAGCCGTCAGACTCTGCTGCCGGGCGGGGTTTTTCCGCCAACTCGTCCGGTGTGGCGGCCTTGTCAACCACACGCGATCGCTCTTTGGGCGCATTATCGTCATCAGCGGTGACAATAGGTGGTTGCCTCTGGCTCACCTCCGGAGCAAGCAGGGTACGGCCGGCAGCTGCAATGACGATCAAGCCGACGATACAGAGGATCAGGGGGTGAATGCGCCACCGGGGATGGGCCGCATGTAAGACGGCACCGCCCACATCGTGTCGCGCCGCGCGCCTGTTCTCCAGGGCGGTGGCGTGGATCATGGACATCAAGTGATTGTAGAAAGGTGTTGGCGCCACGTCTGTGCACGTGCCGGAAGACTTGGGCGTTGCGCTGTTCATTGCGCACAGATCCTTGACAAGCTCGGCTTGATCGCTGGCGGCACAACTTGTTGGTCTGCTACCAGAATCACTCAATCAAACGTTGGATGGCGAATGCGGCCACGGGGGGCCCAAAGTTCGGCTGCTTTTGGGAATTGAAGCGTTCGAATCACCCTTGCGACCGGCAATTTCCTGGGCGGCTTCGACGAGTTTTACGGCGATGGCGACCGGGCGTTGCTGAGCCTCGTGATCGGGCTGCGCTACGCGCGACCGGCCTCGTAGCACGGCATGACCCCCTCGCCTTCGCCCTGATCCAGGCCTCGACGCCGCGAGATCGAGGCCGAACAGATTCGGCCGTTTCAACCAACCACCCCCCCCAAGGTCTTGGCGGCGGGCGAGCGCACGCTGATGGGGGCATAATGCGTGCTGCGACACTCATGCAACGCGACAAGCGACGTGCACTGGTTACCCCCCTGAGACGGTGGGATGAGCGATCGAGCTGGCTCGTCGGGATGGCGATCCGGGGCCCTCCTCTACTCGGCCTTCTCCGGCAGCCGCCATCAGCCATTCAGCCTGCCACACGCCTTGGCAGGCGTGACACTCGCCTCATGTCTGAGCGACTGCGCCCGCTGCTTCAGTCTGTCCAGCGGGCGCCGCATGTGAGCGCAGCACGACCCACCAGGGTCGGTGGGCCAGGTTGCGCACTTGCCAACCTATGGCTCGTTGCGCACCGTTCCGCGGTGTCGACGCCGCTCCTTGAGAGTTTGCGAGGGCGTTTCTCCAAAGCGTCGGCGATATTCGACTGAGAACCGACCCATGTGCGTGAAACCCCAGCTCATGGCAATGCCGGTGACGCTCGCACCTGGCTGGGCTTGCACCAGCGCCTCCCGGACCCGTTGAAACCGGGCGTTGCGCGCATAGCGCAACGGCGAGACGTCCTTGAAAGTCCGGAAATTCATGAGGAGCGTGCGGCCAGCGACGCCGGCGGCTCCGGCAATGGGCTGCAATGCTCAATGGTGAATCGAGGTTGGCTTCGATATAGTCGATGGCGCGCCTCACGTCGCGTGGTGCAATCGACCTGTCGAGCCAATTCAGCGCGTCGCAATAGTTGTGGCGATGCGACAGCAGCAACGCGGTTGCGATGAACTCCTCGAAGACGGCCATTGTTGCCGGGCTCCACAGGACGGTGCCGGCTTGTTCGAGGTCAGCCACGGCGGTGAGCACATAGCCGGCGAGGCTGCGGCCATAGCCCGAGGACAAATTCAACGCAGGCGCGAAGTCGACCGGCGCAACCGGTGGCTCGCCGAGCAACATGCCAAGCCGCTCGAGCAGACTGGATTTGCTGATGGCCAGTTGAATTCGGCGGCTGTCGGGCTCGGAGACAAGGCGGCAGTTGTCACGCTCCGGCGACACGATAGCCCCGCAACACGGATCGCATTCCACGCTGTCGCAGTCGATCATTGCATGGAGGTGGCCGCGAAGCGGCAAGTGGAGCCAGTAGTCCGTCCTCCCGCCTCCGGGAGAGAGTGAAACCGCCGCTCCCCCATATTGGACGTAACCCAGGTAGACACCGGGCATGTAGACGCCATTGAGGCGTGCGTCGAGCTCGCCGGCCTGCCGGCGCGCGATGCCGAAGCGGTAATCTTTGGCGTGCAGGAACGCGCCGGTCTTTGTTCCAAGAGGGGCGCGGAGCTGAGCTGCATGCTGGCCTCCTCAATCGACCAGATTAGCATCTGGCTGCGCTGACCGGGAGCGGCGCGAGCAGTCTCTCCATGTGTTCCTGCGTTTTTTGGATAGTGGCAATGGTCGTTCCGCTGCGGCGGCGTGGCGTCAACAATTCTGCGCCTAACGGATAACCTGCGCAGCAATCGGATAGCACCTGCCAGATGCGGCGGCTATGTTCAGGTCGGCACGGAGTGCACCGTATGGAAACGATTCGATCTAAGGATGGAACCTCGATCGCATTCGAACGGTGCGGCGCCGGCTCGCCGTTGGTGCTGGTTCATGGCACAAGCGCGGAGCACACTCGGTGGGCTCCAGTGCTTTCTTGGACTCGACCGAGCGTTCACAGTCTATGCGGTTGACCGCCGTGGTCGCGGCGCCAGCGGCGATGCCCCCAACTACGACGTGGAGCGCGAGATCGAAGACGTCACCTCGGTCATTGACGCCATCAATCAACCTGTCGACATCCTCGGTCATTCCTTCGGCGGCATTTGTGCGTTGGAAGCCGCTCGGCGCTCACCCCGAGTGCGGGGCCTGATCCTCTATGAGCCCCCCATAGCGAGCGGCGCTCAGGATTTATATCCAACTCGGGTTGTAACAGAGATCGAGACGCTGCTTGGAGCCGGCGACCGAGAAGCGGTCGTCGGGCTGTTCTTGCGCGAGGTTGCGGGCCTCTCATCGCAAGAAGTGGAAATGCTCCGTTTGGCGCCCACTTGGTCTGCGCGCGTTGCGGCAGCCCACACCATCTTGCGCGAAATGCATGCTGCCACTTCTTACAAGTTTGTGCGCGGGGAATTTTCCAGTTTCAGGATCCCCACGTTGTTGTTGCTGGGCAGCGAGAGTTCATCCGTCTTCCGTACCGCCATCGAGCTTCTGAAGAGGTCGCTTCCGAAAGCCCAAGTGGCCGAGATGGCAGGGCAGAAACATGTCGCGATGAACACCGCCCCCGAACTCTTCGTGCAGCAGGTGACCCGTTTCCTCCTGCAGTCAAGCGGAGAGTAAGCATGCGGACAATCGCGCAACCACGGCAACCCATCGACCGCGTTGTTGCCCTGTTTGGAATGATCCGAGATATGCTGTCTATCACGGCTCGAGCGCATGTCGCAGCGCAGCTCTACGATGACCTGCGCCGCAGATGTGACATCGATCTGGCCGAGCGCGGGGTCGATCGTGCCGAACTGCCGCGCGTTGTCTTCCATGTGCTGACGAGAGAACTGTGATCCGTCCGCGATTGCGCTCCGCCCAGCTGTGCCGTCGCCCTCACGCACAAGTTCGTGATGCCCCACGTCTCTTGAAACCCGGATAGCTGCCTAAGTTTTTGCGCTGCCGAGATCTTCCGCCCAGTGCCACGTGCGGACTCATGTAGCGCAGCAAGCGACGTGCACTGGTTGCCGTTCCACGGGCGCTGATCAGCGTTCCAGGCCATCGATGACGCTCAACCTGGTGGGTCATTCTTCGACCCGATCCACAATCTGACCTCATCTCGGTGCAGGGAGCGGTTGACTAGGCATCCCGGCTTTGAACCCCTCAAAGGTCCAGTCGTAGACCGAAACGCTGGTACGAATGGCCCCAAGTCGCGGCGCACTCAAGTCTAAGATCACCACAATCACTGCCGTCCACACGGCGGTCAGTACTGTGCTAAGGACATGGGTTTTTTGCTGCTTCAATCCAAGCTGGTAGCCCAGTGCGCCCATCGAGATCAGCGCCATCCCGATCAGCAGCCAGAACAGCGGTGGCGGGAATTTGGTCTCATGGGCGAAGCGCGCGGCTGTGCTCATGTCGAACATGTTATTGAGTGCAGTCATGAGTGAGACAATGACCGGGTCTGTACGTTCGCGAGCGACAGCGGAAACATGTCCCCAAATCTCGGTCCGCAGGCCCGACGTGCGCGTATTGATCGCTTCAATGATCGACGTCTCACGGGGGGCTTGCACATACTCCTTCCGTGCCTGACCGTAGTCCGCAATTAACCGAGCAATCTCACGGCCCCGGGGATGGGTGATTGCCTCGGCTCGTAGCCAAGCCGTCCCAATGGCATTGGCCTCATTCAATGTCCCTTGCCGGCGCTCGTTGAAACGTGCGCTACCATAGGAAAGCGTGAGGGCCAGAACAAAGGCGAGCAACCCGAGCAATCCGCCGACGACCAGACCGGCGCCCTCGACTTGGCTTGGCGCTATGCTTGGCGAGCGCCCCCGTCCTAGCCAATAGCCGATTTCATGCACGACAACCTGGCTCAGAAACAGGAGCAAGCCAAATGCCAGCAGGCTCCATGCTGCGATTTCCGCAAGAAACTCCATGAGATCGGCTCCGTACTTGGCGAGCGCGTGATCGCTCTCGAGGCAAACAAGGGTATTCGGATGGAGTTCACGGATGCGTGCTTCCGACCACCAGTCTCGACCTGGATCGGCCGTTCCCGCCAGGTGCACCTCGGGCGGGGCCCGGCGGAAAGCCCCGGTTCTAATCCGCGTCAGGCAAAGACGGAGGCTTTCAGACGCCGGCCCCGGTGCCAGTCGCGCCGTTGCGATGGGCAGGCATCTGAAACCCTTCCCACATCCGGACTCGTGCACCGTAGCAGAACAACGGCGCGAGCTGGCTTCAAGGCACAAGGCGCTGCCGGTGGCATTCCCGGTGGCTCACTCGTGACAAGCGAACCAGGCTGCTGAGGTTCCGCAGGGGCGGTCTACGACCTGCTCGGTCGGCTTTCCCTCGTTGAGGCTTCCAGTCCTTGAGAGGACGGAGCTATGGTCATCGATGAAGGTCCCGGAAACGCTCCCCCCGACATTGCGGCCATCCAGGTGCGCTGCCAGGCCTCTGCAACGTCCATCCAAAGCTTGAAAGGGGCCAATGTCATTTCGCTGAACCGCATCATTTCGGAAGCAGGAATGGTGAATTGGGAGGCTACTGGAGCCTGAAATGTGAACCCGGGAACACCTGAGCGCACGGTGTGTGATTTGAGCAGCTGCTGCCATGCATCCATCGCCTGATCAATCATGTGTGCCGGCATTTTCGATCCTCTTAGGAAGTGCTCCTTGGCAGCAGCGGTGACCTGGTCAGGCCAGCCCAATGCTCGATGGGCATCCGTCACGCGATCGAGAACGTTCGTCAAAGAGCGCTCGTTGGCGGCCGAGATCTCGTTACGCCAATGCGCCAGCGCATCGAACGCCGCCGTTACAGCTTGGCGGGCATCATCGCTCAACGATGTCAAACTCTGACTGTCGAGCGTCATGGTGGCTCCGCTTCTTCGCTTTCTTCGCGACGATACAGAGGCTCGTACCGCCGGTACATTGGTAGTAACCCCGGCTCGCGAGTCGGAGAGGACGCCGCGCTTGAGGCGCGGCTTACCAGCATGCCGAGGGCGGGTCATTGACGTTCTCCTCACTTGGTCGGCGATGATGGGCCGAGCCGGTCTAACTGAACCTCGAAGCTCCGCAACTCGTAACCGCGCCGGCGGCCTCCCGCTCCAACGCACGCTGGAACCGATCTGCCAGGCTGGCGGCCCCACTTGACGGAGATTGCGTCCCTGTCACGAATGATGAGCATTTGAACTCTTCACGCTGTTGGCAATGTGAGCCTCACATCGACATAGCGACCCTGGTGTAAAGGGCGGGTTATCGATTGGCCGGGCATGGCTTAAGCGGCGATGCAAGTGCGCCCCCGAAGGCGATGACACGTGCGTTGTCGCCAGGGTCTTCCGGCAATGGAGAGGGCGACGCACGATGATCGGTGTGGTTGGGCACACCGCCATTGGAGGCGCCACACTGTGTCACGAGGCTGCAACACGGTAGATCAGGGTCAAGGGCGGGAGTGGCACTGACCCTACCGGGTGGCACTCGCCATCGCCGGCGGGTTAGCGCCGGCCGAGAATAGGGCTCTGTCCTGGTGGGGTGCGAAGATGGTGGTCTATCGGGGACGCGCCATCCTCAACTTACTTCGACGTGGATTGCGTTCGCGATTTGGCCATGATGCCCACACGCGCATCGGCGGTCATCGCGACAATGTACGTGCGCAAAGCAGGTAGCCTGCCCTTAGCGTGCTCCTACCAACCAACGCGAGCTCTACTGCTTCTTCGCCTCTGGCAGGGACCGAACCTCTGCATCGGACAACAGTACCTTGATCCCCGGTAGCCGCTCGAGCTTCTCGGCTGGGATGGCAACCACCTTGGTGCCAAGACCGAGTATACGGCCAATGTCGACCTGGATGGACCGGACTTTGTCGTCGGGTCCTTTAACGACCTCGACAACTTGCCCGAGATTCTTGTTGTCGGAACTATAAACGGGCATACCCACCAAAGCCGTCAGCCCATGTGCCGCCTTCTCACCCAAGGCTTCAACGATGGTCTGGCACGTGGAGGAGAGCGAGCCCCTCTTTTGCTCCAGGCATTGTCCAATCCTCTGCGCCTCGCCACAGAGCGTCTGAATCTCGTTCCAGCACACCTCGGCTACGCTGTCGACTTTGTGCTTCAGTAAGCGCGAAGCGCGGTGCAGCGTCGACCGGCATCCGATGCTCAGCTGGTTTTCGTGGACCACCATGCACAATGCGACACGACCCCGACCTGGAGTAACTTTGCCGCAAAAATCGTCGATGTCGGCAGCACAAGCATCCTCGACGATTTCGATCGCCCGAGACACGCGATCCCTTAGAGCGGACCGGGACAGTTCGTCGGTCGGCTCGCTCGGCGCGGCACGCTCTCCGCTTTTCCCGACGTGGGGTGCCTCGCGATCTTGTCTACCTGGTACCTCCTGGCTCGATAAGGCCAGTGGGGCAAGCACAAGTGCCGCCGCAAACAGAATGGCCTTGTTCATTCGACGATCTCCATTTCGAGCTCTACTGGAAGGACCCAAACGCACCTACCAAAGACCAAACAGGCCGGTGGTGCACTTATTCGTTTCCTCCAAGGCGATCTCGAATCCGCCTCAGGATGGGGCTCTCGGCGTCTGAGTCCCGAAGCCTGTCCAAAATGAGGTCACGCAGATCGCTTCGCCTCTCCAGGCGGTCCCTTAGAAGATCGCGCAAGTCCTCGCGGCTCGCCAAGCGGTCCAGAATGAGGTCGCGCAGGTCTTTGCGCCTCTCCAGGCGGTCCTTCAGAAGATCGCGCAAATCCTCGCGGCTCGCCACAGCGGTCCGAAATGAGATCTCGGAGATCTCTCCGCTTTTCCAACCGGTCTCTCAGGAGATCGCGCAAATCCTCGCGGCTCGCCCACACGGTCCGAAATCGAGATTCGGAGATCTCTCCGCTTTTCCAATCGGTCCCTCAGGAGATCGCGCAAATCCTCGCGGCTCGCCAAGCGGTCCAGAATGAGGTCGCGCAGGTCTTTGCGCCTCTCCAGGCGGTCCTTCAGAAGATCGCGCAAATCCTCGCGGCTCGCCACACGGTCCGAAATCGAGATCTCGGAGATCGCTCCGCTTTTCCAATCGGTCTCTCAGGAGATCGCGCAAATCCTCGCGGCTCGCCAAGCGGTCCAGAATGAGGTCGCGTAGATCCCCGCGGCTCTCCCCTCGATCCCCGATGAGGTCGCGCAATCCCTGGGCCGATACCGAAGTAGCGGTCGTGAGCAGGGAGGCCGATGCAGCAAGCATGAACGCTACTTTTGCAATCGCGGGTCCGTGTTTCATTGAGACAACTCCTCCATGATCGTGATGACGCCGAGCTGAGCGAGCAGTCCCCCATCCGCACTTCGTGTCCTTGCGTCCTTCTTCGCCCGATCCAGCGGGTTGCACCATCGGGGAAAACCCGCAAACCGGATGAGGCTTCATCCGTTCGGAGGCGGAGGTTAAAGAGTTGCAGCGCCGCCTTCGGCGAAGAGCACGCACCGCACCCCGACACCAACGCTGCACTCAGATAAGCGCTAGCGCGAAGGGCGCCGGCCGAGTTCCTCGCGGGCAACGGCGGAGGCATCACCGACAAAGGTCGGCCAATCGACCCCACTTGGCGACCGTGGGGTCAATGCTGGTCGACAGCGCAACTGCACTCGGCCACGTCTGCAGACAAGAAAGCTGGCTGATCGCTGCGTCGGCGGGAATGGGACACAGCACATGTATACCGAAAAACCTCCTTACCTCCGCGTAGTTGACCCGATGTACGGGTTGCATCGGAGCCGATACAGGGCTGATCAGTGTGCACTGGTGACCTAAGTCCCTCGCCGAACCCTGAAAGGGTTGCCTGGGGGTCGCTGCCGGCAAGGGAGGGGAGCGTGACAGATGGCAGGCAAACGGCGATCGACATCCTCTGCGATCCGAGGAAAACCTCCGGCTGCTTTCGGGGCTGACCGCGCATCCGACGGACGCGACGCGGCTATACGCTGTGGCAGATTGGAATTGCTCTCAGCCTCAGGTGTTTGAGTGAGCAATGGCGGCCGGCGGCACGACGAGGGTGGTGGTTGCAGCGCTTGGCGCCAACGCGCTGATTGCTGTGTCGAAATTCGTGGCTGCCTCGATCACCGGCTCGGCCTCCATGCTGTCGGAGGCGCTGCATTCCGTGGCCGACACGGCCAACCAGGGCCTGCTGCTGCTCGGCATGCGCCGGGCGCGACGACCCGCCGATGCGCGCCACCCTTTCGGCTACAGCAAGGAGCTGTACTTCTGGAGCTTCGTGGTCGCCATCCTGCTGTTCTCCATGGGCGCCGGCGTGTCGATCTACGAGGGCGTGCAGAAGTTGCTGCATCCGCACCCCATCGAGTATGCGATCGTCAACTACATCGTGCTGACGGTGGCGATCTGCGTCGAGCTGGTATCGACCTGGGTGGCGGTGAGCGAGTTCAACGCCCAGCGGGGCGAGACGGGCGCGCTGGCGGCACTCAAGAGCTCCAAGGACCCGGCGCTGTTCACGGTGGTGCTGGAGGATCTCGCGGCCCTCATCGGCCTCGTCATCGCGCTCGCCGGCAATCTGGTTGCCGATCAGCTGGGCTGGCTGGCCGGGCGACGCCGTGGCATCGATCGCCATCGGCTGCGTGCTCGCCGGCGTGGCGGCTTTCATGAGCCGGGAGACCATGAGCCTGCTGATCGGCGAGGCGGCAAGCACGGAGGTGGTGGAGGGTGTGCGCGGGCTGATCGAGGCGGAGGCGGCGAAGAGCGGCGCCATCAGGCGCATCCACTCCATCCGCACCATGCACCTCGGGCCAGAGGACGTGCTGGCGACCGTGCGCATCGACTTCGAGGACACGGTCAGCGCGGGGCGGGTGGAGGGGATCGTGGGAGACCTGGAAGCGGCCATCAAAGCCCGCTTCCCAGAAATCCGGCACCTGTTCCTGGCGGCGAAAGGGGAATAAGAGCACGGTGTGGCCCGCCTGAGTTGCGAGCGTACTGGCGTATAGCCGCCAGGTCGTCTCAGGAAAGTCCCCGATCTGCAAAGGCCTGAAGTAGTCAGTAAGGCAACCTTTGTGCACCCATGCGACTGGCGGAGCGGCGGCTCAAGTCCCGTCTACACGGAATATGCGCACCGCTTCGCCATCATTCGGCGCATCTTATTGCGAATGCGCGGCTGGCAGAACTTTGTGTTCTTCGAGGGCCATGGCTCGCCCGGGAAAGTGGGGGTCACTGGAGGGCCACGAGCGCACCAAGGCGGCGCTCGATCGACGACCGCACATCAGTCAATCGAGTGACGCGCGCTCCCATCGTGGAGACGAAGCCAGCTCCTTCTGAGGCCAACGCGGCCCCCGCAGAGTCTAAGTCTTGGAGGAGCTTCTATCTACCTCCGCCCAATCCTACCAACGCCTACGCGGCCAACCCCCACGCGACCGACGCCTACGCGGCCAACGCCAATCCCCCGGTATCCGTAGCCACGCCAACCTCGGTATCCGTAGCCACGCAAACCTCGGTAGCCGTAGCCACGCAAACCTCGGTGGCCGTATCCGCGCCAACCCAAACGTCGGCCGTAATAGGCTCCGCCGTAAAAGCGACGTGGTGCGTAGCCGTAGTAGCCGTAGCTACGAGGCGCGTAGCCATAAGTGCGAGGTGCGTAGCCATAGTAGCCATAGCTACGAGGTGCGGAGTAACCGTAGCTGGATGATCCCCAGCCCCAGCACGCCGCAGCCGTTCTCCTCCCTCCTCCTCTCCTATCTTTCTCCGACAGAGTCCTGCGTCAACCCAACGAGAACCATACCCCGTTGCTCAGCGTATGCTCACACATGCGCCTTGCCGGCTTTGCCCAGAGACCCGGACGTTTACATCCAGGCGGTCCGCCGGCTCGCGGCCCACTTCAGCGCTCGCCCGATCGGCTGAGCGAGGAGGAGGTCCGCACCTATCTCCTGCATCTGCGCGATCAGCGCGGTGTGGCGCGCGGCACCTTCCAGACCCATCACGGCGGCATCCGCTCCCTCTTCGAGTACGCTCGATCGCGAGTGGTCGCTGTTCTCCCAAAAAACGCGTCCCCCGCCCCAGCGCAGCGTCTGCCCACTGTCCTCTCCCACGCCGAGGCTCGCGCCATCCTGGCCGCAGGCGCCCAGTCCATCCACCGCACTGCTCTCTGCTCATGTATGCCTGCGGCCTGCGCATCAGCGAGGCTGCCACGCTCGAAGTCGGCGATTCGATAGCGTCAACGGATTGCTCCGCGTCGTCGGCAAAGGCAACAAGGAACGCCGCGTGCCGCTGCCCAATCCAGTGCTCGCCGAGTTGCACCGCCTCTGGCCGACCCATCGTCATCCGCGTTGGCTGTCCCCCGCTCGCACCCGCAACGGCCCTATCAGCCGCCACGCGCTATGGCGCCGCTCCGTCTCTCCGTGCGCGCCGCCGGCATCAGCTCCAGTCACTCCCCACGTCTGCGCCATAGCTATGCCACGCGCCTTCTGGAGCACGGCGTCGACACGCGCGTGGTCCAGATCTCGCTCGGCCATGTCTGCATCGCCACCACGGCCATCTACACGCATCTGACCGAGCCCACCCGTACCTCGCTCAAAGCCATCCTCGACAACCTGATGACTGGCCTCTGATCCCACGATCGGTCGTGATCGCGCTCGCGACGTCTTCCGCCGCTTCGCGGACGATTACCTGTCGGCCCATGGCGCGTCGATCCTGCCCTCGCACCGGCGTGCCATCGCCGACATCCTTGCCTGCCGCACCCCCACGCTCGGCGGACACCTCTGGCGCTGCAATCGTTGCAGCGCCGAGGTCTACTCCTACCATTCCTGCAAGAACCGGAGCCGCCCAAGTGCCATACCGTTCAGACCGAGCGCTGGCTCCGGCGCGCAAGGCCGAGGTGCTGCCGTGTCCTTATTTCCACGTCACCATCACCGTGCCCGCGGAGTTGCGCGAGGCGCTGCGCGCCACCCAGAACGACCGCTATGCCGCGCTCATGAAGGCGACCGCGGAGGCCATCATCGAGCTGGCCCGCGATCGGCGCCACGTCGGCGGCACCGTCGGCGTGATGGCGGTGCTGCACACCTGGACCCAGCAGCTCGTCTACCATCCGCATGTGCATTGCCTCGTCACCGGTGGCGGCGTATCCGATGACGGCCGCGACTGGCATCCTGCCCGCGACAGCTTCCTGGTCCCGACGCGGCCGCTGCCGTCCTCGTGCGCGCCAAGATGAGGGCCGCGCTGGCTAAGCGCCGGCCCGATCTGGCCCTGCCCCAGGCAGCCTGGAGGAAGCCCTGGGTCATCCACTGCACGGCCTAGGGTGACGGCGCCGAGGCGGTGCTGCGCTATCTCGCCGCTACGTCTTTCGCGTCGCCATCACCGAGGCCCGCATCGTCGGGCTCGATGACACGGCGTCAGCATTCGCCACAAGCATCGCGCTTCGGGCGCGCTGGCGCACAATGCGCCTCAACGGCCACGAGTTCATGCGCCGCTTCCTCCAGCACGTGCTGCCGAAAGGGTTGCACAAGGTCCGCTACTCCGGCCTCTGGCATCCTTCCCGGCGCGAGCACGCCGCGCACGCCCGAGACATGCTCGGCGCTCGATCCCACTACAAGCTACGGGCCGAGCACTACGCCCCCTACCCGCTCTGTCAGGCGAGCCTTCATCCGCTGCATCGTGGGGCCTCAGAGGTACGCCTGTGCCCATGCTGCAACGCCTGCCACCTCCAGCATGTGCGCAAGCTCTATCCCAGGCAGGTGCGTGTACCATGACCCGCGGCGACGTGTCAGCGATCGCGTCTGGGCGTGCCAGCCACGCCACGCTTGCTATCGCCAACCAGCTGCCCCTCTCTGGCTGCACCAGCGCGAACCGTTCGGCGCCTCTAATCTCATGGCAAATCGCCGTGCTCGCGTCATCGCGCCACCACCGCAACGCCTTCCCGCCTGACGCCCATCACCAGCCCAGCGCACGCTCTGAAATCCATAGCCCACGCCCCCCGCGTTCAGTCCACCGAGTTTCTGCGCGCTTCGCGCCTCAGAAGCTCTTACTTCGTTGAACGCCTTCCCGCCTGACGCCCATCACCAGCACCAGCGCACGCCTCAAAATCCATAGCCCAACGCCCCCCGCGTTCAAGTCCAACCAGTTTCTGCCCTTCCCCTCAAACTCTTCGTTTGCTTTCAAGGGCAACGAGAGGTGCTGCGACCGCCAAGGTGACGACAAGTGTCCGTAAGCGCATCTGATCACTCCTATCCGACACTCTCTCTGAGAAGAATGTCGGTTGCGCGGTAGCGTGACACTCGGGGGGAACCCCGAAAAGTGAGGGGCAAGGTCCCCCTGTTTGGAAGAAGGAGGACCAATGGGAACCCCTCGTCGCGCGGGCGTCATCGAGACGCGCAGGAAACAACCCCCGTTGCCCCCTGGCAACACGGTGAAATTGGGTCAGGCCCGGAAGGTCAACAGCGTTCAGAATCTCCGTCCGTTGCACCCCTGAACAGATGTCGGACTTGCTGCGGTGCCGAAGTCTTCGGCCCTGTGCCAACTTCAGACCTTTGGTCCGAGCGGCCAACATCCGCGAACACCTGCGAGCGTCCGGCCGGATCACAACCTGATGCCGAACCGAGCCATCGCTCCGACCGCCCACCGGTTTTCGAGATCGTAGTATTGCTCCTCGATGCGGTTGTACGTCGCCCAGCGCATGCGGGGCGGCTTCGGGGGGAAGTCGTATTCGGCCTCGGTGGTCCCGCCCCACATGTCATGCATCCTCTTGGCGATCTTACGAGCCCGGTCCGCGGCGCGCTGATCCGGCCTTGCGCTCTGCGAGGCGTAGCGCAGGCGACGGCAGAGCCGGCAACGGAAGTAGCGGCCCCCATAGAGCTTGCGGCATCCCCTGCCGCATTTCAGGCAACGGAGCCACTGCCGGCGGCCGCCGAATTTGGTCGGCGTGTAGGCGAAGGTGACGAGCTCGTCGACATCGACCGGCGACCCATCGTGATCCTTGGTTCGGTAGACTAGGCGCACGCCGTCGCTCTGCGCGAACAGTGTGATCGAGCCGGTCTGCTCTCCCCCTCGCGACCAGGTCAGCGTCGAGCCGCGACCTGGGGTCAGCATGCCGCGCCGGCGGAGCCGGGCGAGATCGATGCTGTGGCAGCCTTCATACGTCGGGGCGCCCGCCCAGCTGCGGCCGCTGCCAAAACCGCCCATGATCAGCGCTCCGTTTTTGTCGAAACCTTATAGGTTGCCGGGCAGGGGCACCGGCACGCCCGCCGCGAGAACAGCTGCCAATGGGCGGCCAGGTCGCCTTGCGAGCTCGCGCGGAACGGCTCCCGCGGCCAAGCGCCGGCCGTCGTCTTCTTCGATGCGATAGAGCTTGATCGTTCGCGCCATGGTCTCCCCCGTCGTCACTTGATTTTCAGGTAGCGGCCCGAGACTCCCCCGGGCGCGCGTGGGCATAGACGCTGGTGGTTTTCAGGTCCGCATGGCCGAGCGTCGCGGACACGAGCGTGATTGGCGCTCCGTTGTCGATGGCGTGGCTTGCATGGGCGTGCCGGAGCCAGTGCACCGATGCCGCCGGGTTGACGCCGGCGCGCTCGGCCGCGGCCTTGACGATGTAGTTCACGGCGCGTTCGGTCAGCGGCTGCCCTGGCCGACGGACCGAGCCGAACACGGGAGCCGACGCCAGCGCGTTGCCGCGGCTCGCGAGCAGCCGGGCGGCGATCTCGGCAGGGATCAGGACCTGGCGGACCTTGCCGCCCTTGCCGAACACCTCGATCTGGGCCTCGCCGCTGTCCCGGGCGATCACCTGCCGCCAAGCCATGCTGACGAGTTCGGAGACGCGGAGGCCTCCGAAGTAGCCGACCTCGAGCATCAGCCGGTCGCGGCCCGGATTGGCGGCATCGATCAGCTTGCGCACCTCGATCTCGCCCAGGATGCGCTGGGCCACCTGCCGGGGAGCTTTCTTGAGCCGGATCAGGGGCGCGGCGTTGAACCGGGTGAAGCCGACGCGGTGCGCGAACCCGAGGAAGGATTTCACGGCCGCCACGTAGGTGTTCACCGTAGCCGGCCTCACGGGCGAGCCGTCCGCCTTGGAGCGCATGGCATCGAGGGCCGTCTGCACGTCTTCGACCGTCGCCTTGCGCAGGCCCCTGCCCGGAGGCGGCCAGGGCACCCAGGAACCGCGCGCCCACTCGCGAATAGACCCGGACGGTATGGCCCGAGCCGTCGCGTGGCTCTTGAGCCAGACTTCGAGCAGCTCGAAGTCGGTGCGGGCATTGGTGTGCAGCGTGGCCAGCCGGTCCACGTCGGGGCCGAGGACCTCGGTTGCTGCCGGGCTGATGATCTTGAGCTCGGTTCCGGTCATCGTTCGTTCCTTCCGATAAGGGCATTATCAGAAGTAATGGAGGCCGTCAATACGGGCTCGGTCTTCAGGGCACAGTTTGATTTTCTTTGATTGAATTCAAACGCGAGCCGCCAGCCGCGGTTGTGCTATAGGAACCGCATTGAGGCAGCCTCACGGGGGTGATACGTGCCGGCGCCGATTCAATTGAAGTATCGCGCGTTCCTTTCCTACGCCCACGCCAATGCGAGCTGGGGGAGGTGGCTGCATGGGCAGCTCGAAGGATTCCGCATCGACAAGGATCTGGTCGGCCGTAAGACGGTGATCGGGCTGGTGCCGAAATCGCTGCGGCCCATCTTCCGCGACCGCGAGGACTTCTCCGGCGGCCATTCGCTGACCGAGGCGACCATCGCTGCGCTCGACCAGTCGGCGGCGCTGATCGTGCTGTGCTCGCCGGTGGCGGCAAGGAGGCCCGCGGTCAACGAGGAGGTGCGGCTCTTCCGTTCGCGCCATCCCGAGCGGCCGGTGATCCCGGTCATCCTCGACGGCGCCTATCCGACACCTTCCCGCCGGCCCTGCGCTTCGAGTTGGCGGCCGACGACCCTCACCGACCGGCCCAGACGATCTTGGGGCCGGACTTGCGCGAGACGGGCGACGGCAAGTCGCTTGGCCTCGCCAAGGTGGTGGCCGGGCTCACCGGCCTCGCTCCCGACGCCATCTACCGGCGAGCCGAGCGCGCCAAGACGGCAGCGAGAACCGAGTGAAGGCGGTGTTTGCCACGTTGGCGCTCGTCCTTGTGGCCGCGGGCAGCTTTTTTGCCTGGCAGAACTGGCAGAGGCAGCAGACGCTGGCTGAGATTGAGGCCCTGGTGGCGA
>CAVWWJ010000012.1:0-56105 GCA_963758625.1 uncultured Alphaproteobacteria bacterium | reverse complement strand
CGCCGACCTCGCCACCGATTTCCACAACAGCAATCCCGATGGCACGCTGATCGACCGCGCCGCCTTTTCTTGCCCAAATCAGCCGCGGGTCGTCGGTCAGGAACATCCGCGGCACGACGTCGTGA
Source organism: uncultured Alphaproteobacteria bacterium (assembly GCA_963758625.1). Classification (GTDB taxonomy): domain Bacteria; phylum Pseudomonadota; class Alphaproteobacteria; order Rhizobiales; family Hyphomicrobiaceae; genus AWTP1-13. Next base: position 55,980 of record CAVWWJ010000012.1, on the reverse strand, counting down.
TCCGAATTCTCGGCAACTTCGCGATCATCCACGCGCGCACGACCTACCAGCAGGCCGACGGCACCCCTGGGGCCGGTCGCTACACCGACGACTGGCAGCTGCGGGACGAACATTGGCTATGCGTCTCCGCCCACGTCACGCGCTCCTAGTGCGCGGACGCTGGCGCAGATCGCGCCGAGAGACCAAGCCGTCGACCCGTCTCGCCTACTTGCGGCCGCGCTTGCGGAAGAAGGCAACGTTGATCATCTGGGCCGCGAGGAACAGGACGAGCAGCACAAGGACGCTCGCAGAACTCCATTTGTCACGCTCCGGCAGGTCGACCATCTCGAGCAGGTGAAACCCGAGCGCACTGCCGGCGAGCAGGCTGATGATGCGCCAGTCGTTCCAGTGCGCCATGGGGCGCCGCACCCAGACCTGCATGTAGCGCTGCCAGGGGCGATCTCCATTCAGCACGCGGTGGGTCGCCATCCACACCCCCGCGAAGGAGAGGAGGATCAGGATATTCGCCGTCGTGCGCCAGTTGCGGTCGGTGAGATCGCCGTCGCCCAATGTCAACAGTATCAGGCAGATCCCCCCGGCGAGCACCATGAGCGTGTGCCAGCCGCTCCATGTCTTCATGCGGCGTTTCCCCCGTTCCGCCGTTGCCGGGCGCGCTCGCCCCGTCGCTTCAATTACGTGGCGGCGGGCAAGAAGTGCCCGGCCGCCCCGGCTAGGCCCGCAGCGCCCGCAATGTGCCCCTGCCTGCATACCGGGCCTGGTCGCCCAGCTCCTCCTCGATGCGGATGAGCTGGTTGTACTTGGCCGTGCGGTCGGAGCGCGAGAGCGAGCCGGTCTTAATCTGACCCGCATTGGTTGCCACGGCAATGTCGGCAATGGTCGCATCCTCGGTCTCGCCCGAGCGGTGCGAAATTACGGCAGTGTAAGCTGCAGCGTGAGCCATGGCGACGCAGTCCAGCGTCTCCGAGAGCGACCCGATCTGGTTGACCTTGACCAGGATCGAGTTGGCGATGCCCTTGGCGATGCCCTCTTCGAGCCGCCTGGTGTTGGTGACGAACAGGTCATCGCCGACGAGCTGGCATCTGGCCCCGATGGCATCCGTGAGCGCCTTCCAGCCCTCCCAGTCGTCCTCGGCCATGCCATCCTCGATGGAGACTACGGGGAAGCGGCCCACGAGCCCGGCGAGGTAGGCGACCATCCCGGCGCTGTCGAGCGACTTGCCCTCGCCCTCGAGCCGATATTTGCCGTCGCGGTAAAACTCGGTGGCGGCGCAATCGAGCGCGAGCACGATGTCCTCGCCCGGCTTGTAGCCAGCCACCTCGATCGCCTTCATGATGAAAGAGAGCGCCTCCTCGGCCGACCTGAGGTTCGGGGCGAAGCCGCCCTCGTCGCCGACGTTGGTGGCGTGGCCCGCATCTTTGAGCGCCTTGCGCAGGGTGTGGAACACCTCCGAGCCCGTGCGGATGGCGTCGGCGCAGGACCCTGCCCCGACCGGCATGATCATGAACTCCTGGATGTCGATCGGGTTGTCGGCGTGCGCGCCGCCGTTGACGATGTTCATCATCGGCACGGGCAGGACGTGCGCGCCCACGCCGCCGAGATAGCGGTAGAGCGGCAGCTCGCGCGACTCGGCCGCCGCCTTGGCGACGGCCAGCGACACGCCGAGGATGGCGTTGGCGCCGAGCCGGGCCTTGTTGGGCGTGCCGTCGAGCTTGATGAGCGCATCGTCGATGCGGCGCTGGTCCTCCGCCTCCATGCCCGACAGCGCATCGAAGATCTCGCCGTTGACGGCATCCACGGCCTTCAGCACGCCCTTGCCGAGGAAGCGCGCCTTGTCTCCGTCTCTCAGCTCGATCGCTTCGTGTGCCCCCGTCGAGGCGCCCGACGGCACCGCCGCGCGACCGAGCGCGCCGTCCTCCAGCACCACATCCACCTCCACCGTGGGGTTGCCCCGGCTGTCGAGGATCTCGCGGCCGATGATGTCGACGATGGCGGTCATGCCGAAACCTCTGTTCTCGAGTGGGGTTGCTGTGGCGCGCGATCCCATGCCACGGTTGCGCGGTTTGTATCCGCTCGTGCGGCGGGCGCAAGGCGCCAGCTGAAGGAGACGCCAATGGCCGACCTGCAAACGCATACGGGCGGCTGTCACTGCGGCAACGTCCGTTACGAGGTGGAGCTGGACCTCGGCAGTGGGATCGTCGCATGCAACTGCTCGATCTGCGCAAAGAAGGGCCTTCTGCTGGCTTTCGCCGCAGCGGAGGGGTTCAAGCTCCTCTCGGGCCAGGACGATCTGCGCGACTACCGGTTCAACCGGCGCGTCATCCGGCACGTCTTCTGCGGCACGTGCGGCACCGAGCCGTTCGCACGCGGCTTGACCCCGGACGGCAGCAAGGAGATGGTGGCCATCAACGTGCGCTGCCTCGACGGCGTCGATATCGCTGCACTGACGACGCTGCCATTCGACGGCAAGAGTCTGTAGCAGAAGCAATGGCCGAAACGTCGGCACTCGTCTTGTTCTCCGGCGGCCAGGACTCCACGGTCTGCCTCGCGTGGGCGCTCGACCGGTTCGACCGGGTCGAGACCGTGGGCTTCGGCTACGGACAGCGCCACGCCGTGGAGCTGGAGCAGCGCCCCGTCGTGCGTGCGGCGCTCGCCGCCCGCTTCCCGCAATGGCGCCCGCGTCTGAGGGAGGACCACCTACTCGAGCTGAGCGAGCTGAGGCGCATCTCCGACACCGCGCTGACCCGCGAGGCGGAGTTCGAGATGACGGCGGCGGGGCTGCCCAACACCTTCGTGCCCGGGCGCAACCTCCTGTTCTTCACCTATGCGGCGGCGCTCGCCTACCGGCGCGGCATTCGCACGCTGGTCGGCGGCATGTGCGAGACCGACTACTCGGGCTATCCCGACTGCCGCAACGCGACGCTGCAGAGTCTCGCCCAGGCGATCTCGCTCGGCATGGATGCAGCGTTCACCATCGAGACCCCGCTGATGTGGATCGACAAGGCCGCCACCTGGGAGCTGGCCGACAGACTGGGCGGCGCGGCCCTCGTCGACATCATCGCCGAGCACACCCACACCTGCTATACGCCGGACCGCACCACCCGCCACCCCTGGGGCTACGGCTGCGGCGCGTGCCCCGCGTGCGGCCTGCGCGCGAAAGGATGGGAGAGATGGCAGACCGGCAAGACCTGATCCATGCGGTGGACCTCGCGATCGCCGGCGAATGGAACGCCGCGCACGAGATCGTGCAGCAGGACGAGGCCGATCCCAGCTTCTGCTGGGTGCACGCGGTGCTGCACAAGATCGAGGGCGACGCCGCCAACGCCCGCTACTGGTACCGCCGCTCCGGCGGCCAATCCTACGAGGCCTACGCCGACCCGAAGGCAGAGCTCGCCGCCATCAAGGCCGTGCTGACGTACTGACGCTCATGGAAACGCAACCGCCCGAAACGAGCTTGCTGCGCGACCTGGAGGAGCAGTTGCTGCGACCCGAGGTGCGCAGCTCCGCGCAGCGTGTCGGCCGTCTGCTGGCCGACGACTTCATCGAGTTCGGAAGCTCTGGCCGGACCTACGACAAGGCACAAACCATCGAGGGCCTGCAGCAGGAAGTGCCCGACCCGGCCGTCCAGATCCTGCTCACGGACTTCTCGGCGCGGCAGCTGGCGCCCGGTGTGATCTTGGCCACCTATCGAACCGTTTGCCGCGGTGGCGGCGAGCCGGACCAGCACCGGCTGCGCAGCTCGATCTGGAAACTGATCGACGGGCGCTGGCAGATGGTCTTTCATCAGGGAACGCCGGCGAGCCGAGCGGGCTCGGACCCCTCTCGTTGACATCGCGATCGAGATTCCAGGCCGTTGGCGAGGGGTCTAACCCCGTGCGTGCGAATGTGAGTGTACTGCCAACCCCGGCGGGTCGAATCGGTCTAGGTTGCGCCCGCAAACCGCGCCGGAGGCTACGTTCGGGGACTGACGCAGACAGGAACTTTGCTGCGGCATAGCTCCGGCGGCGGCAACAAGAAGAAGGGTTCTCACTATGTCGCCAGCAATGCGCAAAGCTCTGGATGTCCTCACCATCATCGGTCTCACCGCCGCGGTATTCTGCATCATCGTCGTCGCCAATGCGTTCCTCATGACGCGCGGCGGCTATACGTCCGGCTTCAGCCTCTGGTACCGCTTCATCCTGCGACCCGACATCCTCGGCACCATCGTGCTCACCGCGGTCGTGGCCAACGTCTACGTGCTCTGGAAGCAGGGCGGCCGCCCGCGGCTCTGACTAGCAGTAGGTCAGCCCCCCTCGCGTGGTGGGGTCAGACCCCTCGCCTCCCAACCGTCGAGCTTTCTATTGCAGCGGGGATGCGAGGGGTCTGACCCCGACCGGCACTTGGAACGCGGCAATAAATCCGGCAGAGTGCGCGCCGTGCTTAGGCCAAGCCAACGACCGAGCGCGCCGATGCCCTTCACCTATCATGTCCTCGACGTGTTCACCGGCCAGCGCTTCAGCGGCAATCCGCTCGCCGTCGTGCTCGACGCGGACGGCCTGGATACCGGCCGCATGCAGGCGGTCGCGCGCGAGTTCAACCTGTCGGAGACCACCTTCGTCCTGAAGCCGCAGAATCCCGCGCACACCGCGCGCGTGCGCATCTTCACGCCCGCGGCCGAGCTTCCCTTCGCCGGTCATCCCACCGTCGGAACCGGCGCGCTGCTGGCCGAGCTGCGCGCGTCCGGGCCCGCGGCACCCGGCGACGCGCTGGTCGTGCTGGAGGAGGAGATCGGCATCGTCCGCGTCGGCGTGCGCCTGCGGCCCGGCGTGCCCACGCACGCGGAGTTCGACGCGCCGAAGCTGCCCGCCGACGCCGGAACGCTGCCCGCAGCCGACCGCCTCGCCGCCGCGCTCGGCCTGATCCCCGCCGAGATCGGCTTCGAGAACCACCGGCCCACGAAATACACAGCCGGCCTGCCCTTCGCCTTCGTGCCGGTGGCCTCACTCGACGCCATCGCCAAGGCGCGCGTCGCCTCGGCACACTGGGACGCGGCGCTCAAGGGCCAGGGGCTCGCGGGCGCCTTCCTCTACTGCCGGCAGACCGTGCACACCACATCGAGCTTCCACGCGCGCCTGTTCGCCCCCGACGCCGGCATCGCCGAGGATCCCGCCACGGGCTCCGCTGCGGCGGCCCTCGCCGGCGTGGTGCACCGCTTCGATGCGCTGCCCGACGGCGTGCACAGGCGCACCATCGAGCAGGGCTACGAGATGGGTCGGCCCAGCGACATCTTCCTCACCATGGAGGTCGGGAACGGCAAGCTCACCGGAGTGCGCATCGGCGGGCAGACCGTGCGCGTCGCCGAGGGCCGGATCGAGGCCTGACGTTTGCGCCGTCACACCAGCCGGCTCTGCTCCACCGCCGCGGCGATGAACGACTTGAACAGCGGGTGCGGGTCGAAGGGGCGCGATTTCAGCTCGGGGTGGAACTGCACGCCGATGAACCAGGGATGGTCGGCAAGCTCGATGATCTCGGGCAGGAGCCCGTCGGGCGACATGCCCGAGAAGCGCACCCCGGCCTTCTCGAGCAGCGCCTTGTAGCGCGTGTTGACCTCGTAGCGGTGGCGGTGGCGCTCCGAGATTCTGCCTCGCGCCGTAGATGCCGGCGACCCGGCTGCCCCCGGCGAGCACCGCGGGATAGGCGCCGAGCCGCATGGTGCCGCCCAAGTTGCCGTTCCTCTGGCGCGTCTCCAGCTCGTTGCCGCGCATCCACTCCGTCATCAGGCCCACCACCGCTTCCGCGCAGGGCCCGAACTCGCTCGAGCCGGCCCCGGCGATGCCGACGAGGTCGCGCGCGGCCTCGATCACCGCCATCTGCATGCCGAAGCAGATGCCGAAGTAGGGCACCTTGCGCCGGCGCGCGAAACGCGCCGCCAGGATCTTGCCCTCCGAGCCGCGCTCGCCGAAGCCGCCGGGCACCAGGATGCCGTGCACATCCTCGAGGTAGGGGGCAGGCTCCCCGCCCTCGAACACCTGGCTCTCGATCCACTCGAGCTTCACCTTCACGCGGTTGGCGATGCCGCCGTGGAGCAGGGCCTCGTTGAGCGACTTGTAAGCGTCCTTGAGCCCGGTGTACTTGCCGACGATGGCGATCGTCACCTCGCCTTCGGGGTTGGCGATGGCGTGGGAGATCGTGCGCCATCTCGCGAGGTCGGGGCGCGGCGCATTCTCGATGCCGAACTCCGCCAGCACCTGCTGATCGAGGCCCTCCGCATGATAGGCGAGCGGCACATCGTAGATGGATGGCAGGTCGAGGGCCTGGATCACGGCCTCGGGCCGCACGTTGCAGAACAGTGCGATCTTGCGCCGCTCGGACTCCGGCACCGGGCGGTCGCAGCGGCACAGGAGAATGTCGGGCTGGATGCCGATGCCGCGCAGCTCCTTCACCGAATGCTGGGTCGGCTTGGTCTTGAGCTCGCCGGCGCTCGGGATGAAGGGCACCAGTGTCAGGTGGATGAACAGCGCGTCGCGGCGCGGCAGCTCGTTGCCGAGCTGGCGGATGGCCTCGAAGAACGGCAGGCCTTCGATGTCGCCCACCGTACCGCCGATCTCGACCAGCACGAAGTCGAGCCCCTCGTTGCCCGACAGGACGAACTCCTTGATGGCGTCGGTGACGTGCGGGATCACCTGCACGGTGCCGCCGAGGAAGTCGCCGCGGCGCTCGCGGCACAAGATCTCCTGGTAGATGCGCCCGGTGGTGATGTTGTCGGTCCGCTTCGCCGGCACGCCGGTGAAGCGCTCGTAGTGGCCGAGATCGAGGTCGGTCTCGGCCCCGTCGTCGGTCACGAACACCTCCCCGTGCTGGTAGGGGCTCATGGTGCCGGGGTCGACGTTCAGATAGGGATCGAGCTTCTTGAGGCGGACCGCGTAGCCGCGCGCCTGCAGAAGCGCACCGAGAGCGGCTGAAGCGAGACCCTTGCCGAGAGAGGAGACCACACCGCCGGTGATGAATATGTACCGCGCCATGGAGTTGCAGAATACATCGGCCGAGGCCGATTCGGTGAGTTGCATTTTGGTAATTCCCCCAACCTTTTCGTCGCGGCCTCTCCCGTCATCCCTGTGCCGCGCTCCGGCCCGTAGGGCCGGGGCGAGGGGTCCGTGGCACACTCCCAGCGATCGGAGCTTCACGAGCTGCCCCTCACCCCGACCCTCTCCCCACGCCGAAGAGGCGTGGGGGAGAGGGAGCACGCTCTACCTCAAGGCGGCGGCGATGTTGCCGCCGTCCACCGTCTCGATGTGGCCCGTTGTGGCCCGGGCCTTGGCGAGCGCCACGAACGCCTGGGCCACGTCGGTTGCCGTCACCTCCCGCCTCAGGAGGTTGCCGCCCATGTACTCGGCCTCGCTCAGGGCGCGCGCCTTGGCGCGGCTCGCCACCATCGCGTCGGTCAGCAGGCCCGTGCGGATGCGGTCGGCATTGACGCCGTTGGAGCGGATGCCGGCGGCGCCGTAGTCGACGGCATACTGGCGCATGAGCGCCAGCGTGGCCGCCTTGGGCAGACCGTAGGGGCCGAAGTCGGGGCCGGGGTTCACCGCCTGCTTGGAGACGTTGAACAGCAGCACGCCGCCGGTGCCCTGCGCGAGCATGGTCCGCACCGCCTCCTGCGCCACCGCCTGGTGCGCAAAGAAGTTGAGCTCGAAGCTCTTTCGCAGCACGTCGTCGGCAACCTCGCCGATCTTGCCCTGCCACGCCGCGCCGGCATTCGAGACCACGATGTCGACCCCGCCGAAGCGCTCCGCGATACGGGCAAAGGCGCGGCGCACCTGGGCCCGGTCGGTCACGTCGCAGGCGAGCCCCAGAGCATAGCCAGGCCCGCCAACGGTGCTCGCAACGGCCTCGGCGGCCGCGCCGTCCACGTCGAGCACGGCCACGGCTGCACCCTCGGCGGCGAGTGCCCTGGCGGTTGCGAGCCCGATGCCGCTGCCGGCGCCGGTCACCACGGCGATCTGCCCGGTGAAGGCCTGGGCCACCGCGCCCCTGAGCTTGGCCTGCTCCAGGCTCCAGTACTCGACGTCGAAGAGGTCCGCCTCGCCGAGCGACTCGTAGCGCCCGATCGCCTCGGCGTCGGTGACGACGCGGACGCTGTTCTCGGCGAGGTCCGCGGCAATCGCGGCATCCTTGGCGGTGGCGCCGATGCCGAATAGGCCGACGCCCGGCACCAGCACCACGCGCGGGCTCGCATCGAGCTTGGTCTTGACGCCGCCGACGCGCGCATTCTGGCGGTCGAACATGGCATCGTAGCGCGCCGCGTAGGCCGCCACCGCGGCGCGCACCGCGCTGGCGAACGCCTCCAGCTTGCCGGCCTCGGGTGCGGGCACCATGAGCGGAAAATTCTTGGTCCGGATGATGTGGTCGGGCGTCACCACACCGCGCTGGGCGTAGTCGGCGAGATCCGCGCCGTCGACGTAGTTGCGGATGTCCGCACTGGCGCGGTGCTCCAGGATGAAGCGCCTCGGCTCACCACCCGCCTCGGCCGGCCTCACAGCCACGGCCCCGCGCAGGATCGGGGCAATCTCTGCGGCCGAGGCGATGACGGGGTCAGACCCCTCGCCTCGACCCTGGAGATTCTGCGTCGAGGTGGAGGCGAGGGGTCTGACCCCCGCCACGGCGAGCACGTTGCGCCGGCCCTCGGCGAGGCGCGCCTCGGCGCGCGACACGTGGGCGATCATGCGCTCGTAGGCCTCGCGCGCGTCCGCGCCGAAGGTGAAGATGCCGTGCTTGGCGAGAATCAGCCCCTCCACATCGGGCTTGCTCTCGAAGACCTCTGCCGCCCGCTTGGCGAGGCCGAAGCCGGGGATCACGTAGGGTACGAGGCCCATGGTGCCGTCCCAGACCTCCGCCACCAGCTCCGCGCCGTTGGGCTGGTCGACGAGGCTCAGCACGGCCGCCGCGTGGGTGTGGTCGACGAACTTGTGCGGCAGGAACGCGTGCAGCAGCGTCTCCACCGAGGGATTGGGCGCACGCGCGTCCAAGAGGTGCAGGCGCTGGAAGTTGACCATCTCCTCGTCGGCAAGCGTCTCGAGCTGGCGCAGCCTCCGTAGCGGCGCGAGCTTCACGGCGGGCAGGCCGGCGGGCTCGATGGTGCCCATGTCCCAGCCGGAGCCCTTGACGCACAAGACCTCGTGCAGTCTCGCCCAGCAGGTCCGCCATCCGGGTCTTCACCGAGGTGTTGCCGCCGCCGTGCAGCACGAGCAGCGGGTCGGAGCCCAGGAGGCGGGTGGTGTAGGTGCGCAGCGCCAAGTCGCGGCTTACGCCGGCTTGCGCATAAGCCTCCACCGCGCGCTCGGCGTCTGCGTCGCTCCAGCGGCTCTGCATCCACGGTCCCCGGCGGCAAAACGTGTCGGCACGGTCGATCTACATAGTGCACGCCGGGGCGATGTCCATATCCAAGGGACGCCCACGGCGCCGCTCTGGCGGCCTCGAGCAGGCCTGAACGGGTGCAAACCAAAGACGGGAGATGCGGCCGCCTTTGGAGCGCGGCCGCATCTCCCGAGATGTGTGCGTCGGCGTGTGGATCAGCGCGCGCAGTCCCGATACCGGCGCCACCAGTAGCGGCTACCGGTTTCGATCGCGCGGCGCCTCAGCCAGCGGCAGTCGCCGCGGTAGCCGAAGCCAGGGACCACCTCGATGCGCGGGCCACCAAAGCGGCGCCGGTCGCGGTCGCCGCGCCACTCGCCGCGGTCGCCACGCCGCCACTCGCCGCGATCGCCGCGATCGCCGCGGCGCAGGTCACGGTCGCCGCGCCACTCACGCTCCGTGCGGCGCAGCTCGCGACCGCCGTTGATGTAGCCGCGGGGCTGCCCCAGGCGGGGGCTGTCACCGCGCATCCCCCGCTCCCCTCGCTGCCCCTGTTCCTCGGAGCGCATCTTGCCCCCTTGGGTGCCGGGGCCGGGGAGCGTCTGCTGCACCTTGTGGACAGCACCTGGACTGTCGGCCTGGCCCCCCAGAGGAAGCGAGGCAGCAGGCTGCATGCTTGCGCCGATGGCGAGCACGGAAGCGGCCATCGTCGCCGCAAGCAAGATTTCGCATGGGCATTTCTCCTCGTTGGCTGCTGGCAAACCCCTGCAACTCGCAGGGGGACGGCGGTCAACGCGGGCCATATTCGGGCGTTCCGATGGGCCCGGCCTTTCCGGTACGGCAGGTGAATCGGTGAATCGCGGCAGTGAATCGGTAAATCGCCGGCAGCGCTGCCGCATTGGCGCCCTACCTCCCCGCCAACATCCAAGGCGTCTGCTCGAAGTCCTCGTGGAAATCGTGGAAACGGAGCAAGGGAGCCCATCATGCACAACGTTCTGAAGGCCGGTATCTGCGCCGCGGCGCTGGCGACGGCCATGTTGGCGGCACCGATCGCAGCCGAGGCGGGCAAGGCGGAGGGCGTCGGCATCGGCGCCGGCGCCGGTGCCCTCGTGGCGGGTCCCGTGGGGGCCGTCGTCGGCGGGGTGATCGGCTACAAGGTCGGCGGGCCCGACATCTTCACGGGCAAGCGCTCCCGCCGCTGCTGGCGCAACGACCGCGGCCGCCGCGTCTGCCGGCGCTGACGGCTGCGCATCGGTGCAACGCCGCGACTGCAGCGTTGCACCGGAAGCGAGTGGGCGCCTAGCGGGCTTCGAGACGTTCCCGCACGCGGGCCTTCGCGCGCTGGCGCTCGATATATCCGACGCCTCGCTCGTCAAGGCGCTGCTGCACGCGCCGCTTGGCGCGCAGGCGCTCGGCCGGCCCCATCTCCTCGATGCGCTCGCCGGCGCGCTGCCGCAGGCGGGCCCTGGCGCGCGCGGCGTCGATGTACCCGGAGCCTCCCTCGAGGCGCTGCTGCACGCCCCTCTTGAGGCGCTGGCGGTCGGCCGGGTCCATCTGCTCGATGCGCTGGCGAGCACGCGCCTTCACGCGCTCGCGATCGATCTCCTGCCCCTGCACCATCTGCACCGCCGTCTCCGGGCTGGCGCTGGTCGGTCCGAGCGCGCGCGACTGCGCAGGCTCGATATTCAAGCCGATGGCAAGCACCGAGGCGGCCATCGTAGCCGTAAGCAAAACTCGCATGGGGCGTACTCCGCGTTTTTTCCGAGCCTCCGTCTCCACACCCCGCGCTGCATCGCGTCCGCGGGGCGAGGGACGAATGCAAACGCCCCGTTCCCGTGCCCGTTCCGGAGGTTTTTCCTGGTTTTTCGTGGGGAAAAGTCGGGCTCGCGCTGCAATTCGTCGCGCTCAAGTCCCGAGGTAGGCGCGCTGGACGGCATGGTCGGCGCTGATCTCGGCGGGGGTGCCCTCCGACAGGATGGCGCCGTTGCTCATGACGGTGACGCGGCCGGCGAGTTGCATCACCACGTTCATGTTGTGCTCGATCAGGAGCACCGTCGTCTCGCCGGCGATGGCGCGCACCAGCTCGCAGAAGCCGGCGATCTCGGCGTCCGACAGCCCTTGCGTCGGCTCGTCGAGGATGAGGAGCTTCGGCGTCAACGCCAGCCCCATCGCCACCTCCAAAAGCCGCTGGTGCCCGTAGGACAAGGTCGATGCCTTGGCGTCCCGCCGGTCGGCGAGCCCGACGCGGCCCAGCGCATCGTCCACGCGGCGCTCCAGCTCGGACGGGGTCAGACCCCTTGCGCCGCCGGCTGAAGTTTCATCCGCAGCGATGGACGCAAGGGGTCTGACCCCGCCACCCAGGGGCCTGACCCCGCCACCTCTGACCCCACTCCGCCGGATGCTGCTCTGTGCCGCCAGCGCCACGTTGTCGAATACCGAGAGGTTGCCGTAGATCGAGGTGAGCTGGAACGTGTAGGCAATCCCGAGGCCGACGCGCCGGTGCGCCGGCAAATCGGTGATGTCGCGGCCCTCGAACACGATGCGCCCGGCCGTGGGCTCAATGCGGCCGCAGATCAGGCCCACGAAGGTGCTCTTGCCTGCGCCGTTGGGGCCGATGATGGCGCGCACCTCGGCCTCACCCAGATCGAAATCGACGTTGTCGACGGCACGCAGGCCGTCGAAATGGCGGCTGAGCCCACGGGTTGACAGCAGCGTCACGGCAGCCACGGCGCCATCCTCTGGCGCAGGGTGCCCAGGAGCCCCTTCGGGAACCACACGACCAGCACCACCAGCGCGACGCCCACCACCAGCATGTAGGCTGGGGTCTGCCCGCTGGTGACGTCGACAAGGTAGAACATGAGGAGGGTGCCCAGAAGCGGGCCGAGCACCGTGCCGGCGCCGCCGAGCAGCACCCACAGCAACGGCAGGATCGAGTACTGGATCGAGGCGAGCTCGGCGCCGACATTGGCGAACAGGAGCGCATAGGCGGCGCCCGCCGCCGCGGCCACCGTGCCGGAGACGACGAAGGCGAAGAGCTTGTTGGCCCGGGTGTCGTAGCCCAGCATGCGCGTGCGCTCCTCGTTCTCGCGGATGGCGACGAGCACGCGGCCGAAGGGCGAGCGCACGAGCGCCAGGCAACCGAGCACGGCGACGGCGAGCAGCGCCAGCGCCAGGTTGTAGCCGACCACAGGATTGGTGAGGTCGAGCGACAGGCCGCCGGGCAGCATCACGCGGCGGATGTCGCCCTTGAGCGCAAAGCCGTCCTGGCCGCGCGTTATGGGCGCCAGATAGAGCAGCGTGAGATAGGCGGCCTGGGCGAACATCAAGGTGACGATCATGAAGCCGACGCCGGAGGTCCGCAGCACGACGAGCCCTGCGAGCGCGGACAAGACGAGGCCTGCCCCGATGCCGGCGAGGAACGCCGCCGGCGCACCGAGCGCCAGGTGCTCCGCGGCGAGGCCCGCGCCGTAGAGGCCGGCGGCGAAGAACATGGCATGGCCGAGACTGAGGAGGCCGGCATAGCCGAACAGCAGGTTGTAGCCGACGGCATAGACCGCGAGCACCATGACGCGCGTCAGGCTCAATACCGCGTAGTCGCCCACGAAGAGCTGGGCCAGGAGCAGGGCCCCCAGCACGCCCACATGCAGGAGCAGGGCCCGGTCGCCGAGCCAGTGCCAGCGGCGCAGAGGCAGGGCAGCTGCGATGCGGTTGCGGCTCACCGCGCCGCCTCGCCGAACAGGCCCTGCGGACGCACCACCAGCACCAGCGCCACCATGAGGGTCGCCAGGATCTTGGCGAGCGTGGGGGAGAAGAACACCGAGACGATGCCGTCGCTCAGGCCTACGATCAGCGCGGCCACCAGGGTACCCGGGATGCTGCCGAGTCCGCCGATGATGACGACGATGAAGGAGAACAAGAGCGGGTCGAGCCCCATCAGATAGTGCGCCTGCCTGATCGGCACGATCAACACCGCGGCGATGGCGGCCAGCATGGCGCCCAGGGCGAACACGAAGGCGTAGACGCGGTCGACCGGAATGCCGAAGGCCTGCGCCGTCTCCCGGTCGTACTGGGTCGCGCGCATCACGAGGCCGAGCCGCGTGCGCGTGAGCACGAGCCACACCCCGAGCACGAGCGCCGCGCAGGCCGCAATCACGATGAGCTTGTAACCCGACCAACCGTACCAGGGCAGCTCGATGCGGAAGCTCACGGGCGGCGGAACCGGCCGTGCGACCGGCCCGAAGAAGCTCAAGCCGAGCTGCTGGATGATGTAGAGCAGCCCGATGGTGGCGACGATGGTGGCCTCCGGATCGTAGTTGACGCGCTTCAGCACGGTGCGCTCGCACAGGAGCGCCACGGCGCCCACCACCAGGGGGCTCAGCACCAGCGCAATGAGAAAGCCCAGCGCCGGACTGCCCGGCACCAGGGAAGCGAACCACCAGGCGAGCACGGCACCCAGCATGAAGAACTCGCCGTGCGCCACGTTGACGACGCGCATGACGCCGAACACCAGCGACAGGCCGAGCGCGGTCAGCGCCAGAACGGCGGCCGACACCAGCCCTTCCAGCACGGCGAGAAGCAGGTACGGTGCGATATCCACGGGGCTGACTACCCGTCATCCCGGTCGGAGCGATGCGAGCGGTACGCGAGCAGCGCTCCGAACCGGGATCGCGCGAGGCTCGAACTCGTTGCCCGAGGTCCCGGATAGCCTCGCCTTCGGCTCGGCTTCCGGGATGACGGGTGAAGGCGTACATGCGACCGCCGTCACAAAGGCATCCGCGTGTAGTCGGTGGCATTCTCGTAGAGGCCGTCCTGGATCGAGGTGCGGTGCACCACCCGAAGCTTGCCGCCCACGACCTGCGAGATGTTCTGATGCCCGAACACCTGGTGCATCTTGCCGTTGAACACCTTGGCGCCCTGCGGGTGCTCGTTGCTCTCGGGAATCGTGGTGATGGCCTCGGTGGCCTCGATGAGCTTGGCCTTGTCCCCGGCCGAGCGATAGCCCGACGCCTCGATCGCCTGCTTGATGATGTAGAGCGTCTCCCAGCAGCCGAACATATGCGAGTAGGTTGACACGTCCCTCGGATCGCTGACCGACGCCCCCTCGTTGTTGACGCCGACCTTCTCACGGAAGAACTTGTCATAGGGGGACTGGTCGGGCTGGGCATAGCGCGGGAAGCCCTCCCAGAAATAGGTGCCCTCCAGGAACTCGAGGCCGGGGCTCGAGAGCGCCACGGCTTCCAGCGAGTCGATGAAGCCGAAGATCTGCGGCCGCCTGGAGCCGAAATGCTCGCCCAGCTCCTTGACGAAGGTGAGCACGCCGGGGCCCACCATCACGTGGTAGAGCACCTCGGTGGACGACGGGATCCGCGGGAAGTACTTGGTGTACGACGTCTCCGTCGGCGGGATCGGGATCAGCTGCACCACCTCGCCGCCGCGCGCCTTGATGGCGGCCGAGAAATAGTCGCGGTGGTCGTGGCCGAAGGCATAGTCGGGGAAGATCATGGTGACCTTCTTGCCGAGCTTGTCGGCCACCCAGGGCGCCATCGAGGCGACCTGCGAGCGCACATCCGTGATGCCGGGTTGAAAAGTGTAGCGGTTGAGCACGCCGGAGGCGACGTGGTAGCCCTCGCTCACCACGTAATAGGGCAGCTTCAGCTCGCCCGCGCGCGGGGCGGCACCCATCACCACGTGGCTGAACAGCGTGCCGAAGGCGAGGTCGACGCGGTGCTGGGTGGCGAACTTCTCAACGACCTCGGCGCCGCGCCTCGGATCGGTGCCGTCGTCCTCGGCGATGATCTCGACCTTGCGTCCGGCGATGCCGCCCTGGGCGTTGATCTCTGCGACGGCTGCCCTGGTGGTGCGCTCGTACCAGCGCCCGTAGGCGGCGCCGATGCCCGTGCGATGCACCTGGAAGCCGAGCCTCAACGGCTCGGAGGTCTGGGCCTCGACGTAGCGCACGAAGCCCGGCGCCAGCTGCACCGCCGCCGCCGCGAGCCCCGCCGTACCGATGCCCTCGAGCACGGCGCGGCGCGAGATGGCCCCGCGCCCCGGCCGGATCGGGGTCTTATTCGCATGCTTCATGATGACATCCCTTCTGCTGCGGTCCGCCTGCGTTTCTGCGCCCAGGTGGCCGGATGCCCCTTCACGGCTCCCGCCGCATGAGGTCGGCGAGGTGCGTCTTCCATAGCGCCGCCTGCATGTAGGTGAAGTGACCGTGGGTCTTGGGGCCGGCCGGCACCAGCACGTGGCGCGCGTTCGGGATGCGCGCGATGGCGCGCTCCATCACGCCCAGCTCCGGCGCGTTCACCTCGTCGTCGGCGAAATTGACCGCGACGAGCCGTGCGTTGATCTTCGCCATGTGCGGTTCCGGGTCGTAGTCCATCACGGCCTCGGTGGCGTAGAGCTGGTTGTTGGCATCGCCCTTGCGCGCCCGCTCCACGAGCTTCTGGTAGAGCGCGTCGCCAGCCTCCCGGGTCGGCGCCATGTCCTGGATCTGCACGACGCTCTCGGTCATCAGGAATGCGAACGGCGCGGTCAGCACGTAGCGGGACGGGTTCTTGTCGTAGTCCCCGTTCTTCCATTCGGGGTCGTTGCGGATCGCCTCGATGGCGATGCGCCGGTAGAGCCAGTTGCGCCCGCTGATGGCAGTGGGCTGGCTGGCGATCGGCATCAGCGCATCCATGAAGTCGGGATGCAGCCCGCCCCACATCCAGGTGTGCATGCCGCCCATCGAGGCACCGGCCACCAGGCGCAGATGCTTCACACCGAGCCCCTCGACCAGCAGCCGGCGCTGCATTTCGATCATGTCGTGGTAGCGGTAGCGCGGGAACCTGGCGCGCAAGCCGTCGCTCGGCTTGCTCGACCCGCCGCGGCCGATCCCGTCGGGGAGGATGATGTAGTAGCGGGCCGCATCGAGCGGCTGGCCGGGCGCGAACAGCTCGTCCGCCAGCGACGGCGTCAGCCACATCTTGCCGGTACTGCTGGTGCCGTGCAGCAGCAGCACGGCGTTGGTGATCTCGCCCGAGGCGTTGCGCTCGGGCCGCCCGAGCGTGGTGTAATGGAGCTTCAGCTCGGGCAGGACCTCGCCGCTCGCGAAGCGGAAATCCTTGATGCCGAAATCGCCCTCACGCTGGTCGGGCCAGCTGGTCTGCGCCATCGCCAACGAGTGACTCATGAGGAAGCAGACCACGGTGAAGGCAAGTCGTCGCATGCGCATGAGGGCCTCCAGCGCCGTCGCGAGGCGCTGCGCCCGCGCTTGCTCGCCTGGCCAGGATAGGTCGGGAACGCCCCTTGTGCCATAGGCGCGAATGCAGACCGCACCGGCGATTGGCGCGGGCAGCAGATGGCCCCTATTTGCCCGCAGAGTGTTCCGGTTCGTTCATTTGATACCCCTGGGCTCGAGCAGTCGAGGAGAGAGGGCCGTGTGTCGCCTGTGGCGCGCGGACTCCCTCTCCCCGTCGGCCTCGGCCTTCCACACGCATGCGCCGGCCACAATGGTCCGAGGGCGACGGGGAGAGGGGACCGGCCGGCGCCCGTGCGTAGCCGCGCGTCAGCCTCTCCATCCTGGCCATGGAGGCGTCGTAGTGGAGGCCCAGCACCCCGGTCGCCGCGGCCCGAGGAGAATCGCTCATAATCACCGCCCCGCAAGAGACAGGGACGGCCCGCGCCGAGCGCCATTGGAATCGAGCCTCTATCTTCCGGTCAAGCGCCACCTCGAGAAGCTCGGCTACGAGGTCAAGGGCGAGGTCTGCGGCTGCGATCTCGTGGCGCTGGGCGAAGGCGAGCCTCCGATCGTGGTGATCGGCGAGCTGAAGCTCGCCTTCACCCTCGACCTCGTGCTGCAGGCGGTCGACCGCACGGCCGCCTGCGACGAGGTCTGGCTGGCGGTGCGCGCGTCACGCCGCGGGCGCGGCCGGGAGCACGACCCGCGTGTGCGCAAGCTCTGCCGGTTCCTGGGCCTGGGGCTCCTCGCCGTCGCCGCCGCGGGCGGGATCGAGGTCCTGGTCGAGCCTGTCCCGTGGCGCCCCCGGCGGGATGCCAGACGCCGCTCGCGGATCGTCGAGGAGCACCGCAGACGGCGCGGCGACCCGGCGGTGGGCGGCAGCGCACGCCAGCCCGTCATGACGGCCTATCGCCAGCAGGCGCTCGCCTGCGCTGCCGCACTGCAGGCGGGCCCGGCGCGCCCACGCGAGCTGAAGCCCGGTCTGCCCGATGCCCCCAAGATCCTGCTCAGGAACGTCTACGGCTGGTTCGTGCGGGTCGAGCGCGGACTCTATGCGCTCTCCGACGGCGGCAAGGCGGCCCTGGTGCGGTGGAGGCCCCAATGACCGGGAAGGGCCAGCCACGCCATGAGGACGTCACACGGCCTCTCTTACGCTGAGCGAGTCGTGGGTGGCAATGCACGGGAGGAGAACGTGAGCGACGCAGCAGGACTCCGATTGACGTACACACCCGATTATGCGGACTTGCTTGCCACTGTGCGGGATTCTCGCCGTTATCACTACTCGGCCATGCAACGCTATGTCTGGTGGTTGGTGCCGGCCCTGCAATTGTTGGCGTTCGCTGCAGTGATAGTGTGGGATGAGCCCATCAAGAGCGTGCTGGAGCCCTTCGTCCCTCCAATTGTCAACGTCTGGAGCCCATTCCTCATCTTTATCGCGATTTCGATTGGGTTGTGGGGATTCGCCTGCGGATGGCTCGCCCCAAGGCTCAGCGCCCGCTGGCTGGCGCAGCGGAAAGCTCCCACGCCGATCACTTTCCAAGTGCAGTCCGACCGACTGCACTGGGAGGGCCAGGACGGCGGCAGTTGGGTCCGCTTGGCCGCAATCGAGCGCGTCTTCGTAACGCGGTCGTCGGTCTGCTTTCTCGCCGGTCCCGGAACGCTTTTCGTGCCGAGGAGCGCGTTCGCCGATCCAACTGCGCTCCGAGCCTTCGTGGAGATGCTGCTACCTCGACTGTCTGATCCGGCGAGGCGCGCAAGCCTGGCGGATAGGAGCATCGTAGCGGGACGTGCAGGGCAGAAATAGCAATGCCCGGGCTGCGACCGGGGTCCGCCGCCGGCTGCTCTGACCCCAGCCCGCCCCCCATGGTTCGGACCCGGCACGAGCTCACCATTCGGCCGCGCAGTCGAGTCTGTCAGCAGTCGTTCGGGATCGACATTTGGTTCCGTATCTCCCGACGCCCGACTGCCGAAATCCCGAAACGACCGTGCAAACGGTCGACACTTCTGAACAAGCCAACTGCTTAGGGATCGCTCCGTTAGAGTCATGACTGGACCAGGGATGTCGCCAGGTCCCTACGGAGACGGTTGCCGCAGGCGCCGAATCTCCTCGCGCCAGTGGCTGACGAGGTGATCGCGTTGCAGGTCTTTGCCGTCGTCCCTCACGCGTCGCTTACGGAACGCGAGCTCGTGCTGCGCATTCACGAGCGCCGAAGATGCACGGCGCCGGATGCCGTTGATCCGGCGCGTGCGAAAGATACGGTCGCGCACGATCTCCTGATATTCGCCTTGGCTCACCGCGTGCCCGACCTCGCCGGCCAGCTCCTCACGGATGACGCGCCGCTCCCACACGCCACTTCGCCACAATGCAAGACCGGTTATCAGCAGGAACGGCAGGAAGACCACGAGCTGCATCAGACTACCGCTCAGGAAGGAGCCCAGGAACCCAACATCGTCCGGGATGGGCTCCTGTTGGCCGGAGGCTCTCCCGCAGCCGCTCCGGCGAGCGCCGCGAGCAATGGCAGAGAGTTGTTCAACATGTGTGCCGTGATCGCAAGGACGATGCCGACGACCGGTGCAACGATGCGCAGCCACCGACGATTTGTCTGGAGGGCGAGGCCGAGAAATGCCCCAAACATGCCGGTGAACATCGCGTGCCCACCGAGACCGAGGAGCGCATATCGGCCGCCGAGCTCGTACCCGAACGGTGCCACCCCGGATTGAGCGTAGCCCTGGGCCACATAAAGCGCCGCCTCCGACCAGTTGAACCCAACACCCACCACCGCGCCGTAAACGAACCCGTCGCGCATATTGTCGAACTCGTCGCGCAGCAACCAGAAGATCAGCAGGACACCGAGCGCCTTGGCAATCTCCTCGACAAGCGGTGCGGAAATCGGCGCAGCCAGCAGCGTCGCCGCGTCCGGTCCCAGGACCGTCGTGATCGCCGGGTGGCGCGCGACCCAGGCGTCGATGAACTGGAAGAAGGCGGTGTTGAACGGCAAGGCGATTGCGGTGGCGATGCATCCACCCCAGAGAAACGCCGCCGCGAACAGCCAGGGGCTTTCGCGCTCCCGCCTGTCGAGGAACCAAAGCAGGGCAAGGGGTACGACAGCAAGCAAACCGGAGAGCGTGAGCGCCGCGAGGAACACGCTCGCTATGTCGGGGGGCAGGCTGGCAAAAGCGCTCAGCTGCATCAGCGCTGCAAGTGCCAGGACGACGAGGAGCACCGCACTGATCGCCATGCACACGCCGCGCTGGCGCAGCGGGGAGCCTGTAAGGAGGGGATGGTGGTATGGATTGGCTAGCATCGCCACGCCTCGTTCCCTTCCATGCCATTCAGCCGCTCGAAGTCGAGCACGCGCACGCGGCTCGCGTGCGGCAGCTCGATGAGGCCGAGCATCCTGAGCTTGGTGAAGGTGCGGCTCACCGTCTCGATGGTGAGGCCCAGGAAGTCGGCGATGTCGGTGCGCGTCATCGGCAGGTCGAAGGCCAGCGGGTCCTGCCCCCTGCGCGCGTTGCGGCGCGAGAGCGCGAGCAGGAACGCAACGAGCCGTTCGCAGGCGCTGCGTTGGCCGGTGGTGAGCAAAAGCTCGCGCGTGGCGGCGAGCTCGCTCGCCAGCGCCTCGTAGAGCCTGAAGCCCAGCCACGGATCCTGGCGCGCGATCCGGCGGAGCGCCGAGAGCGGCAGGCAGCGCAGCCGGGTAGGCTTCATGGCCTGCGCATTGATCACGTACTCGCCCTGCGCGCCCAGCCCGATGAAGTCGCCGGGATAGGCAAAGCCCAGCACCTGGCGCCTGCCGTCGCACAGCACCTTGTAGAGGGCTACGGCACCCGTCTCCACCTGATAGAGGTGGGTGGCCGGGTCGCCCTCGACAAACAGGAACTCCTTGGCTTCGACGCGGCGCAGCGACGCCTTGGCGAGGCGCTGATCGAGGCCGGCGGGCCCGTCGGTGTCGTGTTCGAGGTGCTGGAGGGCGGCCTGGCGGGACGCGGCGGTCGGTGCGGGGGACAGCATGATCTCTCTCCTCGTGTGCTCTCCACCAGTCAACCTGCTTCACGTCGCCTGTGTTTCATCGCCGCGGTCATGAAATGTCCTGAGTTTGTCGCAAGCGGTGTCGCGAAGCGCGAGCTCTGCTGCTGGCCGAGCCCCCGTTTTTCACTGCCCCGCGGGGGCCGGGGGCGCGTCGGGGCACGCAGTACCGCCGCCCGAGGCATCCAGGATATCCACGACGTCGCGGTCGCTCAGCTGACGAAAATCGCGGTAGTGGAGGCCGATGGCGGTGAAGGGATGCGGCGTCGCCAGGCAGACGATGCCGTCGACCTCTTCCCGCAGCTCTTCGATGGTGTCAGCGGGCGCAACCGGCACGGCGAGGATCAATGCCTTGGGCTTGCGGCGTCGCAGTGCCTTCAGCGCGGCGCGCACGCTGGCGCCGGTGGCAATGCCGTCGTCGACCAGGATCAGTGTCCTGCCCTCGAGAGGCACGCGCGGCCGGTCGCGCAGATACGCCTTGCGCCGCCGCTCGATCTCCGCCAGCTCGCGCTTCATCGCCCGCTCGAGATAGTCCCGGCCGATCCCGGTCAATTTCACGACGTCGTCGTTGGTGACGAGCTCGGCGTCACCGCCGTCGACCACCGCCGCGGCGGCGAGCTCCGGCTGGTAGGGTACACCGATCTTGCGCACGAGCACGAGGTCCAGGGGGGCGCCCAGCGCGCGCGCGATCTCGGCGGCAACCGGCACTCCGCCGCGCGGCAGCGCCAGCACGACAGGGTCCGTGAAACTCTTGGCCGTGAGGACCTGGGCGAGAGCCTGCCCGGCCGTCCGGCGGTCTGCAAACGCCATGTCGATGTCCCCGTCCGCCGGAAGCCCGGGTCGAGGGTGAGCACTCCCCGGGCACATGGTTCCTCATACAGTAATCGTCAGTGCCGCGGCGGGGAGCACCGCCGCCGCGGGGCTTCGCGGCAGAGCGCTAGCCTTCCACCACCTGGCAGGTGATGCCGAGCTGCGACAGGCCTTCCTCGAGATAGTCGCCGAGCAGAGGCATTCCAAGGAGGTAGCGGGCGGTGTGGCGGCCGTGGCTCACGTGTGCCCGCGCCGCCTCCTGGCGCAGCGTGGGCCAGTCCTCGATGGTGTCGTCTTCCCGACCCAGCCACGCAAGGGCGACGAGGTCGACCTGCTCGTCCTCCGAAAGGTCGCCGATGGCGGAGGTGAGCTCCTCGAGCACCGGATCGTCCGGGTGATCCTCGAGCACCGAGATCATGCTGTCGTCGGTGGCATTGGAGGCATCGTCGGGATCGGTGAGGACATCCTTGGCATCGAACTCGCGCGCCTTGATGATGATGAAGCACACGGTCTCGGGCTTCACGGTGAGGGAGGGCGCCTCCTCGTCGTCCGGCTGCGCCTCCGCTGGCGTCTGTGGTTCGGCTGGCATTGCACGACCTCCGGCTGGCTGTCTCCTCGCAGCACGTGCGATACCGCCGGTCGCCACGCGCCGACCTGTCCCAGTCAATCGAGCGCACCCGCGCGCGTGGCGAGCGTCCAGCGCAACGCATCGGTAAGGTTACCGATCGCCGATCGGCATGAGAGCCGTTTGTCATCCCGGAATTTCGCGCCAGCGAAATATCCGGGACCCACCGAGTGCCGCGAGGAGAGGTGGGAGCCCGTGGCCCTGGGTACCGGCTCTCGCCCTGCCGGGCTCGACCGGCATGACAGGGATTGCACTGCGCCACGCCCTGTTCACCACTCGCCGTTTCTGCAGCAGACCGATCTCTGGCTGAATGACCTCATGCAACGCCCCTGACTGAGCCGCACCCAACGCCGTGCGCAACCGAAACCCAAGGAGCCGCGGGAGGGAGGACTTCCTGGAGCGCGTCGACTGCTACCCTCAACTCCCGTCGCGGCGGATCGAAACGGGACCGCTGGCGTTTAGTCCAGGAAGGGGAGGAGACGTTCAGATCGGAGAACTGCCATGAAGGTCAAGGATGTGATGCACAAGGGCGCCGAGTGGGTGTCGCCCGAGACGGCGCTGTCCGACGTAGCCCAGAGGATGCGCGATCTCGATATCGGCGCCATCCCCATCGGCGAGAACGACCGGCTGATCGGGATGGTGACGGACCGCGACATCACCTGCCGCGGCGTGGCGAACGGCCAGGACATCGCCGCGCTCACCGCCCGCGACGTGATGAGCAAGGGCATCTTCTACTGCAAAGACTCGGAGAACCTGGAGGACGCCCTGCGCATCATGGAGCAGAAGCAGGTGCGCCGCCTCCCCGTCATCAACGACAAGAAGCGCATGGTCGGCATGCTCAGCATCGGCGACATCGGCGACGCGGCCTCGCACGAGCTGACCGGTGAGGTGGTGGCCGCGGTATCCGCTCACCACGCCTGAACCGTCCGAGCCCGCGCGCGCTTGCAGGCTTTCGGCGCGTTGCGAGTGGCCGGTGGCGGCTGCACCCCGGCCGCCGTCACAGGGCCGCGCGGGTCCTCGGCGCACTGAGCACGCCTGTCATGCCGGGACGGGACTTGTTTGCGGCATCCAGGCGGCCGCTCACTCCACGGTTCGCATTGCGATCCGCGCCTTGTCGCGCCGACTGT
Source organism: uncultured Alphaproteobacteria bacterium (assembly GCA_963758625.1). Lineage (GTDB taxonomy): Bacteria > Pseudomonadota > Alphaproteobacteria > Rhizobiales > Hyphomicrobiaceae > AWTP1-13. Next base: position 32,842 of record CAVWWJ010000012.1, on the reverse strand, counting down.
CGCCGTTGCCGCCGCAATCATAACGGTTGCATTGAGCTCGCGGACACTCGCCCGCTGGGGAGGGGCTTACGGAGCAGAGCTCAGAGGCGGGTTCACGCAAGGGGGAGGGGAATCCACTCGGGTGTTGCAGTCGCAATGCAACCGGCATGAGATGCCGATCGCCTCTTGATTGCATGCACCCGACAAATTCGGCCGCTGGCGGGCATCCGGCCCGGGGGGTACCAGAGATGCCTGAGAGGCCGGAGGCCACTGGGCGGCCTCCGCAGCCCTTCCGGCGGCCATTCTACGGCGGACCCTCCAGGGCGCGCCGTTGAGCGCAATCAAAGCCGCCACGACGCCACGTCGTCTACCTGGCACGCTCGGTTGCGCATCACGCTGTGGGGATGGTGATGGCGTACAAGAAGGACCATTCTGGTACACTGCAACAACGGGCGCCGGATCAAGACCCTGCTGGCGCCGGCCGTCACCTAGGCGAAGCCCTTCCAGTCGCATCTCATCGGGTTGTCGGTAGTCCCTCGGTGGCCTTCATCTCGACCCGGGCGCCGCTCGTCCGGCCCGTCGTCGTCGATGCCCAGCCCTGAGGCCCTCGCCCTTACGGCGAGGCCGGGATGACGGCACCTGGCCCGCGGCGGACTGGTGCCTTGATAGTGCCCAGCCTCATGTTACTGTCATCCCATTGATGTCATGATGGCTGAGAACGGATGCCCGCGGGGTGAGGCACCGGTCCCACGGGAGCAGGAGCAAGGCAGATGCGGACGATTGGGCCGGCCGGTACCGGCAGGGTGTGCGCGCGCCGGGAGCGTAAACCGGCGCTTTTGCTGTTGTGCTGGACGGTTTTGGCGTTCGCGCTCGTGATCGGCGGCCCGGCGGTCTCGGCTGCCACGGTGCTGGACAACCTGCTCGGCGCGTGGACCGGATCGGGGCAGATCAGGTACGACGACGGCTCGTCCGAGGGCATCAGGTGCAACGCCTACTATTCGGGCACCAGCGAGAGGTTCCGCATGGCGATCCGCTGCAAGAGTGACAGCACCGAGGTCGAGATCCGCGGTCTGCTGTCACGGCAGGGCGAGCAGCTCAGCGGCACCTGGGAGGAGCGCACCTTCAACGCCTCCGGCGAAGCAAAGGGCCGCATGGCCGGCGACAAGATGAATCTCTCGATTGCCGGCGGCGGCTTCTCCGGCTCCATGCAGGTGGGATACGCCGGTTCGAAGCAGACCGTGAGCATCACTGCCCAGGGCATCAAGATGCGGAGCGTCAACGTCACCCTGAGCAAGAGCGGATGAGGCGGACCGGGACTTGAGCGCCGAGACCCTGCTCTCCACCAGCGTCGTCGACGGCCGGCTGGTGCTGGTGGCCGCCGGCTCGTGGACGGCCGCCCACGCCCACGAGATCGAGCTGCTGATCGACGGCTCTGGACGGCCAGGCGCCGGGCGCGGGCGCGCTGTCCCTCGACATGCGCGGCGTACGCGCGCTCGACACCTTCGGCGCCTGGCTGGTGGAGCGCCTCCTGCGCCATTGGCGCAGCCGCGGACGCGAGGCCGAGATCGTCGGCCTCCCCGAGCACTATCGGGGCCTGCTGCAGAACGTGCAGGGCGCCAACCTCGACGGCCCGCGGCGCTGCTGCCGAGGAGAGCTGGCTGCTGTCGGCGCTGGAGCGGCTCGGGCGCAGGGGCCGACGACCTGCGGCGCGAGCTCGTCCCGTTCCTCGACATGCTGGGCGCCTTGTGCGTCGCGCTCGGCGCACGCTCGCCAACCCGCGCTCGCTGCGGGTTCACCTCGCTTGTGCACCATCTGGACCGGGTCGGCTGGCAGGCGGTCCCCATCATCCTGCTCATCACCTTCCTGATCGGCGGCATCATCGCCCAGCAGGGCATCTTCCACTTCCGCAAGTTCGGTGCCGACGTGTACGTGGTCGACATGGTCGGCATCCTGGTGCTGCGCGAGATCGGCGTGCTGATCGTCGCCATCATGGTGGCCGGACGCTCGGGCAGCTCCTACACCGCCGAGCTCGGCTCCATGCGGATGCGCGAGGAGATCGATGCGCTGCGCACCATGGGCCGCGACCCCGTCGAGGTCCTGATCCTGCCGCGCGTGATCGCCCTCGTGATCGCGCTGCCGATGCTCACGTTCCTGGGCTCGATGGCGGCGCTCTACGGCGGCGGGCTCGTCGCTTGGCTCTACGGCGGCATGAGCCCCGACATCTTCATCGCGCGCCTCAAGGAGGCCATCTCGCTCACGCATTTCAAGGTGGGCATGATCAAGGCGCCGTTCATGGCGCTGGTGATCGGCATCGTCGCCTGCTCCGAGGGCCTCAGGGTCAAGGGCAGCGCCGAGTCGCTCGGCATCCAGACCACCACCTCGGTCGTGAAGTCGATCTTCCTGGTGATCGTGCTCGACGGGGTGTTCGCCATGTTCTTCGCGTCGATCGACATGTGAGGCCCGTGACCGCGATGGACGCCGTGCCCGAAGCCGTCATCCGCGTGCGCGACCTGGTCGTCGGCTTCGACGGGCACGTGGTGCTCGACGGGCTCTCGCTCGACGTGCGCCGCGGCGAGATCCTGGGCCTCGTGGGCGGCTCCGGCAGCGGCAAGTCCGTGCTGTTGCGCACCATCATCGGCCTCTTGCCGAAGCAGCGCGGCAGCGTGGACGTGCTGGGCGTCGACCTCGACCGCGCCGGCGACGCGGAGCGGCGTGCGATCGAGCGGCGCTGGGGCATTCTGTTCCAGCAGGGCGCGCTGTTCTCCTCGCTGACGGCGCTCGAGAACGTCGAGTTCCCCATGCGCGAGTATCTCGAGGTCTCCGACAGGCTGCGCCGGGAGGTGGCGGTCGCCAAGCTGGAGATGGTGGGCCTCACCGCGGACGACGGCGCCAAGCTGCCCGCCCAGCTCTCCGGCGGCATGACCAAGCGCGTGGCCCTGGCCCGCGCGCTGGCGCTCGACCCGGAGATCGTGTTCCTCGACGAGCCCACGTCGGGCCTCGACCCGATCGCCGCCGGCGACTTCGATGCGCTGATCCGCACCCTGCAGCAGACGCTCGGGCTCACGGTCTTCATGGTCACGCACGATCTGGAAAGCCTCCACACCGTCTCCAACCGCGTCGCCGTGCTCGCCGACGGCAAGGTGGTCGCCACCGGGCCGGTCGCGAGCATGCTGGCGTCGGAGCACCCATGGGTGCAGAGCTACTTCGGAGGCAAGCGCGCACGCCTGCGCGAGGCGCCGCCGGCGCATCCCGTGAGCTGAGAGCTTGAGACCCATGGAAACCCAGGCGCGCTACGTCGGAATCGGGCTCTTCACCCTGGCGGTGATCGTCGGCGGCTTCCTGTTCGTGTACTGGCTGCACGGCGCCGGCGGGCTCAGGCGGCTCACGCGCCTATCAGGTCCGCTTCGAGTCTCCGGTCTCCGGGCTGCTCAAGGGCTCCGCCGTGCTGTTCAACGGCATCCGCGTCGGCGAGGTCACGGAGCATCCGCCTCCACGCCAACGACCCCAAGCGCGTGACGGTCATGATGGCGGTCGATCCGGCCACCCCCGTGCGCGCCGACACCCACGTCGAGGTCGAGTTCCAGGGCCTGACCGGCGCCACCGTGATCGCGCTCAAAGGCGGCAGCGCCGCCGCGCCGCTTCTGAACGGCGCCGACGGCCAGCCGCCCCTTCTCGTCGGCAACGATGCCGCCACCCAGAGCCTGACGCAGGCGGCCCGCGAGGCGCTGCGCCGCCTCGACGCGATCCTGGCGGAGAACGCCGAGCCGCTGAAGAGCACGCTCGGCAACCTCAACACCTTCTCGGCGGCGCTGGCGCGCAACTCCGACAAGCTCGACGGCATCGTCGCCGGCCTCGAGCGCCTGACGGGAGGCGGCAAGAAGGGGCCGGTGACCACCTACGATCTGGCCGCGCCGCGCAAGTTCCCGCCTCTCGAGAAGCTGGCGCAGGCCCAGATCACCGTTCCGGAGCCCGGCGCCCCGATCGCGCTCGACACCCAGAAGGTCCTCCCGCGCTCGCCCGCAGGAGAAGGGGAGAGCTTCGCCAACGCCCAGTGGAGCGACACCATCCCCAAGCTCGTCCAGGCGAAGGTGGTCCAGACGCTCGACAACTCCGGCTACCTGGGCGCCGTCAGCCGGCCGCTCGACGGGCTTACCGCCGACTACCAGCTCCTGATCGACGTGCGCGCGTTCCGCGTCGCGGGGGCGGCCGGAGAGATCTCCGAGGTCGAGTTCGGCGCCAAGGTCCTGGGCACCGGCGGCCGCATCGTCGCGAGCAAGGTGTTCGCGGGGAAGGCGCCGACGGCCTCCGCGGGCGCGCAGGCCGGCGTGGCGGCGCTCGACATGGCCTTCGGCAAAGCCGCCGTCGAGCTCGCCGCGTGGGTCCACAACGTTCTCCACGGTAGGGTGCAATAAGCCGAAGGCGCATTGCACCGGGTCGCGCGCTATTTCACCACCCCGATCTCGGCAAGGTAGCGCAGGACGCCGGGATGGATGAGGGCGTGGCTCGGCGCCGCCGCAGCCGTGTTGGCAGCCGTGGTCTCGCTTGCCTGGGCAAGCCGGCGGGCGATGGCCGCCTCGCCGGTATGGAGCGCGCGCGCAAGCCGCCAGGCCACGTCGTCCGGCAGCGTCGGGCGGACCAGCACGAAGCTCCAGGACCCTACGGAAACGATTGGCTCGCTCTGGCCGGGAAAAGCACCGGCCGGCACCGTGAGCGTCCCGAGGAAGGGGTGCTTCGCCTGGATGCGAGCGATCTCGCCCTTGTCCGGCACGATGAAGCGGGCGCCTGCAGGCCCCTTGGTCACCGCCACGAAGCCCGGCCAGCCGGCGCCGCCGCCCCACAGCGCTGCCGCCGTCCCGCCGAGCACCATCTCTGGGCCGTCGCCGGCGCGGTCGAGGAAGACCGCGTCGAAATCGTGGTCGCGGTCGAGCCCCAGGCCGTCCAGCACGTAGCGCGCGAGGATGACGAGGCCCGAGCCCCTTGCGCCGAACACGACGCGCTGGCCTTTGAGATCGCCGATGCTGCGGTGTGGGCTGTCGGCGCGCACCACGAACATGCCGGCCGTGGCATACATGGCGCAGAGGATGCGCAAGTCCGCCTTCGGCCGGCCGATGCCGTTGAAGGCCTCGAGCGCGACCTCGCCCTGCACCAACCCGAGATCGACGTTCCCCGCTTCCAGGAGGGGCACGTTCTCCGTGCTGCCCCTGGTGTTCTGCGGCCTCACCTCGAGCGTCGGCTCGATCTCGTTGATGGTGTCGGCGAACGCCTGGCCATAGGCGGGGAAGCCGCCGCCGGGTGTCGCCGTGGCGAGCGAGACGACCGTCCTCTCCATTGCCCTCTCCCTGTCCCTCCTGCCCGTCTGCGCAGCCGGGCGGCGTGGCCTCGACAGCCCCGCAGTTTCCATGACAACATGCCGCCATGTCCAGACCGGCGTTCAGACCTGCCCGCATCGTCGCCCTCGTGGTCGCCGCCGCCGTTCTGGTCGCGCTGCCCGCCGGCGTCGCCCGCGCCCAGTCCCCGAGATCAACTCCGTCGAGCTCGACGCCGCGGCTACGGCACGGCGGCTCGACGAGCTGTTCGGCCGGCTGAAGGCCACCCGGGACGAGGCGGACGCCAAGGCCGCCGCCGCCGAGGTCTGGAGCCTCTGGCTCCGGTCGGGGCGGCCCGATCTCGACGAGGCGATGGAACGGGCCGCGAACCTGCTCGCCGCAGGCCTGCCCGCCCTGGCGCTGCCGCTGCTCGACAACCTCGTCGCACGCGCACCCGACTGGGCCGAGGTCTGGAACAAACGCGCCACCGCGCTCTACCTCATGGGCGAGCACGACCGCTCGCTCGCCGATATCGAGCGCGTGCTGGCGCTCGAGCCGCGCCACTTCGGGGCGCTGGCGGGCCTGGGCCTCATCCGCATAGGCCGGGGCGAGCACCGCGCGGCGCTCGCCGCCTACCGCCGGGCGCTGGCCGTCAACCCGTTCCTCGAGGAGCGCCGCGAGCTGATCCCGGAGCTGGAGAGGAAGGTCGGCGACAAACCTATCTGAGGGGCCGATCCGAGGGACCGATCCGATCCTCGTCAGCGGTCGCTCGTTCCGGCGCATCCAGAGTCGGGCATAGAGAGGTGGTCTGCCTTTGCTCGCTGGTGTAAGGAATGCTGGCGTTGGCGTCGGCTTTCCCTGTCTTTCCTCGGCATCGTGCCACGACCGGGCCGCAGAAATTGACCGCATCACGATTTGCACCGATGAGCAGCGAGGGGGAAAAGCTTCGCGTCCTGATACCCACGACGGCGGGCGCCGTCGAGGTGCTCCTGCTCACCGAGGAGGATCCCGTCATCGGCCGCTCGGTGGCGTGCGTCGGCGGCACCACCGAAACGGCGGATATCCACGTCGCCTACCACGCCTTCGTGGCGCGCGCGACCGGCGTCGTGGAGCGCCTGTTCGGCCATCCCTGCTATCGCCTCGATGTCTCGGGCCGGATCGATGCCGGCTCCAGCTGGCAGCTGGGCGTGCTCACCGCCCACGCCCTCCACGCCATGGGCCGCCTGGCCCAGGAAGGCGAGCGCGCCGATGGCATCCTGTGGGCGACGGGCACGGTGCGCGCCGTCGACCTGACCGTGGGAGCCGTGAGCCACGTGGCCGAGAAGCTCGCCGCCTCGCGCGAGCGCCTGCAGCGTGACCTGCAGTCGGGCGCACGCCTGCTGCTGGCGGTTCCCGCATCCGACGCGACCGCTCCTCTCCGGGGCAGGGAGACTGGGAACGGGCTGGATGGCGCGACGGTGATCGAGGTCGCCACCGTCCAGGCGCTGTGGGAGAAGCTCGCCCTGCCCTGGCCCGAAGGGCTGCGCAGCACGGTAACCACCCGCCGCCAGGTCGCTGACCGGCGCAGCGAATTGGACGAGGCCGGCGACCGCGCCTCCTCGCGACGTGCCGAGACGGCCGCGAACGGCGCGTCTCGGCCGCGCAGCGTGCCCTTCATGGCTCCCGATCCACCCAGGGGCTTCGTCGAGCGGGCCCAGGAGACGTCACGCCTGAAGGCGCGGTTGCTCGAGGCGCGGGGCGGCGTCGTCGCCATCAGGGGTGCGGGCGGCTTCGGCAAGACCTCGCTGGCAAACCGTCTCTGCGGCGACCCCGACATCCGCAAGGCCTACGGCGACGGCATCCTCTACGTCGAGCTGGGCGAGAAGCCCGACAACCTCGTCGCGCGCATCGCCGACCTCGTGGAGGTGCTGACCGGCGAGCGCTCTGGCCTGCAGACCGTGGGCGCACTGAGCGCCGCACTCGCCGCCGCGCTCGGCGAGAGCCGCCGCCTCCTCGTCATCGACGATGTCTGGCGCGAGCAGGACTTGCGCCCATTCCTGCAGGGCGGGCCGGCCACCACCCGCCTCGTCACCACCCGCCTGGAGCACGTCCTGCCCGTGGACGCCTACCGCGTGCCGGTGGATGCCATGCAGGGCGGGGAGGCGGTGGCGCTGCTCGCCCGGGGGCTCCCGGCAGAGCAATGGGAGCCGGAGCGCGCAGGGCTGCTGGCACTCGCCGGCAGGCTCGGGGAATGGCCGCTGCAGCTCACTCTGGTCAACGGCTTCCTGCGCGACCGCGTGCTGGGCAGCCGCCGCCCCCTCGCACAGGCGATGGCCGACGTCGAGCGGCGCCTCGAGGCGCGCGGGCTCACGGCGTTCGATGCCAGGAGCGACGCCGCCCGCCACCTCGCCGTCGACCGGACGCTCGGGCTCAGTCTCGAGCTGCTCGCCCCGGACGAGCGGCTGCGCTTCCGCGAGCTTGCCGTGTTCCCCGAGGACACGGACGTGCCCATCGGCATCTGCGCACGGCTCTGGCAGGAGACGGGCGCGATCGACGAGATCGACACCGAGGACCTGCTGCAGAAGCTCTCCGGCTGCTCCCTGCTGCTCGGGCTCGACCTCGAGGCGCGCACGTTCCGGCTGCACGACGTGGTGCGTCAGTACCTGATCGAGGGCTGGAGGCGCGAGCCGGCAGCCGACGCCACGGCCGGCCTGCACGCACGGCTGATCGCGGCGATGGGCGACCTGGCGGAGGCGGCCTTCGGCAGCGAGGGAGAGCGGCGCTACGCCTACGCGCATGGCGCAAGGCATCTGGCGGCGGCCGGGGAGACGGACGGGCTGAGCGCACTGCTTCTCGACCCGCACTGGATGCAGGAGAAGCTGCGGCTCACCGGGCCGCAAAGCCTGATCTCCGACTATCGGACTTTCGGCGTCGGCCGCGCGCAGGAGCTGATCGGCCGCGTGCTCGACTTGACCGGCCCGATCCTGGCGAAAGACCCCGGGCAACTCGCGGTCCAGATGCTGGCGCGCCTGGCTCCGCAGGACGCGCAGGGGCTGGAGGCCTTCCTCGCGGCGGCGGCTCGCTGCCTGCCCTCACCAGCCTTGCTGCCTGCGCGGCCGACCTTTACCGCCCCCGGTGCCGAGGTGCGCCGCTTCGAGGGCCATCAAGGGTGCGTCACAGGGCTCGCGGTGCTCGACGAGCATCGCTTCGTGTCGTGCTCGCACGACGGCACACTGCGGCTGTGGGACGTGGAGAGCGGCGCGGAGCTCCGCCGCCTCGTGGGGCACGAGGGGCCGGTGCTCAGCCTCGTGCGTCTCGACAGTCGCCGCGTTCTCTCCGGCTCCGCAGACAAGACGATCCGGCTGTGGGATGTCGAGACGGGCGTCGAGCTGCGCCGCTTCGCCGGCCACGAAGGCGGGGTGACCTGCCTCGCGCTCATGGCTGGGCGACTGCTATCGGGCTCGGAGGACAGAACGCTCCGACTCTGGGACATCGACGCCGGCGAGGAGCTGCGTCGGGTCAGCGTTGCCGTTGCGACGCCTTCAGAGGAGACATCGGGTTGGTTGCAGAAGAGGTTTGGAGTTGCGGGCGGCGTTACCGCCCTGGCGATCCTGGATGGACGTGCGCTCTGTGCCTCGGACGACCGAAGCCTGCGGCTCATCGACGTGGAGACGGGGGAAGAGCTACGGCGCTTCGGCGATGGCGGCGGCTTCGCTCATCCCGTCTTGAGCCTTGTCGTTCTCGACGGTCGCCGCTTCCTCTCGGGAGGCTCCGACCGAGGCCTGTTTCGTCTCTGGGACGCGGAGACGGGGCGCGAGCTGAGGCAATTTGAAGGACTCCGCTTCTGGACGAGAGCGATGGCGGTGCTCGACAGCCGCCACGTGGTCGTGGGCACCACAGGATACTGCGAGGTCGAGGTTTGGGACGTCGTCACTGGGGAGCGAACGGCGCGCGCTGGGCCGAATCAGGAGCATTTCGCCAGTGTTGCCGTCGTGGGTGCCCAACTTGCGTTGTCCGGTGCCATGGACGGCGAGATCCAGCTCTGGGACCTGGGGACCAAGGAGCAGCTCGTGCGCTTCAAGGGGCTCGAGCACTGGGTCGCGAGCTTTGCCGTTCTGGATGATCGCCGCGTTCTCACAGGAGCGTGGCACGGAGCACTCACCATCTGGGACATGGCCACCGGCGACGAGCTGCTCGGACTCGAAGGAGGACACGAGTATTGGGTTGCGGATATAGCCGTGCTCGGCAGCGGCCGCGCCCTCTCAGGCGGCCTGCACGACAAGACGATCCGGCTGTGGGATTTGGAGAGCGGAGCGGAGCTGCGCCGGTTCGAAGGACATGAGGACGAGGTCAGGGGAGTGGCCGCGATCGACAGCGACCGCTTCGTGTCGTGCTCGGCAGACAAGACCCTGCGGCTGTGGCGGGTGGAAACGGGCGAGGAGCTGCGCCGTTTCGAGGGCCACGGGGAGGCGGTGCTGGACGTTTCCCTCCTCGACGGCCGCCGGGTCCTTTCGGCGTCGAAAGATCGCACGCTGAGGCTTTGGGATATCGAGACAGGTGCGCAAGTGCGTCGCTTCGACGGGCACGAGGACGCGGTGCTTGCGGTCGTCGCGGTCGAGGGCGGTCGTGCCCTTTCCGGCTCTGCCGACGGGACTCTGCGGCTTTGGGACATCGACACCGGAAAGCAGCTGCGCTGCCTCTCCGGGCACGAAGGCGCGGTGCAGTGCCTCGTTGCACTCGACGGCCGGCATGCCGTCTCGGGCTCCGACGACAGGACGCTGCGGCTGTGGAACCTGGAGACCGGCGCCCAGATCGCGCGCGTCGACGGCGATGCCCTTTTCACGTCGCTCGCCGTCGGGCGCGACAGGCGCACGGTGCTGGCACGCGATGCTTTGGCGCGGCTGCACTGGATCGAGGTCAGGTTCCCGCCGAACTGACGAGGGCCCGCCTCGAAGGGATCCACCGTTCAGCCGCGGCGGGGCCCTGCGACTGCTCAATCGAAACCGAGCTCGGCGACAACAGGCGCATGCGAGGAGCCGGCGATGCCCGCCTCCGCAACCTCGGACGCCTCGTCGACAACGGTGTCGTTGTGCACCTCGATCGCCCGCAGGTGCCGGGCGAGCGCCCGGCTCGCTACGATGTGGTCGAGCATCTCGCGCAGGTCCCGGTGCCGCACCGACCAGCGCCGCTCGACTGGAATGGCGCGATCGAGCACGAGGAGACGACCGTGGGCCGAGCTCGGCATTGCCGGTCTGCTCGGGCGCGGCCGCAACGAGGCGCAGCGGCGTCTCGTGGTCCTCGGCGTTGAAGTCGCCGGCGATGGCGATCAGCCGCTCAGGCTCCTGGTCGAGCAGCTCGTCGACGAGGAGGCGCAGCTCCAGCGCCTGCGCCGTCCGCTTGAGGGCGGAGAGGAAATAGCCTTCCGCCCAGCCGCCGGTGCTGCGCCACTGCTCGCTCGTGAGCTTCTCCCCGGGAACGGCGCTCGCGCGCGATGCGCGCAGATGCAGGTTGACGACATCGAGCCGCCTGCCGCCGGGCAGCTCCAAGGCGCAGACGAGCAGCGGGCGGTCGAACGCGATTTCCTGCGCTCCTGCGCCTTTGGCCGTGCCCGTCAGATACGCGTGCCGCAGAGGCTCGACGAACCGATGGCGCACCTCGCGCTGCGCACGGATCGGAAAGCGCGACAGGGTCACGAGGTTGTGCACGCTCGCCACCCCGTGCCCGGAGGGACCCGTGGTCGCCGCCCGCTCGAAGCCCGCGTAGCGCGTGCCGTCGATCAGTCTCTCGAGCGCCACGAGGCGCCGCTCCGGCGCGCCCGCCACGTGCTGTCCGTTGACCTCCTGCAGGCACAGGATGTCGGCCGCGATCCGCTCCAGGATCGGCCGCAGCACGGCGATGCGCGCCTCCAGGGGAACGCCGGTGCCCGGCTCCAGGTCGAGGTTTTCGATGTTGAAGGTGGCCAGGCGCATTGTCAGGTTCCAGGTTTCAGGTTTCAGGTTCCAGGTTTCAAGTGTTCGCTGTGCTCGACCCTTTCTGAAACCTGGAGCCTGAAACCTGGATTGACCTCCATCAATGCGGTTCGTGCGCAGCGCCGGCAAACGTGCTGGTCTGCAAGTAACTACCAGCTGCGAACGCAGTTGCGCGGGCGGTTTGACACACGTCAAAGCACGCGCGCGATCAACGCTTCAAAAGAGTGCCAACCCCTGAACTAGCCCCCCTGGCAGCCACAAAGCGCGAAGGAGCTCACCGATGGCGGACAACGCGACCAGCCGTAGCACCAACGGTTGGGACAACACCAATGTCAGCCTTTTGATGACGCCGGCGACCGGCTTTGCACTGTGGGCGCCGGTGTTCGCGGGCGCCGCCAAGTGGAACGGCGGGATGTACCAGGGGCTCGCCACGCTGGGGAGCGAATGGCTCGACTTCGTCAATCGCCGCCTCAAGGAGGACCTGAGCTTTCCGCAGCGGCTGTGCGCGAGCCAGTCCCCCGAGGAGATGCGCCAGGCCTACGTCGTCTTCTGGCAGAAGGCCGTCGAGGACTATCAGAAGGAGCTGACGGTCATGACCAGGCTCGCCAGCGGCTTCCTCAGCAACAGCGTGACTGCCGCGAGGAACGGCGCCGAGGAGACGGCCCGCGAGATCCGCCGCCCGTTCTCGCAGGCGGCCTGACACGCCAGCAGCGCCGATGAGCGCAGTGCCAGGCCAACCGAGCGCCTGTGCGTAGGCAGGCTGTTGACAGTTGCCGGCGCCACTGCGGGCGTGTGGCGGGGGGGCGCCGTGGCTGCCAGGATGCCCTTCCCGGGCGCTGCGCGGGCCGCAGAGGGCCGTCGCGGGGTTGCCGGGTGTCGAAGCAAGGGGGAGCCTCGGTGCCATCCGGGAGCCTCTGCGCCAGCGTGCCGCGTTGGTGCCGCAATCGGGCGCGTCGGAAATAGTGACATCGTGAAGTCGCGAAATGGCGCTCGCTCGATTTCACGATGTCACCATCTCAAGACTTCACGATTTTACTGGGCGCAGGAGAGGCGCCACCAGAGCAACGCCGATGGCAGATGCAGACCTTCCCGTGATCGCGAGCTTCGAGGTGCGCCGCCGCGGCTACCTGGCGCCCGGACGGCACCGCCCTCGGCACAGCTGCCGGATTTCGCCGCCGACCTCCAGCGCTGCTGGTCCTCTCTACCGGGCCATGGTGCTCACCCGGACCTTCGACCTGAAGGCGGTCTCGCTGCAGCGCACCGGGCGGCTCGGCACCTACGCCGTCTCGCTCGGCCAGGAGGCGGTGTCGGTCGGCGTCGCCAGCGCCATGCGCCAGGAGGATGTGCTGCTGCCCTCCTACCGCGACAACGGCGCGCTGCTCTGGCGCGGCGTGAAGATGGAGGAGATCCTGCTCTACTGGGGCGGCGACGAGCGCGGCAACCGCTCCTCCGGGCCCGGCCCACGACTTTCCCTTCTGCGTTCCGGTCGGCTCGCAGGCGCCGCATGCCGCCGGCGTCGCCTATGCCTTCAAGTTGCGCAAGGAGCCGCGCGTCGCCGTCTGCCTCTTCGGCGACGGCGCCACCTCCAAGGGCGATGTCTGCGAGGCGATGAATTTCGCCGGCGTCCAGAAGCTGCCCGTCGTGTTCGTCGTCAACAACAACCAGTGGGCCATCTCGGTGCCGCTCAAGCTGCAGACCGCGTGCGAGACGCTGGCGCAGAAGGCGATCGCCGCGGGCTTTTCGGGCGAGCAGGTCGACGGCAACGACGTGATCGCGGTGCGCGCGGCCGTCGGCCGAGGCGATCGGCGACGCCCGCGCCGGCGCAGGGCCCGCGCCTCATCGAGGCCCTCACCTACCGGCTCGGCGACCACACGACCGCGGACGACGCGGCGCGCTACCGCCCGCCCGAGGAGGTGCAGGCGCGCTGGAAGGAGGAGCCGATCGCGCGGCTCGGGCCTATCTCGTCGCGCCAGAAGGCCTGGGGCAAGCCGAGGAGGAGGCGCTCTGCGCGACTGCCAGCAGCGCATCGAGGCCGCCATCGAGCGCTACCTGGCCACGCCACCGCGCGCGCCGGAGACCATGTTCGATCACCTCTACGCCGAGCTGCCCCAGGTCTATGCCGCGCCAGCGCGAGCGAGCTCGACGGGAGCGGCGCCGATGCCTGAGGTCACCCTGGTCGAGGCCGTCAACCTGGCGCTGGCGCGGGCCCTGCAGGAGGACCCGACGTCGTCGTGCTCGGCGAGGACGTCGGCGTCAACGGCGGCGTGTTCCGCGCCACCGTCGGCCTGCAGCAGCGCTTCGGACCCGAGCGCGTCATCGACACGCCGCTCGCGGAGCTGCTGATCAGCGGGCTTGCGTCGGCATGGCGGCGCAGGGACTGAGGCCGGTGGGCGAAATCCAGTTCATGGGGTTCCTCTACCCCTGCATCGATCAGCTGGTGAACCACGCCTCGCGCCTGCGCAACCGCACGCAAGGCCGGCTGAGCTGCCCGATGGTGCTGCGCACGCCCTGTGGCGCCGGCATCCGCGCGCCGGAGCACCACTCGGAGAGCACCGAGGCCATGCTCGCGCACATCCCCGGCCTGCGCGTCGTCATCGCCGTCCTCGCCCGAGCGCGCCTACGGCCTGCTGCTGGCGGCCATCCGCGACCCCGACCCGGTGGTGTTCCTGGAGCCGACGCGCCTCTATCGCTCGGCCAAGGGCGAGGTCGAGGACAACGGCGAGGCCCTGCCGCTCGACGTCGCTTTCATCCTGAGGGAGGGCAAGGACGTGACGCTGATCGGCTGGGGCGCCGTCGTGAAGGAGCTGCTCGCCGCCGCCGAGGAGCTCGCCGCCGACGGCATCGCGCGCAGAGGTGATCGACCTCGCCACCCTCAAGCCCTACGACGAGGAGACCGTGCTGGCCTCGGTGGCCAAGACCGGACGCTGCGTGATCGTGCACGAGGCGGCGCGCACCGGCGGCTTCGGCGGCGAGATCGCCGCGCTGATCGCCGAGCGCGGCCTGACTTCGCTGCTGGCCCCGGTCGCCCGCGTCGCCGGCTACGACACCGTCGTCCCCCTGCCGCGGCTGGAGCAGCACTACATGCCCTCGGTCGGCCCGCATCGTGGCGGCCGCGCGCCGCGTCTGCCAGTTTGCGTAGGTTGAGTCGACCGCAAGGCCGAGACCCAACACACCTCGAGGAATGTTGGGTCTGCCCCGGCTTCGCCGGGTTGACCCAACCTACACGTCGGAGGCCCGAATGCGCCAGTTCCTGCTGCCGGACCTCGGCGAGGGCCTCGAGGAGGCCGAGATCGTCGCCTGGCACGTCACCGAGGGCGACCATGTGGTGGCCGACCAGCCGCTGGTGTCGGTCGAGACCGACAAGGCGGTCGTCGAGGTGCCCTCGCCGCAGAGCGGCCGCATCGCGCGCCTGTTCGGCGCCAAGGGCGACCTCGTGAAGGTCGGCGCGCCGCTGGTCGAGTTCGCCGAAGGGCCGCAGGCGGATACCGGCACGGTCGTCGGCGATCTCCGCCCGCGAGCAACCTTCAGCCCGGCGCGGCGGCGCGCGGCGCAGGCGGGCGAGCCGGCGCCGGCCAGGCCGCTGCAGGTCCTCCCCGCGGTGCGGGCGCTGGCGCGCAAGCTCGACGTCGATCTCAACCTGGTGCATGGCAGCGGCCCCGAGCGGCACCATCACGCGCGCCGATGTCGAGCGCGCCGCCAAGAGCCTCGCCGAGGCCGGACCGGCCGAGCCGCTGCGCGGCATGCGCCGCGCCATGGCCCAGCGCATGGCCGCGGCGCATGCGCGAGGTCGTGCCCGCCACCGTCACCGACGAGGCCGACA
Source organism: uncultured Alphaproteobacteria bacterium (assembly GCA_963758625.1). Lineage (GTDB taxonomy): Bacteria > Pseudomonadota > Alphaproteobacteria > Rhizobiales > Hyphomicrobiaceae > AWTP1-13. The sequence goes on along the minus strand of CAVWWJ010000012.1, from coordinate 17,789 downwards.
TCGGCGACTGGCGCGGCGGGCGAGGACGTCACCATCCGCCTGGTGCGCGCGATCGCCGCCGCCTGCAAGGCCGAGCCTTCGCTCAACGCCTGGTACAACGCGCGGCCGGCGAGCGCGCGGCTCGTTCAGCGCGTCGACCTCGGCATCGCGGTCGACACCGAGGGCGGCCTGATCGTGCCGGTGCTGCGCAATGTCGGCCGAGCGCGACGCACGCGACCTGCGCGCCGGCCTCGACCGCATGCGCGCGGACGCCGCGGCACGCTCGATCCCGCCCGACGAGCTGCGCGGCGCCACCATCACGCTCTCCAACTTCGGCATGATCGGCGGGCGCTTTGCCAACCTCGTGGTGGTGCCGCCGCAGGTGGCGATCGTCGGTGCCGGCCGCATCGGCCAGCGCGTCGTCGTGCACGAGGGCCAGCCGGCGGTGCGCGCGCGTGCTGCCGCTCTCCCTCACCTTCGACCACCGCGTGGTGACGGGCGGCGAGGCCGCCCGCTTCCTCGTCGCGCTCAAGGGCGATTTGGAACGGTCGACGTGATGTCGCCAAGGGTGCACCCGGCGGGCAACGCGACCATTTTCGCATCCCGATGGAGGCCAATCGGCCGTTGACACATTTTTTCCGTTGACGAGCGGGTCGGCCGCACTGGCGCGCTGATCCAGGGCAAATTACTACCCCCGCGACGATGCTACCCAATTCCTTATTCCATGGAGACAGCGCGATGTCCCGAACCGCACCACCCGGGCCGCTCTCCACCCAGGTTCACCGGCAAGCCGAGCTGATGGACCAGATGACGCACGCCCTCGCCATCGACAGGGCCGCGGCCGTCCGCCTGGATTGCGGCCGCGCCTTCGCGCAAGCGCGCACACAATGCCTGCATTGTCAGAACAGCCGCGCCTGCGAGGAGTGGCTCGCCTCGGCCGAGTGCCCGTCCTCCCCTCCGGCACTACTGCGCCGCCACCGCCTTCTTCTGCCGCCTCAGGTACGCCACGCAGTCGGCGTGACTACCCGTCATCCCGCAAGTCGAGCCCCGGACTTGATCCGGGGCGAGGCTGTCCGGGACCTGCCGCAACGCGTGGACCTCACGAGGTCGCGGACCGGAGCATTGCTCGCCTTCGGCTCGCACCGCCCTGTCAGATGACGGGCGGACTTGGATGACGCGTGGGAATCGCGCCGGGTGCGCTGCGGGCCGGCGTCGACAGCGCGCGCGTCCGTCTCGGAGGGTTGCGCCGCCACGGAGCCCAGGCGGATCCATCTGTCCGAAGCCGGCACGTGCGTGCGCATGTCGGCGGACTCCGCGCCCGAGCCGGAGGCGGGCAGCTCGACCATGAGGAGGCTGGCGAAAACGCCGGCCGCGAGCAGCACCGCCGTTCGCAGAATGCGCCAACGTCTGGTGGCGGTGCGTGCCTCGGCTTGCAGATGATCGAGCGTCTGATCCACTCTGGCAACCTCCCACAGGTTCCGCGCTGCTCCTGCGACGAGCGCAAGCGCGAGCTTCAGGGCCGTCTGCACTGGGGGTCGGGTCCCTCCAGCGGCCATTGCGTCGGATGACGCATAAGATGGTGCACCGACGGCGCGCGAGCATTCCCCGCTTCGGGGGAGATCGTGCCGCGATCAGCATCCAGGTGCGGCCCAAGCTGTGGCCCAAGCTGTGGGAAGAGGCAAACCGCGTGCATCGGCGATCGAGGTTGCTGGCACGCGACTTCGCCGTCGTATGCGTCCGGTAAAGAGACGCCAGAGAGGTCGTGAGCCGGAATGCACAACGTGACCCTGAGCAAGTCGCCCTGTTCCTCGCTGCCGCGGTGGTTGCCGCGCCGCTGGCGAAGCTCCTGCGGGTCGGCAACGTGCTGGGATACCTGCTGGTCGGCGTGCTCATCGGCCCGGCAGGCCTGCGCCTGGTCGGCGATGTGGAGTCGGTGCTGCACTTCGCCGAGTTCGGCGTCATCATGCTCCTGTTCGTGATCGGCCTGGAGCTTCGCCCACGGCGCCTGTGGGCCATGCGCTCGGCGATCTTCGGCCTCGGCAGCGCGCAGGTGGCACTGACGGGCGCGGCGCTGGCGGCGGCTGCACTGGCGTTCGGCCTCGCCTGGCAGGCGGCCCTGTTCGCGGGGCTCGCGCTGTCGCTCTCATCCACGGCTTTCGCCCTGCAGGTGCTGGAGGAGAAGGGGGAGCTGGCCCTGCGCCACGGCCGCCTGGCGTTCGCCGTGCTGCTGTTCCAGGACCTCGCGGCGATTCCCCTGATCGCCCTGGTCGGGCTGTTCGCCGTCACCGCCGGCGCGGCGGCGCAACCCATGGAGCTGGTCGCCGCGGCCAAAGCCATTGGCGTCATCCTGGCCGTGGTGGTGGTGGGCCGCTACGTGCTCAACGGCGATGTACCGCCTGGTCGCGCGCACGCGCGTGAAGGAGGCAATGACGGCGAGCGCGCTGCTGACCGTCGTGGGGGTGACGCTCGTCATGCAGCTGGCCGGCCTTCCCGCTTCGCTCGGAGCGTTCATTGCCGGCGTGCTGCTGGCCGACTCCGACTACCGCCACGAGATCGTGGCCGACATCGCGCCGTTCGAGGGCCTCCTCCTCGGCCTGTTCTTCACGGCGATCGGCATGTCCCTCAACCTCGGCCTGATCCTTGCAGAACCCCAACCTCGTGCTCGCCATCGTCGCCGGGCTGCTGGCGCATCAAGGGCCTCGTGCTCTTCCTCCTGGGACAGCGGCTGGGCCTCGAAGCGGGCCCGGCGCGCCGGCTGGCGCTCGCTCTCTCGCAGGGCGGCGAGTTCGCCTTCGTGCTGTTCGCCGCCGGCACCAGGTCCCACGTCCTGGAACAGCCGGTCGCCGACCTGCTTTCGGTCGCCGTCACGCTCTCCATGGCGGCGACGCCGCTTCTGCTGGCGATCGACGAGCTGCTTCGCTCCCAAGCCCGCGCCGGCGCGCGCCTTCGACGAGCTGCCCCCCAAGAACGGCCACGTGGTCATCGCCGGCTTCGGGCGCGTCGGCCAGATCGTTGCGCGCGTGCTGAGCGCCAAGCGCATCCCGGTCACGGCGCTCGATGCGAACCCCGAGCAGGTGGATTTCGTGCGCAAGTTCGGCGCGCAGATCTACTACGGGGACGCCAGCCGGCCGGAGATGCTCGAAGCCGCGCAGACCGGCAAGGCGCGCGCCTTCGTGCTCGCCATCGACGACGTGGAGGCGTCGCTGCGTACCGCCCGCATGGTACGCCGCAACTATCCGCACGTGCCGATCTACGCGCGTGCGCGCGATCGCCGGCATATCCACAGGCTGATGGACGAGGGCATCAGGATCATGCGGCGCGAGACGTTTCTCGCCTCCCTCGACCTGACGCGGGAGGTGCTGCGCGGGCTCGGCCTGCCGGAGCGCGAGGTGCGCCATACGGTGGACACCTTCCAGATCATGGATCGCAAACGGCTCTACGAGGACTACAAGCACTATACCGATCTCGAGAAGCTGCAGGCAGCACGCCAAGAGCCACGCCCAGGAGCTCGAGGAGCTGTTCGCCAAGGATGCGGAGGAAGCGGCGCACGGGGAAGGCATCCCGAGGACGCACTTCGCCGCAGGGACCTGACGGCAGGGACCAGGGACAACGGAAGGGAGGCGCATGACGACGCAACGACCGACCGTGAAGGCGCTGCGCTGCTCGGCTTCGGCATTCTCGCCGCGCTGTGGTGTGCGCCGGGGTCGCGGCCCAGACGCCATGGCGCCCAAGGAAGCGGCGCCCGCCAAGGCCGCGCCCAAAAGCCCGGCGAAGGCCGAGAAGCCGCGCCAAGGCCGAGCAGAAGCCGCGCCCAAGAAGGTGGCGCCGCAGCCCAGTCGGTCGACGAGCAGCTCGCCGAGCACCTCACGCCGGCGCAGCAGCAGACCTACCTCGCCTACCGCACCGCTCGCGGCGCCTACGAGAGGAGCATCGCGCCTACTGGCGCAAGGTGGAAGCCAAGCGCGGCGGGCGCAAGGCGAAGCGCCTGCTCGGCCAGCCGTTCACGGCGGACGACTACGTCACGACCCACCCGCCCAAGTATCAGGGCCCGGAGCTGCCGCCCGACATCGCCAAGATCGTGGCCTAGGTGAGGCCCCCGCCGCGCGAGCAGCAGCTGCCGTCGGTCGCCGACTTCCTGGCGCATGCGAAGAAGCAGTTCGGCTTCGTGCCCAAGCGCGCCAGCGAGCGGGAATTCAAGCGCAGCTACGCCATCGAGGCGCTGAAGGTCGGCCTGACCAAGGACCAGGTGGTGCGCGTCTACGCGCTCGAGACCGGCGGGCTCGGCACCTACGACATGCAGTCGGGCACCAATCCCGTGACCAGGCAGGGCAAGCCGATCTCCTCGGCGCTCGGCTACGCCCAGCTCCTGCACGCCAACTCGACAGGCGAGCTTGTCAAGCACGGCGAGGCCTTCGCGCAGCGGCTCACGCCATGGCCGCCGAGCCCGGCACGCCGGCAGCGCGCGCCGCCGAGCTCAAGGCCAAGGCCGGCATCCTGCGCAAGATGCTGCGCGCGGCCCGCTCGGTGCCCAACGAATGGAAGGCGCACCAGCGCTTTGCCAAGACGCCGCCCGGGCCTCGGCATTCACACCCTCAACCTCGATGCCGAGGTGGGCCCTGGATGCAGGTCCTGAAGCTCAAGTCCCTCAAGGACAGTGCGGCCAGGCACGGGCTGCCGAGTCTCAGCGGCGCCGAGATCGAGCTGATGAACCTGGCGGGCCCCGGCACCGGGCTCGAGATGATGACGCCGCTGGGCCGGGAGATGCCCACCGCCAACTTCTTCAGCGAGGGCGGCTACGCCAGGAACCCGATCGTGCGCGACAAGACCGCCGCAGAGCTGCTGGCCGCGCTGGAGGCCCGCATGGAGGTGCACCTCAAGAAGGCCGGCTCGATCGAGTTCGCCCGGATCTTCGACGAGGTGGCGGGGAAGTAAGGCAGTAGGCAGTAGGCAATAGGCAGTTGGCAGAAGGCGTTCAGCGGGCGACCCGCCTACTGCCTATTGCCTACTGCCTACCTGCGTGCCCGGCGGCAGCGGGAACCCGCGCAGGAACTCGGCCGCGGCCATCGGCCGCTTGCCGGCGCGCTGCAGCTCCACCAGCTCGCATGGCGCCCTCGCCGCAGGCCACGGTGGGCGCGCCGTCGAGCACCGTGCCGCGGAGCGCCCGACCCGTGCGCGATGCGCGTGCGCAGGACCTTGATGCGCTCGGCCTTGTCGCCGGCGACGAACCAGGCGCCGGGAGCAGGCGAGAGGCCGCGCACGTGGTTGTGCACCTCGCGCGGCGGGGCGCGTGAAGTCGATGCCGGTCTCGCCCTTGTCGATCTTGGCGGCGTAGGTGACGCCGGTTTCGGGCTGCGGCGCGCAGGCGAGCGCGCCGCGCTCGACTGCGGCGAGCGCCTGCACCATCAGCCGTGCCCCGCGCTCGGCCAGCATGTCGTGCAGCTCGCCTGCCGTCGTGTCGAGGCCGATGGGAACCTGCTCGGCCAGACAGACCGGGCCCGTATCCAGCCCCTCGTCCATGCGCATGATGGTTGCGGCCGTCATCGCATCGCCGGCCATGATGGCGCGTGCGATCGGCGCCGCGCCGCGCCAGCGCGGCAACGCGGAGGCATGCAGGTTGAGGCAGCCCGCGCGCGGTGCCTCGAGGACGGCACGCGGCAGGATCAGGCCGTAGGCCACCACCACCCCCGCGTCCGCCCCGTGGGCCGCAAACGCCTGCTGCGCGGGCTCGTCCCTGAGCGAGCGCGGCGTGAGGACGGTGAGGCCTGCGGCGCTCCGCGGCGAGGTGGACCGGCGACTTGCGCTCCCGCTTGCCGCGGCCGGCCGGCTGCGGCGCCCGCGTGTAGACGGCGACGACCTCGTGGCCCGCGGCGAGGATGGCTTCGAGCGTCGGGACGGCGAAATCCGGGGTGCCCATGAAGACGATGCGCATGCGGATCGGGTCTGACGGTACCGGGGTCAGACCCCTCGCCTCCGAGGCTGGAGTTGAACGCAAAGCCGAGGCGAGGGGTCTGACCCCGCTCTCGCTATGGGGTCAGACCCGCGTCCGATCCCGTCTCTGACCCCTTGTCCGACGCCTTTGCGGATTTGGCCTGCTTCTTGAACCTGCGCACGATGATGTCGCGCTTCAGGCGGGACAGGAAGTCTATGATCAGCTTGCCGTTCAGGTGGTCGATCTCGTGCTGGATGGCGGTGGCGAGCAGGCCGTCCGCGGCAAGCACCTGCGGCAGGCCCTCACGGTCCAGATAGCGCACCTTGACGGTCGCTGGCCGCTCGATCTCCAGCCGCACGTCGGGAATCGACAGGCAGCCCTCCTCGTAAACGCGCGTCTCCGTGCCCAGCTCCACGATCTCGGGGTTGATCAGCACCAGCGGCCGGCGCTCCTCCTCCTCCTTGGCGGTGGCGTCGAGCACGATCAGCCGGCGCGGCACCCCCACCTGGATCGCGGCGAGCCCGACGCCCGGCGCCGCATACATGGTCTCCAGCATGTCGTCGGCGAGCGCCTGTCAGCTCGGCATCGACGCGCGCGACGGCTGCACTCGTTTTGCGCAGCAGCGGGTCGGGCATGGTGATGATGTTAAGTACGGCCATGGTTCTGACATAAGGTGGCGGCCAAGCGTGGTCAATCGCCCTTGAAGCCGCGGCGCGGAGGCGATCCGGCCCTGAGCGCCAAGGCCAGCTGGAAGCCCCCGCGGCTCTGCGCCGCCCGACTTGATCTTCGATCAATCCAGGCGCCTTCGGCCGGGGACGCAGCCTGCCGCGGGGGGCCTTGTCCGGGTCAGTGCCCCGTGATTATGCAAACCAGCGCTTGCGCAACCAGTGCTTGTGCGCGCAATGTCGTGCGCCCGACTTCCCCGCCCCGGAGCCGAGTGCGCCAAAACGGCCGGCCTCATCATGCCCAAGCAGCTCCGTCCCTCCAAGACCGTACCTTCGCCCGGCGTGCGCCGCGCTGCGCCGACGGCGCTAGTCCATGTCGCCCAAGACCGATCCGCACTCCGCTCCCTTCGTCCTCGGCCGGGAGGAATGGGTGGCGCTGCCAGAGCTCGGCCTGCCGGCCATCAAGGTCAAGGTCGATACCGGCGCGCGCACCTCCGCTCTGCACGCGTACTATGTCGAGCCGATCGGCTCCCCACGGGCGCGCAAAGTCCGGTTCGGTGTGCATCCGCTGCCGCGGCGGCGCGACGTGACGATCGAGTGCACGGCCCGCCTGATCGACCGGCGCGAGGTGAAGAGCTCGAGCGGCGAGAGCGAACGGCGCTACGTGATCGAGACCGAGATCAGCATCGGCGGCCGGCAGTGGCCGATCGAGATCACGCTCGCCGACCGCAACATGATGACCTATCGCATGCTGCTGGGGCGCCAGGCGATCCGGGCCGGAATGCTGGTGGACCCGTCCTCGTCCTTCCTGCAGCCCAAGCTGCACTACAACGTGTACGAGCTCGCGCGGCGGTGAGCCGGCCGACGCGGTCGGCAGCACCGGCTGGACCTGACGCAGCGCACGGGGTCGCATGGCGAATGGCAGGACCGCCATCGCGGTTCATGCACCATTCGCGCGCCGCGGATGCGCGCTCGCGGACGTCGTCTACGACCGGCTGGCTGCCGGGGTGCCCTTCATCAGGCGCGATCCCACTATGGCAAGCGCGCCCACAACGACGACGCCCAGCCCGAGCTGCCAGGACACCTTGATGCCGAAATAGACCAGGCTGATGCCCACCTCCTCGAACATGCGGCCTACATAGGCCACGGCGGCGCCGACCAAGCACAGCAGGATGCCAAGCACCAACAACGCCGTTCGCATGCGACCCTCCCCTCGCTTCGCCGGCGCGCGAAAAGCGCTTTGGCCGGCGACCAACACAGCCGACGACGATCCTCGTCAGCTAGCCGGGTCTGGGTCGGGACGCTGCCGACCCGCCTACCGGCGCAGCTCGAGCGAAGCCGACCCGGCGTCGCCGGTCAAGCGCACACTTTGCCGGTTGCCGGCCACGGTGATGAAAATCGTGCCGGACGTGTTGTACTCGCTGTTGTGGAAGGTGCCCTGATAGCTGTTGCCGCCGACCCGGCGCACGGTGGCGGTCTGGGTGGCCCGGCCCGAGGCGGTCGCGCAGATGGCTGTCACCGAGTAGGAGGTGGCCGACGAGCGCCGGAACTGCGCGCGGCACTGTGCCCGCTCCGCCTGGCCCGAGCCGAACGCCACCGACCCGCCGCCCCTCCAGGACCCTTCGAGCCCAGCCGATTGGGTCTGTGCCGCAGCTTGCGCTGAGGCTCGGTCAGAGCTTGCCAGGCCGGCGAGAAAGGCGATACAGGGCACCACGCCTAGCACGATGACAAAGCCGATGACCGCGCCGGGGACTGGCCCTCGCATCGTTCGAGCCATGCGCTTGCGTCCCATTTGGTTACCTCCGCTGCTGCTGTCAGCCGTCTGCCGCCCTGACAACCGGAATCGGGGCCGTTCGTTCCCTGTTCACCACGTGCGCGCCGAGCGACCCGGGAGGCGACCGTCACCCTTGGTTATGGACAGACCGGCATCGGCGTGAGAGTGAACGAGACACTGCAGCAGGAGGAGGTTCCAGATGCTCACGCTCTACTACGCGCCCGGCGCATGCTCGTTGGCGGCCCACATCGTGCTCGAGGAGGCAGCTGAGAAATACGAGGCCAAGCGAGTCGACCTCGCCAAGGGTGAGCAGCGCACCGAGGCCTATCTCAAGGTGCACCCGATGGGCCGCGTCCCCGCGCTGTTGCTCGACAACGGCGAGCCGCTGACCGAGAACACCGCCATCCTGCCCTATCTCGGCAAGCGCTACCGGCTCTGGCCCACCGACCCGGTGGTGGAGGCGCGCGCACTCTCGCTGCTCGGGTTCTTCGCCACCAACGTGCACCCGGCGCACGCCCACATCTCGCGGCCCGAGCGCTATGCCACCGATGCGTCACACTTCCCCGGCCTGCAGGCCCAAGGACGCAAAATGTTCCACGACTACCTGCAGCAGGTGGACCGCATGCTCGTGAACCGGCAGTGGCTCTCCGACCAGTACTCGGTGCTCGACCCCTATGCCCTCACGTTCTACGCCTGGGGCGTGCGACGCGAGCTGCCGATGGCGGAGCTGAAGAGCTATACCGCCCACAAGGACCGCATGCTGGCCCGCCCCGCCGTGCAGCGCGTGGTGGCGGACGAGCAGGTCAAGGTGTGACCGCGCGCTGGGCGCGCGACGCCGGAGCCGATCAGGGCCCGTTGCTGCGTTCCCGGAAACCGACGCCTCGGCCTTCTGGCCGGGGCCGAGGTTATCCGGGATCTTCCCCCAAAAGTTGCGGTGAAGACCCCGGCTCTGCGCGCCCCGGACTTTGATCTTCGATCAAGTCCGGGCGCTCCGGCCGGGAACGCAGTTACGCGCCGCCGGGGCGCAGGTCGGAGCGGTCGGCCATGCCGAGCCAGGCGCAGACCTCGCGGGCGTGCGCGGCGGGTGCGGCGACAGGGTAGTAAACGCGCTCGAGGCGGCCGTCGTTGATGGCAAGTGTCAGGCGCTTCAGGTAGGTGACGCCACCGGTGGAGAACGTCGGCAGCTCCAGGGCGCGCTGGAAGGCGAATTCTTCATCGCTGGCGACCTCGAAGGGCAGCCCCAGACGCTCGACCAGCTCGCGCTGGTAGGCTGTCGGCTGGGTGGAGAGGCCGAACACCTGGGCGCCGACCTGGCGGAACCCGGCGTGGAGATTGCGAAAGCCTTCCGCCTCGGGCGTGGAGCCGTGGGCGCCGGGGATGTCGTCCCACCCCGGCGGGTCGGGCAGACCGGGACGGCCGGTCCAGGGGTAGCAGTAGACGACGGCGAGACCCGCGAGCCTCGCAAAGCTGATGCTGCGACCCGCGGTGGACGGCAGGTCGAGGTCGGGCAGGCGCCGCCCGCGCCTCAGGTGGCGGGCGCCGCCGTCGTCCGCCGGCGCAGCGGTTAGCGGCGCTCATGAGCGCGCGTTCTGCCGGAGCCAGCCGAGCACATCGCCGGCGTTCCGGTCCGGAGGAAACACGGGGTAGAAGACCCGGGAGATCCTGGCGTCGTCGATGACCATGGCGAGCCGCTTGATGAGCGTCAGGCCGGCCACCTCCATGGTGGGGAGCCGCAGCGCCCGCGTGAGGGCCAGCTTCGCGTCGGACAGCAGCGGGAAGGGGAGGTGCAGGCGGTCCACCGCCTCGCGCTGATAGGCCGTGTCCTGGGTGGAGAGGCCGAAAATGTGGCCTGCGCCGGCGGCGGTCAGCTCCTGGTGGAGGTCGCGAAAGGCGCAGGTCTGGGGCGTGCAGCCGCGCGCGCCGGGGATCATGTCCCAGTCCGGAACGATGGAGATCTGCCCGGGCACACCGGTGCGCGGATAGGCGAACACCACGACCCGGCCGGGGAGCCTGGCGAGGATGACCTCAGAGCCGTCGGTGGCGGCAAGCGCGATGTCGGGAATGCCGCTGCCGGCGAGGTGGCGCGCGCCACCGTCGTCCGGCGGCGCGGGGATTTTCGCCCAGTCGACCCCCATGAGATTGGGCTGAGTGCTGGAAACCATGAGCCACCCCCGTTGCCCGGCAACGGGCCGGCTCAACCGGGCCGCGCCGAAGGCCATTGCGCAGTCACTTTCCTAGAGCAATCTGGCGCCGATAGAAAGCCGGCGCCTGCAGGCCCCGCATCGGGAAACTGGCGCCTTCTCCAGGTCGCGCAATGAACAACAAGCCGCTCATCAAGCACGTCGATCGCACCCTGGGAGCGCTGGCACGATCCGTCATCCGCAACGGCATCGCCGGGCCGCTGTTCGCGCTCAACTACAAGGTGGAGATCGTGGGCGGCGAGGAAGCGCTCTCCTGCACCGAGGGCGCGCTGGTGGTTTCCAACCACGTCTCGTTCCTCGACGGGCCGATCCTGGTGAGCGAGGCGTGGCCTTACGCGCGCATCAGGGTGACGGCCTGGCACGCCGAGTACAGCGACTGGACGCAGTGGTGGATCATGAAGCTGTTCAGCGCGATCTCGCTGGGCAGCCCGAGGAACCCACCCGAGGGCTGGCAGCGCGACGCCCCGAACCGGGACGAGCTGTGGGCCGCGGAGCGCCAGCGGCGCAAGGGGCGGTCGGTGGAGATCATGGGCAAGGTGCTGGCGGCCGACCGCCATCTCCTGCTGTTCTGCGAAGGCGCCATCGGCGACGGCCGTACGGTGACGATCCCGCCGCATCTCTCGGGCGTGCACGACCTGATCGAGGCGCGGCCCGACAAGCCGGTGCTGCTGGTCAGGATCGAGGGCCTGGAGAAGAGCCTGTTCGGCAAGCTCCGCCCGCGCGCGCCGCTCCTGCAGCGGCTGCCCGTGAGGATCACCTTGAAGCGGGTGGACAACGTCTCGCTGGCGGGCGGCCCGCCGGGCCTCAACGCCAGGCTCGAGGCGTATTACAACGAGGGCACACCGCTGGCCACCCGCGCCGATGCCGCGGCGTGAGACGGGAGCCACCGGCCGATCTGGCGTCACCGTGGCAAGAAGACGACCAGCGAGACAAAGGCCTTCCGTTGCGCGCGATTCACACCCCTGAAGCGGATCAACGCGTTGCGGGCAGTCGCCACGGCCAAGACAGCATCGGATGCCTTCGCGCGGAAAAGGGGATCGTAGTCAGCAGAGTGCCGCCTTTCCTGCAGCTCGCTTATGGCGGTGGCCACAGCGACCAGGTCGGAACCGAAGCCCCCACTCGGCAGATACTTGGTGTATCTCGCAGGCGGCGTGGGCTTCACTATGTCCTCACAAATCGTCCGCAATCGTCCATGGTCGATGCTGCGATAGACCAAGGCGTATCGCGGCGTATGGCGCTGTCTGGTTCCGACAAGCCCGTCTGCTGCCTCGGTAGCGACTGCGTGAAATACTCCGTAGTAGGCCGTCGAGATCGCGCGCCTGAGATCGGCTTGCCTGGGCGCACCGGCACCCGGCGGAGTTGTGAGTCTGCGTGCCTGTTCGAGGAGATGGTCAGGATTGAGAAGCGCCATCCTCCGCCAACTCCGCTTCGGTCGCATACTCGATGATCGGCACGCGACTGTCCCCCATCTCACGGAGCCGCTTCTGTAACGCTACCAAGGCGTCGAGAACACGGTCTTCAAGTCTCTGTGTTGCACCCGGAGCAATTACTACCACAACCTCGAGAGCATCCCGTCCCTGATAGTCGGTCGTCGGTTGGAGCTCCACTCGCAAGACCCTCTCGTCTCCCAATTCGGCGGCCAAAGCCTGGTGAATCAGCCGGGTACGCGCTTCTTTTGGCGGAACTCGCGACCTGTAGAACCCAGGCTTCCACTTCGCCTGCTGCCCTTCTTTGCGCCCGACCTCCACCACAACGTGCTTCCAGCCCGCGATCCAATGGTCTCGGCCTCGATCACCGAAGCGTGGTGGCGCGGCCAGATCGGACACGAAATCCTCCGGTCGCAGCTCGAATAGAGAGATCGCCTGCGAAATCGGGATCTCGGCCCAGGGAACAGGGGGGCTGTGCTCCGTTCCCTCCGACACCGGCCAGATCTTGGCCATACCGGTTCCTTCTCTTGAGGCTGCAAGGATGGGTTGCTGCCCAGAGTAACATGGGAAGCGCCCGCACGCGATCCAATCGCAGCAACCCAAACGGCGCGCAACGGCGGATTACACTTCCCACTCCGCCCTGCTACCAAACGCCGGTCACGCGGGGAAGGTCGGGTCGCCGTAGGGATAGAACCTTTTCAGGTCGACGTTCTCGTACGCGAGCCCGTCGAGACGGACGGTGCCCAGGAACGGCTCGACCGGCTCCACCAGGAGGATCGTCTTGGCGAACCCGCTGTCGTGGAAGCCGCGCCGGAAATGGACGCGCGACTTGATGGCGATCACATCGAAGGTTCGGGTGTCGAGCCCGAGCCAGCTTAGCGCCGATGGCTCCATGACCTGAACCAGGTACGTGCTCAGCACGAGCACGTTGTTGCGGCCGAACCGGATCGTGGCCCAGAGCTGGCCGTTGCGCTCGGCGACCGCGAGGATCGTGCCCCTGATGCGCACCGGCTGGCCTGCGGAGGCGTCGACGAGCCCGCCGACATCCATGTCGAAGCTGTCGCCGGCCTTTGCGCCCTGCGCTCTGAGCCTGCGCGTGGTCTCAGCGTCGGCGATGGTCGCAATCAGCGTATTCGACAGGTCCTGCGCGATGATCTCATGGAGCAGCCAGGTTGCATAGCCGGAACGGTCGCTGTGGTCGGCCAGCACCACGGGCCCTTCGCCTCTTACGACGGCCTGCCTGGCGAGCGCCACGCCTTCCGGGATGGCCAGGACCTTCGTGGAGCCGAGCAGCGCCTTGCGCTCGCGCCAGGCCGTCCGCGCCATGTCGTCGGCAATGGCCCTGGCCAGCTCGGCGTTGCCGTTGGTCATGGCCTGGACCGTCATGCCGACGTTGGGCACGTCGGCATAGGGAAAACCGAAGAAGACGTTGACGTACGCATCGGGCTCGCGCGCCTCCCAGGTGAGCGCGCGCTGCACGAGGTCCATCCACGGCGATGCCCCGGTCCACTGCAGAACCGTCGGCGAGATGATGGGCACCTTCACGACCGCATGCGCGGGCGCGTAGTCGCCACGGATGGCGCGCACCAGGGTGCGCGCGGCACGCTCGCCTTGCAGATAGCTGTCGTAGTGCGGGAAGTATTTCACGCAGAAGGCGAGATCGGCCCAGCGCAGGAACGCGTCGTCCTCGTTGCCGTGCAGGTCGAACGTCCCGGCGATGCGGGCCTCGGGACCGACCGCCTCGCGCATCCGGCGGGCGATGTCGGCCTCGGGGCGTGCCACGCCGCGCACAGCCATGGCGCCGTGCAAGGCGAGATAGACGCCGTCGAACGGGCCCTCCGCGTTGATGTCGGCGATCATCCTGCCGAGGAACGTCTCGTAGGCGTCGGGGGTGATCCATCCCGACCCCGTGCCGGTCCTCGGCCAGAGCGGCGAGGAGATGCCGATGAGCTCCACGCCGTCGAGCTCGCGGGCGACCTTGACGAAGCCGCCCATGTAGCCCCTGGGATCCGAGCCGAGCAGAGCCTCGCCCTTCGCCGGCGAGCCCTCGTGGATGAAATCCTGGAGCGTCGTGTCGTTCGCGAGAAACGAGACGGTTTCGTGCGTGAACTGCAGTACCGCGATCCGCATTGGCGCCCTTGTCATTGCCGCTCTCCCCGACCGACCCAAACAGTTGACCTCCGATCAGACCAATGGGGCTACAATGCGCGGGTCTCTGGGTCCGGGTCTACTACTTCGATCCATTTCAAGAGCTACTCAGATCGGAGCGACCAGGAGAGGGTGTCGCGCGCGCCACGAGCGCCAACCGGTCCCCTCTCCCCGTCGCCCTCGGACCATTGTGGCCGGCGCGTGCACGTGGAAGGTCGAGGGCGACGGGGAGGGGGGGTCCGCGCCACGGTCCGCGTACGGCCATTGCCGCAGAAATAAAGTCGATCACCCGAGCCCGGCGCGCTTCATCTGGCCGGCGAGCTTGCCGCGGGCGGCGGGGTCGATGCGGAAGCGGGCGGTGACGGCGCCGGTCTCCGCGCAGGCGTCCTCGGCGAGGACCTCGGCGTGGGCATGCAGCCAGCTGAGCAGGCGGCTGGCGTGGGCCGGGATCTCCACGCGTGAGGACCTCGTCGCGCACGCCGAGGCGGGCGTCGACGGCCGCGAGCAGCGCCTCGACGCCCTCGCCGGTCGCGGCCGACACCAGCACCGGGCGCCGCTCGCTGCGGGAGATCGCGCGCTCAGCCTCCTCGCGCTGCGAGACCCCGAGGCGGTCGGCCTTGTTCCATACCTCCAGCACCGGGGTGTCCGCCGTGTCGGCGGCGATGCCGAGATCGGCCAGCACGGCCTCGACGTCGTGGCGCTGCGCCTCGGTCTCGGGATGGCTGATGTCGCGCACGTGGAGCACCAGATCGGCCTCCACCACCTCCTCCAGCGTGGCGCGGAAGGCCGCGACCAGCTGGGTCGGCAGGTCGGAGATGAAGCCTACGGTATCGGAGAGCACCGCGCGGCGCCCGCCCGGCAGCTTCAGCTCGCGTATCGTCGGATCGAGGGTCTGGAACACCTGGTCCTTGGCGGAGACGGCGGCGCCGGTGAGCCGGTTGAAGAGCGTCGACTTGCCGGCGTTGGTGTAGCCGACGATCGCCACCACGGGGACGGGCACGCGCTTGCGGCCGGTACGGTGCAGCCCGCGTGTCTTGACCACCACGGCGAGCTCCTTGCGGATCGCCGCGATGCGCTCGTCGATGAGGCGCCGGTCGGTCTCGATCTGCGCCTCGCCGGGGCCGCCGAGGAAGCCGAAGCCGCCGCGCTGGCGCTCCAGATGCGTCCAGCTGCGCACGAGCCGGCTCTTCTGGTAAGTGAGATGGGCGAACTCCACCTGCAGGCGGCCCTCGCGGGTGAGGGCGCGCTGGCCGAAGATCTCCAGGATCAGGCCGGTGCGGTCGAGCACCTTGCAGCTCCAGGCCTTCTCCAGGTTGCGCTGCTGCACCGGGCTCACGGCGTGGTCGACGATGGCAAGGCCGGCGTCGCATTCTTTGACGAGGGCGGCCAGCTCCTCGACCTTGCCGGAGCCGAACAGGGTCGACGGGCTCGGCCTGGGCAGCGGCACGATCTCGGCGGCCGCCACATCGAGGCTGATGGCGCGCGCCAAGCCAACCGCCTCGGTGAGGCGATCCTTGATGGAATGCGTTGCGAGCGCCGCGCGTACGGGCCCGCTGCCGCGCCGGGCGGGGCCGGCCGGCTCGCGCTGGCCGGTGCGCTGCGGAACCAGAACGACGGCGCGCGTCGGCGGCGGATGGCGCTCGGCCGGGGCTCGGTGGCGCCTGCGGGCTGGCGTGGGATCAGAAGTCGAAATGGCTATCCTTGCTGGCCTTGCTGGCCTTGCTGGCCTTCGGCCGGGTCGGTGTCCATCAGATGCACGGGCTGACCCGGCATGATGGTGGATATCGCGTGCTTGTACACCAGCTGCGAGTGTCCGTCACGGCGCAGGAGAACGCAGAAGTTGTCGAACCAGGTGACGATGCCCTGCAGCTTCACCCCGTTCATCAGGAAGATCGTGAGCGGCGTCTTGTTCTTGCGCACGTGGTTCAGGAACGTGTCCTGAAGGCTTTGGGCTTTTTCGGCCATTGTTGTTGTCCGTTGCAGTGTTCTTTGCGTTGTGCGAAAGTGGCGGCCCCCGACCCTAGCCCCCCGATCGTCAGTGAAACATGAACCATGCTGCATCACGCTGCGTTGCACAAGCAGATTCGCCACCTGCGGGTGGGAAAATGGCCCCATCGCGCCGAAGCTCCGTCAGGGGCCGGCCAGCTCGGCAGAACGCGTGAAATTCGGCCCGCAGCCTTTGTGTGAGGAGGCCCGGCGCGCCGTTGCCGACGGCCTTGCCGTCGATGCGCACCACCGGCATGACGATGTTGGTGGCCGAGGTGATGAAGGCCTCGCGCGCGGCCCTGGCCTCCTCCACCGTGAAGGCCCGCTCGACGAGCTCGCACGCCCTCCTTCTTCAGCACGTCGATCAGGGTGGTGCGGGTGATGCCCCTCAGGATGCGGTTGTCGGCGGGCCGGGTGACGAGCCGGCCCTGGCTGTCCACGATCCAGGCGTTGGAGGAGGCGCCTTCCGTGACGAAGCCGTCGGCATCGACGAACCAGGCCTCCTTGGCGCCTTCGGCGCGCGCCGCCTCCTTGGCGAGCGCCGCGGGCAGCAGCATCACCGTCTTGATGTCGCAGCGGTCCCAGCGCGGGTCGGGCATGGTCTTGACGGCGATGCCGGCCTCGGCCGCCGCCTCCTGCTGCGCCGGCGAGACGCTGCGGGCGAGGCAGACCACGGTGGGCTCGCGTGCCGGCCGGCGGGAACAGGAAGTTGCGCGGGCCGGCGCCGCGCGAGACCTGCAGATAGACGAGGCCGTCGCGCACGCGGTTGCGCCGGACGGTCTCGCGCAGCACGCGCGACCAGGCCGCCGGGCGACATCGGCTGCGGGATGGCGAGCTCGGCGAGCGAGCGGGCGAGGCGCGCCATGTGCCGCGTCTCGTCGACGAGGCGCCCGCCCTTGACCTCGCACACCTCGTAGACCGCATCGGCGAACTGGAAGCCGCGGTCCTCGGCATGCACCGCGGCCTCGGCGTAGGGGAGGTAGCGGCCGTTGACGTAGACGATGCGGGTCATGTGCTGTCGGGCCTCGCCGGAGCTTTGAGCATCAGGATTTGCCGTCGGTGAGAACCTCGGCAATCGCTTGCTTCAGAGCGGCTCGTGTCCCGACATTGAGTGAACCGAGGCGCCTCAGGACGAGCCGATGTTCGACAGTAGCGAAAACCGGCTTGATAACAGATGGTTTGAGCAACCCCGCAGCTTGCCAGCCTTCCACGAAGACCTCGCCGATGGCCGAGGGTCGCAGCTGGCTCGTAACCGCCATCACCACGAGGTCTGGTCGAACGAGGTTGTAGGCGCGGCTGCTGACGACGACCGCGGGCCGCTTCTTGGACGTGGTCTGGTCGGTGAACGGGAATGGTATCAGGACGACATCCCCGAACTCAAAGGGCATCGTAGACGTTGTCTTCGGGGTTGCTCCAAACCTCGGCAAACGCCTGGGCGCTGGCGGCAGCAGCGGCGCGCGTGAGCGTACGCTCTTGCTCGCGCATGCGCAGGAACTCCACGAAGTCCTCCACCTCGACGATACGCTCCGCCGGCAGAGCCTCGATTTTCTCGATCAGGGTGCGTGTGACCGACATGATCACTTTCTACTCGCGGAACCTTTGCTCTGCAAGGTCGCTCCTGGCTATGAAGCGCTGGGGTGAGGCGGAAGCCCTGGACCTCCCCACGCCCTCGGCCCTACG
>CAVWWJ010000011.1:0-135496 GCA_963758625.1 uncultured Alphaproteobacteria bacterium | reverse complement strand
CATGTAGCCGTGTGCTTGCATGATCAGATGATGCTCCGTCCCGATGCGTTGATTGGCCGCGATCGAACAACGGAAACCAGTGACCGTGGATCGACGACATGCGGGAGAGGACCATCGGCGCCGGCCGTAGCGCGCCATCGAACAAGTCGCGGTTCCATTGACCCCACTGGTCGGCGACCTTGCCGCCGAGACCCGGCCAGTACACCTCTGCAGCCGCTCGCATCTGTTCGAGCGTGAGGCTCTCGGGGGCTTCGCTGGTCTCAGGGTCCAGGCGCCTGGCCGTCGACGATTTCGCCATGGCGATCTTTTCCTTGTGCAGGGAAAGCCTACGCACGGCGACGCTACAACCACGCAACTCCTGCCCGCACGGGACGCTGGACGCCGCCGATAAGGGGCGGTTACGATGCACGCGCCCCCGTGTCGGTGGTCTCGATGTTGCCGTCCGGGGTGAGGCGGACGCCTTCAGCCCTGAGGGCATGCAAATCGCCCGGCGGGTCCACTCCGCGGAGCTCTGCAGGTTCAGGCGTGCCGCCGCGGCGATGGCGGCGTGAAGACCGACCGGAGCGCGCACGACCAGGCCAGTGGGGAAACGAGCCTCGTTGGCGGCGAGCATGAGACGCATCTCTCTCTGTTGTGACGTGCGTGCGCACAGACTATAGGCCGCCGCGAAGCTATGCACCAACCGAACGAGAGGGCATGTCCCTATTTATGGGTCGGTTAGCGCCGTCGAAGGCGGCACAGTGCCGAAGCAGGGGTCGACCGGCCTGCCCTTGAAACGTCGGCGGGATTTGCACGACCAGATATCCGACTGCGATCCGTGACGCTCAACCTTGGCGGCGGTCTCCCGTCCGGTGGCCGGAGGTCGCGGGCGGCGGTCACGATGTTCGCGGACTGACACCCTTGCGGCCGGGCCGCGGGGGCGTGGCGACATAGCGGATGGCGCGGGGTTGATCAGCTCGGTAACCGTAGGTCCTCCTGAGCGACGCGCACCTCTTGTTCGATTGGCCTGGCCCTTGGAGACGCTCAGCTGGACGCGTCGTCGCGGACTCAGGCGAGCGAGCCGATCAAGGCGGTTCGTTGATGGGGATCGTAGCGGAGCCATGCTGCGTTCATTGTTCCTTGTCCTGCCGGCGCCTTTCCGGAGTTCGGGACGAGCAGGCGAGATGCCAGTGGTCGCCGGTCTCAGTGGTGTTCACCGTGATGGCGGCCGTGTCGGCCTTGATCTTCTTGCCGCAGGCTCGCAGGTCACCGTGCGACCCTCCGAGCTTTGCGCTGGTCCTTGGTCCACTCCCGCCGACGGCGCTCGCGCTCCCGCCGGTCGGCATCGACCTGACGCTGGAGGCAGGCTTTGCAAACGGACAAGACGGCCAGCACGGGATTGCTCCGGCAGCGGGCGCAGAAAGGCTTGACGGCGGGCTCGGTGGTGGCGGTCATGTCGGCGCCCCCAGAGCTGGCCCTTCGGCCAGTTTTGAACCATTTGTTACTGGGCAGTTGCTCATCGCTAGTGCCTCGTCTCCAGGTCCGACAAGACGCCAGAGCCACCTGGATAGCGGCCTCCCGCACGACACTCGGAGACCATGCCAGGCAGGGAGGCGACCGCCTCCTTGACGCGGCGGCGCCTGTCGTTTCTGTCGGGGTAGAAGGCGATCAGCTCGGCCATGACCGAGAGCAGGTCGCCAATCACCTCGTCGATGTTGGCCGGGCTGTTCGCCTCGCTGTAGGTATCGATCGCGCGGACAACGGCACAGTGTACGCAGCAGGTTGGAATGTCGGTCATGGTTGGCTCCTATGGTGCGTCCAAAACTTCGCTCGATGGCATTTTCGCCGAGCGTCCATGCTTTCGCGCGATCTGGAACAGCTTGCGCATGCGGCGCCCAGGAAGACCTGACAATGAGCCCGGACCGGGCTCGCCATCCGCCAGTTCGTCGAGGAAGATGGCGAAGTACGGAGCCAAGGCTTCGTCTGTATCTTCCGCCATCAGTGCGTCGCGCATGTCCGGAAGCATGGTGAAGCCCGGCCTCATGCGGATGCCGTTGACCGGGCAGAAGACGAACACGACATGGTTGGGGCCCGTGCCGATCGGATCGCCGTCGGTCGCATGTCGGAGGCGGAGGATGCGGTTCGGGCGCGCCTCGAACCACGCGCGGTCATCCTCCGAGACGAGCCCGACAGGATGATCGTCGGGTAGTTCATGGTCGTCTTCGTTCATGATCGAGATACCCCGCAGATGCATAAGTCCGTGTCTCGCCTCTTCGCGCTCGTCAGGATGTTAGGCGCGGCCATTCTCGTCGTCGCGCCTCGAGGCGTTCTCGCTCGTCTGGCGCCTGATCTGGCGCGCTGGCCCGCAAGGCGGTCGGTGTGGCCTGCTTGCGCATCGGTCCCCTATCACGGCTCGTTGCGTCAACAGGCGCACAACAGGGTGGCCACGGGCACACCCCATTAGGAAGCAAGCGATCTTCGTCCCGGTCGAACCGCTGGCCCAGTCTGCGCCGGCCCTGCTTTGCCGCCTCGTTGGCCATGTCACTGCTGCGCCGGCGAAGCCATAGCGTCGCAGCCCATTTCTGACTGGCGTCTTCCTGCTCCATCAGCCGGACTTGGCAGCGAACGAGAGGTCTTCCCGCGTTTGCCGGCTTTGATCCAATCGCTGAGCCGATGCTTCTGCCGGCGACGACGATGTCGCCCTTGTATTCGGGATGTTTCTCGGCCTCTCCTTGCGGTCGTTCTTGAACAGGGCGCCGCGAAGTCGTTGCTTTGGTCTGCCATAGGTAGTGTTCCTTTCGACTTCTCCGGATCGAAGTCCGGGGGTTGCTGGAAACTCAGACTTCTCTGGTGACGCAACTCACGAAGTTGGCCGTGCTTCTCGACGAGCCACGGCGGCACACGAACTGTTACGGCCTCGCCCGGCTCGGGCTCGCGCTCCCAGGTGACAGAGGAGTGCACCCTGGGGAGCCAGAAAGCTGGGCCGTCTGTGCTGCCAGTGACCACCTGGACGCCCTTGGCCGTGGTGTCGATGACAGGTCGACGGAGACGATCATGCGGCCCTCGCGGCGGTCAGGACTGGCACCTCATATCGGAGCGCCCCAGGGGTGCCACCCGACCCGGCCTCCGCCGCCAGCGGCCTTCCTGCACAGCGCCAGGACTATCCTTGCGGTCAGGCCGCCTTCCCGTTGCCGGCGCCCACGCTGCGACGCCACCAATCGACGAGGTCGTGGTAGCCCTCAACGACCGGCACGCCCGACCTCATGGACCGGGCGCCGATGATGGCCTTGGCGCCGCTCTCGTCGTTGGTGGCCTCGCAGATGAAGGCCACGTGCCGCTTGTCCACCATGACCTTCCTGCCATCGGGCATGGTCAACTCCCGGAGGAAGGCGGTATGCGGCACATAGGGACGCTTGGGCCTGTCGGCGCGCTTGGCGTCGGCGTCGGTCGAGGTGGTTGTCTCGGTCATTCGTCGTTCTCCTGCAGGAGGTGGTAGCCCATGCGGTTGACGCGGAACGCGTTGGTGGCGGGGTCAAGGATCAGCTCGGCGAGGAAGGGCTTGCCCATGGTCTCGTGGTCCTTGAGCTTGTCGGCGTGCAGGTAGGTCGGGCTGCTGTCGCCGATCGTTGGGCGCCAGACGCACCAGCCGATGTCCGCCTTGTTGCCCCAATGGGCGGTGTCGGCGCCGTCGTTCAGGGTGAGCAGGCGGCCCCGAGACAGGCGCTTCTCGACGCCATCCTTGGGCGGGTGCGCGCAGCAGATCATCAGCAGGCCGTAGTCGTCGGCCAGCGCCTTCAGCGCCATGATGAACCGGCCCATGTAGTCGGTCTTGAACTCGCCCTTGGGGACTTGGTGGTCGATTTCGTTGACGGGATCGATCGCCACCACCTTGATGCCGTGGACGCGGACGGCGAAGTCGATCCGGTCGAGCAGCCGCTCGAGATCGAGGATGGCTTTCCGCGGGCGCCGGAGAAACTTGGCGGCCTGCTGGAGTTCTACGTCGGCCTTCGCGATCTCCTCGTCCGACCACAGGACGACGCCGTCTCTATCGATATAGGGCTTTCCGATCAGGTGCCGGCGGAAATCACGGTGGTATCGCGGTTTGACCTTCTCCTCGAAGCTGGTGAGGAGAAACCGCCATCCATGCAGGCGCCACAGGTTGACCAACAGCTGGCGGAGGAGAACGCTCTTGCCCGAGCCGTAGGGACCGATGATCGGCATGAACGCCGGCAGCACGAACCGGAAACCGTGCTGGTCGAGTTGGGGGATGCCGCATCCGTAGAGTGACCTCCGGGCCCGGATCGGGGATGTCGTCGATGCCAGCGATCTCGTCGGTCCACATCGGCCGGGCGGTCAGCAACGCGTTGTTGATCTCGATCTTGTCGGCGCCGAACGGCCACTCGCACCATGTGCACTTGGCGTCGCCGAGCCGGACGGCGAGATCATCTCGCAGCAACTCGGCCTTGGGCGGCAGCGCGATCAGGTAGCGCGAGAACTCCCAGCCGATGCGCAGACGTCCAT
This sequence comes from uncultured Alphaproteobacteria bacterium, assembly GCA_963758625.1. GTDB lineage: Bacteria > Pseudomonadota > Alphaproteobacteria > Rhizobiales > Hyphomicrobiaceae > AWTP1-13. The sequence continues at coordinate 130,996 of CAVWWJ010000011.1, read as the reverse complement.
CGTCGCTGACGGCCTGCTGGGCGCCCTAGGTCGGGTTGATGACCTGGACGTGCCGGTAGCCCAGCTCGCGAGCGACGGCCTCGTGGTCCTTGTGGGCCACGATGACGAGGGGCTGCCGTTCCATGGCGCTCACGGTCAGTACCTCTCCAACGTCGGCTTGGGTTTGGGTTTCTGACCCTTGGCGGCGTCGGCCTTGCGGTAGACGCACTGCCGGCGGACCTGGGCGACGATCTGCGCCGGGTTGCGGTTGGCCCCCATCGCCGACAGCGTGCAGTCGAGCGCGCCGTCGATCTGGGCGTCTGTGAACGCCTGCCGCAGCTCCTTGCGGAACTCGCTCCCGATGGTGAGCTTGCCGGACGCGGTGATGATGATGCTGCGCTCGGCAAAGGCGACTTCGGGATTGAGCGCTGCGCCCATGCTCGATGCTACCGGGCTATCAGTGGGTACCCTTCTCGCCGGTTCCTGCTTCGCCATGCGCTTGGCGATACCGACCAGGTATGCGGGCAGGTTCTTGGGCGGACTCGCCAGGCTGGTAGTTTGGTACTGCGCCCAGACGGCCTCGGGCTCCAAACCGAGGTCGCGGACCGTCTTGGTGGCCCTATGGCTTTCAGGGAACGGCCAAATGGCACCCGGGGGCGCACCACCCCCTACCAACCTCTTGTCTTTGTCTCTTTTGTTTCTTTGTAGTGTCGGCGTAGCCTGATCAGGTTTTTCAGGATGAGGCTGGATCGCCTTTTCCTGACCTTCAGGATGAGGGCGTTTCTTCCTTGTTCCTGAAGTCCAGTAAGAGGTGCGCAGAGCCTCTTCCTGATTTTCAGGATCAAGCTCTCTCCACTTTCCAGGCGTGAGGGTGAATTCCCAGGATCGGCTGACGAGGCGCCCCTCCGGGCTGCGTCTGACCACGTGCCTGGCGTAGCCGCCCAACTCCAGTTCAGAGAGGGCAGCGTAAGCCCGGTCGCGCCCCATGCGGCACTTCTTGGCGGCCTGAGCGATCCGCAGGTTCCAGTCCTCCGGCAATGAAGCGATGAAGGCCAGCAGCCGGAACGGCTCGGGCGTCAGATCGCGAGCCCTGGACGATGGCGTTCGGCAGGACGGTGTAGGGGCCGTCGACGCGCCGGTTGCAAAGCACGGTGCCGCGTTGGGGCTTTTGCTGCCCCTCTTGTTGCTCGTCGTCTGTTGCCATTGCGGCGCCTCTTGCGGACGGCCGCGGCGCGGTATAGGTAGGGATCTGCGCGGCCTCGGTTGCTACGACGCAATGCAACTGCACGTGACTGACGCGATCAGATTTTGTGCCGACTTGGTCGGCTGCCCCATCAGGATGGGGTGCACGCACTGCGGGTGCGGTTTCGGGTTGCTTGGCTGCAAACCAATTGGGGGCCGTCCCGTTGAGCGCGGGGCGGCCTTCAGCCGTTCCAAGGCCGACGCCGTAGGTGGTGCCGCTCATGGCCGCGCCTCCTGGCCGAGGACGACCTCGAGCGTCGATGGCGGCGATCATCGCCTGGCAGAGCCATGCGCGCTCCGCGTCGGACACCGCGTCCGACCGCCTGGCGACGATGTCGGCCAGCAGGTCGACGCTGCCAGCGCTCAGGCGCAGGCTGATGGGGTGCCGGAGAAGCTCAGCCGCTGGGCGGCGGGCGTTGGCGGCGAGATCGGCGTCAGTGAGCGGTCTGTGGAAGGTCATGTGCGTCGCGTGCTCCTGTGGATGTCAGCGACGCCGGCATGGACAATGCCGTGTACGCGCGCTATATAGCGCACGTCGCTCCTATGATGCTGTGTGTCGAGGGTGATGCTGACGTGCCGCGCCGTGCCTGGCGCGCCGTCCTAGTCACTACCGTATACCGGGCGGGTCCATGCGGCCCGCCCGCTTTCATTTTGGGGTAGCGGGTGCGTCGCCACCCCGCGACGGTGCGGGAGGGCGTTAAGAAACCCTTTGCAGATCAAAGGGGGGCTATTCGCCCGCACCTCGCCGTAAGCATCTGATTGTGTGAGGGTTTCGCTTACCCTCTCCTGGGCACCAGCACACAGCCAACTTGCTGTTTCGGCTTAACTATCGCATCTTGCAGGGAAATTCGACCGCCCGACTGGTACACACGGGCGGTGCACAATGGTCCTGCAAATGACGCGCCCGACACGGCGTCCCGAAAGCTCTCACCAACAGTTCCGCAAGCGCGTCCCGGCCGAGATACAGAAGGCCGCCTACGGCCGATTGGTATCGGTTACGTTCCCAGCGGAGGGCCCAGGCGGGCCCGCTATCGTTGTTCAGGCGACCCTGCGAGAGCACATCAAGTTCTCATTGCGAACCCGCGATCCGGCCACCGCGAAGTCACGGACGGGCATTGCTTCTGCGCAGCTTGAACGGCTGTACAGCGCCATACGCAACGGCCCACGGTCGCTCGATCACAAGGAGATAGTGGCCCTCGCAGGACTCGCCTACGTGGGCTTCGCGAAAGGCGGCGAGGATAACCCAGGCGCAGCCGCTGTCTGGACTCACGTCGTCAGGCAAGAACGAAGCCGCCGCCAAAGGAGACTACGGCCACGCGGCCCTCATGATCGGAGACACGAAGGATCGCCGTCGTGTTTCCATGGAGGAGCGTTTCGGAGCGATGGCCGACGCATTGCTGACGCGCCATGGCATCGTCACGCATGCTGGGAGCCGGTGGGCTCTCATCGAAGAGCTTCAGCAATCAACTACCCAGGCCGCCGAGAAGCTCCGCCGCAACGCCAACGGCGACTATCGGCCTGATCCCGACGCTGCACGTTTCCCGCCGTGGGAGGGTGTGGATGCGTGGGTGCCGGCCAGCAAGACGAACGGCAAACTCACCTTCGATGGTCTGTTCAGGCGTTGGCAGGCAGAGCGCAAGCCTGCAGCCAGTACCGTGACTACATGGCAGGGCTACGTTCGTGCGCTGAAGAAACACGTCGGCCACGATGATCCCGGTCGAGTGGCAAAGGCGGACCTTGTGACCTGGAAGGACGCGCTCATCGAGGCGGGCTATTCGCCCAAGGGCATCAGGGACGGCCAAATTGCCGCGGCCAAGGCGCTGTTCGCCTATGCCGTCGAGAATGACCTGCTGCCGGTTAGCCCGGCGCACGGCGTGAAGCTGCGGGTGAAGGGCAAAGCCGGATCGCGGGGCCAGTCCTATACCGACGACGAGGTTGCCCGCCTACTCGCCCCTCGCTGACCGCGAGACAAAGAAGTCAGATCGCTACTGGCTGCCGTGGCTGGCGGCGCTCAGCGATGCGCGGATTGGCGAGATGGCACAGTTGTGGGGCTGTCACGTCCTCAAGACAGACGGCATTGACGTGATGCAGATTGCGCCGGCGCCCGACGGAGGGTCCCTCAAGAACGAGGTATCGGAGAGACGGGTGCCCATCCACCCGGCCCTCATCGAGCGCGGCTTCCTGGACTTTGTCCTGAGCAAGGGCGCCGGACCGCTGTTCTACGGGGGTGGTCGTAAGGGCATCAGCCCGTCGGCTAGGCGGGGGACAAAGCGGACACGCGGGGCGAAGCTTAGCCCAAAGGCGACGGACAGTGACACTCTGGCGGTCAAGCGCCATGCCTCCAAGGGCGTCACGAACCATCTGGCGGCCTGGATCAGAGAGAACGGGTTCACGGACAAGCGCAAGGCGCCGAACCATGCGCTCCGCCATTGGTTCAAGAACGCATGCCGGCGGGCAGGCGTTCTGGACAGTGTGGCCGACGACATCCAGGGGCACAGCGGAAAGCGGGGTGAGGCCGACCGCTACCGACACGCGGACATAGCCGTGATGTACGATGCGGTTCGGCGCATACCCGTGCCAAGAGTCCGCGGGGACAAGACCGGCGCCCCCGAGGACCCCCAGGGACCGAAGGCCCATGCCCCCAGGAATAATTCCTAGGGTGACTTAGGAGGGCGCCCTACTGCCTCCAGGTGGTTGGGGTACGGGGGGCGCCTCTGCCCTCATTCTCCTGCGTCAAATGCGGAACTCCTTGGAGGCATGAGTCAAAACCTGACTCAGTTCAAGGGCCTCGCAATGAGCCCCGGTCTTGGTGCCGCCTGCCGCAGGCCGAATTAGTGGGGGTAGTGCGGTAACTCCAAACCGCGAACCCGGTGGAACCTGAGCTACCCGGCTGGCAGAAGCACCTGAAGCTACCCGGCTGGCAGAAGCGCGAGCGGGCCACCTTCAAGGCCGAGGCTGAATTAGTGGGGGTCGAATGCCTACCGAGGGAATTAGCGAACCCGGAGTGGCTCGGTGGCAGAAGGGGGAGCGGGCCACCTTCGCCGAGGTTCCGCGTCGAGCGAGGGAGAGCCATTGGTGGCTTGCCGCTCCTTCTCCGCGGGTTTGACCCGCTTCGTGTGACTGACAACAGGCAGGACACGTTCCCAGCCTGTAGCTTGCGCCTAGTCCTCAACCCCTTCAAACCGTACAACGCCGCCGCGGCCCAGCCTGCGACGACGGGCACGTTCGTGCTCTCAAGTGAAAGGATGGAATGATAAAGAACTGGAAGAACCCTACCCAGCGTAGCTCGGTCGCAGGTGCGCATCAGCTCGTTGCCAGCCAGAAGCTTCGCAACTGCAGCGGAGCGGCTGGGCATCGGCTGCGCAAGCGTCTACCGCTGCAGTCATGAGTGCATCCGACAAGGCCAAGCAGGGCAAGACCCGGGCCTCCATACGCGCCCGCGGCCCATCAGAACGGGCAGACAGCGCCGTAGTCGGGAGCATGCCTCCAACGGAGCGAGCCAGGAAGGCGGCCCAGTCCCGGTGGCGCAACAAGCGGGCACTGATCCCAGGCGTTACCCACGAACCGGACTACCGCGAGGCAGGCCGTAAGGGCGGGCTGGTCAGCGGCGGCATCATCCAGTCCCAGATCAAGGCGTGGTTCCGGTGGTGGCACTGCGCCCCGAGCATCGCTGCCGAGGAGATGCCAGACCCGCTCACGCTGCCGATCCTACGAGCTGTGGTCGCCGCGTACGCGGAGATCGAAGACGCCCATATCGCCTCCGGCAAGCCGCTCCATGGGTACCGCTGGGAGGCCTTCCATCACCGGGTCTTCACCACCTACGTCTTGGCCCACAGCCATAAGAAGGACGCAGCCGAGGTTGAGTTCGACATACGGACCTCCTACGCCGCCTTCATGGAGACGCCGGAGGGTGCCGCCCTGGAGGCTCTGATGGAGCCCTTCTACGACGACTTCGAGATGCTCCTGGGCGAGGCGGAGGCGCGGTTCGGGCCCCTCCGCGGAGACGAGATCAGCAATACCCTCAAGCGGATGCGTGAGGAGTTGAGGAGGGCTGGGAAGAAGGTGGCTGGGAAGGCGCTACGGGGGGCGTCGGACCCGGGTGAAGCATGAGTGTGTTATTGAAGTAATATCAATTGGTTAGGATATACGGCTTCCAAGTATGGAGGAACCGGCTGGCACCCACCCGAGCGGCTGCTTGAAGGCTCGCGGATGGCAGCCCCGCTGCCGTTCAGGATGGGCGTCTTGGGGGGCCCTGTCCAACCCTGAACATGGAACCAGCACAAGCACTCGCACACCTCAGCTACTCCGGCCGCCAACTGGTGGGACCTGAAGCTGCCCGGCTGGTCTACGCGCCAGCGGACCACGTTCAAGACCCATGCCGAATTAGTGGAGCAGCTAGCGGACGCCCTCATGCGCCTGCAGAAGCTGCACCCGGACATCACCGTGCTGCAGGCCCGCACGTTCCTGATGGTGGCTGCCAACCCTGGCACCACCCAAAGTGCCCTCTTGAAGGCCCTCAACGCCTCCGACAGCGCGGTCTCTCGTGCGATGGCCACGCTGTCTGATCTACCCCCGAAGGCTGCCCGTATGGGGGTGGCCTGGGGCTCGTGGAGTTCATCCCGAACGTCAACGACCGGCGCGAAAAGTTCATGCACCTGACCCCCAAGGGCCGCCGCCTTTGGCGGGACATCAAACGAGACCTAGCGGGGGCCCTGCCATCCAAGGGCGGTGGCGTTCGTGAGGTCGATTTTCTGACGGCAATGGAGTAGGGTGCATGGCAATCCGACAGACGCCCAGCGGAAGCTGGCAGTGGGACCTGAAGCTGGACGGCTGGGCCGGACGGCAGCGGGCCACGTTCAAGACGCAGGCCGAGGCTGATGCCCACGACCTGCAGACCAAGGCGGACCACAAGCTCGGGAGGCCTTATCAGGCCCCCGTGCACACCAACAGTGTAGCCACGCGAGCACAGACGATCTCTGACCTCGTGGAGCACTGCTGGAAGGTCCAGTGGTCGACCCAGAAGTCGGCCCAGAGGGACCCTGACAGGCCCTGGCAGGTCCACCCGAGTTACCGCCACGCCGAGCTGTTCGCTGACTGGTCCGGCCCCAAGCTGCCCGCCAGCGAGGCTCTCACCTACGCCAAGGTGAGCGAGTATGCGACCCATCGGCGCGACGCCCTGGGCAACATCCCGGAGACGATCAAGCACCACCTGGGTGCCATCTCCGTGCTGCTCGACGCCGCCGTGGCCTCGGGGCTGCTCGCCGGCCGCTTCAAGATGCCGAAGCAGACGCCGGGGCTCGCAACGAGCCGCCGCGACTACACTCCCAAGGAGGAGGACATCCTGACCGCGTGCCTGAAGCTGGGCGAGGAGGACTACCACGACCTGTTCGCGGTGCTCTCCGAGACCGGCATCAGGCCGCCGGGCGAGATCAAAAAGCTCCCCTGGGCGGACATCGGGGACACCCGCATCACGGTCCACGCCAGCATCTCGAAGACCGGGGTGACACGGAAGCTCCCGTGCTCCCGGCGGGCGAGGGAGGCGCTGGAGCGAGTGCGGGCTCGCCACCCTGACGGCAAGGGACACCGAGGACTTGAAGCCACATCCAGAGCCGACCGAACCCGCCGTCATCGGAACTGGCGCGTAGGCGGGACGTGGTTGGGGGTGCGTTTACTTCCTCTGGTATTCGCCCCCCTTCCTCGCGGCGGCCCACCGCTGACGGGCATGAAGATCCGCGCATCGGCCTCGTGTTGAAGCCATGCGGGTTGCTCGTCGGCAGTGCCGTAAACCAACATCTATGGCACGGTGCCAGTCACAGTGCCGCAAGTCGCGCTGCAAGTTGCCATAAGTCGATGCCAACGCTGGAGGACAGAATTGCCCAAGACGGTGTTCTATGCGCGGGTTTCCACTCGCGACCAGAGACTAGACCTCCAGCTCGACGCGGCGCGTAAGATCGGCGTCAAGACCGCGGACATCTTCGTCGAGAAAGCGTCGCGGCATCCGGCACGACCGGCCGGTGCTGGCCGATGCGCTGGCGGCGCTGGAGCTGGGCGACACCCTGGCTTGCTACAAGCTCGACCGGATCGGCCGCAGCCTCATGCACGTCTCCAAGCTGATTGCAGAGCTTGAGGACCGCGGCGTCCACTTCCGCACGGTCGAGGACGGGCTCAGCACCCAGGGCTCGACCGGCAAGCTGGTCCTCCATGTGCTCGGTGCGGTCGCCCAGTTCGAGCGCGACCTGATCCTGGAGCGCACCCGGGCTGGGCTCGCGGCGGCAAGGAAGCGCGGCACGCGGCTCGGCCCGCCACTCAAGTGGTCGCCCGACATGGCCGCCAAGGCCCGCCGCCTCATGACCAAGGACGGCCTGAACGCCGCCGATGCCGCCAAGGTCCTGGGCGTGAGCCGCCGCACCATGTTCCGCGGCTTGAGGGCGGCACGGGACCACGACGAGTTGGCCCGCGCCGACTAGCCGCACAGGCGCCCCCCGCGGGAATTAATGGGGGTTGAACCTCTATACAGGGAAGAGGAACTCAACCCCCCATTCGCGTCGATGTGGGCGAGTGAGGGCGTGGCCGTCGTTGCGGAGAACGCCCTGATGGTCCACCGGCGTCAAGCCCAGTATGACATCGGCGTCCGGGCAGCCGGTCTGTCATCAGCGCAAGCACCGGCTTTGTGCGACGAGCCTCGACGGACCCGGTCGGAAGCACCGTCCATCTCGAACTGCCACGGCACGACGGCCACCCCGGCATCTCCTCCTGGAGGTGGCCCGGCGCGGCACTCAGATGTCGCGGCGAAAGACTGAAAAATCCCCAACCAGAACCCCCAGAAGAACTGAAAGGAACCCTCACATTGGGCATGACAGACGTATCGCGTCTGGTGTCGCCCGAGGAGTTCGCCACGGCCATGACGCGCCGCTGGCACTCGCTCGGCAATACCCCTTCCCGCAAGCTCCAACAGCTCTGGGCCTCGATGGCCGCAACCTTCGCCCGCGCCATCGCCGACAGCCACATAGCACGGCACCAAGTGGCGCGTCCTCGAACCACCGACCGGCACCGGCAAGACGCAAGGGCCTGTGCGTCTATGCGGCGCTCACCATCGACAAGAACCGCACCTCAACGGCGCCGCTGGGCATCCTGGTCGTCACCCGCACCATTGCGCAGGCAGACGAGATCGTCGCGACCATCAGAGAGCTGGTCTCTGACCCCGCCGACGCCGACACGGGTGCGAGCGCGCCACTCCGAGGCCAAGCTACACCCCTTCGCGATGCGAGCCGCCGACGTGCTGGTGATCACCCACGAGGCCTACACGCGAGCCCTGGAGGGACTCAGCCAGGACGCAGTACGGCCGCTGGGAGGACTACACGACGTGGGACCACGGCCCGCGCCGTCTGACCATCATCGACGAGGCCCTTTCGGGGGTCGTGGAGGAGAACCAGGTCAAGGCCGACGACATCCGCTTCGTGCTTGGCTACATCGACCCGTCTCTCAGGCGCCAATTCCCCGACCAGGTCGAGGCGCTGGAGAGGGCGCGCGAAGTGCTCGACAAGATCGCCGCCTTCAACGCGGACAACTCCGGGCCAGTCGCCGCACGGATCGTCTGGCGGGGAGTACATGACGGCCGCGTCAAGTTCCCAACGGCTACGCCATGGGGCCGCTTCGGGAGGCCATGGCGGGCATCCGCTACGACCTCAAGGCCCTGCACAAGGACAGCTCCTACGACCGCCGGCGCATCGCCGACAAGGTTGACCGCACGCTCAAGGACTGCGAGGCGATCATGGCCCGATGGGCGTACTACTACCGCAAGGGCAACGACGACACATTCAACTCCAGCCAGCTCCTGGTCCCTCCGGGGCTCGCCCGGCCCCGTGGTCCTGGACGCCACGGCCTCGCAGAACTTCCTCTGGAGGCTGCTGGGGTCACGTGCCGAGATCGCCGAGGTTCCCCCCGGTACCCGCACCTATGCCAACGTGACGATCCACGTCGCCCGGGGCAGCGGCCTCGGCAAAACACAAGATGACGGAGCACGGCAAGGTCCGCCTACCACGGCTCCTCGCCAACCTGGAGCAGCACCTAACGCCAGACCGCAAGGTCCTCCTGTGCCTCCACAAGCGGATCAAGCACACGGCCCTGAGCTACGAGCCTGACTTCGCCGGCCTACTCTGTCGCCAACTGGGGAGCCATCGACGGCAAGAACGATTGGGAGGACCACGACGCCGTGGTGATCTTCGGCCTGCCCTACCGTGACCCGGTGTGGGCCACGAACACCTTCTTCGCCCTCCAGGGTCTCCAGGATAACCGCTGGCTGGAACAGCCCTCGTGGGGCGCCTACGCCGACGTGCGGCGGGAGATGCAGCGCCGGCAGCTCACGGTATCGGTCATCCAGGCCGTGAACCGGGTCCGCTGTCGCCGGGTGATCGACGCCGACGGCAACTGCCCGCCGACCGACGTGTTCATCGTGCTGCCTCGCGGGGCCGACGGAGACGCTATCCTGGGCCACCTCCAGGAGGAGATGCCGGGCGCGGTCGTCGTCCCGTGGGAATTCGAGATGGATGGCCCGTCGGAGCGGGTACGGCGAGGATCGTCGCATGAGGCCCTGCTGGCGCTGATGGCGAACCGGCTGCCGGGAGAGACGCCGATGTCGTTCATCAAGAGCGAGCTGGGCTTGACGCAGAGTGCGGCGAAGGACCTGCGGGGCGTGCTCCGCGACGACGATCACGATCTCACAAGGTCCCTGGCCCACCTTGGGGTCCGCTACATGACGACCGGCAAGGGCCGGGGCGCTCGGTCGTATCTGGTCAAACTGGTACGTTCTCTAACGTAGGCGAAAGAATGGGGGGTTGAGTTCCTCTTCCCTGTATAGAGGTTCGACCCCCCATTAATTCCTCGGACCCTCGGCCACACGGACTTCGCGGCAGGGCAAAGCACGATAGTTGCGCCTCCCGCCGAGCAAAGTGCCTCTCACGGCCCGATCCGTGGCCGGCGAGAGCCGCCGAGGGCCTAACTTCACCAACCCAACACGACGCTCAAATCAGCCCGTGAGTGTCCCCTGAGCGGCTCTCACGGCTCAATTCGCGGCCGGTGAACGCCGCCCTGCGCCTAACACCCACCAACCCAACACAACCCTCAAATCAGCCCGTGAGAGTCCCCTGAGCGGGTCTTGCGGCTCCTCTAAAGGATACACGCATGCCCGATGACGACATCCAAAAGCCCACCCTCGTGACGGCCACCACGCCGGAGGTTCGATCCGTTCCATCACCGCTTGAAGCCATCCGTGCCGAATGTCTGAGCTGCAGCGGCGGCAGCGCCCACGAGGTCAGGTCATGCATCAGTGAAGACTGCCCCCTGTGGGCTCTTAGGTTCGGCCGACGGTTGCCAGATGCACCGCGCTCCATCGTTAGGGCGATCAGAGCCAAGTGCCTCGACTGCGCTGGTGACGGTCGTGCCGACGTAGCCCAATGCGGCATCGTCGGTTGCGACCTTCACCCGTTCCGGTTTGGAAAGAACCCGAACAGGTCCAGGACGGCGTGAAAGGGCTGCGGGGATGGGCGAGGCGGCGGGGCCCGCCCTCCCCCAAGCCACCACGCGGGGTGCATCCTTGCGATGCTCGTGGGCCTCCGAGAACCATGCCCTCCCGTGTCACGTCCCGCGTCATGCGCGACGGGTAGCGCCGGTGCCGCGTAGACTTGCGCCAGATGGTCTAACCGGGGGCTCTGTCCGGGCTTCGTTCGCGCCGGGCTTCGCGCTCCCGCGCTCGCTCCTCTGTGTTTTTCAGGGGGATGCAGATGATGGCTTCGAGGTGAGGCCGACCAAGCTAGCGGCCTCGTAGAACACCCCGGGAGGCGTCACCTCGTTCTCGGAATTCGTGTCCCACGGTGACGCCTTGCCGCTGAGCTTCTCCGAAAGCCGGCCGTACCAGAGGTAGTCGTTGCACGCTTGAATGAGTTCGTTGTGGGTGAAGCGGTCGTGCCGCATCAGTGTCGCACGGTGGAAGATGACGATGGAGCCGATCTGTATTTCGTGGGGGTCGGCGTTGAGGTCGAGGTTATGAGGGGAATGCTTGCGGCTCATTCAGTTCCTTTCTGCTGGAGCGTTTGAGTGACTGGGTGAGCCACACCGCGAGAGCGGTCGCTGATCCGTGGCAGCGCTCGAAGTCTCTCTATGCGGCAACTCGGGTTGCGACCCCGATCGGTCGTCCGTGTCCACGAAGGCGGACCCAACAAATTCGGTTGGACGGCGGTCTGACCAACGCTATTCTAGAGCGCTTTTAAGGGTGCAAATTTGGACTGGGGGTTGCTATGCTGGATTGGCTGAAGTGGTTGATCTTCAATGCGGACTTCTTGGGTTTCGAACAACGATACTGGATAGGATTTCTTGCATCGATTGCCTGCTTTGGGATCACGGCCTACTTCGCGACGGAGGTAAGGGACAAACCGCGCCTGTTCACGGTGATGGCCCTTTTCGCTGGCGTCTGGGTAGCCGCCGCCTCCATCTATGAGTTACCTCCATACGTTGGAGGTGTGGCGCCACCGGACGCCGACAAGGCGTTCAGGCTCCACGACACTGCCGCGGACCTCGCCGCATTCATCATGGTTTTTGCCGGGGCCTTGCTCGCTCGGGAAGGAAAGGAGCACTGGTTCCTCAATTCCCGACGACTCCAAATTGCGGCTATGTCTCTGCTAGGCGCCTTGGTTATTCCCCGCCCTCTGCACCCCGGATTAGGTGTAACGGCAGAGCACTTTGAGCTTGTCGTCGCGTGCGCACTCGGGCTCGTAGGATTTCTAGCCCTTGCCCTAGGGGGCAAGGCAATAGCGAGAAAGACTAAACTCTGGCTGCTGATTGGCATTCTTGTAGCGTACGGTGTTCTTTTAATTGTGCGGCATGTCGAACTCATTATCGTCGTTCCACGACGGCCGATGAGCGCCTTCCTCGTGGTGTCCTTCGCGTTCGCGAAACTCTTGCTGACCCTGACTTTCTGCTACAGCGTTCTCAGTCACCGCCACTGGTTGTCAGGGCGACCGCGTGTCGCTAGCGCCATCCGCAAGCGGCGCAGGGGTGCACAGAGGCGCTTCGGGAACAAGTCAGAGGGGGTCGTAGTCAGTGACACCGTGAGGAAACGAGCTTGAGGACATTCGCCCGAATGCCCTCCGAGAAAACGGCGAGAGCCCGCCCCTTTGTGGGCGAGCCCTCGAAGGTCTCTGCTAAGCGGCGCCGAAGGGTACGGCCTTGCGGATTTCGTCGGTCTCAGACCGGCTCGTGGTGGGCGCCCCTGGTGCCCGCTGCCGGCGCCTCAACGTCCGCCTACGGGGCCTCTTTACAGGCCCCCTTTCGGGAACCCTTCTGGACGACGCCCACCCTCCCGACAGCCCCGTCCAAATCGCCATGAAGGCGATCGCGTCGAGGGCCGCCGGAAGGAGCCACACAGGTCTTGAAGGGGCTCCCTGAGGTGGCCTTCCGCTGCGCCTGAAGCAGTGCTGCCGGGCAACCTCCACGTCAGCTAGCAAGGCAACCCCACGCTCAGATGACGAACCCGATTGATAACTGACGATATATGTCAGGGATTTGTCAGATACTTCGTTAGTGTGGCACCCAGGCTACAGCAATCCCCGATGGTTGGTGGTACATTGCACTTGTTGATGAGTGAGACGGATTTTTGTTGGGTCTTGAGTAGTGTAGCCCAGTATAGCGTCTGTCATTTCTAAGTGTTGCGTAGAATGTATTAGGCGCTATCTGAATTGTTGCACGACCAGGAAGGAGCCGGCCTTGTCTGCTGGCTCCTTCGGCTTTTTGGCCAACCGTGGGCTCCCGCGACCGATGGCAAGGAAAAATGCCTCGGGCGCTTGTCGCCGGAGCTGGCAAGCTTCCCCAGCACCTCGTTGCCCCAGCCACTCAGCTTATCCGATGAGCCTGATGTTCGTATGGAAGCTCGCACCAGGCGTCCCTCTCTCGCCACAACGGCGTGCGAGAGCCTATGCCCATTCGTCCAAGCCCATTCTCACGGGAGGGTCCTGTGCGCATCCTGCGGCTGGTCGGGATTTGGTGCGTGGCGACCATGCTATGGGCCGGTCCTTGGAACGCCCCTCCGGCTGGCGCCCAATCGCCATCGAAGCACAGGTGGTGCCTGTCCTTCCACGAGGTCCACCCGTCTCTGACGGGCGCTGAGGCGCGGCAAAAGGGAGTGCCCGCCGGCTACCGCATCTACCCGGCGCCTGACGGCATCCCCTGGGAGAAGGAACTGCTTCTACGCGAGGAGCCGTTGCTGCATGGCGGCGACTTGGCCGATGCCCAGGCCAGACCTTGACCCGACTATAAACCAGCCCATCATCAAATTCCGCTTCAACGCTGCCGGCGCGCAGCAAGTTTGCAGGGTTCACGCGCAACAATGTCGGTCGCCCGTTTGCCATCGTCGTTGATGGCCGCGTGGTCACCGCCCCGATCATCAACGAGCCGATCCTTGGTGGCGAAGGCCAGATCAGCGGCAACTTCACATCAGACACCGCAGCGCAGCTTGCCGACCGACTACGCTCGAATAGGTGCGCTGAGGGCTGAGGTCAGCCGTAGTGGTTCGCCCTCAGTCAGCATCCCGGTGGGTGCGATTACGTGCGTGATGAGAACGCCGGGGCGGGGAGGACCACGGGCCGGTACCTTCCCTGCTGTATCGCATCGGCTTGTTGCCTGGGCGTTCATCTCGCCCTGATGGTTCGGAGGGTGCTGATGGTCTCGCCACAACACTGATCCGTGGGTCCGCCAAGGTCGCCTCGTGCAGCCTCGAACGGGCGCCCCAGGGAAGTAGGGGACCAGCGTCCTCGGCACTCGCTCAGGCGCCTGAGCGTGGCTCAATTGCCGCCATCCCCGCACGTAAGGCGGGGTAGACTACGGGAGCCGCTGGGGTGCGCTGGGGCTCCTATGCTCAAGCGAGTTGTCTCTTATCACGCCTGGTTGGTGTTGGCAGTTTCCGCCGGCCTTCCCGTTGCGGCCCAACAGTTCTCGCAGGATCACCTGCGGTGCATGAACGAGGGCAACGCCCTTTCTCCCGATGTGCAGATCGGTGGCTGCACGGCCGTCCTCCAGTCCGGTCGCGAAACCCCGGCCGGTCGTGCCACCGCTTACAACAACCGGGGTTTCGCATACGCCACCAAGAAGGACTACGCCCGCGCCATCGCCGACTACAATTTTGCCATCGGGCTCAATCCAAGAGACGCTCGGACCTACGTCAATCGCGGCGTCGCATACGCCGAGATGCGGGACTACGACCGCGCCATTGCCGACTTCACTGAGGCCATCAGGCTCTACCCCAGCCACGCAAACGCCTATTACAACCGGGGTGCCGCCCACCGGATCAAGGGCGCGGTCGACCGCGCCATCGCCGACTTCACTGAGGCCATCAGGCTCGATCCACGTTACGCCAACTCCTACTACGGCCGGGGCCAAGCATACCAAGTCAAGGGCGACCATGACCGCGCCATTGCTGACTTCGACGCGGCGATCAGGCTCAATCCGGGCAACGCCCCTGCGTACACCAACCGAGGCTTGGCTTACCGATACAAGGGCGAAGCCGACAGGGCCATCGCCGACTACAACGAGGCCATTAGGCTCAAGCCGAACGATGCCATTGCCTACTACAACCGGGGGCTCGCATACGCCAGTAAGAAGGACTATGACCGCGCCTTCGCCGATTACAACGAGGCCCTCAGGCTCAATCCGAGCTTTGGCGGGGCCTACGCCAATCGAGCACGGGCCTACGTCAGCACCGGGAAGGGACTGCAAGGGCTGCCGGACGCCGAGCGTGCCCTTGAACTGCACCCGAATGACGCCTTCGCGTTCGAGACGCGGGGCCAAGTCTTGGAGGCGATAGGTCGGCGCGAGGAAGCGATTGCCGACTTCCGCAGAGCACTGTCGATAGACACGAACCGCCACAGCAGCAGGGAGGCCCTGAAACGCCTCGGTGCCAGTCCTTGAGGCCGTAGACAGAGAAAGCTGGGAGCCACCCTGAGAGAGCCGAGAGCCCGCCCTTTGTGGCCGAACCCTTGAAGTCTCCGCTAAGCGCCGCTGAAGGGAACGACCTTGTGGTCGTCGTTGGTCGCTGGCCGACGGCCAGGAGAGAGGAAGTGGCTTCCATGGGGGGGCCCCTTAGCGTACGCTTCGTTTGCTTTTAAGTTCGGATAAGGAGGAAGTAATGCTAAAGATCGCATTGACCGCATCAGCGTTGATCGTGGGGACTGTGCTGCTGATTGCTGTGCCGGACGCTCACTCGCAGGCCTCGACTTGCAGCCAAGCGCGTGTCGCGTGCCTCCGTACAGGCGGGACGGATGAGGCCTGTCGCTTCCGCTGGCGCGAGTGTCTGAAGACGGGGTGCTGGTTCGGCGCTCAAGTTCAGCGATGCGGTTACACAAAGAAATAAGTATGCTCAGCTTGGCGTCCGGCAGAAGTTACCGAAAGGCCTCCGGGGGAAACCTCTGCTTAGGCGCAACACCTTTAGCTGGTGGCCGCTAGAACACCGAGGGGCCGCCCTTTGTGGACGAGCCCTCGAAGTCTCTGCTAAGCAGCACCGAAGGGAACGACCTTGCGGTTTTCGTTGGCCGCAGGCTGTCTTGCTATCGGCGCCTCTGCTCCCCGCGACCGACGCCTCAACAACGTCCGCCTACGACGTTGCTTCGCGGCCCCTTCGCGGGGGCCCTTGCAGACGCCCTCGCTGCCCCCGACAGCCCCATCCAGATCGCCATGAAGGCGACCAGATCCAGGGCCGCCGGAAGGAGCCGCACAGGGGCCTTGCCGGCGTCTGTCGAGATGGGCCTCGTCGGCACCTGCGACGCTGGTTAACGGCACCGAAGGTCTCTCAATTTGGCCTCGCGTGTGGGCGAGGCATCGTCTGAAGTGGTCAGCTCATGTCAGTTGGCAGAGGTGCGCCCATCGTCTGCGCCTTCGTCCGCTCGCATAGCCGTTAGAGGGTAGAGCGTGCTGGCCAGCCGGAAGCCAATGGCGCCGTTGGTGTTGTCGGGCGGAGCCCTTCCTCTGATGGCCGGGTGAAGGGTGCGGCTGCTCCAAAAACCACCCCGTAGCCCACGCAGAGATGTGTCGCCACCTAACCAGGCGGAACCATCGTCCGGCGCGCCCTGGTAGTGCGGATGCCAGGTGTCCTCTACCCACTCCGTCACGTTGCCAAGCAGGTCATGGAGCCCGAACTGGTTGGCAGGGAACGAGCCGACCTCCGAACGTCCTGCCGACGCCATACTGCTTCGTGGTTCCCACCCGTGCGACGTACTCCCACTCCGCCTCGCTGAGCAGTCGGTACGTCTTACCAGTCTTCCGGGAGAGCCAGGCTGAATACTCTCTCGCGTCGTGCCAGGTCACGTTGATCACGGGACGCCGGCCGCGTCCCCACCCTCTGTCGTCCGGCCAGCGGTTGCTCGTGCAGCCACCGGCCGCCACGCATGCCTCCCACTCCGCGAATGTCACCTCGTACTTGCCTACCGCGAACGGCTCCCTGATGGTCACTCGGTGCGGGGGCTTGGAAAAGACGAAGTCTGTCGATCCCATCACGAAATTGCCGGCCGGCACGACCACCATGACAGGGCAGTCGGAGCAATCTCGGAACACCCGTCCCGGCCGTAGTAGATCGGCATCAACCGACTTCTTGTTATCTTCGTCTTGAGCGAGCGCAGACGCTGGCAACGCCAAGCCGAGCAAGAGGACAAAGGCAATTCGCGGCGCCACTGCAGCCCCCCATGGTGTGCCCAGTTGACGACAACATAGCCGGCCGCTCACCATGCAGACAATGAGACGCCGAAGGCCGCCATTGTCGGTGGCCGCCTTTCGTCGGACGGCCTTGAGAGAGTGTGCCCGCTTCGCCAGTCGCCTCGGCGATGGGCGGGACGGGTGCGGCTGTCGCCGCGATCACTAGGGCTCCCGCGACAGGTTGGTGAAGCTGCCTTCGAGCCGATGAGCGAACTCGAAGGCCCCGTAGCAGCCAAGGACTTGCGGAAGTCAGACCGAAGGCGAGAACCCCCAGCCGGATGACTGTGGCCATGTACACGACACTCTTGTCTTGAGGTCTGCCGCCTTCTGGCGGTCAGCCAGAGCGCCCTGGGTTCCGAGCAGCGACGGCAGATGATGCTCACCCGCTTCGGGTCGCTTCGCTTGGTGTCGTTGTGCCGATGGCCGAGGTCGGCGAGACTATTTGGCCGTCGTCCCTACGAACCTGGAGACCGAGGCGCGACCAGTGCCGAGACGCTGGCCACCGCTGACGCCCTAGCCAATCGGAGACCCCAGCTACACAGAGCTAACCCCAACCTGCGGCCCGCCACGGCTCGCGCCCCAATGTTGCCGAGAACCATGCGCATGCTGACGCAGTACCTTCAGCCAGCACGGGCGCGACGATGGTGCGAACCTTCCTCACTCTGTTGATGTTGCTGCTGCCTTGCGCCGCGTACACAGAGGGGGCCCCATATAGTGTTTGGGTGAAGTTGTGCGACAAGGGGGCTGTGACCCACAAGGACAAGGACGGCAAGGAAGGAAGGAAGGAAGGACCTCGACGGCTGCGTGACTAGGCCGTGGACTCAATTGATCGCAGCCAAATTCGCACGGAGGCGAGCTTGACGAACGCGAAGAAGTTGGCGCCGAGCTTCTCGTATCGCGTGGCGACCCGCCGGAACTGCTTGAGCTTGTTGAAGAAGCGCTCGAACTCGATTGCGCTGGCGATAGATCGCCTTCTTCCAGCGAAACTTGGTTTTCCGGTTGGAGCGGTTGGGAATGTTGGGGACGGCGCCATGATCGCGGATGCAGGCACGGACGCTGTCGGCGTCGTAGCCCTTGTCGGCAATGACGACGGCACCTTGCTCGATGCCTTCGAGCAACCGCTCGGCATGCGCCACGTCGTGATCGTTGCCCGGCGAGATCAGGAGATGGACCGGCCGGCCTTGCGCGTCGACGCGCGCGTGGATTTTCGTCGTGAGGCCGCCGCGGCTTCGCCCCACACAACGATCTCCACTTTTTTTTCGACTCCGGAGGCATGCTGATGCACGCGCACAATCGAGCTGTCGATCATCTGCACGTTACCGTCGTGCGCCTGCACGATGGCATCCATCAGCCGATCCCAGATTGCAGCCTTGCGCCAGCGGTTGAAGCGATTGTAGGCCGTCGTGTAAGGCCCGTATCGCTCGGGCATGTCGCGCCACGGCGCACCTGTGCGCAGCACCCAGAAGATGCCGTTGAGCACGCGCCGGCTTTTCTTCGGCTTGACGCCGCGCCGCTTTGTCGGCAGCAGCGGCTCGATGACGCTCCACTCGAAGTTCGTGAGATCGTAGCGCATGATCAGGACCGCCTTGACGCGAACTCCGGCAGGGTGCTCGTCGGAGCGTACCTGTACCAGTGTAGATTTGACGGGCAGGAGAAGCAGCTCTTCAAGGTCATGGTCCCGACCAGCGTAACCGCACAGGCTGGCGTGCGGGTCGTGCTCGTTCCTAAGGACTTATGGGACAAGATGCTGAGGAACGAAGAGCTTGAGAAGAGTGATGCCGCAAGACTGGATGCACTGACACTCATGCTCAATTTCATGCCTTGCCGCCCAGACGGCTGCGCCGCCGAGATGGAGGTCACAATTGATCTCCTAACTGCGTTGAGGAGCGGCGGTGGCTTGAGGGTGGGCGTGATCAGTGAGTTGGGAACTTCGATCACCAGTCAACTTCCGCTGGAGGGCTTCGCTCAAACGTTGGAAGGTGAACCGTCTTGGGTGGACCGGGCGTCGAGGCCTCACCTGCGAAGGCAATTGGTGCAAGAGCTCTTGAGGTGCGTCAAGGGTGAGTGGCCCGAGCCCCACGCGACCGTGATCCGCCCCTCACGGTCGAAGGGTCACCGACAGGGGCCGCCGAGGGTCCCCACGGGGGAACGCTCGGGGCTATACCGGCCGGTAGCCCGCCGGCTGACGCTTGATGCTGCGAAGCCGGATCGCCCGGTAGACGCTGCTCCTAGCGATGCCCAGTTTCCTGGCGACATCGGTGGGAGTGATGCCGGCCGCCAGCATGGCCTCCACATCGCCAGCCTTGGCCATCGCGGTCTTGGCCCGGCCCCGGTACTTCCCCTCAGCCTTAGCCTTGGCAATCCCCTCGCGCTGCCGCTCCAGCATGATGGCTCGCTCGAACTCTGCCACGGCGCCGAGCACTTGAAGCATCAGCCTTCCGGTCGGCGTGGTCGTGTCCAGGTTCATGGCCAGGATGCGGAGCCCGGCACCCTTCTCGTCGATGCGGTGCACGATCTCCATGAGGTCCCGCACCGAGCGGGCGATCCTGTCCAGCTTCGTGACCGTCAGGACATCGCCGTCCCTGATTTGCGATCCTGGTTAAGCTCGCTTGGGGGGATAACGCGCCAGCGACCTTCCTGTGCATCAGCTCGGCTTGTTGCCCTAAGCCTCCGGCCTTCGTCCCGCCCTGATGGCTCGTAGGGTGATGATCTCGCCTTGAAACTGATCCATAGGTCCGAGGACACGCCAAGGCCGATCCGACACCCTGATGATCCCTGGAGGCTGTTCCATGCGATTGCTGTCGTTGTTCGTCGCCGCAGTCCTGTTGATGGCGGGTCAGACTTCGGCGCAGGGACCGGCACAAAAGGAGCTGAACAAGCTAACGGGAGCACCTGAGGGCACCAGATGCTTCAAGGCGATAAGGCTCGCACAAGCATTGGCCACTCGCTACGTGGCCTCGGGCATCTGCCCCCAACTGCGACCCATGGACCCCGGTCAATTCCTCAGCGCCCTGAACGCGCAAGGAGCCATCGACCGGGACTTCACAGGCGATACCTGCCAGCTCCAGTTTGGTCTGATGTTCCGGGCCGGCCGGGAGTGGATCGTCAAGGACCCTCAAAGGAACTGTGCCGAGGTGCTCAGCAAGCTGCAGAAGCTAGAACAGCACCGATGCCTTCCGGGGTCTCATCCGATAGCGGGGCTCTCGCGCCACATCAGTGTGGGACCGCCCATCCGCGCTTCGCCAAGCCCCGCGTCTTCGAGGCGGCTGAAATCCACAGGTAAAACCGGCAGATACCCCTCGGGCGGACTATAATGGCCATCCTTGTAGGCGGGCGTAGGTTGTGCGACATGCGCGATCTGTACCAAGTTCTGGGCGTTTCGGCTGGGGCGGCAGATGAGGAGATCAAGGCTGCTCTGCGGCGTCTGGCTAAGCAGTTGCATCCCGACCTTCACCCTGGGAATGCAGATGCCGAGCGACAACTCCAAGAAGTGACACGCGCCTACGAGACGTTGAGCCACGGACCGTCTCGATTGGCCTATGACGCGGGGCTGGCAAAGCAGCGTTCGTTGACGCGGTGGCGCTTCACCGCGATGGCGACGACGGTAGTTTTCGCCTTCATGGTGGCGCTGTCGGTCACGGTCTTCTGGGGTGATCTCAGACAGGCGTTCCTATCGGCTGATCAACGCCCCTTGAAGCTTGCCCATAGGGAGCCTCCTCCAGCGCCGCGAGTGCCACCGAAAGAAGCCGTTGAGGGCGGGGGCGGGGCCGTGATCAAGGACGTGGAGTTGCCGGCCGGGCCATCGGACGGACCCTCCCCTAAATCTCCGGCATTGGCTGACACTGAAGGGAGCGACGGCCGGCCCGCCCCGTCAATCGAGGGACCGTCCGCTGGCCGAGAGGTCACATCGGATACGGGTGGTCCTGGCGAGCGGGAGAAAGCGGCAGCATCTGCGCGAGAGCCTGGTCGCGCATGGTGGGTCGTTCTTGCATCATACAATGTGAGCAGCGCCGCCCCGGAGGTCGCATCCGGTGTAAGGCATACCGCTGGTGCCGCTCAGCTATGCGGGTCTAGGGCCTTCAATGATCTCTCCACCAAGTTCCATGGCTTCACTCCGGGGTACATGGTGGTCGTGATTGGACCATTCGCGATCAAGGCAGACGCTGCAAGATCGCAGCAACAAGTGAACGCCTGCGTGTCGGGGGCCTATCTGAAGTACGCCCGACATCATGGAGAATGATTGCGGCGCTGACCGCGTCTAGGGCCGCCGGAAGGAGCCACGCAGCCACGCAGGGGCCTTGAAGGGGCTCTCCGAGGGGCAGCCTTACGTTGCGCCTGAAGCGGCGCCTGCCGAGCAGCCTCCACGTCAGCTTGCGCCGACGCTTCTGCCGCCAGCTTGGTCCGGCAGTCAGGACCCCTCTGCCTCTGACCGCGAGCCTTGTTGGCGTCGGCCTTCGCCGTGTGGACCCTCTCGGCAGCCGAGAAGAA
Source organism: uncultured Alphaproteobacteria bacterium (assembly GCA_963758625.1). Lineage (GTDB taxonomy): Bacteria > Pseudomonadota > Alphaproteobacteria > Rhizobiales > Hyphomicrobiaceae > AWTP1-13. Next base: position 109,558 of record CAVWWJ010000011.1, on the reverse strand, counting down.
TACGACGCCTCCAGCAGGGAGGAGTATGGCCCACCAGAGGAGGGCCTTCAGAATGTGACCGCGCCGTAACAGCCCAGGGTTGCACAAAGTCAGAGGGGGATCTCTTGCGGGGCACAACCATCACGCCGGTGGGGTCGTTGGCGGCGCTGAGGACAGACAGGGGAGGAACGTGCTCTGAGAGAAAGGGACCGTCCAATTCTTAAAGTATTGGTTGGCTCGGTCTCCTCTCTCCCGAGGGCAGACCCTGGTGCGGGCTAAGGTCAGCCCAGTTGTTAAGTTGGGCATCTTCATGCAACAGGAGCAACGGGTCGTCGGCAGGTTCCAAGAGAAATTGCTCGGGTGTGTGCTTTCCGAGCCGCTTGCATCGCCTGCATGAGTTCAAATATGACAAATCACTGATATCGCCAGTGTGTAATCTATCAGTTTCCCCGAGACTGTTGCCCGGCAGCTACAACGTTCCTCGCCCTATCTGCTATAGTTAATTTATGTGCAGCTCCCCCGTTGCACATAGATGCGGTGCGTAGGTGCAGCTCGAGTTTCCCCCTCTATGAGAGTTGCATGGTGCCGGACGCACCGCATCGCTTTTCCCTACTGACTGACCAATCGCCAATTTGCAGAGGAACCGTCTTCCCTCCGGTTCCTCTCTTTTTTGTGGGCAGATCGCTTAGTCGGGACGGCGGCGGCCGGTGGATCGTCGGCTGGGTCCACGGCCCGCTGTAGCCGTGGCAAGCCGGTAGACGGAGGCCCTTCCAATCCCCAGACGCTTGGCGACCGCCGGGGGATCGCACCGACTGCTGGACGGGACTTCAGGCGACCGCAGCAACTATCCGGGGCTGCACAGAGAGGCGTCGCTGCCCTTGCCTGGGCGACAGGCATGAGTGGCCTAGGAATTGAGCCGGATCGCCGGTTTTCTTGGCGCTGCGCAATCCGGAACTCCACACCGTTACGTAGATTGGCCATCCGTGCGGGAAGGCGCAGTCTCGTCGTGCAACAACTGTATGAAGTCCTTGGCATTCGATCCGGCGCGGGCGACGCCGAGATCAAAGCTGCGTTCCGCTCCCTGGCGAAGCAACTCCACCCGGACCTAAACCCAGGAAACGCGGACGCCGACCAGCGCCTCCGGGCAGTCATCAGAGCCTATCAGACCCTTAGCGATCCACCGTCACGCGCAGCGTACGACGCGCATCTGGGGAGGCAGCGTTCGCTCCCCCGTGCCCGCTGATCCTTGCGGGAATCGAATGTAGCGGCGCGTCGCTGCGCTGACGACCCCGTGATAAGCCGCCGGGGCCGCTCAGCCACCGCCACTTGGAAGTCGCTGCCGCGGCTAAGGGCAGCGCCGTGGGCTTGTCCGTGGGGCACAGGGGTGGTACACAGGCGTCTCGTCGCGGTTGAAATTTTCCTGCAATTTCAATGCGGTGCGACCGAAATCGCCCGGTCCTCTCCTGGGCACCATCCCTGTAGCCTAGCCGTCCTCTCATCGCCAATGCGTCGGGCTGGAGAAGGATTGGGGGTCCGGGGTGCCTGCTGACCGGGCGTGCACACGCGAAGGCGATGCGCATCGCCGCTTCGTCGTCGGAGACGTCGGTCGGGTTACCCCAGCTCCGGCAGCAGGTCGGCCACCGGTACCGTCATGCCGGGCGGCGTCAGCTCGATCTCCCCGCTGCTCGCTATGTGCTTCGAGTGCTTGGCGCCCTGGCCGCGCGCGTGGTGGATGACCACCTTCTTTGCGGGGTTGACGATCAGATAGTGCTGGATGCTGGGAACCGAGAAATACTCGACCACCTTCACGCCGGTGTCGTCGCGCTCCGATGACGGCGAGATGATCTCGACGACGATGAGGGGCGCCTCCAGGATCATCGAGTCGAGGTTGGTGACCACGCCGCATTGCACGGCGGCATCGGGCTCGCGCGCATGCTCGTCGTCGATGACCACTGTCATGCCATCGGTGAAAACCGTGCAAGGCAGCCGAGCGCGTTTGACGGCATCTCGGAGCGCCTGAAAGGCTGCTGCTTTCATGAGATTGTGCAGCGCGCGCTCCGGTGCCATCGCCACGACCTCCCCCCGCACCAGCTCATAGCGGCCGCGCGGCTGGGCGGATGCCCAGGCCAGGAACTCGGGGACGGTCATGCGGCGCAGCTTCGGCTGTGTGGTCATTTCCGCAGTATACCACAATTTGTGGCATTCCAGGCCTTGGCCGGGAGCTGCGCGCGGAGAACGCAGCCTACCGGTCGATCTCGCCGAAGACGATGTCGATGGAGCCGAGGATGGCGGACACGTCGGCCAGCATGTGGCCGCGGTTGAGGAAGTCCATGGCCTGCAGGTGCGGGAAGCCGGGCGCGCGGATCTTGCAGCGGTAGGGCCGGTTGCTGCCGTCGGCCACCAGGTAGACGCCGAACTCGCCCTTGGGGGCCTCCACCGCCGCGTAGACCTCGCCCTTGGGCACGCGGAAGCCTTCGGTGTAGAGCTTGAAGTGGTGGATCAGCGCCTCCATGGAGCGCTTCATCTCGGCGCGCTTGGGCGGCACCACCTTCTTGTCGTCGGTGACGTGCGGGCCCTGGCCCTCCGCCGACAGGAGCTTTTGGCAGCACTGCTGCATGAGGCGCACCGACTGGCGCATCTCCTCCACGCGGATGCAGTAGCGGTCGTAGTTGTCGCCGTTCTTGCCGATGGGGATGTCGAACGTCGAGCTCGGAGTAGCACTCGTAGGGCTGCGCCTTGCGCAGGTCCCAGGCCGCGCCCGAGCCGCGCACCATCACGCCCGAGAAGCCCCACCTGAAGCAGTCCTCCAGGCTCACCACGCCGATGTCGACGTTGCGCTGCTTGAAGATGCGGTTGTCGGTGAGCAGCCCCTCGATGTCGTCGAGCACCTTGGGGTGGGTCTCGCAGAAGGCGGCGATGTCCTCGATCAGCCTGGGCGGCAGGTCCTGGTGCACGCCGCCGAAGCGGAAGTACTTGGCGTGCATGCGGCTGCCCGAGGCGCGCTCGTAGAACACCATCAGCTTCTCGCGCTCCTCGAAGCCCCACAGCGGCGGGGTGAGCGCGCCCACGTCCATGGCCTGGGTGGTGACGTTGAGGAGGTGCGAGAGCAGCCGGCCGATCTCGGAGTAGAGCACGCGGATCAGCTGGGCGCGCTTCGGCACCTGGAGGTCGAGCAGCTTCTCCACCGCGAGGCAGAACGCGTGCTCCTGGTTCATCGGCGCGACGTAGTCGAGCCGGTCGAAGTAGCCGATCGCCTGCAGGTAGGTCTTGTGCTCGATCAGCTTCTCGGTGCCGCGGTGCAGCAGGCCGATGTGCGGATCGACGCGCTCCACGACCTCGCCGTCCAGCTCCAGCACGAGGCGCAGCACGCCGTGCGCCGCCGGGTGCTGCGGCCCGAAATTGAGATGGAATTGGCGGAGTTCGGTTTCTGGCATGGTGAGTGGTGAGATGGTGAGTGGTCAGATCTTGGGTTGGAGCGTGCGGCTCAGGTGCGGGCTTCCAATGAACGGATCAAAGAGCGAAGCATCTTGCTGATCCTCTGCGTAATCGTCCAACAGACCCGACAGAGGACTCGCTGCGCAGCAAGCCCCACCCTTCCCGCCAGGATGAGATGCGTTTCAAGCTCCCGGGCCGATCCTTGCGCGATGCGGAGAAACTGGATGAAGCTGCCGGTCAGGTCGCGACACGCGATGTTCGCCGAAAAGGACGCTGACGCCCTCCGCATCTGGGAGGGCAGCCCATACATCGCGTCACGGGGGAATTCCTTGGTGACTCGGCAACAGCTCTCCGCAAGCGCCATGGACATCGTCCAAACGTCCAGGTCCTTGTAGGACTTGATGACATCACCTGCGGTCATAGCATCGTCGCTCCCAACTAGCGCCAACCGATACTCACCATCTCACCATCTCACCACTCACCATCTCACCCTTTGTGCCTTCTCGTCCCCCGGAATCACGTACTCCACGCCCTCCCACGGCGACTCGAAGTCGAAGCGCCGGAACTCCTGCGTCAGCTTCACCGGCTCGTACACCACCCGCTTCTGCGCGTCGTCGTAGCGCACCTCGACGTAGCCGGTGAGCGGGAAGTCCTTGCGCAGGGGATGGCCCTGGAAGCCGTAGTCGGTCAGGATGCGGCGCAGGTCCGGATGGCCCGAGAACAGGATGCCGTACATGTCGTAGGCCTCCCGCTCGAACCAGTTGGCGGCGGGGAACACCTCGACGGCGCTCGGCACCGCGGTGTCCTCGTCCGTCTCGCACTTGATGCGGATGCGCTGGTTCCGGCGCGGCGAGAGCAGGTGGTAGACCACCTCGAAGCGCTTCTCGCGCTCGGGTAGTCCACCCCGCAGATGTCGATCAGCACCTCGAACAGGCACTGCGTGTCGTCGCGCAGGGCCGTCAGCACGCGCACGATGTCGGCCGGCGCCACGACCAGGGTCAGCTCGCCGAGCGCGATGCCTGCGCTCCAGGACGACCGCCCGGCAGCTTGCGTCGATATGGCTTGGCCAGCTCTTCCAGCGTCATTCAGGCCCCCATCGCCTCCAGCGTCACCTCGTAGTTGGTGACGAACTCGTCGTACTCCGCCAGCACGGCCTTGGCGCCCGGCTCCACCACGGCTCGGTCCGGGATCGGGCGCCGGCAAAGGCCTGATCGCCCCATGGATTCGCCAGCGACTGATCACCAGCAGCTCGACCTGGTCGCCGCGCTCGGTCTCGCACAGCCTCGAGTCCCATGAAAGCCGCGCAGCTTGCGCAGATTCCGGCAGCGACCACGCCTGCCAGATGGTCGCGATAGCGCGGACCTTCGTCCGGCGCGGCATATGGCCATCCACGTCCGCACGATGCTGATTGCCACTCGGGCTACCGCTCTGATCGTTCCGGTGCGGCGGATCTTGCGCTGCAGCAGCAGCACGCCGTAGACGAGGGCCTCGGCCGTGGGCGGGCAGCCGGGCACGTAGATGTCGACCGGCACGATGCGGTCGCAGCCGCGCACCACGGCGTAGGAGTAGTGGTAGTAGCCGCCGCCGTTGGCGCAGCTGCCCATGGAGATGACGTAGCGCGGCTCGGGCATCTGGTCGTAGACCTTGCGCAGCGCCGGCGCCATCTTGTTGGTGAGCGTGCCGGCGACGATCATCACGTCGGACTGGCGCGGCGAGGCGCGCGGGGCGAAGCCGAACCGCTCCAGGTCGTAGCGCGGCATGGAGGCCTGCATCATCTCCACCGCGCAGCAGGCGAGCCCGAAGGTCATCCACATCAGCGAGCCGGTGCGGGCCCAGTTGATCAGATCGTCGGTGGTCGTGACCAGGAAGCCCTTGTCGGCAAGCTTGTTCGTCACCTCGGTGAACCCGCGATCGCCGGGTACCACCAGACCGGACCTGGGCTGCGAAATGGTCGTCACGCCGTCCTTCCCGACTGCCTACTGCGATTGCCGACTGCCGCATGCAATCCACTCTCAATCCCACTCCAGCGCGCCCTTGCGCCACTCGTAGATGAAGCCGACGGTCAGCACGCCCAGGAACAGCATCATCGACCAGAAGCCGAAGGCGCCCACGTCCTTGAAGGCCACCGCCCACGGAAACAGGAACGCCACCTCGAGGTCGAAGATGATGAACAGGATCGACACCAGGTAGAAGCGCACGTCGAACTTCATGCGGGCGTCGTCGAAGGCGTTGAACCCGCACTCGTAGGCGGAGACCTTCTCGGGGTCCGGGTTGCGCACGGCAACCAGCATGCGGCGCCACCATCAGCGCGAGGCCGATGACCAACGGCGACACCCATGAAGACGACGAGCGGCAGATACTCCAGCAACAGCTGGTTCATTGGAAGCTCCCGCACCGCGGCGCTCGATGCCCGCAGGTGGCCAGGTCCCGCTGTTAACGTAACGCCATGCCGCGTGCAACCCCCGGCGGTGTCGCGCAAGCGGTTGGCCCGACTGGAGCGTTGCCGGCCAGCCCCCGCGCTACGTCCGACGGCTGCCACCTGTCAGTGCACCGGCCTCAACCGATCGTGCAGTGCTCCTCCGACCGCGGATGCGCCGGTGGGCTTCACGCAACACCCGTGAACGTTCCGTGTTATTTCAACACCTCTCATGGCTTTGGGCCGCGCAACGCAACCAACTCCGTAGCATGCTCGTTGAGCGGCGCGAGCTGGATGGGGCAGTCCCAATCCGTAGGCAGGGGCGCGCGCCGCCGGTCTTCCTCGCGAGGGTCCGAAGCATGTCCGTGCCCGCCAAGACGGTCAACTGCCTGCATTGCGGTCTTGTCCTCACCCTGAAGCCGGGCAAGGGCGCCACCCGCCTCACCTACGAGGTCCCGGAATGGAAGCAGCGCTGTCTGCATTTCGCTCTGGGCTCCCCCGTGCTCTGCCTCCTGGAGCCGCGCCGCAAAGACAAGAAGAACTGACCAGGTTTCAGGTTCAGGGTTCCGCGATCGAGCTGCACGCGGGCCAGTCGATAGCTGAAACCTCCGACCTGCAACCTGCAGCTCAGCCATGCCAGCGCCCCAAAGCCTTCCTATTCAGCCGGCCCCATTTTTGTGAGGAGGAGGGAGAGATGGCCATCACGCAGCGCCAGCAGTCCGGCGGCGATTCGGCGGGCGCCGTCAGGAATGCGATCGAGATCACCAAGGCGGGCGCGCGCAGCGGCTGGTTCGCCGCCGCCTTCTCGGCCGTCGCCGTCGGCCTCTCCTGCGTCAGCGTCTATGTGACCACGCTGCAGGCCCCGCACCTCGGAGGTGCACGTGCCGCCGACGATCCACTACGCGCGCGATGGTGGCGGCGATACCGAGCTGTTCGCGATCCCCGTCACGATCTCCAACGGCGGCGCGCGCAGCGCCACCGTGGTCGCCATGGAGCTCGAGGTGGAGAATCTCGAGACCAAGGCGACCAAGCGCTACTACAGCGCCTTCCTGGGGGAGCATCCGCGCGACGCGGCGGCGTCGAGCCGCCAGTTCGCGCCGCAGAGCATTCCCGGCCGGGCCGTCTTCACGGAGACGGTGCGCTTCTATCCTGCCGGCGACTCCCTGCCGAGGCTGATCAGCGACAAGGGCGAGTATGCCTTCCGCTTGAAGCTCAACCTGGCCGCGCCGGCACAGCCCTCGTTCCTCGACTGGCTGCAAGGCCGCGTCCAGCCGGCGCCCGTCGCGTTTCAGATGACGCTGCCCTGGATGTCCGACCAGCAACTCGGCATGCGGCGCGGGGTCATCGTGATGCACGCCAAGGACTGGTTGCCGACGACGGCGAGCCCGGGCCGCTGACGGAGCGCCCCCTACCGGCTTGCCGCGGCGCCGCCCTCCGCCCTACTTATGGCTGCAAAAAGGGCAAAGGGCCGTGCGGCTTCGGGACATCGGCGACAGCGCGGCGGGCGCGCTCAGAGAGGCGGGCGCGCGCCTCTCCGACCTGATGACGCCGACCGTGCGCCTCGGCGTCACCGGGCTCGCCCGCGCGGGCAAGACCGTGTTCATCACGGCGCTCGTCCGCAACCTCCTGGTGGGCGGCCGGCTGCCGTTCTTCGCGGCCATGGCCGAGGGCCGCATCTCGCGCGCCTATCTGGAGCCGCAGCCCGACGACCGCGTGGCGCGCTTCGCCTACGAGGAGCACCTGGCCGAGCTGGCCGGCTCTCCGCCGCGCTGGCCGGAGAGCACGCGGCGCCTGAGCCAGCTGCGCGTCACCATCGAGTACACGCCCGCCCGGCGGCTGCGCCGCGCTCTCGCGACCGGCCGGCTCCACGTCGACATCGTCGACTATCCGGGCGAGTGGCTGCTCGACCTGCCACTGCTCGACCTCGATTTCGCGGCAATGGTCGCGGCAGGCGATCGGCGAGGCGCGAGGCACGCCATCGCCTGGGCTTCGCCAAGGCATGGCTCGCGTTTCTCGCCTCCGTCGATGCCGGCGCCCGCGCGGACGAGCAGGTCGCGCTCGACGGCGCCGCGCCTCTTCACGCGCTACCTGCAGGAGGCGCGGGCGCCCGATCCCGCGCTCGCCGCGCCCGGTCCGGGGCGCTTCCTGCTCCCCGGCGACCTCGCCGGCTCGCCGCTGCTGACCTTCTTCCCGCTGCCGCCTCCCGCGGCCGGCAGCCATCGGCGCGGCAGCCTCGGCGCTCTGCTGGCGCGCCGTTTCGAGAGCTACAAGGCGCACGTCGTGAAGCCGTTCTTCCGCGACCACTTCGCCCGGCTCGACCGGCAGATCGTGCTGATCGACGCGCTCTCCGCCGTCAATGCCGGCGGCGCCGCCGCTCGCCGATCTGGAGCGCACCCTCACGGCCGTGCTCGCCTGCTTCAGGCCGGGCGCCAATACCTGGCTGTCGCGCATCCTGTCGCGCCGCATCGACCGCCTCCTGTTCGCCGTCACCAAGGCCGACCATGTGCATCATCCAGCCACGACAAGCTGGAGGCGATCATGCGCCTCGTCGCCGACAAGGCGATCGCGCGCGCCCGCTTTGCCGGCGCCGAGGTCAAGCTCGCTGGCGCTGGCCGCCGTCAGGGCCACGCGCGAGGCGGAGGCGCGGTCGGGCTGGCAGCGGCTGCCGTGCATCGTAGGCGTGCCGCTGCCCGGCGAGCGCGTGGGACGCAAGGTCTTCGACGGCAAGACGGAGGTGGCGGTGTTCCCCGGCGACCTGCCGGACGATCCCGCGAGCCTGAGAGCGGCGGCGCGCGACCGAGGCGGTGCATTTCCCGCGCTTCCGGCCGCCATCCGTCGATCTCGACGGGGCCCGGGCGAGGCGGCGGCCCTGCCCCACATCAGGCTCGACCGCGCCATGGAGTTCCTGCTGGGGGACAAGCTCGCCTGATACGCCGGCGACAGACCCTTCGGGCTACGGGCACCGAGAGAAGATCAGGCGGCTGTCGCGGCGCGCAAGCCCAAGGCGCAACGTCGGATTTCGGCTAGGATGCGGCTCTCGCAATGCGTCGGGCTGCGGCCGACGCCAGACCCAGCCGTCGCCCGGGGCGGCCACGATCCTCCGGGAACCGCCATGGATGAGAGGCTCGGCATGACCCCGCGGCAGCCGCGTGTGTTCGCTCCCGACGATCCGGCGCTGATCGCGGAGACGGGCTCTCCGGACGCGCCGCCGGAGGCCGACGGCGCCGCCGGGCTGCCGGCGAGCCGGATGCCGCACGGCCGACGCTGCGCGAGCTGGGCCGGCGCGGGCTGCGCTGGGGCGCCCTGCTTCCTCTTCGCCCTCGCCGGGGCGGCCCTGCTGGGGCTGGCGGCGTGGTTTGCGCGTTTCGTCTCCGCGGCGCTGGCGCGCGACGACTGGATGGGGTGGGCGACCCTGGCGCTGCTCGCCATCGCCGGCTTGGCCGCGCTCGATGATCGCTGCTGCGCGAGCTCGTCGGGTTCCTCCGCCTTGCCCGCCTCGGCCGCCTCAGGGCCGACATCGCCGCGGCGGTCGCCGAGCGCGACCGGAAGGGGGAGCGCAAGGCGGTGCGCCGGCTGGCCGACCTCTACGCCGGGCGCCGCGACCAGGCCTGGAACCTGCGCCGCTTTCGCGAGCATGTGCAGGACGTGCACGATCCCGGCGAGCTTCTGGCGCTCGCCGAGCGCGAGATCGTCGCCCCGCTCGACGCCGAGGCGAAGCGCCTCGTCACCCGCTCGGCCAAGCGCGTCGCCACCGTCACCGCTCTGAGCCCGATGGCGCTGATCGCCGTCGGCTATGTGCTGATCGAAAACCTCCGGCTCCTGCGGGCACTCGCGGCCCTCTATGGCGCCCGGCCGGGCGTCGTCGGCGCGATGCGACTGGCGCGCATGGTTTTTACGCACATCGTCGCCACCGGCGGCCTCGCCATGACCGACGATCTGCTCGGCCAGTTCCTCGGCCAGGACCTGCTGCGCCGTCTGTCCCGCAGGCTGGGCGAGGGCGCCTTCAACGGGGCGCTGACGGCGCGCATCGGCGTTACCGCGCTGGAAGTGATCCGGCCGATGCCGTTTCTGGCCGCCAGGCCGCCCAGGGTGCGCGACGTGCTGGCCGAGGCCCTGAAGCCCCTCCTCGCCCGCAAGTCCCGCCGCGCAAGCGTGACGCCACCCTCCTGCCGGGTTGCGGGGGACCGGCCAGGCCTCGCGTTGCAGAGCGATCTCTCCCTGGATGCAGGCTCGGAACTGCGTTGCAGCTGCCGCGCCAATTCCTCGCGCAGCGCGGTCAGTTTTCGCCTCCCGGGCGGGGGCACCCAGGCGCCCGGAAGGCCGCACTGGCCCTGTAGCCCCTTCCTGCGCAGCGGGAGAGGCATTCTGGCAAACGCGCTCCGCTTCTCGCGCCCCGTGACCGAGACATGGGGCGATTGGCATTGTATCCGCAGAAGTCGGAGAGCCTTTCAGATGCTCCATCAACTCGGGTGCCGTCGTGCCTATTCACCGGGGAACTTGTGTAGCTCTAGTTCTGGGCGAACGCTTCTTCCGCCTTCTTCCTGCCTGCCTTGGTTGTCTCGGCTGTGTTCTCCCGGCGTCGGAACTGCAGCCCGCAGTTCTTCTCAATGGACACACGCTCGATCGCTTCAAATTCGCCCTTCAGGCGACCGAGCTCGGCCGCACTTGCACCGTCGCCCTTTATGAAGAACGCCGCCGGCCAGAAAACCACGATGGCAACACCTGTTGCCAGGGCATCCGAGCTCGCCTTTTCGTCCTGCACTCCGGAAACCTCGGCAACCCGTCGTGAAACACGCTCGGCCTCGGCTGCGATCTGCTTACATGAGAGATGCTGATACTGAAGAGGGGACACGTACTGTGCTCGAATATCATTCGATGACGAGGCGCATCCCGCACAGAAAATGCCGCCAATCAGCAACGCAGTTCGATACATGGATTTCTCCCACGCCAGCTTCCGTTCGCAATTTGTGCGCGTCGCCATCGCAGACACTACCTGGAGGCTAGCATTACCTGCTGTGCGATCCCCCATTTCTCAATGACAGAAGTATTATATCTGACGACTGATGTAATGGCTGGTGCTTCGATGCATCATCCGCCGGTGAAATGAGCTGCCTATACTGTTGTGTACAGAAAGTATTTGCACGATACTCCCCGGTTCTGCGAAACAATCAATGCGAATATAGCATTTTATTGACGTTATGTTTGGTGAGGGGATCGGATGCGGAGGGGGTGCCGCAAGGATGCTTTGCCGGGGCAGATGCGGGTTACCGCACGCGAGAGGGAGATCCTGGGCTGGGTGGCCGTCGGCAAGTCCGACTGGGCCATCGGGCGGCTGCTCGCGATCTCCCGCAAGACCGTCAACTTCCACGTCGAGAACGCCAAGCGCAAGCTCGGGGTGGCCACGCGGGTGCAGGCGGTCATCGTCGCGCTGCGCGCCGGCATCATCAGGTGATGGCTGGCATCTGCTCCGGGACGGTGATTTTCCCGCGGCGTAGCGCTATTTTGCTGCGAGCGGCAGCGCAACGGGCAAGGCACGCAGGGTCTCATGTTCGCAACCTTCTTCCACGAGCTGAAAGCGGCCAAGGTGCCCGTCACCTTGAAGGAGTACCTGACCCTGATGGAGGCGATGGAGGCCGACCTCGCCGACCGCAGCGTCGAGCATTTCTACTACCTGTCGCGCGCCGCGCTGGTGAAGGACGAGCGCCACCTCGACAAGTTCGACCAGGTGTTCGGCCACGTCTTCAAGGGCCTCGACCTGATGAGCGAGGCGCTCGAGGCGCAGATCCCCGAGGAGTGGCTGCGCTCGCTCGCCCAGCTCTATCTGACCGAGGAGGAGAAGGCCAAGATCGAGGCCCTGGGCGGCTGGGACAAGATCATGGAGGAGCTGAAGAAGCGCCTCGCCGAGCAGAAGGGCCGCCACCAGGGCGGCAGCAAGTGGATCGGCACCGGCGGCACCTCGCCCTACGGCGCCGACGGCTACAACCCGGCCGGCGTGCGCATCGGCCAGAAGACCAACCGCAACAACCGGGCGATCAAGGTCTGGGACAAGCGCGAGTACAAGGACCTCGACGACAAGGTCGAGCTGGGCACCCGCAACATCAAGGTGGCGCTCCGGCGCCTGCGCAAGTTCGCGCGCGAGGGCGCGCCCGACGAGCTCGACCTCGACGGCACCATCAAGGGCACCGCGCACAAGGGCTACCTCGACATCCACATGCGGCCCGAGCGGCGCAACACGGTCAAGGTGCTGATGTTCTGCGACATCGGCGGCTCGATGGACTGGCACATCAAGCAGGCCGAGGAGCTGTTCTCGGCCGCGCGCACCGAGTTCAAGCACCTGGAGTACTTCTACTTCCACAACTGCCTCTACGAGTTCCTGTGGAAGGACAACGCCCGGCGCTGGACCGAGCGCACGCCGACCTGGGAGGTGCTGCACAAGTACCCGGCCGACTACAAGGTGGTGTTCGTCGGCGACGCCTCCATGAGCCCCTACGAGATCTCCGTCGCTGGCGGCTCGGTGGAGCACATGAACGAGGAGCCGGGCGCCGCCTGGATGCGCCGCGTCACCGGCATCTACGAGCACGCGTGTGGCTGAACCCGGTGCCCGAGGACCACTGGGGCTGGACGCCCTCCATCAAGATGCTGCGCGACCTCATGGGCGGGCGCATGTACCCGCTGACGCTCGACGGCCTCGACCGCGCCATGCGGCAGCTGATGCGGTAGCCGGCCGGGTGCATATCGCTGGGGGAGGCATGATCTGGAGCATCATTGACCACCGGGAGCGGCCCTATCGCTGGAAGTGCGTAAATGCCATCGTCGAGCCGACCTGGCACGACAACGCGTGCCAGGAAGCGACCAGGCCAGTGCAAGGCGGATGGAGCGGTCTACGACGAGCGGACGGGCATATCGCTTGCAGATGCCATCGCATGGGCCAATGGTCGACCCGATCCGGTCACCCTTTACCTGTATGACGCCGGAGCCGGGTACCGTTAGCTATTGACGCTGCCTCTTTCCCGGCACACTGGCGGCAGATCTCGGGGGACGCCATGGACAGATTCGCAAACGCTGTCGCCTTCGGACTCCTGCTTGCCGCCGCCGCCCTCTCCGGCGGCTGCGGCAGCGGCACGAGCGGCCTCCTGGGGGGCAACGCATCCGCCGAGGCGGACGCGCCCGGGAAGCTCGTCAACGAGAGCCCCGAGGCGCGGCCGATTGCCGTGGCCTGGACCTCGGCGCGGGCGCAGCGCTGCGGCTTCAACTTCGATGCGGGAAGCTCAAGGCCTCCTACCTCGCCTACGAGGCCAAGCAGTCGAGCCCCGAGCAGCTCGCCAAGGCGGAAAAGAGCTACGACGCACCTTCAAGACCATCCGCGAGCGCGTGTCGGGCGAGCCCGACTATTGCACCGAGCGCAAGAGCCAGGAGATCAAGGCCGACCTGACCCGGCACCTGGCCGGCGATTTCACGCCCAAGCTGCCGCAGCAGCCCAAGGTGGTCGAGAGCTGCGGCTTCTTCGGCTGTCCGGAGGCCAGTCGCGACGAGGCCTGGGACACCAAGAAGTTCTGGGAGCAGGACGCCGCCAAGCGCTCCGGCAGTCGCTGACCCGCGTACCTGTCATCCCGGAAGCCGAGCCGCAGGCGAGGCTATCCGGGACCTCGTCGACCGAGTCGAACCTCACTCACTTCACGAGGTCCCGGATCGGAGCGCTCCTCGCCTTCGGCTCGCATCGCTCCGTCCGGGATGACGGGTGTGTCGCTCCGTCCGGCGGGTCGCTCAGCTGACGCCGAGCTTCTTCTGCAGCGACGAGGACGAGGTCGTGTACTGGAACAGGAGCTTCTTGCCCGGGTACACGATCCTGTAGGCCGCCTGGGACATCAGGGCGGCCTCGTGGAAGCCCGGACAGGATCAGCTTCAGCTTGCCGGGATACCAGTTGATGTCGCCGACGGCGAAGATGCCGGGCTCGCTGGTCTCGAACTTCTCCGTGTCCACCGGGATCAGGTTCTCGTGCAGATTGAGGCCCCAGTCGGCGACCGGCCCGAGCTTCATGGTGAGGCCGAAGAACGGCAGCAGCCGGTCGGCGGCGACGCGCGTCTCGCCGTCCTTGGTCTTCACGCGTGACGGCCGTCAGCGCGCCGCCCTCGCCGTGCAGCGCCGCCATCTGACCGATCAGCAGGGCGACCTTGCCCGTCGCGCAACGAGTGCGCGCATCTGCTCGACGGAGTGGGGGGCGCCGCGGAACTCGTCGCGCCGGTGCAGGAGCGTGAGGCTCCTGGCGACCGGCTGCAGGTTGAGCGTCCAGTCGAGCGCGGAATCGCCGCCGCCGACCACCAGCACGTCCTTGCCGCGGAAATCCTCCATGCGGCGCACGGAATAGAACACCGACTTGCCCTCGTAGGCCTCGATCCCGGCCAGCGGCGGACGCTTGGGCGTGAACGATCCGCCGCCGGCCGCCACGACCACCACCTTGGCGAGGAACTGAGTGCCGATGTCCGTGACCAGCCGGAAGCGCCCGTCCTCCGTCCTGCTGCAGCGCATCGACGCGCTGGCCCAGATGGAAGGTGGCGCCGAACGGCTTGATCTGCGCCATCAGGGCGTCGGTCAGCCCCTGGCCCGTCACGATACGGCATGCCCGGGATGTCGTAGATCGGCTTCTCGGGATAGAGCTCGGCGCACTGCCCGCCGGGCTTGTCCAGGATGTCGATGACATGCGCCTTGATGTCGACGAGGCCGAGCTCGAACACGGCGAACAGCCCGACCGGCCCGCCGCCGATGATCACCGCATCGGTCTCGATGGGCGCGGCGCCCGCAGTCCCGTCAGCTGACATCGACTACGCTCGCTCGCTTCAGAATTGCTTCTCGGGGATGCGGACGATGAGGCCGTCCAGCTCCTCGGTCACCTTGATCTGGCAGGACAGCCGGCTCTCGGGGCGCACGTCGAAGGCGAAATCGAGCATGTCCTCCTCCATCTCGCTGGGGCCGCCCGGTCTTCTCGCGCCACGCCGCGTCGACGTAGACGTGGCAGGTCGCGCACGCGCAGGCGCCGCCGCACTCGGCCTCGATGCCCTCGATGAGGTGCTTCTTGGCGGTCTCCATGACCGTCATGCCGGGCTCGCCCTCGACCGTCTGCTCGGTGCCGTCCGGCTGAATGAACGTGATCTTGGCCATGCGCCGGGGCGATCGCTTGTCGTCGTTGGCGGTTGCAGGGTCGCCCGATGGCGATCGTGCACGTGTTAACGACGCGAGAGCACAAATTCAAGCAGGAATAGTTGGCTGGTCAAACCATATGCAGCGTCGGGGGGCGTGGCAAATGGGCACGCAGTCGCGCCGAGGTTGTGTTCGATCGAGCCTGCTCCCTGTGCATCAGTTTCGCTCGAGGGTTGCTGCCCATCTGGCGCGCTCCTGCAATGGTCGACGCCGCGTTGCCGCGCGATGCGGCAGGATGGCGACGGCTCGTGCCTTGCGCTTGGGCATGGATCTCGATATTTGCCTTACATAACAAGCATCTTTGTTTTGCCCCATTGCCTGCATAGCAAGGAGCGACGAGGACGAGGCGCGTGGGAGGTCTGCGTCTCGGGCGGACGAGCTTCAGACCAGGCTGACAGCGTTTTTTGGTGCGGCGGCTGTGCCCGAATGCGCAAATGCGCTATGTCTCGTTAAGGATTCGGGGCTTCGCAGCGCCGAACATCGGATGGGGGAATGGCTCACGACGGCAACACGCAGCGCGACGCGGCTCCGCGCCTGTCGGAGCCTGGCAACGGCGATCGTCCGTCCGAGCGGGCGGGGGCCCAGGCTTCCGGCCGCAAGCCTCTGTTCCCCGCCAGCGCAGGATCGAAGCCGGGCGCGTCAGGCGCAGCGCCGATTCCGCTGAATGCCGCAAAACCGCTGCCCAAGTTCAATACCATTGCATCGTCCGCCGTAGCCAGGAAGGCCGCGCCCGGCGCGCCGCCGGATATCCCGCTGCCGAACGCCAGCGCGGTGATCAAGCGAGCCCTCGACGACTTGGCCGGTGGCGCTCCCTCGCCGATGCCGGATATCCCGGACATCCCGTTGCCGAGCGCCGGCCCGGAGCGCCCGTCAGCGCCGTCACCGAAGGCAGCACCGCAAAGACCCGTGCGCGAAGCCAGAGGGAGCTCTGCTGCGCCCACCGCGGCGCCCGCTGCAGCCCCCGGCAACGAGCGAGGCCGAGACGAATCGGCTGCCTCCGCCCCCGCGGCGGCGCCCGGCCGCCCCGCCGCGCGCGCGCATTGCGGCCAACGACGACGCGCCGTCCATCGGCGGTCTCATCTTCGCGCTGCAGCAGAAGCCGTCGAACCAGCTCGTTCATGCTGGCGGCGGCGGCCTCGGGCGGATGGCTCGCCGTCGGCAGCCTGCTCGCCTGGGCCATGCTGTCGCCCGAGTTCGCCAGCAGCGGCTTCTCTCAGGCCGTTGCCAGCCCGATCATGATCGTCGTGGCGGCGACCGTCTTCCTGCCCATCGCGCTCTTCTGGTTCCTCGCCCTGCTGGCCTGGCGCGCGCAGGAGCTGAAGCTCATGTCCTCGGCCATGACCGAGGTGGCCGTCCGCCTCGCCGAGCCCGATCGCGCGGCCGAGCAGTCGGCCGCATCGCTGGGCCAGGCCGTGCGGCGGCAGGTCTCGTTCATGAACGAGGCCATCTCGCGCGCGCTCGGGCGGGCCGGCGAGCTCGAGGGGCTCGTGCACAACGAGGTGGCCTCGCTGGAGAAGGCCTACGCGGAGAACGAGAACAAGATCCGCGGTCTCATCCAGGAGCTGGCGGGCGAGCGGCACGCCCTGGTGAGCACCACCGACAAGGTCTCCGAGACGCTGAAGGCCATGGGCAGCGACGTGCCCATGCTGATCGACAAGCTGTCCCAGCAGCAGGTCAAGCTCGCCAAGATCATCGAGGGTGCGGGCCAGAACCTGATCGCGCTGGAGAGCCAGCTGTCCACCGCCAGCGGCGGCCTGGAGACGACGCTCGCCAACCGCACGCAGCAGTTGCAGGCGGTGCTCGACGACTACACGGTGGCGCTCGACGCCACGCTGGCCAGCCGCGCCGAGGCGCTCGACATCCAGCTGCTGGAGCGCACGCGGGCGCTGGACGACGCGTTCGCCGAGCGCCTGACGCGCTTCGACGACGCCATGATGCGCTCCACCGTGGCCATCGACACCGCGGTGAGCGAGAAGGCGCGCGCGCTGACGCATGCCATGGAGAGCCACGTGCGCTCGCTGTCGGATACGCTGGGGCAGCACGCCAGCAACCTCGACGAATCGATGATGCACGGGCTCGATGCCGTGCGCCGGTCGAGCGACAGCGTCACGCGCCAGTCGCTGCATGCCATCGAGGGGCTCTCCGGCCAGGCCGACCTCCTGAAGAGCGTGTCGGAGAACCTGGTGAACCAGATGGCTGGCGTGCCACAACCAGGGCCAGTCCATCGCCAGGGCGGCGAGCGCGCTCGAGATCGGCCAACATGCGCATCGATTCGACCCTGCAGAAGCGCCACGGCGAGCTGAACGACACGCTGCAGCGCCTGTCCGGCAAGGCCGATCATCTCGATCAGGTGATGCGCGGCTACTCGCGGTCGCTGGAGACGGTCGTCACCGAGACCGAGGACCGCGCGCGTACCGTCGCGCAGCAGATGGTGCACGATGCGGCCGCCCACTCCAAGGCCGCCGCGGCCGAGCTGGAGCGGCTGCGGTCCCAGACCGATGCCCAGGCCGCAGCGCGCGCTGGACGAGATGCGGGCCAAGGTCTCCGGGGTCTCGCAGGAGGTCGACCAGCACCTCGGCGACATCGCCGAGCCGCTTCAACGAGACCTCGGAGGACCTGAAGGCGCGCGCGGCGCGTGCGGCCGCCGAGCTGGAGCTGGAGCAGGAGCGCATCCGCGCCGAGGCGGAGAGGCTGCCGGCGGCGGCGCGCGAGAGCGCCGAGAGCATGCGCAGCGCGCTTAGCGACCAGCTGCGCGCGCTGGAGCAGCTGTCCAGCTCTGTCGGCGCGCGAGCGCCGCGACGTGACGCCGCCCAACCCGCTGCCGCAGACGGCGCCGGTGTCGCTCACCGCCGACTACGCCGCCCAGCAGCGCAACGACCAGAGCCCGAACCTGCCCGTGCCGGTCTGCCAACGACGGCAGCGACCGCTGGACGCTCGGCGACCTCCTGGCACGCGCCTCGCGCGAGGACGGCGGCATCAACATCGCCAGCATCTCCCGGGCGCTCGACCCGACCACCGCCTCCGCCATCTGGTCGCGCTTCCGCGCCGGCCAGCGCGGCATCATGGTGCGCAGCATCTACACCAACGAGGGCCGCACCCTGTTCGACGAGATCTCCGCCCGCTACCGCACCGACACCGACTTCCGGCGCGTCGTCGACCGCTTCCTCGTCGACTTCGAGTGGCTGGCGCGCGACGTCGAGCAGAAGGACCCGTCGGGCCGCAGCGTGCACGGCCACCTCGATCTCCGACAGCGGGCGCGTCTACCTGTTCCTCGCCCACGCCAGCGGCCGGCTGCGTGGGCGCATCGGCAGCCGCATCGGCCGTGCGGCGGCGCACCGTGAGTCGCTGCCGATGCCGCCCATGGACTCGCGCTTCGCCCGATGCCTGTCGCCCTGAAGGTCCAAGCCGCGTCGAGACTTGGCCCATCGCGGGCGAGTTCGTGATCTCCCGCGGCGCCAAGCGCGAGGCCGCCGTCGTGGTCGCCGAGGTCGGCGACGGCACGCTGCATCGGCCGCGGCGAGTGCTGCCCCTATGCCCGCTACGGCGAGACGGTGGAGGGCGTGCGCGGCGGCGATCGCGGCGCTGGGCCGCGTGCAGGACCGGGCGGAGCTCGCTGCAGCGCATGCCGGCAGGCGCCGCGCGCAACGCGGTCGACTGCGCGCTGTGGGACTGGGAGGCGAAGCGGTCCGGCACCAGCGCGGCCACCCTGGCGGGGCTGCCGGCGCTGCGGCCCGTGACGACGGCCTACACCATCAGCCTCGGCAGCGCCGAGGCGATGGCCGCCAAGGCGGCCGCGGTCCCGTCGCATGCCCCTCCTGAAGCTGAAGCTCGGCGGCGCCGGCGATGCCGAGCGCCTGCGGGCCGTGCGCCGGGCGCGCCCCGACGCCCGGCTGATCGCCGACGCCAACGAGGCCTGGACGCCGGAGGCGCTGCCCGAGCTGATGGCGGTGGCGGCGGAGACCGGCATCGAGCTGATCGAGCAGCCCCTGCCCGCGGGCGCCGATGCCGCCTTGGCCGCGATGGCGCGCCGGGTGCCGGTGTGCGCCGACGAATCGCTGCACACGCGCGCCGACCTTGCCGGGCTCGCCGGGCGCTACGACGCCGTCAACATCAAGCTCGACAAGGCGGGCGGCCTCACCGAGGCGCTGGCGCTGGCTGCGGAGGCGCGCGCCGCGGGCTTGAGGATCATGGTCGGCTGCATGGTGGCGACCTCGCTCGCCATGGCGCCCGCCCTCCTCCTCGCCCAGGACGCCGACTGGGTGGACCTCGACGGCCCGCTGCTGCTGGCGCGCGACCGCCAGCCGGGGCTCCGCTACGAGGGTGCCCTGGTGCATCCTCCGCCACCCGAGCTTTGGGGGTGAGGCGCGGTGGCGCACGCTGCGGCGCCCATGACGTCAGGGTCGTGCCCGAAGCTGCCGTCACGGCGATCCCGCCGGTTCGGGAACCCCGGGAGACAATGACTATAACCTCAAGCTCCTCATTATTTCGTCTTCTTGGCGGTGCCACGCCCTTCCGTAAGGCCATTACAGTCTTCACCTTTGTACGACCAGCTTACCGCGTCTCTAGCAATCTCCAGCGACGCGTTGCTAACGAGCCGGGACATTCTGGTATCAAACTCTTGACTGAATTCAATTTCAGCGCACTGCCAGTAAGCGTTCCCGTTCCCTTGCCTTGTGCGCCGTTTGCGGTTTGAAAGCTAACCGTAACATTTGCGTCGTCTTGTTCCACAGTTAGCGAAAGCAGCTGGTCGCCTTCTCCTCCTTTTTGGTAACTAAAATGATTCATTCCCTCATAGACCCCACGAACATGTGGTATTTGTGGTCCGCAGATACGATCGAATAGCTGCTTAAATGGCGCGGTAGGTGGTATGTTACTGATCGACATTTCGCTAAACGACTGCGTCGAATACAAGAACATTCTGCAGTCAAAAATTTGGAAGATGGGAACTCGCAGACTTTGGTCCCGGCAGCTCAACTGCACCGTTTGGACAACCGTTCGATAGCCATTCTGGAACAGACCAATAACCTCCTTTCCCGGAAAGTCGTCGCGAGATCTTCCGATCTTGAAAGTTCTTTTGGAAGAAAAGAACTTCGAAATCGAAATTAGACTGTTAATTTGCTTCTTCTCTCCATAGAACAACTCGCCATCCCCGGCGACATCATTGTAAGAGGCGATAACTTATTATGTTTGATCTCATCTCTCAGCAATAGAGGCCTGCGCATCTCTTCGTTGCAGATGATGGGCGCCGCAAGAGACAAAATAGTACCCGGTTGGATTTGGTTGACCGGCAACAAGCTTGAAAGAACTCCTGAGTAGCCCACTTGTACCGGTACGTCACATCTCCAGTCTTATTATAAGTCGCTCTTTCGATCCAAACAGAGGTAGAATTCTTGCAATCCAATACGGTTGTGTCGTCCACATACGCTCCTTGGGGTGTTGTATTCGGGTCCGTCGAAGGCAACGGATACCGCGCCGTATACATAGCGTAGTCTCCGAACCTTTTGACGAACTTAAGCTACCGTAGAACGCGACGGGATTAGTGTCGGTTGCAAAAAATATCCATTCGCCAGGAGCACCGCTCCAAAGCCCGTTCTTCATTACGTTCTGCGACATCTGTGGGAATAGGATGGCCCTAATTCGTTCAACCGCAACCGAAAATCCAACGGCTTGGCCGAGGCCCACCGCGGTCAGGAGTGACAATTCCAGCCGTGATAGTTCCGAATTTACGCCACGATCGGGGTCCAGAGATGGCTCGGATATCCCGCACGAGTTCCAACATTTCATTGCGGAAACCGGGTACGGTTACGAACACTGCTTGGTGATCTAACAGGCCGCGGATATCCTCTGGAAGTGCTTCCCTTTGCAGGTAGCTGAGTTCGATCCACGCGAACTGGGATTACTACAATGTTGCGCTTTAGTGCTTGTGAGATTTCTAGTCGCACCCAGTCGTCGGGGTACTCTAAGGCGACGGCCTCCCCGCTGTAGGGCGCATCGGCCACTCTGGCCCGATAGGGGCAATTGCCCATTCTCACGATGCCGAACACCGTAGGGAATTTTGTTCCGGCTGACATGCCGAATATCGATGAATACATTCTTGCGGCCAAATGGTGTTCCAAATACTGGCCGATGCCAATCGCGTGCGGTACTATCATCCCGGCGATAGCTTATGAATATCTTCTGAGGCATGTAACTGAATTGCTCCTTGAAGGTACCGCGTCTCTCTCGCCGTCTTTCGGCACCTGGATCGACCATCCGGGGTGCTGAGCGCATCGTTCAAGCTCACGATGCGCAGGTAGTCTGGTTCGGGTCAGGAGCGGACGAGGAGCCTAACGGCCCGGTGCCGCGCAGTCTGACGGCCAGACACGCCGCGGGCCTTCCCGGCATGGTCACGCACGGCGATGATGGCAGCAACCCGAGCTTCGCGGGTGTCCCTCCCCCGGACGAGATGCGAACCCAACGCTGGCTACCGCAACCGGGGAGCAACCTCCTCGCCCATGAGCTGCAGCGAGCGCAGCACCTTGGCATCGTCGATCAGCCCACCGCAATTGATCTCCGCCAGCACGCCGTCGAGGCCGAGCTTGCCGATCAGGTCGCGCAGGCGCGCCGCCACGGTGTCGGGCGTTCCGACGATCACCTTGTCGCGCAGCGCATCGGCATAGCCGATGGTCTGCAGCGCCTGTCCGCGCTCGGCCCGCTGCTCGACGGCGCGTGCGCCTGCCCGCGTTGCGGATCCTCGATCTGCTGACCGAGCGTGCGATAGAACTGCATGATGGACTGCTCGGGGTCTGCTCGCGCCGCGGCCTCCGTCTCGGCCACGTAGACCGGCACGCGCAGATACACCTCGCCTTCCCCGGCATGGCCGGCCGCCCGGTAGGCCTCGCGGTAAGCCCTGATGTTGGGACCCAGCTCCTCGAGGGTGCCGAGGCGGACGGCGACGAAGATGGGCAGGCCCATGGCACCGATTGCCGGATAGGTATCGGGGCTGGTGGCGGCGATGCGCAGCGGCGGGTGGGGCTTCTGCAGCGGGCGCGGGACGATCGTGACATTGCGAAACCGATGGAAGCTGCCCTCGAACGAGAATCCCTCGTCGGTCCAGGCCAGCTTGAGGATGTCGAGAGCCTCGGCAAAGCGC
This sequence comes from uncultured Alphaproteobacteria bacterium, assembly GCA_963758625.1. Classification (GTDB taxonomy): domain Bacteria; phylum Pseudomonadota; class Alphaproteobacteria; order Rhizobiales; family Hyphomicrobiaceae; genus AWTP1-13. The sequence goes on along the minus strand of CAVWWJ010000011.1, from coordinate 87,400 downwards.
TCCCGGCTCTCGCCGTAAGGCACCCCATAGGCCTCGTATGTGTTCTGAAAGCCGCTGCGGCCAACTCCAAAGATGAGGCGTCCACCGCTGACGTGATCGAGTGTCGCGACCTCCTCGGCCAGCCGCAACGGGTGGCACAGCGGCAGGACCTGGACGGCAATGCCAATTCTCATGCGGCGCGTCCGCGCCGACACGGCGCTGGCAAGCAGCAGAGGCGCGGAGGCGACCGACCGCTCGGGGAAGAAGTGCAATTCGGCGAGCCAGACCACGTCGATGCCCCAGCGCTCGGCAGCGTCGATCTGAGCAAAGGCCCGGGCAAAGGCCTCAGCGTCCGTCCTTCCCAGGGAGCGCGGAAACTCGTGAAAGATGCCGAACTCGAATGGCATGACCGCCTCGGAGCTGCGCCGCTGACCACTGGACACTATGCAATCTTCGCGTCCCGCCGTCAGTAGGCCACGTCACGACGCCGGTGCCCTGAGCGCCTGTACCACCGCTTTGGCCAGCGCGTAGATGTTCTCCTGGATCTCCGGCGGCGCCCGGTCGTGGACAGCGCGCAGGGCATCGAGAAACTCGCCTCGGGTGAGGGGATCGTCCGGCCCCTTGTCCAGCTTGGAAAGCTCCTCGTCCATCAGCCTGGCAAACAACTGGCGTTCCCCTTCAGCCACAGCCGTCCCCCCAGCTCACGCGCATTCACACGCGTTGTCCCCGGCCAGCGTAGGCAACTCGGCCGACCTCGCGAAGGGGAGCCGGTGGACAACACCCGGCCGGTCGCCACGTGTGGCATGTGGGGCTCCTTCCGGTGTCGACCACCGGCGCAGCACTGAACGGATCGAGCGCGCTGGCACCTTGCCGGGATCTCCGACAGTATCGGGCCCTCGGCGCCATCTCCCCGGCGCGCCCGCGAGGAAGTCATCGACATGAACGCCGCCACCGCCCCCGCCGATACGGACATCGCCGCCTACGCCGCCATCGAGCGCATCTACCATTCCTACGTGACGGGCCTGATCCTGATGCTGTGCTCGCGGGCGGGGCCGGCGCGCGCGGCCGAGGTGGTGTTCCGTACCTTCCGGCGCCAGCAGCTCGCGCGCTTTCTGCCGGGCCTCGAGAAGCTCGGGCTCGCGGGGCTGCCGCACGCGGTGGCCTGCGCGCAGTACCACTACCTCTCCAACCAGGTCGGCGGCGTCAAGGTCGAGTACGTCTGGGAGAGCGACCGCAAGGCCTGGGTGCGCTATCCGCCGCCGCGCTGGATCTGGTCAGGCACCGCGATCTGCGGCATTCCCACCGAGGTCTCGCGGGCGGTGCTGCGGGGATGGCACGCCAACAACGGCGTGGTGCTGGGCAACCCGCGGCTGGGCTTCGTCTGCACCGGCCAGACCGTCGACGGCCAGCCCGGGCTCGAGGGCTATTACCGGGAATGGGACCGCGACCTTGCGCCCGAGGAGCGGCTGCAGTTCTCGCCGGGCGAGCGCTGTCCGCGGTTCCGGCCCGAGCTGGCGCCGCGGCTGCCCGAAGCGACGTGGCCCGAGGCGCGCCTGCGCAAGGTCTTGCGCAACTACGCGATGGACTACATCACATCGATCCTGCCGGAGACGGTCGCGGTGCTGGGTCCCGAGGAGGGTGGCCACATCGCCGGCGCGGCCGCGCGGCTGGTGGGCATGCAGACCTGCGACGAGGTCGCAGCGCTCCTGGGCGGTGTAGGGGCCGGGCCTGTCGGTTTCGCCACGGCGTTCGCGCGCCTGGCGAGAGGGCAGGGCGACGACGCGGAGTTGCAGGTGGAGGGAGCGACCGCCTCGGTGCGCCAGACCTCGTGGCGGCTGATGGCGGAGCGTGCGAGCCTGCACCCCGCCGTATTCGACGCGTGGAACGAGCTGTGGGTGGGCGCGGCGCTCGCGCACGACCGCTTCATGCGCGTGGAGGTGGCCGAGCGGCGCGACCGCAGCGACGGCTTCTGGTGTTGGCAATTCCGTTGAGATGCACCCGTCATCCCGGAAGCCGAGCCGCAGGCGAGGCTATCTACCGTGTTGGTTGTCAAGCGTGTTGAGCGTGGTGCCAAAGCTGGCCGGAGCAGAGATGGCGTTGAGGGTGACGATGAGCTTTCGCATGACGGCGGTGATGACGACCTTGAAGGGCTTGCCACGCCGCTGCAGGGAGGCAGCGAAGCTGCGCATCAGTGGATTGTGCTGCATGGCCGCGATTGCGGCCATGTAGAGGGTAAGTCGAACCCGGCACGGCCGGCCACGACATGGCGCGGGGCGCGCAAGGTGCCGCTGTCGTTGGCGATGGGCGAAAGCCCGGCGAGGCAGGCAGCCTCGCCTTTCGTGCAGGTGCCGAGCTGGGGCATGCAGGCGAGCAATGTGGTGGCAGTGACGGGGCCGATGCCTTTGAGGCTCCGCATGAGGCGCACCTTGGCGGCGAGCGCGTCGCTGGCCTCGATGTGGGCGGCAATCTCCGCCTCGATCGCGGCGAGCGTCTTGCGCAGGCTGGCGATGTGCGCCTTGAGGCCTCTCGTCACGCCGGCATGGCGGACGTGCTCGAGCCGGTTGCTCTCGGCAGTCAGCATCTGCTGCACCTGCTGACGCCTGGTCCTCAACTGCCTGAGGATCTCGATCTCGGGGCTGTCGGGCTCGTAGAGGCGCAGGCCTGGGGTGTTGAGACCGTAAAGAGCCAGGACGCGCGCATCGATGGGGTCGGTCTTGGCCAGGAGGCCGATGTATCTGGCGAAGTGCCGCACGCGGGCGCCGTGAGCCTTGTGGACGGCAGACCGAGCCTCGCCGCAAATCTCGAGCACATGCCTTTCGTAGCCGCCGGTGGCCTCGCAGACGACCAGGAGAGGACCAAGGCCGGCCTTGGCATTGCGATGCATCTCCCGCAGCAGCAGCTTGCGGATGGCCTTGGGCTTGTTGGCGAGCTGGTGCTGCCCGTCGCCAGGCAGGACATGGACCGCGAGGGTGTTCTTGGACACATCGAACGCGACGACGTGGTTGAACGCGCCGTGAGTCGGGCTCATAGTCATGGGGCTGGTTCCGTGATCCTGGATTGTATGCGGCCGTGTGAGGCCCTTCTACCGTTCGGATGGACGCGGAACTCGACGGCGAGGGTCAGAGATAGCCTTGGACCGTGTCAGGTCCATCCGGGACACGACCGCTCGCCGCCCATAAGGGAGGGTGGCCACCCTCCCTTATGGGCTCAGTCTCTCAATTCTCTGATTCGACCGAGCCATCCCCGAGATACGATCCGGGACCTCGCGAGCGAGTCGCAACCTCTGCCTCACGAGGTCCCGGATCGTAGCGCTGCTCGCCTGCCGCTCGCATCGCTCCGTCCGGGATGACGGGTGCAATGGTGTCAGAACTCTGCACCTTCGCAGGGCGAGGCCCGCTGCGAGGCCCACCGTCGCGATGGTGGCCATGGCCCAGTAGGTGCGCCCGCCCAGAGCTGAATAGAGCTGGCCGGAGAGGAGCATGGCGCCGCCCATGGCGATGCCCGCGGTGATCGCGGCGTAGAGCGCCTGGGCCGTGCCCGCCTGGCTCTCCGCGATGGCCCGCGTGATGAAGTAGAAGGCGCCGATGTGGGTGGCGCCGAAGGTCAGGCCATGCAGGGCCTGCAGCGCGATGAGCGCCGCCAGCGGTGGGTCGAAGCCCATGGCAAGCCAGCGCAGCACCGACGCCGCGGCGCCGATGATGATCAGCTCGACGGCACCGATGCGCTGCACCAGCGCGCCGGAGAAGGCCATGAGGCCGATCTCCACTGCCACGCCGATGGCCCACAGTGTGCCGGCCCAGCCGCCAGAGATGCCCTGCGCCGCCCAATGCAGTGTTCCGAAGGTGTAGAACGCCGCGTGCGCCGCCTGCACCGCGCCGGCGGCCAGCAGGAACAGTACGAACCGGCGCGAGCGCACCAGGGCCAACGCGTCGACGAGCCTGATGCGCGGGCGGGTGGCGGGGTCAGACCCCTCGCGACCAGCGCTGCGGATGCTGGGGGAGCGTGCGCGCGAGGGGTTTGACCCTGTGCGGAGGGCATGAGCGGCGAGCACCGTGAGAGCTGCCCCGCCGGCCACGAGCCAGACGGCGGCCGGCGCTCCCAGGCGTTCGATCGCCAGGCCGCCGCAGACGCTCGCCGCAATAAAGCTGAGCGAGCCCCACAGGCGCATGCGGCCGTAGTCGAGCCCGGCCGCCCTGACGCCGGCCATCGCCACGGTCTCGGTCAGCGGCATGACGGTGGAGATGGCGGCCGCGAACAGCACGGAGAGGAGCAGGATCGGCCAGAAGCTCGCGCATTGCGTGAGCAGGAGGGCCGCGGCAAGCGCACCCCAGGCCAGGAGGACGAGATACCGGCGATGATCGCCGCTGCGGTCGGCGGCAAAGGCGATCGCCGGCGTCACAACCACGCGCACCAGCATCGGCACGGCAGTGATGACGGCGATCTCGCGGGACCCGAGGCCGACCCAGTCGAGCCAGACCGGGAGATACGGCAGCTGGGTGCCGGCGACCACGAAGACGGCGGCAAACAGCAAAGAGACGCGGCGCGCGAGGTCGCGCGCCTCCCGCCGGGCAGCCGCGCAGCTCATTGCGCGTGCTGCGGCTCCTGGATGATCTCGGCGAACAGCGACGGGTCGATGTTGCCGCCCGACAGCACCGCCATCACGGTCTTGCCCGCGAGATTGAGCTTGCCGGCCAGGATCGCGGCCAGCGACACGGCGCCGCCGGGCTCCACCACCAGCTTCAACTCGCGGAAGGCGAAGCGCACCGCGGCCTTCGCCTCCTCGTCGGTGACGGCGACGCCCCCGGCGAGATTGCGCCGCGCCATCTCGAAGGTGATCTCGCCCGGGGTCGCTGCCATCAGCGCGTCGCAGATCGAGCCCGACAGGCGCTCGTTGCGCTCGCGCGCCCCGCGCACCAGCGAGCGCGCCAGGTCGTCGAACCCCGCCGGCTCGACGCTGTAGATCTGCGTCGCCGGGCTCGCCTCCTTGACGGCGAGCGAGACGCCGCCGATCAGGCCGCCGCCGGAGGCGCCGACCAGCACGATGTCGGGCACCGCGCCCAAGGCCGCGGCCTGCTCCATCATCTCGAGCCCGACGGTGCCCTGCCCGGCGATGACGTCGGGGTCGTCGAAGGGGTGCACGTAGGCTGCCCCGCGTGTCGCGCAGAGCTCGCGGGCGATGGCGTCACGGTCCTCCGTCTCGCGGTCGTAGGCCACCACCTCGCCGCCGAACGCCCTGGTGCGCTCGATCTTGAGGCGCGGGGCGTCGGAGGGCATCACGATCGTCGACTGGAGGCCGCGCAGCGTCGCCGCCGCGGCGACGCCCTGCGCGTGGTTGCCCGAGGAGCAGGCCACCACACCGCCAGGGAAGGCGGCCTTGTCGACCTGGGCGATCTTGTTGTACGCGCCGCGGAACTTGAAGGCGCCGACGCGCTGCAGGTTCTCCGCCTTCAGGAGCACGCGCGCTCCGGTGGCCGCATTGAGGGCCGGGTGCTCGATCAGCGGCGTGCGGCAGGCGAGGGAGCCGATGCGGCTGCGGGCCGCCACAACGTCACCGTAAGTCGGCAGCTGTCGGGCCATGGCGATCTCCCCGGGGGTTGGGACACGAGCCCCACACAAGGTCAGCCGGGCCCCGCTGTCAAGCAACGGCGATCCCGGGTACACACGAGAGCGCAGAAACAAGAAAACCGGTCCGGCGGCGCCGGACCGGCTTTCTCTGGAGCGGAACCCGTCCCTGGATTGTCAGGCTCCGCTCTCCCCCGTGAGCCTTCGCCGATGAGCCGTTCGGCCTTCCCCCAACCGAACGGCGTGCGAGGCTCCCCGGCACTGTTGTTCCAAACTTCCGCGCAGGCGGCAACATCGCTCGCGCCGATCGCGACACGCCCGTGTCTCACCCGCCACAGCGCTGCTTGGCGAGCGAGATGGAGACGCGGGAAATCTCCAATCCGGTCGGCGTGATGGTGAGCGACTGCTTGCAGTTGGAGACGGTGACGTTCATCGACGCGGTGAAGTTGGCACCCTGGATCGACAGCGAGAACGTGTCGCCCCCGTAGCGTCCGGTGACGGCGCCCTTGGCGGCGTAGGTCTTCTCCTCCCAGGTGCCGCTGATCTTGCTGCCGCTCACCGTGAGCTCGGCGAGCGAGTTGATGTTGTAGTCGGCGCTGGCGCAGCGCATGGTCTGGCTGACTTGGCCCGCGCCCTCCGAGCGGTAGAGGACCTGGCATTTGACGCGCTCGGTCTTGCCGTTGGAGAGAGCGATGGAGCCGCTGCCGCTCCAATAGCCGGTGAGCCCCGGGATCGGGTCGGCCAGGACGGATGAGGCAAACAGCATCGCCGGGATCAGCGCTGCAGTCAGGCGTACAAGTATCTTCATTGCAATTCCCTTCGGGCTCGATCAAGGCGAGTGCGTATAGACCAACGTGGCCACGCTCGCCAGTCCGGCGGTCTGCGCCAGGGGGCCGTGCCGGCGCCGCACGGCGCGATCCGTCGCGGCGGTGCAGCGCGCGACGCTTTCTGGTCCGGCCGCCGCCGTCAAGATCTGTAAACGGGGGCTGCGGATGGGAGCAGGTGGGTAGGCGCACCCAGGACACACGCAGCTGTTGCAACACTATCAACGCCGCAACCGGGTGGGCGCGGGCTCAGTCAGGCCGGGGGCGGTGCGTTGCGAATGGCGAACAGGTGGTCGAGGGGCCCTCGCCCGTGGCCAACGCCCTGCGTGCGGCCGCGCCGCAGCCCCTGCCAGACGTAGGTCTTGGCGCGGCGGATGGCCTCTCTGAGCGGTGCGCCGCGCGCCAGCAGGGCAGCGATGGCCGCGGAGAGGGTGCAGCCGGTGCCGTGGGTGTGGGGCGTGTCGAGGCGCGCCAGCGCCAGGCGCTCGATGCCCGCGGCATCGGCGAGGATGTCGACGGCGGCCTCTCCGCGGGCGTGCCCGCCCTTGAGGAGCACCGCGCGGCAGCCCAGCGCCAGGAGGGCCTTGGACTGGTCCACCATCTCCGCGTCGCTTGCGGCTTCGGCAGTGCCGAGCAGGATTGCAGCTTCCGGCAAGTTCGGTGTGATGAGGGTGGCCAGGGGAACGAGATCGCGCTTCAGGGCCGCCACGGCCGCCGGCGCGAGCAGCCGGTCGCCGCTCGTCGCCACCATCACGGGGTCGACGATCAGCGGCTTGGGCGGCGCTGCGGCGAGCGCGCGGGCCACCGTCTCCACGATCCCGGCGTCGGCGAGCATGCCGGTCTTGACGGCATCCACATCGAGATCGGAGAGGACGAACTCGACCTGGGCGGCGACGAAGGCGGCGGGCACGGCGTGGATGCCCTGCACGCCCCGCGTGTTCTGGGCGGTCAGCGCCGTGATGACCGAGGCACCGTAGACGCCGAGCGCCGAGAAGGTCTTGAGGTCGGCCTGGATGCCGGCGCCGCCGGAGCTGTCGGAGCCGGCGATGGTGAGCGCGATCGCCGTTCTGGCGGGCTCCGCCACTGCGCCGCTCATTGCCCGCGTTCCTTGAGGATCTCGTTGCCCAGCTGGCTGGGTGTGAAGAGCTCCTCGATGCGGCCGAGGATCGGGATGTTCTCGATCATCCAGAAGCTGAACGCATTGAGCCACCCGGTGATCATAAGGACGCCCGCGATCACCAGGAGGAGCCCCATCACCATCTCCACGCGGCCGAGATGGCGGCGGAAGCGCTTGAGGAAGCCGAGGAAGGGGCCGATGGCCACCGCCGCCAGGATGAACGGGATGCCGAGCCCCAGCGAATAGACGAAGAGCAGGCGCACGCCCGCTCCGACGCTCGCCTCGTTGCCGGCGAGCGTGAGGACTGTGCCCAGCACCGGGCCGATGCACGGCGTCCAGCCGAACGCGAAGGCGAGCCCCATGGCGTACGCGCCGAGGAACGTCGCCCCCTTCGGGTCGACCTGGATGCGGGCGGAGCGGTAGAGGAGGTTGATGCGGAACAGCCCGAGGAAGTGCAGGCCGAACACGATGACGACGATGCCGGCGGCGATGCCGAGCTCGTATCGCCAGTGCGCTGATGAACTTGCCGAAGAACGAGGCGGTCGCGCCGAGCCCCACGAACACCGTGGTGAATCCCAGCACGAAGAACACCGACGCCAGCACCACGCGGCGCCAAAGGGCGGTGTCGATCTCGTCCTTGCGGCCGAGCTCGGCGACGGTGGTGCCGCCGAGATAGCCCAGATACGGCGGCACCAGCGGCAAGACGCACGGTGACAGGAAGCTCACCAGGCCGGCGAGGGCGACGAAAAGGTGGATGTAGACCTGGTTCAGCATGCAGTCCTGCTCGGGCGGGGCATGGTGCCCGTCTCACATAGGGCGGCGGCGCCGCGCGGGCAAGTTGCGAGCACATCCCTTCGTGCTGCCTGGTCGCGGCAGAAGACGTGGCAGCCTTGCATCGAATGCGGCGTAGTGGCGCTGCTCCGGTGTTCCATGCGGCCCGAATTGCGAATGGCCAACGGCGAATGGTAAGGCATGCCCTCGCCTCTTTGCGCCATTCGCCATTCGCCCTCTTCCCATGACCACGTACATCGCCCTGCTGCGCGGCATCAATGTCGGGGGCAATACGCTCCGGATGGAACGGCTGCGCGCGCTGTTTGCCGAGCTGGGGCTCGCCGATGCCAGGACCTACGTGCAGAGCGGCAATGTACTGTTCACCGCCGCGCGGCCTCCGGCCGAGCTGGCGGCGCTGATCGAGGCGAGGCTCGCGCGCGAGACACGCCTGCCGGTCTCGGTCTTCATCAGGACGCCGGCGCAGCTCGAGCGCATCCTCGCTGCCAACCCCTTCCTGAAGGAGCCGGGCATCGATGCCAAGAAGCTGCACGTCACCTTTCTGTCGGGGCGCCCGTCCAAGCCGGGCCTCGCCGCGTTGGGTGCGGTGAAAAGCGGCGCCGACCGTTGGCAAGCGGTCGGCGCGGAAATCTACCTGCGCTGCCCCGGCGGCTACGGCCGCTCGAAGCTCACCAACACAGCGATCGAGAGGCTTCTCGCGATACGCGCCACCACGCGCAACTGGACGACAGTGACGGCGCTCTACGAGATGTCGCGCGCATGAAAAATGCGACAGGCCCTCCTTCGAGGAGGGCCTGTCCCACCTGCGCTGCTGCTCCTTGCGCCGCGAAGCTGGCGTCAGTTGCTCGCGCCGAAGCGGTAGTTCACACCTACGCGGACGGTGTGAATATCGAGGTCGGCGGCGAAGCCATCCGTCGTATGCGGGCAGGCGGGATTGCAGCTCGTCGACTGCTGACCCTCGAGGATGCCGCCCACACTGCCGAGATTGACGTAGAGGTACTCGGCCTTGAGCGTCCAGTTCCTCGCGACCATCCATTCGAGGCCGGCACCCGCGGTCCATCCCATCGCCGTTTCCGTCTTCTGCCCCCAGGCGCTGTATCCCGGTCCGACAACGTCCAGGCGCGATTCAACCTCTCCGAAGGCGAAGCCGCCGGTTCCATAGATCAGGAGCGATCCCGACGTTATGCCGAGCCGACCGCGAACCGTCGCCAGCCAGTTGACCTGATTTTCGAAGTCCCACGCCGGCGAGCCGTTGGCCGGATAGCCGTTGGGGTAGGGCAAGAGCCTGCTGCTCCCCTGGATGCCCGACCAGGCCAGGTCACCCTCGACGCCCCACACGAAACTGCCGGTTTGAATGTTGAAGCCGAGCTGACCGCCCGCAAGGGCTCCCTCGCCGTCGATCACCTTGCCCGTCGCATCGAAGCCGTCGCCAGGGGTGGCATCGGTATAAATCATGTTGCCGTCCCAGCTGCCCCAGCCGTATCCGGCGTGCAGGCCGAGATAGAAGCCCGTCCACTTGGGGCCGTCGGCTTGCGCCGTCCCGCAGCACGCAACAAGCGCCGCTGCCGCAATCAATTTTCGCATGTCCCGCTCCACAAAATAACACGCATGATCCACGATGAACTATCGCGCATTGCGGAGCCAGAAATCCAGCCCTGCCCGCAGGTTCTTCATTCCAAGTTGCTGATGTAACACATGAAAGCTGACTATCCGCTTTGTTAGCATCCCCGCGGGCAGTGCGTCAGCGCTCTCGGGTGCCCGCGCGCACGAGCGCCGCGATGCCAGGCAGCTCGCGGCCCTCCAGCCACTCCAGGAAGGCGCCGCCGGCGGTCGAGACGTAGCTGAAGCGGTCGGTGACGCCGGCGGCATTGAGCGCCGCGACCGTGTCGCCGCCGCCGGCGACCGAGGTGAGCTTGCCCGCCGCCGTGGCGTCGGCCGCGAAGCGCGCCAGCTGGAATGTGCCCTCGCCGAACGGCGCGATCTCGAAGGCGCCGAGCGGGCCGTTCCAGAGGAGCGTGCGGCAGCGGCCGAGCACGTCGATGTAGTGCGCGACCGCCTTGGGCCCCACGTCCAGGATCATCTGGTCGGCGGGCACCTCCAGCACCGGGCAGATGCGCGAGGGAGCGCGGGCCTCGAATTTGGCCGCCACCACCGCGTCGGCGGGCAGCACGACCTCGCAGCTGCGGGCCTTGGCCTTGTGCACGATGTCGCGCGCCGTCTCGGCGAGCTCGGGCTCGGCGAGGGATTTGCCGACATTCACGCCCTGGGCCAGCAGGAAGGTGTTGGCCATGGCGCCGCCGATGATGAGCTTGTCGACCTTGTCGATGAGGTTGGCGAGGAGGGCGATCTTGGTGGAGACCTTGGCGCCGCCGACGACGGCGGCAACGGGGCGCTGCGGCTTGTCCAGCACGCTGCGGAGCGCGTCGATCTCCCCCATCATCAGCGGGCCGGCATACGAGGGCAGCAAGGCCGTGACGGCGTCGGTCGAAGCGTGCGCGCGGTGTGCGGTGGAGAAGGCATCGCTGACGAAGAGGTCGCCGAGGGCGGCGAGGCGTCCGGGCGAAAGCGGGATCGTTCTTCTCCTCGCCGGGATGGAAGCGCAGGTTCTCCAGCACGGCGATCTGCCCTGGGAGCAGCGCCGCCACGGTGCGCTCGGCGGGCTCGCCCACGCAGTCGGCGCCGAAGACGACCGGGCGCCCGAGCAGCTCACCGAGCCTGTCGGCGACGGGCTTCAGGCTGTACTGAGGGTCGGGCCCGCCTTTCGGCCGGCCGAAGTGCGAGATGACGATCACACGCGCGCCGCGCTCGGCGAGGTTGCGCAGCCCCGGCAGCAGGCGCTCCAGCCGGGTCGCATCGGTGACCTTGCCGTCCTTGACGGGGACGTTGAGATCGGCGCGCAGGAGCACGCGCTTGGCGTTCAGGTCGAGGCCGGCGGTGGTCTTGAGCTTGTCGAGGTCCAGCATGGCTTATCGAGCCTCGCTATTGAGGGCCGAGCGGTGTCCAGCGGTAGATGTCGCTCAAAGGCATGGAGAGGCCCGAGCGCAGGCAGGTCGAGGACACCTGCGAGGTCGGTGACGCTGCGCTTCTTCCAGCCGGTGTCCCGGTCGTAGCCATCGATCTCCACGGCCTTCAGGGAGACGGTGACGTAGTGGCGGCAGTTCGGCACGCTGGCGTAGACCTTGCGGCGCCAGGCCTGGTCCGCTTTGGTGTTGCTCTTGGAGAGGACCTCGAAAAGGACCAGCGCGTCGTCGGTGACGGGAGAGCCCGTCGTGGCGTCCTCCTTCACGAACACGTCAGGTTGCGGAAGGCTGCGCGGCGAGACGGGAACACGCGTTCCCACGCCGGGCATCGGATACCAGCTCGCACCCGTCTCCCGCTTGTGAGCGATCAGGAAGGCCACGATATTCGCTACCACCATCTGGTGGTGGTCAATCGGAGATGGGTTCAAGACGGCAACCCCCTCGATCAGCTCCCAGCGCTCGCCGTCCGGCCGCGTGTCTGTGAAGGCGAGAAACTCCTCGATGGTGAACTGCTCTTCGGGGGCGAGCTTGGTGCGTGCAGTCATTTTGGTGTCGGTTGCCATCTGCTCATGCCCGGTGTGGCGCAAGAGGGGTTCCGCGATAGATGACGGCCAAGGGTATCGATAGCGCGAGCGCCGGCAGGCCGAGACTATCCCCGAGGTCTGTGAGAGCGCGCTTCCTCCAACCGGTTTCCCGGTCATAGGCGTCGACAGCCACGGCCTTAAGGGACACTGTTACGTAATGCTGACAATTCGGTACGCTGGCGTAGACCTTGCGCCGCCAGGCCTGATCCGCCCTGGTGTTGCTCTTGGAGAGGACCTCGAAGATGACCAGCGCGTCATCAGTCACGGCCGAATCCGTGGCATTTCCTTCCTTCACGAACGCATCGGGCTGCGGCAGGCTGCGGGGCGAGATCGGAACGCGGGTGCCGACGCCGAGCAACGGCTGCCAGCTGGCACCGGTCCGTTCCTGGTGTGCCATCAGATAGCTGCCAATATTCAAGACAACCAATTGGTGAAACTCGACCGGCGACGGGTTCATGACCGGCACTCCCTCGATCAGCTCCCAACGCTCCTCATCCGGGCGCGTGTCGGTGAAGGCGAGGAACTCCTCGATCGTCAGCTGATCATCGGGAGCGAGCTTCATGCGTGCCATCACTGGAGCCTCAGGTCCGCGAGTCTCACGATGAGCGAGGGGATCAGCGATGCCGTCAGAAGCTCGTCAGGAGCCACCGTGCTCTTCTCGGCATAGCCGGCAGCGGCAGGCCCGCGGTGAACGCGCGTCGCCAGGGACACGGCGTCGACGACCCAGTACTCGCGGACGCCCAGCGCGGCATACTGGCCGGCCTTGGTCGTGGTGTCGAATGCAAGGCTCGAATGCGCGACCTCGATCAGCAGGAGGAACGTCCGCGGGGCCAGATCGATGTCGGGTCGAAGCCCGCCGGTCCAATCAGGAAATCCGGCTCGAAATAGTTGTTCGCATCCGCGCGCCAGCCCGGCTCAGCGTGGTAGTCGAACTCGCCGGGCAGTTGCCGACGCAGCCAGTTGTGAAGCGCTCGCGCGCACGATCTCGTGCCGATTTCCTTTGGGCGACATGGGAACGAGCTCTCCCCCGATCAGCTCGATGCGGTCGTCCTCCGCCAGGATGCCGAGCTCCGTCAGCCGCTCGAACTCGACCAGCGTCCAGCGCAGCCTTGGTACGCCTTCGGCGGCCTGCGTCGTTGGGCGGACTCTCGGGAGGCGTGGAAGCTCGTTCATTTCAGCTCGTGCCCGAGGCTACTTCCTCAGCGTGCTTAGCAGGTTGCGGGCGGCATCGGCAACCTTGGCCGGGGTGATGGCGAAGTGCTCGTAGAGCTTCGCCTCCGGGGCGGAGGCGCCGAAGCCCGTCATGCCGACGAAGGCGCTTCTCTCGCCCAGCCAGCGCTCCCACCCGAAGGCGACGGCGGCCTCGACGGCGACGCGCGGGGCCGAGCCCAGCACCGCCTCACGGTAGGCAACGGGCTGGGCCGTGAACAGTTCCCAGCACGGCATCGACACCACCGCCGCCTCGAGGCCGTCCTTGGCCATCAGCGCCCGGGCTTCCATGGCGACGCCCACCTCCGAGCCCGTGGCCAGGAGGGTGACATCGCGCGCCTTGCCGGCAGTCTCGGCCAGCACATAGGCGCCCCTGGCGCACAGGTTCTCGTCGGTGTGGGTGGTACGCACGTTGGGAACCGCCTGGCGCGTCAGGGCGAGGATGGAGGGCGTGTCCCCCGGACGCACGGCGAGCTCCCAGCACTCGGCCGTCTCGACGCCGTCGGCGGGGCGGAAGACGTTGAGATTGGGGACGGCCCTGAGGCTCGCCAAGTGCTCGACGGGCTGGTGCGTGGGCCCGTCCTCGCCGAGGCCGATCGAGTCGTGGGTCATCACGTAGATCACCCGCTGGCCCATCAGCGCGGAGAGGCGGATCGCCGGGCGACAGTAGTCGGTGAAGACGAGGAAGGTGCCACCGTAGGGGATCAGGCCGCCGTGCAGCGCCATGCCGTTCATGACGGCCGCCATGGCGTGCTCGCGCACGCCATAGTGGATGTAGCTGCCGTCGAAGCGGCCCGCGGCGATGACGGGCTGGTCCTTGATCCTGGTGTTGTTGGAGCCGGTGAGGTCGGCAGAGCCGCCGATCAGGGCGGGCAGCGCGGGGATCAGGTGGTCGAGCGCGGCCTCGGACCAGACCCGCGTCGCCTTCCTGGCGGTCGCCGCGGCTGCGGTCTTCTTCGCGGCCGCGATCGCCTCGGCGATGGCGGGGGCGGCCGCGCGCGCCGGGTGCTCGATCGCCTCGCGGGTGCCTGGCGTCGAGGCTCAGCCAGCGCCTGTCCAAGCCTCGCGGGCGGCGCTCCCGCGTGCCCCGCAGGCGCGCCAGGCAGCGAGCACGTTGGCCGGCACCTCGAAGGGCGCATGGCTCCACCCCAGCTTGTCGCGGGCGCCGGCGATCTCCTCCGCCCCCAGCGGCGAGCCGTGGGTAGAGGCCTTCCCGGATTTGGTGGGGGCGCCGTAGCCGATGACGGTACGGCACGCGATCAGCGTCGGCCGGTCCGAGCGGCGCGCCTCGTCGATGGCGGCGGCGACGGCCTCGGGGTCGTGGCCGTCCACGCGCACGGTGGCCCAGCCGCAGGCCGCGAAGCGCGCGACCTGGTCGTCGGAGACCGCGAGGGACGTGGGCCCGTCGATGGAGATGTGGTTGTCGTCGAACAGCACGATGAGCTTGTTGAGCCGCAGGTGTCCGGCAAGCGAGATCGCCTCGTGGCTGATGCCCTCCATCAGGCAGCCGTCACCCGCCAGGACATAGGTGAAGTGGCTGACGATGTCGTCGCCCAGTCGAGCATTGAGGAGGCGCTCGGCGAGCGCCATGCCGACGGCATTGGCGAGGCCCTGGCCCAGAGGACCGGTGGTGGTCTCGATGCCCGGGGCGTGGCCCAGCTCGGGATGCCCGGCGGTCCTTGAGCCGAGCTGGCGGAAGTTGCGGATCTCCTCCATGGTCATGTCCGGGTAGCCGGTCAGATGGAGGAGGGCGTAGAGCAGCATCGAGCCGTGGCCGGCAGAGAGCACGAAGCGGTCGCGGTCGGGCCAATCGGGCGCGGCGGCATCGAACTTGAGGAACCGGGTGAAGAGCACGGTGGCCACGTCGGCCATGCCCATGGGCATCCCGGGGTGGCCGCTCTTGGCCTTCTCCACCGCATCCATGGCGAGCGCGCGGATGGCGTTGGCCATGTCGCGATGCGTCGCGGCGCTGCTGGTCTCGTGTTTCACCGCCTGCCCTTCCCGTGTCTGGCCCGGCCGCTCTGGGTGGGCCTACCCCGGTGCGGATGGGTCGGCGCTTCCCTCGACCCGACCGACATCTGCCTCGCGCGCGAGGATTTAGCGGCCCCGGCGCCCGGCGTCCACCATGGGTGACCGTGGGCGGCGAAGGAAATGTGGTTTGCTTTGCTTGATCTTCGTTGGTGATCGACTATATTGACGACCAATCACCATCGAGGGAGTTCGCCAAAGGGTCTCGTCCCGCGGAGTGCTCCCTCCCTTTATTTTGCGCGCTCGATCTTCGAGCGAACCGCTTCCAGGTACTCGAGCTTACCAGTGCCCGCTGCGCGTCTCAGAAGGCGCGATGTGTGTGCGCGATGCGGGCTCAGGACAACCCTGAGCTTCTCCCGTTGGCGCAGACAGCGAACAAGGCTTGCGAAGTCGCCGTCACTCGTGAGCAGCACGGCTGCATCGTACTCGTCCTTGAGATCTACGGCGTGGAGCGTCAGGTCGACGTCGACGTTGCCCTTTGGCGTGCCGCTGCGATCACGGGCGACCTCCTTCAGTACGACGATGAAGCCCGCCTTCTGCAGCAACGTGTAGAACCCCTGCATGTCAGGCAGGTATCCCACGAACCAAAGGGCCTTCCGCACCTGGTACTTGTCCGAGAGGTATATCCGAAGCTTGAACGCATCGATTGTCCAGCCCGCGGCGCGCGTGCCCATATAGACGTTCTGTGCGTCGATGAACGCGTAGTTGTTTCCGTCCGCCATCGTTGCACTATAGCGAGCCTCGAACAATCTTGCACGGACTTTCAGTCGGCATACACGATTGACCATCGGTTGTGCGCGGCAGTGTGCGACACTCGCAACGGGAAAGCTGTGGTCTGCTCGATGGCGCGTTCGACGGTCTCGGCCATCCCTCGAAGGTCGTCAGGGGCCGGAACGCCGATGCGCGCGGCAGCCTGCGGGATGCCGCTTCTGTCGACCCGCGATGGGAAGCGCCGGGGGAGAAACGTCGCCGGGGCGCAACCTGTGCCGTCGCCGATGGCGTTCAACGCCTGCTGAGACAGCCGGCCGGCGAGCTCTGAGGGAGGTGCAGCGGCGAGCTGGGTACACGATATGCGGCGGGGGCATCAGGTGCCTCCGTGGGCCCATCCCAGACATTGCCGGTACAGCTTGCGCCTCCACGAACCGCGCACGCGCTCCCGGGTTTGCGCGGCCATGACCACATAGGGCGTCACAAGAAGGCGACGCCAGCATCGAGCATGGGCGGGATCGAGCCGGCGCGCGAGATCGCTGCACCTGGGCTCGCCGAACGTGCGGCCGGCAAGCTCGATCGCAGTCACCACGGCAAACAGGACTCCCGATCTCCTCGAGACCCTGCGCAAGCGCTCGACATCGATGGGTCCGGCTGCGCCGCGAGCGGCTTGCACAATATCTACCAGCTGCTGGAGCCGGTCGAACTGATGCCCGATGGCCGCGTGGGCCGCCGCCACGAAGAGAAGGGCAGTTGGCGCGGCGCAGTCGCCATCTCCCGCCTCCAGCACGTCCTCGTAGCGCACGCTCATGGAGGCACGCAGCTTCGGCGAGTGCACCAGGTTGGTGTGCACCTCCACCATTGTGCCGGGCCCGCCCTTCAGCAGCCACTTATCCTCCTCGTAGTCCTTGCCGACGCGATCGGCGAACGTGAACAGCTCGAAGCCCAGGCCCCGCATCACATCGCCGGTGCGCGCACGATGAGCGGCTCCGATCAGCACATCGATATCGGTGAACGTGCGCAGGGATGCATCGCTGTAGAGCCGCTCCGCGGCCACCGCGCCTTTGACGACCGCCCCCTCGATGTTCTCGGCCTCGAAGGCTTGCGTCGTTCGCCTTCCGTGGTGTCTGAGCATCAAGGCGAAGCCCGTTTGCAAGGCGGCGTTCGCGCGTGCCGCGCCGAGAGCTTCGGCGAGGCCGTTCGCGGGCTGCGCGGCCGTGCAGCCGGCGGCCAGATTCGCGATTGCGCGGATGGCAGCGGGCAGCACGCCGTGGAGATCGGCCGCGGCAAGAAGCGCCGAAGGGTCGCAAGCCTGCAGCGAACGTGCCGGCCTCGGCGCGCGCCCCAAAGGATCGGCGAGATGTACGAGCCACTTCTTTGCGGCCGGCCGCAGCGGGCGCACGCCAAGGTCCGTATGCCGTGACATCTGCGTTCAATGCCTCATCGATGCTGAGAAGATCACGCCAGAGCCGAGGCCACGGCACTCCCCAACGTTGACAGGTCCGGGCCGACGCTCAGCTCGCAGACGGGGACATCGGCTACTATCCTGGAAAGGCTCTGGAAGCGGTGCAGATCATCGGCGAGCACCCCGCGCGGTGCTCGAAACACATTGTCGGTGGCGATATGCACGAGCACCTGCGAGCGCTTGATCGGCCGTATGGCGTGCGGCCCCGAGGCGCGCGGTCCGAGCACCCCGATGGCGGCGAGCGCGATGGGCCTCGCGGCGCAGATATCCGCGACGCTCCCCAATGCCTCTCGCGTCAGGACTTGCTCGTCGTCGCTGTTCCACCGATCAGGGAGCATCGCGCCGACCCGCGGCAGCATGGCCGCGGTGCGCCGATGGACCTTCAAGGCGCGCGGCAGCCCCCAGACGCGGTGCGGCTCCAGGCACGCATCGCCCCGCGGGGCGATCACGGCTGCATCATCCGTCAGCAACCCGAAGCCGTCGAGCGCGAGAGCGAGGGCGGCCGTCGTCTTGCCGGCGCCGCTCGGGGCGAACAGCAGCATCGCGCCCTTCCCGCCGGGCAGCTGCACGCCGGCCGCATGCACCAGGTGCTGGCCGTTCGCCGCGAGCGCCGCGGAGATCACGTAAAGGCCGGCGGACCCGCCGATCAATGCCTCGTCACCGGCCTGCACGGCCATCCGGGCCCGCGTTGCATCCGGCGCGACCTCCAGTGCGAGCCGGCCCGGTACAATGAGCAGGCGGGCACCGCTGCGGTGAGCCAACAGCCGGCCGTAGATCTGCTCCGGCAACAAGCCTTCGAAGACCACTTCGGCTTCCTCGGGCGGCGCCAGGCTGGCATTCCGAGCGATGGTCAGAACAAAGTCTGCACGAGTGCCAGGGTCCGTCTCGATCTCGCGCAGATAGGGCTGCAGCGGTGCCAGCAGCGCGCTGTCTTCTGCGGTGACCTGCAGAGCGGCACCGTTGAGGTCGAACCATTGCTCGATCAAGAGGCACCTCGATCCTTGCTGGTCCGAGCGCCGACAGGGTCGGCGGCGGCCCGCGGGTGGCACAAGATTTCGACGATATCCGGCAGGGGCGGGTTGAGCATCGTCTCGTTCTCGACCTCGATCCAGCAGTGTGCGCTCAGGCGCTGTCCGCGGGCCACACTGCCCCTCTCGACACCGAACCGGAGCACGGGCGAGTAGCCCGCCATGGACAAGAACCGAAAGGCGAGCAGGCCCTCCCTGAGGCAGCGCCGGTCGCGCATCAGCCAGGGCCGTCGGCACGAGCGCTTGACGCGTTTCACGATGTGATCCGCGGCAAGCCCGCGATACGGCGTGGCCGCCGGCGGGCACGCGAGGGCGAGCAGCGTCGCCAGCTCTCGATCACGAGCCATCATCGGTACGAGCTTCGACCACAGCCAGAGAGACCAGCGAAAGCGAAGATCCTGCAGCGTCAGTGCCATGCATCGGAAGCCTCGGCCCTATCGGCCCGAACAATGCCCTCTGCCACCAGAGTCTCGGCGAGCTCGGCAAGGTCGCGATACAGGGCGTCACGTGACACGTCGAATGTCGCGCTGCAGGTTCTCGACCACCTCGGCGAACGTGCGCCTGCCGTCCACGACGCCGAGAAATGCAGCCGTCGTATCGTTGCAGGTGTAGAGCTGCCCCGAGCCTATGGTCAGTATCACCGCGCCCTCCCTGGCCCCGAGAGGCTGGAAGGAGATGCCCTCTGCAAGCGCGAATACCGTTGCATCCTGGATCATGTCATGTCCCCCCTTGGCGATTCCATTGCGCACTATGGGTGCGCGCCTCCTCCGTATCCAGATCGGGACAGCGTCATATCTGTGGACCGTCTGCCAGCAGCAGCCCCGGGCGACGTGCGTTATCGGCTATATGGGATCCGAATCAGATGTGTAGAGACGCTTCGTGCACTTCCGGGCCAGGGTTGCCGCCGCAGGTGTACCTGGCGGGCGGCGAGCATCTGCTCTCGAACCGTCTGATCATCACCGGCTTCGGCGGTGATTTCATCTAGCCCGAGGGTTTTTGGTCAGGATACCCAGGTCTATCGTCCGTCCTATGCTGGCGGCTACAGCGGCGTGAACTACCATTTGAGGCTTCCGGCGCTGGCGGTCGCTGTGCCCGCGATCGGTGCCGGCGACCCTGGGCACATCGGTGTCCTCAGCCGCTCCGCTGAAATGGCGCGATGGTCGGTCGGCGGCGACTACGATCGGCCTCTTGCGCGCCGGATCGTGGAGGAAGCGGGCGTCGGGCGCGATGCCTTCGCTGTTCGAAGGCTCTTGGTGACGCCGAGCTACGACGCCTTCGGCCGCGGCAAGATTGCGCTGGATGGCCATCTTTCGCCACATAGCCTTGCCGCGTTCAGGGGGTGGTATCAGGACAAGCGTCCGGTCTCGTCCGGGCGTGCGCGCGTGCGAACAAGCTCGCCAAGATCATCGGACGGAAATTCTGGTCGCGTGAGATCCGGAAATTCGGCCGGCGGCTTGGCGTGCAGTGGGCCCCCGCAGCCCACGCTGTTGTGGCATTTGCGCACCCCGATTTCGCGAAAATGCGTTCCTCGCGCAACGAATGATAGAGAGGACCATTGTCACAACTTATGCGCGAGAATCTAGAGAGTCAACGTGTGCTGAGCGTGATTTTGCGGCTGTATGGCGGCCGCGAAGGAGATATCCACTATGAAGCGCGCCTACGAAAAACCGACCCTGGTGAAGGGGCCCATGCTCCAGGCCGTGACCGCCGACTGCAAGGGTAAGCCCGGTGAGAGAGCACGCGCCGCCCGCGTCGAAACGTTCCTGAATCCAGCCGGGGTGAGCTGTTCGGGATCGCATGCTCAAAGTGGCGCAGCTGTCGTTCCAAGCAAGCCGACCTCGAAGTTGCTCACCTCGGCATCGCTGCTGGAAGGAACCCTCACCAGCCGGAAGGGGTACGTCTCTGTTCTCCGTTCAGCTTGCTGAAGCTCGACAGAACGCCCCGATCCGAAGCCGATCGCCGGCTCGCCGCTGGGCCCGATCATCAGTGCTGACCCGCGTCCTTGCCTTTACCTTCGAGAACGGCGACATCGGCCGGCTCGGTAGGCCCCCACGCGCACCTGAATGCCGCCACTTGCGGCTTAAGTGTTCTGACTCCGACAGAAGAAGGTACTCGGTGTCATCCCGGCGCTTGTCGCCGGGATCCATCCAACCACTCGCGCCGGCAGGCGTCGATGGCTGGATGCCGGGGACAAGCCCCGGCATGACATGTGAACCAAGCGTCGGCGCCGGAGCACTTGCTCTCCGGCGGCTCTTTTCTTAGCCTCTCGAGGGCAGGATGTAGCGGCCTCCAAGCCCATCGCGGTGGCTTAGAGCTCGATCAGCCGGCTCCGAACTCGACCCACTCCCCGCCCCTGAGCTTGGTCGCGGCTTTGCAGCTGCGGCGGGGTGCCGGGCACACTATATGCAGGTCTCGCGATCTAAGCGTCTTGCGATGCCGCGGAGTGCGCGAAGCGACGCGCACCGGCGCGAGGGACAGTCGAGATGATTCGAACCGACGTCATTGTATTGGGGGCCGGCATCGTCGGCACAGCGGCGGCGCTGCATCTGCAGAAGCGGGGGCGATCTGTGGCTCTGGTCGACAGGCGCGGCGTGGCCGAGGAGACGAGCTTCGGCAACACCGGCATCATCCAGCGGGAAGGGCGTGGTGCCCTACCCGTTCCCCCACAGCCTCCTGCTGATGGGCAAATACGCGCTCAACCTGCTGCCCGAGGCCAACCTGCACTGGAGCGCGCTGCCTCGCATGGCGCCGTGGCTCTTTCGCTACTGGCGCGCCTCGACGCCGACGTGCATCGCCGCGACGGCGCGCGCCATGCGGCCGCTGATCGAGCGCTGCATTATCGAGCATGAGGCGCTGATGCAGGAGGCCGGCATTGCCGGCGCCCTGCGGCGGACCGGGTATCTCAAGGTCTACCGGTCGGCGCCGGCCCTGGCAGCCGCCCGCGCCAAGGACGAGCACGACCATGCCGCCTACGGTGTCAAGTTCGAGGCGGCCGACGGCGGCGCGCTGAGCGCGCTCGAGCCGCACCTCGAGAGCGCCGCGCTCGCCGGCGGCACGCTGATGCCGGAGCCGGTGAGCGTCGCCGACCCGGCGGGGTGGTGCGGGCCTACGCGGGCCTCCTGGAGGAGCGCGGCGGCAGGGTCCTGCGCGGCGACGCGCAGACCCTGCACCGGGTCGGCGGGGTGTGGAGCGTCGCCACCAACGAGGGGCCCATCGAGGCGCCCATGGCCGTTCTGGCCATGGGGCCATGGTCGGACGATGCCTTCCGCCGGCTCGGCTTCCGCTTTCCCTTCGGCGTCAAGCGCGGCTACCACATGCACTTCAAGCCCGTAGGCAACGCCACTCTGTCACGGCCGGTGATCGACGCCGAGAACGGCTATGTGCTGGCGCCGATGGTGCGCGGCATCCGCCTCACGACCGGCGCGGAGTTCGCGCTGCGCGATGCACCGGCGACGCCGGTGCAACTCGATCGCGCCGAGCCGCTCGCCCGCGAGATCTTCCCGCTCGGGGAGCGCGTCGATGCGAGCCCGTGGCTCGGCCGCCGCCCCTGCCTGCCCGACATGCTGCCCATCGTCGGCCCGGCGCCGGGCCGCGACGGTCTGTGGTTCGACTTCGGGCACCATCACCTGGGGCTGACGCTGGGGCCGGTCACGGGGCGGCTGCTGGCCGAGATGATGACCGGGGAGGCGCCGTTCACCGATCCGGCGCCCTATCGCGCTGAGCGCTTCTCATGACGCCTCTACGACCTCTGGTAGTCGCGCTGTAAAATCGGCCGCAGCGGCCCCTTGCAGACCGAGCGCGGCCCGTACCACTCGCCGCCGCCGTTCAGGCACGCCTTGACCAGGCGCTCGCGATGGAACTGCCAGCCCAGCAGCCCGAGCAGCGCGAGCGCCGTGAGGGCCGCGACGAGGACGCGCCGGCGGCTCATGGTCGGGCTCCTTCGTGGGCGAAGCGGTCGCGCCAGGACGGCAGCGCGCCGGCGAACGGCAGGGCGGTTGCCGCGTAAACGCCGCGGGCCACGGCGCGCGCCAGGCAGTTGGCGGCGGCGTTGCCGAGCGCGGCGAGCCCGACCAGCCGGTCGGCGAGGGGTTGCCTGCCCGTTGCCGCGGCGAATACCACGTCGCCGTCGAGTGGCGTGTGCACCGGATAGATGGCGCGCGCAAGCCCGGTCTGCGCCATCACCGCGAGGCGCTTGGCCTCGGCCTTGGTGAGGGCGGCATCGGTTGCCACCACGCCCAGCGTCGTGCTGGCGTGCGGGCTCCCCTTGGTGGCGGGCCGGAGCACCGCGTCGGAGAAACCGGCAGGGAAGCCGCGGCCGCCGAATTCCGCCGCGCGCTCGAAGGGCGCGGCCCAGAACCAGGGGCCGTCGCCGACGACCGCACTGCCGGCGGCGTTGACCGCCACCAGCGCGCCCACCGTGAACCCGTCGCATGAGGCGGAGGCCGAGCCGAGCCCGCCCTTGAGGTTCACGGTGGTGGCGCCGAGGCCGGCGCCGCTGCTGCCCAGGGCGAAATCCCGCGTGGCGCTGCGGCGGCCTCGTAGCCGAGCTCCCGATAGGGCGGATAGCGGCCCCAATGCTTGTCGCCGCCGTTCAGCAGATCGAACAGGATGGCGCCCGGCACGATCGGCACGCGCGCCGAGTGCACGGCAAAGCCGCGGCCCTGCTCGGCGAGCCAGGCCTGCACGCCCGAGGCGGCGTCGAGGCCGAAGGCGGAGCCGCCCGCGAGCACGATCGCATCGATGCCCTCCACCGTCTGGGCCGGGTCGAGCAGGGCCGTCTCGCGCGTGCCGGGGCCGCCGCCGCGCACGTCGACGGAGGCGACCGCGGGCGCCTCGAACACGACGGCGGTGACGCCGCTGGCGACGCGGGCATCCGTGGCGTTGCCGACGAGCACGCCCGGAACATCGGTGATGAGGTTGGCACGGGCGTCCAAGGGCACCTCCGGTTGCCCAAACGTAACGGGATGCGCGGCGCAGGTTGGCGCCAGGTGCGGGCTTGCGTCAACAGCCGATCGCGGGTCCCAGATAGCCGGATAACAAGGCCGAGACACAAAGGAGGCAGCCCGAGGGCTGCCTCCGCTGCAACGTCGCCCGACCAGCGGGCGAGGGTCAGTTCTGGACGTAGGTGATCTTGCCGTCGGCGCCCTTCTTCCAGGTGTAGATCACGTAGTCGGGGCGCGTGATGTCACCCTTCTTGTCGTACTTCAGATCGCCGATCACGGTCTTGTAAGGTCTTGCCGGCTGCGCACCTCCGCGGCCACCTTCTTCGGGTCGAGCGACTTGGCCTGGCGGCCGCCGCCTGGGCGATCACCTCGAGCGCCGCGTAGGCTGTAGAGCGTGTAGGCCTCGGGGTTGAAGTTCTTGGCCTGGAACTTGGCGACGACCGCCTTCGCCGAGGGGTACTTGCGCGGGTCGGGCCCGAACGTCATCAGCGTGCCCTCCACGCCGGGGCCGCCGATCGCGGCGAACTCGTCGGAGGCGATGCCGTCCGCCGCCCATCAGCGGCGCCTTGACGCCCTGGTCGCGCATCTGGCGCACGAGCAGGCCGCCCTCGGTGTGCAGGCCGCCCCAGTAGACGAGGTCGGCGCCCGACGCCTTGATCTTGGAGACCAGCGCGGCGAAGTCCTTCTCGCCGATGTTGACGCCCTCGTAGAGCACCTCCTTGACGCCGTACTGCTTGCATCGCCTTTGCGCGTCTCGTCGGCCAGGCCCTTGCCGTAGGTGGTCTTGTCGTGGACGATGGCGACCTTCTTGCCCTTGAACTTGTCGGCGATGTACTTGGCCGCCGACCTCGCCCTGCTGTCGTCGTCGCCGCAGGTGCGGAACACGTTCCACAGGCCGCGCTCGTGATCTTCGGATTGGTGGCTGCCGGGGTGATCATGAAGATGCCGTTCTCGGCATAGACCTCGGAGGCGGGCATGGTCACGCCGGAGTTGAAGTGGCCGATCACGAACTTGACGCCGTCGCCGACGAACTTGTTGGCGACCGACACGCCCTGCTTGGGATCGGACGCGTCGTCACCGAAGACCAGCACGATCTGCTGGCCGTTGATGCCGCCCTTGGCGTTGATGTCGGCGGCGGCCTGCTCGGCGCCGTTCTTCAGCTGCGCGCCGAACGCGGCGTTGGGGCCGGTCAACGGGCCGCCCACGCCGACCTTGATCTGGGCCACCGGCGGCCGCCAGCAACAGCCAGGCTCGCCGCGGCGGCCAACACCGGCAAAAACAGCCTCTTCATCGAGGGATCTCCCTTCCCGATCGAAACCTGACGCACCTCCCGCGGCGGGCGTGCCCGCCGCGGCGCCCGCATGATTCAACGAAAGTCGGACGCTGTCACGCTGATTTGAACACGCACCGTGTCGATTGCGTGTCGGACCTGCACCCGTCATCCCGGCCGGACGATGCACGCCGAAGGCGAGCAGCGCTCCGAGCCGACTCCGTGAGATTGGCCGCTTCGGGAGGTCCCGACAGCCTCGCCTGCGGCCGGCTTCCGGGATGACGGATGGCTGCTACACCGGCGCCAGCCGAAGGGGCCGGCGCGGCGGAACAGCCAGCCGTACTGGCGCGCCATCTGGCCGGCGCGCACCAGCCGGTAGCCGGCCGCGGCGGCGACGAGGGCCACGGCGAAATCGATCGCAAAGTTCTCAGCCGACAGCAGCACCTCGTCGAACAGGGCGAAGTGGAGGAAGCGCACGCTGGCGGCGATGCCCAGCATATAGAGGGGGACCTGCCAGAACGGCCGCCAGGTCTGGGCGATGGCGCTGCCGGAGACGAAGGCCGCGCCGCCGCCCAGGACGATGGTGACGAGCAGAAACACCCACCAGGCGTTCTCGCCGTCCTCGTAGATCGCTCCGGCATGCCGTGTCTGACCTCAATGCGCCCGCCTTCGAGGTAGGCCGCCCGCACCTCGGGCCGCGCCAGCAGCTCCTGCCCGGTGCCGGTCATGGTGATGGTGCCGCTGACCATGACGTAGGCGCGGTGGGCGAGCTTGAGGGCGTGGAATGCGTTCTGCTCGACCAGGAAGATCGTCATGCCCGGCCTGTTGAGCTCGCGGATCACCTGCGAAGATCTGCTTGACGATCATGGGCGCCAGCCCGAGCGAGGGCTCGTCGAGCAGCAGCAGCTGCGGCCGGCTCATCAGGGCGCGGGCGATGGCCAGCATCTGCTGCTCGCCGCCCGACAGCGTACCGCCGCGCTGGTCGAGGCGCTTGCCGAGCAGCGGGAACAGCTTGCAGACGCGCTCGAGGTCCTCCTCGAAATGGAGGCCGTTGTCGATGCCGGCGCCCATCAGCAGGTTCTCGCGCACGGTCATGCGCGGGAAGATGCGCCGGCCTTCCGGCGACTGGGCGATGCGCAGGCGGGCGATCTCGTGCGTGGGCAGCCGGGTGATGTCGCGCCCGCGAAAGTGGATGCGTGCCCTCGCGCGCGCGCGGGTTGCCGCAGATCGTCATCATCAGGGTGGACTTGCCGGCGCCGTTGGCCCCGATCAGGGTGACGATCTCGCCCTCGTGCACGTCGAGGTCGACGCCCTTCAGCGCCATGATGGTCCGTAGAAGCTCTTGACGCCCCGCACGGACGAGCAGCGGCTCGCTCATGGCGATCTCCGCTCCGGTCCTCTCCGGCCATCGCGGCCCTCCGCACGCAGTAGGCGAGGAGGGGTAGGGGTGAGGGGCAGCAGACTGATCCGACGCTCGTTGCTGCCCCTCACCCTGACTCCCTCTCCCCGTAAGGACGGGGAGAGCGGCACAGACGCGGCGAGCCTCATCGTGGTGATCTCCGCCTCGACGGCGTCCACCTCCTGGTCCTCCACGCCGAGGTAGGCGGCGATGACCTTGGGGTCGTTGCGCACGGCCTCGGGCGAGCCGTCGGCGATCTTCTGGCCGTAGTCGAGGACCACGACGTGGTCGGAGATGCTCCATCACCACCGACATGTCGTGCTCGATCAGCAGGATCGAGAGCGCATGCGAGCGGCGGATGGAGTGCAGCAGCTCCGTCAGGCCTGCCGTCTCGCGCGGGTTCAGGCCCGCGGCCGGCTCGTCGAGGCACAGCAGCTGCGGCTCGGTGCACATGGCACGCGCGATCTCGAGGCGGCGCTGCGCCCCGTAGGGCAGGTCGCCGGCGGGATCGTCGGCGCGGTCGGTGAGACCGGTCTGCTCCAGCCAGTATCTGGCGCGCTCGACCGCCGCGCGCTCCGCGGCCCGGTAGCTGGCCGCGCCGAACAGCCCGAGCACCGTCCAGCCCGAGGCGCGCATCAGCGGGTTGTGCTGTGCCACGATCAGGTTCTCGAGCAGCGTCATGCCGGGGAACATGCGGATGTTCTGGAATGTGCGCGCAACCTTGGCGCGCGCGGCGATGCTCGTAGTCCGGCATCCGCTCCAAGAGGAAGATCGACCCGGCCGCAGTGGCGCGCGAGCGCCTGCCCGATCCGGTCAGCGCGCGCAGCTCCTCGGCTGCCGGCGGACCCCCGAGGCTCAGGAGGATGCGTCCGCTGCTCGGCTTGTAGAACCCGGTGATGCAGTTGAACACCGTGGTCTTGCCGGCGCCGTTGGGGCCGATGATGGCGGTGATCTGGCCGCGCGGTGCCGCGAACGACAGGTCGTCGATGGCCACCAGGCCGCCGAAGCGCATGCTCAGGTGCTCCACCGCGCAGGACCGGATCGGCACTTCATCTAGCCGTGCCCCTCCTTGACGAGATCGGCCCGCACCGCACGGCGCTCGCGCAGGAAGATCGAGGGCTGGCGCGTGGAGATCGAGCCCGCGCGGCCGCCAGATCATCAAAAGCACCATGGCCAGGCCGAACACGAGCATGCGGTACTGCGTGGGGTCGAAGTCGGCGCCGAAGATCCTCTTCAGCCATTCCAGCTCGCGCAGGAGCTCGGTGCCGCCGATCATGACGATGGCGGCGATGGCGACGCCGATCTGGCTGCCCATGCCGCCCAGCACGACGATGGCCACGATGATGGCACTCTCCATGAAGCTGAAGGACTCGGGCTGATGAACCCCTGCCGGGCCGCGAAGAACGAGCCGGCGAAGCCACCGAAGCCGGCGCCGATGGCGAACGCCGTGAGCTTCGTATTGGTGGTGTTGATGCCGAGCGAGCGGCAGGCGATCTCGTCCTCCCTGCAGCGCCTCCCAGGCCCGGCCGACGGGCAAGCCGCCGCAGCCGCAGTGTGACCCAGTTGGTGATGAGCGCCAGCGCCAGGATCACGTAGAACAGGAAGATCGTTCGATACAGCGGGCTGAACTCGAGGCCGAAGAAGGCGGCAAATCCCTCGTCGCTGGCATTGAAGGGCAGACCGAAGAAGGTCGGCCGCGGAATTCCCGAGATGCCGGCGTAGCCGTTGGTGACGGGCACCCAGTTGATGAGGACGAGCCGGATGATCTCGCCGAACGCCAGGGTCACGATGGCGAGGTAGTCGCCCCTGAGGCGCAATACGGGAAAGCCCAGGAGAATTCCCCACAGCGCCGCAAAGATGCCGGCGAGCGGCAGGCACAACCAGAAGCCGAGGCCGAAGTTGTGCACCAGCAGGGCCGTGGAATAGGCGCCGACGGCATAGAAGGCGACGTAGCCGAGATCGAGCAGCCCGGCGAGGCCGACCACGATGTTGAGGCCCCATCCCAGCATCACGTAGATCAGGATCTGGATGCCGAAGTTGTCGATCCATTTGATGGCGCCGGCCCAGCCGGAGAGCGCCAGCGCCAGCAGCGGGTAAAGGACGAGCAGGATGACGCCTGTCGTGGCGAACGCCCGGGCGAGCCGGGCACTCGACGGCGGCAAGCCGGGCCGCCCGTGGCCTGGCGGCTGCGGCGCCGGCGAGGCTCGGCCGGAGCATGAGCCAGGCGAGCCGGCCCAGGAAGGCCACCGCCACGGCGATCGCGACATAGTCCCAGCGCGGGCGCAGGATCGGCTCGTTGTTGATGTTCTGATCGATGCGCAGCGCCAGGATCGGCACCGCGAGGCCGAGCGCCAACAGCGCCGTGCCCGCCGCGTCCTTGATCGCCGCCGACAAGCGGCTGGCGACTTGGGGAGACGTTCGGCGGCGACCACGGCCATCGGCCTCAAACCTTCTCCACCTCGGGTTTGCCGAGCAGCCCCGAGGGCAGGAATATCAGGGTGATCGCGAGGATCGAGAAGGTCGCGACATCCTTGTAGTCGATGGAGAAGTACGCCGACCACAGGGTCTCGATGAGGCCGATCAGGAGGCCGCCGAGCACGGCGCCAGGCAGCGAGCCGATGCCGCCAAGCACGGCGGCGGTAAAAGCCTTCACGCCCGGCACGAAGCCGTCGTTGAAGTGCACGACGCCGTAGTAGATCATGAACAGGAGGCCGGCGACGGCGGCGAGCGCGGCGCCCATCACGAACGTGAGCGAAATCGTCCGATTCACGTCGATGCCGAGCAGCGCCGCCATCCTGCGGTCCTGCTCGCAGGCGCGCTGGGCGCGGCCGATCGAGGTGTTCTGCACCAGGTACCAGAAGCACGCGAGCAGGACTGCGGTGACCACCACGATCAGGATCTGCTTGTGGGATATGGTCATGCTGTAGCCGCCGCTGCCGTCGGTGAGGGTGATGACATCACCCAGGATCGACGGGGCAGGCTTGTAGCGCGGTCCCTGGGTCACCTGAACCAGGTTGGAGAGGAAGATCGACATGCCGATGGCGGAGATCAAGGGCGCGAGCCGGAACGAGCCGCGCAACGGCCGGTAGGCGAGCCGCTCGATCGCCCACGCCCACAGCGAGGTCAGCAGCATGGCCGCGATCAGCACGATGAACAGGGCGATCGCCAGCGATCCGAGGCCCAGCACTTGGGTCAGCACCATCAGGAAGATGAGGGCAATGAAGGTCGACAGCATGAAGACGTCGCCGTGGGCGAAGTTCACCATGCCGATGATGCCGAACACCATGGTGTAGCCGATGGCGATCAGGCCGTAGATGGAGCCGAGCGTAACGCCGTTGATCAGTTGCTGGAGGAGGTATTCCACCGGTAGCGTGCCCTCACCTGCGCGTGATCGCCAAGCTAGCAGACCCGTCGGGGTCGCCACAACGCGGCTGCAGTGCCGCAGATGCAACATTTTCCGGGCAGTTTGCCCATTGCATCGCCAAATCAGCCGATGAGCCGGCGCAGCTCGCGCCGCAGGGCCGGCAGCATGTCGCGCTCGAACCAGGGGTTGGCCGTAAGCCAGGCGTTGTTGCGCCAGGAGGGGTGCGGCAGCGCGATGCGCCGGGGCCGGTCGAACGCGGCGAGACGCGCCTGCCACTGCTTTACGATTTCGGTCATCCCCTTGCTGCCGGGCAGGCCCAGGTGCCAGCGCTGGGCGTAGCTGCCCACCAGGAGGACGAGCTCGAGCTGCGGCATGGCCGCAAACAGGCGGCGGTGCCAATGGGCGGCACATTCGTGCCGCGGCGGCAGGTCCCCGCCGGCCGCGTCGTGGCCCGGAAAGCAGAACCCCATGGGTACGATGGCGACGCGGGCCTGGTCGTAGAACTCGTCCGGCGTCAGCGCCAGCCAGGCCCTCAGGCGGTCCCCCGACGGGTCGGTGAACGGCGTGCCCGAGGCATGCACGCGCACGCCCGGCGCCTGGCTGCAGATGGCGAGGCGGGCCGTCGTACTGGGCCGGAGCACCGGGCGCGGCTCGTGCGGCAGCGGCGGCCCCGCCGGAGTATCGCGGCAGATGCGGCAGGCGCCGATCTCCCGCACCAGGCGCGCGAGCTTGCCCTGCGGCGCGTTCATACGTCGAGGACGAGGCCGTCCTCGGCCAGCACCACGCGGGCGTCGGCGACCTCGCTGCGCCGGGCCAGCATGCGCTCGGCCATATGGGTGAGCATGACGCGCCTGGCCCCGATGCGGTCGAGGTTGGGCGCAATTCGTCTGCCAGCTCATGTGGTAGCGGGGTTCACCCTCGAATAGGTAGCATTCCATGATGTAGAGGTCCGCCCCGGCCCCGGCCGGCACCAGGCTCTCCACCCACTCGGTATCGCCCGTGAAGCTCAGCACCTTGCCCTCGGCCTCGAAGCGCAGAGCATAGGACGGGGCGCCGGAGGGGTGGCTCACCTCGAAGGCGGTGACGCGCAGCGGCCCCGCCCCCAGCGGTTGCCCGGCCAGCAGCTCGACGAACCTGAGCTCGAACCGGCGCTGCACCCGGCTCGAGCCCGGGAACAGCGCCTCGCAGGCCGCGGTGAGCCGGGCCTCGATGCCGGGGGGGCCGACGACGGTCAGCGGCACGCTGCGCTTCGCCACGTGCTGGGCGTGCAGCAGCCACCAGACGAGCCCCGCGTAGTGGTCGCCGTGCAGGTGGGAGATGAAGATCGTCGGGATCGCGTTGGGGTCGATGCCGAGCCGGCCGAGGCCGATCATCGTGGTGGCGCCGCAGTCGATCAGGAAGCGCGTGCCGGCGGCCTCGACGTGGTAGCACGTCTGCAACCGCCCGCCCGAGCCGAACGCATCGCCGCAACCGACGACGGTGAGCCTCATGCAAGCCTCACGCCCCTCGCAACATCCAGGTTCGGCGCGCTCGCCTCAAGCCTTGGCGCTGGCCCGGGAGGATACCTCCTGGTACCAGCGCTCCAGGTTCTTCAGCTCCGGCGGGCGCGGAATGCGCGCCGGCTTCATGAAGTCCACCGCCACCAGCGCCGTGATGTCGGCGACGGAGTACTCGTCCCCCGCGATGAACGGCCGGCTCGCCAGCGCCCGGTCCATGAAGGCGAGGACCTCCAGCGCCCTGGGCTTGTTGGCCTCGCCCCAGGCCGCCACCTGCGGCACCTCGAGCTGCGCCATGGCCGGATGCAGGTGCCGGAACGCCTGCGCCACGCTCAGGAGAAGCCCCAGCTCCATGCGCCGGTTCCACATCTCCACCCTGGCCCGGCCCAGCGGCCCCTTGCCGAACAGGGCCGGCTCCGGCTGCATCTCCTCGAAGTAGCGGCAGATGGCGACGGTCTCGGCGATGGCGTTGCCGTCATCGAGCACGAGGACCGGAACGCGCTGGAACCAGTTGATCTCCGTGAACTCCTGGGTCTTGAGCGCGCCCTTCATCAGGTCCAGCTCCTCGTAGGGGACCTCGATACCCTTCTCGGCCAGAAAAATGCGCACGCGCCGCGGGTTGGGCGCAGTCCGGGTCTGCAGGATCTTCATGGGTTGGCGCTCCTCCACCACTGGCAAAGTCGTAGAGGAGGCCCGTTGCGAGCACAAGCCGGAGGAGCGCATCCGTTCGCCCAGGCGAGCCACCCGGAACCGCGGCCCGGAACCGCGGCATGGGTCTCGGATGCTAGCGGCGCCTCGGAGGCGGGTTGAGCCGCGGCGGAAGCTTGGGGCGGAACTTCGGCTCGTTGCCGAACCGGATCACGCCCGGTTCGCGAGCCGCGCCGCCGCACGGGCTGCCCCGATGCCAGGCATTGATGTGATAGTGCAGGCCCTTGTACTGGCCCTGATTGCCGTACACGCCGTAGAGGCACTGCTTGTGGTAGCTGCAGGTGCCTCCCCCCTTTTGCCCCTTGAGGGGAACGCAGTGGATCGGGACCACCAGCTCTCCGGCTCCCGCGACCTGCGGTGGCGGCCCGAGGCCTGCGGCGGCAGCGAGTGCCTGTGCCGGCCCGGCGACGGCCACGGCCGCCGCAACGGCCATTGCGAATTTGCAGTTGCTCACGGCTCTATCCTCCAACGGATGTATGAGTTGCCTCGGACGAATGGCGGATCGCTTGCGGCACTGGCGTGCCTCATGGGATCGTGATTTTCACGTCCTCGCCTTGGCGCAGCTCCACGGGGTCTGCTTCCCGATCGAGGTCGATGGTGTATCTGCCGGGCGGCAGAGCGACTTTGCGAATAGTCCAGCCGCGAACCTCACTGGCAAACCGTCCGTCGGCACCCCTGATGACGGCCGTGAAATCCTTGGAAGAGGCCGAACGGACCTCGATGCTGCCGGGACGCAAGGTCGTGGTCTCGCCCTCCCTGATCTCGACCGGTTCAGGCCAGAGCGCCTGGTGGCGACTGCCGAAGGCGACGAGCACGCGCGTGGGCAGAAGAGCGATGCTGTTGAGTGCCCCGATCTCGCCCACGATCTCCTGCGTTTCGGGATCGAGGAGCTTGTTGCCGAATAGGTCGCGACCCTCCATCCTGAGGATCCCCGGCTTGAGCATGGTCGTGGCCCCGGCCTTGACCTCGATGCCCATCCAAAGCCCGTTCCGAAACTTCACATTGTAGATTCCAACGGGCAGCTCCACCCAGCTCGGGTTGCCGGTGTTGATCGTGCCGACCTGCTTGCCGGTTGCTGCATCGACCACCTCGTGAACGGCCGGTGGCGCGCCTGCGATACGGATCTTGCCACTCGCGTCGCCGCCGACGATTTCGGTGGTCTTACGTACCGGCGCCGCCTCGGCGGTCTTGCCGAGGGCGGCGGCGAGCTCCGCGGAGGTGTCCGCGCTCACGTAGATGCCGCGCGCGACGTTGGCGATGCATTGCAGCTGGAAGCGCGCCGCCGCATCGACCCCGAGGCCGACGGTATGCACGACCAGCTTGGCGTCCGCATCGGCCAGCGCTTTGGCGGTGGCGCACGGATCGGCTGCACAGGTCTCCCGGCCATCGCTGACGAGCACCACGACGCGCGATGCGGTCTCCTCCTTGGCGAGGTCCTCGGCGGCGAGCTTCAGCGAGTGGGTGATGGGCGTATAGCCCTGGGCGCGGACCCCCCGCGCCGCCGCAACGACGGCGGACTTGTTGTCCGCAACGCGGCCGAACGGCACCAGGAGTGCGGTGTCCCGGCAGTTCTTGGCGCTCGTCTGGGACTGGTGGCCGTAGACGCGCAGCGCCAGCCGCGTGTCGCCGCCGAGCTTGCCGACGAGATCGGCGACGGCGGCCTTGGCGGCGTCGATCCGCGTGGTACCGTCGGGCAGCTTGGCATTCATGCTCCCGGAGGCGTCGAGCACCAGGGCGACGCTGCGGCCGTTCTCGGCCTGCGCGGCGTCCGGGGAGAGAATGACGGATGCGAGTATCGCGCTACCGGCGATCAGCGCAGCACGCCTGCGAAGTCCAATGCGCGTCATATGAAGCTCCTTTCGATCGAGGGCCCTCCCGCGTTAGTCGCACCGTGGTGAGAAAAGGTTCGAGCCCTGGTCGAGAGGCTGCCGGAGCGGGAACAAAGTCGATACCGGATCGTCTGTAGGAGGGTGTTCTTGCGGCTGCGTCCCGCCAACGAGGGCCAACACGGCGCGGCTGGCGGGTGGCGATCGATTTTGCGGCTCAGAGTGTTTCGACCCATTCATAAGATGCCAGCAACTTGGCAGCCGGTGGGCAAACACAGCGAAATGGTCGATCCGGACACGGGAGGAACGCAGGTGCGCAGGGCAGGCCGTCCGGAGCCAAGCCTGCCGAGCTGCACTCGCCCCCAAGTTTTGCGCCTTAACCTTTGCGGGCGCTCGGGTGAGAACGGGGACCGTATCAGGGAATGTCCGGATTTCCCCCTCGCGGTCCTCGATTGAAACTCGCCATCCGATTCCACCGGCCATGAGCAGCCGGGGGACGGACGGATTCGCTGTGATGGGCAGATGCCGAAATTGAGTACTCAGATCCTGGTGGCGCGCGTGAGCACCGCAGTAATTCTCACGTTCTTTGCGCTCGGGGCTTTCTGGTATGGCTTTTCGGCAGAGGTCCACCACCGCATCTGGCAGGATATCCTCGACCGGCCGAGCGGGCCGATGGCGTTCCGGTTCCTGCTGCAGCCGGTGGTGGCGGCGATCCTCGCCGTTCGCGACGGCATCACGGACGCGCACCTCGGGCGCTCGCCCTATTTCTGGACGGTCTTTTCCGACCCCGGGCAGCGTTGGCCGCGACTGCGCGAAGGGCTGATCGCCACGGCGCGCGTCATCGCCCTCGGGCTGGTCATGGACGTGATCTACCAGCTCCGGGTGCTCGGCACGTTCTACCCCGGCGAAGCGGCAATCGTGGCCCTTCTCCTCGCCTTCCTTCCCTACCTGTTGATCCGCGGCCTCGCTGCGCGCATCGCGCGGCGATGGACCGAGCGGACTTCCGGTGCGGCGCACTGATGGAAGGCCCAGCCGACATGGTTGACACCGACACCAGGCGCAAATCCCCCGTCACCTCGGCCTCCAGTCCCGAGCGCATCAATGTCGAGCTGTCCTCGCGGCGCTCGGGCATGTCGTTCCAGCGCACGCGCATGAGTGCCGACCGCACGCTGATGTCAGTGATCCGCACCTCGCTGTCGCTGATCGGGTTCGGGTTCACGATCTTCCAGTTCTTCGAGAAGCTCAAGGAAGCCGGCACGCTGGCAAGCGCCCACGCGGCGCGCAATTTCGGCATCACGCTGGTGGCGCTCGGCATCGGCATGCTGGTGCTCGGCATCATCTACCACGTGCAGTTCATGCTCGGGCTGCGCCGCCTGCGGCACGATATGACGGCGCGGGGTCTCGTTCACGGCGAGAGCCTGTTCCCGGTGTCGCTGACCCTCATCACCGCGGCCATCCTGCTCCTGGTCGGCATCGCCGCCATCGTGAGCATGGTGTTCAGCGTCGGACCGTTCGGGTGAGGAGAGGCCACATGGCAGGGCGCCCGACCGAGCAGGCGATCAGCAAGGCGACTCGATGCGCTGCCCCGCCTAGAGCCTGCCCCACGGATTCATGTTCACCACCCGTGCGAGCGACTGAAAGCGCCTGCTGCATTGCTGGTGGTAGAGGCCGGTCAGCCCCTGCGTTCCCTCCGGGATCGGTCTGAAAATAGACCCGCGTTGCCGGCTCTCCCTGCCCGATGAGCTGCTTGCAGGCTCGTGCACCACGGAAGTCGCGGATTGCGCTCGGGCGCCCCGTCCAAAGCCATCGTATCCCCCGAATTTCGTTAGGCTTTTGCTCACTATTCCACGCGAGGCCGCCCTTGCCAAGGTTGCCGCCGATGCGGCGCTTCGCCCGATGTCCGGCGCCGGCCGCACGCCTCGATCGACCACGCCGCAAGCCGCGCGCCGGGCATCGCTCCACGCAGTCGCCGGTTGGGCTGAGGAGCACCGCATGGCCAAACGTTCGACCAAGACGCCTTCACCACCGACTGAAGCAGCGCAATCCGCCAGCAAGAGGAGCACGAGCATGGCCAAGACCGACAAGCCGAATATCCTCGTCATCTGGGGCGACGATATCGGCATCTGGAACCTGAGCTGCTACAGCGGCGGCATGATGGGCTACCGCACGCCCAACATCGACCGCATCGCCAACGAGGGCATGCGCTTCACCGACTCCTACGGCGAGCAGAGCTGCACGGCGGGGCGGGCCGCCTTCATCACCGGGCAGAGCGTGTTCCGCACCGGCCTCTCCAAGGTCGGCTTCCCCGGTGCGCCGGTGGGCCTGCAGGCGGAGGACCCGACGATTGCGGAGCTGCTGAAGCCGCTCGGCTATGCCACCGGCCAGTTCGGCAAGAACCATTTCGGCGACCAGAACCGGTTCCTGCCGACCGTGCACGGCTTCGACGAGTTCTACGGCAACCTCTATCACCTCAACGCCGAGGAGGACCCGGAGGACGAGGACTATCCGAAGGACCCGAAGTTCAAGGCGAGGTTCGGGCCGCGCGGCGTGCTGCGTTGCAAGGCGACCGACAAGGACGACAAGACCGATGAGCCGCGCTGGGGCCGGTCGGCAAGCAGACGATCGAGGACACCGGCCCGCTCACCCGCAAGCGCATGGAGACCTGCGACGACGACTTCGTCGCTGCCGCGAAGGACTTCATCAAGCGCCAGCACGACGCCGGCAAGCCGTTCTTCGTGTGGCTCAACACCACCCACATGCACCTGCGGACCCACACCAAGCCCAAGAGCCGCGGCCAGGCGGGCGAGCACCAGTCGTTCTATCACGACACCATGGTCGACCACGACAAGAACGTCGGCCAGATGCTCGACTACCTCGACGAGCTCGGCATCGCCGACAACACCTTCGTCATGTACTCGACCGACAACGGGCCGCACATGAACACGCTGGCCCGACGGCGCCATGACGCCGTTCCGCAGCGAGAAGAACACCAACTGGGAAGGCGCCTTCCGCGTGCCGCTGCCTGGTGCGCTGGCCCGGCAAGATCCCGGCGGGCTTCGTCTCCAACGAGATCGTCCAGCACCACGACTGGCTGCCGACCTTCCTCGCCATGGCGGGCGAGCCCACCATCGTCGAGAAGCTGAAGAAGGGCCACAAGGCCGGCGACAAGACCTTCAAGGTGCACATCGACGGCTACAATCTGCTCGATTTCCTGACCAAGAAGGGCGTCAAGAGCCCGCGCAAGGGCTTCATCTACTTCAGCGACGACGGCGATCTGGTCGCGGTCCGCGCCGGCAACTGGAAGGCCGTCTTCATGGAGCAGCGCTGCCCGGGAACGCTGCAGGTGTGGGCCGAGCCGTTCACGGTGCTGCGCACCCCCAAGCTCTACAACCTGCGGACCGATCCGTTCGAGCGGGCCGACATCACCTCCAACACCTACTGGGACTGGTACATCTCCAAGGCCTACATGATCATGGCGGCACAGGCGATCGTCACAGCCGTTCCTGGACGACGTTCAAGGAGTTCCCGCCGCGGCAGAAGGCGGCGAGCTTCACCATCGACCAGGCGATGGAGAAGATGGAGGCGTCCATCAGCGGCGCGCATCACTGATCGTGCGAACATGCGACCGGGCGGCACCGATCGTCGTGCCGCCCAGGTCGCTGCGCTAGGACGGCCAGCCTGCCGCTCGCGCGCGGCATCGCGCAGGGCAGGATGCCTTGAAGGAATGGCTGACCGTCCTCACCGAATACGCAGTCGTCATCATCGACGTGATGGCGCTGCTGCTGATCGTGCTCGGAACCGTCGAAGCCTTCATCAACGGCCTGCGGCTGATGCTCTCCTCGCGCTCCGGCCACGAGCGGCGCGACGTGTGGCTGCGCTACGCGCGCTGGCTGGTCGCCGGTCTCACCTTCCAGCTGGCCGGCGACATCATCGAGACGGCGATCGCGCCGACCTGGCAGGACATCGGGCGGCTTGCCGCGATCGCCGTGATCCGCACGTTTCTCAACTTCTTCCTCGAACGCGATCTCGCCGAGGTTCGCGAGCGCCAAGACCAAAGCAGCAAAAGCGCAACTGCGCGGGAGTAATATGGTCGGCGCCGCAGCCACCGTGCTTACTTGACCACGACCACCGGCACGGATGCGAGTTGCGCGACCCGGCTCGCCACGGTCGCCAAGGTGAGGCCGATCGCCTCGGGCAGCCAGCGGCGGAAGGCGCCAGCGGGCGGATCGGCGACGAGGATAAGGTCGCAGGCCTCCTCGTCGGCGACGCGCAGGATGGTCCGCGCGGGATCGCCGACCTCGAGGCGATCCTGGTGCACGATGCCGGCTGGTCGAGGCGGCGCGCCGCGGCGCCGACGGCGCGCGTGCCCATGAGGTCATGGAGGCGGGCATGGACCTCCTTGCGCTTGAACGAGCCGTAGCCGCGCAGCCGGCCGTCGGGCGGCTCGCAGATCACACCGAGCAGGATGGCCTCGATGGCAAGGCCCTTGCGCGCAAGGCCGACGGCCAGCTCTACGATGCGGCCGGTCCCTTCCGAGCCGTCGATGACGACCAGCAACCTGAGCGGGCGGTGCCCGCAGTCCGGCCTGCGCCCGGTGGACCGACGTTCGGGTGTCTCGAGCGACGACATCGCCTCACCCCGGCAGGAGCTGGAAGGCGGCAACCGCGACGAGCGTGGGCAGCGTGGCGGCGGCAGCAAGGCCGGCGGCACCGATGGCGCCGTCCTCGAAGCTGTCCTTGAGGATGGCGAAGCCCGCCGGGTTGGGTGCATTGGCGATGACGGTGAGGCCGCCGCCCGTGACGGCGCCAGCCACCATGGAATACTTGAAGGCGTCGGAGACGCCCTCGACCTGGGAGCCCAGGTAGGTGAGCGCCGCGTTGTCGGTGATCGCGGTGAGCAGCGTGGCCCCGAAGTAGAGCGCCGTGGGGCTCAGGTCGGCGATCAGCGGCTGCAGCCACCAGCGCTGCTGGCCGCCGAGCACGACGAGGCCGCCGAGGAAGAAGGCGACCAGCAGGCCCTCGCGGACGATGAGGCGCTTCTGCCAGTGCTTGTAGGCTTCGGCGAAGCCGAGGAAGAACAGGAAGAGGGCGATGAAAACCACGGGATGGTGGCTGAAGACCACCACGCCCGCCAGGAAGAGCAGATGCACGGCGACGATCCAGGCCGGGACATCGCGACGCGCCAGGCCCGGGGAGATGGTCTGCCGCTTGCGCAGGTACATGTGGAAGGCCCAGGTGGCGCCGGCGGCGTTGACGACGACGGCGATGGCGGCCTTCCAGCCGAAGCTTCTGAGCATGGTGACGACGTTGAGCCCCCATTTGTCGGCCACCATCAGCACCGGCGGCGCGGCGTAGGGCGTGAGCGTCCCGCCGATGGAGACGTTGACGAACAGGACGCCGAGGGTGGCGTAGAGGAAGCTCTTGGGCGCTCCGCGGTTGAAAAAGCGCTCGCGCAGCAGGAGCGCGGTGAGGGTCATCGCCGCCGGCTCGGTGATGAAGGAGCCGAGCAGAGGTCCCAGCGAGAGGAGCGTAAAGTAGTAGGCGACGGGCGGAGGCAGCGGCAGCGCGCGGGAGACAGAGTGCAGAAGCGCGCCGGCGAAATCGATGACGGGCCGGCTCGCAGCGATCACCATGATCACGAACACGAAGGCCGGCTCGGTGAAGTTGCGGCTTTCCAGGTAGCCGAGCGCGGTGCCCGCCCCGCTGTGCGCGACGAGGAACAGGAGCAGCACCATGGCCCAGAACCCGAACACGACCTCCACCTCGCCCAGCAGGTGCCAGAGCCCGGCGTGGGCCGGATTCACGTGGGCCAGATGCCGGAAGGCGCGGGTGTTGAAGGTGTGGACGAGCGCAACGGCAAAGATCGCGACCGCCACGATCTCCACGATCCCTGGATTCAGTCCAGTCATCCCGTCCTCGCCCGTTCGGGGCAGCGAGGATGGCGGGTGGCGGCACGCCGCGGCAATTGCGGACGCCTCCCCTCGTTTGTATGCCAATGGGTGCATCCCCAGGTAGAAGTACGGAAGGGCGAAACCGTGATCGGGAGCTAGGAACGGCGTGCAGAAGCGGGCCAACGCTACGGTCGCAGCCGGCATGCCCATCGCGCGCCTCCTGCCGCGTCGCCACATCGAGATCGCGCTTGCGTATCTCGCGGGCTATGTGCTGCTCGACTGGCTGAGCTACGTGCACCCGTTTGCGAGCTTCGGCATAACGCCATGGGACCCGCAGACCGGCTTGAGCTTCGCCCTGATCCTCCTTTTCGGCGCCGAGTTCATGCCGTGGCTGCTCGTCGCGCCCGTGCTGGCCGATGGGCTCGTACGCGGCTTTGCGCTTCCGCTCGAGGCCGAGGCGGCGGCGGCGTTCATCATCGGCGGTGGATATTCGGCCGCGACGGGGCTCCTGCTCCAGCCCCGCTTGCGCTTCGATCCGGCGCTCGCCTCCCGGCAGTCCCTGGTTCTGCTGGCGGTAACCGCCATCGGCAGCACCGCCGTGGTGGCTGCAGCCTATGTCGGCATGCTCGTTCTGTTCGGCGTCCTGGCCGGCTCCGATTTCGGGCGCGCCGCGCTGCGCTTCTGGGTGGGCGACGCCATCGGCATCATCGTGCTGACGCCGTTCCTGCTGGTGCTGATGACGCGGCGGCGCTGGATGCCGCCGTCCTTGGAGGCGCTCGCCCTCGTTGCGCTGCTGGTCGCGGCGCTGTGGGTCGTGTTCGGCGTAGCCGAGGCGTTCCGCTTCCAGCTCTTCTACCTGTTCTTCCTTCCGGTGGTCTGGACGGCCGTGCGCTTCGGCCTGGAGGGCGTGACCGCGGGGCTGCTCCTGACCCAGGTCGGGCTGATCGCGGCCATCCATTTCACCGAGCAGGACGGCGCCGACGTGACCGCCTATCAGGCGCTCATGGTGGTCCTGGCGCTGACCGGGCTCGCCGTGGGCGTGCTCGTCAGCGAGCAGCAGCGCACGCAGCAGCAGCTCCGGCTCAATCAGGAGGCCCTGAGCCGTGCTCTGAGGGTCGGCACGACGGGAGAGTTCGCCGCCGCCATCGCCCACGAGATCAACCAGCCCCTGACCGCGGTGGCCAACTACGCGCGGCTCGTGCGGAGCGCGTCCGATCGCGCCGCGGCGTCGGAAGCCTCCGACCGGTTGATCGCCCAGGTCGAGCGCACGGCCGAGGTGGTGCGGCGGCTGCGCAACTTCATCCGTCTCGGGCGCAGCGAGACGGCTTCCATCGCGGTGCCGACGCTGCTCGACGAGGCGGTGTCCTATTGCCGCGTGGAGCTCGACCGGCAGGGCGTCGAGCTGCAGCTGCGCCTCGGTCGCGATCTGCCGTCGGTGAGGGTCGATGCCCTGCAGATCGAGCAGGTGATCGTCAATCTGGTGCGCAACGCCGCCGAGGCCTTGACCGAGGCCGGGCGCTACGACGGCCGCGTGGTCATCGAGGCCGACCGCGAAGCGGCAGGATCGGTGGTCATTCGCGTGCGCGACAACGGCCCCGGCTTCGACCCCGATGTTGCCGAGCGGGCCGTCACACCCTTCACGACGACCAAGGCGGATGGATTGGGGCTCGGCCTTTCGTTGGCCCGCTCGATTGTCGAAGGCCACGGCGGCCGCCTGTCGATCGAGAGCAGCTCCATGGGTGCGGCCGTCTCCTTCACGCTGCCGGCGCCCGCCGAGCAACGGAGCGCCGGATGACAATTGCGCTCATCGAGGACGACGAGGCGGCGCTGGAATTGCTGCGCCTGCTGCTCGAAGGCCGCGGACTGGTGGTGCGTGGCTTCGCGTCCGCCGAAGCGTTCCTGGCGTGTCTCCCCGAGTACGCCGCGGCCTGCGTCGTCAGCGACGTGCGCATGCCCGGCATCTCGGGCCTCGACCTGCTGCGCGCGCTCGAGGCGCGCGGCTCGGCGGTGCCCGTGATCCTGATCACCGGGCATGGCGACATCACCATGGCCGTCTCGGCCATGAAAGAGGGGGCATTCGACTTCGTCGAGAAGCCCTACGATGCCGATCGCCTCATTGCCGGGATCGAGACGGCGCTGGCGGCCGAGCAGGCGCAGCGCCCCCGGGAGAGCCAGCGCCAGGAGCTCATCCAGCGCGTCGCCGAGCTTTCGCCGCGCCAACGGGAGGTGATGCAACTGGTCGCCGAGGGGCTGTCCAACAAGCAGATCGCGCTACGACTCGGGATCAGCCCGCGCACGGTCGAGAACTACCGGGCCTGGGTGATGGAGAGGATGGGCGCGGGCAATGTCGCGGAACTCGTGCGCAAGGTGCTGCTGATCGAGCGCCAGCGCTGAGCATTCCCCGAGAGCAATTTTGGTGGCCCTATGGAGCGCGGGTACGCTCTTTGACAGTCGAATGTACCGGACCTATAAAGTATCATATGAGGACATGATATGACCAGGGAGGAGGTCGATCACTCGCTCGAATTCCTCCTCGCGTTCGACGGCCGCGTCCATTGGCTCGAACATGGGTATTCCATCAGGTTCGAGATCAAGGGCATCGAATCCAGTCCTTCAAGGCCGCACGGGCTCAGCTACTCGTTCACTCTCCACGATCCGGAGGGTGTCCGCATACTGGGCTTCGACAACGCGCATAGCGTGCGGCCCAAGAGGGCCAAGCACGCGAAGAGGCCGGTTGCCGCAGACCATTGGCACCGCGAGGAAGGGGACAAAGGCCGGCCGTATAAGTTCGAAAGCGCTGACAAGCTTCTCGCCGACTTCTTTTCCGAGGTCCGCCGCATCCTCGCGGAGCGCGGCATCTCGGAGGAGGTCGTCGATGTGACCGACGAAGGGAGTCGACCGTGAAGAAGCCTAGAATTCAGAGCTTGGCTAGCCTGGAGGCGGAGATGAGAGCCGTCGCCCGCGGCGAGAAGAAGGCGCCGGCGGACGCCACACGGCCCACTTTCAACTCGATCGAGGCGCTTATCCGCCTGCTGACGCCGGAAAATCGCAGGCTGCTGGCCGTCATTCGTGACAAGAAGCCGTCCTCCGTTGCTGATCTCGCCAAGCTGACGGGCCGAGCGGCATCCAATCTGACCCGCACGCTCGGGAAGCTGGAAGCGGCCGGCTTGGTCAGGATGGAAGGACTCGGCAAGCGCAAGATGCCGATCGCGACGGTGAAGAAACTATGTGTCGAGATAAATCCATTCTCGCAGCACGATCGTCTTGAGATCGCCTGACGCAACGCACCGATGGGACGCCCTCGAAAGGGGCAGGGCGGCCTAGCAGCCGGCGCGCTGGCGCTCCGTCTTGGCGAGGCTGCGCACGTGCGCAGGCGGGGTCGGGAACTTGGTTGTCAGCTCCTTGAAGGAGGAGCAAGCGGCGTCCTTCTGGCCCAGCCGATTGAGGGACATGGCGAGCTTGAGGAGGCTTTCCGGCGCCTTCTGGCTGCTGCCGAAGTCCTTGTAACCCTTGAGGAAGGCGGCCGCGGCAGGCCGGTA
Source organism: uncultured Alphaproteobacteria bacterium (assembly GCA_963758625.1). Lineage (GTDB taxonomy): Bacteria > Pseudomonadota > Alphaproteobacteria > Rhizobiales > Hyphomicrobiaceae > AWTP1-13. The sequence goes on along the minus strand of CAVWWJ010000011.1, from coordinate 44,652 downwards.
CTGGCTGCGCACGAAGAAGGTCTCCCCCAGCCAATACTGCGCGTTGCCGGCCAAGTGGTGCGTCGGGTGGCGCTTCAGGAAATCGTCAAAGCTCTGCTCGGCCGCGCCGTAGTCCTTCTGCAACAGAAAGCCGTAGGCCTGCTCGTAGAGCTGCTGGGGCGGCGGATCGTCGGCCAAGCCCGGCGGCGGCTTGGGGGCGGGGTCGCTCGACAGCGGTGGATCGGCCTTCGCGGTCGCCTCTCGTTTCGGCGGCGGCTCGCTTTTGGGCGGTGGCTCAGCCTTGGGAAGCTGGAACACGCGGTCGATCTCGTCCTTGGGCGGCGGCGGTGGTGTCGGCGCCACCGTCACGTTCCCAAAACCCGGTGGCGGCGGCTGACCGGGTGAGCGCTCCGCGAGGCTGCGCACCTGCTCCTGCAGGTACTCGAGCTGGGACGTGAGAGCCTTGATCTGCGTCTCTATGGCATCGAGCCGCCCGGCGTCGGCGGCGCTGAGCGCGCCGTGGGTTGGCGGCGTCCGCGAGGGCGGCGGGTTGGTGCCCCGAGTCAGCGATTCGAGCGTTCCGATGGTCACCTGCAGATCGACGAGCTGCTCCTCGAGCTGCTCGACTCGGCGTTGCAGGGCCGCGTCGGGCCCCTGCGCGGCCTCCTTACCGGCCGGTGGGGACACCTTGCCCGGAGGCGGGCCGGGGCTCTGTGCCTGCGCCAGCGCGACGAAAACGGTGAGCGCAAGCGCAAGCGCACTGCCCTTGGACCACAGTCTTGCCGTGCCGATCATCACCTTGGCGTCTTCATAGAGCGGTCAGAGGACCCACCGAGGGCCGCGGAAGGCCTCTCGAACACGACTTTGGGACGGGAGCAAGGCCGCATCGGTGCGCGAATGGCGAATGGAGACAGGCGTCGCCTCTCCACATTCCCCATTCGCCACTCCCCATTCGCTGTCGCTCTCACGAGCGCGCGTCGGACCGGCCGTTGGGCACGGTCTGGGCGCGCCTGTTCTGGGACCAGCACGAGATATCGTTGCAGACCGCGACCGGCCGCTCCTTGCCGTAGGACACCGTGCGGATGCGCCCGGCTGGAATTCCCTGCTGGATGAGGAACGTGCGCACGGCCTGGGCGCGCTTGGCTCCCAGTGCGATGTTGTACTCGCGCGTGCCGCGCTCGTCGGCATGGCCCTCGATGGTGATGGGGTATTGCGAGTACTGCTTCAGCCAGCGTGCCTGGCCGGCGAGCGTCTGCTGCGACTCGACGGACAGCTCCACGCTGTCGGTCGAGAAATACACGAGATCCCCGGCTTTGCTGATGAAGTCGCGCAGCGATCCGGGAGTGTTGTAGTTGTGGTTCTTGGCAAGGTCTTCGGGGCGCTGGTTGTTGGCGCACCCGCCAAGCGCGAGCGGAAGCGAGAGGAGAGCGGCCGCGAGCAGGCTCGCTCCGGGTCGGTGCCAAGCTGATGGCATCATCGCAAAGCCCCCTTTTTCTGGCGCCGTGCGGCGGCGGGACACTAACGAATTCCGTGGCCCATTCCGGGTCTTAGCCTACGGCAGGCGCCAAAATATGACGTGCGCAGGCACAGCTGAACGCTGCTTCGGCGCGATCTTGCAACCCGCTGGCGCAGGTTTTCCCCAGGGTGCAATCGGAAGGTTAACAAACCGGAAAAAAATCAGGGCCACATCGCAGCAGCGCGCTGCGATGAGGCCCTTGAAACCCGACGGTTGGCAATGCAGCCCGCCTACATGGCGGGAACGCGCAACACCAGACCGGTGCCCCTCAGCTCTGGGCTCAGCGAGCGGCCTGCTCGACGGCCACGTCGCCAGCGCCGAGCTTCATGGGCTCGTGGGCTACTTCGCGGCGGCAGGCGCCCAGGGCTACGCCGGCGACAAGCGCCAAGGTAACGATCATTTTGAGCTTCATAGTCTTCTCTCCTGACACGTGTTCGGCAATCGCACCCATTTGGCTACCGATGCGCAAGGCCCAGATCAAGAACGCAGCTTCTGATCCGAGGGCTTTTGCATGGTTGTTGGTGCCGAAATGCCACTTGCTTGGGGTAGCGCATCGGTATGCCGTAACGCCGTTCACAGAGGCTGCGTGCAGGCCCACCGATGCCGCCGGGCCTCGCTCACTCGGCGAAAGACACACTAATCCGGTTAAGGCGGGGTAAAGAGTGTCAGGCGCGCAAGGGGCCCCAGGCCGGATCCGAGCCGAACGCCGGCGTCAGAACCTGGCGCTCGTTGTAGCCCGTGATGTCGATTGAAAACAGCCTCGCACCGCCGCTGGCGCCCTGGCTCTCGCGGAAGAACAGGATTACCCGGCCGTTGGGTGACCAGGTCGGCCCCTCGTTGTGGAAGCCCTCGGTGAGGATGCGCTCGCCCGACCCGTCGGGCCGCATGACCCCGATCAGGAAGCTGCCGCTCAACTGCTTGGTGAAGGCGATCAGATCGCCGCGTGGCGACCACACCGGTGTTGCATAGCGGCCCTCGCCGTAGCTGATGCGCCTCGGCGCCGAGCCATCGACGTTCATGACGTGCAGCTGCTGGGTACCCTCGCGGTCCGATTCGAACACGATGCGCCGCCCGTCGGGGCTGTAGCAGGGGCCCGTGTCGATGCCCGCAAGCTGGGTCAGGCGCCGGGTCTGGCGGTTGCGCAGGTCCATCTCCACGATGGCCGAGGCGCCGCCTTCGCCGATGCTCATGACGATGCGCTGGCCGTCCGGCGAGAAGCGCGGCGCGAACGTCATTCCGGGGAAGTCGCCCACCATCTCGCGCTGGCCGTTGTCGAGGTTCAGGAGCACCACGCGCGGCTGCTCGCCGACGTACTGGAGAAAGGTGACCTCCTGGGCGTTGGGGCTGAAGCGCGGGGTCAGCACCAGCTCCGCGCCCTGGCTCAGGAGCCGCACGTTGGCGCCGTCCTGGTCCATGAGGGCGAGGCGCTTGCGGCGGCGGTCCTTGGGCCCGGTCTCGTCGATGAACGCGATCAGGGTGTCGAAATAGCCCTTCTCGCCCGTGAGGCGCTCGTACACCTGGTCGGCGATGCGGTGCGCCAGCCGGCGCCACTGGACGGCGGGCATCACCATGCGCCGGAGCGCCATCAGCTCGCGCCCGGTGGGCACGTCGTAGAGCTTGAAGTCGGCCACGTAGCGGCCGTCGGCGGCGCGCCCCGCCCGGCCCACCACCAGCGCCTGGGCGTCGATCACACGCCAGTCCTGGAAGCGCGGCGGGGCGTTCACGTCGCGCACGCGGTCGATGAAGGAGGCCGGGTCGAGCGGCCTGAACAGGCCCGACCGCTCCAGGTCGGCCGTGATGACGGACGTCAACTCGGCGACGAAACGCGGGTCGTCGCCCAGGAACTGCGGGATGGCGATGGGAATGGGCGTGAGCACACCCCGCGTGATGTCGATCTCGAGGGGGCCGGACGGCGGTCGCTGCTGCTGGGCGATGGCCCCGGTGCCCGGCAGCGCTGCCATGAGGGGTGAGAGCATCAGCAGGGCAGATGCCCGCCGCCGGCTCATCGCCGTGGAACGGGCTGCACGGGTGCTCGTGATCTTTACGGCCATCTCGCTCCGCCTAGTACATATCGCGCGGCTGGAAGTTGAGGACGATGTCTTTCCAGAACTCGTATTTGGCCGGCGGCAGGTCGAAGGGCTCACACTGCTGCACGGCACGGATGGCGCTTTCCGCGATTGCAACGAAGTAGGGGGTGCTCTGCGGGTTCATGATCTCGGGAGGCGCAGCTCGAGCGTGCCGTTCGGGTTGAAGCGCAGACGCATCTTCACCAGCGTCTCCCGCGCCGACGCGCCGCCGCTGAGCACCCTCCACTTTACGTCCATGCATGACTTGATCATCTGGCCGATCATGGCGAGCTCGCTGGCCGAGAGCTGCCGGTCGCGGCCGTCCGGAGCACCGAGCGCCGGGCCCTTGGTCCTGGTGGGCTCGTTGGGCGGAGCCGACGGCGGCGGGGGTGCACCCTTGTCGGGCACCTTGTTGAGCTCGGCCAGCTCGCGCATGTGGTCGTCGAACGATTTCTGTTTTTGCTTCGCGGCTTGCGCCTCGCGGTGCTTGCGCTCGTCGTCCCGCTTCTTCTTCTCGAGCGCTGCGCTTCCTCTCCTCGTCGCGCTTGCGCTTCAGCTCGGCCTGGCGGCGCTGCTCCGCGGCCCGCTTTTGCTCCTCGGCTCGCTTTTGCTCCTCGGCCCGCTTCTGCTCTGCCGCCCGCTTCTGCTCCTCCAGCTTGCGCTGCTCGGCGGCCTGCAGCGCATCGGCTTCGAGCTTCTCCGGCGGGGGCGCGGCGTCGGGCCTTCTTCTGCTCGGCCGGGGCAGGGGGCGAGGCAGGCGGGGGAGGTGCCGGCGGCGGCGTCTCCTTGAGCTTCTTGGCGATCGGGTCGGACTTCTCCTCCGCCTTGGTGCCGGCGGCTCGGGGGGCGGCGGCGGCGGCGCGGCGGGACCGGCCGCGCCTTGGCGGCCTCCTTCTTTGCCAGCTCGCCCTTGGGTGTCTCCTTGGCCTCGGCCTCGGGCTGCTTGGCCGTCGGCGCCCCGGGCGCACCTTGGTGGCCTCGCTCGGCGTGATCATGCCCACCGCCACCGGCTCGGGCTCGGGCGCGTGCAACTGGCGCTGCGACTGGAATGTGAACAGAGTCCATCCCAGGATCGCAACGTGCAGGAACACCGAGATGATCAGCCCGAAGTGCACGCGTCCGCCTCGCTATCGCTTCGCTGGCGCCTTTTGGATCTCCTCAGGACCGCTCACAAACGTGAATTTCTTGTAGCCTCCCTGGATAACGGCGTTCAGCACCTCCGAGACCCGCCCGTAGGGCACCCGCCGGTCGCCGCGGAACAGAATGCGCCTCGTCCTCCTTTGCAATCGCCTTGAGCTTGGCTGCGAGCTGATCCAACGTCGATCGGCCTCCTCCGAGGCACCGAGGTACACGCGGCCCTCGCCATCGAGCGTGATCGTCAGCTGATCCTTGTTCACGTTCAGCGACTGCCCTTTGACGGCAGGGCAGGTCGACGGGCAGCCCCGACAGCAGCAGCGGCGCCGTGACCATGAACACGATCAGCAGCACCAGCATGACATCGACGAACGGCGTGACGTTGATCTCGTGCATCGGCGTGTGGCGGCGGGCGCGGCCGCGCCGGCCGCCGCCGGGCCTGCCTGCACGATGCAAACTGACGGCCATGCGGGCTCGGCTCCGCGTCAGGTTCTCACGTCGATCTGGCGCGAGACGATCGCCGAGAACTCGTCGGCGAAGGTCTCGAGCCGCTGCGACAGCCGGGACGAATCGGCGGCGAACTTGTTGTAGAATACGACCGCCGGTATGGCGGCGAAGAGGCCGAGAGCGGTTGCAAACAGCGCTTCGGCGATGCCCGGCGCCACCACGGCGAGGTTGGTGCTCTTCGAGACCGCGATCGCCTGGAAGCTCGTCATGATGCCCCACACCGTGCCGAACAGGCCGACGAAGGGGGCGATCGAGCCGACCGTGGCCAGAAACAGGAGCCGCCGGTCGAGCAGCTCCATCTCGCGGCTGATGGTGACATCCATCACCTTCTCGACGCGCATCTGGATGCCGCCCATCGCCCGGATGTTGCCCTCCACAGAGCGCTTCCATTCGCGCATCGCCGCCACGAACAGCGAGGCCATCGAGAACGTCTTGCCGTGCGACAGCCCGATGTAGAGCTCGTCCAGCGACTGGCCCGACCAGAACATCTGCTCGAAGCGGTCGGCCTCGCGCCGCGCCCGCCTGAAGGCGACCAGCTTCTCGATGATGATGGCCCAGGCCCAGACCGAAGCCAGAAGCAGCCCCACCATCACGCCCTTGACGACGGGGTGCGCCGACCAGAAAAGCTCGATCAGGGAGAAGCCGCCAGCTGGCATTGTTGGTGATTCCGTCGTCTTGGCGTTGGTCTTGGGGCGTGCTTGGCTTCGATGGACCCCTGCGGAGGAGAGGGGCGCGAAGGCGGCTCGACGGGCAGCCAATTCGCGAGCCCGTGCACCCTGCCTAGCCCCTTCCAGCCCCCAGGGCCAGGGCCATCCTGTGGCGCAATGTGGCCAGACTTGGGCTTTCTGTGGACGCCCAGGGTTCCTTGCTCGGCGCCCGTCCAGCTCGCCGAAAAAGCTTTTGGACCGCTTGGCCCACCCAGCGTGAATTGTGCTCCGTCGTGCGAGCGCGATTTGAGATGTGCCCCGGAAGGACGGTATCCGCGCATTGCTGATTGGGGCCCTTGTCCCGATGTCCGGGCAGTCATGCACCGCTTTTCGAGGCTGCGGGACAGAGGTCTCGCGAGAAGCGGGCATACGGTGCCGTTCACGCACCAGAGTATGGCTCCGCCATGAAGCCACGCGAGGAGGCCGATGGGAAACACCCTTGGCGGTCTGGTCGCCGATGGCAGTGCCCTTCGGGGCCGGATGCGCCCGTCATGTCTTGCCAAGAAGGACATATTCCTGATCCTTCGCGACGGGAATTCGTCACGTTCACACCGGGGCTCGGCCGATCGTGCCGTCCGCGTCGCCTTGCTGCGGCTGGTACTGCCTTCCTGTTGCCCTCGCCATCGCTGTTTCGGCGCAGGTCCAGGCGGCGGCTCCGCCGTCCAGTTCACGCTCGCCAACGGCATGGAGGTGGTGGTCGTGCCCGACCATCGTGTGCCGGTGGCCACTCACGTGCTCTGGTACAAGGTCGGTGGCGCCGAGGACCCCGAAGGACCAGCCGGGATTGGCGCACTTTCTGGAGCACATGATGTTCCGGGGGACCAAGCGGTTTCCCGCCAATTCCTTCGACAAGCTTCGTCGTCTCGCTCGTCGGCAGCCGCCGCCAACGCGTGGACCTCCCACGAGTACACCAAGTATCCCCAGAGCCTTCCCAAGCAGAAGCTGGCCGAGCTGATGGAGATCGAGGCAGACCGCATGGTCAACCTCGAGATCCGCGACGAGGACGTGAAGCCGGAGATCGGCGCCGTGCTGAACGAGCGGCGCGGCAAGGAAGTGAGCCCGATGTTTCTGTTCTACGAGAAGCTCGGTGCAGCGCGCTTTCCCGATCACCCCTACGGCCGCGGCCTGCTCGGCTCTCCCGACGATATCAAGGCGCTCGACCGTGCCAAGACGCTCGCCTTCTATCAGCGCTTCTATGCGCCGAACAACGTCATCCTTGTCGTGGCAGGAGACGTGACGGAAAGCGAGGTGCGTGAGCTCGCCGAGAAGACCTACGGGCGCGTGCCGGCTCGCCCCGTGCCGAAGCGCACCCTTCACCCGCTGCCCGACCGTCCGCTGAAAGACCGGGTCGAGATGCAGCATGAGCAGGTGACGCTCCCCAGCATCGGGTTCTACTACATGACGCCCGGAGTAGCGGGGACGCCGCGGGTCGACGCCCATCGCCCTCAACCTGCTCACCCAGATCGCCGGTACCTCCATCATCGGCAGGCTGCACCGCCGGCTCGTCACCGAGAAGCAGCCTGGCGATGTCGGCCTCGGCCTCTTACAGCCTCAACATTCATGCCGGGACGCTCGCCTTCACGGCGACGGCTGCGCCCGGCGTTACCCTCCCCGACCTGGAGCGGGCTCTCGCCGCCGAGATCGCCGCTCTGGCACGCGACGGCGTGACCGAGGCGGAGCTGGACGATGCGAGGCACTCGCTCCTGGCCTCGAAGGCCTACAGCGCCGACAACCATCGCACGCGCGCCGAAACCTACGGTGCGGGGCGTGTCGCCGGCCTGACGCTCGCCGAGATCGATGCGTCATACGAGCGTATCGCGCGGGTGACGCTTGCCGACATCAACCGGGTTGCCGCGCAGACGATCGGCAAGTCGCAACTGGTGATCGGCGATCTGCGTCCGCTGACCGTCGGTACCGCGAAGTAGGCAGGCTTCTCCGTCCAGCGCACAAATTCAGCTCGAAAGGTGATGTCATGGAAATCACTCGCTCCTCTCGCTCGGCCCGGATTCCGCCGGATCCCGGCATGCGTCGCGCGGCTCGCATGCGTCGCGACCCTGGCCACGACCGTGGCGGTCGGGCCTCTTGCGACAACCGCCGCGACGGCGGAGGCCCCCAAGGTCGAGCGCGTCGTCAGCCCGGGCGGCATCGAGGCCTGGCTCATGCGCTACGACGATGCGCCCCTGATCACGATGCGCCTCAGCTTCTCCGGAGGCGCGCTGCAGGAGCCCAAGGAGAAGTACGGACTGTCGAACATGGCGGCCTATATGTTCAACGAAGGCGCCGGTCCTTACGACGCCCCCGAGCTGGGGCGGCGGCGCAGCCGCATCGGTGTGCACCTGGTGGCGTCCTCCGGCAACGAGCTCTTCGAGGTGAGCTTCTCGACGCCGTCCATGTACAAGGACGAGGCCTTAGAGTTCTTGCGGCTCGCCATCTACGAGCCGCGCTACGACGACGAGCCGATGGCGCGCGCGCGCGGCGAGTATCTCGCCAACCTCGAGTCCGCGTTGAAGAGCCCGGGCAGCATCATGGGCGTGGCGCTGCGCCAGCGGCTCTACGGCAAGGACCACCCGCTGGCTGCGGATGTGCCGAGCTTGATGGCAGGCTTCAAGAGCGTCGAGCCCGGCGACATCGCCGCCTTCCGTCGCCGCGTGCTCGCTCGCGAGAGCCTCAAGATCTCCGTGGCCGGCGATATCGACGCTGCGACCTTGGCGCCGCTGCTCGACCGGCTGTTCGGTGCGCTGCCTGCCAAGGCGGAGCTGCGTCCCCCGCCGGTTCCCGGGGGAACAGCCGGCAGCTGCGAGGTGATCACCATGAACGTGCCGCAAGCCCAGGTGATGTTTGCCGCGGTGACGCCCGCCATGACCTGGCACCAGCGCAGGGCGGAGCGGGTCCTCAACGCCATCATGAACGGCGAGGGGCGGCTCTTCCAGGAGGTTCGCGTGAAGCGCGGGCTCGTCTACGGCGTCAACACCTCCTTCAGCTATCACGGCAACCACGAGGTCGCCCCCTTCAGTGTGCAGAGCGGGGCGTTCGGCGCCGAGGTCAAGGACGTGCCGGAGGCGTTGCGCGTCACCATGGCCGAGTTGCGCCGCATGGCCGCCGAGGGTCCGACCGAGGAGGAGGTTGCAACCGTCAAGCGTGCGTTCCTGGGCAGCAACCTGCTCGGTCTCGACACCGGTGCGGCACTGGTGGACACGATGTCGTCGTCTCAGATCGAGAAGCGCCCCATCACCTTCCTCCAGGACGACATCCCCGAGATCGAGAGGATCACCCGCCAGGACGTGTGGGAGGTGGCGAAGCTCCTGCTCAACCCCGATCGCTTCACAGTGACGATCCTCGCTCCGCCCACGCAGGCCAACCTGTGCGATGCCCGCGCGCCCAGGCGCGAGTAGCGCCAAACCAGCGATCGCGTCCAAGCCGAGGGCGCGCCGGCACCGCCGGCGCGCCCTTCGCATGTCGGAGAGAAGCGAATAGCGAATAGCGAAAAGGGAGCAGGGGCGGCGACCCACTACTCGCTATTCGCTACTCGCTCTTCGCCAATTTTCTCAGAGGATGAACGACCCGGTCGTCGTCGGGATCTGCGATCAGGCGCAGGAAGGCGCCGTCGTCGGGCTGGTTCTGGTCCAGAACCATGACCGCCTGGCCCGACGCGTCCGCCGCCGGCAGCGGGCGCTTGACGATGTCGCCGGAGGCGCTCTCCAGCAGCAGGGCGCGCGGGGTCGCCGTCGGCCAGCTGAACTGGAACAGGGCGTAGGTCTGGCCGGCCGACGCGCGAAGGATGCAGGCGCACGCTGCCGCCCTCGAAGCTGCGCTGGTCGACCGCGCCGTCGCTGGCAGCGGCGAGCGCGGGCAGCTCCACGCAGCGCAGGGAGGTCTTGAGCCGCTTGAAGTCGGCGCGCAGGCGCGGATTGGAGAACAGCAGGCGCTGCGCCTCCGGCGGCAGCTCGCTTCTTGGGTCGGACAGGAACTGCACCAGCTCGGCGACGCCGATCCTCCGCCCTCCGGGCCGCCCGGTGAGGCATCGGCTACCGCGCAGCGGGCGGCATATAGCCGGTCGGCCACATCGACGGTGGTCTCGTCGCTCGGCGAGCTCATGCTCGGCCCCGCGCCATCTCGAGCTGAGTTGCGAGCATGGTTGACCTCCATGTCGAGTGGAAATCTGCATGCAACGAAGGCATGCGCCGGCACAGCTTGGCGCCGTTCATGTAGGGTTCACATTGGTTCTCGCGCCTTTTTTTCGCGCACCGGCACCCGCAGGCCGCCACGACAAGTCGTTGCCTTGGGCTACATCTTGGCCGCGGACGCCGGTAAACTTACGCCATCGGGCGCAAGGCGCCACGGGAAATGGGGAGGATTGTCGCCGCGCATGCGTGCCCCGCCGTCAGACGCCGCCCGGGAGGTCGCCGAGGCGCTGGCCATGACCAGCGAGCGCACGGCCCCTGACGGCTCGCCCTGGTGCCCGCCCGGGGACGCCGACCATGGTGCAGCGCTGGGTCACCGACCGCGGCCGCGAGCTGGGCGGCGGCATCCGGCGCGTGGTGCGCCTGGCGCGGCTTCTCGCCGCGGCCGAGGGAAGCTACCTGCAGTTCCTGCACGTGCGCATCCCCACCCTGCGCGCGCGCCACTTCAAGGTGGCCGCTGCAGGCGGCGGCCGCTGCCGGACGGCTGCCGCGCGCGTGGCCACCTTGACCGCCAGCCGGCGTGCGCCTGCACGAGGCCTGCGCTGCCGCCGCCGAACGCGATGGGCTTCGACATCGACTTTGCGCAGATGCCGCGCCTGGCCGCGCTGCTCGATGTTCTGCACAACGCGCTGGGCTTCGGCGCCGTGGAGGACCTGCTGAGCCCATCCTCGCCCGCGGCGCTCCCGCCGTGCACGCCGACGAGGTCGCGCGCGCCCTGCATGCCAGGTTCAATGCCTGGCTGTCGCGAGCGGCTGGAAAGCCCGCACTACATCCGCCAGGCGCAGAAGATGCGGGCGTTCCTGGCGAGCCGCGGGCGGTGGCGCCGGACGCCATCGACGACGAGGCGATCCTTGCCTTCTGGATCGGCCGCCGCAGCCATGCCCGGCGACAGCGAGACGGAGGGCTTCCGCCTGTATCGGTCTTCGGCGCGCGCCATGCTGCGCTATCGCCGGGCCCTGCGCGACGCGGACGGCCTACCGCCAGATCGGCATGCCGCTGAACCTCGACGATCATCTGCACCGCCAGCCGGAAGCCGACAAGACGCCGTCGCGAGTCGAGGCATGGCAGTCCCCGCTGCGCGCGCTGGCCACGCGCCGGCCAACGCCGTCAAGTGGCTGAACAAGCGGGAGCGGCTGTGGCTGCTCAACTATCTGGGCGGACCCGCACCCCGATCGCGAGGAGCCGGAGGAGGAAGGCCGGAAGCGGAGGAGGCAGGCCGCGGACACCGGGCTCGGCGATGCCGAGCGCTTCGATCTGAAGTTCGTGCGCACGCTGCTGCGCGCCGACGTGTTCGGCCCGGTGCAGTCCAACCTCGTCGCCGCGCTCAGGCGGCGGGTTGCACCTGCGGCCGCCATCGAGCAGGCGCTGGCCGCAGGCCGGCCGACGCGGCCTACGCGGCGTGCGCGGCGAGCTACGGGGAGGTGGGCGAGCAGCTGCGCCTCGAATGTCTCGCGGCGCTGGTGCCGCTGCTGGAGGCCGGCGCGCCGCGAGGTGCCTGCATCTGGTGTCCTATCTCGGCGGACGCGATGCGCTCGTCGGAGCTGCTCGGAGACGACGGCCGCGACCCTGCCTGCCGTCGAAGCGGATGACGACGAGGACGGCGCCGCGAGCGAGAGCGGCGCCGGCGGCGGGGATCGGCGCCTATGTCGCGGCCCTGGAGCGCGCCGCTGCGGCCGGCGCCCAGGGTGCACCGGCAAGCCCGATGCAGGCCGCTGCTTGCCGAGGCGCACGCGGCGCTGCGCAAGGTGGGCAGGGTCGGGTTTCGCCGCGAGGATCGCGGCGATGCCGCCATTATTGCGGCCCTGGCGGCCGGGGCCGCGCCGGTGGTCGAGGTTCTGCGCGAGCTCGAGCGGCTGCTCCCGGTCTTGTCGCGAGGCGGGCCCGCGCGATGCGCTGATCGCCGACCGCCAGCGGTTCGAGGCCGCCTTCCAGCGCATCTACGCCTCGGGCAGCGCCGAGGAGCGCCCGCCGCGTAGCTGGACCGGATGGCTTCCCCGCGTGCAACAGGCTCCCTCCCTAGCGGGGAGCGGCCAGGGAGCGGGGGACCACGCCGTTGCCCGAGCACGAAGCACTTACCATCCTCGTGGGCCGGTGCTGCGCCGCCGCTCGTCAGCGCTACACTCCAAGGATGCCGAAGAAGCCCGAGGCGAGGCGCTGGCGCGTCTATCGCCTGGGCGGCAAGCGCATGGTCGAGCTGGGCCATGTCGAGGCCCGCGACGAGGCGCAGGCCGTCGCCAGGGCGATCGAGGAGTTCCAGATCCCCGGCCCGCTGCGCAATCGCGTCCTGGTTCGCCCAGAGGAATGAGGCCGCCGCCGCCGCGGTCGCCCTGCGCGAGAAAAGGCCCCCAATCCCGATGTGACCACCAGCCGTGACGCCTCGAAACGCGGCAGGTGGTGCGATGTCTCCTCTCGATGCCCGGCCTCGAGCTCCGGCTCGCCCGGCGGGGCAGCGGTGTCGCGCCGGGCGGCCTCGGTCCCGGTCTTTGGCTGCATGGCTGCAATTCATGCTGGCCGAGTGGTTGCGCGCCGCCGACGCGGAGCACCGCTACAGGGAGCTGCGGCACCAGGGGGCGCCGTCGGGCAAAGGGATGCCGCGCGCCGGGTGTTCGACGAGCTCTATGGCCGATGCCGGAGATCGGACATTCCGCCGACGTGATCGGTCAGCTGCTCACGCTCCCGCCGTGCGCAGCCGCAACAGGTACTTCTGCTCGCCCTCCAGCACCAGCTCGCCCCTCTGGTTGTGCACCGTGGAGCGCAGGGTGAGCACGCCTGTCGTACGCTGCGGCTTCAGGCCGGCCACGGAGAGCTGCGGATAGAGCGTATCGCCGGCATGCACCGGCTTCAGGAAGCGGGACGACTGCTCGATGAAGCCGAACAGCGACTCCTCGACGAGAAAGGGAAACAGCCCCGCTCCGGCCGCGGTCTGAATCAGCACCTGGAACCCGTGCGCCAGCAGATCGGGGTGCCCGTGGCGGCGGCAGAACTCGCGGTCGTAGTGGATCGGATGATTGTCGCCCGACGCAGCCTGGAAGGCGAGAAACTGCGCCTCCGTCACGGTGCGCGAGGGGATGTTGAAGGTCTCCCCGAGCGCGAAGTCCTCGAACCAGCGCGAGGGGCCGAGGCGATGTCTGGCGGGGTCGAAGGGCTCTGTCATGGCTGGGCCTTGCACTGGCGTGGCGTAGGTTGGGTCGACCCCGGCGCAAGCCGGGGAGAAGACCCAACAGACCGAATTGGACGGGCGTTGGGTCATCGCTGACGCGTCGACCCAAACCTACGGCTTGCCGCGCCGCTTGGCCACGTCGGCAGCCTGCAGATGGCGGCCGGTATCCAAGAGCTCCAGCATGTACTCGCGATAGCTGACGCCCGCGGCCTCGGCCCGCGCCACGCGCATCTTGAGGATCGCCAGCGGCGGGTTCTTCCAGGCCTCGGCATGTGCCTTGCGCCAGCAGTAGCGCAGGTAGGCGCTGCCGGCGGGCTCGTCGAGCGGCGGGCCCTGGTTGTGGCCGATGCGGGCCGGCGCATGCAGGCCCCAGCCGGTCGGCACGTCGGGCTGCGCCAGAGGCTCGAGCCCCGCCTGCCGCGGCCTCCTTCGGCGCCTCCGTTCGTAACGGTCACCCATGCGCCGAACACCGCAGCTGCTGCCTCCACGCCGCAGGCGGTGCCCGCGTCTCTGTCGACCCTAGCATTGGAGCGCCGATGCCGCGACGTGAGACGCAGGCGGGTCGAGCCCGGAGAGAGCCGACATGCAGCGTTGGGGCTCGCTGCCGTTCGACCCAGCCGCGCAGCGCCCGGCCAATCGCTGCTTCAGAAGGGATCGCCGGGAAGCGCAATCCCCTTCGCCGCCATGACGCGGCGCGCCCGGTCGGGGTAGTCCGTGATCAGCCCGTCCACGCCCATGTCGATGATGCGCGCCATGTCGGCCTCGGCGTTGACGGTCCACGGCACCACCTTGAGGCCGAGCGCGTGCGCCTCCGCCACCGCGGCGGAGGAGATTTCCTTGAAATGCGGCGACCAGGTGCCGCAGCCGGCGGCCGCGACGAGCCTCGGAACGGAGCCCGCGTAGTCGCGCGGGTCGAGCCCGGCAAGCCACGGCGACGGCCGGCGCCCGTCGGCATCGGCCTTGTCGCGCAGCGTCGCCTCGTAGGTCAGGCAGACCGTCTCGATCTCGGGTGCGAGCCGCCTGGCGATGCGCAGCGTGCGCCAGTCGAACGACTGGATGGTGGTGCGGCCCGTCACCTTCGCGCGCGCGCACGGCCTCGACCACGAGGCGGACGAAGGTCTCCGGATCGGGCGTCTCGCCGGGCTGCTCCGGCGACAGCTTGGTCTCGATGTTGAAGCGCGGCGACTTGCCGGAAGCCTTGGCCAGATCGAACAGCTCGGCGAGCGTCGGGATGCGGGCGCCGTCGGCCGGCGTCTGGTGCTCGAACTGCTGCGCATACTTCGTATCCCGGCTTGATGCGGCCCACGTCGAAGCGCCGCAGCTCGGCGAGCGTGAGGCTGTGGATGGCGGGCCCGCGGGCCTGCGAGCCATGCGCCGTCGGGCCCGCGCACGATGTCCGGATTGAGCACCAGATCGTGGCTCAGCACGATCACGCCGTCCTTGGTGACGCGCGAGGTCGGTCTCGAGCGTGGTCACCCCGATCTCGAGCGCCTTGGCAAACCCGGCCAGGGTGTTCTCCGGCGCCAGCCCGCGTGCGCCGCGGTGGCCCTGCAGATCGAAGGCGCGCGCATTGCGTCGTCGCGAGCATGACAAGAAGGCAGATCAGGGCCGCCGTGGCAGTCGGGCGCCGGGCGGCAGGGCAGGTTTCGATATCGTCATTGGCATCCGCCGGATTGTCGTTGCCAATCGTGACACGATCGCGATCCTGGTCACGATGGGAGCGGCCCGGCTGCACCGGCGATCGCGTGGCGCATGGCGGCCGGGCGTGACGCAATTGCCGCGGTCGCACCGGCCGGCCTGCCCCGGCTCCGGACGGCGCGGCCCGAGGACGCGGCTTGCTCATGCCTCGGATGACGTGGCAGAAAGCCGGAGGCGCCGCTGGGGCGCCACCGCGGCGCCACGAGCCCGTGGTGGCATCGCCGGGCTCGGACTGCCGCCGCAGTCGCGGCGCGGGTATGTCCGGAGCGGCGGATGGGGAGGTCGCTGAGCCATGGACTCCAGCTATGTCAGATGGGCCGCGGTCGTCGGGCTCGTCGGCGTGCTCGGCGTCGGGTCCTGGGGCGTGTGGCGCCAGACCCAGCGCGATCGGCGAAGGCAGGATCGTGGTGGCGGCGGGCAGCTCCGCAGTACGCCGAGCTCGCCGAGAGCTACCGGCGCGATCTCGAGCGCTACGGCGTCAAGTACGAGGTGCAGCAGGGTGCCGCGGGGTTTGCCACGCTGAAGGCCCTGCTGGAGGCCGGCCCCGGCATCAATGCCGCCTTCATCAAGGGCGGCCTGGTCGGCAGCCTGCAGGGCCGCCTTGCCACCGAGAAGGCCCAGGGCCGGTACGCCGAGTTCTCGCAGCTCCTGTCGGTCGGCCGCCTCTTCTACGAGCCGATCTGGGTGTTCACGCGCGGCGACCTGCCGATCACCAGCCTGCGCGACCTCAAGGGCAAGAAGATCCTCACCGGCACGCGCGAGGGCGGGACGCGGCGCATCGCCAACCAGTTGCTGAAGGCCAACGGCATCGACAAGACCAACGCCACCCTGATTGCCGAGAGCCTTCCGGCCGACGCGGCCCCGCTGCTCGACGGCCGCGCCGACGCGGCGTTCCTGATCGAGCCCCCGGATTCGAAGCTGATCCAGGACCTCCTGCGCGTGCAGAACATCCGGCTCATGGATTTCTCCGGCGAGGCGGAAGCCTACGACAACCGCTTCCCGGCGATCACCAAGGTGGTGCTGCGCAAGGGCGCGGTGGAGTTCAACCCGGTCATTCCCTCCGGCGGACATCACGCTGCTCGCCACGTCCGTCGTCCTCGTGGTGCGCAAGGACATGCACCCGACGCTGGTGAGCCTGCTGACGCACGCCGTCGTCAGCAATCCCAAGCCGGGGATCGACAAGGCGGGCGACCCGGTGCTCTTCCACCGCGCCGGCCAGTTCCCGTCGGCGGACGATCCCGAGTTCCAGGTCGCCAAGGATGCGCGGGCGGTCTACAAGTCCGGCGAGCTGCCGATCCTCCTGCGCAACCTCGCCCCCGTGAGCGCGCGCCTCGGCATGCCGTACCAGTTTACGGCCTATATCAGCAGCTACGCCGGGCAGGTGCTCCTGGTCCTGATCCCGCTTCTCGCGCTGATCGTGCCGCTCACCAGGGCGTTGCCTGCGACCTACGTCTGGATGGTGCGCCGGCGGCTGGTCTACTGGTACCGCCAGCTCAAGGCGCTGGAGCGGAGCCTCGACAGCCGCGACGCGCAGGCACGACATTGCCGCGCACCAGGCGGAGCTCGAGCGGATCGATGGCGCGGTGAGGCGCATTCGCGTTCCCGCACTACTTCTCCAACGAGCTCTACGATCTGCGTCTCCACATCGCTCTCGTCCGCCAGCGGCTGGCGACGCAGCCGAGCATGCAGATGGCGGCGGAATAGGCATCGCCGCCGCGGGGGGCGGCATTGCGTACGAGCTCGATTGCCATGACCAAGCCAGAGTTCGATCCGCGTGAAGTGCTCGAGAGGTATGTCGCGGTCGCTGCGCGAGCCAGGAACCGCGGTGGTGCGCGATGTGACCGAGCTGGCCCATCCCAAGGAGGCGATCCGGATCGTGCTGCAGCACTGCATCAGGACCGCGGCAGACCGCGAGTCGCGCGACTTCCTGCGCAACGCCTACGTCTCGCTGAGCAACTTCCAGCCCATCAGCGAGCTGGAGAGGGAGGCGCTGACGGTCCTCAGCGGCGATGGGCCCGCTGGGGGCGGAGGGGAGCAAGCTCTTCGGCAAGCAGGCCCGGCAGATCACGCACGTCGCCGCCCCGCTGCAATCGCTGCTCGACCGGGTGACGGCGGAGCTCGCGGTCCTCGCGCAGGAGCTGAAGTCGCTGCCCGGCGCGGACTGAGGACGCAATGTGGGGAGACAGCGCATGGACCCGGTATCGCAGGACGACGGCCGGCATCGCTGCGCTGCAGGCCCGGGTCGCCGCGCTGGAGGCCGCCGGCAACGACGCCGAGGCGATCCCTCTGGCCGAGCGCTGTGTCGAGGCCGCCAAGGCGCGCTACGGAGAGGAGCACCCGTCCTATGCCGCCGCCCTGGCGGCTCTCGGCGGGCTGCTGCGTCGCGCCGGCCGCCTCGACGAGGCCGAAGCCCTGCTGCGCCGCGCGCATCGCCGATCTACGGCAAGGCAGCGACGGGGGCGCATGCGCTGGAGCTCGCCAGGACCTACGGCCTGCTGGCCCAGGTCCTCTACGACGCCGGCCGCGTCGAGGAGGCAGAGAGCGTTGCGCGGCTACGCCATGATGGCCCCGCCGCCCCGGCCCCCCGAGGAGGACTTCGCCGGCGGCCCGCCCGGCTCTGCGGAGGAGGCCGAGCCAGCGAAGCGCGATGCACCGCCCGTCGAGACGGGATCGACCGTCCCATCGCCTGCGCACCCCCCCGCGTCACGACCGCTGCCAGCGCCGGCGCCGGCCCGCGCGCCCATGCCGGATGCACTCGACGGCGATCGGCTTCCGCGACGCGCTTGCGCGAGCGAGCCGCTGGCGGACCGCAGGGCCGGACCGATCATGCGGGAGAAGGTGGACGCCAAGCGGGCGCTGGAGATCGACGCGGGGCGCCTCGCCTACCAAATCCCGCAGCGCATGTGGGTCGACATCCAGGAGACCGTGGAGGTGCGGCTCGGACGCACGCAGGCCCGGGGCCTCACCGAGGGCTTCGGCGGCCGCGGCGAGGTGAAGACCGAGGACATCCCCATCGTCGAGACCATGTCGGTGTCGCTGCATGTGCGAGCCCGGCGCCTTCGACATCGTGGCGCGGTCGGAGAAGGACCAGCTGGTCAAGCCCGACCTGGTGCTCGGCACGCCCTTCCACAGCAATGACTTCGGCCGCTGGGTGTGGCTGGTCACGCCGCGGCGGACAGGCGAGCACACGCTGCTCGTGAAGGTGTCGGCGGCGATCCGCGACAGCCGCGGCCTGCCCACCACGTCCTCGCTGCCCGACAAGACCTTCGCGGTGAGCGTGCGGGTGCAGATCGTGCGGGCGGTGGTCTCCGCGATCACCGGCGCGGCGCCGGAGCTCGCCTGGGTGGCGATCACCACCGTCGTCGGCTCGATCGTCGGCATCCTCACCAAGGACTACTGGTGGCCCGCCATCCGCCGCCTGCTCGGCTGGGAATGAGCCACCGGCCCGCGGCCTCGCAGTCAGCCCCAGCTGCAGACGAGCTGCCGGCACACCCGGCTGGTCGGATCGATGCTGCAGCGCGTCGCCACCAGGCGGCAGATGCGGCAGCTGTAGGACGACAGGCAGCCCCTGTAGACGCCGCCCGCCGCGAAGCGGCAGGTGCGGATGGCCTGGCAGTCGCGGTTGGGATCGATCCCGTTCGGCTGGGCGACGCTGGGCCCCGGCAACAGCACCAGCAACGGAAGGAGAAGGCTGCAGGCGAGCAATGCATGTCGCCACGTGCTCGGCGTACGCATGACGGTAGCCCCACGGCGCAGTTTTCGCGAGGGGCCCACTGTCGGCCAAAGCCCCCCACCCCGCAACGCCGGGCGAGACACATGGTTCAAGCATGTCAAAGGCTGTGCCAAATCGGCAACGGCACGGGGTCAGACCCTGCGGGTCTGACCCGGCGCGCTACTCATCTACTCCGCGGCCTGCCTCTTGGGCTGCACGGCGGCGGTGTAGTCGTTGATCAGCGTCTCGCAAATCCGGCCCGGCTTGTACTTGTGCTGGGCGATCTCCGCCACCGGCGTCACCTCGGCCGGCGGTGCCGGTCAGGAAGCACTCCGAGAAGGTGCCGAGCTCCTCGGGCATGATGGTGCGCTCGACCACCTGCAGCCCGCGCTTCCTGGCGAGGCTTATGACGGTCTCGCGGGTGATGCCGGCGAGGAAGCAGTCGGCCGTCGGCGTGTGCAGCACGCCGTCCTTGATGAAGAAGACGTTGGCGCCGGTGCACTCGGCCACATGGCCGCGCCAGTCGTACATCAGGGCGTCGGCGTAGCCCGCGCGCTCGGCGCGATGCTTCTCGATGGTGCAGATCATGTAGAGGCCGGCGGCCTTGGTCTTGGCCGGCGCCGTGGCCGGGTCGGGCCGGCGATACTGCGCGATGGTCAGGCGCAGTCCCTTGAGGCGCTCCTCCATGGGGAAGTAGGAGCCCCAGTCCCACGCCGCGATCGCCAGATGGATCTTGGTGGCCTGCGCCGAGACGCCCATCTGCTCGCTGCCGCGCCAGGCGATCGGGCGCACGTAGCAGTCGGTGAGCTTGTTGGCCTTGATGGTGTCGCGGCAGGCCTGGTCGATCTCGGCGACGCTGTAGGGGATGGTGAAGTCCATCACCTTGGCGCCGTCGTAGAGCCGCTGGCTGTGCTTCGTCAGCTCGAAGATCTCGCCGCCGTAGGCACGCTCCCCTTCGAACACGGCGCTGGCGTAGTGCAGGGCATGGCTCAGCACGTGCACGTTCGGCCTCGCGCCAGGGCACGCAGCTTGCCGTCGTACCAGATGAACCCGTCGCGGTCGTGATAGGGGGCGGTATCGGCCATTCCACTCTCCTCCCGGGCTTGCCCGGCACGGGGTCGGGACGATTCTGTCTGTGCAGACCCGGCGCTGGCGGGGGTCGGCGGGACTGCTCGAGAAACCCCTGAATAAAGGGTTGCAAGCAGCTACGCTGACATGACAAATGACTTGCCAGCCCTAACAATCGGGGTCAAATAAGTCAACATGGCTGACATAAACTCCGACGCGCTGAGCGGTCTCCTCGCGCCGGCCGAGCCACGGGAGAGCAACACCGCGCCGGCGCCCGACGCCCGCCTGCTCACGGTCATCGAGCTGCTGTTCTTCGCCTACCGCGATTTCACGCGCGACGCCGATGCCATCCTCGCCAAGTTCGGCCTCGGCCGCGCCCACCACCGCGTGCTGCACTTCGTCGATCGCAACCCGGGCCTCCGGGTCGCGGACCTCCTGGAGATCCTCAAGATCACCAAGCAGAGCCTGGCCCCGGTCCTGAAGCAGCTGATCGACGACGGCTGGATCGTGCAGCAGACGGGCATCGCCGACCGGCGCGAGCGTCGGCTGCGGGCAACCGCGCAAGGGCGCCGGCCTCGCCCGCCGTCTCGATCAGCTGCAGGCCGCGCGTGTCGCCGGCGCGCTCGCCGCCTGCGGACGCGGCAACGAGGCCGCCGTGCGCCGCTTTCTCTTCGCCATGATCAGCGCGGACGAGCGCGGCAGGGTGGAGACCCTGCTGCCGGAGCCGGTCGGAGACCGGCCGCTGAGCGAACGCCGCGCCTATCGGGGGAAGCCCATGGAGTCGCTGCCTGACAATGCCGCGCACATCCTCGTCGTCGACGACGACCAGCGCATCCGCGATTGCCTGGCCCGCTACCTGTTCAAGAACGGGTTTCGCGTCACCACCGCCGCCGACGCCACGCACCGCGCGCGCCGACCATGAGCGGCCTCGCCTTCGACGTGGTCATCCTCGACGTGATGATGCCGGGCGAGAACGGCCTCGAGCTCGCGCGCGACCTCAAGGGCACGTCCAACGTCCCGATCTGCATGCTCACGGCGCGGGCCGAGCCCGAGGAGCGCATCCAGGGCCTGGAGATCGGCGTCGACGACTACGTCGCCAAGCCGTTCGAGCCGCGCGAGCTGCTGCTCCGGCTGCAGAACATCCTCAAGCGCCGGCAGGGGCCGTCCGGCCCCCGCGACGAGATCACCATGGGCGACTACACGTTCCACGTCGCGCGCGGCGAGCTCAAGCGCGGCGAGGAGTCCATCAAGCTGACCGAGCGCGAGCGGGAGCTGCTGCGCCAGTTCGCGCAGCGGCCGGGAACGCCGATCGCGCGCCACGAGCTGGCGGCCGACGAGTTCCACCGGCACCGAGCGCGCCGTCGACGTGCAGATCAATCGCCTGCGCCGCAAGATCGAGAGCGATCCGGCCAATCCGGTCTATTTGCAGACGGTGAGAGGCAAGGGGTACATCCTCTACACCGACTAGACGGTGGCAGTGGTGAGGGCAGAACATGCTCGCTCCCAGTGACAGGCCCCGGCGCTGGCCGGCGGGTTGGCTCGCCGTCGGGCAGAGCGCTGTGGGCGGGCGCCGCCAGGATGCTGGCCGAGCTTGCGCCCAAGGGGCTCTATGCCCGCGCCCTCATCATCATCATCGCGCCGATCGTGCTCCTGGAAAGCGTCGTCGCCTTCACCTTCATGGAGCGCCACTGGAACCAGGTCACGCGCCGGCTGTCGGAGGCGACCGCCCGCAACATCGCCGCCATCGTCGACCTCTACGAGTCGCACGCCTACGAGGACAGCCGGCTGGAGGAGCTCGCCAAGAACCGGTTCGGCCTCTCGCTGACGGTCATGACGGCCCGGCGAGCTGCCGAAGGCGCGGCCAGCAGCGGCCGTTCTTCGACCTGCTCGACCGCGCGCTGCCCGAGGAGATCGCGCTGCACGTCAAGCGGCCGTTCTGGATCGATACGGTCGGCAAGTCCTCGCACGTGGAGATCCGGGTCAAGCTCGACGGCGCGATCCTGCGCTTCACCGCGCGGCGGGCGCTCGCCTACGCCTCCAACTCCCACATCTTCCTGATGTGGATGGTGGGCACGTCGGTGTTCCTGCTCACCGTGGCGATCCTGTTCCTGCGCAACCAGATCCGCCCGATCCTGCGGCTCGCGGAGGCCGCCGACGAGTTCGGCAAGGGCCGCCCGGTGCCGCACGACTTCCGCCCGCGCGGCGCCCGCGAGGTGCGGCAGGCGGCGCAGGCCTTCCTGGAGATGCGCGACCGCATCAGGCACCACGTGGAGCAGCGCACGACCATGCTGGCCGGCGTCAGCCACGACCTCAGCACCGTGCTCACCCGCTTCAAGCTGGAGCTGGCGCTGCTCGGCGACGGCCCGGAGGTCGCCGCGCTGCGCAACGACGTGAACGAGATGCAGCGCATGCTGGAGGACTACCTCGCCTTCGCCAAGGGCGACGGCGGCGAGGAGGCGGCGCCGACCAGCGTCGGGGAGCTGCTGGAGGAGGTCAACGAGGAGACGCTGCACTACGGCACGCCGATCGAGATCCGCATCCGCCAGCCGAGCAGCGATCTCGTCCTGCCGCTGAAGCGGCAGGCGTTCAAGCGCGCCATCACCAACCTCGTGACCAACGCCACCCGCTTCGGCGGCTACGTGGTGATCCGCGCCAGCACGGACGAGGAATGGCTGCGCATCGAGGTCGACGACGACGGGCCGGGCATCCCGCCGGCCGAGCGCGACAACGTGTTCCGCCCCTTCTACCGGCTCGGCAACGGCCGCAACCAGGACACCGGCAACACCGGGCTCGGCCTCGCCATCGCCCGCGACATCGCCCGCAGCCACGGCGGCGAGATCGCGCTGGGCGAGTCGCCCATGGGCGGCCTCCGCGCCACGGTGCGCGTGCCGCTGTAGCAGTAAGGCAGTAAGGCAGTAAACCACTCCTCGTTCACCGGGGCCACTACCGCCCATTGCCCTACTGCCCGTGCTCGGAGCCCCTTAAACGCGAACTTAACACTTTGCACGGACCCTGCGCCGGGTTCCGAACGTAGCGTTCGTGCAGTTGCCCATGGCCGAGTTTCTCGAGGACGCGACTCCGGGCCGGGGAGCCGCGGCCCAGCCGCCACCGCGCATCGGCGCCAGGGAGCAGCGCGTGGCGCTGCAGCGGCGCGTGCGCGAAATCCGCGCGCGGCTCCTGCAGGGCCCCGGCGTCAAGCCCGAGTTCGAGTACGAGCTCCTCTGCCTCTTCGCGCGCAGCGAGGTCTCCGCGCGCACCACCGTGCCGTTGCTGGCCGTGGTCCTCGCGTCGACGCTGTGGGCGCCGCCGGTCCAGGCCGGGGCCTGGGTGGCGATGGTGCTCGCCATGAAGCTGTTCATGGTGGCCGCCTGCCTCGACTTTCTCTCCCGCCCGCGCAGCGAGGTGCGCGTCGCGCGCTGGCGCCGCCGGTTGCTCTGGCTCGACCTGGCGACGGGCGCGACCTGGGGCGGGATTGCCGCGCTGGGGCTCGGCGCCGCCGACGCCGCCGGCCATGTCTTCCTGCTCGCCTCCCTGATCGCGCTGCTCGCGATCCGCATCTTCGCATCCGGGGGGCGGCTCGGCCTGCAGCGCCGCCACCACCGCTCCGCTGACGCTGGCCGTGGTGGCGCGCCTGGCGGCCGAGGGCGAGCCCCTCCACCTGGCCATGGCCGCGATCGCCGTCGGCCTGCACGCCTGCTTCCTCTTCCTGGCGCGCGAGCACAACGCCACGGCGCTCGCCATGCTCGAATGCCGGGCCGAGAAGGATGCGCTGATCGCCGAGAGCGAGGGCGAACGGGCCATCTGCGACGAGGCGCGGCGGCGCGCCGAGGCGGCGAGCGCCGCCAAGTCGCCGCTTCCTGGCGACCATGAGCCACGAGCTGCGCACGCCGCTCAACGCCATCCTCGGCTTCTCGGAGGTCATGAAGGGCGAGCTGCTCGGGCCGATCAACAACGGCAGCTACAAGGAGTACGCGGCCAACATCCACGACAGCGGCCGGCATCTCCTGCAGCTGATCAACGAGATCCTCGACCTGTCGCGCATCGAGGCCGGCCGCTACGAGCTCAACGAGGAGCCGGTGCAGGCTCGCCGGCGTCGTCGAGGATTGCCTGCGCCTGCTGAACCTGCGCGCGGAGAGCAAGGGGCTCGACGTGGCCCTTGTCTGCTGACAGGGGCCTGGAGCCCCTGTGGGCCGACGCGCGCGCCGTGCGCCAGAATCTGTCTCAATCTGATCTCCAACGCCCTCAAGTTCACCCCGCGCGGCGGGCACGTCACCGTCACGGTCGCACACACGCCCGAAGGCGGCCAGATGCTCGTCGTCAAGGATACCGGCCCCGGCATCCCGAAGGAGGAGATCCCCAGGGTCATGCAGGCCTTCGGCCAGGGCTCGCTTGCCCACCAGGTCGCCGAAGGCGGCACCGGCCTCGGGCTGCCGATCGTCCAGAGCCTCGTCGCGGCGCACGGCGGAACGTTCGAGCTGCGCTCGGTGCTGCGCAAGGGCACCGAGGCGATCGTCCGCCTGCCGCCGAGCCGGCTGCTGCGCGCGGCGGCGCTGCGCCCGCCTCCACGGCGATGCGAGTGGCGAGGTCGGCCTCGAGCAGGCCCCGCAGGGCCTGGGCAGGAAGGCCGAGCGATGGTGGCAGGTGAAAGCGGGCAAGGCGATCGCAGCACGCGGCTGCGGGCAGTTGAGCCATGCCAGGGCGGGCGCATTGCCGTCCGCGACGCGCCTGCGTGCGCTCGTCCTATGCCACAGCCATGGGTCGCAGTCGTGCTGCGCCATGCGCCGCGTTCGCGAACGATCCGTGCCAGGCGCCGGCTGCGGCTCGAGGACATCGCACGCTGGTCGAGATGACTGACGATCTGCGGCAGCGTATCGTGTCGCGTGCCGACCGGCAGGCGCCGGCAGCACGCGTCCCGCGGCGTGGAGGTGAGGATGGCGGCGTGGATTGCTCTCCTGCTGCTGGTGGTCGCCGGTCTCGCCCTGCTGCTGCGCGCGGACGCCGGCCCGATTGCCGGCTTCGACCCGTCCGAGTTCGCCATCGCTGGTCGCGGGCGTGGCGCTGCTGATCTTCCTCGGTGTCGGCCATCGCCGGCAGCTACCGCGGGCGCGCCGGCCAGGCCGGCCGCGACCTGCTGGCGCTGGCTCGTCGTGGCGCTCGCCCTGGTCGCGGCATACAGCTACCGCGAGGAGCTGCTGGCGCTCGGCCATCGCGTCGTCGGCGAGCTGCTTCCGCCCGGCGCCCCGCTGCGCGCCAGGCGCAGGCGGAAGGCAAGCAGTCGGTGACCATCAGGAAGCGTCGCCGACGGGCACTTCATGGTGCGCGACCGAGGCGAACGGGGTCACCCTCCAGCATGCTCGTCGATACCGGCGCTTCGACGGTGGTGCTGAGGCCGGAGGACGCCCGGCGCCTCAGGATCGACGTCGACAACCTGCGCTACCTGGTGCCGGTGCACACGGCGAACGGCACGACCTACGCGGCGAGCGTGCGCCTGCAGAGCCTGAGCGTCGGCAAGATCAGCATGAAGGACGTCGATGCCCTGGTGGCGAAGCAGGGCACGCTGCGCGACAACCTGCTCGGCATGAGCTTCCTCAACCGCCTGACGTCCTACGAGTTCTCCGGCGAGTTTCTGACGCTGCGCAAGATCTGACGCAGGGTCAGACCCCTTGCCTCGACGTTCTCAGGACGCTGGGGTCAGACCCCTTGCATCTGCGTCTGCGCCCTCGATCTTACAGCCACCTTGGAGGCAAGGGGTCTGACCCCTGGAACAAGCATGACGTTTCCCAAGCCGCGCGCCGACCTGAAGCCCAACACGCTCGAGTTCGAGCGCCTGCCGCTCGTCAAGCCCACGGGCTTTCGCGAGTACGACGCGCGCTGGCTGTTCCCCGACGACATCAACCTGATGGGGCTCAACGCCATCGGGCTCGGCCTCGCCACGCTTGCGGGCGAGCGCGGCGTGCGCCAAGCGCTTCGTCGTCGGCCACGACTACCGCTCCTATTCCGCGCGCGGTGAAGCAGGCGCTGATCACGGGCCTGCTCGCCGGCGGCGCGGAGGTGCACGACATCGGCCTCGCGCTTGTCGCCAATGGCCTACTTCGCCCAGTTCGAGCTCGACGTGGAGTGCGTGGCCATGGTCACCGCCAGCCACAACGACAACGGCTGGACCGGCATCAAGATGGGCCTCGAGCGCCCTCTCACGTTCGGACCCGAGGAGATGACGGCGCTCAAGGAGATCGTGCTCGGCGGCCGCGACGAGCGCACCCGGCGGCGGCCGCTACATCCTCGTGCCCGACCTCGCCGAGCGCTACATCCAGGCGCTCTCCGATCGTCCGAGGCTCGGGCGCAAGCTCAAGGTGGTGGCGGCGTGCGGCAACGGCACCGCGGGCGCCTTCGCGCCCCAGGGTGCTGGAGGCCATCGGCTGCGAGGTGATCCCGCTCGACTGCGAGCTCGACTACACCTTCCCGCGCTACAACCCCAACCCCGAGGACATGAAGATGCTCGCCGCCATCTCCGAGGCGGTGCTGGCGCAACAAGGCCGATGTCGGCCTCGGCTTCGACGGCGACGGCGACCGCTGCGGCGTGGTGGACAACGAGGGCCACGAGATCTTCGCCGACAAGGTCGGCGTCATGCTGGCGCGCGACCTCTCCGCCCGCCACCCCAATGCCGTGTTCGTCGCCGACGTGAAATCGACGGGCCTGTTCACCACCGACCCGGTGCTGCGCGCCAACGGCGCGCGCGCGCTCTACTGGAAGACCGGCCACTCCTACATGAAGCGCTACACGCACGAGCAGAAGGCGCTCGTCGGCTTCGAGAAGTCGGGCCACTTCTTCTTCCAGCCGCCGCTGGGCAGGGGCTACGACGACGGCCTGGTCGCCGCGCTCGCCGTCTGCGACATGCTCGACCGCAATCCGCGGCAAATCGATCGCCGACCTGAAGAACGCGCTGCCCAAGACCTGGGGCTCGCCCACCATGTCGCCGCACTGCGCCGACGAGGCCAAGTACGGCGTCGTCGAAAGGATCACCGCGCAGTACAAGGAAGCCGCCGCCAAGGGCGCGGCCGTCGGCCGGCCAGAAGATCCGCGACCTCGTCACCGTCAACGGCGTGCGCGTCACGCTCGCAGGACGGCACCTGGGGCCTGGTGCGCGCCTCCTCCAACAAGCCCGAGCTGGTGGTCGTGGTGGAGAGCCCGACCTCGGAGGCCAACATGCGCGCCATCTTCGCCGACATCGACGCGCGGCTGGCGCAAGTTCCCCGAGGTGGGCGAGTACAATCAGAAGATCTGACGGCGGACGGGGTCAGACCCTGCGGGTCTGACCAGGTCTGACCGCCATGGTGCGGACCTCGTTCGATATCGTGTGCCGAGGACAGCTGCGCGGCGGCCCGCGTGCGCCCGACATGTCGGCGAGCGGAGCTCATGATCGATCTCGAGCGTAGCGCGCCTGGGGTCAGACCCGCAGGGTCTGACCCCTTTCCGTCACCCGCCCAGATGCGTCGCCCAGAACTTCAGCGTCCGGCCCCAGGCCAGCTCGGCGGCGGCGCGGTCGTAGACGTCGCGCTGCTCGTTGACGAAGGCGTGCTCGGCGTCGTAGCGGAACACCTCGGCGTTCTTGCCGGCGGCCTTGAGCGCCGCCTCGAAGGCGTCGACGGCTGCGGGCGTGCACCAGTCGTCCTGGTTGGCGAAGTGCGCCTGCAACGGCACCTTGATGTCCGCGGGCTTCGCCACGCTCTCCGGCGGAATGCCGTAGAAGCACACGGCGGCGTCGAGCTCGGGGATGCGGCAGGCGCCGATGATGGTCACCGCGCCGCCCAGGCAGAAGCCGGTGAGGCCCACCTTCGCGCCGCCCTTTTTCAGGAACTGCACGGCGCCGCGCACGGTCTGATCGGTCGCATCGAGGAAGTTGAGCGAGTTCATCTCGCGCCCGGCCGCCTCCGTGTCGTGGTAGGGCACCACCGTGCCGGCGTAGAGATCGGGCGCCAGCGCATCGTAGCCCGCGAGCGCGAAGCGGTCGCAGATGCCCTTGATCTGGTCCTGCAGGCCCCACCATTCCTGGATCACGACGACGCCCGGCGCATTGGCGCGGCCGGCCCTCGCCAGGTAGCCCGAAGCCTGCTTGCCGTCCGGGCGGCTGTAAGGTGATCGTGTTCCCATCCTCGCTCCTCCTTGCTCCTCGGCGCCTCGCTGCTGCGCGCCGAAGCCATACTGCGTGGCACGCATGCGCCCATCTTGCGACAGCGCTTTACCCGGACTTAACGCTGTCGCCTAGTCTTCCGCGTGTCTGGGGCAGACCCTCGCCTCCGAAGGTCGCGTGAAACGCGAAGCCGGCGGCGAGGGGTCTGGCTCGGCGGCTGCTCGAGGTCCCGCTAGACCGCCTGTACGATCAGCGCAGGGCGGCTACGAGGCGCGGTCGCGGCTGATCCAGCGTGCAGCGCTGGAGAGCGAGATGCCGCCTCGAAGCCGCGCGTGCGCGCGACCGTGACGTGCGTTCTGGAGCCGGCGAGCGGACCCGACGAGGAGCTGGCCTCGGCCGCTGGGTTTGCGCGGCCGGGAGACCAGTGCCGCGAGACTGGCGCCCGGCTGGCGCAGCGGCGGAGCGTTTCTAGTACGGTTTTGCAACCTGCAACGCAAAGGCCGCAGGCGCAAAGGTGCGGCAGCACAAGGTGCCGTATCGACATGTCCCGCCCCAACGGCCAGCACACGGTCCCGCCGGCTCAGCCGCGAGCAGGAGCTTGCCGCCTACCGGCAGATGCTGCTCATCCGCCGCTTCGAGGAGAAGGCGGGCCAGCTCTACGGCATGGGGCTGATCGGCGGCTTCTGCCACCTCTACATCGGCCAGGAGGCGGTGGTCGTCGGCATGCAGATGGCGATCCGCCAGGGCGACCAGGTCATCACCACCTACCGCGACCACGGCCACATGCTGGCCTGCGGCATGGACCCCAAGGGCGTGATGGCCGAGCTGACGGGCCGGCGCGGGGGCTACTCCAAGGGCAAGGGCGGCTCCATGCACATGTTCTCCAAGGAGAAGAACTTCTACGGCGGCCACGGCATCGTCGGCGCCAACGTGCCGCTCGGCGCCGGCATCGCCTTCGCCAACCGCTACCGCGGCAACGGCGCGGTGTGCCTCACCTACTTCGGCGACGGCGCCGCCAACCAGGGCCAGGTGTACGAGAGCTTCAACATGGCGAAGCTCTGGAAGCTGCCTGTGGTGTTCATCGTCGAGAACAACAAGTACGCCATGGGCACCTCGGTGGAGCGCTCCGCCGCCACCACGGATTTCTCCCAGCGCGGGCGCTCCTTCGACATCCCCGGCGAGCAGGTCGACGGCATGGACGTGCGCGCGGTGAAGGCCACCGGCGAGCGCGTGGTGCAGTGGGTGCGCGAGGGCAACGGCCCCTACATCCTGGAGATGCTCACCTACCGCTACCGCGGCCACTCCATGTCGGACCCGGCCAAGTACCGCACGCGCGACGAGATCCAGAAGATGCGCGAGGAGCAGCGACCCGATCGAGCAGGTGCGCCGGCGCCTGCTGGAGAGCAAAGCGGCCTCCGAGGACGAGCTGAAGGCGATCGACGCCGAGGTGCGCGCCGTCGTCAACGGCGCGGCCGAGTTCGCCCAGAGCCGACCCGGAGCCGGACGCGAGCGAGCTTTATACGGATGTGCTGGTGGCTTGATTGTAGGTTGGGTCAAGCGAAGCGCAGACCCAACGCTTGTGAGACTCTATGTGTTGGGTCTTCGCTGACGCTCGACCCAACCTACAAGAAAGACGCTCGAGGAAATGCCCACCGAGATCCTGATGCCCGCGCTGTCGCCCACCATGGAGGAGGGCAAGCTCGCCAAATGGCTGGTCGCGGAGGGCCAGAGCGTCAAGCCGGGCGACGTCATCGCCGAGATCGAGACCGACAAGGCCACCATGGAGGTGGAGGCGGTCGACGAGGGCAAGGTCTCCAAGCTGCTGGTCGCCCGAAGGCACCGAGGGCGTGAAGGTCAACACGCCGATCGCGCTGCTGGATGGCGAGCGCCGTGCCCCGCTCGCAAGCCCTCGGCCTCTCCCCGCTCGCGGGGAGAGGGTCGGGGTGAGGGGCAGCCACAAGCTCCGACGTTCTGGCAGCCCCTCGCCCTAGCCCTCTCACCAGCCGAGGCAGGGGGCCTCTGCGCGCCGTGCCGAAGACGGCATGGGCCGAGAGGCGCCGGCTACGGAGACCGTCACCCAGACCATGCGCGAGGCCCTGCGCGACGCCATGGCCGAGGAGATGCGCCGCGACCAGGACGTGTTCCTGATGGGCGAGGAGGTGGCGCAGTACCAGGGCGCCTACAAGATCAGCCAGGGCCTGCTCGACGAGTTCGGCGCCCAGCGCGTGATCGACACGCCCGATCACCGAGCAGGGCTTCGCCGGCATCGGCGTGGGCGCGGCGTTCGCGGGCCTCAAGCCCATCGTCGAGTTCATGACCTGGAACTTCGCCATGCAGGCGATCGACCAGATCGTCAACTCGGCCGCCAAGACGCTCTACATGTCGGGCGGGCAGGTGAGCTGCCCCATCGTGTTCCGCGGCCCCAACGGCGCCGCCGCCCGCGTCGCCGCCCAGCACAGCCAGTGCTACTCGGCCTGGTACGCCCACGTGCCCGGCCTCAAGGTGGTGGCGCCCTCCAACCCGGCCGACGCCAAGGGCCTGCTCAAGTCCGCCATCCGCGACCCCAACCCGGTGCTGGTGCTGGAGAACGAGGTGCTCTACGGCAGCTCCGGCCCGGTGCCCAAGGGCGAGGACTGGCTCGTGCCCATCGGCAAGGCGCGCATCGCCCGGCCCGGCACGCACGTCACCATCGTCTCGTTCGCGCGCGGCATGGTCTACGCGCTCGACGCCGCCGTTGAGCTGGCCAAGGAGGGCATCGACGCCGAGGTGATCGACCTGCGCACGCTGCGCCCGCTCGACCTGGAGACGGTCCTCGCCTCCGTCAGGAAGACCAACCGCATCGTCACCGTCGAGGAGGCCTGGCCGGTGTGCTCCGTGGGCTCCGAGATCTGCGCCCAGGTGGCGATCCAGGCCTTCGACTACCTCGACGCCCCGCCCGCCAAGGTGTCCGGCGCCGACGTGCCCATGCCCTACGCCGCCAACCTGGAGCGCCTGGCGCTGCCCAGCGCCGCGCAGGTGGTCGAGGCGGTGAAGGCGGTGTGCTACAAGTAGGCCCGCTGAGAACTCGGAAGCCGAACCGAATGAGGCGCAGTCCATGGCCGAAGCCCGCAAGACGCGCTGCAACCTACGAGGACCTGCTCGCCGTTCCCGAGCCGCTCGTCGCGGAGATCCTGTTCGGCGAGCTTGTCACCCATCCGCGGCCGGCTCCACGCCACTCGCGTGCGGCCCGCCGTCTTGGCACGATCCTCGGTGCGGCCCTTCGACTTGGGCGTCAATGGCCCGGGCGGCTGGGTTTTCTTGGAGAGCCCGAGCTGCATTTGGGTGAGCATGTGGTCGTGCCGGATTTGGCGGCGTGGCGACATGAGCGTCTGCCAGACTTTCCCGACACGGCATGGATCGAGGTCGCGCCCGATTGGGTCTGCGAGGTGCTTTCGCCGTCGACGGAGAGCTACGATCGCGGCGACAAGCGGCTGATCTATGCCGAAGCCGGCGTGGCCCATGTCTGGCACATCAATCCGGTGCTCAGGATGCTGGAGGTGTACGAGCTCAGAGACGGCAAGTGGCTGCTGCTCGATGTTTTCGCGACGATGACGCTCAGGTTGCGGCGGCGCCGTTCGCCGAGTTCAGCTTTTCGCTGAATCTGCTGTGGTCGTTGGATCCACACGACCTGCAGCGACCGATGTCGCCGCGCAGCGACGCAGGAAAGAAGAGGAAGCGGTCTGTGACCGAGCCCCAACACTGACGGGGTCCTGCCACTGCGGTGCGATCCGCGCGACGCTCCACGCCTCCAAGCCGGCGGCGGAGCTGGAGGTGCGCGCCTGCCAGTGCTCGTTCTGCACGCGCCACGGGGCCAAGACGGTGAGCGACCCCGCCGGAC
Organism: uncultured Alphaproteobacteria bacterium; assembly: GCA_963758625.1. Classification (GTDB taxonomy): domain Bacteria; phylum Pseudomonadota; class Alphaproteobacteria; order Rhizobiales; family Hyphomicrobiaceae; genus AWTP1-13. Next base: position 12,918 of record CAVWWJ010000011.1, on the reverse strand, counting down.
GCTGCCGGTTCGAGATCGATGGCGCGGCGCTGTCCTGGTACCTGTTCGAGACGCGCACGGGCATGAGCCTGATCTGCAACCGCTGCGGCATGTATGCGGGCGTGATGATCGAGGACGGCGACAACGTCTGGTCGGTCCTCAACGCGCGCGGGCTCGCCATCTCCGAGTTCAGGGACCGCGCGGCCGAGCCCAGGGACTACGAGGGCGAGACGCCGGAGGCAGCGCATCGCCCGGCGCAAGGCCGACTGGACGCCGACGGAGATCGTGTGGCGCGGGGCAAGACCCGGAAGGGGTCAGACCCCTCGCGCAAGAGTCGTAGGTTGGGTCGAGCGCAGCGAGACCCAACACCGTAAATGTTCGAAGCTGAGTTGGGTCTCGCTGACGCTCGACCCAACCTACACCTGAGAAACCTACGCCGAGGACCGCATGCCCACCGAGATCCTGATGCCCGCGCTGTCGCCCACCATGGAGGAGGGCAAGCTCGCCAAGTGGCTCATCAAGGAGGGCCAGGCGGTCAAGGCGGGCGACGTGATCGCCGAGATCGAGACCGACAAGGCCACCATGGAGGTGGAGGCGGTCGACGAGGGCAAGGTGGGCAAGCTGCTGGTGGCGGAAGGCACCGAGGGCGTGAAGGTCAACACGCCCATCGCCGTGCTGCTGGCGGAAGGCGAGAGCGCCGGCGCCGCCCCCGCGCCGAAGCCGCAGCCCTCGCAAGACGGCGTCGCCACCGCCGCCGCCGGCCCGCACCGCGCCGCCCGCCGCGAAGGTGCCGCCGCCGGCGGCGCGGCTGCCGGCAGCCGCTGCCGCGGGCACCGCAGCCGCCGGCCGCCAGGCCGCAGCGCCACCGGCGCGCTCGGCGGCGCCAGACGGCGGCGCCCGCATCTTCGCCTCGCCGCTGGCGCGGCGGCTCGCCAGGGAGGGCGGGCTCGACCTCGCCGCGCTCGCCGGGCTCCGGCCCGCACGGGCGCATCGTCAAGAGCGACGTGGAGGCCGCGCTCAGGAACGGCGCGCGCGCGCCGCTGCCGAAGCCGGGCACGGCGGTGATGCACGACGGCCCGCCCGGCGCCGTAGCCTCGCCGCCGGCGCTGGCGACGACAAGATCCTCGCCCTCTACGAGAAGGGCTCCTACGAGGTCGTGCCGCACGACAACATGCGCAGGGTGATCGCCCAGCGCCTCACCCTGTCGAAGCAGACCATCCCGCACTACCGCCTCACCGTCGATTGCCGCATCGACGAGCTGCTCGAGGCGCGCGAGCGCATGAACGCGGCCTCGCCCAAGGACGGCCCGCGCGCCTACAAGCTCTCCGTCAACGACTTCGTCATCAAGGCGCTGGCCATGGCGCTGGCCCACGTGCCGGCCGCCAACGTCACGTGGACGGAGGGCGGCACGCTGCGCCACAAGTATTCCGACGTCGGCGTGGCGGTGGCCATCGAGGGCGGGCTGTTCACGCCCATCATCCGCCACGCCGAGCTCAAGTCGCTGTCGGAGATCTCCAACGAGATGCGCGACCTCGCCGAGCGCGCGCGCAAGCGCCGGCTGGCCCCGCACGAGTACCAGGGCGGCACCACGTCGATCTCCAACCTCGGCATGTACGGCATCAAGAGCTTCGATGCGGTGATCAACCCTCCGCATGCCACCATCCTGGCCGTCGGCACGGGCGAGAAGCGCGCCATCGTGGCCGGCGACAGGGTCGAGGTGGCGACCTTGATGTCGTGCACGCTCTCCTGCGATCACCGGGTCGTCGACGGGGCGGTGGGCGCCGAGCTGCTCAACGCCTTCAAGAGCTTATCGAGGACCCCGTGCGGATGCTGGTGTAGGCCTGCGATCGGCGAACCAGTTGGAGCAGCAACGCGCTAGCTGCGGACGTGGCACTTCGATGAGGGCGTGGCGCGCCGGCCACTCGAGGTGTGTTTCCCACAGATTCAGCCGTTCGGCGAAGCCGGCGCGTAGCACGCCGCAGCCGGCGATTGCTTGCCGATGCCCAAAATCAGACCTAAGAATCAGAAGATAATCTACAGGCTGAAGCTCAAGTAGCCTGAGTAAGCGCGCGGCGTACGCACGAGTTGGAACCAAACACTCTTCGGGGGTCTTGTTCATGGCAATCTTCAAGCGTGCCTCGTCGCAGGCACTCGTGCTCGGCGCGCGTCCTGCTTGCCGGGTGCGCAGATGGGTGGCGACAACATCTTCACCACGGGGTCGCTCACCGGTCAGCCAACGGCGCGATGCCAAGGCCGATCCGGCCTGCGTGACGCTGGCCTCGCGCATCGAGACGCTGCGCAAGGAGGGCATCCCGGACAAGATCGAGAAGGCGGCCGCCAGCGGTACAAGATGACCCAGGTCGGACCTCGGCAAGGCCGACCAGCTGACCAAGGCGAACGCCGAGTTCCAGGCCCGCTGCTCGACCGTGCCGCCCAAGACGGCCGAGGTGACGCCGCCGCCGGCCGCCGACAAGACGACGAGGGCCGCAGCCGCCAAGAAGGCGGCCAAGGAGGCCGCCAAGACGGCGTAATAGGGCCAGGCCGGGCGCGCAGACCATCTGAGCTCCGTCGACCCGGCGGGCCGCCTCCAGTGGGGGGAGGCGGCCTGTCTTGCTGCGGGGCGCCGAGGATGGCGAAGGACAGGCCGGGCGTGTGCGTGGAGAGACACTGTCCGCGCGCAGCAGGCCGGCGCGCATCTTGTGGGCCTTGCCGCGGCGGCTGCGTCGTTGTCACACTGCCGCCCGAGGTTGTAATGCGTCCCGCGATTGTGGTTCCCTGGCCAGGACGGCTGGCGGGGACGAGGGAGACACTTCGTGGCGCACGGGAAGCTGCACATGCTTGGAATGCTGGCGGCCGCTGGGCTTGCTCGCTCGGCGGCTGCGCCGATGGCAATCTCGGCGGCGACCCGGGGCCGATCCCGTTGGCTTCCGGGCAGTCCTGCGGGTCGCTCCAGCAGGAGATGAACCGCCTCCTCGGCAAGGGCGTGCAGGGCAACGTCGAGCGGGCCAGACAGCGGCAAGAAGCTCACGCCGCAGCGGCAGGCCGATGTCGACCGCTACAACTGCCCTGCTCAACCAGTATCTCGGCGCCCGCTGCCACGTTTGACCTGCTGCGCCCGGCTGGGCTGGCGCCGCTCGCTTCCGTTGAGTTTGAATGAGACGCGAGGCTCCGGTCGGATCGGCCGGAGCCTTGTTCGTTCCCTCGATGCACCAAGGGCGCGTCAGCGATGGCCGATCAGAGCTTCGACGTCATCGTCATCGGCTCCGGGTCCGGGCGGCTATGTCACGGCCATCCGCGCGGCGCAGCTCGGGCTTCAAGACGGCGATCGTCGAGCGCGACTACCTGGGCGGCATCTGTCTCAACTGGGGGTGCATCCCGACCAAGGCGCTGCTGCGCTCCTCCGAGGTGTTCCACTATCTGCAGCACGCCAACGACTACGGGCTCTCCGCCGAGAAGGTCGGCTTCGACGCCGCTGCCATCGTCAAGCGCTCGCGCGGGGTGGCGAAGCGCCTCAACGACGGCGTCGGCTTCCTGATGAAGAAGAACAAGGTCGCCGTGATCTGGGGCGAGGCCGCCATCGACGCGCCCGGCAAGCTCACCGTGAAGGCGTCCAAGACCGAGGCGCCGAAGGGCGCGCTGGGCCCCGGCAGCTATCAGGCCAAGCACATCGTCGATCGCCACCGGCGCGCGCCCGCGCGTGCTGCCGGGCCTCGAGCCCGACAAGAAGCTCGTTTGGACCTATTTCGAGGCCATGGTGCCGGACCGCATCCCCAAGTCGCTCCTGGTGGTCGGCTCCGGCGCCATCGGCATCGAGTTCGCCTCGTTCTATCGCACGCTCGGCGCCGAGGTGACGGTGGTCGAGATCCTGCCGCAGATCCTCCCCGCCGAGGACGCCGAGATCGCCGCCTTCGCCCGCAAGGCGTTCGAGAAGCAGGGCATGAAGATTCTCACCGGCGCCAAGGTGACGAAGCTCGAGAGGGGCGCCGACTCCGTCACCGCCACCATCGACGATGGCAAGGGGACGCAGTCCATCACGGCGGAGCGGGCGATCTCGGCCGTGGGCGTGGTCGGCAACATCGAGGGTCTGGGGCTCGAGAAGCTCGGCGTGAAGACCGACCGCGGCACCATCGTCGCCGACGGCCTCGGCCGCACCAGCGTCCCCGGCATCTACGCCATCGGCGATGTCGCCGGCCCGCCCATGCTGGCGCACAAGGCGAGCCACGAGGGCGTCGTGTGCGTGGAGGCCATCAAGGGCCTCCACCCGCATCCCATCGACAAGCGCACGATCCCCGGCTGCACCTACTGCCACCCGCAGATCGCCAGCGTCGGCCTCACCGAGGCGGCGGCCAAGGCGGAGGGGCGCGAGATCAAGGTCGGCCGCTTCCCGTTCATCGGCAACGGCAAGGCGATCGCGCTGGGCGAGGACCAGGGGCTCGTCAAGACCATCTTCGACGCCAGGACCGGGCAGCTCCTGGGCGCCCACATGGTCGGCGCCGAGGTGACCGAGCTGATCCAGGGCTTCGTGATCGCCATGCAACTGGAGACCACCGAGGAGGACCTGATGCAGGCGGTCTTCCCCCACCCCACCCTCTCCGAGATGATGCACGAGAGCGTGCTCGCGGCCTTCGGCCGCGCGTTGCATATTTGACTAGGCGGCAATCGGCAGTCGGCAGTCGGGCAGTCGGGGTTTGATAGCTCCCGACTGTCGACGTCCCGATGCCCGAAGGGCGTTTCCCATTTCGGCGCAGTCGTGCGCAGGCCGCCTGGCGTGGCCCAGGAGCCCAGGGAGGCCCCGGGGGCTCAGAGGGTGCGGACTAGGCCGGGGAGGCTCTGTAGCCCCTTCCGGGGCAGCGGGAGAGGCTCCTGAGAGCCACTCCGCAGGACCAGGGCCGAGGTGCCCAGGAGCGGCATTTTGTGACCGGCGGCGCGTACAACCCGCAACTCACGCCGTTACACACCGTTTACCTCGTTCGCGGGTCGGGTGCGGTCGGGTCTCGACGTAGTCGGACGAGTTAGTCAAACTCCCGCTTTGGTAGAAGCGTGCCGCCATACAACTAGCCCCAGGGCCCGCGTGCGCCGGCACGGATGGATGGAGAAGCTCCATGACCATGACTGCACAGCAGCTCATCATCTGGTTGCTGGTCGGCCTGATTGCCGGCTGGCTGGCCAAGCTCGTCGTCGGCGGGCCCACGGGCCTGTTGGGTTATCTGATCGCCGGCCTGCTCGGCGGCTTCGTCGGCAGCTGGCTTTTCAACGCCTTGGGGTGGCGGCTCAACCTCGGCAACGACATCGTCGAGTTGGTCATCACGTCAGCCATCGGCGCCGCCGTCGTCATCCTGCTCGCGAAGCTGCTCAACGTGATCGTGTGAGCCGCCGCGGTCGGACCCTGCGGGTCCGACCGCAGTGAGTGGTGAGATGGTGAGTGTCGAGCGTGGCACGGCGCATCTGACCCTCGTTCTTCGAGGAGCGGAGGGGCGTTATCACGCGCACGGCGCTGAGCCCGCTCTCCCGCCGCCCATCTCGTGCTCCCACACGCGCGGAGGCGCGTCCACGTGCCTCGTGTGATCCGCGGTGAGCCGTCCTGCCGAATGCCGCCGCGAACCGACTCAAGCGATCGCCTCGAGGCCCTTGCGCTTCACGAGGGACAGCAGTTTCACAGCTGCGCCTGTCGGGCGGCGCTGGCCGCGCTCCCACTGCGAGACGAGGGCGGCAGGCACGTTGAGGTAGCAGGCGAAGACGCCTTGGCTGACGCCGGCCTGCTCCCTGATGGCGGCGATGTCCTCGGGGCGCAAGTCTTCGACCGTCGTCAGGCATGACACATCGAACCGGCGCATGGTGGCCTTGTCCACCAAGCCGATGTCGTGCAGACCCTTCACCGTCACATGGGCGGTGCGAAGCGCATCGCTGCGATACTTCCTCTTGGTGGTTCCGTTCCTACGCATCACGCTTTCAACTCCACGATCTCCTTGGCGGCCACGGCCCTCTCGATGGCGTTGTCGCCGAGGTCCAGCAGCAAAGCGGCCAAGACCGTAGACTGCAATAAGCGAAGCGCATTGCACCGATCTACCGTGCGGAAGCCCGGCGCGGGTATCGGTGCAATGCGGCTATCGCCTTATTGCACCCTACGGTTCTGATGCCTTCCTGGCGCGCGAACCGCGCGAATTCCTTCGTCTTGAAGACACGCACTGCCCGCCGTCTCCTACAGCATCCTATATAGCAGCGCTTTATAGTTTCGCCATGACGTCGTCGGTAGCGCGATCGCCGCTCCGACCTACGCGTCACCCCAGCGGCAGGCAGGGCGCACGCAGAAATCTAGCGAGCAATAAGGCGATCGCCGCATCGCACCGGTACCCGCTCCGCGCTTGCGGCACAGTCCTTTCGCTTGACGCGCGGGGCTCCCATCGGATGGGAGGGCGGGAGCTTGGCCACCCCACGCCGATGGGGCACCATCCGCTCGCTATCCATTCACCACGATGTTCTTCTCACCGTGCTCGAGGCTTATAGCGGTGGTCAACCTTCCAATAGAGCCGCGCGGCGGCTCGTGCGGGCCTCCTGAGGACGACGCACTCACCCCGCCTGTCGTGTTCGGGCGCTATCACAGTGCCGTGGCCATGTGGCTCTTCGCGACCGCCTGGATGGCGTGGGCGGTCCCCGCCACGTTCCTCGGAGGAGCCTCGGCAGGGTTCTTCTGGGTTGGGGTGTTCATCACGGCCTGGGCGCTTGCGGTGCCGTTCGTTCGCGTGGAGATTTCCCCGGAGAGCGTTCGTGTGCGCGAGCGGTGGCTCTTGCGGCGGCGAGACCGGAGGTTTGCGGCAAAGGACGTATCGGTCTCGGAGGTGATCGTGAGGCCGGGCGACGCAGAGACGTCCTGACTGGTATTCCTGCTCGCTGGTGCTGCCGACCAGCGAGCGTATCGAGATCGCTCAGGACACCTCGCGCCCCCCCGTGGAGCAGGCGCGCCAGCGGGCGCTCGCCGCGCTCGAGACAGCGCAGAAATGTAGCGAGCAATAAGGCGATAGCCGCATCGCACCGATACCCGCGCCGGGCTTGCGGCACGGTCCTTTCCCTTGACGCGCGGGGCTCCCATCGGATGGGAGGGCGCGAGCTTGTCTGTCCCGCGCCGATCGAGCACCATCCGCACGCTATACATTCGCCAGGATGTTCTTCTCACCGTGCTCGAGGCTTACTGCGATGGTCCACCTTCCGATGCAGCCCCCGCGGGGGCGCGCGCGTGGCTCCCGGGGACAACTCGTGCAAGCAGGACCCCCAGAGACCGGCAAAGAACCCTGGGGACAACCTGCCTGCCTGCTCCGAAACCAGGGCTGGTTCTTTTGGTACTTCCTGGTCGTCGGGCTGCATACGCTGTTGATCATGCTGCGCGGGCAGGGCAAAGGCATCGGCGCGGCCGGCCTGGTGGGGATGCTGTGCATCTTCGCTGCGTGCTTGTTCGCAGCCTGGAGCAGACCTCCAGCGGGCGCTTCGCCCAGCGCGAGCTGCCCAAGCTCGGGGACTACCCCTGTCGTGTTCGTGCGCGAGCTACGGTTTCGTGTTCATTTGGCTGTTCGCTGCCGGCTGGATGGCTATGGCGGTCCAGTCACGTTCCTGGGGAGGAGCCCCGTCATGGCCCCTTTGGGCTGGGGTCGGCATCACGGCCTTGGCGCTCTTTGGTGCCGCTCGTCCGCGTGGAGATTTCCCCGGAGAGCGTTCGTGTGCGCGAGTGGTGGCTCTTGCGGTGGCGAGACCGGAGGTTTGCAGCAAAGGACGTATCGGTCTCGGAGGTGATCCTGAGGCCGGGCGACGCAGAGACGTCCGAACTGGTATTCCTGCTCGCTGGTGCTGCCGACCGGCGAGCGTATCGAGATCGCTCAGGACACCTCGCGCCCCCCCGTGGAGCAGGCGCGCCAGCGGGCGCTCGCCGCGCTCGGCGCAGAAACGTAGTGCTACGATCCATTCATTCGCTACCCGCGGCGGGATGCAAGCGGGGAAGACGCCGCGATGGCGCCCGGCTCCCGACCTGCGCCGGGCGGGAGAGTGCGAACGCAGCTGTGAAGAATGACGAAACCATAGCAAACCAGCGTCACCATGTCGATATGATCGGTGGACGGATGGTTAATGAAGGGTTGTGCCGATCGACCACCGCGCAACATGCGCGAGGGCGACTCATCTCCGCCTCGGGCATCCTATGAATGGGTCGAAACAGAGGGTGCAATGGGGCGATGGCCGCATTGCACCGATGTACCAGCGCCGGGCTTGCCGCAGGTTGGATCTTCATTGATGGCATCCCCTGTCTCTCTGTGGACTGGGTTCCCGCCTTCGCGGGAATTACGCGAGTTGAAAGCTCAGCGCCGGCACGAACGTCATCCCCGCGAAGGCGGGGACCCAGGTCACGTCTCAGCGTGGGGCGCGCGAGACAAGATACATGGCGGCACGGTCCGCTGCCAGGCCACGACCTTGCGCGCCTTGCCGCCTCCAGCTACCCGGCGCCATATGGCCGTAGGGTGCAATAAGCGAAGCGCATTGCACCGATCAACCGTCAACAAACCCCCGGCGTGGGTATCGGTGCAATGCGGCTATCGCCTTATTGCACCCTACGGTCCGAACACCCGTTCGAAGATCTCGTCGACGTGGTTCGTGTGGTACCCGAGGTCGAACAGGGCCTCCAGGTCGCCGGCTGACAGGGCCTTGGAGACCTCGGGGTCGGCCTTCAGCAGGGCGAGGAAATCGCCGCCCTCCTCCCAGACGCGCATGGCGTTCTTCTGCACGAGGCGATAGGCGTCTTCGCGCGCGAGGCCCTTGTCCACCAGCGCCAGCAGCACGCGCTGCGAGTGCACGAGGCCGCCCAGCCGGTCGAGGTTCCGGGCCATATTCTCCGGGTACACCACCAGGTTCTCGATCACGCCCGCCATGCGCGCGAGAGCAAAGTCCAGGGTGACGGTGGCGTCGGGGCCGATCATGCGCTCCACCGAGGAGTGCGAGATGTCGCGCTCGTGCCAGAGCGCCACGTTCTCCAGGGCCGGCAGGGCGTAGGCGCGGACCATGCGGGCGAGGCCGGTGATGTTCTCGGAGAGCACCGGGTTGCGCTTGTGCGGCATGGCCGAGGAGCCCTTCTGCCCCGCCGAGAAGTACTCCTCCGCCTCCAGCACCTCGGTGCGCTGCAGGTGGCGGATCTCGACCGCCAGGCGCTCCAGCGACGAGGCGATGACGGCGAGCGTGGCGAAGTACATGGCGTGCCGGTCGCGGGGGATCACCTGGGTCGAGACCGGCTCAGGGACCAGCCCCAGCTTCGCCGCGACGTAGGCCTCCACGCGCGGATCGACGTTGGCGAAGGTGCCGACCGCGCCGGAGATGGCGCAGGTGCCGACCTCGGCGCGCGCCTGCGCCAGGCGCGCCTTGGCGCGGGCGAACTCGGCCCAGGCGCCGGCGAGCTTCAGCCCGAAGGTGGTGGGCTCGGCGTGGATGCCGTGGCTGCGCCCGACGGTGGGCGTCATCTTGTGCTCGAGCGCGCGCCGCTTCAGGGCGGCGAGCAGCTTGTCGAGGCCGGCGCCCAAGAGATCGGCGGCGCGCACGAGCTGCACGTTGAAGGCGGTGTCGAGGACGTCGGAGGAGGTGAGGCCCAGGTGCAGGAAGCGCGCCTCCGGCCCGACGTGCTCGCCGAGGTGGGTCAGGAAGGCGATGACGTCGTGCTTCACCTCCCGCTCGATGGCGTCGATGCGGGCCACATCGAACTGGGCCTCTGCTGCCCTTCTCCCAGATGGTCTCGGCCGCTTGTCTGGGGATCAGGCCCAGGGTGGCCATGGCCGAGGCGGCGTGCGCCTCGATCTCGAACCAGATGCGAAAGCGCGTCTCCGGCGCCCAGATGCGGGCCATGTCCGGCCGGGTGTAGCGGGGAATCATAGGCCTCCTACCTCGCCTGCCATCGGACCCGTCGCCTAGCACGCGCACGGGCCTGCCCGCAAACCCCTGGCGTTGGCGCGGCGGAGCGGTCCACCTATTCATGCATGGCGTCGGTGCGCCGTCTATTTGCAATCGCCCTCCCGATTCTGCTTCGCGCCCAGCGCTGCGAGGTCCAGGACGGGCCGGCCCGCGCTCGCGGCCAGTACCCGCTCGAGCTCCGCAATGGCGGCGAGGAGGACTCTGGGCGGGCAGGGCCTGCGGAGCAGGTGGCCGAGGAGGAGGCCGGCGCAAAGATCGCCGGCGCCATTGGGAATGCCAGATTGGCGCGCGGACCAATGCTCCACGGCCTCCGTTTCGGTCACCAGCAGGGTTGAGACGGCGTCGCGCGTCTGGGAAGCCAAGGTCACCACCACCGTCTGCGGCCCGAGGCGGCGCGCGGGCTCTATCGGGTCGGCGTGATCGCCGGCGGGGTCGCCAGCGGATCGCCAGCCAGCCACCGCAACTCGAACCGGTTGGGGGTGGCGATCGTCGCCAGTGGCAGCAGCTCCCGGCGGATCGCCTCCGCGGTCTCCGGAGCGATGTAGAGCCGCCCCTCGTCGCCGAGGACGGGGTCGACCAGGACCGGGATATCGGGCTTCGTCTGTCTGATGCGCCGGATCGCCTCGGCGGCGGTTGTCACCGAGTTCGGGCGAGGGAAAATACCCGGTGAGGACCGCGTCGAGCGCGGACCAGCAGCCGTCGCTCTCCAGAGCGAGAAGCATGGCGGCAAGGTCGGCCGCGGGCGTCTCGCGACGCGCCAGGCGGCCGAGGCCGGGACGGCTCGCCAGCAGCACCGTGGGCAGGGCCCACACCTCATGGCCGAGCCACTGCAGCGCCGGCACCGTGGCCGCGAGCCCCACGTGCCCGCGCATGACGTGGGAGGAGATCGCCAGAACCTTCGCCATGCCCAATCCCTACGCCCTCGCTGTGCGCGCGGGAAGATGCTTGCACCGGCAAATCTGGGAGCCTTGCCGCTGCAAATCAGGGTTTGGCCGGAGTGCGCCATTCGACTGCGAGTGCGACCAAACCGCCCGATGTGCTCGGATCAATCATCGAGGAGGCCCCAATGCGCCGAATCGTTCCCTTCTCTGCCTGTCTCTTTGCGGGTGCCGTGTTGTTCGTAGCCCCGCCGTCGACAACAGCGGCTGCCGTATCGCCCCCCGTATCGCCCCTTGGTCTGCAACAGGGCCTTGCTCTGGATGACGGCCTGCAACTCGCCCGCCGCGGCGGCGGTGGTGGGTTCCGCGGCGGCGGTGGTGGTTTCCGTGGCGGCGGTGTTTCCTGTGCGGCTTCGGCGGCGGCCGTGCGTTCCGCGGTGGCGGGTTCAGTGGCGGACGCAGCTTCGCCTACCGTGGCGTCGGCCCGGGCTGGGGCGGCGCACGCATCTCCCGCCGGCCCGTGTACCGTGGTGCGCAGGCCTGGCGCGGCCGGCCCTACGCGTACCGCGGTGCGCGCGCCTGGCGCGGCCGGCCTGTCTACCGCGGCGCGCGCGTCTGGCGCGGCCGGCCCTACTATCGCGGTGCGCGTGCATGGCGCGGCCGGCCCTACGTCTACGGCGGTTGGCGGGGACGCCGCTGGCACCGCCCGCGCTATTGGGCGGCGCCCTACTACTACGGCGGCTGCCCCCTCGTCGCCGGCGGGTGTGGACACCTTACGGCTCGCGCGTCAGGTGGGTGCGGCGCTGCTACTACTGATAAGCCCTGCTAGACACCCCGCTGCCGGCTAGATGACGTTGCGTTCCGGCAGCGGGGCTGCCTCGGCGATGCGCCGGTAGCCGAAGCGCGTCAGGTCGATCGACCGATAGGCGCCCTCCGTGATCAGCTCGGCGATGGCGCGTCCCGCGGCCGCGGCCTGCTGCGCGCCATGGCCCGAGAACCCGGCGGCGAGGTAGAAATTCGCCACCTCGGGGTGCGGGCCGATCACCGCGTTCTGGTCGAGCGTGTTGTAGTCGTAGTAGCCGGCCCAGGCATTCACCACCTTGACGGCCTCGAAGGCGGGCACGCGCGCGGCGAGCACCGGCCAGACGTCCTCCTCGAAGAAGCCGTAGTCGATGGCGTCGAGGTCTCCGGCGGGGGGCTCCCGGTCCGCCTCCGGCGACTTGCCGCAGATGAAGACGCGCCCCTCCGGCCGGAACCACACACCCGACGGATCGACGGTGAGCGGCGCCTGGCGCAGCGCGTCCGGCACCTCGCGCGCGTCGATGACATAGACGTAGCGCTTGCGCGGCTCGACCGGCAGCGCCACACCCGCCAGCGCCGCCACCTCTCCGGCCCAGGCTCCCGCGGCGTTCACCACCTGCCCGCAGGCAACGCTGCCTCCGTCTGCGAGCGCCACGCGCTCCACACGCCCGCCCCGTACGCCGCCGAAGCCAATGACCCGGTCGCCGACGACGGTGGCGCCGTTGGCGACGGCCGCCTTGCGGAACAGATCGGCGAGGCTCGGCGGGTCGAACCAGCCCTCGCCGCTGAGGCCGAGGCCGCCGCGGCCACCCCTTCGCTCGCCAGCCAGGGGAAGCGCGCATCGAGCTCGGAACGGCCGAGGAGCGCGATATCGGCGCCCATCGACTGCTGCAGCGCCACGTTCTCGCCAGCAGCGCCGCGGCCCTCGGCCGGGGCCATGATCAGGTAGCCCTGCTCGCGGAAGCCCACGTCTGCATCGGCCCCGAAGATCGCCGCCAGCCGGCGGAACATGGACAGGGTGAACTGCGACATGGCGATGTTCTCGGGCGTCGAGAATTGCTGCCGCAACCCCCCGGCGGAGCGGGCGGTGCTGCCCTCGCGGTAGCTCGGGTCGCGCTCGACGATGAGGATGCGACGGCCGCGAAAACCCGCGTCCGTGCTCAGGAAATAGGCGGCAGCAGAGCCGACGATGCCACCGCCAACGATGACGACATCCGCGGTGTTCATGGTGGGATACTAAGCAGATTTCCTCATCAGGCCAACGTTCGGCCGAGGCCGCGCGTCCGCTTTCGGTGCCTTGTTGCCGAACGCCCCACGCATGGCACGG
>CAVWWJ010000010.1:0-82374 GCA_963758625.1 uncultured Alphaproteobacteria bacterium | reverse complement strand
AGCCCTTCGCCATCGCGCGCCCCCGCCGTTGCCGTCGGAGGAACCCAAATCTGATTTGCGCGCCGAAGGGAATCCCCTGTAACTGTTCTGATTCACGTCAAGCGGGAAACGCTCTAGTGACAATCTCACGAGATCGGGCGCGCCATGGTGCAGATGGGCGCACCCAGCATCGCAAGCCTCGGACCGCAGTTCCAGACTTGGCAGCAGCCCGACGACTTGAGGCGCAACGCGCCTTGGGCCCAGACCCTCCGGGCCTGAAAGGAGGTTTGCAGGTTTCGGGTCCAGGTTAGGAGCCGACCTAACACTTTTCTTGCGCGCAGGCCGTGAACCGGGAGGCGCGTCACTGCGACCAAAGGGTGGAGTGATCCCATGAACGGAGACCCCATCATGATGCGCGCGTTCTTCTTCGCCCTGGCGGCCGCCGCGATGCTGTTGCTGTCGCCCAACGCGATACCTGACGCGCCGGCAGCAGGAACGGAAACGCGTCGAGCTCGATCAGTCCCTGCTCGACAAGTGGCTCCTCCTCATGCCGCAGTTCGACAAGCTCAAGAGAATCCGGCGAGATGCCGCAATCGGAGGAGGCGGCCCGTGCGCTCATCGAGGGGGCCTGCGCCAACGCAGGCTTCGACAGCTACGATCAGTACGCCGAGGTTCTGGGCTACGTCGGAATGATCGTGAGCACCTGGGACCCGCGCACCCGCAGCTTCCGCGACCCGATGCCCCAGATGCGCAGCCAGCTGGCGCGGCTCGAGGCCGACACCAGCCCGCCGACGCCGCAGAGGGAGCAGGCCATCGCGCAGATGAAGCAGGTTCTCGCGCACTTTCCCGAGCAACTTCCACCCGAGCATGTGCAGCTCATCGCCGCCAACCAGGACCGCGTGCTTGCAGCCATCGGTCGGCAATAGGAGCAGAGCCTGGGGAGGTCGGGTCTTCCTGCCGGGCACGACCCAACCTCCCCTTGGAAGCCTCAGTGCTTCGAACAGACCTCGGTGCTGCCGTCCTCCTTGAGCAGCCCCCTGACCAGGATGCCCCTGGCGATGGCTGCCGTGGCCCAGGACGGCCACCTCGGGCTTGGCTGGGCCTCGGTTGCCCTGGAGCACGGCGGCGCTCCTGGGCCTGCCTGGGCGGTTTGCGGGTTGCATGTGCGGCGAGGAATTCCGCCTGCGACAGCTTAATCGCTTCGCGTGTGCCGGCGCCCGCGACAGAGCCGCCTGTTACCAACCGCCTCACCGTTCGCGGAGACGAGGTTGAGAACGCGATCCTCCACGGCCTCAAGTCGCGGCTCATGGAGCCCGCGCTGTTCGAGGAGTTTGCCCGAGAGTACATCGCCGAGGTCAACAGGAGCCGCTCCGAGGCATCGTCGGCCAAGGCTGCCTTGCAGCACGACGTGGAACGTGTAAACCGGCAGATCAAACGCCTCGTGGACGTGATCTTGGACGGCGCCGACGCCCAGGCGATCAACGCCAAACTCAAGGAGCTCGAGGCAGAGAAGTCGAGATTGGCCCTGGCGCTGGAGGCCAGCCCCCAAGAGGAGCCACTCCTGCATCCCCACCTTGCTACGATCTATCGTGCCCGTGTCGATGCCCTGGAAACACTGTCCGTGACCCTGACCAGGGCCGGGGCAGCTTTCGACCTTTTGCGCGGCTTGATTGACGAAGTACGGATTGTTCCAGAGGAGGAGGCATACCAGTTCGAGCTCAAAGGCGAGCTGGCCGAGATCCTCGCCCTGGCGCAGGGGGCCAAAAACTCGGAGGGGTCATCAACGCAAAAAGCGCTGCAAATCAAGATGGTTGCGGGGGTAGGATTTGAACCTACGACCTTCAGGTTATGAGCCTGACGGACACATCTTTGCTCGCTCCGCGCCAACGCTGAGCGAGGCCGAAACCCAACCGCGGCTCCAGCACGCGGGCGATGAGGGTACACTGAGCGTTCGGGCTCATGACGTTGAACAGGTCGCACAACAGCCTCCCTTGCGCTCGCTCCTTCAAACTCGCCGCCGCAACGATGTTGCAGGCTCCGCCGTAGCGGGATGGGCCGACCTTGATCAGCCCGGCCCTGATCGCCGCCTCGCGGGGTGAGCACTCGAGCGCGCAGACCGCCGCGAAATGGTGCGGATGGCGACGCTTGAGTGCCAGCAGCAGGCGGTCGCGGGCGGTCGCTGCAGTAGGGCATCGCATAGAAGCGCTCGAAACCCTCGTCATTGGCGAGGGTTTTGCGGGGCCGCCCGGGCCTGCGCACGACACGCTCGAGGACCTCCGTCCACTGTGCGAAATGGCCAGCGGCGAGGAGCGCGTGGCGCAGAAGCTTCGCCGGCCGCACAGACCTTATGCCCAAACCGGCCGGAGGAAGTGCGACGGCGAATTCGCCAAACGATGCGTATGGCCTGCCCTCTCGCCACATCTGACCGCATACGATCGCATCCAAGGCATCCATCAGGGTGTGCAAGCTCATGCCAGCCGTGTCCGACAGGGCGTCCTGCACGATTCTCACCGGATCGTTGCGAGGCCCGATCTTGTCGCTCAGCCATTGCGGCAGGGTTCGCACTCTTATGGCTCCATCGGCGGCCGGTGTTTGGCGCTTTCCAAGTACCGCATGACCTGATCGATCGCCTCACTGTTGAGCCGGTGCCTGTTGGCATCCGCCCAATGCCGCGGATGATCTCGACCTGCCGCTCGTATGCGACCTGGCCGTAGCTCGCCAAGGTGGTCAGCACCTGCTCGTGGCCGAGGTTTTGGCTCCAGGCTTTGAATTCCTCGGGAGTACGACAGGTACGCTGTCCAAGCTGCGCCAGCGTCTTGCGAAACGAATGCGGGTTGGCATAGGCAAGCCCGGCGCTGGCGAAGGCGTGCTTGAAGATCTTCCTGATCGGGGTCGCATTCGACCAGCCCGACCGCGACAAGCCCTCGGCTCGGAAGCAATTGTCCTCCCCCATCGCGACCTGCGTCGCCGGAAACAGCGGATCGTTCGGGCCGAACAGCTTCTCCGTTTGTCAGGAACTCCACCCAGTCGGCGACGATCTTGTGGATTTCCTCGCCCACCGGGAAGAACGAAGTCGTGATGGTCTTGGAGAACTTGGTGCGCACCTCGCGCGCGTCCTGCACGAGCCGTCCCTCGGCGATATCGACGTGCTTGAGCCTGAGCGATGCAATGGCGCCATCGCGAGCGCCGGTGAGCAGCGTGAATGCGATCAGGGCGCGGTTGCGCAGGTCGATCTCGGTGATGCACGGCATGGTACGCACGACGTGCAGGATCTGCTCCATCGTCGGCACCGGCCGTCTCAAGCCGTTGCCTTAGCGATCCTGGCCTCCTTTTCGGAGAGGGCGAAGTAATCGGCATCGGCATAGGTCAGGTGCGACCGGTAGCCCGGCTGCCCCGCAAGCCAATGGAAGAACGCCCGCAGAGCATTGAGGGTCGCAAACAGCGTGCTGCTGCTGAGCCGCTCACCGGTGCGCTGGCTGACCTGATCTGCAAGCTTGCGCTTGAACCCCATAGCCTGCTGGATGTGGAATCTTTTGAAGTCGCGGTATTTCGTGTATGCTTCGAACCTGCTCAGCGCGGCCGCCGCCGCGTCGATCGAGTGCTCGCTCAAGCGCCTTGCCTCCTTGAGATAGATGAAGTAGGCTCGCTTGATGCGCTCATTTTCCGGATTGTGCGTTCGCATGGGTGTCGGCCTCCCGGGCGAAGTCACTGTTTAGGGAGGGATCGGAACAATCGCCTATACGTTGCTGCCCCTGCGGCAGTTGGACCTGCAGATCGCCGGCGACCGCTGCCAGCTTCTGCAGCGACACCCGCCGGTACATGCGCGTGCCGCAATCGGAGCAAGTCCCTCTCAAGTTCCCCGAACTCGACGTGATCGGCAGATAGTCGGCCATGCGAGCGGCGGCCACCTTGGGCGCTCGGCAGCGGACGCAATAGAGCTGGCCGGGCCTTGCAGCGTTGTCGCGCTGCTCGCGGCGGGCATGGAGAAAGGCCGAGAGCTTGCGGCCGAGTATCAGGATAGGCCGTCGCTCATCGATGGCTTCGAGTCCGGCCCCGAGCCAGTCGCGGACCGTGTTCTTGTGCACATTGGAGACCATCGCAGCCTCGTCCACGGTGTAGTTCCGGTGGAGCTTCACGCGCCGCGGATTGAGCGCCTCACCCTCTCAAAGCCGTCGCGAGTGAGCGCGGCCGCTGCGGCTCCGACACCTGTGATGGTGCGTGCCGGCAACACGGGCGGTAGACACCCCGTGGCAGACCCGGCGAAATCTTCCCCAGCCCGTTCATTTGTGCCCCCGTCCCGATGGAAGTGCACGACCCCTCTCCCAAGTAACCAGGTCACTAGCCTTCCAGAAGCGTCGACCATTGATGCGAATTGGCTGGGGGAACCCGAGTTCTTGATCGTGTAGCCATCGCCAAAGAGCCATGTCGGACACGCCTCCGTAGCGTGTCCGCACCTGTGCGGCGTTCAGATATGTGGCGTTGGCCTCCGCAGTCGCGTGCGGAAGATCGGATCTGATTGTCGGGGTGGGCATGTAGGTCTCGGAGCTGTCGGCTGAATCTGCGCGAGTGGATAGGAGGGATCGCTCCGGGTGTCATACGAGACAAATGGGCGATTTGCTTATTACGTCGCGACGCCAAAAATCCTGGCCCGGGCGGCTCGCAAGATGTTACCTTGGTGTTACCTTAAGTATGCGCGAGCTCGAAGGCGAGTGCCTACTCTATTGATTTTATTGGTGAGCCCGGTTGGGATCGAACCAACGACCACCTGATTAAAAGTCAGATGCTCTACCGCTGAGCTACGGGCCCTATTCTCTAAGCGTTCTCAAGAACTCGCTGGTACTTCGTATCGTGCTGGTCGCGCTTGAAGAGGCTGCCGGGGTATACAAAGTCGAAACTCGATCCGGCAGCCGCTGCCGGCGCTTCTATCACGTAGACCAGCCTTCTGGAAGACGCCCAGGGGCGGGCGCACAAGACCCAGGAGCGGGGGGGTCGGCAGCCAACATGATGAAGCCGCAACCGCCTGCTTGATCGGCGCACGGGGGAGCCCATGGCCGGCACGCACACCTATATCCTCGGTCTCAACACCTACGACCACGACGTGAGCGCCTGCCTCTTGCGCGACGGCGAGATCGCCGTCGCGATCGCGAAGGAGCGTATCACGCGCGAGAAGCAGGCCAGCGGCTTCTTCCAGGAGGTCGTCGATTATTGCCTCGCCGCCGAGGGCATCGGGCTCGACCAAGTCTCGCTGGTGGTCCGCAACTGCTACATTCTGCCCGTTCCCGAGATGGAGAGCCGCCTCGTCACCCAGGAGGCGCCGCTCTTCCTGAACGAGAGGGAGCGCAGGCAGGCCGCGAAGCATCCCCTGTTCCTCGCGACCTCGGACAAGGTTGTGACCGTCTCGCATCATCTCGCCCACGCCTACAGTGCGTTCGCCGCCTGCCCCTTCGAGGACGGCGTGGTGATGGTGGTGGACGGCGTGGGCAGCTACAGCTCGGACATCTCCGAGCCCTGGTCGCCGGCGGCCGGCGTGGCACCCCTCGCCCGGGAGTCGGAGAGCTACTATCGCTTCGAAGGCTCCCGCATCGAGGCGCTCGAGAAGGTGTGGCTCGAGCCGGCACGCGGGTTCCTGAGCGACGAGTTCCACAACATGCCGGGCATCGGCGCGCTCTACAGCCGTGCCGCCACCTACGTGTTCGGCGACTGGAGCAGGTGCGGCGAGCTGATGGGCCTCGCACCCTACGGGCGCGCGGGCGAGATGGCGCCCTTCATGGATCTCGACGGCGGCAAGCTGCGTGTCCCCGTGTGGAGCAGCACCCGGCTCGACCAGCCGTGGCTGTCGGAAAGCGAAGGCGGAGACGCTTGGGAGGACAGCCCGTCGATGCAGCACTGGAAGGACCTCGCCCGGCAGGTCCAGGACGACACCGAGCGGGTGCTGCTGGCGCGCGCGGCCTGGCTGCGCGAGACCACGGGGGCGAGGAACCTGTGCCTCGCCGGCGGTGTGGCGCTCAACTGCGTGGCCAACGGGCGCATCGCGCGCGAGGCGGGCTTCGACAACGTGTGGATCCAGCCCGCGGCCGGCGACGACGGCATCGCCATCGGGTGCGCGTTCTACGGCCATCTGGCGATCATGGGAAGACCGCGCTCGTACGTGATGCGAAACGCCTATCTGGGCGCGGCCTACGGCGAGGAGGACATTGCGGCGGCGACCGAAAAGCGCCTCGTGCGCCTGGCGACTCGACGCCGCCACAGCCCGGACATCTGCGCCGACACCGCGAGCGTGCTCGCCGAAGGCCATGTGGTCGCATGGTTCCAGGGCCGCTCCGAGCTCGGGCCGCGTGCATTGGGAAACCGCAGCATCCTGGCCGACCCGCGCGCGGCTGACATGAAGGCCACCCTGAACAGCCGCGTCAAGCACAGACAGGCGTTCCGGCCGTTCGCGCCGATCGTCCTCGCCGAGCGGGCCGGCGACATCTTCGAGAGCGACGAGCCGTCGCCCTACATGCTCATCACCAAGCGCGTGCGCGCGGAATGGAGGCACAGGATCCCTGCCGTGGTGCACGTCGACGGCAGCGCGCGCGTGCAGACGGTGGATGCGGCGACCAACCCGGTGCTCTATCGACTGCTGAAGGAGTTCGATGCCCTCACCGGCGTGCCCGTGCTCGTCAACACCTCGTTCAACGTGAAAGGCGAGCCCATCGTCGAGACTCCACAGGACGCCATGGCCTGCTTCCTGGAGACCGGCATCGACTATCTCGTCCTGCACGATTTCTTGATCGGCAAGTCCGCCCTCCACAAGGTCCTGACACCGATCATCAGGATCTATTCGGACGTGGGTGCGCGCGTGCGCGCCGCCATAAGGGCCTGACACGAGGGCCTGACACGAGAGCCTGAGATGAGGACCTGACGAGGAGTCCCGCGCGCTGCCGGCGTGTCCTCCCCCGCTTGGGACGCTATGGCTGCAGCACCGCCATGATGCGGTCGTAGTAGCGCTTCACCAGGTCGACGTTGCCTGGAAACTGGAGGGGACGCGCGGTCTTCAGGGCCTCGTTCAGCTGCGCGAGCGTCTGCTTCCTCTCCTGCTCCGGAATGGACTTGTCGCCGTTCACCTCCTCGATCTGCCGCTTGATCTGGACCGGGGGCTCTGCAAAGGCCTTGGTATCCGGATCGAGCCCGTCGAGGACCAGGAGGATGTTGGCCTCGACGGTGTCGAGGTCGGCGATGCTGGCAAAGCCGTGCGCCTTGGCGATGGAGTTGAACTCCGTCTCCTTCGCCTCCGCCATCTGCTTCTGCGCAGCGATGAACCCTTCCACCTGCTTCTCCGTGAGCTGGACCTGCTTGGTGATCATCTGCGCGTCCACCGGGACCAGAGCGCCCCACGCGCCAATGAAAGCCAGGGCCAGTGCGGCAGCGGCCGCCAGGCGAAACATCTCACGCATAGGCATGGAATCCTCGTTGGGTGGTCCAGGAAGCGACAGCGGACTATGCCAAGGTCGTGGCTGGACAAAGGCGGGGAGCCGCCAGCCGCCTCCGGCAAAGCCATAGGTCGTGCGGGCGCGCGCGGTCTGCAAGCCCTGTCCGCTGCTGCTGCTGCTGCGGGCCGCTCCCCATGTTAGGCCCTTTCGAACAAAAGAAGAACAAAAAGTTGATCAAGTCATGCCGCTCCTCTGCTGTCCGAATGCTGTTGAGTGATTCTCCGGGTCTAGCCATGCCGAGAACAGACGAATTTTTCACAAGCCCGCAGAGCCCTACTTCAGCGATCAAGACCAAGATCGTAGTCAACTACTTCAAGCCATGGGCTCGCATCATGGCGAACGTCGTGAAGGCCGAGCCGACACCGCGACTTGTCTACCTCGATCTCTTTTCTGGTCCAGGCAAGTTTGAGGATGGGACACCTTCAACGCCGCTTCTGATCCTTCAACATGCGATTGCCACTCCCGACCTCTGCAATATGCTGGTGCCGCTCTTCAATGACAGCGATGGCAAGAGCATCGAGCAACTCAGGACGAACATCAAAGCGTTACCTGGCATTGATAAGTTGAAGTATCAGCCGCGACTGCGCGCTGGCGAAGTCGACGAGAAGCTCATCGAGCGACTGCGTAGCATCGGTAAGATGCCAACCTTCAGCTTCGTGGACCCGTTCGGCTACAAAGGTCTTACCCTCGACCTGGTTGATGCGCTTCTGAAGGGGTGGGGATCGGACCTCATTCTGTTCTTCAGCTTCAATAGCATCAATCGTGCACTGACCAATCCTGCAGTGAAGGAGCACGTCGACGCGCTCTTTGGGCCGAAACGTGCGGAGGACTCCGCCAAGCGGTCAAGGCCGCCCACGCTGAGCAACGCGAGGAGTTCGTCATCGAGAAGTTCATCGAGGCCGTAAATGATATCGGATACGACTTCGTCATTCCGTACGTCTTCGAGCAAGACGACAAGGACCGCACCTCGCACTACCTCGTCTTCATCAGCAAGAACAAGCGCGGGTTCGGGATCATGAAAAGCGTCATGTACGCAGTGAGCGAGGAGCGCAATCAGGGCATGGCCCACTTTGGGTACGTCCGCGCGGTGAGCAAGAAGCGTACGCCCCTGCTCGCGCTCCTCAACCAGCCTCTGAACGACCTTGGAGATCAGGTGTGCGACGAATTTGCCGGGATACGCGGCACGTGGAAGCAGCTAAGCGACCAGTACAATGATCGCTATCCTCGCAACCCGTTCGTCGATCAGAACTGGCGGACCCTGATGCTGGATTTGGAAGCGGCGGGCCGGATCATTCCGGCGACCCCAAGGGACATGCGGCCAAAGAGGAATGGACAACCGACCTTCAGCGACAAGATCAGCGTGCGCATTCCGCAAAAGGAAAAGAAGTGATGGCCACGAATTCCAAGATCGAATGGACGGAGGCCACCTGGAACCCAGTCGCTGGTTGCACCATCCTCTCGCCAGGATGCACAAACTGCTATGCAATGCGCCTTGCGGCGCGCCTAGCTGTCATGGGTCAAGGCAAGTACGAAGGCACGACACGCAAGACTGGTGGTCGCCACAAATGGAATGGCACCGTCAAGCTCGATCCCGCTTCTCTCGTGCTCCCTCGGCGATGGCAGAAGGGACGGCTGATCTTCGTGAATTCGATGTCTGATCTTTTCCATGACGCCGTACCGCTCGAGTACATTCAAGCGGTATTCAAGGTCATGGAAGAGACGCCCCAACATACCTATCAGCTGCTCACCAAACGCGCCGAGCGGCTCGAAGAGCTCTCTAGCAAGTTGCAGTGGCCGAAGAACGTCTGGATGGGCGTCTCCGTGGAGAACGAGCAGTACACCTACCGCATCGATCACCTCCGTCGCATGAAGGTGAAGACGAAATTCCTAAGTTTGGAGCCGCTACTTGGGCCGCTGGACTCATTGGATCTGCGCGGCATCCACTGGCTCATCGCCGGGGGCGAGAGCGGCCCAGCCGCGAGACCAATACGAAAGGACTGGGTGCGATCAATCAGGGACCAATGCACTCACGCTGGAGTGCCGTTTCATTTCAAGCAGTGGGGCGGGGTGCAAAAGAAGCGGACAGGAAGAAGCCTCGACGGAAGAACATGGGATGAATGGCCCCAAAGCTTCGCTGTTGCTGATGGGATTACCTCGCACGCTCGCCAGAGAGCGTCATGTCCCCCAACCCTGCAAACGGCACAGTAGCACGCGGTGCCCCCCACTGTGCCGTGGTTACGGTGTAGCTACCAGGTCGCGACCGCCGCTTGTGGGTAGTTCTGCGCGACCGAGGAATGGGAGACGACCGCCGCCATCTCCAGAACGTATCTCCCGGGCCCTGGGAGGCCCTCCCAGTGCTTCCGCGCGGTGGAAGGCACGAAACACCGGCGCCACGCCACGCGAAGCCTGCGCGCGCCCTGGCGACAAATCGGCGTCGGCCGGATTCGACGGTTGGGGCTGCAACGCAAGGGAAGCTGCCGCGGGCTGGCTGACCGCAGCAGGCGTCACCGCACCAGCTCGCCGCCCGCTTTGCGCCAGGCGTCGAGGCCGCCGTGGATGTGACAGGCCGAGGCGATGCCGGCGTCCTGGGCGGCCTGCACCGCCATCGCCGAGCGCTCGCCGAAGGCGCAGTAGAACACGATGCGCTTGCCCGTCGCGCGCGCCAGCTCGTTGAGCATCCCGCCCGCGCGCACGTTCGCCTCCAGGTCCGGATAGGGCGCGTGCAGCGAGCCGGTGATCACCCCGTGCTTGTCGCGCTCTGCCCGCTCGCGCAGGTCGACCAGCGCCACGTCCGCCCGCCCGACGAGCCCCCTGGCCTGCGCCGGCGTGACGGCCCAGCCCTTCTTCGCGATCTCGTCCTGGGCGAGGCCCACGCGCATGTTGGCCGGCACCGCAACGTCCATCAACTTGGGATTGGGCAGCCTGAGCTGGCCCATCAGCTCGACGTACTCGTCCGCCGAGCGGACCTGCAGGCGCGGGTTGCAGCGCTTCTCCTCGCCGATGGTGGAGACGGAATCGCCCTTGTAGTCGTGCGCCGGATAGACCAGCGTCTCCTCGGGCAGCTTCAGAAGCTTGCCGAAGAGCGACTCGTACTGGGCGCGCGCGCTGCCGTTCTGGAAGTCGGTGCGCCCGGTGCCGCGGATCAGGAGCGTGTCGCCGGTGAACACGCGGTCGCCCATCAGGAAGCTGTAGGAGTTGTCCGTATGGCCTGGGGTGTAAAGGACATCCAGCGACAGCCCCTCGATGGTGAGCATGTCGCCCTCCGTCACGCGCATGGACACCACGTCGACCCGCGCCTGCTCGCCCATCACGGTGATGCAGTGGGTGCGGTCGCGCAGCGCGCCGAGGCCGGTGATGTGGTCGGCGTGGATGTGGGTGTCCACTGCCTTGACGAGCTTGAGGTCGAGCTCCTGCACGAGCTGCAGATAGCGGTCGACCCTCTCCAGCACCGGGTCGAAGATCAGCGCCTCGCCGCCTTTGCGGCTGGCGAGGAGGTAGCTGTAGGTGCTCGATGCGTGGTCGAAGAGCTGGCGGAAGATCATGGTGGCCTCCACGCGACCTTGCGCACTGTTGTTCTATCACAATGCCGGTTCGTAGTCAGGGCTTCCGGCCTGGCGCCGCATGGTAGCAAAGTGCTCGTCCGCAAGTGACTGGACCTTGGCCATCGCGTCGGTCGGGGATAGCCTTGCCCGCCTGCATCCATCGAATTGGAAAAAACACCAATGCTGACGCTCTACCTTGCGCCAGGCTCCAGCTCCATGGCGCCTCATATTGCGCTGCACGAGATCGGCGCTCCCTTCGAGGCGAAAGCTCTGTCGTTCGCCAAGAAGGAGAACAGCGACCCGGCGTATCTGGCGCTCAATCCCGAGGGGAAGGTGCCGACGCTGCTGATCGACGGCCGGCCGCTCACCGAGGTTGCGGGCATCCTTTACTATCTCGCCAGGCGCTTCCCCGCCACCGGGCTGCTGCCCGCCGGCGACATCGAGGCCGAGGCGCAGGTGCTCTCCTGGATGTCGTTCATCGCCGCGACGGTTCATCCCGCGCGCCGCCAAGGCGTCGACTGCGCCCGCAGCGTGTTCGCCACGGCCGACCGGCGGCTCGGAGACCGCTCATGGGCGGTTGGGAGCTACTCGATCGCGGATATCCACTTGTTCCGCCTGTATTGGCGCTTCTTCAACGCGGTGCATCCGGCAGCGGGCGATTTCCCCAATCTGGACGCCCACTACCGGCGCATGATGGCCCGGCCCGCGGTGCAGAAGACCTGCGCAATCGAGGCCGCGATCGGCTACGAGCTGCCGGGGTAAGGCGCAATCGCGTGTCGGCGCGATTGCGCCCGAGGCGACCTCGTCACATGCGCCATCGGCGCGGGAGGGCGCATCGGTGCAAGGCGGCCGACGCCGCACCGCGCCCTATTTACCGGGCTGCGGCACGATGCGGATGTATGGCTTGGGCGCCTTCCAGCCGTTCGGGTACTGCTTCTTGGCGTCCTCGTCGGAGACGGAGCCCGCGATGATCACGTCGTCGCCGTGCTTCCAGTTCACGGGCGTCGCCACCTTGTGCGCGGCGGTGAGCTGCATGCTGTCGATCACCCGCAGCACCTCGTCGAAGTTGCGCCCCGTGGTCATCGGGTAGACCAGCACCAGCTTGATCTTCTTGTCGGGCCCGATCACGAACACGTTGCGCACCGTCTGATTGTCGGCGGGTGTGCGTCCCTCGCTCGAATTGCCGCTCTCGGCCGGCAGCATGCCGTAGAGCTTGGAGATCGCCAGCGCGGGATCGCCGATCATCGGATAGTTGGGCGCGTGGCCCTGCGTCTCCTTGATGTCCGCGGCCCACTTGGCGTGGGAGTCCGTCGGGTCGACGGAAATGCCGACGATCTTGACGCCGCGCTTGTCGAACTCCGGCTTGATCTTGGCCATGTAGCCGAGCTCGGTGGTGCAGACCGGAGTGAAGTCCTTGGGATGCGAGAACAGCACCGCCCAGGAGCTGCCGATCCAGTCGTGGAACTTGATGCGGCCCTCGGTGGTGTCGGCCTCGAAATCGGGGGCGGTTTCGCCAATCCTGAGTGTCATGCGTTGGGTTCCTCTTGCAGAGCGCGCCGCTATCCGTCCGCCAGCGACCCTAATGGGGCCGCGCCAGTCGACCGTGGGATTACACCCGGCAGCGGTCGATATCAACAAGGGGGGCCGGGATCGCGTTGGCGCGCGTGCGGCGCCGCTGTGGACAACGCGCCATTCTTGAGCCCTCGTTCCGGGGCTGTTAAGGCTGATGTCGCCTCGGAGACCTCAGCTCATGGTTGCCATCCATCCCGTCATCCTGTCCGGCGGCTCGGGCACGCGCCTGTGGCCGCTGTCGCGCGCCATGTATCCCAAGCAGTTCATCCGCTTCTCCGAGGACCAGCCCGAGACGTTCCTCGCCGCAGGCGCTGAAGCGGCTGGGGACGGGGCTCGGCTTTGCGCCGCCCGTCGTGGTCTGCAACAACGACCACAGGTTCCTGGTCAAGGAAGAGGCCGAGCGCGCCGGCGTGCACCCCGAGCGCCATCGTGCTGGAGCCGGTGGCGCGCAATACGGCGCCCGCGGTCGCGGTCGCCGCGCTCCTCGTCGAGCGCGAGGACCCCGGCGGCATCCTCGCCGTGATGCCGTCGGATCACGTCATCGGGGACGTGCCGCGGCTTCGTTGCGGCCGTGCGCCGGGCCGCCGAGATCGCCGCGGCCGGGCAAGCTCGTTCTGTTCGGCATCACCGCCGAACGCGCCCAACACCGGGTATGGCTAGATCAGGCGCGGCGCGCCGCTCGCGGGCTTCGACGGCGCATTCGCCGTAGCCGGCCTTCACCGAGAAGCCCGATCGGGAGACCGCGGAGGCGTACCTGGCGTCGGGCGCCTACGACTGGAACAGCGGCATCTTCGTGCTCGGCGCGCGCGCGTTCCTGGCCGAGCTCGAGCGCTTCGAGCCCGCCATGCTCGACGCGGCGAGGCGGGCGCTCGCCGGCGCCGAGGACGACCTGGGTTTCCTGCGCCTCGACGCGCAGGCCTTCGCTGCCGCGCCCGCCATCTCCATCGACTACGCCGTCATGGAGCGGACCAGTCTCGCGGCCGTGGTGCCGATCGACGTGGGCTGGAGCGACGTTGGCTCCTTGTCGTCGCTGTGGGAGCTCGCGCCCCCGCGACGAGGCCGGCAACGCGGTGCACGGCGACGCGCTGCTCGAGGCGACCCGCGACTGCTACGTGTTCTCGGAGAAGTCGCTGGTCGCCACCATGGGCGTCAGCGACCTCGTGATCGTCGACACGCCCGATGCGCTGCTGGTCGCCGACCGCGCAAAAGCTCAGGACGTGGGCAAGCTGGTCTCGAGGCTCAAGGCGACGGGCCGCAAGGAGCACGAGAGCCAGGTCCGCAGCTATCGCCCGTGGGGCTATTTCGAGACGCTCAACGTCGGGCCGCGCTTCCAGGTCAAGCTTCTGCACGTGAAGCCGGGCGGCAAGCTCTCCCTGCAGATGCACCATCACCGCTCGGAGCACTGGGTGGTCGTGCACGGCACGGCCAAGGTGACGGTGGGCGGCGAGGAGCGGCTGATCTACGAGAACCAGTCGGTCTACATCGTCGCGACCCAGTGGCACCGGCTGGAGAACCCCGGCAAGACCCCGCTCGAGCTGATCGAGGTGCAGATCGGCAGCTACCTGGGCGAGGACGACATCGTGCGCTCGGACGATGTCTACAAGCGCGCTCCGGAGGAGACGCGGTAGCGGCGCGCGCTGACCTCCCGAGGTCCCGGATAACCTCGCCTGCGGCTCGGCTTCCGGGATGACGGGTCGCGGGTCAATGCCTGGTGTCCCCCGCGGGGGGCTGCCGCGTGCTGTCGTCGCTGGCAGGCCTGACGGACTCCGAGTCGGCGGGAGAGTGCGCCGCGGGCTCGGAGAGCCTGCGCTGGTAGCGCATCCAGCTGAACGGCAGGGCGGCCAGATAGATGAGCGTCACCACGGTGAGGGTCCCGTAGGGGTAGGTCAGCAGCAGCGCCACGACGGCCGCGGCGGCGACGAAAATTGGCAGCACGTAATCGCCGGAGATGCGCTCGCCCAGGAGCTTGCCGGAGAAGGTGGGAAGCGTGGAGACCAGAAGAATGGCCATCGCCAGCGTGTAGGCCGCGATGATCCAGGGCCAGGCCCGCACGTCGACCAGACCGAGGCCGTCGAGATAGAGCGGCAGGAGCACGACGATCGCCCCGGCCGGCGCCGGCATGCCCGTGAAGTAGTTGGCCTGCCACTTGGGCTTCTCCACGTCGATCAGCGAGTTGAAGCGTGCGAGCCGCAGCCCCATGGCAAGCGCAAACACCAGGGCCACGATCCAGCCCGCGCCGCGCGGCAGGCCGCCGAGCCCCCAGACGAACACGAGCACGGCGGGAGCGACGCCGAAGTTCACGAAGTCGGCGAGACTGTCGAGCTCGGCGCCGAACTTGGACTGGGCCTTGAGCAGGCGCGCGAGACGGCCGTCGACGCCGTCGAGCAGGGCGGCGACGACGATGAGCGCGATCGCCAGGTCGAGGCGCGCCTCGATGGCCATGCGCAGTGCGGTGAGCCCTGCGCACAGGCTGAGCACCGTGAAGAAGTTCGGTACCACCATGCGCAAGGGAATCTTGCTGCGGGAAAAGAGCAGGCGGCGGCGGCGGCGGCGCTCCTCGGTCTCTAGTCTCGGCAGCAGGGGGTCCATTGCAGTCTCGCCTTCGTCGTCAGCGCGCCGGCCGTCGCTACTGGCGGCGTGCCTCCCGTTCCAACTCGGCCGACTTGAGGTCGGCCACGACCGTCTCGCCGCCGATCGCGCGCTGGCCGACAGCGACCAGGGCACCGTGCTCGGGCGGCAGATAAAGGTCGACGCGCGATCCGAAGCGGATGAGCCCGAACCGCTCGCCGATGCCGACATCGTCGCCCTCGCGCGCGAAGGTCACGATGCGGCGCGCAATGAGGCCTGCGATCTGAACCACGCCGATCTCGGCGCCGTTGTCCATGGCGATCACCAGCGCGCAGCGCTCGTTCTCGTCGCTCGCCTTGTCGAGCGCGGCGTTGAGGAACCGCCCCGGCACGTATACCGACCGCGCGATCCGCCCGGCAACCGGCGTGCGGTTGATGTGCACGTCGAACACCGAGAGAAACGTGGAGATCCTGACGCGCGGGCTGTCGCCGAGGCCGAGCTCGGCCGGAGGGCGCACGCGCTCGATGGCCGAGATGAGCCCGTCGGCCGGGGCTACGATGAGGCCCGCGCGCAGCGGCGTCACCCGTGGCGGGTCGCGGAAGAAGTAGGCGATCCAGGCGGTCAGCAGCGCCACGAGCCACGCCAGCGGCGGATAGAGCCAGAACAGCACGAGGGTGAGGCCGGCGCCGATCGCGAGGAACTTGTAGCCGTCGCTGTGCACCGGCACGATCGTGCCGGCGATGGTGTCGATGAGGCCGTGGCGCTCGGACACTGGTCCTCCTGATCGAGGTGCGCTGCAATGCTCAGCCACGATACGCGGCCGCGCGGCGCCGGGCTATTCGAGCGGAAGCGCGACGAAGCGCTGATCGCCTTTGGCATCGGCGAGCGCGCAGGAGCACATTGCGGCGGTCCTCGCGCACGCCTTCGACAGCCTTCGCCACATCCTGGAGCGAGCCGACGGGCTGGCGGGCGACCTCTGATGATGACGTCTCCGACCTTGATGCTGCGCAGGGGGGCGGGCCCTTTCGGATCGACCTCGACGACGACGACGCCCTTCACGTCGCGGCCGAGGCCATGCTTGGTGCGCAGCTCGTCGCTGAGCGGCGCCAGCACGAGGCCCGTAAGCAAGCGCTCGAGCGGGATGATGCCGCCGCTCTTGTCCTTGCCTTTGCTGCGGCTCCTGGGCGGAACGCGCACCCCGGTCTTGGGCGCGGGCTTCGCCTCCTCCGCCAGCCGGCCGAGGGTGACGCGGAACGTCTTGCGCTCGCCGCTGCGGGAGACCTCGATCTCCACCTCTTTGCCGATCTGGGCCTGGGAGACGAGACGCGGCAGCCCGCGCATCGTGACCACCTCCTTGCCGTCGAACTTGACGATCACGTCGCCCTGCTGGATGCCAGATTTCGCAGCGGGGCCGTCCGGATCGACGCTGGCGACGCGGGCGCCCGCGCCTGCCTTCACGCCGTAGCTTTCGGCAAGGTCCTCGCTCAGCGATTGCACGTTGACCCCGAGCCAGCCGCGGCGCGTCTCGCCGTAGAGGCGCAACTGCTCGAGCACGACGACGGCGTTGTCGGACGGCACCGCAAAGCCGATCCCGACCGACAGCCCGGTGGGGGAGATGATGGCGGTGTTCACCCCGATGACCTCGCCGTCCATGTTGAACAGCGGGCCACCGGAGTTGCCCTTGTTGATGGCGGCGTCGGTCTGCAGGAACTCGTCGTAGGGGCCGGTGTTGATGTCGCGCTGCTTGGCCGAGATGATGCCCACCGAGACGCTGCCGCCGAGGCCGAAGGGGTTGCCGATGGCAATCACCCAGTCGCCGACCTTGAGCTTGCTCGACAAGCCGAAGCTCACCTGAGCCAGCGGCTTCCTGGGCGTCACCTTCAGGAGCGCGAAATCCGTCTTGGTATCGCGGCCCAGGACCTTGTCCACGATCAGCTTGGTGCCGTCGTTGAAATTGATGGCGATCTCGTCGGCGCCGTCGATGACGTGGTTGTTGGTGACGATCAGGCCTTCCTTGCCGTCGATGACGAAGCCCGAGCCCTGCGCCGTGACCTTGCGGTCGGGCGGCGCCTTGCCCTTGCGCTCGAAGAAGTCATCGAAGAACTCCTCGAACGGCGCGTTCTTCGGCACCTTGGGGAGCCGCTCCCCCTCCATGCCCTTCAAGGTCTGCTTGGTGGTGATGTTGACCACGGCATCGATGAGCCTGTCCGCCACCGGGGCCACGCTGGGCGGCCCCAGGCGGTTGGTCTGCGCGCGGGCTGGAGCGAGGCACACCGCGACCACGGCCAGCGACAATACGACCCAGAGCACCGGCGCCAGGGCGCTGCCCGGGCGCGGGCCGCGTCCACCACGTGCCGGCGTCTCGGCACTGGCGCGGATGTCGGATCGTTCCGGCCTGCTCATGGCCAAGTCTCCCATTCGCTCGCCTCGCCTGCTTCAGCCCCGGACCAGCCAGACCACAATCACGCCCACGGCCATCGCCGCAGCACCCGCCGTGCGCAGCACGGATTCGGACTGCTGCGCCGCCACCACGAGCATCCTGAGACCCACTTGCGGCGCCGCTGCCCACAAGAGGCCCTCGAGCACCAGCGCGAGTCCGACGCCGACCAACAGGTCCGTCATTTCCTCAGTGG
The DNA here is from genome assembly GCA_963758625.1 of uncultured Alphaproteobacteria bacterium. GTDB lineage: Bacteria > Pseudomonadota > Alphaproteobacteria > Rhizobiales > Hyphomicrobiaceae > AWTP1-13. The sequence continues at coordinate 64,608 of CAVWWJ010000010.1, read as the reverse complement.
GTTGGGCGCGTGGCCACTCGGGTTGTTGAAGTACCTGAAGAACTCGCTGTCGGGCGTCAGCAGCATGCGCGTATCGGTGGACTTGTCGCTCTTCATGCCGACCTCGTAGGCCTGCATGGAGCGGTAGAAGGCGAAGAAGTCGGGGTCCTTGCCGAACGCCTCGGCGAAGATGCGGTTGCGCTCGGCATCGCCCTCGCCGCGGATGCGCTCGCCGTCACGCGTCGCGTCGGCCTTGATGATGGTGACCTGCCGGTCGGCGTCGGCCTTGATCTTGTTGGAGAGGCCGGTGCCTTCCGCGCGGGTCTCGGCGGCCTGCTTCTCGCGGTCGGCACGCATGCGGGCGTACACGTTCTTCTGGTTCTGCTCCGGCAGATCGGCGCGCTTGATGCGCACGTCGACAATCTCGAGCCCGAGCTCCTTGCCCTGCTCGTTGACCTGCTTGGCGATGTCCTTCATCAGCAGGTCGCGCTTGTCCTTGACGATCTCCAGGAACTTTGCCGAGCCCAGCACGCCGCGCACCGCGCCTTCCATCATGGGCTTCAGCCGCCGCTGCAGGCCGACCTCGTTCCTGACCGCCTCGTAGAAGCGCTTCGGGTCGGTGATGCGATAGCGCGCGAACGTATCGATCATCAGGCGCTTCTGATCCTGGGCCGTGACCTGGAGGGTCGGCAGGTCGTAGTCCAGTATGCGCTTGTCGAAGAGCTCGACGGTCTGTGCGAGAGGCACCTTGAAGTACAAGCCAGGGCCGTCTTTTCCGTTGGGCTCGTTGATCACGCGCTCGGGCTTGCTGAACGTGAACACGACCGCCTGCTCGTTCACGTGCACGATGAACATCGACAGATAGGCGACGAGCGCCGCGAGGGCGACGACGACCGCGAGCGCGGCAGCGAGGATCTTGCCCATCAGTTCCCCCCCTCTTTGCGCTTCTGCAGCTGATCGAGCGGCAGGTAGGGCACCACGCCCTGGCCCTTACTGTCGAGAATGATCTTGTCGGCGCCGCCCAGCACCCGTTCCATGGTCTCCAGGTAGAGCCGCTTGCGGGTCACCTCGGGCGCCTTCTTGTACTCCTCGTACACCTTGAGGAAACGCGCGGCCTGGCCCGTTGCTTCGGCGATCGACTGCTGCTGATACCCCTTGGCTGTGAGAAGGATCCGTTCCGCCTCACCCTTGGCCTCGTTCACCGCTTTGTTGAGGTAGCCGGTCGCCTCGTTCTGGTACTTCTCCTTGTCGGCTTGCGCCGCCTGCACATCGAGGAACGACTCGAGCACCAGCGCGGGCGGGTCGGTCTTCTGGATGCTCACCGCCTGGATGGCGATGCCGGCGCCGTAGTAGTCCAACACCTCCTGCAGGCGCTTCTTGACCTCCGCCTCGGTCTTGGCGCGCGCCTCGGTGATGAGCGGTGCCAGTGTCGGACTCGCCCACGACCTCCCGCATCACGCTCTCCGCCACCTCCTTCACGGCGTCCCTGGGGTTCTGGATATTGAACAGGTATTCCTTGGCGTCCCTGATCACCCAGCTCACTGCGAACCCGACAACGACGATGTTCTCGTCTCCGGTGAGCATCAGGCTCTCGGTCGTCACATCGCGGCCGGCCCCGCGTCCGGCGAGCGCGGTTTCGAAGCCGACCTCGGTGACGTTCACGGTCTTGACCTTTGCCACGCGCACCTCCTCGATCGGAGGAGGCAGCCGGAAGTGCAGGCCAGAGTCCACCTGGCGGTCGAACTTGCCGAAGCGAAGCACGACGGCGTTCTCATCGGCAGCGACCACGAAGAAGAAGGCGAACCAAGCCGCGACCACCGCCCCGGCCAGCATCAGCAGGAAGATCACGAGGCCGGGCGGCCCCCCGCCCCCCGGCATGACCTGCTTGAGACGGTCCTGACTGCGCTTCAAAAGCTCCTCGAGGTCGGGCTGCTGATGCGGCCCACCCGATGGGCCCTGCCCCCAGGGGCCACCGCCACCGCCGCCGCCCCCTCTGCGACCACCACCACTCTGGTTGTTCCAAGGCATCGAATTACTCGCCTTTCAGGTTTCCCTCGGTTGCGGCCTCAATGCTGCCAATCGGGTTGCCCATCGGGCCCGCCCCAACCCGCGGCGCCTGCCAATCCCGGCATGTTCGGAGGAATTCCACGCATTCCGGAGGGTTATACGCGACGCCGCGGACGGGCGCAAATTCGGTCCGCCTCCGGGATATATGGCAATCATTGATAAAAAAGGCTAGCCTGCAACGCATCTTGGGTGAGCGGCCTAATGCGGATCGGGCGACCAAGGCCGCACCCGCTTGCCTCCCTTGCATGCCTATGGCAGCGGAAAGCGCACGATGGCCGCATGATCGAGCCGGGCGAGCCCGCACGTTCGGGATGCCCCACATGGCTCGGACCCGCAGCCCCGGACTTGATCCAGGACTTGATCCGGGGCTCCCGCAATGGGCCGCAGCGATGCAAGGCAGCATTCGGACGACCGGTCAGCCTACTTCTTCCGGAACTTGTCGAGCTCGACGACATTGGCGTCGTTGGCCGCCTCGCCAGGCTTGGACGTCACGAGCTTCGGGCGCGCCCCCTGTCGGCGGGGTGGCTGGCCGGCTGCCGGATCGGATGCCGCGTCGGTTGACGGTGCCGCCGGCTCCACTGCCGCACCGTCCGATAATGGCACAGTCTTGCGGGGTCCACCCACCGTCGCGTGCTCGGCGGGCTCGCCCTGATCGGCGCCGCGCGGCGCTCCGAGGCGCCGGCCGATCTCGGGCATGTCGGCGGCTGCCGGCTCCAGCTCGATCAGGTCCTCGTGGACCGTGAGGTCCGAGCCCTCGAAGTGAATGATGAACTTGACGCTGGGGTCGAAGAACCTGCGCACGGCCGTCCAGGGCACCGTGAGGCGCTCGGGTATGCTGTCGAAGCTGAGCGTGACCTCGAAGCGCTCGTCGTTCACGATGAGGCGCGAGAACTGGTGCTGGAGGACAATGGTCATCTCCTCGGGATACCTCTCCCTGAGGCGCTTCGAGACGACCACGCCGGGCGCCCGGGTATCGAAGGCGATGAAGAAGTGATGTTCGCCCGGCAGCCCGGACGAGGCGACCTGGACGAGAATCGAACGCACAATCCCGCGCAGAGCGTCCTGGGTCAGGGCCGCGTAGTCAATCTGCTGGCTATCAGTCATCGTCCCGTGACTTGTCCCGGAGCAACGCCTCAACACGAACTCGCGGTATGCAAGTCGCTGCAATACAAGGTGGAGGGCTTCTGTTGCCCGGTGCCCTCCGAACCGCGCCTGACGCTGCTACACGCCAGGACTTCAAGTTTAGGCCTTTCGCGCCGCGTTACGCAGCGAGTCGGACCTCAGCATAGTTGTCGTTGGCAACTATTCTGATTGACCCGATAACGGCGGTATCATGCCGAGCGAAAGAGCACCCTTTACACCCTCGTCGATCCTAGTTCGCCCCCACCTCAGGGGTCGGGCTGGGGGCCCAACCCCTGAGGTGGAGGCGCCGGGTACTGCCCCCGGGTCCGATAGGCTTATTACGATGTCCATTTATCGCCATAGCCGGACGAATCCGGCACCTTCAATATAAGCAAGATCCAGGTTGAGAAAAAGCTGCACTCGAGGCGGCGCCCGGACCAGCGGCAAAATGGTGCACCGCAATGGGCCAGTCCATTGATGACATTGGAGAAACGGCTCCGCACCGCAGGCGCCGGCGGCGCCCCGCCCCAGGTCGCCGCCCCCGTCCCGATGCAAGAGAGGCAGGACGCGCATGAGCGGCGCAGCCAGCCCCGACCCTGGTTTAGACCCTGGCCGCGGCCGCCTCCTGCGCGGCCCGCCGGCCTACCGCAGTGCGACCCCCTGGAGGGCGGGGCCGGGTGTACTCGCGACCGTCGCCATCGTCGGCGTGAGCCTCCTCGCAGGGCTGTTGCTGGCGCGCTTGCTCGGGGTCGCCAGCCCAGGAGAGCTGGAGAAGATATCGGTGCGGCTGCGCCTCTTGGGGCTGGGCCAGCTCCTCATGGTCGCGCTGACGCTCTGCGCCAGCTCACTGCTCGGCGGGCGCCCGCGTGAGGTGCTGGCCCTGCAGTCGGTCCCCGGAGGCTGGCGCACCTATGCCGGGGCCCTGCTGGGGCTGGTAGCGCTGCAGCTGCTGCTCTCGGGCCTTAAGCGCGGCGTCGGGCACGACGCGGCGACGGACGTGCGGCAGTTCGTGGACCTTGTGCGGGGGCCGGATTGGCCCCTCCTGGCGGCGGTCGTGGCCATCGGCGCGCCCGTGTCGGAGGAACTGGTGTTTCGCGGCTTTCTGCTCTCCGCGCTCGCCCGCACCCGGCTCGGTTTTTGGGGGGCTGCGCTGTTGGCGAACCTGCCCTGGACTGCCCTGCACTGGGGCTATTCCGCGGCGGGTCTCATCGAGGTCTTCGTCATCGGGCTCTTTTTCTCGTGGCTCCTGTGGCGCACGGGCAGCCTGCGCGTCCCCATCCTCTGCCACGCCATCTTCAACGGGCTGGTGCTTCTGGTGCTGCGGTTCGTCGATCTCACGGCTCCCGCCTGAGCCGGCGCCATGCCAGTGGCTGGTGGACGGCGTGGGCCGACGCCTTGGCAGGGCGCAAACTCAAGGGCTACGTTGGCGCCATGCAGCAATACCTCGACCTCATGCGGTGCATCCGCACCCAGGGCGTGCGCAAGACCGACCGCACCGGCACCGGGACGCTCAGTGTGTTCGGGCACCAGATGCGCTTCGATCTCGCCGCGGGCTTTCCGCTGGTCACGACCAAGCGGATCCACCTCAAGTCGGTGATCCATGAGCTGCTCTGGTTCCTGGCGGGCGACACCAACACCAAGTATCTCGACATCAACGGTGTCACGATCTGGGACGAGTGGGCCGACGAGAACGGCGACCTGGGGCCCATCTATGGGGCGCAATGGCGCTCATGGGCGACCCCGGATGGGCGCTCGATCGATCAGCTGCAGGAGGTGGTGGAGACCCTCAAGACCAACCCCGACAGCCGCCGCATGGTCGTCAGCGCCTGGAACCCCGCCGATCTCCCCGATATGGCGCTGGCGCCGTGTCACTGCCTGTTCCAGCTCCACGTGGTCGACGGCAGGCTGTCGTGCCAGCTCTACCAGCGCTCGGCCGACGTGTTTCTGGGCGTGCCGTTCAACATCGCGAGCTACGCGCTGCTGACCATGATGATCGCCCAGGCAACAGACCTCGAGCCCGGCGACCTCGTCCATACGCTGGGCGACGCGCACCTCTATCTCAACCACCTGCAGCAGGCCGACCTGCAACTGGAACGCACGCCGCGGCCCCCGCCGCGGATGCGCCTCAATCCGGGGGTGCGGAGCCTCTTCCGCTTCGGCTACGAGGACTTCGAGCTCACGGGCTACGACCCGCATCCCCACATCGAGGCCAAGGTGGCGGTTTAGGTTTCAGGTTTCAGGTTTTTACAGAATTTCCGCCCTGAACCAGACCCCTGAAACCTGACCCCTGAAACCTGAAACCTCGCCCTGGCGTTGCGCCGCACGCGGCGCACCGGTATAAGCCCGCAACACGGCCAAGAGGCTGCCTCCGAGGCAGGCCGCGAGGCGTCGGCTTCAGGAGACGAGACGAGATGGCTCAGGTCAGCGAGATCAAGGCTTTCGTGCGAGCCCGCGCAGGCACCGGCGGCGCCCGTGCCACGCGCCGCGAGGCCAAGGTGCCGGCGGTCATTTATGGCGACGGCCGGTCGGCGGAGAGCGTGGCGATCGCCGCCAACGAGCTCGTCAACATCATGAACCGCGGCCGGTTCCTGTCGTCGCTCGTGGACCTCGACATCGACGGCACCAAGGTGCGGGTGATCCCGCGCGAGGTGCAGGTCGATCCGGTCCATGACGTGCCTGTGCACGTCGACTTCCAGCGCGTGAGCCCGGGCGCGCGCATCCGCGTCAGCGTCCCCGTGCGCTTCGTCAACGAGGCGGCCTCGCCGGGCTTGAAGCGCGGCGGCGTCCTGAACATCGTTCGCCACGAGATCGAGGTCACCTGCCCGGCCGAGGCGATCCCCAACCACTTCGAGTTCAATCTCGCGGGCCTGGAGATCGGCCGCTCGGTGCACATCTCCGCGATCGCGTTGCCCGAGGGCGTGCGGCCCACCATCCTGAATCGGGACTTCACGGTGGCCACCATCGCCGGCCACCGGGTCGAGGAGGAGGCGGCGCCGGGCGCCGAGGCGGCTGTCGGCATCGAAGGTGCCGCGCCGGCCGCCGAGGGTGGCGAGGCTGCGCCCGCGGGCGAGGCCAAGGCGGCCGCGGGGGCCAAGGCACCCGCTGCCGGCAAGGCCCCGGCGGGCAAGGAGGCTGCCAAGCCCGCCGCCAAGGCACCCGAGAAGGGGAAGAAGTAACGGCCGCGCCGGCGCGCGCGGCCCGGCGGTGGCGCCTCCTGGGTGGCATCCATGAAGCTTTTCGTCGGCCTCGGCAACCCGGGCAAGGGCTACGCACGCCACCGCCACAACGTCGGCTTCATGGCGCTGGAGCGCATTGCCGAGCGCCACGGCCTGGGCCCGTGGAAGAGGCGATACCACGGCCTCGTGGCGGAGGGGCTGATCGGCGGGCGCCGCGTCATGCTGCTGACGCCGCAGACCTACATGAACGACAGCGGCCAGGCCGTGGGCGAGGCGCAGCGCTACCTCAAGATCGACGAGGGCGACATCTACGTCCTCCACGACGAGATCGACCTGGCCCCCGGTAAGCTCAAGGTGAAGGTGGGCGGCGGCAATGCCGGCCACAACGGCCTGCGCTCGGTCACGGCGCACGTAGGCAACGACTACGCGCGCGTGCGCATCGGCGTCGGCCATCCCGGCTCCAAGGACGCGGTGGTGCACTACGTCCTGCGCGACTTCTCCAGGGACGACCAGGAATGGCTGGAGCCGATGCTCGACGCCATCGCCGAGGCGGCTGGCCGGCTTGCGGCCGGCGACGAGGCCCGCTTCCTGACGGACGTGGCGCGCCGGCTGCAGCCCGCGCAGTCCGGCGCCTCGGGCAAGAAGGGGGGCGGGAAGGCCGCCTCGGCGGCAGCGCCGGCCGAGCCCGCCGCGCCGGCGACCGAGGCGCCGCCGCCCGAGGCTGCCACAGCGGCGCCTGCTGCGCCGCAGCCGGGCCCTGCCACTGCTGCTGAGGGGCGGCAGCGCGGCTCGCTCGCCGACAACCTGAAGCGCTGGCTGCGCGGGCGCAGCGGTTAGTCCTCGGCCAGATTTCCTCACCGGCCAAGCGCTCGAGCCTCATTGCGTTTTTCCGTGAGCGCGGCTTTCTCGGCCTCGCGCGCACGCGGTGCGAATGGCGACGGCCACCATCTGGCGCCGGCATCGCCGCCTGCTGTTCGTGAGCGGCCACAACGTCGCTCACGATCGCACCGGGCGCGGCGTCGAGGACCTCTATGGTCCGGCGCCATCAGGCGATGCGCGCCCCAAGCAGGGTCTATTGACTCTCTCCGGATTGCCTTTCACGATCCGCGAAGTCCCCTTCAGCTTCGGACGACGCACGCACCATGAGCCCGTCGGACGCTGCATGGCAACGATTGATCTCCGGATTGCACGCGTCCGGCCGCAAGGCCGGGCTCGCGATCACCGGGGGCGGCAGCGGGGCGATCGGCGAGTTGCTTCGTGTCCCCGGCGGCTCTCGGCTGCTGATCGAGGCGCAGGTTCCCTACGACGCCCTGGCGCTGGCGAGGTTTCTCGGCTTCGCACCGGCACAGGCATGCAGTGCCGACACCGCAATCGCGATGGCACGGAGCGCACGGGCACGCGTGGCCAGGCTGGTGCCGGCGGGCGCCGATCTGGTTGGACTTGGCGCGACGGCGGCGCTGGTGAGCGATCGCCCGCGCAAGGGCGAGCATCGGTTTCATATCGCGTTCGCCAACTCTGCCTGCATCGCGCACTGCACGGGCGTGCTGGCCAAGGGCCGACGTGATCGCGGCGCCGAAGAAGACATCGTTTCACGCGCAATCGTCCTGTGGCTGGCCCGCGCATGCGGGATTGCCGCACCGTCGCCACGCAGTCTACTCGATGCGGATGAGCATTTTGCGGAGACGGTCGTCGGCACCGTGGATGCGATCGATCAGCTGGTGGCGGGCCGGATCGAGCGAGTGACCGTCCAGCCCGATGGCCAGACGATGCTGTCGGCGCCGAAGCCCCTCATGCTGTTGCCCGGTTCCTTCAACCCGCTGCACGCTGGACATGTGTTGCTGGCGCGGGTCGCCGAGGAGCTCAGGCAGCAGCCCCTGGCGTTCGAGATCTCCGTCACCAACGTCGACAAGCCGCCGCTGGCGAGCGACACCGTGAGGCGCCGGCTGACGCAATTCGCCTGGAGGTGGCCCGTCGAGCTCACGAGAGCGCCCACTTTCGTCGAGAAGTCGCGCCTGTTTCCGGGGACCACGTTTGTGATCGGGGCAGATACAGCGGAGCGTCTGGTTGCGCCGAGATACTATGGCGACGATGAGGCCCGAATGCACGCCGCGCTCGATGAAATCGCTGGTTCCGGGTGCAGCTTTCTGGTGGCCGTGCGCACCGACGCCATGGGGCGCCTGCTCCCTCTGAGCGACATCTCCGTGCCGCGGCGCTACGTCGACCTCTTCACCGAAATCCCCGAGCATCGTTTCCGCCTCGACACCTCCTCATCCGAGATTCGTGCACAAGGGTCGACTGGCGGGCCGGCTACCAAGCCACAGTAGCGCCAGCAAGCGGAGATTGCTCGGTCAGCGCCGATGGGTAATGATGGATCGTGGGCGCACAATCTCCGGGGGAAGCAGTGATGCGAGGACGCGGCGGAGCGGGGGGCATCGCGGCGTGCTTGCTCGGCTTCATGGTTCTGCAGATCGAGACCGCCGCTGCATCGTGCCCGGACTGGGCGCCGCCGAGAGTTCCCACCATCGAGGAGGCGCGCACCTCCACCTTGTGCAAGGGAACGCCCTACGAGGTGCGCGTCGAGGCCCTGAAGCGCGCCGATCCTGAAGCCGACGCCAACGCGCAAGCCGGTCGCGGCAGCTTCAGGCTGCTGCGGTTCACGTCGCAGGATAGCGAGTGCGGCCCCCAATATCCCAGGTCGTTCGAGGCAAAGTGCAACCTCACGCCCGAGACCACGGTGGTGGAGCATCAAAAGCCCTATCTCGAAGCCTTTGAGCCGCTGTGGAAGGTCCGTTGGAGAATCGGTGACGACAGCCCCCCGGAGACGCACTGTGCGACGGTGTTTGGCACCCTCATCGAAGACTATGTGAGCCGCTTCAACCGCACCCTCATCGAGCACTCGCGCTATCCGAACAAGGACCTTTGCCGACACGTCCCCTTCAAGGGGGACTGGAGCGAGTTCTGGAAGGAGAGGAGCCGGGCCCCAGACGCAAGCTGAGCCGAGCCGAAGCCGGACGACATGCCCTCGACATACGATGGGCTTCCCACCGCCGCCCGCTTCGGCGACGCTGATGCCGTGCGGCGTTTCCTCGCTCAGGGTATCAAGCCGGATGTGCGTGACGACTGGCATATGACGGCCCTCGAATGGTCCGTCATCCGCGGCTACGACGATGTGTTCGGGCTGCTCCTGAATCTGCCGGGAAACCCAGGCCAGGAGTTCTGCGCGGCCTTGGAGGACGCATCTCTTTCCGTAGGCACGCTATGCTCGACGCACTAATTCCCCTCTGCGCCAGGCAGCCGTGGCCAGGCGCTGCCAACGATCGCAACCGCCTCATCAATCACGTCGCCGGCCGGGGTGACATCGCACTGCTGAAGGCGCTGGTCGCTGCCGGCTTCAGCATCGATGCCGGTCCTCCGGCTGGCTTCCAGGAACGGGACCCCTACGAGGAATCGGGTGCGGGGCCCTACCGCCCACTCGACCCATTCAATTCCGCCTCTCGAAAGGCCACCGCGACGACTCTGCTTCATGCCGCAGCGGCGAAGGGGGACATCGGGGCCGCAGAGTTCCTCCTGAAATTGGGCGCGGGGATCAATCGCGCTGGCGGACCCTGGGAAGTAACGCCGATCTACTGCAACGATTGAGTTCGGCGGGTATTTGGCCAACCCATGATGATGGACTACCTCCTTCGGCACGGCGCGAAGCTCGATCCCATTACCAAGATTTCCCGATTTGTTCAGTACGCCGATCCACTTTGCCATTGAGCGCGGCCATATAGACGCCATCCGCATCCTGGCTCAACACGGAGTCAGATCTGAATCAGGTGTCCAGAAACGGAGAGCCTGCTCTCTTCTTCGCTCTCACCCACCGGGCAGGGGCGACGGAGGCACTCGCGACGCTGCTCCGTCTCGGCGCCGATCCCAACGTGCAGTCTGAAGCGCCGGCCGAGGGGTCATTGAGCGCTCGAACTCCGCTTGAAGCGCCTCGGCATGACGGTCGTGGCGGGCAGGACAGCCATCATGCATGCGATCACCAATTCTCATGTCGTCTGCGGAAACAAGTGGACTTTTGCGGGTGCGCCGGCGAAAATTGATCCGCGCGCGCCGACAACAGACTGCCGGCACGAAGGCCTTGCCCACATCGAGCTGCTGCTGGCGCACGGCGCCAAGCTCGGGGCGACGGACTCCGAAGGGCACACGGCGCTGCACTATGCGGCGAGCACCGACTATGGACTGGAGATCGCCGAGCTGCTGCTCTCCAAGGGCGCCGATGTGAATGCGCGCGACGCCGCCGGCCTCACCCCGCTCGACCTCGCCAGACAGCTCGGTCTGCAGCGGATGCCGCCGCTCCTCGTCCGGCACGGCGGAAAAGCCGCACGGGATCTCCGCTAGCAGGTGGCGGCTGCACGACTCTTTGTTGGGTCTGCCCCCCGGCCTTCCCCGCAGGAGGGGAATCCGTTGGCGCGAGTGGCGGGGTGCGTGCCTCCTCACCGCCTGCGCCGCACCATCAGCTTCGCCAGGAACGGCGTCGTGGTCAGCTCCGGCTCGAGCCCGGCGGCGGTGAACATGGCGTCCAGGTCGTCCATGGCGTAGTGGCGGTAGTAGGGCTCGTGGAAGCGCTCGGGGAAGGCCTCGATCAGGCCGTCCCAGCCGGGCTTGTCGCCCATCTGCAGGCTGTCCAGGAACACGAAGCAGCCCGCCCGGCTTCAGCACGCGGGCGATCTCGGCCGTCACCTGCGCGGCGCACCTGGGGCGGCAGCTCGTGGAACAGGAAGGTCGCCGTCGCGATGTCGACGCTGGCGTCGGCGAGCGGCATCTTCTCCGCCGGCGCCTCGATCAGCTCCGCCCCGCGCAGGCCGTCGAGCTGGCGGCGCGCCTCGTCGAGATAGGGCCGCGACAGGTCGAGCCCCTTGAAGCCGCATCGCCGGCCAGGCGAGCCGCACCTGGCGCAGGAACCGCCCGGTTCCGCAGGCCACGTCGAGGAGCGTCACGCTGCCGCTGGTCGCGCCCGTGCATGAACTCGGCGATGGGCGCGAGCGCGGTGCGCCGCATGGGCCCGGCAGCGCCCATGAACAGCGTCTCGACCTGCACGTCGTAGAGCTGCGCGGAGCCTTCCGTCAGATAGCCGCCGGTCTGGAAATGGAAGTCCTGCGCGTAGTACTCCGGCACCCCCGCGGCGGCCGGCTCGGCCCTGGCGGTGGTTGCATCCTTGCCGGCGCGCCGGGCGTAGGCCTCCGGCACGTCGGCGAACATCTGCCGCACGCGCGCCAGGTGCCGCGGCAGCGAGGCCGCATCGTCGTCCATGGCGGGATAGACCCCCTCCCGCACGTTGAGGGCATCGCTCATCAGCAGCTGCGCCCGCTCGGCCAGCAGCTCCTGCAGCGAGGGCACCGGGCGCGTCGGCCTGTAGCGCGGCGTCCTGCCGAGCTGATCCGTGCGCCAGTCGAGCGCGCGGTTGAGCGCAAAGTACCAGCCGAACCGCAGCGACTGCCCGGCCAGCTGCGCCGCCATTCGCGAGATTGTTGCTCATGTACCCGCTGCGACCTGCCGATGCATGGGGAATCATGCCGAACAATCGTTCAATGCCGGGCGTATCGCTCAAGCCGATCACGCAGCTAGCGGGTCGCAACGGCGGGGCCGGCTGCTGTTGCTGTCGCGTCCGGCGGCTCGAACCGGTGACGGCGCGCTGGAGCCGCGGCGGCCGTCACGGCGCTCAACACAAAGCAAAAGAGGACGACGAAGGTGTCTTCGTCGCCCTCCGTCGTGCCAAGCATTCCCTTGGTGCGGGGTAAGGGAATGCCCGTGCGCGCATCCCTTCCAGATTCGGTCGACACGCGGAGCACCGATGTGCTGCATTTCTCGCCCACGTCAGCGAGTCCGACTATTCGGATCTTGGCATTTTTATCTCCCGACTGCCGACCGCCGTCGTCCACCGGACAAGCCGTTGCGATTGACCGCACGTCAGACGCCTCTGGGGACATTCCTCTCATGGACGAGCTGAGCCGGCCCGGCCCGAGCAGGGCGCCTTGCAGACCGTGCACGCGCTTGCCGATGCGCGCGTCGTGCTCGCCAGCCCACAAAGCAGCTGGGACTCTGTCGCTGCCACGCGCTTTCACATGCGCCGCACCGACGTGACGCCTCCGGCGCTGGGCGTTCCCGCCTTCGGCGTCAACTACGGCCAGCACATGCGGCTGGAGCGCACGCTCAACGGGCGCACGGTCGGCGCGAACGCGGTTGCGGGCCATCTTTCCCTTGTCCCGCCCGACGCGCGGACGCGCTGGGTGTTCGACCAGCCCGGCGATGTGGCACTCGTGTTCCTGAACAGGGGGCTGTTCCGCCGCGCGCTCGAGGAAGGCGCAGACCGCGACCCCGGCTCGGTCGAGATCGACGCCGAAGTTCGTGATCCGCGATCTCGTGCTCGAGCGCATCGCCCATCGCCTGCTGAAGGAGATCTCCGAGCCCGGCGCGGCCAGTCGCCTGGTCACGGAGGAGCTGGCGCAGGAGCTGGCAGCGCACTTGATCCTCGCCCACTCCAACGTCGGTCCGCAGCGTGTGGCGCGCTCGTCACGCCATGTCCCCATACAAGCTCAAGCGGACCGAGGAGTTCATCCTGTCGAACCTCGAGAGCGATCTGTCGCTGTCGGACATTGCAAGCGCCGCCGGGATGAGCCTCTATCACTTCGCCAAGGCGTTCAAGCAGGCCACGGGGCGCACGCCGCATCAATACCTCACGGCGCAGCGCCTGTTGCGCGCGCGCGCCCTGCTCCACGACCTCAGCCTCTCCATCGGTGAAATCGCCAGGTCGGTCGGCCTTACCCACAGCCACTTCACGGCTGGTGTTCACGCGCCAGTCGGAATGACGCCCGACCGAGTTCCGCGACGTGCTCCACTCGTGAGAGGGTCATGGCGCCTCGCTTCGAACGGGCGCTTTCCGACCACGTCGTGCTAACGCAAGTATACGTCCTCGCTGCCGTCATTGCGGTCGCTCAACGCCGTCGCGCTCGATGACGGCGCCCGCTTGCATGCCGCGACCGGCCCGCGTACATTCCGCTCGGTTGCAGCGAAACGGGAACTCGCCATTCTCGCCCATCCAGCGATTCGCCTTCACGCCCGCCGGGAAGGCCGTGCAGAAGCGGCGCGGCTCGCGCGCGCGCGTACGCCAAGACCGAGGCCCGCGGCGGTTGGCGCACTACCGTGACGCCGGACCTTGCCCTGTTCCTGGGCGAGGCGCGGCTCCTTCTACCTCGCCAGCGCCAGCGCCGAAGGCCAGCCCTACGTGCAGCATCGGGGCGGTCCGCCGGGCTGCCTGCGCGTGCTGGACGAGCGCCGCTGGGCTTTGCGGACTTCAAGGGCAACCGCCAGTACATCACGACCGGCAATCTCGCCGAGAACGCGCGCGCGTACATCTTCGTCATGGACTATGCGCAGCGCCGGCGCGCCAAGCGGTGGGGCAAGGCGCACGTGGTGGAGGCCGAGCGGCCCGCTCCGCGCCTCCGGCCCGAGCGATACGACGCCCGGCCCGTGCAGGCCATCCTGTTCGAGATCGAGGCCGGACATCAACTGCCACCAGCACATCCCGCAGATGTTCCACGCCGAGGACGTGGGCCGCACCGTCGTCGAGCTGCAGACCCGCATCCAGGCCCGGAGTCCGAGCTGGCGGCGCTAAGGCCGCGCGCGCCCCCGGCCGACCGCTCTTGCGTGCTCGGCCAATTGCGGGGATCATGCGGCCCATTACGTCTCTCCGTCCACCAACTTCCATGATAGGTTCCGGGTCCGCATGGCATCTCCCGTTTCAAGCACATTGTCATCCTCACCGGCGCCGGCATTTCCGCCGAATCCGGCATCGCAACCTTCCGCGACAAGGACGGCATCTGGGCCAAGGTGGACTTGCGCGACGTGGCCACGCCCGAGGGCTTCGCGCGCAACCCGCGGCGCGTCCTCGACTTCTACAATGCGCGCCGCAGGGGAGCGGCGGCGCCCAGCCCAACGCGGCGCACCTGGCGCTGGCAAGGCTCGAGGCCGAGCACGGCGCCAACGGCGGGGCCGTGGTGGTGGTCACCCAGAACATCGACCTCCTGCACGAGGCCGCGGGCACGAAGAACCTGATCCACATGCACGGGCAGGGCAACCAGTCGCTCTGCAACCACTGCCAGGCGCGCCATCCCTGGGGACAGGAGGACCTGACCGTCGATCAGGCATGCCGCGGCTGCGGCAAGGCCGGCGGCCTGCGCCCCGACGTGGTGTGGTTCGGCGAGATGCCCTACCACATGGACCGCATCTACGAGGAGCTGGGCCGCGCCGACCTGTTCCTCTCCATCGGCACCAGCGGCAACGTCTATCCGGCCTCCGGCTTCGTGGCCGAGGCGCGCCGCAACGGCGCCCACACCGTCGAGCTGAACCTCGAGCCGTCGGAGGGCGCCTCGCTGTTCCACGAGGCGCACCACGGACCGGCCTCCAAGGTGGTGCCGCTGTACGTGGAGCGGATTCTGGAAGGGATTGCCTGAAGACCCGTCATCGCGGAAGCCAAGCCGCAGGCGAGGCTTGTCCGGGACCTCCTCGGGCGAGTTCGAGCAACGGTGTCAGACCCGGAGGGTCTGACACCTCACCCTTCGACCAGGTAGCGCGCGACCGCCGGCTCGTTCCATTCCACGCCCGTGCCCGGCACATCGCGGGGCACCGTGAACCCCCGCACGGGGAGGAGCGGGTCGGCGAGGAGGTCCTGGCCCCAGTCCATGTACTCGAGCCAGTGCCGGGTCGGGGTGGCAGCCAGCACGTGGGCGGAGTAATCGGGCGAGAGGTGGGAGGAGAAGGGCACGGCGCGCGCCTCGGCCACGCGCGCGAGCCGCATCCAGCCGGTGACGCCGCCGATGCGCAACAGGTCCGGCATGACGTAGTCGCAGGCGCCCGTCTCGATGGCCGCCTTGCCGACGCGCCAGCTCCACCAGTTCTCGCCGATCTGGATGGGCGTGGCGAGCTTGGTCGCAAGCCGCGCCTGGGTGTCGTAGTCGTCGTAGGCGACGGGCTCCTCGATCCAGGCGAGGCCCAGGCCGTCGATCGCCCGGCAGGTCTCCAGCGCGCCCGCGGCCGGCAGGCCCTGGTTGAAGTCGCAGGAGATCACCACGTCCGGCCCGATGGCGCTGCGCACCGCCTTGTAGGCGGCGACCTCGCCCGCGGCATCGTCGCGGCCCATGCGCAGCTTCACATGGGCGAAGCCGCCGTGCTCGGCCACCAGCTCCTTCGCCTCGCGCGCGGCCTCCTGCGGCTCCATGATGCCGAGGCCGCAGCTGTTGTAGGTCGGCAGCGGAGCGGCGCTGCCGCCGAGCAGCCGGTAGAGCGGCACGCCGGCCGCGCGCGCCAGCGCGTCGTGGAGCGCCATGTCGAAGATGGAGAGCGCCATCTGCGCCACGCCCTCGTGCCCCATGTGGGTGAGCCGCTTCTGGCCGGCGTCGTGGACCGCGGGGGCGTCGGCGTACGTGATGCTGCGGCCCTTGGCGCCGGCGACCAGCTCCTCCAGCAGGATCGGCACCACCTTCAGCCCGATGGGCATGAAGGTGAAGGCGAGCGCCCGGCCGGCGCCGCCGCCCTTCAGCTCCAGGTCGACGAGCAGGAACGGCCCCCTGGTGAAGCGCCCGACGCGGGTGTTGAGCACGCGCCTGCACCGGCACAAGGCGCGGCGGATGCGGACGCCGGTGATCTCGATGGTAACTGACATTGGCGGTGTCGTCCTTGCAAGTCTCGGGGTGGTTGGCGCAACGGCGCGGACGGCCCTCGCAAAGGGCGCCACCTTGTCATCCCGGGGCTTGTCCCCGGATCCAGCCAACCCTTGCTCCGGCGCTCGCGGATGGCTGGATCCCGGCAACAAGTGCCGGGATGACACGCGCAGAGTCAACGCATGCGGGCGCCGAGCACGACGCCGGGCGGCGGCGGGATGCTGTCGGGCACGAAGAAGTCCGGCGCCAGCTCCAGGCTCGGGTCGACGCGGTACTTCTCGAAGTCGCGCACGCCGTGCTCGTAGAGCAGCGTGTCGTCGATGCAGAAGCGGCCGGTGAAGCTCTTGGCGTCCTGGGTCAGGATCAGGTGCGCCGCATCGCCCATGATCTCGGGCGTGCGGCTGATCGGCGCATCAGGGCGTCGCCGCCCAGCAGGTTGCGCACGGCGGCGGTGGCGATGGTGGTGCGCGGCCACAGCGCGTTGACGGCGATGCCGTCGCCCTT
Source organism: uncultured Alphaproteobacteria bacterium (assembly GCA_963758625.1). Taxonomy (GTDB): domain Bacteria; phylum Pseudomonadota; class Alphaproteobacteria; order Rhizobiales; family Hyphomicrobiaceae; genus AWTP1-13. The sequence goes on along the minus strand of CAVWWJ010000010.1, from coordinate 48,056 downwards.
CGAGCTCGCCCGACAGGCCGAGCGCGACGATGCTCATGTTGAACTTGGCCATGGTGTAGGCGACGTGCGGGGCGAACCACCTGACGTTCATGTCGAGCGGCGGCGAGAGCATCAGGATGTGCGGGTTGGTGCCCTTCCTGAGATGCGGGATGCAGGTCTTGGAGACCAGGAAGGTGCCGCGCGCGTTGATGGCGTGCATCAGGTCGTAGCGCTTCATGTCGGTGGCGGTGGCCGGCGTCAGCGAGATGGCGCTGGCGTTGTTGACGCAGATGTCGAGGCCGCCGAATGTCTCCACCGTCTTGGCGACGGCCGCCTGCACCTGGTCCTCGAAGCGGATGTCGCAGACGAGGGGCAGCGCCTTGCCGCCGGCCTTCTCGATCTCCTCCGCCGCCGTGTAGATGGTGCCTTCCAGCTTGGCGTGCGGCTCGGCGGTCTTGGCGGCGATGGCGATGTTGGCGCCGTCGCGCGCGGCCCTGAGCGCGATCGCGAGGCCGATGCCGCGGCTGGCGCCGGTGATGAAGAGCGTCCTGTCCTTCAGGCTTGTCATGTCTCGCGCCTCCCTGCGCATTGCATCCTGTCCTGGCGTCGGGGTCAGACCCCTCGCCTCGACGTTCGAGCTTCAATCCGACCTTCGACGCGAGGGGTCTGACCCCGTTTCTGTTCGCGACGCCAGCGCCAGGCACGACCTGGCGCCCGCATCCCTTCCCGGACCTGGCGCGCCAGGCTCGAGGGTGCAGCCACCGCGGCGACGATCGGCGCAAACAGGAGCAGAAATATCAGATGGCGCACGGCGCACGCCGCCCAGTAGCCGCCGCGGCCAGCATACTCGGATGCCTGCTCCGGCGGCCAGATCCGTGACCACCATGCGCGCGCCACCGGCACGCCCAGGAGGCCCAATGCGACAGCCGCGAGATAGCCCATCTGCACGGCGGCCGGGATGGCGGCGATGAGCCGCCGGTCGAGCTCGCGCTGCTGCTCGGCGCTGACGCAGGTTGGCATGCACGCCGGTCGGCACCGCCCCGGCGGTGAGCTCGCCGACGAGCCCCGCGAGGCTCTCGGCCGCCGATCGCGGAGGCGGCGCTGCCTGTCGGTCGCCGCTCGTGGTCGCGTCGAGCACGGTGCGCTTGCCGGCAGCCGTGGCGGCGAGCGCCAGGCGGCGGCCCGGCCCGGCCATGCCGCTCAGGAGGTCGGCGACCTTGGCGCGCTGCGAGCCCCGCCTCCGCATCGGGTCTCTCCGACCCCGGCCAGAGCGCATTGCGCCCGCTCGGCTGGCGCGGCGTTGCGGCGGTCGTGAGAACGATCAGGCTGGCGTCGGCGTCGGCAGCGGCACCGAGCAGCCCCGCTGACGGGGACGCCGTGCTCCTGCCCGCTCGCCGCCCTGACGTAAAGCACGCCGGCCTCGACGCGGCCCACGACGATCAGCATCTGCCCGGCCACCGAGCCCATGGCGGCGGGAAGACGAGCCGGGATCGATCGACATCGACGAGCGCACGTTTGCTGGCGGGATCGATGCGCGGCCACGCCGCCAGGGCGCCGGGGCCGCCGGGCTCCAGCGCCAGCACGCGCACGCGCGCGTCCCTGAGCGGGCGAGCGAGGTGCCAGAGCAGCTCGTGGAACAGCCGCTCGTCGCGCGTCTCGAGCTCGAGGTTGGAGCGGACCTCGGCAGAGCAGGCGCTCGGACTCGGCGCTGCCGCGCCGCAGGCGATAGCTATCGGCCGCGCACCACCATGTTGAGATCGGCGCTCGCAGGCAGGGCCTTGACTGCGGCGCGGTGGCGGAAGACGGTATCCTCGGTCATGTAGAGGAGAACGCGCGCGCCGGCCTTGGCCTCGGGGTAGAGCACCGAGATCACGCGCTTCATCTCGTCGGGGGTGCCGACGGTGAACATCTCGCCGGCCCGGTTGACGAAGCGCCAGTGGCCCTCCTGCGTGCCCTGCGCCGCCAGCGCCACGCTGTCCGCCTTGCCCGGCAGCGCCATCATGTAGCGGGCCGCATGCTCGAGCGCGGCGGAGGGATGGCGCGGCACGCCGGCGCCCCCGTCCTGCTGCGCGGTGGCTCGCGATGTGGCGAGCCAACCCGCCGCAGCGGCGGCCCAGATGGTGAAGGCGAGGACCAACGCCCGCGTCCGCAGGGCCGCAACCAGCGGCCCGCGCAAACGCGCGGTCCCGTGGTGTGGCGAATGGGACGTGGGCATGACCGCACGCTAGCCCGCGTTTTGGGCGAAGATCAGCCGCGCCCCTCAGGTTCTTGTTTGGCGGGCCTTGGCGAAGTCGGGCGGGCGCTTCTCCAGGAAGGCGGTGAAGGCCTCGCGCGCCTCGGGCGAGCGCATCAGGGTGGCGTAGGCCTGCGCCTCCTCGTCGATCATGGCGCTGATCTCGGCGTGGTTGCGGCGCAGCAGCCGGCGCGAGATCATGAGCGCCTGGCGCGGCTTGGCGGCCAGCCGCCGGGCGGCGGCGAGCGCAGTCGCCTCCAGCTTGTCGGCGGGCACGACGGCGTTGACGAGCCCGGCCTGCAGCGCGCGCTCGGCGCCGAACGGCTCGCCCAGGCAGATCAGCTCGAAGGCGCGCGGATAGCCGAGCCGCGCCGGCGCGGTGATGCTGGAGCCCGCCTCCTGGACCAGCCCGAGGTCGAGGAACGGGGTGCGCAGGCTGGCGGCGGGGGTGGCGTAGACGAGGTCGCAGTGGAGGAGCATGGTGGTGCCGACGCCGATGGCGAGGCCGTCGACGGCGGCGATCATCGGCTTCGTCACCTTGGGCAGGCGGCGGATGAAATCGAGCGACGGCGCCGGGATGCCCGTGCCGCCGCCCTTGGCGGCGGCCTGGGCGCGGCGCAGGAAATCGTTGATGTCGTTGCCGGCCGAGAACACGCCGCCCGAGCCGATGAAGACGTGGACGGCGATGGCGTCGTTCGTCTCGGCCGCATCGAGCGCCTGCGACATGGCGGTGTACATCGGGCCGGTGAAGGCGTTCTTCTTCTCAGGCCGCAGGAAGCGGATGACCTGCACGCCGTCCGCGACCTTGATCTCGATCTCCTGGGTCAATTCTCGTTCCTCCCCTTGGTGCCCGGGGTCAGACCCCTTGCGCACAGGTTAGCAAATGAAGTGTCTTTCTTCTGCTGGAGGCAGGGTCTGATCCGGTCTCGCCGAAGTCAAGCCGCCCCTGACCGGCGTCAGTGGTCCGGCTCCGAGGTCGAGGCACGGGGGCTCGCTCCGTCGGCACGGTGGATCAGCACAGTCAAGAACCACAGCCCGACGCCGATCGCCATCAGAATGCCGGCGATCTTGTACTGGACAGGGTCGCGGCCGGTCCATGGACCGGCCAGGAAGGCACAGGTGAGAGCCCCCAGGACGGGAAGGCGGTGGGCGTGCGGAAATGGTCGTGGGAGACGCGGTCCCGGCGCAGGACCAGCACGGCGATGTTGACCACCACGAACACGCACAGCAGGAGGAGCGCCGTAGTGCCGCCCAGCGCCGGGACCTCCCCGACGAAGGTGATGAGGCCGAAGGCCAGCAGCGTCGTGAACAGCGATGGCGACGTAGGGCGTGCGGCGCCCCGATGCACCCTGCCGAACGCCGCGGGCAGCACGCCCTCGCGGCCCATGCCGTAGAGCAGGCGGCTCGCCATCAGCATGTTGATGAGCGCGGTGTTGGCCACCGCGAACATGGTGATGAAGGCGAAGATGCCCACCGGGAAGCTCGGCGCGCCGGCCTCGACGACCTTCAGCAGCGGCGCCTCGCCTTCAGCCAGCTTGTCCGGCGGCACCAGGGTGATGGCCGAGATCGACACCAGCACATAGATGAGCCCGGTGATCAGGAGCCCGGCGAGCAGCACCTTGGGGAAGATGCGCGTGGGGTCCTTGCTTTCCTCGGCCATGTTGACCGAGTCCTCGAACCCGACCATGGCGAAGAAGGCCAGCGTGGTGGCGGCGATCACCGGCCAGAACCAGCGCTGCCCTCGCCGGCCGTCTTGAGCTCCAGGACGCGCGACACGTCACCCTGGCCGGCGGCGATGGCCGCCAGGCCGATGGAGATGATGATCAGCAGACCCGACAGCTCGACGCAGGTCAGGAGGACGTTCATCTTCAGGCTCTCGCCGACGCCGCGCAGGTTGATGGCGCAAACGAGCCCCATGAACAGCGAGCCCGAGCAGGGTGATGCCGATGCCGCCTGCGAGGTCGAGGCCGAAGGCGCGCGCCATGTTGGCGGAGAAGGCCCGCGCCGCCGTGGAGGCGGAGGTGAGGCCGGAGCACATCACGGCGAAGGCGACGAGGAAGGTCACGAAGTGCAGGCCGAAGGCCTTGTGGGTGTAGAGCGCGGCGCCGGCGGCCTGCGGGTACTTGGTCACCAGCTCCAGGTAGCTGAAGGCGGTGATCAGGGCCACCAGGAAGGCCACCACGAACGGCAGCCACACCGCCCCGCCCACCTGCTTGGCCACCTGGCCGGTGAGCGCGTAGATGCCCGTGCCGAGCACGTCGCCGATGATGAAGAGGAGGAGCAGCCAGGGCCCCATCACCCGCTTCAGGGTCGGCTGCCCGGCCGGCTCGGCGCTGCTAGCTGCTGTTGGCTGCTGATGTCGGTCATGCCGTGTCCTTTGCGCAGCGGTTGCGCTCGCGGATCAGCAGTGCCCGAGGCAGCCGCATCGGCGTGTCAACGCGGGCGGCTCCCAATCGGGCGGTGGTTAATGCCGACTACGCGCGCTCCGATCGCGCAGCCAGGCGACGGCGGCCCTGGCGGCGGCGATGGCCTCCGCCTCGCTCGGATAGCTGCCCGAGGATTGTAGCTGACGAGCGTCCAGCCCCCGGCGTCCTCCGGGTCCCGCCGGAACTCCTTGAAGCCGAAGGTGCCGTCCGCCCGCCTGATGATGTCGACGCATCGGTCGACCTCATCGTTGTGCAGGCTCGTTATGACCCCCGACGCCATCGGACCTACCCTTCTCGTGGGATCATGCCGACAGCGCCTCGGGTGCCAGCATCAGCGTGGCATCCGCGCCGCCGACCACGGTGTCCTTGAGGCCGGTGGCGGCGGTGGCGAGGTTCTCGGCGAAGAAGCGGGCGATGGCGATCGGCTGGCCCTGGCCGCCGTCGCGTGCGGCCGCGAGCGCGCCGCGCGCCAGGTAGATGCCGCCGGCGGCGAGGCCGAACAGCCGCAGATACGGGCGTGGCGCCGGCCATGGCCGCCTCGGGGTTCTTCTGCAGGGCGGAGCCCATCCAGCGCGAGGCCTCGGCCAGCGCCGCCACCGCCTCGCCGAGCCGCTCGCCCATGCGGCCGAACTCCGGCCGGTTGGAGGCGCGCACCTCCTCCACCGTCTGCTGCAGCTCGCCGATGTAGGCGGCGACCACCTTGCCGCCCTCCAGCGGCAGCTTGCGCGTGACGAGGTCGAGGGCCTGGATGCCGTTGGTGCCCTCGTAGATCGGCAGGATGCGCGCGTCGCGGTAGATCTGGGCGGCGCCGGTCTCCTCGATGAAGCCCATGCCGCCGTGCACCTGCACGCCGATGGAGGCCACCTCGCAGCCGATGTCGGTGGAGAACGCCTTGGCGACCGGCGTGAGCAGGGCGACGCGGTTGGCCGCGGCGGCCCGCGCTGCCGGGTCCTTGGCGCGGCGGGCGATGTCGGTCTCGCGGGCGGTGACGAGGCAGATGGCGCGCGCGGCCTGGGTCAGCGCCTTCATGGTCATCAGGCTGCGGCGGATGTCGGGGTGCTCGATGATGGGCGCCATGTCGCGCGCCCTTGGTGGCGGCGCTGCGGCCCTGCTTGCGCTCGCGCGCATAGGCGATGGCGCGCTGGGTGGCGCGCTCGGCCAGCGCCACGCCCTGCACGCCGACCGCCAGGCGCGCGGCGTTCATCATGATGAACATGACGTTGAGGCCGCGGTTCTCCTCGCCCACGAGATAGCCGACGGCGCCGTCCTTCTCGCCGTACTTCATCACGCAGGTGGGGCTCGCGTGGATGCCGAGCTTGTGCTCGAGCGCCGGCGCAGACCACGTCGTTGCGCGCGCCCAGCGAGCCGTCCCTGTTGACGAGGTACTTGGGCACCAGGAACAGCGAGATGCCGCGCGTGCCGGGCGGCGCATCGGGCAGGCGGGCGAGCACGAGATGGACGATGTTGTCGGTCATCTCGTGGTCGCCGTAGGTGATGAAGATCTTGGTGCCGAAGATGCGGTAGGTGCCGTCGGGCTGCCTCTCGGCGCGGGTCTTGAGCTGGCCCAGGTCGGAGCCGGCGTGCGGCTCGGTGAGGTTCATGGTGCCGGTCCACTCGCCGGAGACCATCTTGGGCAGATAGGTGCGCTTTAGCTCTTCGCTGCCCTGCGCCTCCAGGGCGTCGATGGCGCCGTGGGTGAGGAGCGGGCACAGGCCGAAGGCGAGGTTGGCCGAATCCCAGATCTCGGCGGCGGCGGTCGCCACCACCTGCGGCAGCTCCTGCCCGCCCCACTTCGCCGGGGCGCCGAGCCCGTTCCAGCCGCCGGCCACGTACTGGGCGTAGGCCTCCTTCCAGCCGGGCGGGGTGACGACCTTGCCGTCCACGAGCTTGGAGCCGGTGCGGTCGCCCAGCGACATCGAGCGGCTCCAGCACCTCGGCGCCGAACTTGCCGGCCTCGGCGATCACGGCGCGGATGGTGTCCTCGTCCAGCCCTTCGAGCACGCCGCCCGCGATCAGGCCGTCGAGCCCCGCCGCGGTCTTGAGCGCGTGCATGATGTCGTCCACGGGAGCCTGGTAGGTCATGCGTTCCTTGCTCCCTGCAGGCGCCGGAGTTGACGTTTGCGGCAGCTTAGGCCGGAAACCGCGTTGCCGGAAGCACGTGCGCGACCGAGCCGGCGCGGATCATCTCTCTCCGGCGCGGACGAGCTCCGGCCCGGTCCCGGCGGGCACGGTCTCCCCCTTGCTCTCCTCGGCCTCTGCCGGCTGCTCGCCGGAGCGGATCATGAGAAACTTGCCGGACCAGCTGCGCGGTATTCTCCAGCGCCCCTCGATCTCGGTGGCGTCCCCGTTTACGGTGCCCTCGTAGACCACCGTACCGTAGTTGGGGTTCGAGCCATCGTAGGTCTTGACGAACCTGACGGCGCTGCCGTCGCGCGCACCGGAGAGCGTCGCGAACAGGGTCTCGCTCGGGTTGCCGTGGGTGAGGCAGGGCTCGTGCACCGAGCCGCTCAGAGAATGCCCAGCCTCGATCAGCGTGGCCGTGAAGGGCACCGTGGGGCCGCCCCCCGCCGGATAGTCGTAGATCCCCTGCCAGACGCCGGTGAGCTTGCGGGTGCTCTCGAGATTGCCTCGGTCCATGCCAAACCTACCTTGTCGGCGTCAGCTCGACGGTCTCGCGGCGCGACTGGGCGCCCTCGCTCTCGACCGCCGCCGCAGGCGGATCGCCCGAGCGGATCATGAGAAAACGGCCTGACCAGTTGCCTGGAATGGTCCAGCGGCCTTCGATCTCTGTCGCATCGCCGTTGACGGTGCCGTCATAGATGATGGTGCCGTAGTGGGGGCTGGTACCGTGGTAAGTCTTGACGAAGTCGACGGCGCTGCCACGCCGGCCGCCGCTCAAGCTGAAGAACAGCGTCTCGCTCGTGATCGTGCACTGCTCGTGCACCGAGCCGCTGAGCGACGCCTCCGGCCTCGATCAGCGTCGCCGTGAACGGAACCGTCGGCAGCCCGCTCAACGGATAGCTGTAGATGCCCTCCCAGACGCCAGTGAGGCTGCGGCTGCTCTGCGAACGGCCTTCGCCCATGCAAACCAGCTCCTGGCGTCGTGACCCAGATGATCCATTAAGGCGTGTCATTCCGGCGCTTGTCGCCGGAATCCATTTATCCACTTGCTCCGGCGCCCGCTGTCGGCTGGATGCCGCGGGCACAAGCCCCGGCATGACATATGCTGCGATCAACGTGACAGCAGATTAGCCGGAAAGGTGCCAGCCCGGAAAGGATTAGCGCAGGCCGGCGCTCGCAGCGTGTTGCCTTGACGTGGGGTCTGTATCGGCCAAAAAGCGTCCGGTTCGGAAAGACGGCAGGGCGTTGCGTCGAATATTCGTTCTATCTTGAGGCCGAGATGATTACCGGCAAGACCTTGATCGCCTGGGGCTACAAGCCTGGCCCCTGGTTCGCCGCGGCCATCGCGGCGGCCGAGAAGGCGCGCGCGGCGGGCGCCGACGAGGCCGCGATCCGCGCCGTCGTCGACGGCTTCGCACCGGCGCCCGAGCCGGCGGTGGAGCCGTGGCGCTGCGCGCGCGCGGCGACCTCGCCTATACGCTCAACATCCGCGCCGAGGAGCCGGAGGACGCCGACAACATCGCCGCCGTCGAGCGCCACATGGCCGACCTGATGCGGGTGCCGACGCTGGTCGCCGGCACCGTGATGCCCGACGCCTGCCCCTCGGGCGCCGCGCCGGGCACCATCCCGGTGGGCGGCGTGGTTGCGGCCAAGGATGCGATCCATCCCGGGCATGCATTCCGCCGACATCTGCTGCTCGATGGCGCTCTCGGTGTTCGGCGACACCGACCCGAAGGCGATCCTGGATGCCGGCATGAAGGTCTCGCACTTCGGCGGCGGCGGGCGCACGCCGAGCCACGGCATCGAGGCGCCCGAGGCGCTGCTCGCCGAGTTCGCCAGGAACAAGTTCCTCGCCATGACCACCGAGGCGGCGGCCAAGCACTTCGGCACCCAGGGCGACGGCAACCATTTCTTCTACGTCGGGCCGGCTGGCCTCGACGGGGCAGGTGGCGCTCGTCACCCACCACGGCTCGCGCAAGCCGGGCGCGCTGCTCTACAAGGCCGGCATGGACCTGGCCGAGAGCTACCGCCAGCCGCCTGTCGCCGGAGACGCCGCCGCACAACGCCTGGATTCCCTTCGAGACCGACGACGGGCGCGCCTACTGGGACGCGCTGCAGCTCGATCCGCACCTGGACCAAGAAGAACCACTTCGCCATCCACGACGCGGTGGCGCGGCACGCTCGGCCTCAAGGTGAAGGACCGCTTCTGGAACGAGCACAACTTCGTGTTCCGCAAGGCGGACGGCCTGTTCTACCACGCCAAGGGCGCCACGCCGGCCTGGGCGGGCTTCGCCGCCGATTCCAGCGGGCTCACCCTGATCCCGCTCAACATGGCGGAGCCGATCCTCGTCACGCGCGGGCTCGACGCCGCGAACGGCTTGGGCTTCGCCCCGCACGGTGCGGGACGCAACTTCTCCCGCTCGCCTACATGCGCGGCACGCGCAGCAAGACCGAAGCGGAGATGGTGGCCGAGCAGACCAAGGGCATCGACGCGCGCTTCTTCTGCGGCATCCCCGACGTGTCGGAGCTGCCCGGCGCCTACAAGAGCGCCGCGGTGGTGCGCCGGCAGATCGCCGAGTACGGCCTGGCCGAGGTGGTGGACACCATCGAGCCCGTCGGCTCCATCATGGCCGGCGACTGGCAGCGCGACGCCCCGTGGCGCCGGAAGAAGGCGGCGCGCAAGCCGGCCGCGCGCTCTTCAGGCTGAAGGGAACCCGGGCGCAAGCGAATGCACAGCAAGACCCCGCAGGACCTGTTGGAGGAAAACCGCAGGTGGGCAGAGGAACGAACCACTGCCGACCCGGGCTACTTCGAGCGGCTCTCCGCCTTGCAGGCTCCCGAGTACCTGTGGATCGGCTGCTCCGACAGCCGCGTGCCGGCCAACGTCATCACAGGCCTCGAGCCCGGCGAGGTGTTCGTGCACCGCAATGTCGCGAACATCGTCTACCCGGCGGACCTCAATTGCATGTCGGTCCTGCAGTTCGCGGTCGAGACGCTGCGGGTCAGGCACATCATCGTGTGCGGGCACCACGGATGCGGCGGCGTGCGCGCCGTGCTCGACAGCTCCCACAGCGGGCTCGTCGAGCATTGGCTGGCGCCGGTGCGCGACCTCTTCCGGCAGCACGGCGGCGAGCTTGCGGCCCTTGCCGACGACGAGGCTCGCCTCAACCGCGTCTGCGAGCTCAACGTCGCCGCCCAGGTGGAGTCCGTCTGCCATTCTCCCCCGGTGCAGGCGGCCTGGCAGCGGGGCCAGGCGCTCACCGTCCACGGGTGGATCTGACAGCCTCAGCGACGGCCTTCTGCGGGACCTTCGCTGCGCCCGGCCGAACGACGCGAGCACGGCGGGGGAAGGTCCCGGATAGCCTCGGCCCCGACCTGGCGGCCGTGGCCTCGGTTTCCGGGAACGCGAACCTCTCCTCGTGCGTCCCCGGCGGAAGCGCCCGCAGGGTGCGGAGAGCCGGGGTCTTCACCAGAGCGTTAGCGTGCGAGTGCCTTCAGCGCGGCGGTGACGTTGGCGCGGCCGAGGTCGGCGCCACGCACGTCGTAGCCGCCGGCCTGGAAATAGGTGCGTGCGAGGCTATGCAGGTCCATGCCACCTCCAATATCGACTGGACAAGAATTGAACGGCGCGCGCCACGAAGCTATCACCCAGCCCATGACGATAGTGGAGGTCACGTCCGAAACTGTGGCGCGCGCGGCCCGTCTCATCCGCAGCGGCGGCCTCCTGGCGTTTCCGACGGAGACGGTGTACGGGCTCGGCGCCGACGCCACCAACGCCCGGGCGGTGGCCGCCATCTTCGAGGCCAAGGGGCGGCCGCGCTTCAATCCGCTGATCGTGCATGTGGCGAGCGTCGAGGCGGCGGCCGAGCTGGGCGAGCTCACGGACGCCGGGCGCGCGCTGGCGCGAGGCGTTCTGGCCGGGGCCGCTGACGCTGGTGCTGGCGAAGCGGCCCGGCTGCCCGCGTCGCCGAGCTGGCGACCGCGGGGCTCGACACCATCGCCGTGCGGGTGCCGGCGCACCCGGTGGCGCAGGCGCTGCTGCGGGCGGCGGGCGTGCCCGTCGCCGCGCCCAGCGCCAACCGCTCGGGCCATGTCAGCCCGACCACGGCGGCGCACGTCGAGGCGGACCTCGGGCGAGCGCGTGGCGCATGATCCTCGACGGCGGGCGCACGCCGCTCGGCCTGGAGTCCACCGTCGTCGATGTCACCGGCGCCGCGCCGATCGTGCTGCGGCTGGGCGCCGTCACCCGCGAGGACATGGCACGCGTCGCTGGGCCGCCCGGTCGAGGTTGCCAGCGGGGACGCAGCACGCGCCGGCCTCGCCCGGCATGCTGGCGCGGCACTACGCGCCGGCGGCAAGGCTGCGCCTCGATGCACGCGACGTGCGCGAGGGCGAGGCGCTGCTGGCGTTCGGGCCCGCTGCTGCCGCCACATGGCGGGCCCGATGCTCAACCTCAGCCGGTCCGGCGACCTCCTCGAGGCCGCGGCCAACCTGTTCGCCGCGCTGCGCACGCTCGATGCCTCCGGCGCGGAGGCTATTGCGGTGATGCCGATCCCGGAGCAGGGTCTGGGCGAAGCCATCAACGACCGGCTGCGGCGCGCAGCGAGACCCGAATGAACGACACCTCCACGCCTGCCGTCGAGCCTGCCGTCCTGAGCCCCGATCTCATGGCCCGCTTCGCCGAGATCGTGGGGCCGCAGCACGCGCTCACCGACCCCGACCAGCAGCTGCCCTACCTGCGCGAGTGGCGCGACATGTACGAGGGCCGCGCCTCCCTGGTGCTGCGGCCGGGCTCCACCGAGGAGGTCTCGCGGATCCTGGCGCTGGCCAACGAGCACGGCATCCCCGTGGTGCCGCAGGCCGGCAATACCGGCCTCGTCGGCGGGCAGATCCCGATGCGCGGCGAGATCCTGCTCTCGGTCGGCCGGCTCAAGCGCGTGCGCGCCGTCGACCCGCAGGGCTTCACCATGACGGTGGAGGCGGGCCTGACGCTCGCCGAGGCGCAGGCGGCGGCCGACGAGGTGAACCGGCTGTTCCCGCTGAGCCTGCCCTCGGAAGGCACCTGCCAGATCGGCGGCAACCTCGGCACCAACGCCGGCGGCGTTGGCGTGCTGGCCTACGGCAACGCGCGCCAGCTGGTGCTGGGGCTGGAGGTGGTGCTGGCCGACGGGCGCATCTGGAACGGCCTCAACGCGCTCAAGAAGGACAACACCGGCTACGACCTCAAGGACCTGTTCATCGGCTCGGAGGGCACGCTGGGCGTCATCACCGCCGCCGTGCTCAAGCTGTTCCCCAAGCCCGCGGAGAAGGCGACCGCCTTTGTCGGCGCTGCCTGACCTCGACTGCGGCCCGCAGCCTGTTCGGCCTGGCGCAGGAGACGGCGGGCACGCAGCCTCACCGCCTTCGAGCTGATGGCGCGCATCGTCGTCGAGACCATCACCAGGCACGCGCCGGGCACGCGCAATCCGTTCCCCGGAGCCGCACCCCTGGTACGTGCTGCTGGAGACCTCGGGCCTCAAGCCCGACGGCGCCGCGGAGCGGCTGCTCACCGAGACGCTGGCGGCGGCGAGCGAGCGCGGGATCGTCGACCGACGCGGTGGTGGCCAGCTCGCTCACCCAGGCGCGCGACTTCTGGCGCGTGCGGGAATCCTACTCGGAGGCGCAGAAGCCGCTGGGCGCCAGCGTCAAGAACGACGTGTCGGTGCCGGTCGCGGCCATCCCGGAGTTCATCGCCCGCGCCGACGCGGCGGTGGAGCGCATCTGCCCCGGCGCCCGCCCGCTCCCCATCAGCCACTTCGGCGACGGCAACATCCACTACAACGTCGCCCAGCCCGCAGGCATGGCCAAGGACGCGTTCATGGCCCTGTGGGACGACATCGTGCACGCCGTGCACGAGGTGGTGCTGGACCTCGGCGGCTCGATCTCGGCCGAGCACGGCATCGGCGTCATGAAGCGGGCCGAGCTGGCGCAGGTGAAGGGCGACGTCGCCATGGACCTGATGCGCAAGCATCAAGGCGGCGTTCGACCCGAAGGGCATCCTCAATCCGGGCAAGGTGCTGTGATCCAATGTTGGGCACTTGGCGTTGCGTCTGACCAGCCGCGCGACCTGCGCTGCAGCCCTGGCCGATATTGCCCGGCTGCCTGTAGATCGACAATTGCCTCGGGCGTGCAAATACTTGCTATCCCGGCCCGGCTGGGCTAGGTCGGGCGCGCACGGCACTCCGGCTGCCGGCCCGCTCTTTGCAACTTCCCGAAACCGCACGGCCACGACCCTCCCAATGCCCGCCTCCGCCCTGTTGACCATCATGATCGCTGCGGCACGCAAGGCCGGCAGAGGTCTGACCCGCGATTTTGGCGAGTTGGAGCAGCTGCAGGTGTCGGTCAAGGGCCCCGCCAATTTCGCCAGCACGCCGATCACCGCTCCGAGGACACCCTCTACAAGGAGCTGTCCAAGTCGCGGCCAGGCTACGGCTTCCTGATGGAGGAGCGCGGCATCGTCGAGGGGCCGGACCGACGCACCGCTGGATCGTGGACCCGCTCGACGGCACCACCAACTTCCTGCACGGGGTGCCGCTGTTCTGCATTGCCATCGCGCTGGAGCGCGAGGGCGAAATCGTGGCGGGCCTGGTCTACAATCCCATCCTCGACGAGTTGTACACAGCGGAGAGGGGCCAGGGCGCATTTCTGAACAACCGCCGATTGCGGGTGGCCTCGCGCAGGTCGCTGGCCGATTGCCTGATCGCGACCGGCATCCCCCATCGCGGCCGGGCGAGCGCGCACGCGCGCTTCCTCGCGGAATGCGCGACCCTCATGCGCCAAGTTGCGGGCATCCGCCGCACCGGGTCGGCCGCCATCGACCTCGCCTGGGTGGCGGCAGGCCGCTTCGACGGCTACCTGGACCACAACCTCGGCCCCTGGGATGTGGCGGCCGGAACACTGCTGGTCCGGGAGGCTGGCGGCCACGTAACTGACGGTAAAGGCGGCAAGAGCATGCTCGAGGGCGGCAGCATCGTTGCGGGCAACGCCCGCGTCCACAGGGCCATTCTCGAGCTGCTGGCGGAGGCAAAGGAAGCGACCCCGGCCTAGCCCCGCGGAAATGAGGCGGGAAGGCCGGAAAGTTGCCTGTTTCTGATGCGAGGCTCGAAGAGCGGGTGTGGCCCGATCCGGGGCCTGGAGAACGACTGATGGCACGAGCGAGAACGCCGGCACTGACGGCGCCGGCGCGGCACAGGACCTTGTTGAGCCCGGGCGTGTACCTTTGGCGCATGTTCGTGTTCCTGGTGTTGGTCGGCATGGTGATTGCGCTGCTGCTACGAGCGGCTGTGGCACGCCATGCTCCACAACCCGGCCCTCAACTTCCTCATCGGCTTCGTGCTGGTGGCCGGCATCTTCTACGCCTTCTCGCAGGTGTTGCGGCTCTATCCCGAGATCCGCTGGGTCAACGCCTTCCGCATTGCCGATCCGGGGCTTGCCATCTCGCATCGCCCGGTGCTGCTGGCCCCGATGGCGACCATGCTGCGCGACCGCTCGGGGGCGCTGTCGCTGTCGGCCGCCTCCATGCGCGCCATCATGGATTCGATCGCCTCGCGCCTCGACGAGGCCCGCGACACCGGGCGCTACCTCGTCGGCCTGCTCGTGTTTCTCGGCCTGCTCGGCACCTTCTGGGGCCTGCTCGACACCATCGCGTCGGTCGGCAAGACGATCCAGGCCATCGACATGCGGGCGACCGACAGCGCCACCGTATTCGACGAGCTGAAGAGCGGCCTTGCCGCCCCGCTGGGCGGCATGGGCACCGCGTTCGCCTCCTCGCTCCTGGGCCTCGGCGGATCGCTGGTGCTGGGCTTCCTGGAGCTGCAGGCGAGCCACGCCCACAGCCGCTTCTACAACCAGCTCGAGGAGTGGCTGTCGGGAATCACCGACGTGGCCCCGGCGGGTCCCAGACCAGCGACTACGCCAGCCGCCAGCTCTACGCCGCCATCCACGACATGCACCGGGCGGTGCTCGACCTCAACGATCGCGTGGGCGCCATCCCCAGGGCCGACGGCGCCGCCGGCCCGCCCGCCGAGGAGGCGGTGCGCGAGCTTGCCAAGGGCGTCGACCAGCTCGTGCGCCAGATGCGCGCCGAGCAGAAGGTGGTGCGCGAATGGGTGGACGAGCAGGCCGCGCAGCAATCCGAGGTAGCAACCGTGCTCAAGGAACTGGCGGCCGGCGTGCCGCGAAAGGGCTAGCGCCATGGCGCTCTCCAAGGCACGCCGATCAGGCGGCAGTCACGACCTGTTCTGGCCGGGCTACGTGGACGTGCTCTCGACGCTGCTGCTGGTGGTGACCTTCCTGCTCTCCGTCTTCATGGTGGCGCAGTTCTACGTGAGCCAGGAGTCCACGGGCAAGGACTCGGTGCTGCGCCGCCTGCAGCAGCAGATTTCCGAGCTCACCAATCTCCTGAGCCTCGAGAAGGGCCAGGGCAAATCCCTGAAGGACGAGCTTTCCACGCTGCAGGCCACGCTGGCCACGCTCAAGTCCGACAACGAGCGCCTCAGCGGCATCGCCGGGCTCGGCGGCGCGAAGGACGCACGCATTGCCGCCCTCACCAAGGAGGTGGCCGACAAGACGGCGCTCTCCAGCGAGGCGCAGGCCAAGGTCGACCTGCTCAATCAGCAGATCGCGGCGCTGCGCCAGCAGATGGCGGCCCTGCAGGAGGCGATCAACGCGCACGAGGTCAAGGACAAGGACAGCCAGGCGCGCATTGCCGATCTCGGCAACCGCCTCAACCTGCTGCTGGCCAAGCAGGTCCAGGAGCTGCAGCGCTACCGTTCGGATTTCTTCGGCCGGCTGCGCGAGCTGCTGCGCGACCGCAAGGATATCCGCATGGTCGGCGACCGCTTCGTGTTCGAGTTCGGAGGTGCTGTTCGCCTCCGGCCAGGCGAGCCTGACCGTGGAAGGGCTTGCCTCCATCGACCAGCTGGCCATGGCGATCGTCGAGCTGGAGCGCATCGTTCCCAAGGCGATCGACTGGGTGCTGCAGGTCGACGGCCACACCGACATCCGTCCGATCGCCAGCGCGCAATTCCCGTCCAACTGGGAGCTTTCCAGCGCGCGCGCCACCACGGTCGTGAAATTCCTGATCAAGGCGCGGCGTCTCTCCGCAACGGCTGGTGGCGGCGGGCTACGGCGAATTCCACTCCGCTGGAGGAAGGAACCAGCGAGGAGGTGCTGCGCCGCAACCGGCGCATCGAGCTCAAGCTCACCAACCGGTAGAGATTTCTGCCGAGGGCGGTGACTGTCGCTCGAACCGGCGCTACTCTGTCATGCTGTCCGCTGCACCGGCGCCCGTGGACGGCTGGATGCCAGGGACAAGCCCCGGTATGACCATGGGCTCAGGTGTCTCGGTAAGCCGGTAGCGCGCCGAGCAGGAGGGACCGCAACGTGCTCGACTGGTTCTTCAGAAGCGGTGGCCGCAGGCGCGTGATCGATTGGCTGGGGCTCGACGCCAGGATCGATTCCGGCCTCGCGGCGGTGTGGGCACACATCAAGGATCGCTACGACGCGTTCTCCACCTTCTTTGCCCGCTTCCGGCTGACGGGCTGGAAGCGGGGCGTGACGAGCTGGTCTCGGAGGGGCTGACGCTCGCCGCCGGCGGGCTTGCCGCGCTCTTCATCCTCGCCATTCCCGCCCTCACCGAGTTCGACGAGAACAAGCATCACCACCGGCAAGTATGCCGTCACGTTCGTCGACCGCAACGGCACCGAGATCGGCAAGCGCGGCATCCTGCACAACGACGCCGTCTCGCTGGAGGAGATCCCCGATCACCTGATCAAGGCCACGCTCGCCACCGAGGACCGCCGCTTCTTCGAGCACTTCGGCATCGACCTTCTCGGCACGATGCGCGCGCTGATCGAGAACGCGCGCGCCAACGAGGTCGTGCAGGGCGGCTCCTCGATCACCCAGCAGCTCGCCAAGAACCTGTTCCTGTCCAACGAGCGCTCGCTTGCCGCAAGATCCGCGAGGCGTTCCTGGCTCTCCTGCTCGAGGCGCGCTATACGCAAGCCCGAGATCCTCAAGATGTACCTGGACCGCGCCTACCTCGGCGGCGGCGCGTTCGGCGTGGAGGCCGCCTCGCAGTTCTATTTCGGCAAGTCGGTCAAGGACATCAATCTCGCGGAATCGGCGCTGCTCGCAGGCCTCTTCAAGGCGCCGACGCGCTATGCCCCGCACGTCAATCTGCCGGCTTCGCGCGCGCGCACCAACGAGGTCCTGAACAACCTCGTCGAGGCCGGCTACATGAGCGCGGGCCAGGTGCACGCCGCCCGTCTCAACCCGGCGCGCGTGATCGAGCCGCGAGCAGTCGCAAAGCCCCGACTGGTTCCTCGACTGGGCGTTCGAGGAGGTGCAGCGCATCGCCGAGGGCAAGGGCCACTACGTGCTGACTGCGCGCGTCACGGTGGACCTGGACATGCAGCGGGCGGGCAGGAGGCGCTGGTGACGACGCTGCGCTCGACGGGCGGTCGGCGCGCCAACCCGTTCGCCGGCGCCATAGTGGCCATGGAGCCCGACGGCGCGGTGCGTGCCCTCGTCGGCGGCATCGACTACGGCGAGAGCCAGTTCAACCGCGCCACCCACGCGCGCCGGCAGCCGGGCTCCTCCTTCAAGATCTACGTCTACGCCACGGCGCTGGAGAACGGCTATACGCCCAGGTCGGTGGTGCGCGACGCCTCGGGCAGCTGCGGCAACTGGTCGCCGCGCAACTACTCCGGCGGCGGCGGCTCGGGCCGGTCGCTGACCGTGACCGACGCGTTCAAGGTGTCGCTCAATACGACCGCGGCCGACCTCTCCTTCAAGGTCGGGCGCGACAAGGTGCTCGAGATGACACGCCGGCTGGGCGTCGTCGGCGTCCGCAAGACCTGCTCGATGGCGCTCGGCGACACCGGCATCACGCTGCTTCAGCACACCGCCGCCTACGCCACCTTCGCCAACGGGGGCAAGCTCGCGCGGCCCTATGCCGTGCTCGAGCTGATCAATTCCAAGGGCGAGGTGATCTACTCGCGCGAACGCGACGAGCCCGAGGCCCCGCAGGTCGTGCCCCGCCGGATCGTGGAGATGATGAACCAGATGATGCTGGCCGTCGTCAACGAGGGCACCGGCCGGCGCGCCGTCCTCGACTTCACGCATGCGGTCGGCAAGACCGGGACCAGCTCCAGCTGGCGCGATGCCTGGTTCGTGGGCTTCACGGGCGCGCTGGTGACGGGCGTGTGGGTCGGCCACGACGACTTCCGGCCGATGTGGCTCGCCGGCGGCGGCGTCACCGGCGGCACGCTGCCCACCCAGGCCTGGCACTCCTTCATGTCGGTGGTCCACGCCAACCGCAACATACCGACGATACCGGGCCTGACGACCGCATCCCACACAGGTTGCCGAGCAGGCCCGCCTGGCCGAGCTCAAACGCACCGACCCTGGCCTCGCCAAGGCCCAGATCGCCCACACGCCAGCAGAAGAAGTCGAGCATCATGCCGGACGCAACGCGCGATGCCCTGCGCAAGCTCGCCGAGACCCTGCGCAAGGCGGGCGACACCAAGGCCGCGCCGCCGGCGTCGAAGACCGGCGAACGCCGCGCCGATACCGACCCCCGGCCCGCCAGTGAAGTCACGCCGGGGTTGAAGGAAAGCGCCCTTGCGCCTCATCAGGAAGCTCTTCGTCAACCTTGCCGTGCTCATGCCGGTGGCGGTTCTCGTCGGCCTCGGCACCGCGTGGTACATGGTCCAGGCCGGCACCCACCTCTCCACGCGTACCATCGGGCCCTGGGTGGCCTGGACCGGCGCTGGGCGGCCCGAGGCCGAGCCCTACACCCGTGCGAACGTCGCTCTCAACGGGCTCCTGCCAGTGTCCTCCACCTCGGAGATCACCTTCCGCGCCAAGACCGACAACGACGGCAGCCGCCTCACCTCTGCCTGCGACTACGCCGTCGTCCTGGAGGACTTCGAGCCCCAATGGTGGAATCTCGCCGTCTTCGACGGCAATGGCGGTCTCGTTGCCAACCCCGCCGAGCGCTACGCCTTCTCGAGCGGTGGCGCGATGCGCGAGCCGGACGGCGGCACGCTGATCGGCGTGGCGCGTGACGCACGCCCCGGCAACTGGCTGCCCAGCGGCCGCAGCAACCGCATCGTCCTCGTGCTCACCATCCAGGACGCGAGCTGGGCCGCGGCCATCCACGACCGCGGCGCGCCCAAGGTGATGCCGCGCATCGTCAGAACGGGATGCCGATGAAAGCGTGGCTGCACGAGCTCTGGCTGACGCCGCGGCGGTGGCTCGCCCAGCTGTCGCCGGCCAAGATGCTCCTCAAGCAGGCGCTGGGCCTCATCTTGCGTCTGCGGCTTCCCGGCTGGCTGCGACGGCTCGGCTGGCGCCGCATCGCCGGCGTGGCGCTGCTCGCCGGCATCGTCCACATCTGCGCGACGCTGGCGGCGCCGATGTTCAGCTCGCGCCACGCCTTCCTCGTCTTGCGCGACAAGCTGCCCGCGAACCGGATGGTGGTGCTGCCCCCGCAGGCACCGGGCCAGCAGCTCCTGCCCTGGCTGCCGCCGCACATGCTCTATGCCATCTGCCGCTACGACCTCTCCGGCGGGCCGGTGGCCATCAGGGCAACCGTGGCCGACGCCGGCTGGGCGCTGACGCTGCACGCCACTCAGGGCGAGAATTTCTACGTGCTGCCGGGCCAGCCCCTGCGCCGCACCGATGTCTCGCTGCTCCTGGTCCCGAAGGGCCCCGAGGCCGCGCTCATCCCGCGCGCCGAGAGCATCGCCGACACGCCCGTCGTCTCCCCCACCCGCGAGGGCCTCATCGTGCTCCGCGCCCCGCTGCGCGGCCTCGCCTGGACGGCGGAGACCGAGGCGATGCTGAAGCGGGCGACCTGCACCCAGGTCCGCAGGGCGGAGTAGCCGGGGTCTGACCCCTTTCACGCATCGGCCTCGGCGGGGTCGCGCTCCTCGCGCTTCTGGATCGCGACGCCCTGCTGGAGGCGGAACTCGTTCATCTCCTTCAAGGCGATGAAGCGGCGCGGGTCGATGGCGAGCTGCGCCTCCGAGACGAACATGCGCCTGAGCTCGTTGAGCCGGGCGAGCCGCTCGAGCCGGTGCTCGTTCGACTTCAGCCCCTCGAACTTCGCAACGACATTGTAGGCGGCGACCAGACGGCTGAGGATGCGCTGGCGGAAACCCTGGTAGGCGGCGGGGTTCTCGGCGCCTTTCTTGTCGGGGGCTTGGTTCGGGAAGAACATGCGGCCGCAGTCGATGAGGGCACTCAGACGGTGGCGCAGCGTCCGCAGGTGGTCCCTCGTCTCCGGGGTGAGGGTGGCAGGCGTGGCGCGGTCGAAGAATGCCTCGCACTGGGCCAGCACGTGCACGCACTCGTGCGTCCAGCCGAGGATGTCGCTGTCGCGCTGCATGCGCACCTGCTCGAACAGGAGCCGGCTCTGCTCCTTGGCGAGGGCGTGCGACAGCTGCTGCT
This sequence comes from uncultured Alphaproteobacteria bacterium, assembly GCA_963758625.1. Classification (GTDB taxonomy): domain Bacteria; phylum Pseudomonadota; class Alphaproteobacteria; order Rhizobiales; family Hyphomicrobiaceae; genus AWTP1-13. The sequence goes on along the minus strand of CAVWWJ010000010.1, from coordinate 27,800 downwards.
GGGCGCGCGCGGTGCGCACGGAGACGATGAGCGCAACAAGCGCCAGGAACGCCGCCGCAAGCTGTCCCACCGCCGCCGCGGCGTTGATGATCGTGGCTTGGTCCACCGGTATCCCCCTCCGTCGAGACAGGCGAATAGGCAACAGGCTATCGGCAGAAAATGGGCAGTAGGCAATTGGAAACGGCAACAGTCGCCAACTGAGAACGCCCGCGACCGGCTATTGCCTACTGCCTACTGCCTATTGCCTGGGGTCCGACCCGCAGGGTCTGACCCCTGCTGACCCCTACATCGCCTTGGGGCCGCGCGAGATGGCGGCGATGCCGGTGCGCGAGACCTCGACCAGGCCCAGCTCGGTCATGATGGAGATGAACTGCTCGATCTTGCTGGTGCGGCCGGTCAGCTCGAACACGAAGTGCTCGGTGGAGGTGTCGATCACCTTGGCGCGGAAGATCTCGGCCACCCGCAGCGCCTCGATGCGCTTCTCGCCCCGGCCCTCCACCTTGACGAGCACCAGCTCCCGCTCCAGGGGCCGGCCCAGCACGGTGAGGTCGATGACGCGGTGCACGTTGACGAGCCGCTCCAGCTGGCTCTTGATCTGGGTCAGCACCATCGGCGTGCCGGTCGTGACGATGGTGAAGCGCGAGAGGTGCTTCTCGTGCTCCGTCTCCGACACGGTGAGGCTCTCGATATTGTAGCCTCGGCCGGAGAACAGGCCGGCGATGCGGGCGAGCACGCCGGGCTCGTTGTCCACCACCACCGAGAAGGTATGCGTCTCGGGCGTCTCCTTGCGCTCCTCGAGGAAGTAGGCTGAGCCGGGCTGTGGTTGGGCATGGGTGTTCTCACGTGAAGTTGTTTGTTAGGTGGTTTAGACTATGATATTGTAGGAATAGATCACAGGAGGCGCATCCCATGGCGCAACTCTTCATCGCGGATCTCGATGAGTGCTGTCGAAGAGCGTCTCATGAGACGCGCCCTACGCCACGGCCGCAGCCTCGAAGCAGAGGTGTGCACTATCCTGCAGGACGCAGTACGCGAGGAGCCTCCTGAGTCCAGGGTTGAGGGAGGAAGGTGCGCCCATCCTCCGCAACGGGGAGAAGGGCTTCGGAGACTTGATGTCGAGCGGTTCAAGGACTCGAGGTCTGACAGACGAAGAATTCGTACGTTTCAACGCCGGAGCCGTCGAGATCAACTCCAGATCGGCGATGAGGACTTCCGGATTTTGAGGTGGAGGACTTCGAGGAGTCGCCTTCGGACAAATGATTATCCTCGATACCAACGTGATCTCCGAGCTGATGAAGGACGCGCCCTCACCCGGCGGTGCGGGCCTGGGCGAATGCCCAGTCGGCCAAGGCTGCGCTCATGACGACAGCGATAACGGTCATGGAGCTGCGGGCGGGCGTCGAGAAGCTTCTCCAAAGCCGGCGGCGAGAAGAGTTGAAGCGGATATCGACTGGGCACTGAACGACTTGGTCGGCGGCCGCGTGCTGCCCTTGACCGAAAGGCCGCCTTTGCCACAGCCGAATGGTTCGGGTTCTGTCGCCGTGCCGGCCGGCCGCTCTGGACGAGCGACATGCAGATTGCTGGCATAGCCATCTGCCGCAACATCCCGCTCGCAACCCGCGATGTCTACGACTTTGAAGATATCTCCGTGAAGCTGATCAATCCGTGGAGCACGCCAGTCTGAGAGCCAGGCAGCTGTCGTTGCTTGCTCCTGGCGAACAACCCACGAGGCACCGGTCTCGCTCATCCGTGGTCTCCAGGCAGCGAGTTGCGCCGCCGCTCTTCGCTCTCGCAAGTCGGAAGGGGAGCGGCCCGGCCTACACCAGCACCTTGCCTTCCTTGCCGATGGCCTTGTCGATCTCCTCGTCCGTAGACCTCATCGCCCAGCAGCATCTCGTGATGCGCCTTGCCGGAGGGGATCATGGGGAAGCAGTTGGCGAGCGCGGCCACGCGGCAGTCGAAGATCACCGGCTTGTCGGCCGGCGCCTCCAGCATGGCGCTGATCTTGTCGTCGAGCTCGGCGGGCTTCTCCGCGCGCAGGCCGATGCCGCCGTAGGCCTCGGCGAGCTTGACGAAGTCGGGCAGCGCCGCGGTGTAGCTCTCCGAGATGCGGTTGCCGTGCAGGAGCTGCTGCCACTGGCGCACCATGCCCATGTACTGGTTGTTGAGGATGAACACCTTCACCGGCAGGCGATACTGCACCGCGGTCGACATCTCCTGGATGTTCATCAGGATCGAGGCGTCGCCGGCGATGTCGATGACGAGCGACTTGGGATGCGCCATCTGCGCGCCGATGGCGGCGGGCAAGCCGTAGCCCATGGTGCCGAGCCCGCCCGAGGTCATCCAGCGGTTCGGCTCCTCGAAGCCGAAGAACTGGGCCGCCCACATCTGGTGCTGGCCGACCTCGGTGGTGATGTAGACGTCGCGGTCCTTGGTGAGCGCGTAGCAGCCGCTGCAGGGCGTGCTGCGGCATGATGAAGTCGGTGGCGTCCTTGTAGGCTGAGGCACTTCCTGGCGCGCCATCGCTCGATCTGCGCCCACCAGGTCTTGAGCGCGGTCTTGTCCACGGTGGTGCCGCCTTCATGCGCCAGGTGCGGATCAGCTCCTCCAGCACGTAGGCGACGTCGCCGATGATGGGCACGTCGACGCGCACGTTCTTGTTGATGGAGGACGGGTCGATGTCGATGTGGACCTTCTTGGAGCTTGGGCGAGAACGCATCGAGGCGGCCGGTGATGCGGTCGTCGAAGCGCGCGCCGATGCACACCATCACGTCGCAGTCGTGCATGGCGAGGTTGGCCTCGTAGGTGCCGTGCATGCCGAGCATGCCGAGCCATTCCTTGCCCGAGGCCGGGAAGGCGCCGAGCCCCATCAGCGTCGAGGTGATGGGAAAGTGCGTGAGCCGCACCAGCTCGCGCAGCAGCTGGCTCGCCTTGGGGCCGGAGTTGATGACGCCGCCGCCGGTGTAGAGCACGGGCTTCTTGGCGCGCGACATCAGCTCGATCGCCTCGGCGATGGCCCCCGGGTCGCCCTTGACGCGCGGCTGGTAGGTCTTGTGCTTCACGTCCTTGGGGCCGGTGTAGGTGCCGGTGGCGAACTGCACGTCCTTGGGGATGTCCACCACGACCGGCCCGGGCCGGCCGGTGCGGGCGACGTAGAACGCCTCGTGCAGGACGCGGGGCGAGGTCGTCCACGCTCTTCACCAGCCAGTTGTGCTTGGTGCAGGGCCGGGTGATGCCGACCGTGTCGCACTCCTGGAACGCGTCGTTGCCGATGAGGTGCGTGGGCACCTGGCCGGTGATGCACACGACCGGCATGGAATCCATCAGCGCATCGGTGAGCCCGGTGACGGCGTTGGTGGCGCCGGGGCCCGAGGTGACGAGCACCACGCCGACCTTGCCGGTGGAGCGGGCATAGCCCTCTGCCGCATGCACGGCGCCGCCTTCCTGGCGCACCAGCACGTGCTGCACCTTCTCCTGCTGGAACAGCTCGTCGTAGATCGGCAGCACGGCGCCGCCGGGATAGCCGAAGATGTGCTCGACGCCCTGGTCGGCCAGCGCGCGGATGACCATCTCCGCGCCCGTCATTTTCAGGGTCATGGTGGAACGCTCCATGTCGCGAGCGCGCGGAATGCCCGGCTGCGCGGCCGGCGCCGCGCTGCTATAGCGGGCAGGGATGGCGGGGTCAACCCTGGCTATAATGAAACGATAAGTCTTCTCGGCAAATCTTTCCATATATTGCGATCGATGCACTTTCCACGCAATCATATTTCGTCTCAGCCAAGTGAGCTGCCGCTTGGCGTACTTGCGCGTGTCGGCCTTGGCGGTGGCGACGGCCTCGTCGAGGGGCAGCGTCCCCGCGAGATGCGCGGCCAGCGGCGCCACGCCGAGCGCCCGCATGATCGGCAGCTCGGTGGAGAAGCCGCGCGCCAGCAGCGCCCGCACCTCGTCCAGGCTCCCGCCGCCAGCATGGCATCGAAGCGGGCGTCGATCGGCGGCGCCCTGCGCCTGCCGCTCGGGCAGGACGAGGAGCCGCATGGTCTCGGCCTCCGCCAGCACCGGCGGCCGGGCTCGCGCTGCCACTCGGCCAGCGATCGGCCGGTGCTTTCCAGAACCTCCAGCGCGCGCACGATGCGCTGGGTGTCGGTCGGCATCAGGCGCGCCGCCATCTCGGGATCGCGCGCCGCGAGAAGGGCATGCAACTCGGCTGCCGGGCGGCGCGCCGCCTCGGCGCGCCAGAAGGCGCGCACCTCGGGGTCGGCGGCCGGGATCGGCGACAGGCCCTCCAGCAGCGCCTTGAAATAGAGCCCGGTGCCGCCGACGACGATCGGCACGCGGCCCTGCGGCCTGCGCCTCGCGCGATGGCCCGTGGCGGCGTCGGCGGCATAGCGCCCGGCCGAGTAGGCCTCCGCCCCGCTGACAAAGCCGTAGAGCGCATGCGGCGCGCGCGCCTCGTCCTCCGCGCCGGGCCGCGCCGTGAGGATGGCGCAGCTCGCGGTAGACCTGCATGCTGTCGGCGTTGATGACCGTGCCGCCGAGCCGCTCCGCCAGGGCGAGCGCCAGCCCCGACTTGCCGCTGGCGGTCGGCCCGGCGATCAGGATGGGCCTTGGGACAGTGCTGGGCGTGCGCATGGCCTGGAGTTAGCGCATTTTCCCCGCGGATCATTCATGAGGCCCGCAACGGCGCCGGCTGTCGAAGCTCAGCGCGCGCACCGCGGTGGCGGCGATGCCGGCACCAGCGTCGCGCCAAGGCACGCCAACACCGCCGCCGCATGGCAATCCCACCGATCTCCGGTTGCGCTTCGTCTCGCTCAGGAAGTTGCGGCCTTCCAGCCGCTTCGTGGCTCCAGCCGCTCAGCAGCCGGGGTAGCCGGCTGGCCGGTTGGCGCAAAAAGCAGCGCCCCTCGGCGGAGGATAGTAGGTGTAGCCGGGTCCGCCGCCGCGGTCGCCGGAGGACCTGCGCGCCGAGCGCTGCGGGACCGGTCGAGGCGGGCGAGGTTCTGCCTCGCCTCGTCGGTGCCTGCAGCAATGGCCCTCTCGTACCAGTACCGGGCCTGCCGGTAGTCCCGCCGCACGCCCTGTCCGTTGTGGTACAGACTACCAAGGTTTTCCATAGAAATATTATTACCAGCAGCGGCGGCTTTCTCGTACCAATAGCGGGCCTGCTGGTAGTCCCGGCGCACGCCCTGTCCGGTGTGGTACAGGAACCCCAGATCGTGCATGCCCAACAGGTCCCCGCCGGCCGCCGCCTTCTGATACCACAGGCGGGCTTCCACGAAGTCCTGGCGCACGCCACGACCCTTGGCGTAGAGAATCCGAGGTTGGTCATCGCACCAGCATCGCCAGCGGCGGCGGCCTTCTCGTACCAGAGGCGCGCCTGCTCGTAGTCCTGCTGCACGCCTTCGCCCCTGTAGTAGAGCACGCCCAGGTCGTTCATCGCCTCGGCGTCGCCGGCGGCAGCGGCCTTCTCGTACCAGAGGCGCGCTTCGGCATAGTCCGGCAGCACACCGCGTCCGTAGTAGTAGAGATGGCCCAGGTTTCTCATCGCTGGCGCGTGGCCGGCGGCTGCGGATCTTCTCGTACCAGGAGCGGGCCTGCGCATAGTCGCGCGGCACGCCTCGGCCGTGGTCGTAGAGATAGCCCAGGTCGTACATCGCCCCGGTGTTGCCGGCGGCAGCCGCCTTCTCGTACCAGTGTCGCGCCTGCCCGTAGTCCTGCGCCCAGCCCCGTCCGTCGTAGAAGCGGTGGCCCAGCTCCACCATTGCTCTGGCATCGCCGCCCGCAGCCAGGCGTTCGAGCCTCTCGCGTTCGGTCTCGGCCCGCACTGGCGCCGCGGCAAGCGATGCCAACACCAGCGCCGCGCCCAGACACGCCACCCCGCACCACCGCATCGCCCGCTCCTCCGATACGTTGCATCTAGCCTCTCGAAAGGCACAGCACTCCGTTGACGTTCGCACGCGTCGCGCCCAGACCGCAACCGCAAAGAATGATGAAATTCGCTCGGGCGGGCTATGAAGGTATTCCGGAAACGTCGTTGTTTCCGAGGGGCGCGCTCAGTACAGGAGATAGGGCGCGCGGCGCACCCTGAACTGTGCGACCTCGGCCTGCCAGGCGGCGATGATGGCGGCGCCGTCGCGGCCGTCGGCGAGCATCCGGCGCAGACGCCTGGTCCCCGTGATGGCGTAGAACATCGAGAGGTTGCCGATGAGCTGCGCCTTGCCTTGTCGTCGCGCCTCGGCCGCCAGCGCGGCGAGTACGTGCATGCCGGCCTCCAGCGGCTCGAAGCGCGCCACATCGGTGACGACGATGCGCACGCCGTCGATGGCCTTGCCCTCGAAGCGCGGATGCGTGGCGACGCGTGGGATCGAGCGCGGGGTGAATTGGGCGCGCTCGAACCTGACGCCGGGGAGCTCCAGCGCCTCGAGGCGCTCCACCATGCGCCCGCCGTCGAGCCAGGGCGCGCCGAAGAGAGAGAACGGCGTCGGCGTCCCGCGTCCCTCGTTGACGTGGGCCTCGCCGACCACCCCGATGCCGGGGTAGACGAGCGCCGCCTCGAAGGTCGGGATGTTGGGGCTGGTGTCGACCCAGGGGCGCCGCAGCTCCGGCCAGCGCATGGAGCGGCGCCAGCCGCGCATGGCGACGACCTCGAGGTCGAGCCCGTCGAGGCCGGCGAGCCACCTCTCGCCCTTGATCATGCGCGCGAGCTCGCCCACCGTCAGCCGTGCACGATCGGGACGGGGTAGCGGCCGACGAAGGAGGCGAGCGCCGGCTCCAGCACGAACCCGGAGACGTAATCGCCGCCGAGCGGGTTGGGCCGGTCGAGGACGACGAAGGGGATGCGCGCCTCGGCCGCGGCCTGCATGGCGAGCCCCATGGTCGAGATGTAGGTGTAGAAGCGCACGCCGATGTCCTGGATGTCGAACACCAGCACGTCGACGTTGCGCAGCATCTGGCGGCGTCGGCTTCTTGGTGGCGCCGTAGAGGCTGAAGACCGGCGCCCCCGTTCTCGCCATCGACGGCATCGCGGACCTTGGCACCGGCCTCGGCCTCGCCACGGAAGCCGTGCTCCGGCGCCAGGATGGCGGCGAGCCTCACGTTGGGCGCCGCGGCGAGCAGGTCCGCCAGATGCTCCGCGCCGACGCGGCCAGTCTGATTGGTGACGAGGCCGACCCGCTTGCCGGCCAGCATGGCATAGCCCGTCTCGACAAGCACCTCGGCACCGGTTGCGATGGGGCCGGGAGGCGTCTCGGATCGGGCCGGGGGCACGTCTGCCATGGTGAGTAGGCCGAAGATCGCGAGAGCCTTGGTTGCAGCCAGCAGCCGGGTGTGCATCGAGGCCCCCGTCAGGACAATGCTCTCTAACGGCTGCGGCAAATCTGCCGCAGCCGCAGCGTGCGCCCGGAACGCGGGCACCGGCGGCTCTAGCGCACCGCCACCGGCGAGACGGTCGAGCCGGTGCCGCCCTGGATCTTCAAGGGCTGCATCAGGAAGGCGAACTCGTAGACCCCCTTCGCCGCCAGCTCGTCGAGCTTGAGGTTCTCGAGCAAGTGCACGCCGTTCACGACCAGTGCGATCTGATGCACGGGCAGCGAAAGCTGCGGATCGGGATTGGGCGCCACCTCCACCGGCCAGTTGTCGGAGCCCAGCAGGATCGGGTCCTTGGCGATCAGCCACTGCGCCGCCTTCACGCCGATGCCCGGGCAAGACTTGGCGTAGCGTGCGTTGTCCTTGCCCCACAGCTTGTGCCAGCCTGTGTTGATCAGGATCGCGTCGCCGGGCTGCAGGGTGCGTTCCCTGCTTCTTGAGGGCGCCCTCCAGATCCTCCACCGTGATCTCGTAGGTGTCGCCCAGCATCTCCACGCCCTTGTAAGCGGCCACGTCGATCAGCACGCCGCGGGTGAAGAACATGCCGGTCTGGTGGATGCCGAGCTTGGTGAAGCCGCTGCGCGTGGAGGTCTCGCTGATCTTGAAGCAATTGTAGAGGCTGTCCTCGTGGCTCTGGTGGGCGAAGCCGTCGAGCTGGGTGCCGACCTGGCCGATCTCGGAGATCACGATCTCCTCGTTGGAGCCGCGCTTGTTGCTGGGCTTGTTCAGGAACGTGCGCTTGATGTGCACGTCGAAGCGGCGCGTGCCGAAGAACGGCATCTTGTCGTTCAGCACATGGGCGAGCTCGATCACCTCGCCGGTCTTGATCAGGCTGGTGGCCTTGAGCACGGCGGCGGCCTTCTGGTGGTTGCCGGAGCCGCGCTCGTCGGCTGCGCCCCATTTCGACGGGCAGCGCTCCTTCTCCGGCGGCGGCGACCAGGTCGGCGCCTGCGCCGACGCAGCGCCGCTGGCGGCTACGATGGCCAGCAGTCCCAAGGCAATGGCTGATAGTCGCATGGGCGTTCCTCCATAGGTGCTGTTGTCCCGCACCGAACGAAGACCTTGATTTTTGTCCTGCCAATGACGGCGAGCATCTCCCCATCCCTCGCCCCGGACAGGGTCGATGCCAACTCTTCCTGCCGCGTCGCGACGCGCGGGCCCCCTACCCTGCAAGCCCGAGCAGCTTCGCGGGGTTCTTGCGCATCATGGTGTCGATGTCGGCATCCGAGATGCCCTCCTTCTTCATCGCCGCCACCGCGGCCTCGAGGCCGTCCGGATGCACCATGTTGCCGCTCTGGCCGAGATCGGAGGAGATCAGCACGCTGCCGGCGCCCATCTCCTTCACCGCCTGGGCCACGTGCTTGGCGTTGATCTGCGTCCAGTGGGTGAGGAACGGCAGGGGGGCGTTGGGGCCGGCCAGGAACTGCAGGAAGCAAATCTCGATCATCGCGCCCATGTCGGTCACCTGCTTGGCCTGCGCCATCTGAGGCCTGGCACGTTGGTGAGCGCGTGATTGACGAGGATGCTCTTGACGCCCAGCTCGCGCGCCCGCTTCACGACGGCCATGATCTCCTCTGGATGGACGTGGCCGGTCGCCAGCACCAGGTTTTCGCGCGCGATGATCTTCAGGATCGCCTCCATCTCGGGCGTCACCTGGTCGTTGGGCGCCACCACGAGGCCCACGGCGTCGGGCTTGCCGAAGGTCTTCACGTGCTTGTCGGATTCGAAGGTCGGCAGCCACACGACCTTGCCGCGGCCGCCGTACACGCGGTGCATCCACTCCACCGCGTCGGGGTTGATGCCGCCCACCGCCCTGTTCAGCACGATGCCGCCGAACACCTCGACGCCCGGCACCACCTTCATGACGAGCGCGGCGCGGCTCGCAGTCTCCGCCACGTGGTTCTTGAGCACGATCCCACGCATGCCGCGCGACTTGGCGAGCTGCGCCACGTCGATGTCGTCGAGATTGCGACCGAACACATCCGGGTGCGAATGCACGTGCATGTCGATCACGCCGGCGGCGGGGCTGACCTTGGGCGGCGGCGGCGGGAAGGCCGCCTGGGCGAGCGCGTCGCCGGCGGTGAGCAGGGCCGCCGTTGCCAGCGAGGCGGCCAACAGGCTCGTTCTCAGGCTCGAAGTCTCTCATGGGCTTCCTCCATTGTGGGCCCGCTTCAGTGCCGGGCTTCGTCTGCATCCTGGCTCACGATGCGCGTGCTGCCAAGCAGCCTGCCGACAAGCTCGGGACAGCCCCGCTTGTTTCGATCATGGAAAAGCCGTCGGCGTCGAGATAGCCTCTTGCGCGCAGTTAAAGAAGTTCCACCCAGGTTTCTCATTGGAGGTCTCGCGTGATCGGAAGCTCCGCGGCCTCCGTGCGGAGGGACAACAGATGATTGAGAGAATTGTCGTCGCGATGGTGTTGACCGTGCTGGTGTTGGCCGGCCCTCCGGTCGTCGCCCAGTCTGAAAAGCGCGTGTCGGGGTGCGAGCGGGCCTGCAGGGAGGCGAAGTGTCCCGACCAGGGCGATTGCGTCACCCGGTGCGTGAACTGCTGGACCAACTGCAGCGCCAAGGGGTCCAGTGTCGGCTACCGCAAGTACTGCAGCAAGGCGTGCCCGAGCCTGTTGAAACGCTGCTGGCAGCGATGAGACTTTTCCACTGCAGGGAAAGGGGGTTACCGGCAGGCCGATCACGCGGGGCAGGCGTCTCCGCGCCTGGGAGGGGCAGCTCAGGCGAGCGCCGTCATCCTCCGGTTTGAGCTCGGCAGGGGCATCGCGGCGGGGCCGTCCACGAGCCGCATCGCGTCCTGCAGGACGCCGATGCCCGCGCCATCGCGCGGCGCGCGCTCGGACAGGTGGCGGCGGAAGGCGCGCGCCCGCGGCCGGCCGTGGTAGAGGCCCAGGATGTGGCGGGCGATGTTGTTGAGGCGGCCGCCGGCAGCGAGCGTGCCTCTCGGCGTAGGGGATGAGCGCCTCGATCACCGTCGCGGCGCGACGGCGCAGCGCCGGTTGCGCCGAACAGCCGCCGGTCCACCTCGGCCAGCAGATAGGGGTTCTGATAGGCGGCCCGTCCCAGCGCCACGCCATCGACATTCGCGAGGTGGGCCTCCGCCTCGTCCAGCGAGGCGATGCCGCCGTTGATGACGATCTCCAGCTCGGGGTGTGCCGACTTGAGCCGGTATACGCGCCCGTAGTCGAGCGGCGGCACCTCGCGGTTCTCCTTGGGCGACAGGCCCTAGAGCCAGGCCTTGCGGGCGTGCACGATGAAGGTGCGGCAGCCGGCGCCGGCGACCGCCGAGACGAACCGCTCCAGGTCGGCCTCGCTGTCCTGCTCGTCGATGCCGATGCGGCACTTCACGGTGACGGGCACCGAGACGCGCGCGCGCATGGCGGCGACGCACTCGCCCACCAGCGCCGGCTCCGCCATCAGGCAGGCGCCGAAGCGGCCCTCCTGCACCCGGTCCGAGGGGCAGCCGACGTTGAGATTGATCTCGTCGTAGCCGTAGCCCTCGCCGATGGCGGCGGCCTCGGCGAGCTTGGCGGGGTCGCTGCCGCCGAGCTGCAGCGCCACGGGATGCTCCTCGGGGCTGAACCCGAGCAGCCGGTCGCGGTTGCCGTGCAGCACCGCCTCCGCCGTCACCATCTCGGTATAGAGCCGCGCGCGCGCGCTCAGGAGACGGTGGAAGAACCGGCAGTGCCGGTCCGTCCAGTCCATCATCGGCGCGACGCAGAATTTGTGGCTCAACCCAGTCATGTTTGTTGCGTCTTTTCCACCACGGCGCTGCAACGGCGCATTGGCTGCCCGATTAGAACGAGCCATGCCGGGCGTGGCAAGCTGCTCAGGCTGGCGCTCCAACCACGGCCACTGCGCCGGTCGAGGCGGAACGTATGGCGGACTGCAGTTGAGCCATGAGGGCCCGAAACGCTTCGGGCGTCTGCTCGGGGACGCGCAGCACGATCACCGCTATCGACCGCCCCTCGATCTTCTGCTGGTAGGTCAGATTGCGATCGAGCGTGACGAGCACGTCATAGCGGTCTTCGACTATATCGAGCAATTCGGTGTCGGAGAGATGGTCGAGGCCGGCAAAGTGTGCCGTCTCGACCTCGAACTCGGTCAACTCCCGCCTCAGCCAGTGCGGCACACAGGCATCGAGCAGGACTTTCACCATGCGGGCCCCGACCGCTCATTCTGCAGCGTCCAGAACCGCGACGGCGCGATTGGCGAGATCAATCACCGCCACCGCATGCTCACGCGATACGCTCGGGAAGTCCGCGAGAAATTCCTCGAGCGTGTGGCCCGCCTTGAGGTAATCGAACAGCGCCTTCACCGATACGCGCCGCCCTGTGAAGCAGGGCTCACCGCCTAGCCAGTCCGCGGAAACGGTAACGAGCGGAGAAGGCAAGGTATAGGTCGTGTCAGTCATGAGTTTCTTGTAGCACAGAACCGTTCTTGGACGAGTGCCGCTGCGAACTCGGAACCTGAGCCTGATCCATCAAGCCGCGAGAGCCTGCGCCGCCCCCTCCGCGGTAGTTCCCGCAGCCTCGGCCTCGGCCAATGCGCCCGCCCGATGCAGCACCCTCGCCGGCCCCTCCACCCGCTGCAGCATGCCGATCGCCTGCAGGCGCTCAACGCAGGCCCAGGTCGCGCGGTCGATGACCTCGACCGCCGGCGCGCCATCCTCCACCATCGCCGCGAGCCGCTCGGCCTCGGCCGCCAGCGCGTCGCGCTCCAGGTCCAGCACCGCCAGCATGTGCACGGCGCCGTCGCCGCGCTGACGCGCCTCCACCAGCAGGGCGCGCTCGCCGTGGCGGCGCTGCAGGTCCTCGGCGATGGCCTCGTCGGCCGGCACGATGCGCGCCGCCTCGGCAGCCTGCATGGCCGCCTTCATGCGCTCGATCATGGCGCCGCGGCCGGACGGCATGGTGAGCTTGTCGAGGTCGCCGCGGCCGTCGAGCACGCCGTCGGCCAGCGCCTGCTTCGCGCCCAGGAGATGCATGATGCCGTGCTCGATCGACTCCTCGCACACCAGGTTGACGACCGACACCGAGCGCGTCTGGTTCTTGCGCCAGGCGCGGGCGATGCGCTGCTCCAGCTTCGCCGGGTTCCACGGCAGGTCGACATTCACCACCGCGCTCGCCACCTGCAGGTTGAGGCCGACGCTGCCCGAGTCGGTGGACAGGAACAGCCGGCAGGCGGGATCCTCCTTGAAGCGCACGATCTCGGCGCGCCGGCGCTGCTGCGGCACCGAGCCCGTATGCCAGGCCGTCTCGACGCCCATCTCGCGGGCGAGCTCGCGCACCAGCTCCAGCATGCGCTCCCACTCGGAGAACACGATCACCTTGCGGCCGGGCTCCTCCAGGAGGTCGCCCAGCACGCGCTCCAGCTCTTCCAGCTTCGGGCTGATGCGGCAGGTCGGGTCCAGGATCGCCGGCGTGTCGCAGATCATGCGCATGCAGGCGAGATAGACTCATCAGCTGCTCGAACTCCTCCGGACGCAGCGGCCGCTTCTGCGCCAGATGGATCAGACGGGCGGCCTTCTTGCTGTATTCGTCGTAGCGGATGCGCTGCTCGCCGGCCATGCCGACGAAATAGTTCTTCACGGTGCGCCCCGGGCAGCTCGCTCTCGACGTCGGACTTGCGCCTGCCGCAGCATCACCGGCGCCACGCGGCTGCGCAGCTCGGCGAGGTTCTGGTAGTTCACCGGCCGGCCGCGCTCGTCGAGCTGATAGAAGTCGCGGTTGAAGCGGAACAGCGGCCCGACCAGCTCCGGGTCGAGGTACTGGACGATGGAATAGAGCTCGTCGATGCGGTTCTCCAGCGGCGTGCCGGTGAGCACGAAGGCGTAGGGCGCCTTGAGCTGCTTCACCCGCCGCGCCGTCTTGGTGTGCCAGTTCTTGATGCGCTGCGCCTCGTCGAGGACGACGACATCGGGCGCCAGCAGGGCGTTGATGTCGTCGGCGTCGGAGAGCACCTGCTCGTAGTTGACGATGTTGAAGAAGACGGGCTCCCGGTAGGCGGCGAGGCGGTGCTGCCGCGGGCCGAACACGGATCTCGCGGCGCGCTCGGTGAAGCGCGCGATCTGCTCCTCCCACTCGGCCTTGAGCGAGGCGGGGCACACCACCAGCACGCGCGCGATGCCCTTGCGCTGGGCCAGCAGCTCGCAGGCGGCGATCGCCTGCACGGTCTTGCCGAGGCCCATCTCGTCGGCCAGCAGCGCCCGTTCGCCGAAGGCCAGGTGCAGCATGCCGTCGCGCTGGTAGGGCAGCAGCGGGAGCTTCACGAGGTCGAAGGTCGCCTTGCCGCTCTCGACCTCGGCCAGGAACGCCGCGCGCGCCTCCCCGCGTGAGGCGAGGCGCCGCTGCCGGTCGAGCCACGGCCCGAAGTGGCGCGAGAGGCGCACGCGACGCCGCACGTTGGCCGGCGCGGCCTGCCACGCGGCGATCAGGGCTGCGATCCGCTCGGGGTCCGGGTCGAGACCGCCGTCCGGCGTGAGGAACGGCGCCAGCCACTCGCGCACCGCCTTCACATTGGTGCCGCCGGCGGGCCATGCCAGTGCGGGGCGCGGCGCCTCGCGCCGATCCAGGAAGATCTCCACGCGGGAGCTGCCGGCAGCGGCAGCGTCGCGGAACGCCTTGGCGCCGCGCCGGCGCAGGGCGTCGAGCGTGCCTTCGATATGCTTGCAGGTGCCGAGCCGGTTCACGCGATGGTCGACGCAGCCGCAGGAGTTGGCGAACTGATCGAGGCTGCGGATCTCCACCTCGTAGGCGCTGCCGGCATCCGAGCGGACGCGGAATGTTCCGAACATCGGCTGCCCGGCCTCGAGCGCCTCGACGGCGGTGATTTCCGTGCGCCCGCGCCAGCGGCGCAGCTCGATCTCCTCGGTGTCCGAGGTACGCCAGCCCTGCGGCGCCGGCGGCCGGTCGAGGACGGCGCGGGCATGCCTCGCGCTTGCGCGCAGCCTCTTCCTGGTGGCCGATCCCGGTGCGGGCTCGTTCCCGGCCCGGCCGTCGCGTGCGAATCTCGGAGCATGCGGCGACGGTAGGTTGCGCCGGAGAACGGCGTCAACGCGCCGGCGCCAGGCGGCGGCGCCTTCCACAGGAAGACATGGCAGAGCAGAGTGCGAACCAGAAACGCGCACCTGGGTGGGGTCAGACCCGCGGGTCTGGACCCGAGCAGTCCGTCGAGGATGCCGGACTTCTTCCAAACGCGAGATGAATTGGCGCTTCTGCCATGCCGGGCGGCGATTGCCGCCACGCGGTGCGTGAACTCCTCGGCTCCCTTGGCGGCTGCAGCGATCTCCCTCAGATCCAATGAGCAGATGCGGCGGCGCGGTCGTAGGAGGGCCGATTGCGCATCCCGATCAGCTCCTCGACCTCGCGCCAGGCGCCATCCCCGCGCTGGGCGAGAGTACGCAGGCGCTGGGCGCGCGCCTCGGCCTCCTCCGCCTCGCGCCGGCGGCGCTCCGCAGCGGCACGCGTCTCCTGCGCCCGCCGGCGCTCGTCGGCGATCTGCTCCGCCTGCTGCAGGAGCTCCTGGGCCGTGCGCAGGCGTTTTGCTAAATCGTCCGGTGCCGGTGCGGTCTTGCGCCTGCACCGCTTGCGAAGATCCAGGCCGAGGTGGGGATCGTTGCCTTCGTACAGGCGGATCAGGTAGGCCACCTTCTCCTCATCGGGCATCCCGACGACGACCGCGCGCACCTCGTCAGGGCCCGACGCCTCGTTCCGAGCGGGCGAGCCGTTGCCGTAGGCGGCTGCCAGCAGGTCGCCGTCCACACCGAGAAACTCGGCCAGGGCCGCCAAGGGAGCCGACAACGGACCGGGGTTCGGCAGCGGCTCTGCGACATCTCCCCCGACCGAGCCGGTCTCGACCTCGATCAGCCACAAGAGGTGGAACAGCCCGAGATCGCCATCCAGGAGATCGGCGCGCAGCGGCGCCAGCGAGGCGAGCCATCCCGAGCCGTCGTCCCATTCCCAGTGGCCGGGTTCCTCGCTCTGCTCGATATCCAGGATCACATGGGAACGCGAGGTGCGCACGCTGATCAGGTCGCCCAGACCGAAGAGCTTCACCGATGCGGGATCGAAGTGCTCCCTGGGCAGCCGCAACGCCAAGCGGCGGGTGCCCCAGTTCGCGAGATAGAGGAACGCATCGAAATATTGCTCAAGCAGATCGAGTGGATCGGCCTTGAGGCTGCCCCAGTCGTAGCTGTTGACGAAGCTGGTGGAGCTGATGCGCGCCCGCGTCGAGATGTTACGCAGCTCGCCTTGCGCGGCGGCATCGAGCGGCCGATCGACTGCCAGGAACTCGTAGTATTGATACTCGCTCATGCCTTCCCGCCCCGTCGATTCCGGCAGCTCCAATTGCGCGGCCGGTGTTGAAGGATCGGTGCAGAAGCCCGCCACGCCAACACGCCGAATGGCCGACTCGGTGCATCACCGTTTCCGAACTCGGCACTTGCAGGAGGCTCGATGAACGGCACGGCCAGAGCAAGCAAACAGCGCCTCGAACAGCTGATAGAGGAGGCGACCGTCGATTGCTACGACGATGAGGAGCAGGTGACCGGCTTATTCACAATGATCGAGGAGCACCTCGCTTTGCCCTTCAAGACCACGATCCTGGGACGCGAGGCCGAGGTGGTCAGCGTCGATATCGGTGAGTGATGGAAGGCTCGCAGCCACATGCCGGGCAGGCAAGGCATCGGCAGAGAATGGCTCTCACCGAGCTCTGCCTTGCCGTCGCCGCTGCCGGCAGGCGCCGAGTGGATCGCGGCCTACCGGTTGTGGCCGGGCGCCAGGGTTGACGGGTGCCAATCCTCCGCCGGAGGGTCTGACACCATGGTTCCAACGCCCGTCGGCGCAACGGTGTCAGACCCGGAGGGTCTGACACCTACAGCGCGGCGAAGTCGATGGGCCTGGTGCGGTCGAGCGTGCGGCTGCACCGGCGGCAGCGGATACTTGAGGCCGGTGGCGCAGTTGAAGAGCACCGCGCGCTCGTGCCTTGCCGACGCGGCCGTCGGCGAGGCTCTGCTTCAAGGCGGCATAGGTGGCGGCGCCCTCGGGGCACATCAGGAAGCCTTCCGTGCGCGCCACCTCGTCGAGCGCGGCGGAGATCGCGTCGTCGTCGACCGCGATGGCGAAGCCGCCGCTCTCGCGCACGGCGCGCAGGATCAGGAAATCGCCGACCGCCTGGGGCACGCGGATGCCGCTGGCGATGGTCTGCGCGTTCTCCCAGCGCGGCGCGTGCTCCACGCCCGCCTCGAAGGCGCGCACCATCGGCGCGCAGCCGGCGGCCTGCACCGCCACCATGCGCGGGACGCTTGGCGCCGATGAAGCCGATCGCCTCCAGCTCGGCAAACGCCTTCCACATGCCGATCAGGCCGGTGCCGCCGCCGGTGGGATAGAAGATCACGTCGGGCACGTCCCAGCCGAGCTGCTCGGCCAGCTCCAGCCCCATCGTCTTCTTGCCCTCGATGCGGTAGGGCTCCTTCAGCGTGGAGACGTCGAACCAGCCGACGCGCGCCTTGCCCTCGCCGACGATCCTGCCGCAGTCGTCGATCAGGCCGTTGACGCGGTAGACCGTCGCCCCCTGCAGCTCGATCTCGCTGACGTTGACCTCGGGCGTGTCGTCCGGACAGAAGACGGTGGTCCTGATGCCGGCGCGGCTGGCGTAGGCGGCCAGCGCGGCGCCGGCGTTGCCGTTGGTCGGCATCGCCATGTGCCGGATGCCGAGCGCCTTGGCCATGGAGACGGCCAGCGCCAGCCCGCGCGCCTTGAACGAGCCGGTCGGCAGCCGCCCCTCGTCCTTCACCAGGAGCTCGCCGCAGCCGAGCCTGGCCGCGGTCCCGGGCAGCCGCACGAGCGGGGTCATGGCCTCGCCCAGGCTGACGACATCCTCGGCCTTGCGCACCGGCAGCAGCTCGCGGTAGCGCCAGAAGTCGGGCGGCCGCTCGGCGAGCGCCGTCCTTGGTGAGGGCCTTGCGGACGCCGGCGAGGTCGTAGCGCACCAGGAGCGGCTTGCCGGCGCGCGACAGGTTGTGGACCTCGTCCGCGCGCGTGGCGCTCCCCCGTTGCGGAGCATTCGAGGTGGGTGACGAAGGTCGGCCGCTCGTGCGTCAGGTTGTCGTCGTGCTGCATGCGTCGTCTCGCGGCCGCTGTGGCGACGGTTCAACCGCGCTCCTCGGCCAGCATTCTCGATGGCGCAGGCGCGATCGCCTGACGGAGGAGCCGGCGAAGCGGACGAAATTCTTACGCTGTCAATTTCGCGCCCGCGTGCGCGATGCCCTTGGCGTCGAGGAGCTGCTGCAGCTCGCCGGCCTGGAACATCTCGCGCACGATGTCGCAGCCGCCGATGAACTCGCCCTTCACGTAGAGCTGGGGGATCGTCGGCCAGTTGCTGAAGCTCTTGATGCCGTCGCGGATGCCCATGTCATCGAGCACGTTGATGTCCCTGTAGTCCACCCCCAGGTGCCCGAGGATCTGCACCACCTGGGCCGAGAAGCCGCATTGGGGGAAGTTCTTGTTCCCCTTCATGAACAGCACGACATCGCTGCTGGCGACGGCCTTGCGGATCCAGTCGTGGACGGCTTGCTCGCTCATAAATGCTCATCCTCTCGGGGTTGGCGACGGCCCAGGGCGGCCTGTCGCACGGCCTTGTCACAATGTGGGCAAGGGCTCCGCAAAGTCAATCTTTGGGCGCCGCAGTCGTCAGCGCCAGCGCATGCAGGGCGCCGCCCATCGCGGCCCTGCAGGGCGTCGTAGACCATCTTGTGCTGCTGCACGCGGGTCTTGCCCGCGAACTCCCGGGCGATGACGTGGGCGGCAAAGTGGTCGCCGTCTCCGGCCAGGTCCTTGATGGTGACCTGGGCGTCGGGGAACGCGGCCTTGATCAGCCGCTCGATTTCCTTGGCATCCATGGGCATGGAATTGCGTCGCCTCTGTTTGTCCTGTTTCAGCGTTTCAGCGATCCACCAATTCCAATCGGCGCTCGATTCGATCAAGCCGGCTCTTGATGCGATCGATCTCGCTGGTTCTGCTGGACGTGGACGAGATGCAAACCCACGGTGCGGTCCTCCATCGCGCCCATCCGCAGATTGAAATAGCGGAACTCCGCCAGCAGGCCGTCGACCTTGCCGTCGACCCGCCTCAGATGTTCCAGCACGAGGTCCTGAGGTCCGTCAGCCACGTCGAGCTCCCACCCTGGCCATCTTGCAGGCTACACAGGCCGGCGACCGCAAGTCAAGAACATTAGCAGAACACTGCAGATGTGCATTGGTCGTACCGAGCCGAGCCCCAGCAACGCGACCATTTGATGATAGCCCGGAGCAAGGGACCTCGGGTGATGTGCGCCACCTCCGCCCACCGCTGCAGCTCCGCCCTGATGATCTGCGCGAACTCCGCGAGGCTTCCGCCGGGTCGAAGCCCAGCCGGACGAGGCCCGGCCCTGACGGCATCGGAGGCGACAGCGGCGCGGATCGCCCGTTGAGGCGGCGACGGTGCCGGCGGCCGTGCGTGCCGGGAGGAGCACCCCCAGGCGTTCGACCCCCCATGCTCGCCAGCATGGGATATCAGGCCTCCCCGATCGCCGGCACGTGGGGCAGCGCGGCGCTGCGGCCCGGGCTGGATTGACTCGCACGGGCGGATGCGCAACGCGCTCGGCGTTCCGGCTGCGACGCCGCGCCCACGACTTTCGCCGGGGGCCGACCCAACCTGCGCCCGCTAGGGCTTACCTAACGTTGCTCGGGCACTGGGGTCGCATCTCGTAGCGGATGCACGGACCCGCCAAGCTACCCGGCGCTCCTCTGCCCCACTGCACGCATGTGCGAACCATTGGGCATGGCCGCGGCGGCGGTGGCGTCACCCTGGGAGGCGGCGTCACCCTGGGAGGCGGCGGCGGGGTGGCAGCGAGGGGGCGGCACTGCCCGTAGCGAAATACCGTCCCAGCCGGGCACCTGCAGCTGGGTGGCGTGCCGGTCATGCCGGGCGGGCACGGCTGAACGCACCTGCCTCCGCTCAGGACGGTGCCGCCGGGACACCTGCAGTTGGGTGGCGTTCCGGTCATGCCGGGCGGGCACGGCTGAACGCACCTGCCTCCGCTCAGGACGGTGCCACCGGGACACCTGCAGTTGGGTGGGGTGCCGGTCATGCCGGGCGGGCACGGCTGAACGCATCTGCCTCCGCTCAGGACGCTGCCACCGGGACACCTGCAGTTGGGTGGCGTTCCGGTCATGCCGGGCGGGCACGGCTGAACGCACCTGCCTCCGCTCAGGACGCTGCCACCGGGACACCTGCAGTTGGGTGGGGTGCCGGTCATGCCGGGCGGGCACGGCTGAACGCATCTGCCTCCGCTCAGGACGGTGCCGCCGGGACACCTGCAGTTGGGCGGCGTGCCGGTCATGCCGGGCGGGCACGGCTGAACGCTACCTCGCCTCCGCTCAGGACGCTGCCGCCGGGACACCTGCAGTTGGGCGGCGTGCCGGTCATGCCGGGCGGGCATGGCTGAACGCACCTGCCTCCGCTCAGGACGGTCCCCTGCCGACATTCGCAGCCCCCGCCGGCCTCAAGCACCATGCCATCCCTGCACGTTGGAGGTGGCGGGAGCACGGGTGGTGGAGGTTGCACGATCTGCGGCGGCGGCTGCACGATACGGGGCGGCGGCTGCACCGGTGGTGGGGGTGCAGCAATCGGCACACAGCGATATCGCCCCACCGGTCTGGTGCCCTCGGGACACTGCCCCTCCGGAGTTTGCAACTGCAGCGGCGGGCGCAGCACGGGTGTTGGAGGAGGCGTCTCCACCGGGTACGTACACTGCGCCATCAAGTTCGGCCGCAGATCGGCGCTATCGCCGACAAAGGATGCATCGATGCAGGCGCTCAAGTACGAGGGCGCGGGCGCCTTTTTTATCCCATCGACCCTGCAACTCCCCGAAAGTCGGAGGTCCTGATCCTGGTCCTGCTTCTGCAAGGCCTTTATGCAGTCAACGATGAAATTCTGACTGGACCGTGTTTCACAGTTCTCGCCGTGTTCGAGCTGGATTTTCTGCGGGACATAGCCGCGAGCGAACGCGCCTACCCTATCCTTCAGGCTTCCGGAGATCCCGTCAACTTCCCTCCTGAACTTGTCACGCACGGGGTTGCAGATGTCACTAATACGGTCGCTCGTGCTGCCGATCAATCGCTTGGCGCATGGGTGGAAGTGGGCACGGCAGCCCTGATAGAGCGACTCTTCCATCTTGGCGTAGCTGTCGTGGTTCCGCTCCTTGGCGATGGCCGCCTGGTATTTGCAGAACGCGAAATGGCCGTCGTAGTACTGCCAGCGTGTCCCGCAGTCGTCCCTATTGCCGCTGAGGAAGTCCTGAATGTCATTGTACCTCTTCTCCCCCTCGTCCGCGGCAGTGTCGACCACTTTGCCGCCGAAGTCGGCTATCTCCCCGAGAATATCGGCTACAAAGCCGCAGACCGCCTCCTTGACCGCCCCTGATGGAAACAGCGCGCAGGCCTGCACGACCGGGAGGCTCAGGTACAGATAGGCCTGGACCGTCGCCCTCGCGATCCGCCCCGGGTCTCCCGATTTCAGCGCGTTGATCAGGTCGATAGCCAGGTCCATGCGGTTCTCTACGAGGGCGTCGATGACAGGGCCTGCAAGGGCGGTCCCCGCTTGCGACAGGAGTGCCGTGAGAACGGTTCTGATGACGTATTTGGCGGCCACTTTGCCGCCGTTCTTGATGACAACTTCCCAGTCTCCCCGTGCAATGCCGTCGGCGACGTTGATGATGTTCTGAATTGAGCTGGTCGATCGAGTCAGGCTGACGCCGGCGTCGGCCTTCACATTGGCGAGCGTTGCGAGGGCGCTTCTCTGGGCCTCCGTGAGCTGCGCAGTCGCAATTTGCTTGCCGCAGTCCGACACCTCCCTTCCCTGTGCGACGCAACTCGCCAATGTCCGCGCCGCCCCCGGCGGCAGCTTGTTGATCATCTCATTGCTGGCGCATCTGGCAACGTTGCCACCGCTGGCGATGCACCCTGCAAATGCCTGCGACTCCTTTGGAAGGCCCCCGAGGACAGTTTGAATCAGTGCTTCCTTTCCGCACTCGAGCACCGGCCTTCCGTCGACGGCGCACTGCACCAGCCCTTTCAGGAAAACCTTTTCGTGCTTGCCGACTGGCACGCTGATGGCCGCGCCGCCGATGGCGAACGCCTCGACTGCGAGGTCAACGGCGGGGTCGACCGCGTGACCGGTTCGGGGCGCAAGAACAAGACCCAGCCAAAGCACCCCGAGGGACAGTAGAACCCGGCGCGGAGCATGGCGCAGCGACGACCAGTCAAAGGGCGGTCTGGTGCCTTCCAATCGACAAAAGAACGAAAGCATGTTGCGATCCCACTCCGAAATATACACGGTCAACCAGATTACAGCCGTGTCGAGGCGCTCGCGCATCCGCTATTTGGGGGAGGAAGGGCCGGAAGGCCGTGAAATGCCAACGGTCTGTCACGCCACTGCCACACCACAACGCTCGCAACATTCCTTGGAGAGCTATGGTGCGAGGCGCTGACGCCCAGCCCGCGTCGCCCCGTTGGCATTTCCCGCCAACTCTGCTTTAGAAGCCGCATGGCCAAGGAGGGGCAGATTCGGGTCGGCGTCGGAGGGTGGACGTTCGAGCCGTGGCGCGGTACCTTCTATCCCAAGGGGCTGGCGCACGCGCGCGAGCTGCAATACGCGAGCCAGCGGCTAACCTCCATCGAGATCAACGGCACGTTCTACCGCACGCAGACGCCGGCGACCTTCGCCAAGTGGCGCTCCGAGACGCCGGAGGGCTTCGTGTTCTCGGTCAAGGGCCCGCGCTACGCCGTGAACCGCAGCCAGCTCGCGCAGTCAGGCGATGCCATCAAGCGCTTCCTCGATTCCGGCGTCACCGAGCTCGGGTCCCGCCTGGGTCCGATCCTGTGGCAGTTCGCCGCCACCAAGAAGTTCGACGCGGCCGACTTCGGCGCCTTCCTGGAGCTGCTGCCGCCCAGGCTTGGCGGCGTGCAGCTGCGCCACGTGGTGGAGCCGCGCCACGCCTCGTTCCTGATGCCGGCGTTCATCCAGCTCCTGCGTACGTTTTCCATCCCGGCGGTCTATGCCGAGCACGCGACCTATCCCGCCATCCCCGACCCGGTCGGCGATTTCGTCTATGCGCGCCTGCAGAAGGGCCGCGACGACATCGCCACCAGCTATCCGGGAGAGGAGCTCGATCGGTGGGCCGAGCGTGCGCGGGCCTGGGCCAGAGGCGGCGCGCCCAAGGACCTCGAGCTGGTGGAGCCGGCGAAGAAGGCCAAGGCGCAGCCGCGCGACGTGTTCGTGTACTTCATCCACGAGGGCAAGGTGCGCGCCCCCGCCGCGGCCACAGCCTTGATCGAGCGCCTGCCGCGTTAGATGGGGTCAGACCCTGCGCCCCGGCGAAGGCCGGGCTGACCCCAGGGCAGTCGGCAGTCGTTGTGGGTGCATCGTGGGGTGGACGGGCGCTCGGCGAGCGTTGCCCACCGATGGCCTCTCCCGCTGCCTAGGATGCGTTTCTACGGCCTTCGCGGCCCGGCAGGTTCTTGAGGCAGCCCCCGCCCGAGGCGGCCATAGGCGGCGTCCCAGCGCAGTCTGCCGGGGCCGCATCTGCAACTCGCTGCGTTCGTAGTTCGTAGGTTGGGTTAGCGCGATCATGCCGAAGGCGTGTCTTCGACACGACGCGTAACCCAACACTCACAGGGATGGCCATGTTGGGTTACGGCCCCTTCGGGCCTAACCCAACCTACGCAGGGGCGCTCGCGATTTTGTGTTCATGGCCGCCAATCCATGGCGTCGTCGGGCTCCGTAGTCGCGTTACTGGCACTTGGACACCCATTCGAGCAACGCGAGGTTTTCGCCATGACGCGTGCATTCGCCCGGCCGCTGCTGATTGCCGGCCTACTGCTGGGGACGACGGGCCTCGCCGCCGTCGGGGCCCTGGCCCAGGACAAGAGCGGGCTTGCCACCTACAAGAACGAGCGCCACGGCTACACGCTGAGCTATCCCACCGCCCAGCTCATCGCCTTCCCGGCCGCTACCGCCGACGGCCTGCAGTTCGTCTCCAAGGATGGCAAGGCGCGTGCGTTCGTCGGCACGCTCGCCAACTTCGACGGCAAGACGCTCAAGGACTATCGCACCTTCCTGCTCAACGAGAGCTATCCGGGCGCCAAGGTCACCTACGCGCCGGTGCGCGACACCTGGTTCGTGCTGTCCGGCATCAAGAGCGACGGCACCACGGCCTTCTACCAGCGCGTCAACTTCGTCTGCGGCGGAAAGAACATCAACAGCTGGACCGTGGTCTTCCCGGACGACCAGAAGAAGGACGTGTACTCCCCGCTCATCGAGCAGGTGCACCGCGACTACCGTCTCGGCGACGGCAACTGCGGGAAACTGTCCCTGACAACTCCCCCGCCGAAGCAGGCCAGCAAGTAGAAGGGCCGGGGCCTCGCGCCGAGGTCCGTTCGCGGGGCGCCGAAATTGCCGCACTGCCAAGGGAGGCGCCAGAGCAGTCTCGGCGCCTCCCTTTGTCATGACGGAAGGCGGCCGAATCGGGATGTGTCCCTGCTGCCACGCGTCGCGCCTGTGATGCGCAGGAGAGATGCCGGCGCCGGTTGTCCACAACGCTTGCTCAGCTAACGCATTGGCGATCCGTGCGGACCTATCCACAGACAAACTTGTGAAGGATGCACTCTATCCTGCATGCGCTATCTCTATATAAGCGGAGTCGCGGGGGCTGGTCGGCCCATCCGGATGACGCGGGGAAATCCGGATGGGCGGGGCCGGTCGGCGAGAGGGGGCAGCACATGAACGAACAGGCATTGAGGCTCTCCGACGGGCAGATGCGCGTGTGCGCGGTGCTCGTTGACCTGCTGATCGACAAGGGCATCGTCACGGAGCGCGAGCTGTTCGATCGCCTCCGCCACGCGCAGGCTCCGGCCGACCACCTGTCCGGCGGTTTCGGCCCCGCCCGGGCGCTCGCGGATATCGTGGCGCATCTCGATCCGGAGGGCGGCCCCGCGGCGCAGGATCGCCTGGATGGCCAGACCGTGCTGGTGGTCGAGGAGGATCCCGCCATGGCGGATCGCCTCCTGACCATCCTGGAAAAGGCGGGCGCCGAAGGGCTGGTGGCGCGCGACGCCGCCGAGGCGCTGGCGCGCGTGGGGCAGTTCGATTTCTCCGCCGCTGTTCTCGATTGGCGCCCAGAGAAGAGCGAGCACCGCGCCCTGACGCGCTGGCTGCGCGAGGACGGCGTGCGCATCCTCTTCTGCGCCGCGCACGCCCCCGAGGACGTGATCGCGGCCTGCGGCGATCCGATCCTCGTGAAGCCGTCGTCGGCGGGCGAGATCGTGAGCGCGCTGGCGCGGCTGACCAGCCCGATCGACCTGGAGCGCGCGGCCGGGGCCGCGTAGGAGAAGGGGTCAGCCGATCACCGGCTTCGCCGACCCTCGATGACGAAACGGTGCCTCTCCGCGGCCTTGCTCGGCGTCGGAGGCGAGGGAGGCGACCTGTGGCGGACCCCCTCTCCCCGCCGCCCTCGGGCCGTCCACAAGGGTGCGCGTGCCACAAGGGCCCCGAGGGCGACGGGGAGAGGGAATTCCGGCGTCACCTCGGGCGAGGCAGCGCCCCCTTTGGAACGAACTACCGGATATCCCGCCAAACAGCGGGAGTTCGTTTCAGACCCCTCGCGTCAGTCGTTCGACGTTTCCCTTCCAGCGTCTGCGCGAGGGGGCGTGACCCCTCCCCATAGGCGAGCCGCATCGGCTACTCGGCCACGCGTTTGGCTGCGGCGTCCGGAGCCAGCATGGCCGAGACCCGGTCGTAGCGGTTGGGCCTGATGGTGTTGAGCGGCACCCTGATCCTGCAGGCAAAGCCGCCGGGAGCGAAGTCGATCACCGGCTCGGCGGTCGGGCTGGTGGCCATCGCGCCGATCAGCGAGAGGCCGAAGCCCTGGTAGGAGGCGGGCTTCACCGGCGGCCCGCCGCGCTCCTGCCACGAGAACTCCATGTAGCTGTCGGCCCCGTTGCCGCCGAGCGTCCACTCGGCCACCACCTCGCCCGTCGCATTGGAGAGCGCGCCGTACTTGGCGGCGTTGGTGCACAGCTCGTGCACGATCAGCGCGAACGTTTGCACGCCCGAGGGCCCGAGCGCGACGGATGGGCCCGAGATCCGCACGCGCTCGGAAAAGCCGGCAATCTCCGCCTTCACGACATCGCGCAGCTCGGCGCCCTGCCAGCTCGCCTCCGTCAACAGCTCGTGGGCATGGCCCAGCGACTGCAGGCGGCCCATCAGGACCTCGTGCGCCTCCTCCAGCGAGCGCTCGCCCGTCAGGGTTCGCGACGTGATGGACTGGAACACCGACAGCAGGTTCTTGACCCGGTGCGCCAGCTCCTGCACCAGGATCACCAGCCGCTCCTCCGCCTGCTTGCGCTCGCGCACCTCGGCGCGCAGCCTCTCCGCCGTCTGCTCCAGCTCGGCGGTGCGGTCGGCGACCCGCTGCTCCAGCAGGGCGTGCTGCCGCGCCAGCTCCGCGCGCATGCGGTAGAGCTCGACGAACACCTTGACCTTGGCCCGCAGAATCTCCGGCACGATCGGGGCCAGGATGTAGTCCACCGCCCCCAGCGCATAGCCTTCGACCGTCTGCACGTCGTCGGCAAACGCGGTGACGAAGATGATGGGCGTGTGCCGCGACCTCCTGCGGCTGCGGATCAAGGCCGCCGTCTCCAGGCCCGACATGCCGGGCATGTTGACGTCGAGCAGGATGACGGCGAACTCGCGCTCCAGCAGGAGCTGCAGCGCCTCCTCGCCGGAGGTCACGGCGACGATGTTCTGGCCGAGGTCCTCCAGGACGACCTGGTAGGTCAGATGCTTCTCGCGCAGGTCGTCGACGATCAGGATGTCGGCTCGCTCGGCGTGGGTCATGAGCTGCAATCCACGAGCTGTCATGCCGGCCGAGCGCGAAGCGCGAGAGCCGGTACCCAGGATCACGGCAAGCCTTGCTTCGGCGACCGCTTCCGGGATGACAACGGTTGATGTAACTAAGCACGGTTCCGCCGCTTCACCGGTGCAGCCAGGAGCGCAGCACCGCCAGCAGATGGTGCGGGTCGACGGGCTTCGACAGGTAGTCCCAGGCGCCCGCCTCCATGCAGCGCTCGCGGTCGCCCTTCATCGCCTTGGCCGTCACGGCCACGATCGGCAGGTCGCGGCAGGAGGGATCTTGCGCGCCTCGCGCAGGGTGGCGATGCCGTCCATCTCCGGCATCATGATGTCCATGAGGACGATGTCGATCGGCGCCCCCTTGGCCATGATGCGAAGGGCATCGCGCCCGTTGACGGCCGAAGTCACCGCCATTCCGTGCTCCTCCAGCACGCTCCGGAGCGCGTAGATGTTGCGGATATCGTCGTCAACGATCAGCGCCCTCCTGCCCTCGAGGGGTGCATCCGACTGATGCAGCTCCTCCAGCACGCGAAGCTGGGCCTCGGGCAGGCGGGTGACGCGGCGGTGCGCGAAGAAGGCGACGAGGTCCACCAGACGCTCGCGCGAGTGGACGTGGCGCACTGTCAACGCATCGAAGCTCCTGGCGCTGCGGTGATCGACCTCGTGCGCGGCCGCCGCCCCAGACCAGAACCGGCAGGCGTCCGAAGCCGGGACGCGCCTCCAGCGCCCGGGCCAGGGCGCCGAGGTCGGGAACGGTGCCGGCGTCGACGATCACGCAATCCGGCTCCTGCGAGGCGATCTCGGCCAGCATCGTTGCGCTCGTCGCCTGGGAGACCCTCAGATCGTCGCCGGCGATCGCTTCCATGAGGGGGTCGAACACGCCCCAGGCCGAGCCGATCGCGACAAGGCGCTTCTCGGGCCGCCGGACGGCGGCAAGCATGTGCTGCAGGCCCGCGTCCAGCACGTCCCGGAGGGGATCGGCTTGGCGATGAACCCGCGCGCCCCGGCGTCGAAGGCGCGGCCCCGCGCATCCTCCGTGGAGACGACGCAGATGGGGATGTGGCGGGTCGAAAGGTCGTGCTTGAGGCGGTCCATGACGCGCCAGCCGTCCATGTCGGGAAGCACGAGGTCGAGCGTCAGGGCGTCCGGCATGTGGTCGCGCGCCAGGGCGAGCGCGCCTGCCCCCTGGGACGTGACCAGGCCCTTGCAGCCCTGCTCGCGCGCCGCGTCGAGCAGGAAGCGGGCGAAGTTCAGGTCGTTCTCCACGATCAGCAGGACGGTGTCGCCGGGCCGGATGTTGTCGCGGTCGTCCGACGCCTCGTTGGCGAGCAGCGCCGGCTCCGGCTTGGCTCTCGGCGAGGACCTGCAGGCCCTCCTTCGCCTCGGCTGCAGGCCTGCGCTCCTCGACAAGCGCGGCGCTACCGTCGAACTCGGGCACTCCCGCCTGCGCCGCCCTGCGGGACAGCCGCGGCGGCGTGTAGTC
>CAVWWJ010000009.1:0-123448 GCA_963758625.1 uncultured Alphaproteobacteria bacterium | reverse complement strand
TGTCCTGGGCCATGATCTGGGGTGTGAGCCCGGCGAGCTCCTTGTAGATCGAGGCCATCTGGTCCTTCGCTGGCCGAGGATCGCCCCCGTCATCTTGTAGACGGTGTCCTCGGGCAGCGAGCAGGCTGCAATGACATGGGTGTAGTAGCCGATCACCTGCACATCCTTGTCCTGCTTCGGATACGTGCCCTTGGGGATCGTCACCAGCTTGTAGGCCGGGTTGATCTTGCGCATGTCCTCGTAGATGCCGGCCATGTCGATCAGCTTGATGTCACGCGACGATGCGAGGTCCATGACCGAGCTGGCCGGGATGCCGGTGCCGAGCGCGAAGACATGCATGCGGTTGTCTTTCATCTGCTCGACGCTGTCGGCGTAGCTGTTGGTGAAGCTGGCCTTCACGTCGCTGTAGGTGAAGCCCGACCACTCTCAGCACATGACGCGCGATCAGCTCGCCGGTGTTGCCCTTGACCTGGGTGGCAAAGCCCTTGCCCTTCATGTCCTTCAGCGTGTTGATGCCGCGCATCCGCGTTGGCGACGAGCTGGAAGTACTGCGGATAGAGCGTCGCGACGTTGCAGACCTTGTCGTGCTTCTTGTCGAGCGGCGCCTCGCCGGTGCCGTTGGCGGCGTCCAACGTCGTGACGGTGTTGCCGAAGCCGATCTCGGCCTTGCCTTCCTGGATGGCGCGCACGTTGGCGATGCCGGCGCCCGGCAGGGCCTGGACCCTGAGGTCGGGTATCGCCTTCTCCCAGGCGTCCTTGAGCTGGCCGCCCAGCGGCACCCAGAGGCCCGCCTGCGGGCCGGTCATGAGCCGCATCTCGGCCGCGCCGGCGACGCCCGCAAGCCCAACCGTCGCCGCCACCGCAACGGCGGCCAGCCAGAACCTTCGCATTTCGTCCTCCCTGAGGGTCAGTCTGAGATTCGGTCAAAGGCATACAACTGTAGCGCCCGCCGGCGGAACTTGCCAGCAGGACGCGCGATAAGAGCCATTGCGCCGCGGGGTGCGAGCCAACGCTGCAGCTTGCGCGCGTGCCTCCTTTTGTCATCCCGGCACTTGTTGCCGGGATGACGAGGGGACTTTTGTCAGTGCGGTGCCCTCCCATCCGACGGGAGCGCCTATCGCAGCCGCGCGTTGATGGCCTCCAGCGCCTTGGAGCCCGGGCACAGCTCGGCCATCGGCAGCGCGTTGAGCGGGCGCGTGTCGGTGGCCAGGATGTCGTGCATGTCGCGCTGGGTCTCTCGATGTAAAGCAGACCGGTTGCCACCGCGCCCTTGGCGGCGTTGGTGCGGATGGCCATGAGCGCGGCGTCGGCGTCGCGCGGATCGTGCTGGGGGTCGAGCTTGTTGAGGATCAGGCGCGAGCCGTCGTGCAGCTCGATGTCGGCCGAGGTGCCCTCGGCATAGTCGACGGTGATCTCCTCCTTGGGCTCGACGTAGTCGAGCCGGTTCTCGGAGGCCATGTTGTGGGCGCGAACGTAGTCGTAGCTCTTGGTCGAGGTCGGGTGGTTGTTGAAGGTCACGCACGGGCTGATCACGTCGAGGAAGGCGAAGCCGTTGTAGCTGATGGCGGCCTTGATCAGCGGAATGAGCTGCGTCTTGTCGCCGGAGAACGAGCGGGCGACGAAGCCGGCGCCGAGCTGGATCGCCATCTGGCACAGG
The DNA here is from genome assembly GCA_963758625.1 of uncultured Alphaproteobacteria bacterium. GTDB lineage: Bacteria > Pseudomonadota > Alphaproteobacteria > Rhizobiales > Hyphomicrobiaceae > AWTP1-13. The sequence continues at coordinate 121,791 of CAVWWJ010000009.1, read as the reverse complement.
TCGATGGCCTCGAACGGGTTGGCCTCGCCCTTCTTGGAGGGCGAGGCCTTGTCGTTGGTGGCGGAGAACTGGCCCTTGGTCAGGCCGTAGCAGCCGTTGTTCATGACGATGTAGCTCATGTTCACGCGCCGGCGCACGGCGTGGCAGAACTGACCGAGCCCGATCGAGGCCGTGTCGCCGTCGCCGGAGACGCCGATATAGACCAGATCGCGGTTGGCGAGGTCGGCGCCGGTGGTGATCGACGGCATGCGCCCGTGCACGCGAGTTGAAGCCGTGGCTGCGCGAGAGGAAGTAGGTCGGCGCCTTCGACGAGCAGCCGATGCCGGAGACCTTGGCGATGCGGTGGGCGGGCAGGTCCATCTCGAAGCAGGCCTCGATCAGCGCCGCGGTGATCGAATTCGTGCCCGCACCCCGCGCACAGCGTCGACATGGTGCCTTCGTAGTCGCGCCGCGTGAGCCCAGCGTGTTCTTGGGCAGCGCCGGATGATGGGCGACGGGTTTGGCGATGTAGCTCATGGGTGTGTCCCTACTCCGCCGCGGCCTGGGCGGGCGCAGCTCCTTCAGCACGGCGCCGCGCACGAACGCCGCCGTCATCGGCATGCCGTCGTAGTTGAGCGCCGGGATCAGCTTGGCGCCGGGCACGTCGGCCTCGGTCATGAGGAGCGAGCGCATCTGCGCGTCGCGGTTCTGCTCGACCACGAAGACGCGCTCGTGCATGGCGCAGAAGGCGCCGACCTCGCGCGTGAACGGGAAGGCCTTGAGGCGCAGCGCATTGACCTTGATGCCCTCGCGCTCCAGCAGATCGAGCGCCTCGCGCACGGCCGGCGTCGTGGCGCCGAAATAGATGAGCCCGGTCTTGCCGCTCTTGTCGCGGATCGTGACCTCGGGCTTGGGCACGAGCTGGCGGCGGTGTCGAACTTGCGGCGGATGCGGTCGATGCACGCGGGCGTGGATGCGCCCGTCCTCGGTGTAGCGGGCGCCCTCGTCGTGCGAGGTGCCGCGCGTGAAGAAAGCGCCCTTGGTCGGATGCGTGCCGGGCAGCGTGCGGTAGGGGATGGCGTCGTCGTCGACGTCCTGGTAGCGGCCCCAGTCCCTGCCCTTGACGTCCTTGAAGCTTCTCCAGCGTGCTCGGCGTCGAGCACCTTGCCGCGGTCGTGCACGTGCGCTGTCGTCCCAGGCGAACGGGTCGGTCACCCATTCGTTCATGCCGATGTCGAGGTCGGACATGACGATGACGGGCGTCTGCAGGCGCTCGGCGAGGTCGAAGGCCTGCGCGCCCATCGAGAAGCACTCGGTCGGGTCGCTGGGGAACAGCAGCACGTGCTTGGTGTCGCCGTGCGAGGCGTAGGCGCAGGCCAGGATGTCGGACTGCTGCGTGCGCGTCGGCATGCCGGTCGAGGGCCCGCCGCGCTGGATGTTGAACAGCACGACCGGCACCTCGGCGAAGTAGGCGAGCCCCAGGAACTCGCTCATCAGCGAGATGCCGGGGCCGGAGGTGGCGGTGAAGGCACGCGCGCCGTTCCAGCCGCCGCCGATGGCGACGCCGATGGCGGCGAGTTCGTCCTCGGCCTGCACGATGCCGTAGAGGCGCCGGCCGTCCTTGGTGACGCGCAGGCGCTTGGCGTACTTCTCGTAGGCTTCCGCCAGCGAGGTCGAAGGCGTGATCGGATACCACGCGCACACCGTGGCGCCGGCATAGATCGCGCCGAGGCCCGCAGCCTCGTTGCCGGACACCAGGATCTTGCCCTTGGCGCCTTCGCGCGGGGCGCACGCGGATCGGCAGCGGGCAATCGAACTGCTTGGCGCGTAGTCGCGGCCCAGCGCCACCGCGTCCATGTTGGCGGCGACGAGCTTCTCCTTGCCCTTGAGTTGGTCGGCGATACCGCGCCCGCCAGGACCTCGAGGTCGATGTCGAGCAGCGCGGTGAGCGCGCCGACGTAGACCATGTTCTTGAACAGCTGGCGCTGGCGGGGGTCGCTCCACTTCCTGGCGCACATCTCGGCGATGGGGATGCCCAGCACCTTGATGTCCTCGCGCGGCCACATGCGCGGCAGGGTCGAATCGTAGAGCAGCCAGCCGCCCGGCACGATCTCCGCACGTCCTCCTTGTAGGACTGCGGGTTCATGGCGACCATCAGGTCGATGCCGTCGCGCCGGGCGAGATAGCCCGCCTCCGACACCCGCACCTCGTACCAGGTCGGCAGGCCCTGGATGTTGGAGGGAAAGATGTTCTTCGGGCTGACGGGGATGCCCATGCGGAACAGGGTCTTGGCGAAAATGCCGTTGGCGGACGCCGAGCCCGAGCCGTTGACGGTGGCGAACTTCACCACGAAGTCGTTGATGCCGCTCATCTCAGAAGTGGCCCTATGTCAACGGGGGTCAGACCCCGCGGCACAACGCCTCGTATTCACAACCGACCGCGCAGCGCGCGGGGTCTGACCCCGTACTCCCTCAGCGCAGATAGGCATTGTGGTGCGTCAGGCAGGCCTGTCAAGCCTGCGCATCAACGTACATAAACTTCTGCATGTCCCAGGCGCCGGTCGGGCAGCGCTCCGCGCACAGCCCGCAGTGCAGGCACATGTCCTCGTCCTTGGCCATGATGCGGCCGGTCTTGAGGCTGTCGGAGACGTAGATGTCCTGCGTCTTGTTGCTGGCGGGCACGCGCAGCTGCTGGCGCAGCGCCGGCTCGTCGTCGTTGTTCAGGAAGTTGATGCAGTCGACCGGACAGATGTCCATGCAGGCATCGCACTCGATGCACAGGGGCGCCGCGAACACCGTCTGGACATCGCAGTTGAGGCAGCGCTCCGCCTCCCTGGCGGCAAGCTTGTCGTCGAAGCCGAGCTCCACCTCCACCTTGAGGTTGCGCAGCGCCTGGCCTTGTCCGCATGCGGCATGGCCACGCGCTGCAGCGGTGTGTAGTCGTTCTTATACGACCACTCGTGGATGCCCATTTTCTGGCTGATCAGATTGGCGCCCGGCGCCGGGCCGCTCCGTGATCTTCTTGCCGCTGACAGCATGGTCGATGGAGATCGCCGCCTGGTGGCCATGGGCAACCGCCCAGATGATGTTCTCCGGCCCCCAGGCCGCGTCGCCGCCGAAGAACACGCCGGCACTGCGTCGCCATCATCGTCACCTTGTCGACCTTCGGGCATGCCCCACTTGTCGAACTCGAGGCCGATGTTGCGCTCGATCCAGGGGAAGCTGTTCTCCTGGCCGATCGCCATCAGCACGTCGTCGCACTCGAACACGACCTCCTCGCCGGAGGGCTCGAGCCTGGGCCGGCCGCCGGTGTCGACGCCGACCTCCTTCATCTTCTGGAAGCGCACGCCGGCGAGCCGGCCCTTCTCGATCAGGAACTCCTTGGGCGCGTGGTTGTCGAAGATCGGGATGCCCTCATGCTCGGCGTCCTCGATCTCCCAGGGCGACGCCTTCATCACCCGCCTGGGCGAGCGCACCGTCACCTTCACGTCCATGCCGCCGAGGCGAAGGCTGGTGCGGCAGCAGTCCATGGCGGTATTGCCGCCGCCGATCACGACCACGCGCCTGCCGATTTTCGCGACGTGCTCGAAGGCGACGGAGGTGAGCCAGTCGATGCCAATGTGGATGTTGGCCGCAGCCTCCCTGCGGCCGGGGATGTCGAGGTCCTTGCCCTTGGGGGCGCCGGTGCCGATGAAGACAGCGTCGAAGCCCTCCTTCGAGCAGCGCATCAAGAACTCTTGATCTCATGGCCGAAGCGGGGCTCCATGCCGAAGTGGAGGATGCGCTCGATCTCCTCGTCGAGCACCGCGACCGGAAGGCGGAAGGAGGGGATGTTGGTGCGCATCAGCCCGCCGGGCTTGGCGTCCTTCTCGAACAGCGTGCAGCTGTAGCCCAGCGGCATGAGATCGCGTGCCACCGTGAGCGAGGCGGGGCCGGCGCCGATGAGAGCGATGCGCTTGCCGTTCTTCTGTGCGGGGATCTCCGGCATGAACGCGTCGATCTCACCCTTGTAGTCGGCGGCGACGCGCTTCAGGCGGCAGATGGCGACCGGCTTCTCCTCCACCCGGCCGCGGCGGCAGGCCGGCTCGCACGGGCGGTCGCAGACGCGGCCCAGGATCGCCGGGAAAGACGTTGCTCTCCCAGTTCAGCATGAAGGCTGCGGCGTAGCGGCCCTGAGCGATCAGCCGGATGTACTCGGGCACGGGGGTGTGCGTGGGACAGGCCCACTGACAGTCCACCACCTTGTGGAAGTAATCCGGCTTGGAAGTGTCCGTCGGGGCCATGCGGCCCCTTCTTCGTGCCTTGGTTTGGCTCGGCTCCATCATCCAGCCCCAGTGGCCTCTCCCAACCGACATCTTATCCGAACGGCGGGCGCAATCCCAATTGTCCGATCGTACGATAGAGTGGGTTTTCAAGCGGGAATGCAGGTGTGGCCCACCGGCGTCCGGGTTCACGTGCCTGGCGGCGCGACCGTGCGACGGGGGCGCATCGTTGATTACGCAACGGTCCGCGCGCGTCGGAAAATGCAAGCGCGCAGGGGGAAGGGGTTAGCCCCTCGCCGCCAGCGCCTCGATTTGACACGATTGCTGGAGGCGAGGGGGTCTGACGCAGTCCGACCCCGTCAGTTGAGCTTCACGATGCCGTAGATGCGGATCGTGCGGCCGGGCTGGAGCACCTCGTCCTTCCTGAAGGAGACGTGGTTGCGCACGTCGTCGTCGAGCAGGTTCTCGCCCTTGAGGCCGATGGTCATCTCCGGCACCAGCGGGCCCGTGCCCTGGCCGTCCAGCTTGAAGGTATAGGCGAGGTCGGCGCCGAGGAGGGTATAGCCCTTGGTCGGCGTCTCGTTGTCGCCGATCCGGCTCTGGTCGAAGGCGTGCAGGAAGCCCAGGCGCGCGAACCACTGGAGGTCGCGATAATAGAGGCCCGCGCCGGCGCGATGCGGAGGAATGCGCGGGACATTGCCGGCTTCTGCATCATCGAAGGACGCGTGCACAAAGTCGTAGCGCCCATCGATGCCCCACACGCCCCTCCAGATGCGGCCGATATCGTGCTCGCCCAGGAGCTCCAGACCGTAGAAGGTGGCATTGCGCTGCCGGTAGAGGACCTGGTCGAGCTCCGATCCGGCGCCGCACGACGCCAGCGTGTCGTCGCATTTGAGCCCGGTGAGCCCCTTGAAGATGAAGCCGTCGAACACGGTGTAGTAGGCCGACGCGTCGAAGCGGAAGGGGCCCTTGGCCTTCCTGAAGCCCAGCTCGATGGTCCTGGCGCCCTCCTTCTCGAGGAACGGGTTGCCGATCTCGAAGGTGCCGGTGGCCTCGTGCACGCCCTTGGAGAACAGCTCCGCGTCCGCCGGGGCGCGCTCCACGTACTGGGCCGTCAGCCGCGCGACGACGCCCATCGGCAGCTCGTAGAGGGCGCCGGCGCTGGCGCTGAAGGGCAGGAAGGTGCGCTCGAAGGCGAGAGGCGTCACTGACATCGAGGCCGATGCCGTCGACCGTGGTCTGCTCGATGCGCACCGCCGCCTGCAGGCGCAGCCGCTTGGTGACCTGCAGCTCCTCGAAGATGAACGCTGCCATGCTGTCGGTGCGAGCCGGGTCGAGCAGGCCGTCGCCCTCGAAGCTCAGCGCGGTGGTCCTCTTGAGGCCGAAATGCACGCCGAACGCGCCGCGCAGCTCGCCGAGCATCGTCGAGACCGGGACATGCTGGACCTCGAGCCGGCCTTCCGTCTGCCGGTTGACGAAGCGCGAGCCGATCTCGGCCGGGCCGGCCTCGGAATGGATCTCGTTGTGCGCGTACCACGACGATCCGAGCCAGAAGCGGATCGTCTCCATGCCGTAGGCGCCAACGCGCCACTCGCCGCGCGAGAGGAGCTTGTCCTGTTTCAGATCGATACGCACGCGCTCGGCGGCCGCGTCCGCGCCGGGGATGCCGTAGAGACTGTCGAGCCGCGAGAAGGCGATGCCGATGTAGCCGTTGCTGCCCACCCAGGAGGTGCCGAAGGCGAAGCCTTCGCTGTCGACGAAGGTGTTGAGCTGGCGGCCGTGCGGCGTGTCGTAGTCGCCGGCGTGGCGCTTGAAGGCGTCGGCGTAGACCACGTAGTTGCCGGAGCCGGCGCTGACCTTGAAGACGCCGTCGGAGCCGCGGTCCACCGAGTTGAACCCGCCGCGTGTCTCGAGGCTGATGCCATTGGGCGGGATGATCTCGGGGATGCGGCTGGTGATGGCGTTGACGACGCCGCCGATGGCCTGCGAGCCGTAGCGCAGCGTCGCCGGCCCGCGCACCACCTCGATGCGGTCGACGATGCCGGGGTCGATCGGCACCGCGTGGTCCTCGCTGAGCGCGGACACATCGTGCGAGCCGATGCCGCCCTCCAGGACCAGCACGCGGAAGTTGTCGAAGCCGCGGATGACGGGCCGGTTGGCGCCGGGCGCGAAGGTCGAGCCGATGATGCCCGGCTTGGTCTGCAGGGCATCGGTAAGGGTGGCGCCGGGCGTGCCGGTGATGACTTCCGACGGCACGATGGTGAGCGGGACGAAGGCGTCCTCGATGATGAGGCCTGCCGGTGGCGGCGGTGCCTCCACGTCCGGCGGCGCCGGCTGCGGCTTTGGTTTTGCCACCGGGCTCGGGGTGACCACCGTGATGCCCGGCAGTTGTGTCTGGGCCCGAAGCTCCGCCGCCCCGATGGCGAGCGTGGCAACGGTCCCGGCTGCGATCAGGCAACCCGCTCTTACGCAGAACCCACTCACGGCAGCTACCCCACTGAATGATACACTATAACATAACGAATAGAGGGCACCGGCCGGCCTCCGCAAGGCACAGGTTCAGCTTGTGCGGGTTTTCACGCTGGCGGCGTGTCTGGTATGTAACACTATAACGTTCGATCAGCGCTCATCGTCGCCCTCAGCCCGCCATGACCGATGCAACCGCGCCGTCGCCACCGACCGCCTCGCCCGACGAGGAGGCCGCCAGGGCTGCCCGGGAGCCCCTGGCAGCGCCCGCCGAGCTGATCGGGCCCAAGCCTCGCCCCTCGGCGCGCCTGCGCCGGGCGGCCTTCCTGGTGGCTCTGGCGGCCCATCTTGCGGTGCTCTATGCGCTCATGCAGCAGGCGCCCTCCCCGATGGCGGGAGCCCAAGGGCGCCTGCTCGATGCCGTCGATATCAGCATGGTCAACTCGAAGGCTCTCGAGGCGCGGCCGGACCTGAGTGCCCCACCGGCATCTGCAAGTCCCGATGCCGTGCAGGCCAAGGAGGGCACGGTCGAGAGCAAGCCGGCGCCCCAGCAACCTGAGCAGAAGGATGAGAGGAAGGAGCCGGAGAAAGCGCCGGAGGAGCCACCGCCTCCGGTGCAAGCGGTCGAGGCACCCGCGGTGGTGAAGGCGCCGCAGGAGGAGAAGTCGGAGCGCAGGGAGGCGAGCACGTCAGCGGATGCAGGCGGCGCCGCGGCGCGTGGAGACGCCCAGAGTAAGGAGAGGCAGGTTGCACCCGCTGCGGCGAGTCCCGGCGCCGTACGGGAGTACGATGGCTACGTTCAGACGGCGCTGACGAGGGCGAAGCCGAAGCGCGGTTTCGGCTATGGTACCGTGAAGGTAAAATTCCAGCTTTCGCCCGAGGGTGAGGTCACCTCGGTCGAGATCAGCAAGTCCAGCGGCAACAAGAGGCTGGACGACGCCGCAGTAGCGACAGTGCGGCGCGCCCGATTTCCGAGGCCGCCGTCCGGAATGACCGAACTGCAGCGCTTCTACGAGTTTCCCATCTATTTCCGCTGACCAGCCGGCGAACCTACACCTGCGGCTTGCCGTCCACGAACGGGGCGAGCGCGGCGGCAATGAAGGCGTGGGTCGGCGCCGGCACGCCGGCCTCGCCCGCCAGGCGGGCGACGGCGCCGGAGAGGCCTTCGACCTCGATTGGCTTGCCGGCCATGAGGTCGTGGGCCATCGAGGCCATCATCGCCGCGGGCAGGCCGTCGACAACCTTCATGGTGCGTGCTGCGTCCTCGGGGACGAGCCCCGTCTTCAAGGCCACACCGAGGGCCACCGTCTCCTCGACGGCCGCCTGCAGCAGGGCACGCGACTTGGTGTTGGCCCTCAGCGGGCCGATCGGCCCGCGCGTCAAGGCTGTCATGCCGGACATCGGTGCCAACAGGGCGAACTTCGCCCAGATCGTGCGCGAGATGTTGCCGGACAGCGTGGCGTCGATGCCGGCCGCCACGCACGCGGCGTGAAACGCGCTGGTGCGGTCGCTGGGCTTGCCGTCGGCCTCGCCGAACTCCAGGGTCGCGAACTTGCCGATCTGCCCGATGACGCCGGGCTCGGAAATAGTGGCGGCGATGCGGGCGGCGCCCTCCACCACCTTGCCGTTGCCGACGATCCGGCCGATGCGCCGGCCGCTCTCCACGCCATTCTGGAAGGTGAAGATGGTGGCGCCCTTGGCGGCGAGCGGGCGCAGGCTCTCCGCAGCGGCCTCGGTGTCGCGCAGCTTCACGGCGAAGATGACGGCATCGGCCGCCGGGATGTCGGCGGCGTCGGCGACGGCCTCGACGTGGGTCGAGGTGCAGCTTGCCGATCTCGCTGTCGAGCCGCAATCCGCGGCTTCGCATTGCGTCGAGATGCGCGCCGCGCGCCACGAACGTCACGTCGTTGCCGGCGGCGGCAAGGCGGGCGCCGAAGTAGCCGCCCACACCGCCCGAGCCCATCACCACGATCCGCATCGTCTCAGCATACTCCCGACAATCCGCGCAGCTTCGTCGCCCGCCGCCCTCGTTTACATCAAAGGCGCAGGAAGCGAATCCAATTTTCGGCTCGGGCGGCCTCGCTTTGTCATCCCGGAATTTCGCGCGAGCGAAATATCAGGGACCCAGGGCGGAGAGGAGAGGTCAGAGCCCTCGGCCCAGGGTACCGGCTCTCGCCCGAGGCCTGCCCCGGACTTGATCCGGGGGGCTCGGCCGGCATGACAGGCCCTGCAGGGCTCGGCCGGCATGACAGGACGGGTCGGCTGGGCTGGTATGCTGCGGTCTACCGGCTCCGCGCGCCACCCGGTCTTGGGCGGCGTGCGGAGCCGGTGCATGTCTCGGGAACGCGACAAGACATGGGGAGCAGCCGCCGGCGACATGGCGATCCCGGCGGCCAAGGCAGGAGCATCGGCATGGAGCATCCCTTCGACCGGGCGGCAGAGGATCTCGGCAACGTCGTGGCGCTGGAGCACGTCAACACCAGGGATACCCGACCAGCGCCTCGCAACGCTCTACTACGTGAGCGGGCTGGGCCTCACGCGCGACCCCTACCTGATGACCTCGGTCGACAACATGTGGGCCAATGCCGGCAAGAGCCAGTTCCACCTCCCCACCGGCAACCCGCAGGTCGTGCGCGGCATCACCGGACTGGTGCTGCCGGAGCGCGAGGCGCTGCTGCGCCGTCTCACCGGCGGTGAAGAAGCTGCTCGAGGACACGGCCTTCGCCTTCAAGGAGCACAACGACTACGTCGACACCGTCTCGCCCTGGGGCAACCGCATCCGCTGCCACGCGCCCGAGCCCGCGCTTCGGCCGCATGGCGCTCGGCATCCCCTACGTCGAGCTCACCGTCCCCGTCGGCACCGCCTGGGGGATCGCGCGCTTCTATCGGGAGATCCTGGCAACCCCGACGCGCGTGGAGCAGAACGGCGAGGCTCCGAAGGCAATCGTGGCGGTCGGCGCGGACCAGTCGCTCGTATTCCAGGAGACCGAGGCGCGAGCTGCCGGATTTCGACGGCCACCACGTCCAGGTCTATCTGGCGGATTTCTCGGGGCCCTACCGGCGCCTGCTCGAGCGCGGCCTCATCAGCCAGGAGGACGACCAGCATCAGTACCGCTTCCTCGACATCGTGGACCTCGCGAGCAACCGCCCGCTGTTCCGGATCGAGCACGAGGTGCGCTCCATGCGCCATCCGCTCTATGCGCGCCCGCTCGTCAACCGCAACCCGGCGCAGACCAACCGGACCTACACGGCGGGGCACGACTCCTGGCGCTAGAAACAGGGCGAGGGCCGGTTTAGCCGTAGATGCGGTAGCCAGCGATCCTATGTCATGCCGGGACTTGTTCCCGGCATCCAGCCAGCTGCTTGCTCTGGCGCTCGCTTCGCGCTGGATCCCGGGGACAAGCCCCGGGATGACACAGGAACGAAGCATCGCGTGTCCCACGCTGCATTAGCTCGAGCTTAACTCAACATTCGCTCCGAGGCTCGTTTCGCTGCGTCCGGCGGTGCAAGCTTGGCTGAACTTCCGCATGACGGCACCGGCGAGATGTTCAACGAAGCTCTGGGCCTACCGCAGCTTGCTGCGCTCCTGATCCTGATCCAGCGTGGCCTGGAGGAGATCTACTCCCAGCACAACACGCGCCGCCTCCTGAGCCAGGGCGCCAGCGAGGCCGGCCGTGACTTCTACCCCGTCGTCGCCGTCACCCACCTCGGCTGGATTGCCGCGCTCGGCCTGCTCGTGCCGCCGCAGGCTCAGGCCTATACCCCGCTGATCGCCGCGTTTCTCGCCTTACAGCTCGTGCGCTACTGGATCATCGCCAGCCTCGGCCGCTACTGGACGCACCGTATCCTCACGCTGCCGGGAGCCCCGATCGTCACGCGCGGACCCTATCGCCTGCTGCGCCACCCGAACTACGCGCGTGACGCTGGCCGAGACGCTGCTCCTGCCGCTGGCGTTCGGCCAGGTGGCGCTCGGACTGATCTTCGCGGTGCTGTGGGGCGCAGTCCTGCAGTACAAGATCATCCTCGAGGACCAGGCGCTCACGCCGCGCCGCGTGCTGGCGGGCTCGCGGCGATGACTGAGCTCGACGCACGGCGGCGATGGGTTGCCCATCGTGGCGGTCGGCGGCGGCCCTGCGGGGTCAGCCTTCGCCCTCGAGCTGGCGCGCGGCGGCCGGCGCGTCGTGGTGCTCGAGCGCACGCTTTCGCCCACGCACAGGGTTTGCGGCGAGTTCCTGAGCGGAGAGACCCAAAGCCTGCTGGCAAGGGTTCGGGCTCGACCTGCGCGCTCTGGGTGCAAGCTCGATAGCCAGGCTGCGGCTCGTCACGGGCAAGCGCCACGCGATCTCACCCCTGCCGTTCGTCGCCGCCGGTCTCTCCCGCTATCGCCTCGATGAGGCGCTGCTCGCTCTCGCGCAACGGGCGGGAGCGACAGTCATCCGCGGCGTCGCGGTGACGGGGATCGAGCCTGACGCCGGCGGCGTCACCGTGCAGGCGGAACGGCGGCAATGGCGCGCCGCGGCGGTGGGGCTCGCGACCGGCAAGCACTGCCTGCGCGGCTTCTCCCGTCGGGCGGGCGACGATGGTCGGCTTCAAGCTCCACCTCGAGGCCGCCGCGGCGGCCGCCCGCGACCTCGCCGGCATCGTGCAGCTCGTGTTCTTTCCCGGCGGCTACGTCGGCGCCTGCATGATCGAGGACGGCATCCTGAGCGTCGCGTGGGTCATGGATGCGGGGCTCGTGCGCGAGGTGGGCGCAGGCTGGCCGGCGCAACGCGAGCACCTGGCGCGGCAGTCGAGCTGGATCGGCGACCTCCTCACCGGCGCCAAGCCGCTGTTTGCGAAGCCCGTGGCGGTTGCCGCCATTCCCCAGGGCTTTCTGCGCTCGGAGGCGGTGGCGCCCCGGGTCTACCCCGTCGGGGACCAATTCGCCGTCGTGCCATCCTTTACCGGGGATGGCATGGCGGTCGCCCTCCATTCCGGCCGGGCCGCCGCGCGCGCCGTGCTGGCCGGACAGGCGGCCGAGGCTTGGCAGAGCGAGCTCGCCCGCGAGCTGCGGCGCCAGCTCCTTGTTGCGCGCGGCGTGGGCCTGCTGCTCGAGACGCCGGCGACGTGTGCCGCCGCCATCGCCCTCGCCAGGGTTTTCCCCTCGCTCGCCACCAGTGTCGCCAGGGCGACCCGGGTCAGCGGAGTCCGCGTCCCACAGGCGACGCCCGGTCCTCTGCCCCCGCTTGCCCCTTCCCCGGCGAAGGCAGTGGGTGGAGGGCAGCCGGCGGAATGAGGCGCCAGTCCGGGCCGCGAGGGTCTCCCCCTCCCCCTTGCGGGCCCTTGCGGGGAGGGGCCGGGGGTGGGGGTTCGAGCGCACCGAGGATCGTGTCTATCACGCCGTCGATCTTCTCTCCGTCGGCGGATGTTGAAGCCCACCGGCTTCAGTTCGCGCGGGTTCCGCGACGTTTCATTCGCCATGGTGTGCTCGGGGACCCCCACCCCTAACCCCTCCCCGCGTCATGTCGAAGACATGCCTTCGGCATGAGGGGGAGGGGAATCCGGTAGCGCAAGCGGTGAGGGGAGCCTCAGGCGATTTACGCCTGCGCCCAGGCGCCGATGTCGACCTGCTCGTGCGCGAGGTCGGGCTCGTGGCAGTATGCGAGCACGAAGGCGCGCGCCAGATCGCGCAGGCGAACCGCAGCTGCGAAGTCGGTGCCGTCTGGCTCGATCGGCGCGCCTATGACGCACGCTGACCTCGGCCCGGCCGCGGCCGCCACTGCCCGCCGCGCAGGATCGACCGCGTGCCACGGATGGCGATGGGAACGACGGGCACGCCGGCCTGGGCCGCGGCCTGGAAGGCGCCGAGCCGGAAGCCGAGAAGGCCCGGCACGCGCACCAGCGTACCCTCAGGAAAGGAGACGATGCGCTCGCCGGCCTTCGCCGCAGCGACGATGGCCGCCATGTCCTCCACGCCGGCCTTCGGGTCGAGGCGATGCACGAACAAGGTGCCGAGCGGCGCAGGAACGCGCCCGCCACCGCCTGCCGCCGCCAGCTCGCCCTTGGCGACGAAGGAGAGCGCGCCCGGGAATGGCAGCCGACAGCACGGCGCCATCCGAGATAGCTCGAGTGATTGACGACCAGGATGACCGCCGCGATCGCGGGACCGCGCGCCTGCTGCCGAGACCTCGAGCGGCGTGCCCGTGAGCCGGAACAGGGCGCGGGCGGCGCTGCCGACGACGGCGTGACGCGAAGCGCCGGCGCGGCAAGGCGAGGACCAGCGAGCCATGTCAGCACGGCAATGAGCACCGACGACGAGCCACCACCAGGCCGCGTAGGCCATGTCGCCGAGCGCGCGCAGCGCGCGCTGGCCGCGATTGACGACGCCTCCGGCCTCCAGCCGGAGGAGCTGCCACCACAGCGCCCGCTGCGGCCGGCCGAGCGCGCCGGCCTCGTAGAGCGCCCGCGCCGCCGAGCGGCGGATCTTGCCGCTCGAGGTCTTGGGCACGGTATGCGGCGGCACCAGCAGGATCTCGTCCGGCTGCAGATCGAGCAGCGAGGCCGACGCCTCGGCGATCCGGCGCTGCAGTTCCGCCAGCTCGCGCGGGTCCGTGAGGCGCGTCTCGGCCAAGACGATGAGCCGTCTCGGTGCCGGTGCGCGGGTCGGGGCTCGGGAACACCGCCACGCAGCCGCGCCGCACGCCGGCAATGCCGCCCACGACCTCCTCCAGCTCGTGCGGATAGATGTTGCGCCCGGCGCGCTTGATCATGTCCTTGGTGCGGCCGGTGATGTACACGTCGCCCTCCGGCGACGTAGGCGAGATCGCCGCTCTCCAGCCACTCGCCGTCGAACAGGCCGCGCGTCTTCTCCTCGTTGCGGAAATACCCCTCGGTGGCCGAAGGTCCCTTGAACTGCAGGCGCCCCTGGTGGCGCTCGGGCAGCTCGCGGCCGGCTCTCGTCCACGATCCTGATCTCGTGGCGCGGCAGCGGCCGGCCGCAGGCCACGAACTCGATGGCCGTCGTGTCACGCCGGCGCAGCCGGCCGGGCGATGCCGTCGCGGCCGAGCGCGGTGCGCTCGACGCGGTCGACGACGGGCGTGCGGCCGACGGGGGGGAAGGCGAGGCCGACGGAGCACTCCGCCAGGCCGTAGACCGGCGCCATCGCCTCGGGACGCAAGCCAAAGGGCGCGAACCGCTCGGCGAAGCGGGCGATGGTCGCCGGGCTGACCGGCTCGGCGCCGTTCACGACCATGCGCAGGCTGGAGAGATCGAGGCCCTGCGATGTCCTCGTCGCGGATGGCCTTGAGGGCAGAGCTCGAAGGCGAAGTTGGGCGCCGCCGAGAGCGTGGCGCGGTGGCGGTCGATGGCGCGCAGCCAGCGCGCCGGGTCGGCGAGGAAGGCGAGCGGCGGCATGATGACGGTCGGCACGCCGTAGTAGAGGCAGCCGAGCCAGGCGCCGATCAGCCCCATGTCGTGGTAGAGCGGCAGCCAGCTCACGAACACGTCGTTGGAGCCGGCCTCGAGCGCCTCGCCCATGGCGCGGATGTTGGCGAGCAGATTGGCGTGCGAGAGCACGACGCCCTTGGGGTCGCCGGTGCTGCCCGAGGTGTACTGGATGAGGGCGGTGGTGTTGCGGTCCGCCGGCACGGCCGGGGCCGGCACGCCGTGCGCGGCCGAGGTCCGCCGCCGTCACCACCTCCTCGAGGCACTCCACGAGGCCCATGAGCAGCCCGCCGACGCGGCGGATCTCCTCGTCGGTGACGATGAGGCGCGCCTCGGCGTTGCGCAGGATGCCGGCCTGGCGGCGCAGGTGGTCCTCGACCTGGGCGCGCCGGAACGGCGGATAGATCGGGACGGGGATCGCGCCCGCGAGGAGGATGCCGAAGAACGTGTAGAAGAACGCCGCCTCCGTCGGCAGCATGATCGCGACCCGGTCGCCGCGGCGCAACACCGCGCAGCATCAGGCCGTGGGCGATGGCGCGCGCGCTGCGGTCGAGATCGCCGTAGGTGACGACGGTGTCGGCCTCGTCGCTGCGCCAGAGCAGGATGTGCGGCCGCTCCGGGTGGGCCTCGGCGTGGGCGGCGAGCACGTCGATGAGGGTGGCGGCGCCCGTGGGCTCCACCACCTGAGGCAGCGCGCCGGGGTCCGGCGGCTCGATGACGGGCTGCGGCATGGTGGGCGAGGCCGCGAGCACGCTCTCCAGCAGGTCCGCGGGCGAGCGGGCGTCGCCGATGAGGCTCTCGGGCAGGCGTACCTTGAACTCGCGGTCGAGCCGCAGGAGCAGCTCCGCGCGGCCCGAGGCTGTCGAGGCCCACGTCGCGATCGAGGTCGCTGTCGAGGTCGACCCGCAGCGCCCGGCCCCGCCGGGGACGCAGCTCGAGCGCGAGGTCGCGCACGATGCCGACGACGCGGGCGGCAATCGCCGCCTCGTGCGCTGTGGGACCGGGCTGGTTCAGGGCGGAGGTCATGACCCGCGGCGCTCCTGGGGACGCCGCCGGCAACAGGCAGCGGCGCGTCTGGGTGAGAGATATCAATGCGGGCCGGACTCCACGGCCGGCACGTGATCAGATGGTTTCCAAGGCGTGTACCGGCAGCGTCAGCATGGGGCGGGGCGCCTGGCGGGCGTTTGCGGCGAGGGGATGCGGTGGACCAACTACCTCATCATCGGCGTGCACATCCAGAAGGCCGACGAGAGCACGGCGACGCGTTACCCCGGCCTGCGCCAGGGCAACGCGCATTCTGTTCGGTCCATTCGTCGGCCTCAGACCGCAGTGCATCGGTGGATTACGGCTGACGCCCAATCCACCCTACATTGCCGCGGCGCGCTCAGGTGCGGATCAGGATCTGCGCGTAGTCCTCGGCGGCCATGCCGTAGGTCCAGGCCACCGCCTCGGTCGCGGTCCGCACGTCGGGCGGCACGCGCAGGAAGTAGTGCTTGCGCGAGCCGTCGGGCTCCGGCGTGCCGTTGACGACCTCCACGGCGGCCCAGATGTCCCGCGGTCCCAGCTGCTTGCGCCACAGGATGCCGCTGGCGTCCTCGTGCACGCGCTCGGGCCTGAACTCGGCGATGAAGCGCTCCGGCCCCATGCGTTCGATCATCACGCGGCGGACCTCGGCGTTGTGCTGGCGGTGGATGCTGCGCGCGGTGATGGCGAGCGGCCTCGCCACGACATCCTCGGGCACCTCGATGCCGCGCAGATACCAGCGCCGGCGGCCGTTCGCCTCGTCGATCGCCGGGCCGCCGGTGCGGTGCCGCCGGCCGTTCTGGTACCATTCCCGCGTGCCATCAGGATGCTCCACCGCCGGCGCGTCGCCGGCGCGGTGCGGCGCACCGTTGCGCCACCACTCGCGCAAGCCGATGACCGTTTCGACCGCGGGCTTGCCGCCGTCGCGATGGCGCCCGCCTTGGAGGTACCACTCGCTGCTGCCGTCGGCCCGCTCTATGGCGGGGCCGGCGAGGCGGTGCAGCCGGCCCTCCTGCCACCACTCATGCGCGCCGTCCGGCGAGGCGACCGCGGGCGCGTCGCCGTCGCGATGGCGCCGGCCTTGAAGGTACCACTCGCTGCCCCCGTCGGTGCGCTCTATGGCGGGGCCGCAGAGGCGATGGAGCTGGCCGTCGTGCCACCACTCGCGCCGGCCGGCAGCGGTCTCGACCGCTGGCGCATCGCCGTCGCGGTGGCGCTTGCCCTCCCGGTACCATTGGCGGGTGCCGTCGGGCTTCTCTACGGCGGGGCCGTCGAGGCGATGCAGCCTGCCGTTCGTGTACCAGCAGCGCGTGCCTTCGGGGCTGTCGACGACCAGGGAGCCCTTCGGCTCGTAGCACTTGCCCTCGCGCCACCACTCGCAGCGGCCGTCGTGCCCTTCGACCGCCGGTCCGTCGTCGCGATGGCGCGCCCCGTGGCGGCACCACTCGCGGCTGCCGCTGGCCCACTCGATGGCCGGGCCGTCCGCGCGATGGTAGCTGCCCTGCCAGAACCACATGCGGGTGCCGCTGGCGTAGACGACGGCCGGTCCATCCTCCCGATGGCGCTTGCCGTGGCGGAACCAGCGCTCGGTCCCGTCGGGCCAGACGGCGGCGGGGCCGTCCTCCCGGTGCAGGAGCCCGTTGCGCATCCAGCCGAGGGCGCCATCCGGCAGCCGCTCCGGCGCTGCGTCAGTCCTCGACGACACGCGCCGCCTCCAGGGCGTCGAACTCGCGCTGGCGGCGCACCCGGTAGGTGCCCTTGGGGAGCGTGATGGCATCGTGCTCCTCGTGCCGCAACTCCGCGCTCTCGTCCTTGACGCGGATGTGCCCGACATAGAGCTCGGCCGGCAAGTCGCGCGCCAGCGCATCGTCGCGAAACATCACCACGTTGCCGCCGTAGAACGCGTGGCGATGGCCGGTCACCTCGCCTCGGGCCAGCACCACGGCGCCGTCGGCATCCCGCTCGACGGGCGTGCCGGTCGTGCGCCGATCCTCGACGCGCTCGATCACGATGTCGCCCTGGGCGTAACGCTCGGTCTTCTTCATGGTCCTGGCTCCTGTTCCCGCACATCGCCGGTGCGCCGCAGCCCCGCCCACCAGATGGGGATCGAGCGTGGCGAGATAGTGACGCCGGGCGCGCATCGCCGGATCGTTCCGCACATCATCCACGATGCGTCGGGCACGAGCATCGGGCGGCGGCCTCGCCCGGCATCGCGCGAAATCGCGGCGACACTCGTGCCGGGACCTCGGGGGCGGCGGTGCGTGTCGCGGGCGTCAGGATGGGGCGCCAGGGTTGCGGCAACCGGCCTGCCCGGCCCGACAGGATTCTGCTAAGCAAGGCCCGGTTTGCCATGTGAGAAGGCCCCCGCCCGATGAGCTACGCATTCACTCCCGTCCCGCAGCCCGTCCTGCCCATCAAGGGCTCCGACAAGCTGTTTCCCATCCACCGCATCTATTGCGTCGGCCGCAACTACGCCGAGCACACCAAGGAGATGGGCGGTGACACCAAGGACCCGCCGTTCTTCTTCCAGAAGAACCCCGACAACATCGCGGTGGACGGCAAATTCCCCTATCCGCCGATGACCGAGAACGTGCACCACGAGCTGGAGCTGGTGGTGGCGCTGAAATCGGGCGGGGTGAACATCAAGGCTGCCGACGCCATGTCCCACGTGTTCGGCTACGCGGTGGGCATCGACATGACGCGGCGCGACCTGCAGGACGTGGCCAAGAAGCTGGCGCGCCCGTGGGAGGTGGCCAAGGCATTCGAATACTCGGCGCCGATCACGCCGATCGTGCCGGCGAGCCAAGTGGAGAGCATCGCCAAGGGTGCGATCTGGCTCGAGATCAACGGCGTGCGCAAGCAGACCGGCGACCTCTCCCAGATGATCTGGGACGTGCCGCACCAGATCGAGTTCCTGTCCACCCTGTTCGAGCTGAAGCCGGGCGATCTCATCTTCACCGGCACGCCGTCGGGCGTCGGCGCCGTCAAGAAGGGCGACAGGCTCGAGGGCCACGTCGACGGCGTGGGGGACCTGGAGGTGGCGGTGGTGTAACGCAGGCTGGGATCGAGCGGCAGCGAAGACCTGACGATGAAGATTGCAGTCGCTCCACTCACACCAGACCGCTGGACCGATCTCGAGGCGATCTTCGGCGCGAGAGGTTGCTCGGTGGCTCGCGGCTGTTGGTGCATGGCCTACCGTCTGAGCGGTGCGCGCGAGCCGTTGCCAGCCGGAATGACCCGCGCTCAGTCCAACCGCGCCGGTCTCGAGGCGCTCGTCGACGCCGGCCATCCGCCGGGCCTCATCGGCTATCGCGGGAAGGTGCCCGTCGGCTGGGTCTCGATCGGTCCACGTGAGGAGTATGCCAGGCTCGAGCGCTCGCCTGTCATGAAAGCCCGTCGATGCGCAACCCGTCTGGTCGATCGTTTGCTTCGTCGTGCCTGCCGAGCACCGCGGCCAGGGTGTGGCGCATGCGCTCCTCGCTGGCGCCATTGCATTTGCCAAGAAGAGGGGCGCCAGGCTGGTCGAGGCCTATCCCGTCGACCGTCTCGGTCGTTCCAAGGACGATTCCATGTGGTTCGGGGCCAAGTCCATGTACGACAAGGCGGGCTTCAGGGAAGTGGCGCGGCGCAAGGCCGGGCGCCCCATCGTCCGCTTGGAGCTTTCTTGACGGCGCGTGTACTCTATTGGGCGCGGCAGAAGTGCCTCTCACACTGACGGACTCCTGGAGGAGGGCACCGTGAGCCGCGCCAAGACCTGCCATCAATAGGCTATTCTATGCGCTCACTGGTGGCGTTGGTGCGACATGCGCTTAGTCGTACAGGCATCGCTCAGCATCCCGGCCTCAGAGATGGAACCTCCAAACGGCGGCAGATCCCAGAAGGTGACCGTCCGCGAGATCGAAATCCCGGCTCGCTCAGGGCGGCTTGACGGCATGCAATTCTGGACGCCCACTACCGCCCCGCCGATGGCTACGGCATCCGGCAACGGCCGGGTCTCTGCATGGCTGCTGGGAGGGTAGAATAATGACTTTGGTGACCAGGATGATGTTCGGGGACCTCGATCTCGCAGTGATCGACCCACACGAGCGGGACACGGATTACATTTACGATGAAATCTTCAACCGGCGGATCTACGACCACGCCAAATTCCGCCTCCCAGCCAACGCGACGATCCTGGATGTCGGTGCCAACATCGGCTTATACAGCATCTGGGCGGCACGCGAGTATAAGCCCGCCGCCATCTTCGCCTACGAGGCGAGCCCTGTCACGTTCAGCTATCTCGTCGACAACGTGGGGCGGCATATTGATAAGGGCACGACCAAGGTCCAGTGCGTCAACCGCACGGTGTCGAGCTTGCCCGGCGTGGAACTCGTTCTCAAACAGGCGCCGCTCGTCTCCGGCATCAGCACGATTCTCGACGAAACGAAAGTCGCTTGGATTCGCGATCTGCAGATATTGGGCGATGTCGTCTCGCACAAGACGATGTCAACGACCGTCTCCAACGAGCTTGCGAGAAACGTGAGCGCACGCGTCGAGATTCTCAAGATCAACGTCGAGGGGCACTTCATGGAGGTGCTGGCGGGTATCTCCGAGGCTGATTTCGACCGGATCGCGAACATCGTTCTTGAGGCCGACTATCTCGATGTGCTGCAGCTCAGCGAGGAGCGGATATGCGAGTTTCTCCGCGCCAGGCGCTACGCGACGGAGGTGTGCGACCAGACAATCTACGCCTGGCGCTAGGCCCAGCGTCCCCTCGGCGGTGGGCAGGCTGGCTCCGACTCACGCAATCTCGACTGCTCAACCCCGCTCCGCCTCGCAGAGCCCGAGCCTTTCGTCCATTGGCTCCGCTTCACAGCCACGTCTTGGCGTCATGACCGTAGCCGGCAAGGGCGGCCTGTGGTTGGATGCGCGTCCGTCCCCGCACGCCAGCTTCAGCTTGGAGAACCCATGCCGCGCCGCGCCGCCGATCTGCTTGTCGATTGCCTTGCCGCGCATGGCGTGGACCGGGTCTACTGCGTGCCGGGCGAAAGCTACCTCGCCGCGCTCGACGCGCTCCACGACAGCAACGCCATCCAGACCATCGTCTGCCGGCACGAGAGCGGCGCCGGCTTCATGGCCGTGGGCGACGGCAAGCTCACGGGCGCCCCGGCGTCGCCTTCGTCAGCCGCGGGCCCGGCGCCACCAACGCCTCGATTGCGGTGCACGTGGCCGAGCAGGATGCGGTGCCGCTGGTGCTGTTCGTCGGCCAGGTGCCGCGCGCCGAGATCGGGCGGCGCTCGTTCCAGGAGGTGGACTACGCCAAGACCTTCTCCGACATGGCCAAGGCCGTCTATCTCATCCACGACTCCGCCCGCATCCCGGAGATCGTGGCGCGCGCCTTCGTGGAGGCCGAGGCCCCGACGCCGGGGCCGGTGGTGGTCGTGCTGCCCGAGGACATGCTGGAGGACGTGACCGAGGCCCCGGTCATCGAGCCGCTGCGGGTGCCGCAGGCGGGGCCCGCTGCGGCCGCCGACATCGGCGAGATCGCGGCGCTGATCGCCGGGGCCCGGCGGCCACTGCTGATCGCCGGCGGCGGCGGGCTCGGTACCGCGCGCGGCCGCAAGGCGCTGCTGGCGGCGGCGGAGGCGCATGGCCTGCCCGTCGCGCTCACCTTCAAGCGGCAGGACTACTTCCCCAACGCGCACCCCAACTATGCCGGGCACCTGGGCTTCAAGATCGCCAAGGCGGCGGTCGCAGCGCTATCTGGAGGCCGACCTGATCCTCGCCGTGGGCACGCGCCTGGGCGAGGCGACGACCCAGGGCTACACGCTGCCGGCCTCGCCGGTGCCGCGCCAGCCGCTGGTCCACGTCCACGACGACCCGCGCCAGATCGGGCGCAACTACACCGCCGCCAAGGCGCTCGTGGCGGATCCGGTCGCCGTGCTCGAGGCGCTGGCCGGCTGCCCGCCAAGGTGCCGCCGCAGCGCGCCGCGTGGCTCGAGAAGCTCCACGAGCCGGTGGCCAAGGCGATGCCCTGGACGGCGCCGGCCGACGGCCTGCTCGACATGGGCCCCGTGGTTGCGGCGCTGATCCCCCGCCTCGCCAAGGACGCCATTTTCGTCACCGACGCCGGCAACTTCTCCGGCTGGCTGCACCGTCACTTCCCGTTCTCGGGCGAGCACGTGCTTATCGGCTGCGTCGGCGGGGCCATGGGCATCGGCATGCCGGCGGCGGTGGCTGCCGCGCTGCGCTTCCCCGGGCGCCAGGTGATCCGCTTCATCGGCGACGGCGGAGCGCTGATGACGGGCAGCGAGCTGGCGACCGCCGTGCAGTACGGCGCCAAGGTCAAGGCCTTCATCTCCAACAACGGCACCTACGGCACCATCCGCATGCACCAGGAGCTGGCCTACAAGGGCCGCGTGCACGGCACCGAGCTGAAGAACCCCGACTTCGCCAAGTGGGCGGAGAGCTTCGGCGCCCTGGGCCTGACGATCGCCTCCATCGAGGAGGCGCCGGGCGTGGTGGAGCGCGCGCTGGCCCACGACGGCCCGGTGGTGGTCGACGTGAAGACGGCGCTGGAGCACATCACCCCGTTCGCCACCATCGCCGGGCTGCGGGGGTGACCGATGCGGGCGTGTAGCGAGTAGCGAGTAGCGACATAGCGAGTAGCGACATAGCGAGTGGCGAACTACGCGAATTGGCCGCACAGCCCTCCGCTGCACGGGCTCAATCCCGATTCCGCTATTCGCTGCCTCCTATAGTGCGCTGCACCGCGGAGGGAGCCCCACATGCAAGAGCACGACGTCGTCGCCATCGGCAACGCCCTCGTCGACATCATCGGCCATTGCGACGAGGCGTTCCTGGCCAGGCACGGGCGCACCAAGGGCTCCATGCAGCTCGTGGATGCTCCCGACGGTCGAGCAGCTCTACGCGGCCATGGGGCCCGGCATCGAGATCTCCGGCGGGTCGGCGGCCAACACGGCGGCGGGCGTCGCCTCCTTCGGCGGCAAAGCGGGGTTCATCGGCAAGACCGCGAACGACCAGCTCGGCCAGGTGTTCCGCCACGACATCAGGGCGGCGGGCGTGACCTTCGACACGACGCCGGCGGGCGGCAACAGCGAGCCCACCGGGCGCTGCGCTCATCCTGGTGACGCCCGATGGCCAGCGCACGATGAACACCTTCCTCGGCGTGAGCCCTCAGCTCGGCAGCGGCGAGGTGGACGCGGAGCTGATCCGCTCGGCGCGCATCCTTTACCTCGAGGGCTACCTGTTCGACCGCCCCGAGGCCAAGGCCGCGTTCCGGCAGGCGGCGGACATCGCCGCCAAGGCCGGCCGGCAGGTGGCGCTCACCCTCTCCGACCCGTTCTGCGTCGGCCGCCACCGGGCGGAGTTCCTGGAGCTCGTGCGCAAGTCGGTGGACATCCTGTTCGCCAACGAGGCGGAGATCGTGTCGCTCTACGAGACGGCCTCCTTCGAGGAGGCGGCGGGCACGCGCAGGGAGACACCCGGCTGGCGGCGCTGACCCGCTCCGAGAAGGGCAGCGTCATCCTCAGCGGCGGCAAGTCCATCGAGATCCCCGCCGCGCCGGTGGACGAGGTGGTGGATACCACCGGCGCCGGCGATCTCTACGCCGCGGGCTTCCTGTTCGGCGTGGCGCGGGACATGCCGCTGGAGACGGCGGGCAAGCTCGGCAGCCTGGCCGCGGCGGAGATCATCTCCCATGTCGGCGCCCGTCCGCAGGTGCCGCTGGCCGATCTCGCCCGCAAGCAGGGCCTGCTCGAGCTGGCGTAGGTTGGGTCGACCCCGGCGAAGGCCGGGGGAAGACCAAACAGACCTATCCGATGGGCGTCGGTCTGCGCTTCGCTTGCCCAACCTACTAATTGTCGAAGGAGGAACCTCGATGCCGGAGATCGTGCGCCGTCTCAACCCGCCGACCATGTCGAGCCCGCCGGGCTACTCGCACGTCGTGGAGGTCACGGGCCCCGCCCGGACCGTCTACTTCGCCGGGCAGCTCGGCATCGACAGGAGCGGCACGTTTGCCGTGCCGGCTTCGAGGCGCAGACCGTGCAGGCGTTCGAGAACCTGAAAGCCGCGCTGGAGGCGGTCGGCGCCGGCTTCGAGCATCTCGTCAAGATCAACAACTACCTCGTCGACATCGAGCGCAACATCACCACCTTCCGCGACGGTGCGCGACCGCTATCAGGCCCGCCTGCGCTGCCCGCCAGCACGGCGGTCGGCGTCCCGGCGCTCGCGCGGCCCGGCGCGCTGTTCGAGATCGAGGCTGTCGCGGTGCTGCCGCCGGCGTAAGTCGCGTAAGGGGTCAGACCCCTCGCGCTGCCTTCTCGGTTTCAGGATCACGGGTAGAGGCGAGGGGTCTGACCCGGGTCTGACCCCTTCCTCTCCTTCCTCCGCGACGCCTCGCAATCGACAATTTGACCGGCTCAGCTTCAGCTCCTCTCAACCGGAGCCCGAAAGATGCTTGCCAAGTCCATATTCAAAGTCGTTGCCGCACTCACCGTGCTGCTCGCGCTCGTGCCTGCTCGCGCGTTTGCCGAGGACGAGCGGCGTCCGCTCGACATGCTGGTCAACATCCTGAAGGGGGCGAAGGACAAGGCGCGCGAGATCGACCGGGACGCCATGCGCGCGTTCGAGAGGGCGCCGCGCGAGGGCTCGTGCACAGAGCGCCGCGCGCGCATTCTGGCCATGCTGCCCGACACCCTGCGGCTGGCGCGTTTCTCACGCGACATCGGCGAGAAGAACCACGAGGCCAAGATGCGGGGCGACGGCCTCGCCACCCTCGATCTCGGCGGCGGCCGCACCGCCTACTTCCGGAGCAACGGGCGGCGCTACGCGGAGGTCCAGGTGGACCGGGAGCGCCGGCAGGCGGTCGTCATCTTCCACGGCACGCGGCCCAGGGTGAAGACCGATTTGACGACCGACTTCTTGGGCTTCATCGGCGTCGAGACCCGCTACTATCGCTGGGCCGCGGAGCTGGTGGCGCAGGTCGTGCGGGAGCACGCCGGGTTCGAGGTGGTCGCTACCGGGCACTCGCTCGGCGGCGGCCTTGCCATCTACGCCGTGCTCAAGAACCCCGGCGTGAAGGGGTTCGCCTTCAACCCTGCGGGACTTGCATTGCTGACGTGGGCAGGTACTAGCGCCGACGACCGGGAGCGCACCAGCGCCGCCGTCACCGTAGTCTCGATCCGCAACGCCAAACATATCGAGCCGGTCACTGCCATCTCGCTGGCGGGCCGCTCGGTGCTGCCGGGCCGCATCCTCGTCCTCGAGGTCGACGAGGGCAATACCGCGGCGCTGCATCCTCCAGGGCGCTGGTGACAGCGCTGGAGCAGGTCGCCGCCACCCAGGCCGCCCGCGAGGTCTGCAAGGGCGATATCGGCGTGCTGGCTGAGTGAGCGCAGCGGCTACGCCGTGACGCGGATGCCCGGCGGGCCGGCTACGGCCCGCCCGATGGCGCGCACGGCGGGATAGCCGGCCTCGCGGATGCGAGCCACGATGCGGTCGGCGCGCTCCGGGGCACAGGCGACCAGCAGGCCGCCCGAGGTCTGCGGATCGGTCAGCAGATGGCGCCGCCAGTCGGCGAAGTCCGGCGGCAGCGTCACGTCGCTGCCGTAGCTCGCCCAGTTGCGGTGCGAGGCGCCGGTGACGAAGCCCTGCTGCGCCAGCGCGCGCGGCCTCCGGACAGCAGCGGCACGTCGCCGGCGCGGATCGTCGACGGTGAGCTTCGAGCCGCGCGCCATCTCCAGCGCGTGGCCGAGCATGCCGAAGCCGGTGACGTCGGTGATGGCATGCACGTCCGCGTCCTGCGCCAGCTCCGCGCCGATGCGGTTGAGCAGCGTCGTGGTAGCGATCATCTCGGCATAGCCCTCGGCCGGCAGCACGCCCTTCTTGATGGCGGCGGAATAGATGCCGACGCCGATCGCCTTGGTCAGGATCAGCGCATCGCCGGCCTGCGCGTCGGCGTTGCGGCGCACGTGCTCGGGCCGGCAGGTGCCGATCACGGCCAGCCCGTAGACCGGCTCGGGGCAATCGATGGAATGGCCGCCGGCGACCGGGATGCCGGCCGTCGCGCACACCGCGGCGCCGCCCTTCAGAATCTCGCGCACCATCTCGGTGCGGATCTTGTCGACCGGCATGCCGAGGATGGCGAGCGCCATGATCGGCTTGCCGCCCATGGCATAGACATCGGAGATGGCGTTGGTGGCGGCGATGCGCCCGAAGTCGAACGGGTCGTCGACCATCGGCATGAAGAAGTCGGTGGTGGCGATGATGCAGGTGTTCTCGTCGAGCTGCCACACCGCCGCGTCGTCAGCCGTCTCCGTGCCGACCAGCAGCTGCTCGAAGGGCGCGGCGGCGGGCTGGTCGGCGAGCAGCTGCTGCAGCACCGAGGGCGCGAGCTTGCAGCCGCAGCCGCCGCCGTGTGCAAGGCTGGTCAATCTGATGTCTGGAGCGGGAGCGTTCATGGCCTCGTTTCCCTCGTCTGCTCGTCTTGTCTAGCGCGTTTCGCGGGCCTCGCGCCAGGCGCGCGCCAGCGCAAGTGCGGCGCGCTCGACCTGCGCCGCCGTGGTCGAGCGCCCCAGCGACAGGCGGACTGCGCCCAGCGCCTTCTCGCGGTCGAAGCCCAGCGCAGTGAGGATGGCGGACGGCTCCTCGCTGCCGGCGTGGCAGGCGGAGCCGGTCGAGACCATCACCTCCGGGCAGTGCTCCAGGACGCAGCGCCCCGACACGTCCGGGAACAGCACGTTGAGCGTGTTGGGCAGCCGTCGCTCGGGGTCGCCGACCAGCTCGAGGTCCGGCACCTCCCGCTGCAGGAGCGCCAGCATCGCTGCCGTGTGCCCGGCGATGGCCTTGCCGGCTGCCTCCAGCACACGGTGCGCCAGCGCACAGGCCGCGCCCAGGCCGACGATGAAGGCGACGTTCTCCGTCCCCGGCCGGCGCCCGTGCTCCTGCCCGGCTCCGACCACGAGCGGCGGCAGCTCGAGGCCGGCACGCACGTAGAGCGCACCGATGCCCTTGGGCGCATAGAGCTTGTGCCCGGCGATGGTGAGGAGATCGACGCCGAGGTCGGCCACTGAGACCGGAATCTTGCCGACCGACTGGGCGGCGTCCGCGTGCACGAGCGCGCCGCGGACCTTGGCGGCGGGGGCGATCTCGCCCACCGGCTGGATCGTGCCGATCTCGTTCTGGGCGTGGATGACGGTGACGAGCGCCGTCGTGGTGCCGACCGCGGCGGCCACGCGCTCCGCCGCCACGATGCCATCGGGCGAGGCCGGCACCCGCTCGACGGCATGGCCGGCCCTTTCCAGGAGGCGGCAGCACGCTTGGGTGGCGGGATGCTCGATGTTGGTGGTGACGACGCCCGTGCGCGCCTTCTCGAGTGTGGCGGCGCCGCGGATGGCGATGTTGGTCGCCTCGGTGGCGCCCCCGGTGAAGACGATCTCCTCCGGCCGGGCCCCGATCAGTTGCGCCACCTCGCCCCGCGCCTCTTCGACTGCCGCATGCGCCCGCCGGCCCAGGACGTAGGCCGAAGACGGGTTGCCGAACTCGCCCTGCAGGTACGGCAGCATGGCGTCGAGCACCTGCGAGTCGACCGGTGTCGTCGCATTGTAGTCGAGGTAGATGGCGTCCACGCGGGTCAGGCCCCTAGCATCGACCAGATTTTCGAACGAAAAGACATTGGTTCAGGCCCGCCCTACTACCCGAGCCGGGTTGCGGAAAGATCGACAGCCGCGATTCCCAATCCCCGCGAGGACTGGCGACAGCAGCATCGTGCGATGGGACGACAGAGTAAGATGGGGCGGAGGCGGGCCGCTGCTCCGAGAACATAGACGACCAGCGGGCCAGGAGCCAGCCAGTCCAAGCTCATCGGATTGTCCGAGCCCCGAGCCTCGGGAGCGGCGCAACACGCATCGTGGCGCAAGTTCATAGCAACAATTGCGCACACGTCAATGCGCCCCGGACCCTCGCATCAGGCCGTCCCCCGGCGAAGCTAAGGATTCCTCCCGATAGGCAACCGCGCGCGAACCCAGCACTCAAGATGCACGGCTCTGATCCCAGGAACTCAGTGTCATGCCTCCACGCGCACGGACTTGCTCAATGTCAAAGCGGGACTCGATGCGGCCGCCAGTCCTGCTGCCACTCCTGATGGTCGTGCTGACAGTTTCGCTCCTCGCGTGCCAGCGCAGGATGGAGTTGCTCGCCGAGGAAGGCCGTCCGGTCAGGACGATGCGGGTGGAGCAGCGCAGCGACGCCGCCATGCTCACGGGCCGTGTCGAGGCCGAGGACGAGCTGGCTCTCGCCTTCCGGATCTCGGGCCGCATGGCGGAAAGCGGCCTCAAGCCGGGAGATCGGGTGCAGGCCGGGCAGGTCCTTGCGCGCCTCGAGCTGCACAACGAGCTCGGCGCCTTGCGTGCGGCGCAGGCGAGCCTCGCCGCAGCCAAGGCGCAACTGGCCAGGGCGCGCAAAGATTTCCAGCGCCAGGAGGTCCTGCTCAAGCAGAGCTTCACGACGCACGTCAGATACCATCTGGTCAAGCAGGATCTCCAGGCCGCACAGGCGCAAGCCGAAGCCGACGAAGCCCGGCTGAAGGCGGCACGGGAGCAGCTCGACGCTACCGAGCTGAAGGCGGACGGGCCGGGCGTGCTGACGGAGGTCGGCCCGCGCACGGGTGAGGCCGTCAACCCCGGGCAGATGATCCTGCGGCTCGCCCGTGACGGCGGGCGTGACGCCGTGCTCGACGCGCCCGCCACGCTGTTGCGCTCGGTGCCGAAGGACGGCGAGGTGACGATCAGCCTCGCCGACGACCCGGCCCTGCGGGTCACCGGCCGGGTGCGCGCGGTGGCCCCGCAAGCCGACCCGGTGACAGGCACCTACAAGATCAGGGTATCCCTGAAGGAGCTGCCAGATGCCATGCGGCTCGGGGCCTCCATCAACGGGCATCTCCGGCCGAACCCCGACACGTCAATCGAGATCCCTGCTGGCGCGCTCGTCAAGTCCAAGAACGGGCCCATGGTCTGGATCGTCGATGCAACGAGCCTGACGGTTTCGATCCGGCCCGTCGTCGTCGTGCGTTACAACCTCGAGAAGGTCGTAATCTCGCGGGGGCTGGAGCCCGGCGAGATCGTGGTGACGGGCGGGGCTCACGCCTTGCATCCGGGACGCAGAATCCGCCTGCTCGGACCGGAACCATGAAGGGGCTCGGCGTCTCGGAACGGGCGCTGAAGCACCGCTCCGTCGTCGCCTGTTTCATGATCCTCGCCCTTGCCGCGGCTCCATTCGCCGCCGAGGCGAACCCAAGGCTGGCTCTCCGCAGGGCGCAACGCTGATTGCCGTGAATGAAAAGGCATCGCCCAGCGGAGCAGCGGCGCCGGGGAGAGAGAGACCGCGGCGCCGCCGTCCTCAAGTCCGGCAAGAGGGTGTGGGGGGAATCTTGCCGAACCCATCCGCTTGCACATGCTCTGTTCGCGATGCCGACACGTGCAACTTCTCTGCCTCTGCCTCGACAATTGTGCGCAACGCCCCGCTGCGGGCTTTGGAGCGGGCCTCCTCGGCCGTCATCGGCGGCAGATGGCCGATGACGATGCGCCTGAGCTTGCCGCGCCGCCCGCCGACCCACTTCTGTACGAGCCAGGTTCCGAGGCCGTTGGCGGTGATGCAGAGGCCCAGGCCCCTCAACTCCGTATCCCACAGGAACACCGACTTGCCGGTGCGCCTCGATGCCGTGCGCAGCGTGTTGACCTCACGCTCGGTGATCTTCGCCTTTGCCATGCCCCCCGGCGCCAAGCTCGAGCTTCAACCGGAGGCTTCACCGCCCCGCCGGAAACGACACCACGGCGCCCGGCAGGCGGGCTGCATGAGCGCCGAAGGCCTCCCCCTACGCCACGACCTGTGCCCCGCACGTACTGCACAGGATACCCTGTATCAGACAGCGGATATCACGATTCGGAGTCCTCGGCCAATTTCCGGGACAAGTGCTCACAAGTGCCCCGGGGGCCGTTCGGCTGGCCGGTCGCCGGGCCACGGGGCGGTCGGCTCCTGAAGTGGCGTTTCCGACGCCCTGGAGGGCCGTACGCTGCGATCCGCGTGCTCCAGCCACCTGAGAGGCCTGGGCGCGTCCCGCGCGAAATTGAGGCCTCCTGCGCGGGCTGGCGAGGTTGCTGTTGCCACAACCCGGGGCCGGCGGACGTTGCCTGCTCAACGCTTCACGGCGACATGGAGGCGGCATTGAGTTCCAGGCGACGGCGCGTCATCCCTGTGAGAACGCGCTGCTGCCAGGAGCGCCCGTCAGGGCAGCTTCGCGCCCAGCACGCGCTCGGCAACGGCCCTGTCGTCGGCGACACGGCGCTGCCTTTCCAGCTCGATGAGGACCCGGTTGCGGCTTTTCTCTCGTCTTTTGCGACGAGGATCGTCTGCAGCCCCTTGCCGCGCACGTCCTTGAGCTTGGGCCCGTCGATTTGCCCTGCTCCCTTCCGCACGGCCATCCTCTCGTGCAGCTCGGGGAGATCGACATCGCGTGCTTACCGTCACGCGCCAGGACGACCTTGACCGAATGGACATCCTTTCGAGCGCGTAACCCGTCACCGACGCCTTGGTCAGTCTCAGGCTGCCCACCGCCGTCTTCAGGTCCACATCGATGGAACCGCACCGCCTCCAAGGTCGTCGTGAAATCGAGTTCGTCGGAGAAGATGACCATCTCGACCGCTCCGTCGGCGCCAGGTCCGTCATGATCTCCAGCTCGATGTAGGTGCGCACGACCTCGGCCATTCCCGTGCTGCCGGTGACCGGATAGACGAGGTTGGGTCCGGTCCGCCGCTCACCCGCCGGCCGCACGTCGTGTCTGCCAAGTCCTTCAAGTCGTCCACGACCCGGAAGATGCGTGTATTGTTCTGTGCGCGAGTTCAATCCGCGGTGTGCGTGCATCGTTGAGATCGGCATTCAATGTGAGCTCGAAGCTCTCTCTCCGGCCTTCGCGCCCTCCCTCGTGAACCTGAGCTCGCCTCCGCCGGCCTTGTTGGTCTCACGCATCACGAACTTGAATTCGAAGCCGATCGCCGTGCCCTCGATGATCTTCTCGACATGCTTCCTTTTCATCGGGCGCCTGCGAGCGCTGCCTTCTTCAATGCCTCCTTGAGGCCCTCCTTGGCCTCGCAGCGGACCCTCCTGACGATCTCGACCTGTTGACGATACGAGACGTCCTGCGGCAGCGGGTGGACGGAGCATCCGGTCAGGCCGGCGGCTGACAGCGGCGGCCGCGCAGCAGCCTTTGGCATGCAAGCCAAACGACTTCATGGCTAGTCACCCGGCCCGGTTTCGTCGGGCGGTCGCATGAACCTCAGCAATTGCTTGCCCAGGAATCGCGCGCTTTCCTGTTCGTCGTCCAAGAGGTTGCGCAGCCGCGCCAGCTCGAGGGCGACCCGGTTGCGCGCGTGCTCGCTGCTCCCCCGCGCCAGCGCTGCCTCCGCGCGGGCGCCTCGCACGACCTTTTTGTCTTTGCCTATCAGCTTCTTGCGTGTCAGCTCTCGCGCGCCCTAACCTTTTGGTTCTCGTCCTTGAAATTCGGGGTTTGGGCAAAGACGATGATTAACGAGTGATCATCGTCCCGCTTGGCCTCGCCCTGGACCGATCGCGTTGGTGAGGCGAAAACTTCCTGTGACCGCGCTCAACTTCAGTGTCGGCGTGGCACCCGCCGTCAAGGTCGTCTTGAACTTGAGATGTTCGGAAAAAACGCCACCCGTCTTCTCTTCGTTGAGGCTACGAATTTAAGGCCGCCTCCGGGTCAACCGATCCTCGGTTCCTCAAGATCGGTCATTCTTTCCAACCGGATGTAGGTACGGACGACCTCGTCCACCTGAAGGCTGCCCGAAATCGGATAGGCGAGATTGGATCCCGGGCCGGGAGAGCAGTCCGCCTTTGCTACGTCCGCCAGATCCTCGATGATCCGGAAAGCACGTACGTTCTCCCGCTTTCGCTTCGCCGAGCCGTTTGTTAAGCGCGGCCTCCAGGCCGTCACCCTCGTGGACTTTCTGAAGAAGGTGAGCGCCCCTCCGGTCAGGTTGTTTTCCTCGATCATCGTGAACTCGAAATCATAGCCGATGCTGGTCGCGGCTATGATCTTCGCCACATGCTCCTTGCTCTTGCTGTTCTTGAAGGATTCGAGCCCCGCCTTCGCCTCGCAACGAACCCTGTGCACGATGTCGTAATGTCGACGAGCGCGGAAAGTTCAAAGGATGGTTCTCCGGCAGCGGGTGGATGAGCGCAGCCGGCCAAAGGCAGAAGCCAGCGCCGAAAGCGATCCAGCAACGAAAGCGCAAGGGTACAGACATGACGCTCAGCCCTACGGCAACTTCAACAGATCGAGGAGCCTCTGCCCCAGCGCCCTGGCAGCTTCATCGTCCTTGTCGTTGAGGTTGCGCCGCCGATGCAATTCGATCGCCACACTGTCCCGCGCGTCCGCGTTCATCTGGATCAGGCGGGCCTGCGCGCGCGGATCGCGCACCGAGCCGTCCTTGATCATCCTGCGCGCACTTCCTTGCGGTTCTTGCCTGGCGGTCTCTTTTGGCTTCGCGCTTTGTTTGCGCCCGGCGCTTGCGGACCTTCACTCTTTCATCGACGTCAACCGTCGTCGCGCGTCAACGCAACGACGACAGAATGTTCGTCCTTACGGCGACGCATTAACGCTCGATCCATGCATTGGTCACACTCAGGCGGCCGACAACCGCATCCAATACCAGCTGGCCGTTTGCACCGGCCCTGAAATCCGTCGTGAACTTCAATTCATCCGAGAAAACCACATGCGCCGCGGTGGCGTCCGAATATTGCCCTGGGCATGGTGCTGATGCGTCTGCAGCTCCGTCAGCAACTCCAGCTTGACATACGTGCGAACGATCTCATCGAGGCCGATGGTGCCGGCGATCGGATAGGTCCAGTTTGCGCCTTTCGTTCTGTCCCTGCATTCGTCCTGGCTCTTGTGCCAATCCGTCAATGGTTCGATGATCGTGAAGCGTCGCATATTTTTCCGCTGCAAGTCGGCCTTGGCCGTCTCACGTCCAGAGCGGATGGCGTCGATGTGAATGCCCTCTTGAACGTCACCAGGCTGTCTCGCCTTCCGTTCTCACCGGCGCGATTTGTTCTCCTCGATGTCGAACATCGAAATCGTAGCCGATCATCGAGGCTTTGATGATCGGCTGCGGCCTTCATCCGCTCTGCGGGGGTGAGGCCGTTGTAGAGGCTCTCCAGGCCGGCCAGAGCCTCGCAGCGGATGCTCCTCACGATGTCGACAGTCGACGTCCGCGCAGAAATCATCCGGTCAGCGGATGCGTGGAGCATCCCGCCAAGCCGCAAGGGCACGCAAGGCAGCAAGACACGAGACCCAATCGATATACGCAAGCGACATCTGTAGTCTCAGCTCAAACGCATGACATACAGCAACGGCTCAAGCTAGCCAGGACGGTTCACGGATCCGACAAGTGCTGTCCGGCAACAGACCGGTCATGGTTCGCGCACACCGAGCGGCAAGTCGTGTGCGCTCAGATTTTCCGTTGACACTAGTCCGACGGTATACCAGACAGCTTATCCATCGAGTGGCGAATGAGCCACAGCGAAATCGGGAATACTCGTTCTCGGCGACGGAAGACGGTGCAGCGGGCGCTCAGATGCGGCGCTGAGCGCGACGTTCTCGATGCGGTGGTCGGGGCCCTTGCGCAGGATCAGGCGGGCGCGCTGGCGCGTGGGGAGGATGTTCTCGTAGAGGTTCTTCTCGTTGATGCTGCGCCAGATCTCGCAGCGCCTTCGCGCGCGCCTCGTCGGGCGTGAGCAGCGCGTAGCGGTGGAAGTAGGCGGCCGGATCGCGGAAGGCGGTCTGGCGCAGGCGCATGAAGCGGGTGACGTACCACTCCTCGATCACCTTGGCGTCGGCGTCGAGATAGATCGAGAAGTTGAAGAAGTCGGAGACGAACGGGATCGCCTTGCCGTCCTTGGGCAGGCGCGCCGGCTGCAGCACGTTGAGGCCCTCGACGATGAGGATGTCGGGGCGGTCGACGACGTGCAGTCTGGCCCGGAATGATGTCGTAGTGGAAGTGCGAGTAGACGGGCGCCTCGACGTTCTGCCTTGCCCGACTTCACGTCGTGCAGGAAATTGAGGAGGCGCGCGGTGTCGAAGCTCTCCGGAAAGCCCTTGCGGTTCATGAGCCCGCGGCGCTCGAGCTCGGCGTTGGGATGGAGGAAGCCGTCGGTGGTGATCAGATCGACGCGCGGGTGATCGGGCCAGCGCGCCAGCAGCGCCCGCAGCACGCGCGCCGTGGTGCTCTTGCCCACGGCCACCGAGCCGCCGATGCCCAGGATATAGGGCACGCGCCCGTCCCTGCGGCCCAGGAACTTGGTGGTGACGGCATGCAGCTCCTGCGCCGCCGCCACGTGCAGGTTGAGAAGCCGCGACAGGGGCAGGTGGATCTGCTCGACCTCGCTCATCGACAGGTCCTCGATCACGCCCGACAGCTGCTCGAGGTCGCGCGGCACCAGCGTCATCGGCGTGTCGGCGCGCAGCTTGGCCCACTCCTCGCGCGCAGAACATCGCGGTAGGGCGAGAAGGCGAGGGGGCCGCGATCCGCTGGCCGGCGCCAGGAAGGTCGCGGCGGGATCGGCGGCGGGTTCATGGGCCTGCCTGGGGGTCGGCTTCGCTCTGGCGGCCTTCTCGGCGAGGCCGGAGGTGCCCATGCGCGCCTCGAGCTCGGCCAGGACGTCGCCCCAGGGGACCTGCCGGCATTCCAGCAGCACCAGGAGGTGGTAGACGAGGTCGGCGGCCTCGCGCGTGAGCGCCTTGGCGATCGGCGCCGAGGGCGGCGATGACGGTCTCCGTGGCCTCCTCGCCGAGCTTCCTGGCGCAGCGCTCGGGCCCGGCATCGATGAGCTGCCTGGTGTAGGAGTTGGCCGCAGTCTCGCTGCGGCGCGCGTGGATGGTCGCCGCCAGCCGCTGCAGCACGTCGTTCGTCATGGGTCTTCGAGGAGGGGTCAGACCCCTCGCCTCCAACGGTCGCAATTCATCGCCGGCCGCCGAGCGCGAGGGCTCAGACCCCTGCTTCGGCGCCGGCCGATCGCCGTTGACAACAACAATGGCGCCGAAGCCCCGTCAAGAGCGGCGTCAGCATAGCGGTCAGACGCCTGCGGGTCGTGAGCCGGCGATGGCGCAAAGCCCGACGGTCATGGCCGAGCTGCACTGGGTCAGGTTTGCGCCATGGGGTCAGACCCGCAGGGTCTGACCCCTAGCCGGCCGACCAGGCGGTTGCGGATGTGGTCGAGCTGCTCGTAGTTGCCGTACTGGATGGTGAGGTAGCCGGTCTCGCCGGGCCGCGCCGGACCTCCACCTTGAGGCCCAGCGCATCGGAGAGGTCCTTCTCGAACGCCAGGGTGTCGGCGTCCTTGTGCGACGGATGCGCGTGGCGGCGAGGCGCTCGCCGCCGCGCGCCCAGGCCGCCGGCCTGCCGCGCCCGGCCTGGCGGGCGCGCCCTGCTGCATCTCGTTCACCAGCGCCTCGACCTCGCGCACGTTGAGGCCGCGGGCGACGATCTCGCTCGGCCAGGACATCGACCTCGGCTTCTGGCCGATGATGGCGCGCGCGGCGCCGGCCGAGAGCTTGCCCTCGCGCACCAGCGCCTGCACGTCGGCCGGCAGCTTCAGGAGGCGCAGCGTGTTGCCGACATGGCTGCGGCTCTTGCCGACCACCTCGGAGAGCTGCTCCTGGGTGTAGGCGTGCTTCTCGATCAGCTCGTTGTAGCCGGCCGCCTCCTCCATCGGGTTGAGGTCGGCGCGCTGCACGTTCTCGATGAGGGCGAACTCGAGCGGCCTCCAGGTCGGCTGAGGTCGCGCACGATCACCGGCACGTTGTGCAGGCACGCGCGCTGCGCCGCGCGCCAGCGGCGCTCGCCGGCGACGATCTCGAAGCCGCCGCGCTGACGGTCGGGGCGGCACGACGATCGGCTGCACCAGCCCCTTGGCGCGGATCGAATTCGGCGAGCTCGGCCAGCTCGGCGTCGGCGAAGTCGCTGGCGCGGGTTGAGGCCGCTCGGGCTGCAGCTCGGCGATCGGCACGAGCCGCTGCTCGCCGTGCGCGGGCAGCGGTGCCTCGGCCTGCGGCTGCGGCTCGCCGATCAGCGAGGCCAGGCCGCGGCCGAGCCGGCCGCCCTTGTGCAGGGGGATGGGCATGGCGGTTCCGGTGTTTCGGACGTTGTCGGACATTCACCGGCCTCCGTAGGTTGGGTCGAATGAGCGAATGGCCGAATGCGCGAATGGGACATGCCATTCGCTGCACTCGGCCATTCGCCGCTTCGACCCAGATCTACGCCGCCCGCAGGCGGCGCTCGCGCTCGATGATCTCGTGCGCGAGGCGGATGTAGGCCTGGCTGCCGGGGCTGTCGTAGTCGTAGAGCATGATCGGCTTGCCGTGCGACGGCGCCTCGGCGACGCGCACGTTGCGCGGGATCATGGTCTCGTAGACCTTGGCGCCGAAGAAGTTGCGCACCTCGGCTGGCGACCTCCTTGGAGAGGCGTGGTGCGGGCGTCGTGCATGGTGAGCACCACGCCCTGGATCTCCAGCGCCGGGTTCAGCGTGGCCCGGATCTGGTCGATGGTGGCCTTGAGCTGGGAGATGCCTTCCAGCGCGAAGAACTCGCACTGCACCGGCACCAGCACGGCGTGCGCCGCCACCATGGCGTTGAGCGTGAGCAGGTTGAGCGAGGGCGGGCAGTCGATCAGGAGATAGGTGTAGGGCACCTCGGCCGGGTTGGCGCGCTGCTCGGCGAGCAGGGCGGTGACGGCGTCGCGCAGCCGGAACGGGCGGCTCTGCTCCGCCATCATCTCCGCTTCCAGGCCGACCAGGTCGGCGTTGGCCGGCACCACCGACAGGTTGGGCACCAGCGTCTTGGCGCCGGCCTTGGCGATGGTGCGTCTTGCCGGTGAGGATGTCGAAGCTGGTGATGTGGCGCTCGGCTCTCCGCCACGCCGACGCCGGTCGAGGCGTTGCCCTGCGGGTCGAGGTCGAGGATCAGCACCTTCTCGCCGACGGCGGCGAGCGCGGTGCCGAGGTTGATGGCCGTGGTGGTCTTGCCGACGCCGCCCTTCTGGTTGGCGACGGCCAGGACGCGGAGCGGGCTCGCTGCGGGCATGTCAGTCCTTCGCTTTGCGCTCGAGGTTCGTGATGACGGCGATGCGGCCGTGCTTGTCGGTGACGCTGGGGACCAACGCGACATCGAACTTCCACGCGGCTTTCGGCCATCTGCAGCTCCTTGCGGGCCTCCCTGCCCTTCATCAGCAGCAGCGTCGTGCCCGGCGGGGACAAGGGCGCGGCCAAGCCCAGCAGCCTGTCGAGCGGGGCGAGCGCGCGCGCCGACACGACCCGCGGCAATCCTTCGTTAACGGATGTTCTAGCTGATTCGGCCCTTATCGACAGGATATCCACAGCCACGCCGGCCTGCCGCGCCACCTCGCGCAGGAAGGCGCACTTGCGGGTGTCGCTCTCGATCAGGGTGACGCGGGGGCGATTCCCTCTCCCCGCTCTTGCGGGGAGAGGGTTAGGGTGAGGGGCAGCCACAGACTCCGACGTTGGAGCTGTGCGGCTGCCCCTCACCCCGACCCTCTCCCCGCGCTGATGGAGCGTGTGGAGAGGTCGGCGATGCGCGGGGAGAGGGAGGCCCGCGCCAGCA
Organism: uncultured Alphaproteobacteria bacterium; assembly: GCA_963758625.1. GTDB lineage: Bacteria > Pseudomonadota > Alphaproteobacteria > Rhizobiales > Hyphomicrobiaceae > AWTP1-13. Next base: position 84,950 of record CAVWWJ010000009.1, on the reverse strand, counting down.
GGATCGCCACCACCAGGCCGGGGAAGCCGGCGCCGGAGCCGAGGTCGATCCAGGAGCGCGTGCCGGGCGGGGCCAGGGGCACGAGCTGGGCGCTGTCGGCGAAGTGGCGGTGCCAGACGGCGTCGAGCGTGCCGGGCGCCACCAGGTTCACGGCCTTCTGCCACTGGCGCAGCAGCCTCTCGTAGAGGACGAGCCGCTCGACGGCCTCAGGCGGGGCGCCGAAGGCGGCGGCGAAGTCGTCGGGTCCTGCGATCAACCGCACGTCCCGCTCTCTTGCCTGCATTGCTGACGGCAGTTGGCAGTTGGCAGTCGGCAGTTGGCGGCCTCGCCGCCAGCCGCCTATTGCCCACTGCCGACTGCCGACTGCCTTCGCCATGCAGAATGCTGAACGACCGGATACGCTCTACCGGCGTCGATGCAGCGGCGAGCGCCCCGTCTCTTTCGCGTTACACGGCGCTGCGATCTCGCTGCGGCTTGACGCCGCCTTAACGCCTGCTGACGCCATCCTCCTGACGCCATGCTGTTGACATCTTTCCGACGAAAGCAATGGGGCAGCGGCGCGCTAAAGCCGCATGGCCAAGCCACGGCGACTTCTGTAATTGCCGTGCAACGCTCCGCGCGCATGGCAACACTCGCCCCTGCGCGCTTGTCTTTCGCCAAGCTCCCCCCATCTTAGCGCGGTCATCCCGCCCACACCGCTTCAGCCATGGCCCTACGCTTCATCATCACAGGCGCTGTCGCCGCCGCCTTCCTCGGCGTGCTGGTTTGGTTCAACTACGACTTCAAGCCGAACCTCATCAAGGGGATCATGGCCTCGCAGGTGCCGCCGCCGTCGACCGTGACCTCCGAGCCCGCCAAGATCGAGAAGTGGGTCGACCAGCTCACCTCCATCGGCACGCTGATCTCCTCGCACGGGGTCGACGTGGCCTCCCAGGTGGCGGGCATCGTCACCGAGGTGGGCGCGGAAAGCGGCAGCGAGGTGGAGCGGGGCGCCGTTCTGGTCCAACTCGACATCGCGGTAGAGCAAGCGGACCTCGCCAGCGCCAGGGCGGTCCTGGCCGAGGCCGAGCTGGCCTTCCAGCGCCAGTCGGACCTGCTCGCCAAGCAGGTAACCTCGGAAGCCAACCTCGATACCGCGCGCGCCAAGCGCGACACCGCCCAGGCGTCCGTGAGCAAGATCGAGGCCGTCATCGCCCAGAAGACCATCAGGGCGCCGGTGTCCGGCCGGCTCGGCATCCGCAAGGTGGAGAGGGGCCAGTACGTCTCCCCGGGCATGATGCTGGTCACGGTGCAGGCGCTCGACCCGATCCGCGTCGACTTCCCCATGCCCGAGCAGACCATCGGCAAGCTGCGCGTCGGCCAGCAGATCCAGATCGGCGTCGATGCCTTCCCGAACGAAGTGTTCAAGGGCAAGATCGAATTCGCTCGATGCGCGCGTGGCGCAGGACACCCGCACCCTCCTGGTGCGCGCCAGCCTGCCCAATCCCAAGAGCAAGCTGCTGCCCGGCATGTTCGCCAACGTGCTCGTGCTGGTCGGGGAGCCGCGCGATGTCGTCACCGTGCCGCGCACTGCCGTCACCTACAGCCTCTATGGCGACAGCATCTACGTCGTGAAGGCGGTCGATGCGCCGGCCGAGAGCGCCAAGGGCGGCCCCGGCCAGGCCACTGCGGCGCAGGGCGCAGGCGAGCGCAAGCTCACGGCCGAGCGGCGCTTCGTCAAGACGGGCCAGGCCCGCGACGACCGGGTCGCTATCATCGAAGGCCTCAAGGCCGGCGAGGAGGCGGTCACCACCGGCCAGCTCAAGCTCAATCCGGGCGCCGCCATCCGTATCGACAACGCCCAGCCCCTGATCCGGCCGGAAGCGCGGCCCAAGGAATAGCGGCAGCCGGCAGTCGGGCGTCGGCGGTCGCAGGAAGAGAGCTGGTCATGGAAGCATTCAAAGTTTGCCCGTCGGTCGGCCACACCCGATTGCCGACTGCCGATTGCCGACTGCCGAGTCTGGGTTAGCGGCGATATACGGGGGGACACATGTCGTTCACCGACATCTTCATTCGCCGGCCGGTGCTCGCCTCCGTGGTGAGCCTGATGATCCTGCTGGTGGGGCCTGGCCTCGGCGCTTCAGCCTGCCGGTGCGTCAGTTCCCCGAGCTCACCAACACCAAGATCACCATCACCACCGCCTACCCCGGCGCCAATGCCGACGTGATCAGGGGCTTCATCACCACGCCGATGCTGCAGGCGGTGGCGAGCGCCGAGGGTATCGACACCCTCACCTCCAAGTCGAACCAGAGCGTCTCGACCATCGAGCTGAACCTGCGTCTCGACGCCAACGCCGACCGGGCGGTCGCCGACGTCCTGTCCAAGATCCAGCAGGTCAAGGCGCAGCTGCCGCGCGAGGCGCAGGACCCGGTGGTGGTGCGCCAGACCGGCGACCCCATCGCGCTGATGTACATGTCGTTCAACAGCACGGTGATGACGGGCTCGCAGATCAGCGACTACCTGATCCGCGTGGTGCAGCCGCGCTTGCAGACCATCGAGGGCGTGGCCCAGGCGCAGGTGTTCGGCGCCCAGACCTTCGCCATGCGCGTCTGGCTCAACCCGGACAAGATGGCCGCACTCGCCATCACGCCGCTCGACGTGCGCAACGCGCTGGCCGCCAACAACTTCGTCACCGCGGCGGGCCAGGTGAAGGGCGACTTCGTCCAGACCACCGATCAACGCCGAGACGTCACTACTACGAACCCGGCGGCGTTCGCCAAGCTGATCGTGGCGACGCGCGGCGATGCACTGATCCGGCTCTACGACATCGCCACCGTCGAGCTGGGCCCTGAAGGCGTCGCCGTGACGGCCGCCTTCGACGGACAGAAGGCGGTGTTCGTCGGCCTCTTCGCCAACCCGGCGGCCAACCCGCTGACCGTGATCGCCAAGGTGCGCGCGGCCTTCCCCGACATCCAGGCCCAGCTGCCGCCGGGCCTGGAAGGCGCCATCGCCTACGACGCCACCAAGTTCATCGAGGCCTCGATCCGCGAGGTGGCGACCACGCTGATCGAGGCGGCGCTGATCGTGGTGGTCGTCATCTTCCTGTTCCTCGGCAACCTGCGCTCCACGCTGATCCCGATCGTAACCATCCCGCTGTCGCTGATCGGCGTGATGTTCGCGCTCCTGGCGCTCGGCTACTCCATCAACCTGCTCACCCTGCTGGCGCTGGTGCTGGCCATCGGCCTGGTGGTGGACGACGCCATCGTGGTGGTGGAGAACATCCACCGCCATATCGAGGAGGGCTCGCCGCCGTTCGAGGCGGCGCTGCAAGGCGCGCGCGAGATCGCCCTGCCGGTCATCTCCATGACCATCACGCTGGCGGCGGTCTATGCGCCCATTGGCTTCGTCTCCGGCCTCACCGGCACGCTGTTCCGCGAGTTCGCCTTCACGCTGGCCGGCGCGGTGATCGTGTCGGGCGTCATCGCCCTCACGCTGTCGCCGATGATGGCCTCCAAGCTCCTGAAGCCACAGCAGCACACCGGCTGGTTCAATCGCACGCTCAACCGCGTGTTCGAAGGCCTGCGCCGCCGTTACGACCGGCGCCTCAACCGAACGCTCGACCGCCGTCCCGTCACCCTGATGACGCTGGTGGCGGTGATGGCGGCCACCGGCATCATGTATGTGACCACCCAGAAGGAGCTGGCGCCCGAGGAGGACCAGGGCTTCCTGATGAGCATGGTGCAGGTGCCGGCCACCGCCAACCTCGACTACCTGGAGCAGGCCACGCGGCAGCTCGGCAAGGTGTTTGATACTGTGCCGGAGAAGGACCACCTGTTCTCCATCAACGGCTTCCCCGGCCCGTCGTCGTCGTTCAGCGGCATGATCCTCAAGACGTGGGGCGAGCGTGAGCGCTCGGCGAAGGCGGTCATGGCCAGCCTGCAGGGGCCGCTTTCCAGCGTCGCCAACGCGCAGGTGTTCAGCTTCCCGCCGCCGTCACTGCCGGGCTCCATCGGCGGCCCGCCGGTGCAGTTCGTGATCACGACGACGGCGGACTACACGCAGCTCGCCCAGGTGATGGACAAGATGCTGGACGAGGCGCGCAAGAGCGGCCTGTTCATCTTCGCCGTGGGCGACCTCAAGTTCGAGACCCCGCAGATCGAGCTGAAGATCGACCATGACAAGGCCAACCGCCTCGGCATCACCATGCAAGACCTGGGCGGCTCGCTGTCGACCCTCCTCGGCGGCAACTATGTCAACCGCTTCAATCTGTACGGCCGCGCCTACCAGGTAATCCCGCAGGTGCCGCGCGAGTTCCGCCTCACGTCGGACTGGCTGCAGCGCTATCAGGTGCGTACCAGCTCTGGATCGCTGGTGCCCCTCGCCAGCGTGGTCTCCATCGCGCAGTCGGTGCAGCCCAACACGCTCACCACCTTCCAGCAGCTCAACTCCGCCACCATCCAGGGCGTGCCGTTCCCGGGACGCACGATGGGCGAGGCGCTCGATTTCCTGAAGGCGAAGGCGAAGGAGCACCTGCCCTACGGCTTCACCTACGACTTCCAGGGCGAGAGCCGCCAGTACGTGCAGGAGGGCAACACGCTGGTGCTGACCTTCGTCTTCGCCCTCGTCATCATCTATCTGGTGCTGGCGGCGCAGTACGAAAGCTTCCGCGATCCCTTCATCATTCTGATCGCACTGCCCACGGCCATGTTCGGTGCGCTGCTGCCGATGAACCTCGGGCTCGCCAGCATCAACATCTACACCCAGGTGGGGCTCGTGACGCTGATCGGGCTGATCTCCAAGCACGGCATCCTGATGGTGGATTACGCCAACCACCTGCAGGAGAGCGAGGGGCTCTCGCGCCGCGATGCGATCCACAGGGCGGCGGCGATCAGGCTGCGACCGATCCTGATGACCACGGCGGCGATGGTGGTGGGCATGCTGCCGCTGCTCACGGCGCACGGCGCCGGTGCGGCGAGCCGGTTCGCCATCGGGCTCACGATCGCCGCGGGCATGACGATCGGCACGCTCTTCACGCTGTTCGTGACGCCGGTGGTCTACACCTACGTGGCGCGCGACCACAGCGCCCAAAGTGCCGCCAGAGCGGGCTCTGCGCTGCCCCGGCCAGCGGAGTAGCGCGCCAAGAGAACTCCCCCGACGCGTTGCATGTGCGCGCGAACGGCCCATTTGCGGACAACTTTCTCGTCCAGCTTTGAAGCGAGTTGTTTACCCTCCTCTGCGAGGGTCGACGGATGGTCAGTGAAGTCCGAACGGGTGTGCCGGGTCGAGGCACGGGGTCGAGTGGTAGGTCTAGTCATGGGCGTTTCTGCAGGTCGTCTTTCCCGCGTTGGCGGTGTCACGATTTCCTTCGGCGAGCACTTCCTCGCCTCCGATCGGTTCGATGCGATCTTCCGTGAGGGCATGGCGCTCGTGGAGCGTACGGCCGCCTACCTCGACGGGCCGGGTCGCAAGGAGGCCAAGGCGCTCGAGGCGCCGGCCGCCATGGTCTACGCCAACGAGAGCATGCGCCTCACCACCCGCCTTCTGGAGCTCGCCTCCTGGCTGATGATCCACCGCGCCCGCAAGGAGGGCGAGATCACGGAGGCGGACCTGCGCAAGAAGCGCGCGCGCATCAAGCTCACGCAGCCCGGCCGCATCGGCCACGTCAAGGGCTTCGGCATGCTGCCCGAGGGCCTCAGGACGCTCGTCGTGGCGAGCTTTGCCCTCAACGACCGCATCGTGCGGCACGACGCGGCCAAGCACAACCGCGAGCTCCCAGCGCAGGCCGCCGCCGACGAGCCCGAGGGCCCGAGCCCGGTGCACGCGCAGGTGGCGCGCCTCGAACAGGCATTCGCGACCGGCGGCCTGCCGCACCAGTCCCGCGCGTCGGGCACTTCGCGGCCGTGAGCGTCCTCCTGTTCGCGCCTGGGGGCTATCGCTTCATTCCGGCGGTATTCCAGTATTCGGGCGGCGTGGCGGCAGAGCCCGGCTTCGAGATCGAGCGCGTGACGTTCAGCGAGCCGGTGGCGCTGAAGCAGGGCTTCGAGCGCGCGGCGGCGATCCTGGGGGCGCGCGGGCGGCCGCTCACCGCCTTCTGCGCCTGCGAGCTGCGCTCGCCGCTGCCGTTCTCCGACGAGGGCTTCCGCACCTTCAACGAGCATTACGTCGAGACGCTCGCGCAATGGGGTATCTACGACGGCAAGACCAGGACCAACCCGGTCGCGCGCAGCAACGTGTGCCCGGAGATCGCGCCGCCCGCCGAGCCTTCCTTCCATGCCTTCAGCTTCACCGTAGCGGCGTCGGCGCCACGTGGGCCGACCTTCGTCGTGTCCGGCAGCGGCGAGGCCAGAGAGGGCGGCGCCAGCTACCGCGAGCGCACGGTCCGCTATGGGGAGACGAGCCCCGACGCGATGCGTGAGAAGGCCACCTTCGTGCTGGGCGAGATGGAGCGGCGGCTCGGCCTCCTGGGGCAGTCCTGGACGCGCACTACCGCCGCCCAGGTCTACACGGTGCACGACCTCCACCCATTCCTCGCCGACACGATCGTGGCGCGCGGGGCGGCGCGCACCGGGCTCACGTGGCACTTCTGCCGGCCGCCGGTACGCGGCCTGGAGTACGAGATGGATTGCCGCGGCACCGCCGCCGAGCTTTTCGTCGAATAGACGCGGGTTGCTGTTGACAGACTGCCCCGCGCGTTCCCACACTCGCGCAACCATTCGTTACGGCAGGACAATGCCGTCACTTCCAGGGAGGGGACACAATGGTGCGCTTCATGCCCGCCTGCGCGGCCGCGCTCATCGCAGTCTTACTGCTCTTTGCGATGCCCGCGAGCGCCGATGTCAAGATCGGCATCATCTACGACCACACCGGCGCGTTCGCGGCCGGCGGCTCCAAGGCCGCGGCGATCGGCAACAAGATCGCCATCGACATGGTCAACGAGAAGGGCGGCGTCGAGGGCCACAAGATCATCGTCATCGAGGCCGATGCCCAGTCCAAGACCGACGTTGCCATCAATGAGGCCGAGCGGCTGCTCAACGACGCCAAGGTCGACCTGCTGATGGGTGTGTATTCCAGCGCGCACTGCGTGCCCATGGCAGCGCGCGTGGATGCCGCCAAGAAGTTCATGTGGGCCAACGTGTGCGTCGCCTCCGCGGTCTTCAAGGACAAGAACCTGCAGTACGTGTTCCGCCCGCAGGTGCATTCCGACCAGTTCGGCGAGGCGTCCTGCAGTTTCCTTGCGGAAAACGCCAAGGCCAAGCTCAAGATGGAGGTGAAGGACATCAAGGTCGCCATCATCCACGAGGACGGCCCCTACGGCGTCGGTGTCGCAATGGGTAACGAGGCCAAGTGCAAGGAGCTCGGCATCCAGATCGTGCACAAGGAGGGCTATGCCGCCACCTCGCCCGATCTCTCCGCGCTCGTGACCAAGCTGCGGCGCGCCCGGCCGGATGTGATCCTGCATACGGGCTACAACCCCGACATCACCCTGTTTCTCCGCCAGTCCAGGGAGGCGGGCCTCAAGTGGGCCGCGCTGATCGGCCATGGCGCCGGCTATGGCCAGATCGACAAGCTGCTCGAGACGTTCAAGGATGACGTGAACTACGTCTACAACGTCGATCCGGTGGCAGCCCAGCTGCTCGACCCGAAGAGCCTGAAGCCCGGCCTGGGTGAGCTGACGGCGGAGATGGTGAAGCGCTACAAGGCCGAGACCAAGGCCAACGAGGTGCCGCCGCACGTGTCGATGGGCTTCAACCAGGCCTGGATCTTCCTCAACGACGTGCTCCCGCGCGCCATCAAGAAGCACGGCGGCTTCGATCCGGAGGCGCTGCGCAAGGCCGCACTCGAGACCGACATTCCCGAAGGCGGCACGGTGCAAGGCTATGGCGTGAAGTTCAACCCGCCCGGTCACAAGATGGCGGGGCAGAACGCACGCTCGTCGCCGGTGGTGATGCAGTACGTCAAGGGCGAGACCAAGATCGCCTGGCCGGCCACGATCCGCACCATCGACCCGGTGCTGCCGCTGCCGGCCGGCCACGCCTACGCGCGCTGAAATGAACACCCGTCATCCCGGAAGCCGAGGCGCAGCCGAGGCTGTCCGGGACCTCCCGGAACCAGTCGGAGCCTGCCTCACGAGGTCCCGGATCGGAGCGACTGCTCGCCTACGGCTCGCGTCGCTCCGTCCGGGATGACGGGTGGATCGGTCTGACCCCATGCCTCTTCTCACGGTCTCCGGTCTCACCAAGATGTTCGACGGCTTCACGGCCGTTTCGAACGTCTCCTTCCTCGTCGAGGAGGGCGAGATCCTCGGGCTGATCGGCCCCAACGGGTCGGGTAAGAGCACCATTTTCAACTGCATCGCCGGCATGTACGTGCCGACGGCGGGCTCCATCCGCTTGAAGGAGGATGAGATCGGCGGCCTTCCTGCCAACAGGGTCTGCCACAAGGGCATCGGCCGCACCTATCAGATCCCCCGCCCGTTCCACAATCTGACGCTGATCGAGAACGTCGCGCTCTCGGCCTGGTTCGGGCAGCAGGGCAAGGCCGACCGCGCCACCTGCTGGCACCAGGCCGAGGAGGCGCTCGGGCTCGTCGGCCTGCCTGCGGGCCCTGCCGCCACCACCGACGGGCTCGGGGCGGCGGCACTCAAGAAGCTCGAGCTGGCGCGCGCCATCGCCACCCAGCCTGTGCTCCTGCTCGCGGATGAAAGCCTCAACGGCCTCGATCACGGCGAGATGGAGCAGGCGGCCGACATGCTGCTGCGCATCCGCAAGGAGAAGGGCATCACCATCGTCTGGGTCGAGCACATCATGGGCGTGCTGATGCGCGTGGTGGACCGTGTCGTGGTGCTCGACCACGGCGAGAAGATCTTCGACGGCGCTCCGCAGGCGGCCCAGTCGGACAGGCGCGTCGTGGAGGTCTACCTCGGCGTGGACGCGGGGGCCTGATGCTGCAACTCCAGACCATCGATGCGGGCTACGGCGGCTTCCAGGCGTTGTTCGGCGTCTCCATGGGCGTGAACACCGGCGAGGCGGTCGCTGTGATCGGCGCCAACGGCGCGGGCAAGACCACGCTGCTGCGGGTGATCTCCGGCCTGTTGCGGCCCACCTCGGGCAGCATGATCATGGAGGGCCACGACCTCGTGCGCATGCCGGCGCACAAGATCGTCGAGACCGGCATTGCCCACGTGCCGGAGAGCCGCAGGCTGTTCCCCAGGCTGAGTGTCAGGGACAACCTGCGCATGGGCGCGTTCATGCCCGCGGCGCGCGCGAAGTTCGCCGAGCAGCTCGACTACGTCTACGCGCTGTTTCCGCGCCTCAAGGAGCGCGAGAGCCAGCTCGCCGGCACGCTGTCGGGCGGCGAGCAGCAGATGTGCGCGATCGCCCGCGCGCTCATGAGCCGGCCGAAGCTGGTGCTGCTCGACGAGCCCTCGATGGGGCTCGCCCCCGTGATCGTGGCGCAGGTCTTCGACCTGGTGCGCCGCATCCGCAGCGAGGGCTACACGGTGCTGATCGTGGAGCAGAACGTGCGCCAGGTCCTCAAGGTGGTCGACCGCGCCTACCTGCTCGAGGTGGGGCACATCAAGGCGCAGGGCACCGCCGCCGAGCTCGCCGCCAGCGACGACATCCGCAAGGCGTACATGGGGGTTTGATGGAACAACACCACCCGTCATCCCGGAAGCCGAGCCCCGGCCTCGAGCCGGGGCGAGGCTATCCGGGACCTCGTGAGACGAGTCGGACCTGCTGTGGGAGGTCCCGGATCGGAGCGCTGTTCGCCTGCGGCTCACATCGCTCCGTCCGGGATGACGGGTGAGATCATGGACTGCCATCTCGACATCTACTTCCTGGAGGCGATCCTCAACGGGCTCCTGCTCGCGGGCCTCCTGGCGCTCCTGGCACTCGGTCTCAACCTGGTATTCGGCGTGATCGACGTGGTGTGGATCTGCTACGCCGAGCTGGTCATGGTCGGCATGTACGGCATCAACCACGCCTACAAGGGCGGGATGCCGTTTCTGCTCGCCGCCGCAATCGGCATCGTGCTCGTCGCCATCGCCGGGGCGATGCTGCACCTTCTCGTGATCCGGCCGGTGCTCGACACGCCGCCCATCAACCAGCTCCTGGTGACGGGCGGCGTGCTGTTCTTCCTGCAGGCCGCCGCCACTATGGCGTTCGGCATCGACTTCCGGAACCTCGGCATCCGCTTAGGCTCGGTCGGCTTCCTCGACATGAACTTCGCGCTGGCGCGCATCATAACGTTCGCGGTCGCGCTCGCCGCCATGCTGGCCCTGTGGCTGTTCCTGAAGCGCACCTACATCGGCACCGCCATCCGCGCCATCGCCCAGGACCGCCAGATCATGCCGCTGATGGGGGTGGACAGCCGCCGGCTCTACCTCGTCACCTCGGCCATGGGCGGCGGGCTCGCCGGCCTCGCCGCGGCGCTGATGGTGCTGCAGTACGACATATATCCCCAGATCGGGCTGCAGTTCGGGCCCCTGATCTTCATGATCTGCGTGCTGGGCGGGCTCGGCAACATGATCGGCGGGTTCCTTGCCGCCTTCATCATGAGCCAGTTCATTGCGGTCGGCTCCAGCTGCTTCCACACCGAATGGGGCTACGCCGTCGCCTTCCTGTTCTTCATGCTGGTGATCTTCATCCGGCCGCAGGGCCTGTTCGGAGGCAAGGGATGAAGCTCGCCCACCTGAAGCTGGCGGCGGCGATCCTGGGGCTGGCGGCGGTCGCCGCGCTGCCGCTCGCCGTGCGCCTGCTGTTTCCCGGCTCGGAGCGGTACTACCTGCATCTCCTGATCCAGATCCTCCTGTGGTCCTTCATCTACACGGGCTGGTCGCTGATGGGGCGCTTCGGCCTCACCTCGCTGGGGCACGGGGCCTTCACCGGCATCGGCGCCTACGTCACGGTGATGCTGTGGAACTTCCTGGGGCTCACGCCCTGGCTCGGCATCCCTCTGGCGGTGCTGCTTGCGACCGTCGTCGGCGTGCTCGTCGGCTATCCCTGCTTCCGCTTCCGCATCACCGGCCATTACTTCGCGCTGCTCACGCTGGCGCTCACCGAGTTCGTGCGCCTGTGCATCGTGGGCCTGCGCGACTACACCGGCGGCTCGCTCGGCACCCAGCCGACCCGCTACGGCGACGGCATCTCGCTCTGGGCCGTCCAGTTCGAGCCCGACCGCGTGCTCTCCTTCTACGTTGCCTTTGCGCTCTGGCTCGTCGGGCTTTACGTGTGGCGGCGCGTCGACCGCAGCATGGACCGCTACGCGCTCGACGCCGCGAGCCAGGACGAGGACGCCGCCGCCTCCGTCGGCATCGACGTGACGCGCGAGAAGCTCAAAATCACCGCGCTCTCGGCCGGCATGTGCGCGCTCGGCGGCGCCGTTTTCGGCCAGTACCAGATGTACATCGGCCCCGACACGATCGCCGGGCTTGGCCTGTCGCTCAACATGGTGTTCGCGGTGATCGCGGGCGGCATGTGGGTGATGCTCGGGCCCACCATCGGGGCCGTCTTCACCCAGGTGCTGGCCGAGGGCCTGCGGGTGCTGATCCAGGGCTCGGCGACGCTCAAATCACTGCTCGGCAGCTCGGCCCTCTCGCTGGACCAGATGATCTACGGCCTGCTCCTGATCCTGTTCATCATCTACATGCCGCGCGGCATCCTGGGCACGCTGCTCGCCTGGTGGCACCGCCGCAGCAGCGCGAAGAAGCTGCGTTAGGCCGGTGCTCGAGAAAGGCGATCTGTCTTGGACGCCAAGCTGCTCGGTCAACGACATGGGGGCGCCAACCTCGAGCCCGGCAAGCGGCCATCAAAAGCCAACTACCGTGACCGCGACAGCGTGGATAAGATCGCGCGCTTGATGGCCTGACCGGCAGCGATCGTCAGAAATGCGACCGCGGGGCCGAGCGATACCAAAGCGGCAATGCTGTACGTGGAAAAAATCCAGCTGAACGCGTAGGCCGCGGAGGCGGTCCCTGCCATTCCCAACACGCTGTTTCCAAGCAGCTGGCGGGCACCGTTTTCCGAGTAGACAGCGATCAGCCACGGCACGCCGGTACCGATAGAAACGCATAGCGCCAGAGTGAGAGTGTCCAAAAGGCGTCCCCGCTCTTCCTGCCACTTTGGCTGGCTGCACTCTCCCTGGTTCCGAAGGCACTGTAACCGATGTCGTGGCCGATGTCCGGTCAGGGACAATCCTCCCATGGCCAAGCGGCAGCGATCACGTGGCGTCGTAGAACAGGGTCGTGTTGATGGCTCGCGGGTTGTAACCGGTCCTGCCCAGGAGCGTGCAGCCCATGGCCTCGAGCGCGGGCTCGTCGACAGGATCGTAGAGCAGGGTGGAGAGCCCTTCGGCGGAGCGCAAGGCGATGAGCGCGGCCGGGCACACCTTGCGCACCTGCGCCACCACCTCGGCTTTTTCCGACACCAGGCTTGCCACGAGCACGACCCGGCTGCGCTCGTAGTCCCACTCCGCGCCGTGCGCGCATCTGACGGCGATGCCGGCGAGGCCAAGTCGGTCGCAAAGCTCCCGCGCGATGCGGCAGGCGTGCGGGTCCACGTCGATGCAGGTGACCTCGACGCCGGTGCGCACATGCACAAGGATGGCGCTCAACGGCAGCGCGCCTGCGCCGACGAAACAGATGCGCTGCCCCTTGGCGAGATCGCTCAGCGGCGGCAGGCAGCACAACTCGCCCGCGACCAGATGGCGATAGCAGTCCCAGTAGACGAGCTCGGTGAGGTCGACGGCCGCGAGGCCGGCGCGCGCGCAGAGCATCTCGCCCCAGTGTCTCTCCATCTCGCCTTCGGCGACGGCGAGCTTCTCCAGGAGGCCGCCCCGCAGCGCCTGCAGGCCGGGATCGGCGAGCACGGCGGCCGCCGCATCGATGGAGCGGGCCGCCAGGACGCCGTCGACCAGGGCGCGGAGCGCGCGGTTGATCCTCGGATTGCGGGGCGACAGGTCGGTCTCACAGTGGAGCGTTGCGTGTACCGCGCGGACGCGCGCGAGAAGATCGTCTCCCGTCATTGAGCGTCTCCCCACCGACGTTTGTCGCCCGACAAGCTCGGGAGCGGTCTCTCGAGGCCATAGCGCCCGGAGAAAGACAACGAGAGGGGTTACTTTTCCGTATCGCGTGCGCGCGCCCGGGCCGTGCGCCGTGCGGCTCTCACGTCCCGCGCGGTTTTGCCCGCGCGGTCGGTGCCGCCGAGGCGGGGTCCTCGGGCCAGGGATGGCGCGGGTAGCGTCCCTTCATCTCGGCTCTGACCGCGGCCCACGATCCCTTCCAGAAGCTCGGCAGGTCGCGCGTGACCTGCAGCGGTCGATGTGCCGGCGAGAGCAGGTAGAGGGTCAGCGGAAGCCGTCCGCCGGCGATCGAGGGATGCTGCGTCAGCCCGAACAGCTCCTGCACGCGGACGTGCAGCGCCGGTGCGCCCGCCACCTGGTAGTCGATGGCGTGACGGTTGCCCGTTGGCGCCTCGAAATGGGTCGGCGCCTCCTCGTCCAGGCGCCGCCTCGCGCTCCATGGCAGCAGCGCATCGAGGGCCGCGCCGAGGTCGTCGGCGCCGATCTCGGCGAGCGTCGTCTTGCCGGCGAGGAAGGGAGCCAGCCACTCCGCGGCCGTGCGGGCGAGTGTTGCATCGGCGAGGTCCGGCCAGAGTTCCGAGCAGTCGCTCGCTCCGGCCGCGCGCAGGAATCCGATGCGGTCGCGAAGCTGGAGCTGCGCCTTGCTCCACGGCAGACGGCTGAGGCCGAGCCTCGCGATGCCCTTGGCGAGCAGGCGGGCGGTCTCCTCGCTCGCCTCCACGGCGCGCGGCGCCGCTGTCATGACGATGGCCCCGAGCCGCCGCACACGGCGCGCTCTCAGCGCGGCGGCGCTCTCGTCGAACGTGATCTCGTCGCCCTCGCGGATGCGCTGCCCCACGGCCGCAACGACATCCGCCTCATCGGCCGCGGCCGCAAGCAGGATGCGCGTCGACGCCGCCGCCCCCGACAGCTCCGCAGCGACCAGGTAGGGCGATCGCGCCAGCGGATGCACCGCGTCGAGGTAGGCGCCGCGGCCATTGGCGAGCAGGAACTGACCCGACGCGCCGCGTGCCTTGCCGATACGCTCGGGCCAGGCGAGCGCCAGCAACCGCGCGATCGGCATTGCCTGCGCTCGCGCCTGTGCGGGGCCGCCTGCGCTCGCCATGCGTGCCCAGCCCGCCGCCAGCTTGCGCATGTCGTGCGCGCGGCGCGAGCGGTCGCGGCGAAACGCCTCCAGCCGCAGCGCGAGATCGGCGTCGTTGCCGCCGAGGCCGCGCTCGACGATGACGGCGGCGATCTCGGCGGCCTCGCGCGCGTGGCCGAGCTCGGCCGCCGCGATCACCATGCGCGCGAGCCTGGGCGGCAGCGGCAGCGATCTGAGCCGCCGTCCAAGCGCCGTGATGCGGCCGTCGGCGTCGAGCGCTCCCAGCTCGCCCAGGTCCGCACGCGCCGCGTCGATGGCCGCGCGCCGGCGGCGGATCAATCCAGGCGAGCGAGCGGGGATCGACAGCGCCCCATTCCACGCAGTCGAGCAGCAGGCCCGTGAGATCGGCGGAGCGGATCTCCGGCTCGGCAAAGGGCGCCAGGCCCTGCGTCTGCCGCTCGTCCCACAGGCGATAGCAGACGCCGGGCCCAGTGCGGCCGGCGCGGCCCCTCCGCTGATCGGCAGCCGCGCGCGATACGCGCACCGTCTCGAGCCGGGTCACGCCAACGTCCGGCTCGAAGCGCGGAACGCGCGCAAGCCCGCTGTCGATCACCACGCGCACGCCCTTCGATGGTAACCGAGGTCTCGGCGATCGAGGTTGCCAGCACCACCTTGCGCCGACCCTCGGGCGCCGGCCGCAGCGCGCGGTCCTGGGCCTTGCTGTCCATCGCCCCGTAGAGCGGTGCCAGGATCACCGTCGGGTCGTCGATGCGCCCCTCGAGCCGCTCCTCGACGCGCCTGATCTCGCCCTGGCCCGGCAGGAATGCCAGGATCGAGCCCGTTTCGGTCGCAAGCGCCTGCATCACCGCGTCCGCCATGCGCTCCTCGATGCGCGCGTCGGGATCGCGGCCGAGATAGCGGGTCTCGACGGCAAAGGCGCGGCCTTCGCTGGCGATCACGGGGGCATCGCCGAGCAGCTGCGCGACCCGTGCGCCGTCCAGCGTCGCCGACATCGCCAGGATGCGCAGGTCCTCGCGCAGGCCGGTCTGGCAGTCGAGCGCCAGGGCAAGCCCCAGGTCGGCGTCGAGCGAGCGCTCGTGCAGCTCGTCGAAGAGAACCGCGCCGACGCCGGAAAGCTCGGGGTCGTCCAGGATCATGCGGGTGAAGACGCCCTCGGTGACGACCTCCACGCGCGTCCTCGGCCCCGACCTGGAGACCAGGCGCGCCCGCAATCCGATGCGCTCCCCGACTGCCTCCGACAGGGTGTGCGCCATGCGCTCGGCGGCAGCGCGCGCGGCAATGCGGCGCGGCTCCAGGACCAGGATCTTGCGACCCTGGAGCCAGCCCTCCTCCATCAGAACGAGCGGGACGCGCGTGGTCTTGCCGGCGCCGGGCGGCGCCACCAGCACGGCCGAGGTGCCCGCGGCCAAGGCGCCCGCAGCTCGGCGAGGACGGCGTCGATCGGGAGCGGTGTCATGGTGGGGTCAGACCCGGAGGGCTACGGTATTCACACATCCTGCATTGGAAGGCATAGACTTGGTGGGTCGCCTTCGCCGCCACATCCTCAACTGTCATCGCGGCACTTGTTGCCGCGATCCAGCTCGAGGCAGGCTCCGGAGCATGTGGTCGGATGGATTGCGGGGACAAGCCCCGCAATGACAGAGAATCGCTGAGCTTTGGGCATCTCGGCCGACTTGTGGGAATACCTTAGCCCTGCGGGTCTGACACCATGGCGCCAGCCCCGGCCCGTGCAACGGTGTCGGACCCGGAGGGTCCGACACCGTGAACCGCGCGACCGACCACCTCGGAGAGCTGCAGGAGCTGTGCGGCGAGCGGGCTGGTCTTGCGCCAGACCATGCCGATGGTGCGCGAGGGCTGCGGGTCCCCGAAGCGGGCGACGGATACCGAGGCAGAGCGCGTCTCCACCCCCACGGCCATCTCGGGGATCAGCGTGACGCCCATGCCGGCGCCGACCATCTGCACGAGCGTGGAGAGGGAGCTCGCGTCCAGCACCTCCCGCGGCAGCGACGAGCGCATGTTGCAGAACGACAGCGCCTGGTCGCGGAAGCAGTGCCCCTCCTCGAGCAGCAGCAGGCGCATCTCGCGCAGCGCCTCGCTCGAGGGCACCGGCGTCCCCTCGGCCTCGCCCGGCCGGACCAGCAGGAAATTCTCCGCAAACAGTGCAACCTCCGTCAGTGACGCCTCGGACACCGGCAGGGCGACGATGGCCGTGTCGAGCCGGCCCTCGCCCAGCTCCTCGATCAGCTTGGAGGTCATCGCCTCGCGCACATGCACGTCGAGCCCGGGGTAGATGCGCGTCAGGTTCCCCATGACGGCGGGCAGCAGGTAGGGCGCTATGGTCGGGATCATGCCGAGGCGCAGCCGGCCCGCAAACCGCTCCCGCGACGACCGCGCGAAGTCCCCGAGCTCGTCGACGGCATGCAAGATGTGGCGCACCCGCAGCGCGGCCTCCTCGCCGAACCGCGTCAGCCGGACGTGGCGCGCGCCCCGTTCGATCACCACGGCGCCCAGGATGTCCTCCAGCTCCTTGATCTGCATCGACAGGGCCGGCTGCGAGATGGCGCAGGCGGTGGCCGCGCGGCCGAAGTGGCTGTGACGCGCCAGCGCATCGAAATAGCGCAACTGCCTGAGGGTCACCTGGCTCATCAGAGAACCTTATCGCAGCGATCACTAAAGTCAATTTTACCTGATGGGACTGCGTGCTTAAGAAGTTCGTAGAGTCCGTTCGAATGTGCATCGATACCAGATGAGGGAGCCGATATGGCTGACGGAAGCACCGACGCTGGCAAGTGCCCGTTTCACGCATCTACGAAACTGGGCGGACCTTCGAACCGTGACTGGTGGCCGAACCAGCTCAACCTGAAGCTGCTGCGCCAGAACTCCTCCCTGTCCGATCCCCTGGGCAAGGGCTTCAACTACGCCGAGGAGTTCAAGAAGCTCGACTATCAGGCGCTGAAGAAGGACCTCACCGCCCTGATGACCGACTCGCAGGAGTGGTGGCCCGCCGACTTCGGCCACTACGGACCCTTCTTCATCCGCATGTCCTGGCACGCCGCCGGCACCTACCGCATCGGCGACGGCCGTGGCGGCGCCGGCGCCGGACAGCAGCGCTTCGCGCCGCAAGGCTCCTGGCCTGACAACGTGAACCTCGACAAGGCGCGCCGGCTGCTGTGGCCGATCAAGCAGAAGTACGGCAACAAGATCTCGTGGGCCGACCTCCTCGTCCTCACGGGCAACGTCGCGCTCGAGTCGATGGGCTTCAAGACCTTCGGCTTCGCCGGCGGGCGTGCAGACGTGTGGGAGCCGGAGGAGTACGTCTACTGGGGCCCCGAGACCAAGTGGCTCGACGACAAGCGCTACACCGGCGACCGGGCGCTCGAGAACCCGCTCGCTGCCGTGCAGATGGGCCTGATCTACGTCAACCCGGAAGGCCCGAACGGCAACCCGGACCCGATCGCTGCGGCGCGCGATATCCGCGAGACCTTCCGGCGCATGGCGATGAACGACGAGGAGACGGTGGCGCTGATCGCCGGCGGCCACACCTTCGGCAAGACGCACGGCGCCGCCCCCGAGTCGCACAAGGGGCCCGACCCGGAAGCGGCCCCGATCGAGCAGCAGGGCCTCGGCTGGAAGAGCGGCTTCGGCAGCGGCGCGGGCGGCGACGCCATCGGCAGCGGCCTGGAGGTGATCTGGACCACGACGCCGACCAAGTGGAGCAACAACTTCTTTCAGAACCTGTTCGGCTACGAGTGGGAGCTGACCAAGAGCCCGGCCGGCGCGCACCAGTGGACGCCCAAGGGTGGCGCGGGTGCCAATACGATCCCGGACCCGTTCGATGCCAACAAGCGTCGTGCGCCGACCATGCTCACCACCGATCTCTCGCTGAGGCTCGACCCGGTCTACGAGAAGATCTCGCGCCGCTTCTACGAGAACCCGGATCAGCTCGCGGATGCCTTCGCCCGCGCCTGGTACAAGCTCACCCACCGCGACATGGGCCCCCGCGCGCGCTACCTGGGTCCCGAGGTGCCGGCCGAGGAGCTGATCTGGCAGGATCCGATCCCCAAGGTCGATCACCCGCTGGTCGACGCCAAGGACATCGCCGACCTGAAGGCCAAGATTCTGGCCACGGGCCTCTCGGTCTCCGAGCTGGTCTCCACCGCCTGGGCCTCGGCGGCTTCCTTCCGCGGCTCCGACAAGCGCGGCGGCGCCAACGGCGCGCGCATCCGCTTGGCGCCACAGAAGGACTGGGAGGTCAACGAGCCGGCCAAGCTGGCAAAGGTGCTGGCGGCGCTGGAGGGCGTGCAGAAGGCCTTCAACGGCGCGGCATCCGGCGGCAAGAAGGTCTCGCTCGCCGACCTGATCGTCCTGGGCGGCGGCGCCGCCATCGAGAAGGCGGCCAAGGCCGCCGGGTACACCGTCGAGGTTGCCTTCGCGCCGGGCCGCACCGACGCCTCGCAGGCACAGACCGACGTTGAGTCGTTCGCTGCGCTGGAGCCCTATGCCGACGGCTTCCGCAACTACCAGAAGCAGCCGTACGCCGTCCCGCCCGAGGAGCTGCTGGTCGACAAGGCCCAGCTCCTCACGCTGACCGCGCCCGAGATGACCGCGCTCATCGGCGGCCTGCGCGTGCTGGGCGCCAACACCGGCAAGGCCCAGCATGGCGTCTTCACCAAGACGCCCGAGACGCTCACCAACGACTTCTTCGTGAACCTGCTCGACATGGGCACGGAGTGGAAGGCGACCTCGGACGCCGACGTGTTCCAGGGCCTCGACCGCAAGACCGGCGCGGCGAAGTGGACTGCCACCCGCGTCGACCTCGTCTTCGGCTCGAACTCGGAGCTGCGGGCGCTGGCGGAGGTCTACGGCCAGAGCGACTCGAAGGAGAAGTTCGTGCGCGACTTCGCGGCTGCCTGGACCAAGGTGATGAACGCCGACCGCTTCGACCTCGCCTGATCCGGTGGCCGGTGGGGTCTGACCCTGCGGGTCTGACCCCATGCTCGGCGGATAGCGACTGCGAGCAAGTAAGTCAGGGCGGCGTCCGGGGAGATCGGGACGCCGCCCTGATGCTGTTTGGCGCGCGCCCCGTCATCCCGGAATCGCGCGAAGCGCAATCTCCGGGACCCAGAATCGACGAGCTCCGGAGCTTCCCCCTGACCCGGGTCCGCAGATATTCTGCTTCGCAGAATTCCGGGATGACAGCGGGTGGCGTCCGTGCACTTCGCGTGTGTCATTTCATGGCGGAGCTAGGGGAGCCTGAGAGCCATGCAGTTTGAGCCCGCACCCCACACGACGCAGAACTGGCGCCTGGAGAAGCCCGCGGCGTCGGGGACGCGCGGCATGGTGGTCGCGCAATCCAGGAGCGCCGCCGAGGCCGGCGTGGCGGTGCTGGATGCTGGCGGCAACGCCGTCGACGCCGCGGTCGCAACCGCGTTGGCGCTCGCCGCCGTCGAGCCGTGGAACTCGGGCCTCGGCGGCATCGGCCAGGCCGTCGTCCACCGCGCGGGCCAGGCCCGCGCCGAGGTCGTCGACTTCGGGCCGACGGCCCCCGGCCGGCTCGATCCGGCGCGCTTCCCGCTGACCGGCCGGGTCGCGTCCGACCTGTTCGCCTGGCCCGAGGTCGAGGGCGACGTTAACATTCACGGGCCCATGTCCTTCGTGATCCCCTCGGCAGTGGCCGGCTACGCCGAGATGCACGGCCGCTGGGGACGCCTGCCGCTCTCGGAGGTGGCCGCGCCAGCCGTGGCACTGGCACGGCGGGGCCTGCCGCAGGACTGGTACACCACGCTGAAGATCGCCATCTCCGCCGACATCCTGCGCCGCTACCCGGAGAGCGCGCGTGTCTATCTGCGCGACGGGTTGCCGCCGGTGCCGCCCTATCAGGGCGGCCTCGCCTATTTCACCCTCGGCCGGCTGGCCGACACGCTGGAGCAGCTGAGCCGCGCCGGCTGGCGCGATGTCTACGAGGGCGAGATAGCTGCCAGCATCGTCGCCGATGTCGCCGCTATGGGCGGTGTGCTGTCAGCCGAGGACCTCGCCGGGTGCAGGGCCCGCGTCACGCCGGCCCTGGAAGGCACATGGTGCGGCGCGCACCCTGCAGGCGCCGGGCCCGCTGACCGCGGCGCCGACGGCCTTGGACGTCCTGCGGCGCATGGCCGGAGGGGCGCGGGGCGCCGAGCCCGACGCCGCCTGGTATGTGGCGCTGGCGCGCGCCCTGAAGGCGGCCTATGCCGAACGCCTCGAATCCCTCGGCGATGCCGAGCCGCCCGCGGCCCAGAGCTGCACCACCCACCTTTCGGTCTGCGACGCGGAGGGCAGCATGGTGGCCATGACCTCGACGCTGCTCTCCTCCATGGGCAGCCGCGTCGTGCTGCCGGGCACCGGCATACTGATGAACAACGGCGTCATGTGGTTCGATCCACGCCCCGGCCGGCCGAACTCCATCGCGCCGGGAAAACGACCGCTCACCAATATGCTGCCGGTTGTCCTGCGCACCGGCGAGGGTGGCCCATGGATGGCGGCGGGCGCCTCGGGCGGCCGGCGCATCATGGCCGCGGTGCTGCAGCTCACGGCCTTCGTCGCCGGCTTCGGCATGACCGCCGGGGCGGCGGCCCACCAGCCGCGCATCGACGTATCCAGCCCGCACATGGTGACCGCCGATGCTCGATCTGGATCCTGGCATACTGTATGCGTTGGACGCAGACGGTCCGATCGAGGTTTTCGCGCATGGCGTCTTGCCGATCAACTTCGCTTGCCCCAATCTGGTGGTACGGCAAGGTGGCGTGTGCATCGGCATCAGCGATGCCGGATCGCCGTGGTCGGCGGCCGTGGCGCAAGCTTGAACGCACGTGCGCCGCCCGGCCGGAGCGGCGTGGCGCCGGCCAGGGTCGAAGGCGGTCGGCAGGAGTTGGCAAACCGACGTGCCACCGACACATGGGTGCTGGCGCGCCCGACAGGATTCGAACCTGTGACCTCTGCCTTCGGAGGGCAGCACTCTATCCAGCTGAGCTACGGGTGCCTCCGGCCGTGCCGATGCGCCGCCAAGCGCCGGTTTGATACTCCATTTGACCTGGGGCTGCAAACGCCGCAACCATGCGTGCGCCGGGAACGGTGAGCCTCGGCAGGGCAGAGCGCATGCGGCGGCGGGTATCATGGCAGACAGAGAGCGATATCCGGCCCGGCGAGGTGGCCATCGAGCTGCCGGCCGCCTTCGATGCCGGCGTCTACTTCATCGGCCGCATCCGCACGCCCTTCAAGACGCGCGCCGACTGCCCCAAGAACATCGCCGAGATCGGATGCCGTCGGCCGGGTCGAGCTCGATCCGCGCTATGCGGCGGGCCTGCACGACCTCGAGCTCTACTCGCACGCCATCCTGCTCTACTGGATGGACAAGGCCCGGCGCGACCTGATCCAGCAGGTGCCGGCGCACCTGGGCCGCCCGCGCGGCACCTTCGCGCTGCGCTCGCCGGTGCGGCCGAACCCGATCGCGCTGGCCGTGGTCGAGGTCCTCGGCATCGAAGGCACCACCGTCACCGTGCGCAGCGTCGACTGCTTCGACGGCACGCCGCTCGCTCGACATCAAGCCCTACTTCGCCTCCACCGACAGCGTCCCGGCTGCCATGCGGCCCTGAGACAGCCGGTCAGCCGGCACCGCGAAGTCGCAACGGCGGTCGCCTGCGCTCGTTCGCTTGGTGACAAGCCGCCGCACATTCGGCTACATGACGATTGTTGCGAAAACAACAAGGGGGAAACGCCATGCTGCCGTTGAGCGGCGTCAAGGTCGTGGAGATCGCCAACAACATCGCCGGCCCCTATGCGGGCTACATCCTGGCGATGCTGGGCGCCGACGTGCTGAAGGTCGAGCGCCCCGAAGGCGGCGACGATGCGCGCGGCTGGGGCCCGCCGTTCTGGCGCGGCACGTCGGCGACCTTCCAGGCGCATCAACGTCAACAAGCGCGGCATCACCCTCGATCTCAAGGACGCCGCCCAGGTCGCCTGGCTCAAGGCGCTACGTGACAGGACTGCGACGTGCTGGTGCACAACCTGCGCCCCGGCGTGATGGACGGCCTCGGCCTCGGCAGCGAGGCGCTGCGCGGCGCTCAACGCGCGGCTCGTCTACTGCTCCATCTCGGCGTTCGGGCCCAAGGGGCCGATGCAGCGCCATCCCGGCTACGAGCCGATGGTGCAGGCGTTCTCCGGCCTCTTCTCCATCAACGGCTATCCGGACCGGCCGGGCGTGCGCATCGGCACCTCCGTGCTCGACCTGGGCTCGGCGGTGTGGGCGGCGCTCGGGTGCATCGCCGGGCTGCTGCAGCGCGAGCGCACCGGCAAGGGCTGCGTGGTCGACGCCTCGCTCTACGAGACGGCGCTGGGCCTCCTGACGGTGCACTTCGCCCGCTACCAGGCGAGCGGCAAGCTGCCCGAGCGGCATCCGAGCGGCAGCCGATACGGTGGTGATCTTCCAGGCCTTCGACACGGCAGACGGCCAGATCATCGTCGCCGCCGCCAACGACCGGCTGTTCGCCAAGTTCGCGGGCGCGCTCGGCCATCCCGAGTGGGCGCAGGACGCCCGCTTCAAGACCAACGCCGACCGGTTCGCCAACAAGGCGCGCCTGATCCCCATGGTGCGCCGACATCATGCGCTCGCCGCACGACGCGCGGAATGGGTCGAGCGGCTCGATGCGGTCGCCGTCCCGAGCGCGGCCATCAACGACATCGCTCACATGAAGGCGCACCCGCAGACGGCGGCGCTCGGCATGGTGCAGCCGGTCCCGGATGTGGGCCTGGACCTGATGAGCCTGCCCTTGTCGTTCGAGGGCAGGCGCCCGCCGATCCGCACCCGCGCGCCGAAGCTCGGCGAGCACAACGACGACGTGCGCGGCTCGGCGAGCGTCAAGAGGGAGTAGGGAGCCGGTATCGGTATCGGCGGATCATGGCCGCCGCCGCCCGTCAATAGCCGCGGGCGCGATCCACGAGGTTCGGCAGCGCCTCTCCCAGCCGGCAGGCGCGCCTCTGGGCGAGGGCATAGCGCGCGATCGCCGCCGGGCTGCTCTCGGCTGCAATGTGCGGCGTGACGACGACGCGCGGGTGCGACCAGAGCGGGCTCGACTGCGGCAGCGGCTCGGTCTCGAACACGTCGAGCGAGGCGGCGTAGAGCTCGCCCGCATCGAGCGCGGCGAGGATGTCGGCATCGACCTGCACGCCCCCGCGCCCGGCATTGATCAGCACCGGCCCCGGCAGCAGTGCGCTGCGTCCACGGCGCGACAGCCCAGCGAAGAGCCCGCGGCTCAAGAGCCCGCGCGTCTCGGGCGTCAGCGGCAGCAGCACCGCCAGGATGTCGGTCTCGGCCAGGAATGCCGCGAGCCCATCCGATCCGCTGAACGACGCCACGCCGTCGACGGCCTTCGGCGTGCGGCTCCAGCCGCGCAGGCGATAGCCGAGGGCTGCCAGCGCGCGCGCCGCTGCCGTGCCCAGCACGCCGAGCCCCATCAGGCCCACGCGCACCTCGCTCGCCGCGGGCTCGGGCAGGTACCGCCAGACCTTGCCCGCCTGCAGCTCGCGCAGCTCCGTCATGCGTCGGTGGTGATAGAGCACGTTGAGCGCAATGTAGGCCGCCATGCGCCCGGTTAGGTCCGGGTCCACGAACCGCACGAGCGGCACGTCGGGCAGCGTCGCGTCCTGCAGCAACGCATCCACGCCGGCCCCGACCGAGACGATCAGCTCGAGTTTCGGCAGCGCGCGCAACAGTCCGGGCGGCGGCTGCCAGACCAGGACGGTGTCGATCTCCTGCGTTCTCCCCACATCGGGCGCGATGCGCAGGTCCAGGTCCGGGTCGAGCGCCCGGATCTCGGCGGCGAACTGCTCGGCGCGCGAGCTGGAGGCAATGAGCAGCGCCATCGACGTATCCCTTCGAAGGTGTCCCCACACGTGGTCGCCGGCGAGTATGCCACAGGCGTGGCGCGACCCTCCCCACTTGCGCGGACGGGCTCCCCTCCCCCTTGCGGGGAGGGGCTAGGGGTGGGGGTCAAGCACACCATGTCCTGGGGGGAGTACGGATATCGCAGGGGTGATGGACACGATCGCCGAGCCCTTGGACCCCCACCCCCGACCCCTCCCCGCAAGGGGGAGGGGAGGACGTTGTGGCGTGGTCGGAGCCTCGGCCGAGAAGCGCCCCGTGACCTCGCGGCAGCTTGCTGCTATCCCTGAAGGGAATCGCAAAGTCGAGGGGACCATCCGGCGTGTCCGCAATGCCTCTCCCGCCCCAACCCGCGTCCTCGCCCGGTTCCGCCGCGGGCAATGCCTGGCCCTCCGGCGTGACGCCGACGGAGGAGTTCCTGGCCGCCGGCCGGTTCCTGCGCGAGGGCAAGGGCCACCTGTTCGTGACCGGACGCGCCGGCACCGGCAAGTCCACGCTCCTCAAGGGCCTCCGGGAGCTCGTCGCCGGCGAGATGGTCGTCGTGGCGCCGACCGGGCTCGCCGCGATCAATGTCGGGGGCCAGACCATCCACTCGTTCTTCGGCTTCCCGCCGCGCCTCATCCGCCGCGACGACGCCCGCCGCCGCAGCCGCAACGCCCGCATCATGAAGGAGCTGGAGCTGCTCGTCATCGACGAGGTGTCGATGGTGCGCTCCGACATCATGTGGGCGATCGACCAGTCCCTGCGCTTCAACCGCAAGCGGCCGCGCGAGCCGTTCGGCGGCGTGCGCCTCGCCATGTTCGGCGACCTGCACCAGCTTCCCCCGGTGGTCGACGAGGGCGAGGTGGCCGAGCACCTCGAGTTCGGAGCACGGCGGGCCGTTCTTCTTCGACGTGGCGGCGCTGCGCGAAGGCCACGGCACCGCGCTCGTCGAGCTCACCGAGGTATTCCGCCAGCGCGACGAGGCGCTGCTCGACGTCCTCGACAAGGTGCGCGACGGCGAGGCCGACGAGGACGACCTGACCCTCGTGAACCAGCGCGTGCACCGCATCCGCACGCTGCGTGAGGGCGAGCCCTACGTGATCCTCACCCCCACCAACGCCGCCGCCCGCCGCATCAACACGGCCTACCTGGAGGCCCTGACCGGTGAGGCCCGCACCTACACGGCGGAGGTGACGGGTGAGTTCAGCGCCGGCGCCCATCCCACGGAGGCGGACCTCACCTTGAAGCCAGGCGCCAAGGTCATGCTGCTGCGCAACGATGCCGACCGGCGCTGGGTCAACGGCACCATCGCCCGCGTCGCCGAACTGGAGAGCGACCGCGTGTGGGTCGACATCGGCGGGGAGAAGCACGAGGTGGAGCGCGCCGAGTGGGAGAGCCGCCGCTACGCGTTCGACAAGACCGCCGAGAAGATCGTCGAGACGATCGCGGGCAAGTTCAAGCAGTTCCCGCTGCGGCTCGCCTGGGCGCTCACCATCCACAAGAGCCAGGGGCTGACGCTGGACAAGGTCTACATCGACCTCGGCGGCGGCACCTTCGCGCACGGCCAGGCCTATGTGGCCCTGTCCCGCTGCCGCACGCTCGAAGGCCTGGCACTCGCCCGCCCACTGCGGCCCAGCGACATACTTTTCGATCCCGCAGCTCTGGGGTATCGGCGGCTGTTCGAGCCACTGTAATGGTGTCTGCTCGGCTACAAATTCGTGCTTTCGTCCAGTCGGCATTTATGTTAGACATGTCAGCGGAAGATCGACCATGCACGACGCCCTGAGCAGACGGCCGCGCGCCATGACGGTTGCCGAGTTCCTCGACTGGCCGGGGGACGGCAGCGGCCGCAGGTTCCAGCTTGTCGACGGTGAGCTGCGCCCCATGTCGCCCGGCAGCCCGACGCACGGGACGATTCAAGCGAACCTGTCTAGGCTCATCGGCACGGTGCTCATTGCGTCGGGCGGCGAATGTCGCGTCGTCATAGACCCCGGCGTGATCACCGCGATGCACCCCCAGATGAACATGCGCGTCCCGGACCTCGGCGTCACTTGCACGGCGGATGCGCCGGGCCTGCGCGCGTTGCCGGACCCGGTGGTGCTGATCGAGATCCTGTCGCCCAGCAACGCCTCCGACACCTGGGACAACGTCTGGGCCTACACCACCATCCCGAGCGTGCGCGAGATCGTCGTGGTGCACGCCACGCGCGTCGAGGCCGAGCTGCTGCGGCGCGGCGCCGACGGCCGCTGGCCCGCGCAGCCGGATAGGATCGGTGCCGACGGCAGCCTTGCGCCTCGAGAGCATCGACTTCGCCTGCCCCTTGCTCGCAACCTACGTGCAGACGCATCTCGCCTGACGCGCTACGTCATCCCGGCCGGCATACCGACACGATCGCGTCCGAGCGGTGCTCCCATTGGACGCACCATCGCCGCGCTCCTGCCGACGGTGCGCAGCCTGCTGCAGCTGTGGTAGACGGGTTCGACCCTCGCGCCGCACGTTGGCGCTTCATCGAAGGGTCGGAGGCGAGGGGGCTGATCGCCGCAAAAATCCCTGCAGCGCGATGGCGCCCGAACGGCTATAGTGGTCCCATGCTGGGGTCCGGTTCAAAGGTGTGCGTACGCAAGGGCAGGGTCGCCGATGCCGCAGCCCTGTCGGGCGTATTCCACGACTCCTGGCTGTTCGCATACCGCGGCATCATCCCGCAGCTGCACCTGGAAGGCCTGATCCGCGAGCGCACGCCCGAAATGGTGGCGCGGCGTCGTGCGCTCGGGCGAGGGCCTGCTGGTCATCGAGCTGGCGGGCAAGGTCGTGGGCTACGCCACCTTCGGCAGCGCGCGCCATCGCGGGCCGTTCCAGGGCGAGATTCTACGAGCTCTACCTCGATCCGATCCACCAGGGCGTGGGGCTGGGCGAGCACCTGTTCGAGGGCAGCCGGCATGCCTTGGACATGCGTAAGCTGCAGGGCCTCGTAGTGTGGGCGCTGCTCGACAATACCCCGGCCTGCGACTTCTACTGGCGGCGCGGCGGCCGGCCCATCACCAGCACGTTCACCAAGATCGGCGGGGCGCGGCTCGAGAAGGTCGCCTTCGGCTGGCGCTGAGACTTCACCACCCGGTCCCCGCCTCTCTTTGCGCGACGGCCCGGCGTTGCTATACGGGCCTCGTGCGGCGGAGGCGAGCGAGATGAGCAAGACGAGGATCGCCGTCACTGGGGCGGCCGGGCGCATGGGCCGCGAGCTGATCCGCGCCGTGCACGGCAGGGACGACTGCGTGCTCGCCGGCGCCATCGAGCACCCCGGATCGCTGGCGCTGGGGCAGGATGCCGGCCTGCTGGCGGGCCTCGGCAAGCTCGGGGTGGTCATCACCGACGATCCGCTCGACCTGTTCGTCAAGGTCGACGCCGTGCTCGACTTCACGATTCCCGCCGCTTCGCTGGAGTTCGCCGGCCTCGCCGCCAATGCGCGCATCGTCCACGTGCTCGGCACCACCGGCCTCTCGCCCCAGGACGAGGCCCAGCTGGAGGCCGCCGCGCGCCATGCGGTCATCGTCAGGTCGGGCAACATGAGCCTCGGCGTCAACCTGCTCGTGGCGCTGACGCGCAGGGTGGCCGAGACGCTCGACGCCGACTTCGACATCGAGATCCTCGAGATGCACCACCGGCACAAGGTGGATGCCCCGTCGGGCACCGCGCTGATGCTGGGCAAGGCGGCGGCCGAGGCGCGCGGGGTGGAGCTCGACAAGGTTGCCGTGCGCGTGCGCGACGGCCACACCGGCGCCCGCCGGCGCGGCGACATCGGCTTTGCCACCCTGCGCGGCGGCAGCGTGGTGGGCGAGCACAGCGTGCTGTTCGCCGCCGACGGTGAGGTGATCGAGCTGACGCACCGCGCCGCCGACCGCGGCATCTTTGCGCGCGGCGCGGTCAAGGCCGCGTTGTGGGGGCGCGGCAAGCGGCCCGGCTTCTACTCCATGATGGACGTGCTAGGCCTCGAATCGCCACAACCGAAGCCCCAGGGCCCGCGTTGAAGCGGAAGCGAAACGGGGTCTGGTAGCGGGTCCGACCGCTCGCCCCCAGCGGCCGAGATTCTGTAAAAGCGGATCGTGCGAGGGGTCTGACCCCGCAACTCGAGGAGCCGACATGGACAACGTGCTGGTGCTCGTGCGGCACGGGGAGAGCGAGTGGAACAAGCTCAACCTGTTCACGGGCTGGAAGGACCCCGACCTCAGCCAGAAGGGCGTTGCCGAGGCGCGCGCGGCCGGCCGCCTGCTCCAGGCCGACGGCTACGAGTTCGACGTGGCCTTCACCAGCGACCTTTTGCGCGCCCAGCACACGCTCGATCTGATGCTCGAGGAGCTGGGGCAGACGGACCTGCCCGTGCGCAAGGACAAGGCGCTCAACGAGCGCGACTACGGCGACCTTTCCGGGCTCGACAAGGACGAGGCGCGCAAGCGGTGGGGCGAGGAGCAGGTGCACGTCTGGCGCCGCAGCTACGACACCCGTCCGCCCGGTGGCGAGAGTCTCGAAGGACACTGCGGCGCGCGTGCTGCCCTACTGGGAGGCCGAGATCCGGCCCGAGGTGATGGCAGGCCGCAACGTGCTCGTCTCTGCCCATGGCAACTCCCTGCGCGCCCTCATCATGCGGCTCGAGGGCTTGTCGGGGGAGGAGATCGTCACGCGCGAGCTGGCGACAGGGGTGCCGATCGTGTATCGTCTGCGCGCCGACGGTACGGTCGAGCAGCGCATCGACCTCGTGCCGAAGGAGTTGCTTGATCGATAGCTCCGATCGCTCCGGGGGAGGGCGTTTCAATGTCGATGGACGATGTCATCGAGCGCCTGAAGACCGACAAGGAGGAGATGAACAAGTGGGTGGGCGTGTACATCGGCGTGGTCGCCGTGCTGCTCGCCATCTGCAACGTGGGCGGCGCCAATGCCGCCAAGGACGCGACGCGGGCCAACATCGAGGCCGCCAACAAGTGGGCGTTCTACCAGGCCAAGACCATCCGCCGCACCTCCCACCAGCTCGCCGCCGATGAGATGGAGCTCCTGCTGACGAGCCAGCCCGGCCTCGCCGGCCCCGCCAGGAAGGGCGTCGAGGACAAGCTCAAGACCTACCGCGCCGAGGCGGACCGCCTGAAGCGCGACCCGGAGGACGGCACCGACAAGCTGTTCACCGAGGCCCGGGCGCTCGAGGTCGAGCGCGACATCGACCTGCGCAAGGACCCCTACTTCGACTGGAGTCAGGCCCTGCTCCAGATCGCCATCGTTCTGGCTTCGGTGCACCTGATCATCAGCAACTTCCTGCTGCTCGGCCTGAGCGGCGGCCTGGCGGGGCTGGGCATCCTGCTGATGCTCAACGGGTACACCCTGCTCGTGCAGCTGCCGCTGCTGGGGTAGCTGCTCAATCGGGGCGCAGGACCTGGGCCGCGGCATGGCCTCCGGGCGAGCGGTAGCTGGCGAAGCCCGGCTCCGCTGCGGCGGGCCCGGCCGGGTCGGCTGGCGTGCGGTCTTGCTCCGCACAAGCGCCGGACGCGGGCGAGAGCCTTGGGCCGAACGACCACAAGGTCCATCCGCGCGCGACCCACGCATCGGCAACGCGCGCGGCCGCCAACGGCCAGGCCCACATCATCGCGGCCGCGGCTCCCGCCGCTGTCGCCCGAGGCTTCGTTTCGAGCATGTCATTTCGCTCCATTGCTTCCCCGGCGATGATCGCTGCACAGGCATAAGGCTGCTGCGCCGCATCATAACGCAACGGGGCTGCTGATGTTGGAGGACGCATTTTTCTATCTGAGGTTGTCGTTGGCTCAGGGAGTGGGCGCAACGGCAGGCGGCGGGGCGCCCGCAGACGCGGGCGGATCGAGGTTTGGGCTGGGCTTCTGCCTGGCGAAGCGGCCCGCAAACGCCCAGTAGGCGAGACCGCCGACCAGTCCCGAGGTGAGGACGGCGGCGAGCTCGTAGAGGCTGGGAAGGCTCGCTTCGAAGAAGACCACGAACCCTGCTGCCGCAGTAGCGACGCCGGTGAGCGCATAGAACCACCAGCGCGCCATCTTGCGGACCTCGGCGAACAGCGCGCCCGCGAGCGCCGGCACGGCGGCGCACACGGCAACCCAGGGCGTGACCAGGAGCGCCAGTAGCCCCACCTCCGACAGGCGCTCGGCGTTGAGGTCGGCGCGCAGGGTCTCCAGGTCCGGGGGCGCGTAGACGAAGAGCACCAGGGTGAGGCCCGCGGCCAAGCTCGCCAACGCGAAGCCCAGCGCCACCCGCCCGCAGCTCAACACAATCCGCATGCCGCGCCCCAACATGACACCTCGCCGGTTGCACGCTCGACTTGTCCCGCTGGAATGTACAGGCGACGGCGCGTTGGGCTCAACGGTGTGTTGCGGTCGTCGCCCATCGTGGGTCGGATCGCGGTTCGGGGCGGGCAACGAGATGCTTCCTGCGACTGCCGACGTCGTGGAGCAGGCGGTGCCCGGCAGTGGTGCCGGGGTCGAGATTCGCAGGCGCCCGCAGGGTCCGACCCCGCCGGTCACGCCGATGCTGCACGGCTCGGTGCACTCGCGCTGCCGCCCGAGTGCACCCTACGGGCGGGCGCTGGCGGGGAGGCGCAGGCTCGCCGATTTGAGCTGGCCGCAGGCGGCGAGGATGTCGCGGCCGCGCGGGGTGCGCACCGGGCTCGCATAGCCTGCCCGGTTCACCACCTCGGCGAAGCGTTCGATCTGCTCCCAGTCGGAGCATTCGTGGGCCGTGCCCGGCCAGGGGTTGAACGGGATCAGGTTGATCTTCGCCGGGATGCCGGCCACCAGCTTTACGAGCGCCTTGGCCTCGGCCAGGCTGTCGTTGACACCCTTCAGCATCACGTACTCGAAGGTGATGCGACGGGCGTTGGAGAGGCCCGGATAGGCGCGGCAGGCCGCCATCAGCTCGGCAATCGGGTACTTGCGGTTGATCGGCACCAGCTCGTCGCGCAGCTCATCGTTGGTGGCGTGCAGCGAAATCGCCAGCATGGTGCCGGCCTCGGTGCCCCAGCGCTCAATCTCGGGCACCACGCCGCTGGTGGAGAGGGTGATGCGCCGCTTCGAGACCGCGAGGCCGGCGCTGTCGGCGGCGATCGCCATCGCGTCGCGGACATTGTCGAAGTTGTAAAGCGGCTCGCCCATGCCCATCAGCACGACGTTG
This sequence comes from uncultured Alphaproteobacteria bacterium, assembly GCA_963758625.1. Classification (GTDB taxonomy): domain Bacteria; phylum Pseudomonadota; class Alphaproteobacteria; order Rhizobiales; family Hyphomicrobiaceae; genus AWTP1-13. The sequence continues at coordinate 53,721 of CAVWWJ010000009.1, read as the reverse complement.
GTGATCTTGCGCTCGGTGGTGGGTGACAGCACCCCCATCCCGGCCCCTCCCCGCAGTCCAGCGGCGCGCCTTCGGCGCGACGGGGAGGGGAGTCGCCAGGAGGCGGAGGGGCGTCCTTGGGAGCCGCGCCCGGCCAGTCGCCGAGCGCATCGCGCGCCAGGAGGAGCTGGCCGACGACCTCCTCAGGCGTCAGGTTGCGCACCAGGCGCTGGGTGCCGGTGTGGCAGAACGAGCAGTTGAGGGTGCAGCCGACCTGGCTCGAGATGCAGAGCGTGCCGCGGTCGGGCTCGGGGATGTAGACCGTCTCGATCTCGGGAGCCCGCGCTTCCCGCCGGTGCCTGGCGAGCCGCAGGAGCCACTTGCGCGTGCCGTCGGCGGAGACCTGCTCGGCGGCGATCTCAGGCCGCGCCAGGGTGTAGGCCCGCGCGAGCGCGGCGCGCAGGTCCTTGGAGACATCGGACATGGCGTCGAACGAGGTGGCGCCGCGGGCATAGAGCCAGCTCCAGAGCTGGCCCACGCGCATCTTGAGCTGCCGCTCGGGCACCCCGACGGAGGCGAGCGCGGCGGCAAGCCCAGCGCGGCCGAGACCGGCCAGCGAGGGTCTGTCGTCCGGGGCTCGCTGCGCTGCGCGCAGGTTGAGAGCGGTTTCAGCGGTATCCATGGGCGATCCAAGCACGGAGTCGCCCGTTATGTAGCGAGGAACCGCGCCCGCAGGAAGGGATACGGGCGCGTTGCCGCGGCCCGCCCAGGCGACCCCACCCTCGAGGGTGGGCTGCCGCCGCAACCCGGATTGCGGGGTCAGGCAGCCTTGCGGTGCGGCGGCGCGCACAGGGCGAGCGCGATGCGGTCGATCGCCGTGCTCCAGTCGGCGCCGTCGGGGACGCCGAGACCGAAGGCGCCGAGCGCCGCAGCAGGGCTGCCGCCGTCGCGGAACACCCGCGCGCAATGGGCCCGCGCCCAGCCGATCGCCTGCTCCCACTGGACCGAGTTGACGTAGCGGTAATTCATGGATCTTCCCCGTCTTGCGGGCCCAACCCGGTCGAGACAGCCCGGCGCACCGAGGCGGTGAATTGCGTGCACAGGTCGGAGGCCGGGGCTTATGTGCAGTCTCGCCCCGTGCCATCTTGAAGGTGGCAGACGCATCGAGCGCTACGGCTTCCCGACGCGATACCTTGAGCAGTGAAGCCGGTTTGACATGCCTGTCGCACGCTCGATGCGCCTGCCTCACGGACGGACGCCGACCTAGCCGTCCTCTAGCCTTACCTGTGACGCCCCTCCCGACTTGGGGCCGTTCCGTTCTGGTTTGGTGCCCGGCGGGCGTGTGGCGCCCGCCATTGTCGTCTCACTCGAAAAGAGCCCAGTCGGCTCCTTCGTCCTGCCCAAATGCCTTGGCCCGGTCGACCCCGCCCAGGGCCGCGAACCGCCTGGCGATACGCCTCGACTTCCTCGCCTCGGCGGCCCGCCGCAGCCCTAGGAGCGCGGGGGCCAGTGCCGTCCTCGGCAACTCACGCCACTGACGCGACTGACGCAACGCAAACGCGGACTCGAACGCAAACCCGGAACTCGACGCCAACTGGAACTCCAACTCGCTGCCGACACTGACGCAACGCAACTGACCTACGCGGGCAACTGCGAGCCAACTCTCGACGCCACTCTGAACGCGACGCATAGGACATCACCCGTTAGACAGCAGACTACCGTTACAAGAACGGGCGACGGCCCGATTCCAGCTCAATGCGATTTACAGAACTCGCCGGAGCACGCTACGCGTACGCGACACGCCCTCGCAGAAGCGGCGGGACCCCTACGCGAACCGAGGTAGAACGGGCCCCTTTGGTGCTTCTGCCGGACAAACTGGTTCTCTTTTGTTCTCTCTGCGTTCCGACGTTGGTCACTATAGCCCGCCATTTGTGTCTCAGATATGGCACACGCGGCCCACAAAATGTCCTTCCCGGACAATTAGCTTGACAGATGTTGGGCGGCGCCGATCCGGTTGCCGATGCCTCCGGAGGGGGCTCAGAAGGCTAAACCCGCGTGGCACCGCGCTATTTTTTGACCACAGGTCCGGTCGACGCCGGCGTGCGCTTCCTGTGCGCCCACGGGGCCGGGGCGGGCATGGGGACGCCCTTCCTCGAGGCGGTCGCCCGGCTGCTGGGCGAGCGGCGAATCGCGGTGCTGCGCTTCGAGTTCGCCTACATGGCGCGCCGCAGCGAGACCGGGACGCGGGGACGGGTGCCCAAGGCCGAGGGGCTGATCGAGGAATACCGCGCCGCCGCGGCCGAGGTGCCGGCCGGCGCGCCGCTCATCATCGGCGGCAAATCGATGGGCGGGCGGGTGGCGAGCCTCGTCGCCGACGAGTTGTGGACAGCGGGGCGCATCGCCGGCCTCGTCTGCCTGGGCTATCCCTTCCACCCTCCCAAGAAGCCCGACCACCTGCGCACGGCGCATCTTGAGGCCTTGAGGTGCCCGGCGCTCATCGTCCAGGGCGAGCGCGACCCGTTCGGCTCGCGCGGCGAGGTTGAGGCGGTGCAGCCTCTCCCCCGCCATCCGCTTCCACTGGGCGGGCGACGGCGACCACGACCTCGGCCCCCGCGGCGGCTCGGGCTACACGCGCTCCGCCAACCTCGCCGCCGCCGCCGATGCGATTGCGGAGTTTGCGCTGGGTCAGACCCTGCGGGTCTGACCCTATGCTCGGCGCCATCTTCAGGGGCCGGAGATGTTCGACCCGGAACAGGGGGCGCGTGCATACCAGGAAAATTTCCGGCCGAGACAATGAGGGTCGCGGCATGGGGTCAGACCCTGCGGCCCCGCGGGGTCTGACCCCCGTCTACGCCCTATCGCGCCCTGGCCGCGGCCATTGCACCCGGCTCGGGCAGGCGGTGCGGGAGCATCAGGACGGCGGCCAGGATAATGGCGGCCGAGGCGGACAGCACGCGGAACAGCACGTCGAAGCCCCAGCTCTCGTAGACGAAGGCGATCAGCGGCAGGGTCGCCGCCAGCACTGTGAAGCTCACGACGTAGCGCACGCGCGTAGATGCGCGCCCGCCATTCGCCGTCGGCGAGGCGGCCGATCATGTAGTCGTTGATGGGGATCTGGCCGAACGCCGCCAGCATGAAGACCGTGGCGCACAAGAGCGCGGCCCAGTCGAAGAGGCCCGGCATGAGCGCGAAGAAGACGAGCTGAACCGCGGCAGCAGCCACGAACACGGTGCGCGCGCCGAGTCGGTCGAGGTAATGCCCGACGATCAGCTGCCCCATGGAGGCGACGGCGATAGACCGCGAAGGCGAACCCGCCAATGGCCGTGGCCGACACGGCGATGCCGCCGAGGCGCTCGTCGAACACCTTGGGCAAGGCGAACGTGGTCGACTGGAACACCACGCTCGACACCGCCGTGGTCAGGAACACGATGGCCGAGACGCGCACGAGGAGCGCCTTGATATCGCTCGGCATGGCGGCCGTCGCACGGGCGCGCGGCGCGCGTGGCCTCGGCCGGCTGATCTCGGGCCACATGAGCACCGTGTAGGCGATGCCGATCAGGATGGCGAAGACGCCGGGCACGAAGAAGGCGACGCGCCAGCCGCCGTGGTCGATGAAGTAGCCGGTGATGAGCGCCGCGCTGCCGACGCCCAGATTGCCCCACACGCCGTTGACGGCGATGCGCATGCCGGTGCCCTTCCAGCGCTCCACGACGATGGCGAGCCCGACCGGATGGTAGATGGCGGCGAACACGCCGACGACGAACAGGCCGATGGCGATCTCGAGCGGCGTGCGCGCAAAGCCGGTGGCGATGGAGGCGAGGCCGATGCCGAAGAAGAACACGCTCATCATGCCCTCGCGGCTCCAGCGTCCGCGAGCCATCCCGCCGGCAGCGCGAACACGCCGAACGCGAAGAAGCCGGGCGTCGCGTATTTCAGGAGGTCGCCGTAGCCGAGGCCCCACTCGCGCACGAGCGTGAGAGCGGCCACCGTGGCGAACACCAAGGTGAGCAGGTGATCGAGGAAATGCCCGATGTTGAGCAGCAGGAAGTGCAGGCGCTCGCGCATGAGGGTGCTCCCGGGCGGGTCCGCAGTGGTCAGGTTTTGTGCAGCCTATCGCCTTTGCGCCGTCCCGCCAAATCAGGCAAGCGGGCATGGCTGGATTGATGCGCCAGGCGCGCGCTGCAGCGCCAGCCGTGCTAGGAAATCGGGAAAATCGGAGGGAGGAAGGGGGAGGGCTTGCCATGATTGCCGGTGTGATCGACCGCCTCGGCGAAATGGCCAACGCCGATGCCTGGCTGGTCCACAGGGGCCGCTTTCTCGACGTTGCCTTCCTGCTCGAGGCCGGCGGCGAGGCATACCTCGTGCGCATCCACCGCGGCCGCATCGAGGAGATCGTGAAGGGGCCGCATGTCATGCCGCGCTGGACCTTTGCGCTCGGGGCGCCGCGGGATGCCTGGATCGCGCACTGGCAGCCGGTGCCGCCGCCCGGCTTCCACGACCTCATCGCCATGATCAAAATCGGCGCCTTGAAGCTGCAGGGCGACCAGCATCCGTTCATGGCCAACCTGCGCTATTTCAAGGACCTGCTGGCGCTTCCGCGCGCCAACGCCGGAGGCCGCCGCATGATGAAGCCCGTCTTCGAGCCCGTCACCGGCCGCTACCTGCGGCTCGAGATCGGCGGCCGGCCGCACCGGCTCTATGTGGAGGAGGCCGGCGAGGGCGTACCGCTCGTCTGCCTGCACACCGCCGGCGCCGACAGCCGCCAGTACCGCGCGCTCCTCAACGACGCCGAGATTCTCGCACGCTTCCGTGTCATTGCCTTCGACCTGCCCTGGCACGGCAAATCCTCGCCGCCGGCGGGCTGGCAGGCCGGCGAGTACAAGCTGACCGCGCAGGCCTACGTCGAGATCATCATGGCGGTGGTCGATGCGCTCGGCCTCGACCGGCCCGTGGCGATCGGCTGCTCCATCGGCGGACGCGCGGTCCTGCACCTGGCGCTGGAGCACGCGCGCCGCTTCCGGGCCCTGATCGGCCTGGAATCCGGCGCCCATGCCGCTCCCTACTACGATCTCGACTGGCTCAACCGCCCGGATGTGCACGGCGGCGAGATGTGCGGCGCCATGATCTCGGGGCTGATCGCGCCGACGGCGCCCGAGGCCGACCGCTGGGAGACGATCTGGCACTACATGCAGGGCGGCCCGGGCGTCTTCAAGGGCGACCTCCACTACTACACCTCCGACGGCGACGTGCGGGCGCGCCTCGCCGAGATCGACACGCGCGCGTGCCCGCTCTATCTCCTGACCGGCGAGTACGACTACTCCTGCACGCCCGACGACACCCGTGCGCTCGCCAGCCAAATCCCGGGCGCCCAGGTGACCATCATGGAGGGGCTCGGCCACTTCCCGGTCAGCGAGGATCCGCCGCGGTTCCTCGCCTACCTGCGGCCGGTGCTGGCCGCCATCCTGGAGGGCACGCCGGGCACCCGGCCGCGGCTGATCGCTCCGCGCACGCGGAAATTTTCAGGCGATGCGGCGCGTCCGCAACACTGCGCGCTGCCGTGACGCTGAAGCAATGGGTTGATTCGTATTCATATTTTCCGATCCAGGTTGCATTTGAACGGCTGGCAGCCGGTGCTTGTGCAAACGCCGCGCGTGCAGGTAGAATATGATTGCTACAGAGGTTCAGGTGGCGTCCTGAGATTTCGTACGTTTCGTTGGTCGGGGTTTGTGTCGCGTGGCGTGCTCTGGCTCACTGGCTGGTCTCATCCGGGTCGCGCTGCCGATGGCCGCGGCTTGCGCGCTCGCCTGCGGGGCGCCCGGGGCTCGAGCCGCCCCGCCGGATCAGGAGCCGCCGCGCCTCGAGACCTGGTCCGGAGGCGAGGCGTTCGACCACATCTGGTCGGTCTATAGCGGGGTCAGCTTTGCGCCCTTCGGGAGTGTGCGCGAGGACGGCTTCAGGCTGCGCGCGGTCGCGGGCTATGGCGACCATGGCAGCGGCACGGTTTCGTTCGCCGACCTCCTCGTAGGCTATCATTCTCAAATCGGGCCCGTGACCCTCAAGGTGTTTGCCGGATTGACCGCCACGGACCGCCAATCCGATGCGGCCGAGCTCGCTGCCCCTGGGCACCGGGTTGGGCGGCAAGGGCGTTGCCGAGATCTGGTGGAATATTACCGACCAGACGTGGACCTCTGTCGATCTGTCCTGGGGTGGGCCGCATGGGATCTATAACGGGCGCTTGCGGCTCGGCTGGCGGCTCTGGCCCGAGCTGTCGTCCGGCCTCGAAGCCGGCTCGGCGGGGAGCGAGGAGAGCGACATCGCCCGCTTGGGCGGCTTCCTGCGCTACGAGTGGGCATCGGGCGAGCTGTCGCTGTCGGCCGGGCTCGCCATGGACGGGCCGATCAGCCATTGGGAGGGCCCGGTGGGGCCGTTCGGCACCCTGTCGGTGCTGATGCGGTTCTGAAATCCGCAGCCGGAGGGGTCGACCGCGCGCAGTCTGCACCGCGCTTACGCGGCAAAGGAGGCGGGGACGACCCCGTGCCCCTATGCTGCAGCGCGGCCCGTGCTATGCTGCGAGCGTAGCAGAACGACAGAAGCATCCGTCGAGAACGAGCGAGGAATGCGATGAAGAGCATTCTTCTTCCCGTCGATCAGAACGAGCAGATGCCGGCTGCTCTGGAAACAGCGCGGCTCCTGGCCAATAAGTTCGGGGCAACCGTGGAGGGCGTGGCGCTGCGGCCGGCGTTCGCGGAGATCGTGGCGCCCGACCCCATTGTCGCTGTGACGATCCCGCCGGCAGATTGGAACGAGACGGAGTTCGTCCGCGGCGTCCGCCTCGTCTTCGATGCCTTCGCGGCCAGGCATTCGAGCGCCCCCCCCGATGCCGCGCGCTTCCGCTGGCGCGGCGGGTCCGCCATCGAAGACGGCACGCTCGGAAGCCTCGGACGGGTGCACGACGTCACCGTGCTGGGCCGCCCCGGCGGCCGCGGCGCGCGCATGACGGCGCTGGAGGCGGTCCTGTTCGACAGCGGCCGGCCGGTGCTGATGGCGCCCCCGGCGCCGCCCAGGTCGTTCGGCGAGACCGTGCTCATCCACTGGAACGCGAGCACCGAGACGGCGCGCTGCATGCTGTTCGCCTTGCCGCTCCTGAAGCAGGCGCGGCGCGTCTCGTTCATCGCGGTGGAGGGCGCCATCGTCCCGGGACCGAGCATCAAGGAGGCGGTGGGCTACCTGGAGGCCCACGGCATTTCGGCGACCGACAAGACGGTCACCGGCCGCGGCCTGCGCCCCGGCGAAGTGATCCTGGCGGAGGCCGCCGCGCTGGGCGCCGACCTCCTGATCAAGGGCGCCTACACCCAGAGCCGGCTGCGCCAGATGATCTTCGGCGGCGCCACCAGCCAGATCCTCGCCGCCGCCGAGCTGCCGGTGTTCTTCGCCCACTAGCCGCAACCTCCACACTTGCGCCGACGGGCTCCCTGACCCTTGCGGGGGGTGGGGGACGCCCGCCCGCAGTCCGTCCTTGCCGTTGCCGCCTGGCGGCACCGCGGGCGAGGCCGTGAATGCTACATTCAGGCCACAAAAAGTTGCGATCGAGGGTGCGACATCAGGATTGATGACGGAGCATCATCACACACCTAACCCCTTGAAATTGTTGGTGCCCAGGGGTTGAATTGAACAACCGACACCGTGATTTTCAGTCACGTGCTCTACCAACTGAGCTACCTGGGCCTAGGGGAGCGCAAGGCGGGCCGTTTTATAGGGGCTTGGGGAACGCCTGTCCAGCCGAGCGCGTTGCCCGGAATCCACCATCGGCACGGCCCCTGTACCGGGCAGGGCTAACCATAACTGGGCGAATGGCTCGCCGGCCGGCGGCAAGGTGCCGAAAACTGGCGCCTCGGGCCGCAGCCGACAGAAGAGGCACGCGTGAGGATCAGCGACGTCCTGGCCGACAAGGGAGCGCACGTCGTCACGGTCTGGCCGGACAAGCGGCTCGGACACATCCCGCTGCTCTACGATGCGCACGGCATCGCCTCCGTGGTGGTCGTCGACCATGCCGGCCGGCCGGTCGGCATGGTCACGGACCGCGAGCTGGTGCGGGCGTTGGCGCGGCACGGGGTGGAGGCCCTCGACCTGCCGGTGCCGCTCGTCATGCTGAGCCCGGCACCGTCGTGCAGCCCCTCCCATACGGTCAGCGAGGTGGCGCGCCAGATGACCGAGAACCGCGTCCGCCACGTGCTGGTCATGCAGGGCGATGCCATGGCCGGCATCGTCAGCATCGGCGACCTCGTCAAGGTCCGCCTCGACGACGCCGAGCTCGAGAACCGCGTCCTGCGCGAGATGGCGCTCGCCCGCCTCGCCGGCTGAGCACCTACCCGTCATCCCGGCCCGGGCGATGCGAGCCATAGGCGAGCGACGCTCCAAGCCCGGGATCTCCGGAGGTTCGACACGTTCGACGAGGTCCCGGATAGTTGGCCACCGCCCTTTCGGCGACCCGCAGCGGATGAAGCGACTCCACCGCCACTTGCGCCGCTGGGACCCTCCCCCCTGTCCCCCTTGTGGGGGAGGGGTTAGGGGTGGGGGAACCCCGATCTTGAGATTTGCGATCCGCCACCCTGTCCCTCCCACAAGGCCCCACGGGGAGGGGACGCTGCGGCCATCGCCTCGCGCAATCCCGAGTTTCTTTGTAGCCTCGCCCCGGCTCGAGGCCGGGGCTCGGCTTCCGGATGATGAGGTGGTCCCTAGTCGTGGATGCGCAGCACCGCCTCGATCTCCACCGGGATGTTCATCGGCAGCGAGCCCATCCCCACCGCGGAGCGGGCATGCCGGCCACGCTCGCCCAGCACGGCCACGAAGAGGTCCGAGCAGCCGTCGATCACCCTGGGATGGTCGGTGAACTCCGGCACCGCGTTGACCATGCCGAAGACCTTGAGCACCTCGATCCGGCCAAGCTCCCCGGCCGCCGCCTTCGCCGCAGCCAGCAGGCCGAGCCCGGTCAGCTTGGCGTGCTCGCAGGCCTCCTCGGCCGTCACGTCCCTGCCGACCTTGCCGGTGACGAGGCTGCCGTCGCCGCGGCGCGGCCCCTGGCCGGCGAGGTAGAGCGTGTCGCCGCCGATCTTGAACGGCACATAGTTGGCGACGGGCTTCGGCAGCTTCGGCAGCACGAGGCCCATCGATGCAAGCTTGGCTTCCGGGGTCATGGCTACGCCTCCGATATGCATTCGCCCGCAGACACGAAACGGCGGAGCCGGGCGGGCGTTGTGGATGCCGATGTCGGGTTGCGCGCTATGCGTTAACCCGACCTACTCCGCGGGCGGGTCCCATTCCTGACCGATGAGGGCCGCGAGCTTCGCGCGCAGCCCCTCGCCGCCGGCGATCTGCGGCAGCGACGGGGTCAGCTTTTCCTTCGTCTCCCAGCGCTCGATGAGCTGCCTGGCGCGCTCGAACGCCTTCTCGAAGGAGCGCTCCTGGCGCAACGCGCGGTTGAAGAAGGCGTCGCCGAAGTACGTCCACTCCCGCCGGTCGTCGCAGCCGAACGAGGTGCGATCGGCATGCGCCGCGGTGAGCACCAGGGTGTTGGGCTCGGCCAAAGCGGGAACGAAGCTCCCCGAATGGCAGGCCGACACGACGATGACCCGGTTTCTGATTCCCGAACGGTCGAGGGCGCTGCGCAGCCAGCCCGGCGTGAGGTCTTTGAAGCCGAAGCCCGTCATCTCGACGGCAAAGCGGCCCTTCATCCCGTGCGAGGTCATAAACAGGAAGAGGATGTCCTCGTCCTTGTTCATGAGCCCGCCGATGTGGCGCAGCGCCCGGTCGAGGTTGCTCGAGTTGGCCATCGGGGTGTCGGCCAGTGTCGTCCAGTGATTGATGAGAATGAGCGACCGGCCGCTGGTGACGTAGCGGGTATCGAAGAGCTGGCGTACGGCGAGCACCTCGCGCTTGAAGACGGCCTGTGTCCCCCAGCCGGCGAAGCCCACGAAGTAGAGCCGAGGCTGACCGGGAGTAGAGGGCCGCAGCCGGGAAAGCGCGCGCTCGAGGAGTTGCGGCTGGTTGTAATAGGTGGCCTCGATGTCGACGAGTGGTTTCGACTCGGCGCCCCAGTCCTGGGCCGCAAGGGGCGCGCCCGTCAGTAGGCCTGCGGCGATCGCTGCGGCGAGGCACCAGGCGCGAAAAGTCAGCAGGAAGCGCAACATTGCTCAATCCTTTTCCCGAACCAATCCGCCGGTGGCCGGCCGCCATCACCACGCCAGCTCTAGGATCTCCTTCACGTCCTCGGCCGTCCCGATCGGCCGCGGGTTGACCTTGACCGGATAGTACTCGAGCGCTCGGCGCGCGACCTCGTCGAGGTTCTCGCGCTCGATGCCGATGGCGCGCAGCGTCACGGGCTGGTCGAGACCGGCGATCAGCTCCTTCACCAGCTCCCATGCCGGGCGGTCGGGCGCGCCCATGGCCGCAGACAGTGGCTTCTGCCGCTCGGCATTGACGGTGCTGTTCCACTGCAGCACCGCGGGCAGCATCACACAGGAGGTATGCCCGTGCGCGACGCCGAAGGTGGCACCCAGCGCATAGCCGATGCCGTGGCTGGCGCCCGTCGGCACGCCCGAGGCCGAGGCGGCCACCGCCTGCCACATGCCGATCTGCGCTTCCAGGCGGTGCGCAAGATCGTGCGGGCTCCTCTTGATGGCCGGCAGCGCCCGGTGGAGCAACCTGAGGCCCTGGAGGGAGAGCGCCTCGGTCGCGAGATGGGCCCGTGGGTTGCAGAAGTTCTCCACCGCGTGATCCACGGAGCGGATGCCGGTGCAATAGAGCAGCCAGTCCGGCGTATCGAGCGTCGCGGCGGGGTCGAGGATGATCGAGCGCGGCGCGAACAGGCGGTGCCTGAACGACTGCTTGGTGTTGGTCGCCGACTGCGTGATCCCTGCGTTGTCGGTGAACTCGGAGGCCGACAGCGTGGTGGAGACCGAGAGCATGCGGATCGGATCGGCAGACAGCGTGAGGCCGGCACTCCGGGTGCGCTCGAAGCCCGAGCAATAGGGCTCCATGGCCTCCGGCGAATCGATGTCGCACCACAGGCACAACAGCATGGCCTTTGTAGCGTCGATCACCGAGCCGCCGCCGACGGCGACCAGGAGGTCGGCCTTGGCCGCGCGCGCGGCGGCAGCGCCGGCCACCACGTCCTCGCGCGGGCTGTGCGCGCGGACGCCGGCCCAGGTTCCGGCGTGGGCGGCACCCAGCGCCTTCTCCACGCGCTGCAGCGGCCCGTTCTCCTTCGCCGCCAGCGAGCGGGTCGAGGTGAGGAAGATGCGGCGACGCGCCATAGGCCTTGGCCTCGGCGAGCACCGCATCCTCGGCGGGAGTGCCGAACACGATGCGCTCCTGCGCCGTGACGAGGAAGACGCCGGCGGCAGGACGGTCGGGGGATGAGCTCATGTGGCGTTCAAATCGCGGCTCGGGAGGGCCTAGCCTAGTCGCGGTCGCTGCCTGGCTTTGCGCCAGCGCCTCTCCGTTCGGGCCGCGAGGCAGCGTCGGCGTCATGGGCCGGCGCGCTCCGGCGCAGCGATCTTGCCGCCTCCCCGCCCCTGACGCTGAGCGACTCCCGCCGCAGGGCGCGGGGGGTGTTGCGACTCGAGGATATGTCGGCATCCGAAAGCGTGTGGCGCTTGTCCGTCATCTGCGCTTCTCCCGGCGTCCCCAAGGCCCCACACGGGACCGAGAACGAGAGGGCTCGGTCGGCAAAGCATTGGAGCCGCACATCGTTTGGCTCACACGAGGGATGTTAGCCCTGTTCCGCCCCCGCGTCATCCGAGTTGCGGCATCGCTGGTGCAAGCTTGGCGCATCGGTCCGGAGCCACCCTTGGCCCGCCGGTGCGGTCGCGGAATGGCCCTGTCCAGATCCGCAGGAAACCCGCACGCCTGCCTGCAAGCTGATCGTCACACTTCTGGCGATTTTAGTCCTTATCCGTCGATACGAAAGTCTCGCAGTTTAGTGCTGTTTGTTGCCGCCGCTTGGTTGCCGGGGAAGCGGAGGTCCGAATGTGCGGGTGACGATGTCGAGCACCGAGAGCCTCGTTGTGGTGCGGGACGCCCCGTCCACGGTCCGGAACAAGCTCCATCTCAATCTGCTTGTCGTGCTGACGCTCGGCTGGCTGGCGGTCGTTTTCGCCCATACGCTATATCCCGGCAGGGGCGGCCATCCCGTGCGCGGCGTGGCGGAGATCAACATCGGCCCCTTCGTCGTCGTGCTGCCCGGGACCGAGACGCCGTTTCCCATTCAGGTGGGTCCGGCCGAGTGGATACCGGCGCGCGGCTGGATACGGATCGCGGGCCTGCCCGTCCTTGCCACACTGTCGGAAGGGTACGTGACGCAGCCCGGCGTGTGGAAGGTGCCCGTGGCGGGCCTGCCGACCCTCAGGCTGAGGTCGCCGCCGATAGACGGCGTCACGACCGAGGTCACGATCACCCTGCTCTCCGCCGACGGCGCCGTCGTGAGCGAAGCACGAACCGCCCTGGCGGTGGTGCCCACGTCGCAGAACCTCGCGGCGCGCTGTGACGCCGCCGGCGGCGACCAGCCGAGCGCATGCCAGCCCGCTCAACCTGCGCTGGCGTGGATCTGGCCCGGTGCCAAGCGGGAGGCGGAGCACATCATGCGCTGGGGTGACGACGCTCTCGCCCGCGGGAGCATCGGCGCGGCACGCAACATCTACCGCTATGCCGCCATGGAGATGCGCTGGCCGGCGGCTGCCCTGGCGCTCGCTGCGACCTACGATCCGCACGAGCTCGAGCTGCTTGCTCCCCTGGTCTCCCCGGACGAGAAGGAGGCACGCAAGTGGTATGTGCAGGCGCAGGAGATCGTCAACGCCCAGGTGAGCTTCTACCTGCAGCGGCTCGACCAGCCGAAGACCCGCCGTGATCCGCCGCCCTGACGCGACATGGCGCGAACATGGGTCAAACCCCTCGTCGACATGGGGTCGGAGCCCTCGCCACCGACGTCTCAATCGGTCTCCGGCCTCGTGTGCGAGGGGCCTGACCCCAACAAACCAAGCGGTTGGTAAAGATTTCGCGGGCCGGCGACGATCCCCAGAGCCTGGCTGGGGCGGGAGGATTCGAACCTCCGCATGGCGGAACCAAAATCCGCTGCCTTACCGCTTGGCTACGCCCCAACATCACCACGAAGCGACGTGCGCGGCACCATACTGGCTGGCTCGAGAGCCCGCAACCCGCACAGGCTCGGTTGCAGCATTCTGGCCCGAGCGCATAATCTTTTCACGCGAAGCGTGGACCATTGGGGATGGAGCGCAGCGGGGACCGACGATGCCGGGAGCGACGAAAGCACGACAGTTGGCCTTGCTCGGCTTGGTGGCTCTGTGGGCGCCAACTGCCACACCCGCAGCGATTGCGGCGAGCTTCGATTGCCGATCGCGATGGCTGAGCACCACCGAGATCACGATCTGCGACGATGTCCAGCTGTCGCGCATGGACGATCGACTGGCGCGCCGGCTGGGCGGCCTCACCCGGCGGCTGAGCCTCGGACAGTATCTCGGGCTGCGCCATTGGCACGCCAGCTCGGCGCGGCAGCGCAGCCAGTGCCGGACCGATCGCGCCTGCATCATCGCGAGCTATCGCACGCAGGAGCGCTTCCTCGACCGGCTCCAGTATTGCCTCGAGTTCAGCATGGCGAGGCGCACCTGCCTGCGCGACCTGGTCGGCGGCGGGGAACGCGAGACCATGCGCCAACTGCGCTGACGGCTGAGGGGTCGCCCCCTCGCCGCCGCCGTCTCGATAAGATTGCCAACTTGTGCGCGAGGGTCTGACCCCGGTTACGCGAGGTTGCTGCCTACGCCTTCGCCAGCAGGGACTCGACGTACTCCCAGTTCACCAGGTTGTCGACGAACGCCTCCAGGTACTTGGGGCGCGCGTTGCGGTAGTCGATGTAGTAGCTGTGCTCCCACACGTCGCAGCCGAGGATGGGCGCCGCGCCGTGCATCAGCGGGTTCTCGCCGTTGGGCGTCTTCTGCACCACGAGCTTGCCGTCCTTGACGGCGAGCCAGGCCCAGCCGGAGCCGAACTGCGTCACTCCCGCATTGATGAAGTCGGCGCGCATCTTGTCGTAGCCACCGAGGTCCTTGTCGACCATGGCCTGCAGCTTGGCAGGCAGGCTCTTGCCGCCGCCGCCCTTCTTCATCCACTGCCAGAAGTGGAGGTGGTTGTAGTGCTGACCGGCGTTGTTGACGAGGGGCGCGTTCTTCTCGGCGTAGGCCTTCTTGACGACCTCCTCGAGCGAGAGCTTCTCGAAGGGCGTACCGGCCATGGCCTTGTTGCCGTTGTCGACGTAGGCGAGGTGGTGCTTGTCGTGGTGGAACTCCAGCGTCTCCTTGGACATGTAGGGCTGGAGCGCATCGTAGGCGTACGGCAGAGCGGGAAGCGAGAATGACACCGGCGTTTCTCCGTTGCTTGGGCGTTGTCGGTAACCGGGCTGGAATCGCGGGCACCGTACCGGCTCGATGCCGGCAAGACAAGGAGGGCCTGGATAGCCAAAGGGCGCGGCGACCCTGAGCGCCGCGCCCCATGGATCACGCCGGGGAAGAATTACCTTTCAGGGTAAGCGCACGATAGGTGGGGCGGGCTGAATGCCCACTGAAGGGGCAATTCATCCACGGTTCATGCGCCGCCCATCGCCTCCGAACCGACCCCAACGCCGCGTCCGAGGCTTTGCGCGTCCTCGGACGCTCTGTTCCATCGGCCACGTGGGCCGAGCCTCCGTTGCAGCGGCATGCCCAATGAAGCAAGCGCTACAGATGCTGCGATAGCACTGTGTTGGTGCTATATTTGATCTATGAACGAGCATGTGAAGAAACTGTCGGAGGAGATCCGGAAGCTTTCGCCCGAAGAACAGGCGGAGCTTGTGGATGAGCTGCTTGCCCTCACCTACAGCGAACCCGATCCGGAGATAGAACGGGCGTGGGCGGTGGAGGTCGAGCAGAGGCTCGATGCCTTCGAGCGCGGGGAGTGCGCTGCAGTTCCGCTGGAGGATGCAATGGCCAAGCTACGATCGCGCTATCCGCGCAAGCGATGAAGTGGCGAATCGTACCTGCAGCCCAAGAGGAGCTCGAAGACGCCGCCAAGTGGTACGATGCTGCGAGGGAAGGTCTTGCTGCGGAGTTCCTCGAGGCGTTCGACGCGGGCATCCAGCGAATCGCGGAATTGCCGCATGCTTGGCATCCATTGAGCAAACGAACCCGACAATACCGGCTCAATCGTTTTCCGTACGGCATCGTCTACCAGGTGCGCGGCGATGAAATCGTGATCTTTGCAGTCGCCCATCTGCAACGCCGACCTCGCTACTGGCGTACCAGGCTCAAAGAGTAGCCCTGGCCTAGAAGAACGCCTGCAGCCCGGTCTGGGCGCGACCCAGGATCAGGGCGTGCACGTCGTGGGTGCCCTCGTAGGTGTTGACGGTCTCCAGGTTCGCCGCGTGCCGCATCACATGGTACTCGATCTGGATGCCGTTGCCGCCGTGCATGTCGCGCGCGGTGCGGGCGATGTCGAGGGCCTTGCCGCAATTGTTGCGCTTGACGATGGAGATCATCTCGGGCGCCATCCGGCCCTCGTCGAACAGGCGGCCGACGCGCAGCGCGCCCTGCAGGCCGAGTGTGATCTCGGTCTGCATGTCGGCGAGCTTCTTCTGCACGAGCTGGGTGGCGGCGAGCGGGCGGCCGAACTGCTTGCGGTCGAGCGTGTACTGGCGCGCGCGGTGCCAGCAATCCTCGGCGGCGCCCATCGCGCCCCAGGCGATGCCGTAGCGCGCGCGGTTGAGGCAGCCGAAGGGACCCTTGAGGCCGGAGGCGTCCGGCAGCAGGTTCTCCTCGGGCACCACCACGCCGTCCAGCACCACCTCGCCGGTGATGGAGCAGCGCAGGGAGAGCTTGCCGCCGATCTTGGGCGCCGAGAGCCCCTTCATGCCCTTCTCCAGGATGAAGCCGCGCACCGCGCCGTCATGGGCGGATGACTTGGCCCACACCACGAAGACGTCGGCGATCGGCGCGTTGGAGATCCAGGTCTTGGCTCCGGTCAGGCGATAGCCGTCGGAGACTCTCTCGGCGCGGGTCTGCATGCCGCCAGGATCGGAGCCGGCATCGGGCTCGGTGAGGCCGAAGCAGCCCACCCACTCGCCCGAGGCCAGCTTCGGCAGATACTTCTGCCGCTGTGTCTCGGAGCCGTAGGCATAGATCGGATACATCACCAGGGAGGACTGCACGCTGTTCATGGAGCGGTAGCCGCTGTCGACCCGCTCGATCTCGCGCGCGACCAAGCCGTAGGACACGTAGCTTGCGGCGGCGCAGCCATACTTCTCGGGCAGCGTCACGCCGATGAGGCCGAGGTCGCCCATTTCCCGGAAGATGGCGCGGTCGGTCTTCTCCTCGGTGTAGGCTTCGATCACGCGCGGGAGCAGCTTCTCCTGGGCATAGGCGCGGGCGGTATCGCGAATGGCCCGCTCCTCCTCGGAGAGCTGCTCGTCCAACAGGAACGGATCGTCCCAGCTGAAAGTCGCATCCTTCGCTTGCACTGGCTTCTGCATTGCAAGATCCCCTTGCACTGTCTGCCACCATTCGGCGCCGTCAGCGCAGCGCGCTGCGTGCTCGGCCGCGCACCTGCTTTTCACGCCTCGGCGAATGGTAGAAACGGCATTGTAGCTACCGCCAGGAAATCACGATGCGAAAAATGTAAGCGAGCGCAGGGCGGGAAGCGACGCCCTCCAGATACAGGGCGAGTTGGCAGACGGCCGCCCCCCGCCGAGATCCAGAACGCCGTGGCGACTGCCTCAGCAGGGCCACAGATGCCGGTTGAGCACGGTCTCGACCGCCTTCTCGTGGGTGACGCCCGACCGATCAGCTCGCGATAGGCCTGATCGGCTGCCTGGCCGTCGGCCGCGCCCCTGCGGAAGGTCTCCACAGCCGTCAGGAAGCGCTGGAGGACGCCGTGCGAGGACGCGCCCTGGGGACGACCGACCGTGTTGCCGAACTTGCTCATGGTGGCCATGTTCTTGTCTCCTTGCGTTGAGCACGCATGTGAGATGTACGTTTGTGTGCTGCAACATGGTATATGGTATGCCATGCTGCAATGCAATATTAACCTTGAGCCGGCCACGTATGCAACAATGCATGGCTCAAGCGGGCAGGCAGCAAGCGCCCTCCTATTGAGGCATCCCGGTGTCAGATTCGCCCTCCCGAGGCAATGCGCGCGTGTCGGATGACGCGAGGATCGTGGCCGTGGCCAACGGCGGTCTGACGCCGGCAGCAGCTGGCGCAGATCGATGCGATCTTCTTCGAGGCGAGCGGACGCAGCTTTGCATCGGCCGAGGACCGGGCGGCGTTCCGCGGCCTCTGGCTCGGGTGCTATCTCGATGACGGCGCGGACATCGTGCTCGTTGCTCTCGACGCCGCAGGCGCCGTCGCCGGCTATCTCGTGGGGGCGCTGCAGGACCCGGCCCGGCAGGAGCGCTTCGCCGACCTCGACTATTTCCGCGGACCCTTCCGCGAGCTGTGCCGGCGCTATCCCGCCCACCTGCACGTCAACCTGGCGCCTGCGTCTCGCAATCGCGGTCTCGGTGCACGCCTGATCGAAGCGTTTGCCGCCCGTGCCACGGCCGCGGGTGCGGCCGGCGTGCACGTGGTGACGGCCAGGTCGGCCCGCAACGTCGGCTTCTATTTGCGCTGCGGCTTCACCGAGGTCGGCTCCGCGCCGTGGAGGGGGAGCGATCTCGTGTTTCTCGCCAAGGCCCTCCACGCGGAAAAAAGCTGCGCGGTCCGCCTTAACCAGACGTTACCGGTAACCTCGGGTTAACGCTCCTGGTCGACGCTCCATCCTGACGGAAGTGCCGCACGAAGTAGGGGCGGCTCGATGAGAGCCGGTTTGTGTGAGCTGCGGCTCCCCGCGGAGACCCGCTCACTGTTGCAATCGATCGGCGCGGATATCGGGTCGCTGGGAGGTGGCGATGATGCAGCGGTTGTTCGATCAGCTCGTGCAATTCGTGCAGCAGGGCGTCGGCGCCATCTTCCGCTTCGTCCAGTTCATCTGGATATGGTCGATCGGCCAGATCACCACCCTGCTGCAGTCGCCGTGGGAGGAGTGGACGGCGCCCGAAGCGGGCATCCTCGTCCTCGTCGTCGTTCATCCTCGTCTGGGTACTCTACTACGCCGCCAAGGAGCTCTGTGGGCGGCGGGACAGACGATCATCGGCGCCTTCGGCACGCTGCTCAGCGTCGTGGTCAGGACGCTCCCCAAGGTGCTGCTCGCGGGCCTGATCGCGCTGGCGAGCGTGTGGCTGCTCAACAACCTCGACTTCTCGCGCATCTACATCCCCCAGTACCGGGAGCCCGGCAACGGCAATTCGAATCCGGGCAATGGCAACGGCAACAATGAGGGGCGTTGAGCCGTTCCCTACTCGGCGGCGCGTCCCTGCCGGTGGCCCTTGCGGGTCAGCGCGGCCGAGTTCCTGATCAGCAGCTCGGCCGCCAGCTGGCGCAGCGCCTTGCCGGTCTCGCCGGGATACTTGGCCCAGTAGGAGCGCGGGCGCGGGCAGAAGTGCGCCGCCGTCTGCAGCGAGGTGGCGCGCGGGACCACCTGGTCGAAGCACGGGTGCTTGCAGTTCTGCCGCAGCCAGCGCTCGTACTGCGCGTCCTCGAAGGCGTTGATGTCCTTCATGCTGACGATGACGCCGAGACACTCGGCAAAGCCCATCTCGGCGTCGCGCTGGCTGAACTGGCCCAGGAACTGGAGACCGTGGGTGGAGATGTAGTCCGGCTTGCTCGGCGAGACATAGAAATCGACCTCGCGCAGCCAGCATTCGGTGAGGACGGACAACCCGGGCGCGCTGTCGATCAGCACGAAGTCGTAGGCGCTGCGCGCCTCCGTCAGAAAATGGCGCACCGCATGCCGCAGCCGCGACTCGTGCCCCTCCTTGGAGACCTCGCGCTCGAACAGCGTCAGGTGGCCGCCGCCGGTCATCAGATCCACCGTGCGCGCATCGTCGACGTCCGACACGCCGCTGGAGACGAACGCGGCCCAGTTCACCGCCTCGTTCTTCAGCACGATGTTGATGAAGTAGTCGACCATGGTGCGACCCTGCGACTGGATCGCCATCACCCAGTCGGGGCGCATCAGCATGGTGCTGATGCTCGAGTGGGCGTCCGAATCGACCACCAGGATGCGCTTGCTGTGGACGGCCGACAGCGTCTCGGCGAGCGTCAGCACCAGGGTCGACTTGCCGACACCCCCCTTCGCGTTCATGACCGTTATGGTGCTGTGCATCCGCTACCACCGACCGCCCGCCCGAACACGCGGACGGACGAGAAGCCAAGGGCGCAACAAAGGAGAATTTGTGGCCGAGCGATATCGACGCCCTCGCGGCAAGCGCGTTGCGCGCCATTCCGCCTGAACTCGGCCGAGCCGGTCTTTCTTCCGCCGCGCGAGTCGCGCAGAATGCAGTGTGCGCCTGCAGTCGGGTGCCGAGAAGGGGTCCTCTTCCCTCTTGGCGACGCGAGCAACAACCTTTCGCCATTCGCCAACCTCGAGACGCTCAACGTTGTCCGGATGCTCGTTGCAGATTAGCGGCTTCCGCCCACGTCAGTCTAGATCGCGATGCACAGGGCTGGCCCCGCGCTGCGAGCAGCGGACGCGCCGGCGCCCTGGGGGATGGAGCCTCCGGGCGCGTCGCAAAGTGGAACAGTCGCCATGAAGCAGGCGCGGCTGTGCACGATGAGCGGCATGCGGGCTCGATCGACCCGTCATGGAGCACCCGGTCCTTGCGCGAGACCCTGGAAACGGCTCACGTGCTCTCAGCTCGAACTCGGTGCGCAACAGATCCATGACGACCTGGTCGTAGCGGCTGCCGTTGAGCAGGAGGGCGCCGCGCACCCGGCCCACGATCCGGAAGCCGAGGCGCTCGTAGAGGCGAATCGCGCGATGGTTGTAGCCGTTCACCTCTACCTTGATGCTGTAGAGGCTGCGGAAGAAGAAGCCGTACTCGCAGATCAGGCGGGTCGCCTCGGTGCCATAGCCCTTGCCCCACAGCGCCGCGCTCGCCGATGCCGACGAACAGGGTTGCGCTCATGGCGCGGGAGATGTCGAAGAGCCCGCCGAAGCCGATCAGGCCGCCGGTGGAGAGCAGGATGACGGCGAACTCGACGCTTGCCGGCGTCACGCGCGAGCCCTTGTCGAACGCCTCCTGCCGCATCTCCAGCGTGTGCGCCTCGCCGGGCGCGCCGATACTGGCCGTGAACTCGAGGTCCTGGTTCCAGCGCGCGATGGCGGGTATGTCCTCCCGGCGCATCAGCGCCAAACCTACGTTGTTGCCGTGGAGCAGGAGGGGCCGTTGGTCGATGGTGGTGGGACCGTCCATGGCGATCCTCCATGTTGCTTCGAGAGATGGGTGAGGCGCAAAAAGAGAGCCTGCATCTGCGTTAGCGGTGGAGCGTGGCGACTTTGCGCACATAAGGGAGCCGTCCGCCAATGATCGATAGAGCACGCCATGCTCCCCTGCGCCCGATCGCATGGGAGGCGGCGAGGTCGCCTCTGCCATCGAGGAGATCGTGGAGGATGCGATTGCCCATTTCGACCCGCAGCGCTTCTGGCCCAGACATCCCCGGGACGACGAGGTGACGGAAGATGGGAACGCGAGCCTCTATATCGGGGCCACCGGCGTCATCTGGGCGCTCGACTATCTCGCCAGAGCCGGAGCAACCGAGGCCCGCTACGACTTCCGCCCCATCGTGCCGCGCCTGCTGGACGCCGTCCGCGAGCAGTTCCCCGCCTACAACTACGGCTCGCTGGGGTCGCTGCATTTCGGCGACATGGGCGCAGCGCTCGTAGCCATGCGCCTCGATCCCGCGCCGGCCCATGCCGATGTCGTCTACGAGCGCGCCGAGGCGCATGCCGACCAGCCGATCCGCGAGCTGATGTGGGGGCTGCCGGGCGCGATGCTGGCGTGCGTTGCCATGGCCGAGATCACCGGCGAGGCGCGCTGGCAATCCCTCTATGCGGCGCAGGCCGCACGCCTGCTCGGCGATCTGGCGGAGACGGAGAAGGGCCCCCTCTGGACGCAGGACCTCTACGGCAGTCGAATGCAGTGGCTGGGCCCCGTCCACGGCTACGCCGGCAACATGGTCCCGTTGATCCATGGCTGGGGCTGGCTCACGGACGCCCAGCGGGCACACGTGGCGGACGCCGTGCCGCGCACCCTCGCCGGCACAGCGTGGCGCTCGGAGCCGGGGGCGACGTGGCAGGGCGTCGTCGGTGGCCGGCCGCCGAATCTATGCCAGCACTGCCACGGCGCAGCAGGCATGGTGACGACCTTCGCCGATGCGCCGTTCAGCTCGCCGGAGCTGGAGGCGCTGCTCATCGATGGCGGGCGCTTCACGTGGGCGGCCGGCCCGCTGGCGAAAGGCTCGAACCTCTGCCACGGCACCGGCGGCAACGGCTACGCCTTCCTCAAGCTCTACCGCCGGACCAGGCGACGCCGTCTGGCTCGAGCGCGCCCGCGCCTTCGCCATGACGGCCATCGCCCAATGCCGCGAAGCCCGCGCGCAGGTGGGGCGCGGCCGCTACACGCTCTGGACCGGCGACGTGGGCCTCGCCTGCTACTTGTGGGACTGCCTCGGCGGCGAGCCGCGCTTTCCGACCGTCGACGTGTTCTGAGGCGCTTTGTGGGCGACGCCTCGCTCACCGCCCACCTACATCCCTTGTCATGCCGGGGCTTGTCCGGCATCCAGCCAGCGGCAAGCGCTGGTGCAAGTGGTGGGATGGATTCCGGCGACACCGGCCTTCGGCCGGTGCGGGCAAGCGCCGGAATGACACGGGCCGCGCCTGTGGACTAGGTTGGCGCGGGAGGAGTGCCACATGCCGTCGGATACCTACGACTACATCATCGTCGGCGCGGGCACGGCGGGCTGCCTGCTCGCCAACCGGCTCTCCGCCGATCCGGGCACCCGCGTCGTGCTGCTGGAGGCCGGCGGCAAGGACAACTACCCCTGGATCCACATCCCCGTCGGCTACCTCTACCTGATGGGCAATCCGCGCGCCGACTGGTGCTTCAAGACCGCCGCCGAGCCGGGGCTCAACGGCCGCAGCCTCAACTATCCGCGCGGCAAGGTGCTGGGAGGCTGCTCCTCGATCAACGGCATGATCTACATGCGCGGTCAGGCGCAGGACTACGACCGCTGGCGCCAGATGGGCAACGCCGGCTGGGCCTGGGACGACGTGCTGCCCTACTTCAAGAGGCACGAGGACCAGTGGGCGCTGGCGCCCGGCGCCTTCGACGACCTGCACGCGCGGGGCGGGGAATGGCGCGTGGAGCTCGCGCGCATCCGCTGGGATATCCTCGATGCCTTCCGCGAGGCGGCGGCGGAGGCGGGCATCCCCAAGGTCGACGACTTCAACCGCGGCGACAACGAGGGCTGCGGCTACTTCCATGTCAACCAGAGGCGCGGCGTGCGCTGGAATACGGCCAAGGGCTTCCTGAAGCCCGTCCGGCACCGGCCGAACCTCGCCATCGAGACGCACGCCCTGGTCGAGCGGCTGGTGCTCGACGGCAAGCGCGTCACCGGCGCTGGTGATGCGCCAGCAGCGGCAACCAGCGCACGCTCAGAGCCACGCGCGAGGTCGTGCTCTGCGCCGGAGCGATCGGCTCACCCCAAATTCTGCAGCTCTCGGGCGTCGGTCCGGGCGGGATCCTGCAGCCGCTGGGCATCGAGGTGCGGCACGAGCTGCCGGGCGTCGGTGAGAACCTGCAGGACCATCTGCAGCTGCGCTGCGCCTACAAGGTCACGGGCGTCAAGACCATGAACGAGCGCTACCAGAGCATCCTCCAGCGCGCGGGCTTCGCCGCCCAGTATCTGCTGTCGCGGCGTGGGCCGATGACCATGGCGCCCTCGCAGCTCGGCGCCTTCGTGCGCTCGGATGCGAGCCGCGAGACCCCCAATCTGCAGTACCACATCCAGCCGCTCACGCTGCCCAAGTTCGGCGAGCCGCTCGATCCGTTCCCGGCCTTCACCGCCAGCGTCGCCAATCTGCGGCCGACCAGCCGCGGCTCAGTGCGCATCACGGCGCCCGACCCGCAGGCGCATCCCGAGATCGCGCCCAACTACCTCTCGACCGAAGAGGACCGGCGCGTGGCGGCCGAGGCCATCCGCGTCACCCGCCGCATCGTCTCCATGCCGGCGCTCAGCCGGTACCACCCCGACGAGTTCCGCCCTGGGCTCGAGATTCAGGGCGACGAGGAGCTGGCCAAGGCCGCGGGCGACATCGGCACCACCATTTTCCACCCCGTGGGAACCTGCAAGATGGGCAGCGACGAGACGGCCGTGGTGGACCACCGGCTGAAGGTGCACGGGCTCGACGGGCTGCGGGTGGCGGACGCCTCGGTCATGCCCACCATCACCTCGGGCAACACCAACGCGCCGACCCTGATGATCGCCGAGAAGGCCGCGGCGATGATCCTCGAGGACGCCCGGGGTTAGGCAGGCGCCCTTCGCGGGACCAACGCAAGCATGGCCAAGCCTGCTGTGCCCCGGAACCTGACAAACTCAGACGGGAGCAAGTGTGCCAGGTCCTGACCCATGCAGTGCAGCAAGATCTTGGGTCGAGGGTGGCGTCGCAAGCCCGCACGCGGCAGGCGGATCTGGTGGCGATACAGGAGACCGTCCCCATGCCTTCAGGGTTTCTGCCGATTTATGTCCCCATGAGGGAGAGCAGAATCATCATGCAGCACTCGTCGGAGCTGCGTGTTGGCGTCGTTTCCGTGAGGACTTCAAAATGGGAATGCTCGATCAAGTGATCGCTGCGGCCTTGGGATCAAGAGGTCAACCTCCACAAGGTCAATCGGCTCAACCTGCTCAAGATCAATTCTCGCAGATTGCAGCAGCTTTGACGGCGCTGCTGGCCCCCTCGGGCGGGAGCGGCACCGAGACCCGGCCGCGCAACAAAGCCCACCCGGCGGCCTCGATGTTCTCATCAGTCAGTTCAAGCAAAATGGCCTTGAGGATGTCATCAACTCCTGGATCGGAACAGGGAAAAACCAGACAATCTCGCCCCCTCAGCTCCGTCAAGCTCTTGGCCAGGAGAGCGTCAACGATCTCTCACGGCAGACGGGCGCACCGCAGGATGACCTGCTTTCACAGCTCTCTAAATACCTACCTGGCGTCATCGACAAGCTGACCCCCAACGGTCAACTTCCAAACGAGGCAGACCTTCGGTCGGACTATCGACGTAACTGAGAGGGTGTACCGATACCTCTCACCCAGCCGGCGACGCTCTGCTGGCTTGCATGGATCGCTGCCCGGCTTGGCGGCTGGAACTGCTATTACAAGCCGCCCGGCCCCAAGACCATGGCCATCGGCGGGCGCCAGCTCGCGGCCATGGTCTCAGGCTACGTCATCGCAACTCCCGCCCTTGCAGCTCACGGGCAAAATGTGTGAATCCCGTAGCCGTCAAACTGCGGCCTCGGCGACGGAAGGTCTACATCCAGAAGCTGGAAGTCGAGGAACAGGGGTCGAACGAGTTCCGCTTGCCACCCGAAAGGGTGCGTGCCTTGCTCCGTGAACGTCCGGTGGTCCAGTGCCAGGAATGGTCATTGCATCCCGTGGCAACTTTATCCGAGCTCATGAGGGGTTGTTCAATCAGAGAATGCCACGGGATCGAGTGGTCTGCGGTTCACGGATAAAGAAAAAATATCGGGTCGGGCATAGTGGCCGCAACGTGGAGTGACCGTCGCGCACGACGAGCTTCCTCGGCGTCGATATCTGCATACAAGATGCTCTTCTCGCGATTGAGCGGACCAGCAGCGACCCCACCGTTCGGTTTGACCACAACCGCGTCGCCGACGTTGATCCATTCCTCCGGCGTGAACAGCCGGTCGCGCTCGGGAAAATCGTCTGGAATATCGTTACCTTGAAGGGCAGTGGCGGTGCCGATCACCCATGATCCGGCTTCCTTGGCGATGTGCCTCAGCGTGGCCAGGCACGTCTCCCCATTGTCCCAAGTCGGATTGACAAAAATCTCAATGCCTTGGCGTAGAGCGCGTAACGCGCCAGCGGCATGTAGCTCTCCCAGCAAATGAGGCAGCCAAGTCGGCCTGCTGGGGTATCCACCACCTTGAGGCCGGTTGCATCGCCCATGCCCCAGACCATGCGCTCCGGATTGGTCGGCATGAGCTTGCGATGCCGATTGAGAAGCCCTCCATCGGGACCGATCACCGCCACAGTGTTGAACAGTGTCGTTCCGGAGAAGCCGCTGTCGATCTCATGAAGCCCGATCACTACTGTCACGCCATGTTTGCGGGCAGCTTCCTGCACTGGGCTTAGATCATTGCTGCTGAGGTCAATGGCATTCTGGCGCAGCCTCGCGTGAATCTCGTTCGATAGAGCCATGTCTCCGCCCGGCCTAAGGCGCCAGATCCAAGTCGGATAGCCAGGTATGTAGGCCTCAGGAAAAACCAACAGCGACGCGCCTTCGCGTACTGCCTCTTCAATGCTTTCAATCGCCCGTGCGATGGTCTTTTCGCGATCGAGCAAAACGGGAGGCTTCTGGATGACAGCTACTTTCGTTGCCATGCATTGATCCCTGGCTTTCAGCAGAACAATTTCGTGCGGTGAGCCTACATGTGGTGGCTTTGTCCGTCCAATACTTAGCACTTTCACGGCGAGCGCACCAAGATGCCCTGATCACGATAGTCTCGAAGCGCACCTCGGGCGCCAATGTGCGAACTGCCTTGAGCATCTGACAACAGGACCTGCATGTGGGCGGGGCGAGGTCCGTTCCGGGTACAGATTTGCCATGCAATGGGCGCACGTTCGACAGCAAAGCGCCGAAAGCGGACGCGCGGCATTCCGGCTTGCGTTTTAGTTTGACTGTGAAATTCGGCCGAGCCGGACCGCCGCACTTGCACCACGCGGCTTCCCCTCTCCCTTGCCGGGAGGGGTGGGGGAACCCGACCCCTGATATCCCCGCGTCAGGTCCTGCAGCGCCCGGTGCGCTCCCTCGACAGCTCGCCCTCGACCTGGGTGCTCAGGTCCCGCGTGCGGGACAGCTGGTCGGCCGCCATGCCCTGCACCGGCCGGCCGAGAGACTTGGAGGCCGCGCGCACCTCGTCGACGGCCAGCGCCAGCTCGCTGCAGGTGAGCTTGGTGCGCAGCGCGCGGTAGGCGAAGAGCCGGGTGCCGTTGGCATAGGTGCTCGGGGCCTGCTGCTTGCCGATCCAGCCGCGATCGGGGCTTTCGATCATGGTCTTGAGCACGCCCGAGCATTGGGCGGCGCTGCCGCAGGAGGTCTTGTCGAGGTCGCGCGTGCGCGGCGGCGCGGGCGGCGCTTCCGCCACCGGCGGAGCGAACAGGCCGTCCAGGAGGCCGGTCGAGGCCGGACCCTCGGGCGAGCCACCACACCCTGCCAGCGTGAGCGCGCCGGCCAGACAGCCAGAGAGAAATGCGAGCCGCAGCCCGTCCCCTCGCCGTCGACTGCGATGGGTGCTCGATGCACCGAGGCCCCGAGGACCGGACAGACTGCACACGCGTTCACCCCCTTCGCGACCCGTTCCCCCAGCCTTCACGTGGCCACTCCGCGTTAGGCCTGCATTTACGTTTGGCGGCTTTTTTTGCTCGAAGTTGGGCAGCGGGCAATTGCTGCAAGGCAGCCTGCCCGCTGCAACCGAGCAAGCTGACAGATGGTCGCTGACCCCACCCGGGTCCCCTCCGGGCGGTCCCCGGGGGGTCTCGCGGTTGCCTCATCAACGTGGGTGGGGCCTGTCGGCTAGGTTCTGCCCGCGGCCTTTGCAGGCACTCTGGGGCTCTGCGGCGAGCCGGGCACCCCAACCTTCCCCTGGTTCCTGCCGAGGCCTGGACGGCCCTCCAAGGCCCGCCCAGGGCCATCTCAGTCTCAGGGGTCGGACCCCTCGCCCCCAGCTTCTGATCTACGCGAGCGCTTCGGCGAGGGGTCTGACCGCCCTCGCTGCAATGCGGTGCGCCGGCAACTGAGGGCCGCCGCGTCCTGAACCAGAGTTGCGTCGCCTTCCATGAAAACCGCTGCCGTTTTCGGCTAGGCAGCCCGCTGAGCCGAGGCCTGCCGCCAATGTCTGCTCGTCCGACAGGCAACACGCGGCATCGCTGTGCACGCCCTGTACGGCCAGCCCCGATGTTCGCATTGCCTCCGTTGATGGCCGCCGCCATACTCCGGTATGGCCGAGGGCTTGGCAGAGGTGGCGCGCGCACCTGTGATGCGCTCGGGGCAGACAGCCCCGGCGATCGAGATAGTCGGTGTCGACAAGTGGTTCGGCACCTTCCAGGCCCTGAAGGGCATCAACCTGGCCGTCGCGCAGGGCGAGAAGATCGTCATCTGCGGCCCCTCGGGCTCGGGCAAATCGACGCTCATCCGCTGCATCAACCGCCTGGAGACGCACCAGAGGGGCCGCATCGTCGTCGACGGCATCGAGCTGACGGACGACCTGCGCCAGATCGAAAAGGTGCGCGCCGAGGCCGGCATGGTGTTCCAGAGCTTCAACCTGTTCCCGCACCTCACCGTGCTCGACAATCTGTGTCTCGGTCCGGTGTGGGTGAAGAAGATGCCGCGCGCGGAGGCCGAGAAGCTGGCGCGGCAGTATCTGGAGCGCGTGCACATCCCGGAGCAGGCGCTCAAGTACCCGGGTCAGCTGTCCGGCGGTCAGCAGCAGCGTGTCGCCATCGCCCGTGCCCTCTGCATGAGCCCGCGCATCATGCTGTTCGACGAGCCGACCTCGGCACTCGACCCGGAAATGATCAAGGAGGTTCTCGACGTGATGGTGGAGCTCGCGGGCTCGGGCATGACCATGCTCGTCGTTACCCACGAGATGGCCTTTGCCCGCTCCGTGGCCGACCGCATGGTGTTCATGGACGAGGGCCAGATCGTCGAGGAGGCGCCGCCGGCGCAGTTCTTTAGCAATCCGCGCTCGCCGCGCACCAAGCTGTTCCTGTCGCAGATCCTGAACCATTGAGTTTGTTCGATTTCTCGGAGATTTGCCGGAAGCAGGGTGCGGATGGACGGAAGACCGAGTGAGAGACTAACCGAAACATGGAGAAACGAGCCATGGCCCGCCTTGCCAAATGCGCAGTGTTCGCCGCCGTCGTCCTGGCCGTCGCGCCGGGCACGGTGAGCGCGCAGCAGAGGACGCTCGATGCCGTCAAGCAGCGCGGCCAGCTGTCGTGCGGCGTCCACACCGGCCTTCCGGGCTTCGGCGCCGCCGACGAGAAGGGCGTGTGGAGCGGCCTCGATGCCGACTATTGCCGTGCCGTTGCCGCCGCGGTGCTGGGCGACCCCAACAAGGTCAGGTTCGTCCCCACGACGCCCAAGGAGCGCTTCGCTGCGCTGCAATCGCGCGAGGTCGATATGCTCGCGCGCTCGACGACCTGGACCATCGCGCGCGATTCCGCGGCGGGCTTCAGCTTCGTCGGCGTCAACTACTACGACGGCCAGAGCTTCATGGTGAAGAAGGGGCTGGGCCTCAAGACGGCCAAGGACCTCGGCGGCGCCACCGTCTGCGTGCAGACCGGCACCACCACCGAGCTCAATCTCGCCGACTTCTTCAGGACCAACAAGCTCGAGTACAAGCCGGTCGTGTTCGAGAAGGTGGACGAGGCGCTCAGGGCCTATGGGGCCAACAGGTGCGACGCCTACACTACGGATGCATCGGGGCTCTACTCGGTGCGGCTGCAGCTGGCCAATCCGGCCGAGCACGTGGTTCTGCCCGACATCATCTCCAAGGAGCCGCTGGGTCCGCTCGTGCGGCAGGACGACTTCCAGTGGTTCACGATCGTCAAGTGGGTGCACTTCGCCCTGCTCAACGCCGAGGAGCTCGGCGTCTCCAAGGCCAACGTCGATCAGATGCTGGACTCCGCCAATCCGGACGTGAAGCGCCTGCTCGGCAAGGAGGGCGACTTCGGCAAGGGCCTCGGCCTCGACAACGCCTGGGCCTATCGCATCGTCAAGGAGCTCGGCAACTACGGCGAGATCTTCGAGCGCAACGTGGGTAGCGGCTCGCGCCTCCAGATCGACCGGGGCCTCAACCGCCTGTGGACCAAGGGCGGGCTCCAGTACGCCCCGCCGATCCGCTGACGGGTGGCGCGGCCTTGCCACCGCCGGGATCCCCTCTCCCCGCTTGCGGGGAGAGGGCCAGGGTGAGGGGCAGCCGCAAGGGAAGACCTCTCCAGGAGGTGCCTCGAGGCATGCGCGCGGACCTCAGATGTGTCGTTGAGGGCTTTGGAGCCCCTTGCTGCCCCTCACCCCGACCCTCTCCCCGTCGCCCTCGGGATGGTTGCGGTGAGGGTCACGCGTGGATGGCCCGAGTGCGACGGGGAGAGGGAGACGGAGCCCGAGATGGCGGCGCTGACCAGGCCAGGCCGCGCCACCGGACTTGCCGGACTCCTCTACCGGCCGGAGGTGCGCCGGGTCGCCTATCAGGTGCTGATTCTGGGCGCTGTCACATTCGCCGCCTACGTGGTGGTGAGCAACGTCGCGGAGAACCTGCGGCGGCAGAACATCGTCGCTGGGCTCGACTTCCTCGGTGAAACCGCCGGCTTCGACATCTCCCAGTCGCTGATCGAGTACTCCAACCTTTCCACCTACGGCCGGGCGTTCTGGGTGGGCCTGCTCAACACCCTGCTGGTGGCCGTCCTCGGCATCGTGGCGGCAACGGTGCTCGGCTTCGTCGTCGGCATCGCCAGGCTGTCCTCCAACTGGCTGATCGCCCGGCTCGCCGGGGCCTACGTGGAGATCGCGCGCAACCTGCCGCTGCTCCTGCAGCTGTTCTTCTGGTACGCGGCCGTCCTGCAGACCCTGCCCAGCCCGCGCCAGAGCTATGCTCTGCCCGGCGGCACCTACCTCAACGTGCGGGGGCTCTATCTGCCGGCCCCCGTGGCCGAGCCCGGCTTCGCGGCGGTGGCCGTCGCCCTCGCTGCCGGGCTCGCGCTCGCCGTCGCCGTCTGGCTCTGGTCCCGGCGCCGCCAGGCGCTGACCGGAGAGCGCTTTCCCGCGTTCTGGACGGGGTTGGCCGCGATCGTCGCCCTGCCGCTCCTGGCTTTCTTCGTGGTCGGCAGCCCGCTGCGCTTCGACTATCCCCAGCTGCAGGGCTTCAACTTCCAGGGCGGCATTACGGTGCTGCCGGAGCTCATCGCGCTGCTGCTCGGCCTTTCCATCTACACCGCGAGCTTCATCGCCGAGATCGTGCGCGCCGGCATCCTCGGGGTGTCCAAGGGACAGACCGAGGCGGCGCAGGCGCTGGGACTGTCGAGGGGGCGGACCCTGCGCCTCGTGGTCGTCCCGCAGGCGACCCGCATCATCATCCCGCCACTCACCAGCCAGTACCTCAACCTCACCAAGAACTCCTCGCTGGCGGTGGCGATCGGCTACCCGGACCTCGTCAGCGTCTTCGCCGGTACAGTGCTCAACCAGACCAACAAGCACGCGGTGGAGGTGATCTTGATCACCATGGGCGTGTACCTGACGCTCAGTCTCCTCACCGCGCTGTTCATGAACTGGTTCAACCGCCGCATGGCGATCGTGGAGGGGTAACGCATGGAAGCTGCGGGCACCGCCACGACCTCCCCTCTCCCGCCACGCGCGAAGGCCGCTGCTCTGTGGTTGCGCGAGAACCTGTTCTCGTCCTGGGGCAACACCCTGCTTACCCTGCTGGCGCTGTGGCTGATCTGGCAGACGGTGACGACGGTGCTCGGCTGGGCGGTCCTCAACGCCACCTGGCAGGGCAAGGACGGCAGCGCCTGTCACGCAGGGGGTGCGTGCTGGCCGTTCGCCAGCGCGTGGTTCGGGAGCTTCATGTACGGGCGCTATCCCGACCCCGAGCGCTGGCGGGTCAATCTCACCTACGCCCTGGCCCTGGCCGGGCTCGTCCCCCTCATGGTCCCACGCGTGCCGGGCAAGCCGTGGACCTTGCTCTACCTCTTGGCGGTGTTTCCGGTGCTGGCGGTCATACTTCTGTCGGGCGGCATTCTCGGCCTCGCCCATGTCACGACCGACCTGTGGGGCGGCCTCCTGGTGACGCTGGTGATCGCCAGCACCGGGATCGCCGCGGCGCTTCCGCTGGGCATCGTGCTGGCGCTGGGGCGGCGCTCGGCTATGCCGATCGTACGCTGGCTGTCGATCGGCTTCATCGAGGTCATCCGCGGCGTGCCGCTGATCACCGTGCTGTTCATGGCCTCGGTGATGCTGCCGCTGTTCCTGCCCGAGCAGTGGACCATCGACAAGCTGGTGCGGGCGCTCATCATGGTGGCGCTGTTCTCGGCTGCCTACATGGCCGAGGTGATCCGCGGCGGTCTGCAGGCGATCCCGCGCGGCCAGTTCGAGGCCGCCGACGCCTTGGGGCTGTCCTGGGCACGGAAGATGGGGCTCGTCGTGCTCCCGCAGGCCCTGAAGCTCGTGATCCCCGGCATGGTCGGCACCTTCATCGGCCTCTTCAAGGACACGAGCCTAGTGCTCATCATCGGCATCTTCGACCTGCTCGGGATCGCGCACGCCGCCTCCGCCGCGCCGGCCTGGCTGTCGCCGTCGACGCCCATGACAGCCTACGCCGTGGCGGGCTTCATCTTCTGGATCTTCTGCTTCGGCATGTCGCGCTACTCCCAGATGCTGGAGCGCCGGCTGGCAGCCGGCGGCGAGCGCGTGGTTGCCAAGGCCGCCTACGAGTGAGGCGCGGGCGCGCAATGGCGCTCCGCCTTAGGCGAGCATCGCCAGGATCAACTGACCTTTCTGCCGCGGGGATTAGCCCGGATATCTCACATGATCTTCGGCATCGGTCGGGCCGAATCAGCGAAAGTGGTTGTGGAACCAATCACTTCTGCTGATCCAGGAGGCCCGACCGATGGGGACAGACTGTAGCGCGACGCAGCTGGTGTTTGAAGGCTTCGCGGGTCGCCAGGTTGTGGGTGAGTTCGATGGTGGCGATGTCACCTCGAACGGAGGAGCGCCCCTGCTGCGCGAGGCGGACCGGGCCATCGGGCTGACGGGGAGGGTCGCGCGCTGCTTTCGCGACGATCGCAATCCCGCGTTCGTCGAGCATCGCCTCGAGACCCTGCTGAGCCAGCGCATCCACGCCATCGCGCTGGGCCAGGAGGACCTCGTCGACCACGACGATCTGCGTTTCGATCCGGCGCTGGGGCTGCTGTCCGACACGCTCCGGCCCAGGCGCGAGGAGCCTCCGGCGGGGACAGCGGTTGTGGCCACGCTAGCGGGCAAGTCGACGCTCAACCGGCTGGAGCACGGCCTCCTGAACGGAGCCAGCCGCTATTGCAAGATCAGCGTCGACGACAGGGCGATGGAGCAGGTGTTCCTCGATCTCTATGTCGCCGCCCACGCTGAGCCGCCCGAGCGCGTCATCCTCGACTTCGACGCCACCGACGACCCGCTGCACGGGTCGCAGGAAGGAGGCTTCTTCCACGGCTACTACCGCTCATACTGCTACCTGCCGCTCTACGTCTTCGCCGGCCGGCACCTGCTGGTGGCCAAGCTGAGACGGGCCAACATCGATGCCTCG
Organism: uncultured Alphaproteobacteria bacterium; assembly: GCA_963758625.1. GTDB lineage: Bacteria > Pseudomonadota > Alphaproteobacteria > Rhizobiales > Hyphomicrobiaceae > AWTP1-13. Next base: position 21,188 of record CAVWWJ010000009.1, on the reverse strand, counting down.
GCGGGCGCCAAGGAAGAGTTGGCACGCATCGTGGCCCACCTGCGCAAGGCGTGGCCAAACGTGGAGATCTGGGTCAGGGCGGACTCTGGCTTCGCGCGCGAGGAGCTGATGAGCTGGTGCGAGGAAAACCGCGTAGAGTATGTGCTCGGGCTCGCCCGCAACAAGCGCCTGGAGCCGATGATTGCCGTCGAGCTGGCCGAGACCAGGGCGGCGTTCCAGACGAGGGGGAGGCCCGCGCGCATCTTCAAGGAGATCACCTACCGCACGCTCGACAGCTGGTCGCGCTCCCGCCGGGTGGTGGCCAAGGCCGAGCACCTGGAGAAAGGGGCAAACCCGCGCTTCATCGTCACCTCGCTGACGGCAGAGCGGATCGGCGGTCAGGGAGCTCTATGAGCGCATCTACTGCGCGCGCGGCGAGATGGAGAACCGCATCAAGGAGTGCCAGCTCGATCTCTATGCCGACCGCACCAGCGCGGCGACGCTGCGCGCCAATCAGCTGCGCCTGTGGCTCGCCTCGCTGGCCTACGTGCTGATGGAGGCGGTGCGGCGTCTCGCTCTGGCCGGCACCGAGCTGGCTAACGCCACCGCCGGCACGATCCGCCTGAAGCTCCTCAAGATCGGCGCGGTGGTCACCGTCAGCGTGCGCCGCGTCAAGCTTGCCTTCACCAGCGCCTGCCCGGCGAAGGCGATCTTCGCGCTCGCGGTCGAACGGCTGCGCCGCCTGCGCCGGCCGCCGGACATCGCCGTCGCGGCGTGACGCCCCCGCCAACCGAGGACCAACAACAGAGGATCAACGCCGAGCCTGCCCAAGCCGCCAAACGCGGCAGCCCTTGCGCACGCCCACCGCCGGAAATCCTCAGTCAACTCCGTATCTCGAAAGGCGTCACCTCAAATTGAACGATGTTGTGAGAAATGCGGGCTAGTGCTCGACCTTGCGTTTGACGGCACGGCGGCCTTCCCGCCGAACCTGCAAGAAATCCTTGCAGGTTGAATTGCGGTCGATTTCCCTTTGCTCATAGATGGTGCGGCGCAGCCGCGTTGCGCCTTGCGATCTCCGCCGCAGGCGCGTTTACGACCGATCGGAGGTCGCGTCAGAGCTGACGGTCTGAATGATGGCGATTTCCTTCTTGAGGAGCTCGTTCGTCAGCTCCGACAGCGGCATCCCCTTCCTTGCAGCGATTGGACCAAGGTATGCCTGCACGTCGGCATCGAGATAGATGGGCAGGTTGAGCCTGGCATTGGGTCGATAGAACTTGCCGCGTGTGCCGCCGGAGAAATCGATCTCGGCCGGCATGTCGACCTCCTGCGAGGCGCGCAACACGGCTGCTGACTTGGTCTTTCTATTGCGGGTCTTCTTCATAGCTTCGTCGCTCACGACGCGTCGCCTTGCGCGCTGAGATAATGCGAACTCGGGCCCGGCCAAGCTCGGTCTCCCGATAGGTATGCGCCACGGCCAACAGCGCGCCGCCAGCGTCGCAGCCAACGGTGAGCCAGCGCTCCTCCCCATGGCTGCTGTTTGCATCATACACGGTCAATGCCAAGGGGTCCAAGAACACCGTCGCGGTTTGATCGAAGGTAATGCCGTGGTCGCGCAGGTTCAGCGACGCCTTGTAGCTGTCCCAGTCGAAGTCGTAGTCCATCGATCGGTCCGCCCGCTGTCCTCATCAGGTGTTGCGGTCCCGCCCCAGCATCCCCGCCACCATCTCCCCGATGGCCAGCGACGCCGTAAGCCCCGGGCTCTCGATACCGTAGAGCGCCACCAGCCCCGGCAGGCCGTGCCGCTCCGGGCCGTGGATGGCGAAGTCGGGCACCGGCTCGCCTTCGCGGTAGAGCTTGGGGCGGATGCCGGTGTAGTCGGGATGCAGGCGGCTAGCGTCGAGGCCGGGATAGTAGCTGCGGATGAAGCCCAGGAACTGCTCCAGCTTCTCCGGCTCGAAGCCGTAGTCGATCTCCTCGATCCACTCGATGTCGGGGCCGAACTTGCAGCGCCCGCCGATGTCCACCGTGGCGTGCAGCCCGAGCCAGGCCCCGTCGGGCACGGGATAGATGTGGCGCTTGAACGGCGAGGGCCCGGACAGCGCGTAGTACTGGCCCTTGGCGTAGTAGGTCTCGGGCACGCTGTAGCCCCGCACCATAGCCCAGCGTGCGCGCCAGCTTGGAGGCGGAGAGCCCCGCCGACATCGACGAGGTTGCGGCAGGTGATCGCGCCCGGCGCCTCGCCCCCGGTCGCGAGGCGGTAGAGGCCCGCGCCGGTGCGCTCGATCCGCTCCACCGGGCATCGCAGCACCACCGAGCCGCCGTGCGCCTCGATGTGGCCCTGCAGGGCCAGCATGAAGCCGTGGCTGTCGATGATGCCGGTGGAGGGCGAGACGAGCGCCGCCACGCAGGCGAGCTCCGGCTCCAGCGCGCGCGCCGCATTGGCGCCGATCGGCTCCAGATCGCCCGACGCCGTTCCTCTCCGCCGTGGCCTTGATGGCGGCGAGCTTGGGGAGCTGGCTCTCGTGCGTGGCGACCAGCAGCTTGCCGCAGCGCGCGTGCCCCACGTCGTTCTCCGCGCAGAAGCGGTAGAGCAGCTCCTTGCCGCGCACGCACAGGGTGGCCCGCAGGCTGCCCGGCGGATAGTAGATGCCCGGCGTGGATCACCTCGCTGTTGCGCGAGGACGTCTCCGAGCCGATCAGAGCGTGCTGCTCGAGCACCATCACCTCGTGGCCGGCCTCGGCCAGCGCGCGCGCCACCGCCAGCCCGACCGCGCCGGCGCCGACCACCACGGTCTCGATGTCAGCGGTCATGCGCCTCCCCGTCGCGCCATCGCGCCACGCCCGCCGAAAAAAGTGAATGCTGGGACATGGTTAGGTCACTTTCCGCTTGCCAAAACAAATCGCGAACATAGATAAGAACAATAGGGATTGTCAGACGTTCTGGACTGTATCCATGGAATTGATCTGGACCTTCGTGGCTGGAATCGGCGTCGGGGCCGGTATCGCCTGGGCGCTGCATTGGATCATCGCCGGCCATTTGCGCGCCGAGCTCGCTGCCGCGCAAGAGGCCGAAAGGGCGCGCTCCGAGGAGCTGGCGGCGGCACGCGATGACGCCGAGGCGTGGCGGGAGCGGCTGCAGGACGAGCAGCTGGCACGCACCAGGTTCGAGACGGAGGCCCGCCGCACGCCAGAGCTGGTGCAGGAGCTGCAATACGTCCGGGCTGACCTGGGCAAGGCCGTCGCCGAGCAGGCGGCGCTCCGGGCCGCGGCCGAGCGGGTCCCTGGTCTCGAAGGCCGCGTGCGGGCGCTGGGCGAGGAGGTCACCAGCCTCAAAGAGGTCAACGCGCAACTCCAGGTCAGGATGGACGAGCAGACGCAGGCCCACACCGAGCGCATCGCCCTCCTCAGCGCAGGTGCGCGGCGAGATCGAGAGGTACCTGAAAACCATCGCCGACGATGCCCTGCGCACCAACCAGGGCAGCTTCCTCCAGCTCGCCAACGAGATGTTCGAGCAGCACCAGTCGAGCGCCGACGCCGACCTCGGGGCGCGGCAGAAGGCCATCGAGACGCTGGTGGCCCGCTGCGGGAGACGCTGCAGGCTACAGCCGTCGAGGAGCTGGAGAAGGCGCGCGCCCACGCCTACGGCGCGCTCACGAGCGAGATCAAGGGCGTGGCTGCGGCCCAGAACGCCGTTCGCGCCGAGACGGCGAAACTCGTCAACGCGCTGCGGGCGGCGCCCAAGACGCGCGGTCGCTGGGGCGAGCAGACGCTGCGCAACGTGCTGGAGCTGTCGGGCCTCAGCGCGCACTGCGACTTCGCCACCGAGCAGAGCTTCGCCAGCAACGGCGACGGTGGCCCGCCCCGACGTCGTCATCCGCCTGCCCGGCGGGCGCCGCATCGTCGTCGACGCCAAGACCTCGCTGTCGGCCTACCTGGACGCCGTCGAGGCCACCGAGGAGGCGGAGCGCGAGCGCCAACTGACGCTGCATGCCCGGCCAGCTGCGCGCGCACGTGAAGCGGCTGGCGGCGCAAGTCCTATCGGGACCTGCTGGCTCCAGCGCCGGACTTCGTGGTCATGTTCGTGCCGGGCGACAATTTCTACGCCGCGGCGCCGGAGCGCGATCCCGCCCTGTTCGAGGACGCCGCCGCCCAGGGCGTCGTCATCGTCACGCCCGCCACGCTGATCGCGCTCGCCAAGGCCGTGGCTTTCGGCTGGCGCCAGGAGAAGGTGGCCGAGAACGCCCAGCGCGTGCACGAGCTGGGCCGCGAGCTCTACCGGCGCCTCGCCAAGATGGCGGAGCACATCGCGCGCTGCGGCGATGCGCTGGGCCGCTCGGTGCAGCACTACAACCAGCTGGTCGGCAGCCTGGAGCACTCCGTCATGCCCCAGGCCCGGCGCTTCAACGAGCTGGAGGTGGAAGGCACCGCCGCGGAGCTGCCGCTGCTCGAGCAGATCGAGCTGCAGACCCGCGCCCTGCGTGCCGAGAGAAGGCGCTGGACGAGGCGGCGGCGTAGGCCGGATTGGGGCGCAGCCCGTAATCCGCCTGTTCAGGAAGCGAAGGGCTGGACTCGAACCTCCGATCACGTCGGAAGGGGCCGCGCTCGCGTTTGGAACAAAATAAGAACACTATCCGCTGATAGGGCTTCTGCCGACTCAGTTTACTGATGCCTCGATACTGCAAGGAGGGCCGCTTCGCATGTCGCTGTTCCAGCTCGACCGCCAGGCGCGCAGGCCGCACGTGCATGCCCATGGAGACCTCTGCCCGCTGTGCGAGCAGCCGATCGGGCAGGACGTCGCGCGCCGCATCGAGGCGCAGGATGCGCGAGCAGCGGGAGACGGCCGCTCGCGCCGATGGCGCGCGCCGAGACTGGCGGCCGCCGCACGAGGCCAGGCCGTAGCCGCAGCCCGCAGCGAGGCCAGACGGCACAGGCCGAGCGCGGCCGCGCTCGGCCAGGCTGGCCGGACCTCCAGGCGCGCTTCGCCCAGGCCGAGCAGGCGTCGCGCCGACGCCGCAGGCCAGATCGCGGCGCTCAAGGCCGAGCAGCAGGCCGCCGTGGAGACGCGCGTCGCCGAGATCAAGGAGACCCTGCTGCGCCAGAAAGAGGACCTGCAGCGCGAGAAGGAGGCTGCGGTCCTGGCCGAGAAGGCCAAAGTCCTCAAGCTCACCTCCGAGCTCGCCGACCTGCAGCGCAAGCTGGAAGGCAAGACCGCGCACGAGCTGGGCGAAGGCTCGGAGATCGACCTCTACGAGCAGCTGCGCCAGGCCTTCGCCAGCGACCGCATTCAGCGCGTGCCCAAGGGCGTCAACGGCGCGGACGTGATCCACGAGGTGGTGCACAACGGGCGCGTCTGCGGCAAGATCGTCTACGACGCCAAGAACCGCGATGCCTGGCAGAACGGCTTCGCCGTCAAGCTCAACGCCGACAAGCTGGCCCAGGGCGCCGACCACGCCATCCTGTCGAGCAACAAGTTCCCCAAGGACAAGCGCGAGATCCACCTGCAGGACGGCGTGATCGTCGCGGCGCCCGCGCGCGTGCCGGCAATCGTGGAGATCCTGCGTGACCAGCTCGTCCGCCTCAACGAGCTGCGCGTATCGAACGAGGAGCGCGGCAGCAAGACGGCCGACCTCTATGCCTTCATCACCTCCGAGCACTGCAAGCAGCTGATCGGCCAGGTGGAAGCGCAGGCCGGCAAGATGCTCGACCTCGACGTCAAGGAGCAGGAGGCGCACCGGCGCCTGTGGGACGTACGCAAGAAGCTGATCCACTCCGTGCAGAAGGCGCGCAGCGATCTCGCCTTCGAGATCGACCGCATCATCGGCACGGCAGGCAACGGCCCCGACGAGTTGGCGCAATAGCGTCGCGCCCGTCGAGCTACCCGCACCAGGCGCTCGTTCCAATGCTCCGTGAGCACTGCCTCCGCGTGCGCGTTGCCGCTGCCGCAGGGTTACTTCGACCGGATCACTTGTCAGTCACGGCTGCGCGAGCCCTCTTTTCGTGGCGAGCCGCGCTCCCATCTCATTGCTCTGCGGGGCCCACTGGCGCCGCTGCAGATCAAAGCAACAGTCCGGCTCACAAGCAGGATAACAGGAGACGATCATGAAGATCATTGCGTCCGCCTTGCTCGCCCTTTCGGTTCTGGCCGTCGCCGCGACGGCCCCGGCGCGCGCCGAGTACTTCCATGGCGACCGCCACTTCGACTCTAAGGAGTTCTTCGAGTTTCTGAAGAACACCAGCGGCTGAACCTGTCCGCTGCAAGGGATCGGCGCCTGCGGCGCCGATCCATGCCCAGTGCAGTTGCGTGAGTTGCGTGCCTGGCCGGGATGACAAATCCCCCGTACCTGTCATCCGGGCTTCACCGGCAACGGCTCAACGTCTCCCCATCTCACGAAGCACCGGTTCAGGACAACCGTCACCTTCCTGACGTCCCTCGTCCCGGCCCTTCACCTTTCTCTCCACCGGCGCCCCTCCCGCCGCTGCGGCGTCTCAGAGCGAATTGTCCCGGCGTTTGAACCGACTGGGATCCGTCTGATCGGCGGGCAACCGGCACCAGCGCCCCGCTATGACGGAACGCGCTGGCAGCCATCGCACAGCAAAGCTTGCGCCGCCCGCCATCCAACTCTACACTGAGCTTCGGCGATAGGACCGGATGCAGGCGTCGCCTCGGCGCAGGCACAGGGCTGCCCGATGGCATCCAACATGGGCAGACGGGAGGAAAGGCCACTCGCCGGGTGACTGAGCAGCGGCAGTTCGGGATTGCGGAGAGGTGTTCCATGGATGCGATCGTTCGAGACAAGCAGACGTATCACCAGCAGACGACCGAGCGCATGAACCGGCACTTCGCGCTGCCGGAGTGGTCGCCGCGTCAGAAGCTCGCGCTCACCTGTCGAATACTTGCTGCCGAGGGCCACGATTCGGGGCTGGCCGGTCATGTCACTGGGCGGGGAGAAAGGCCGGGGACCTTCTACATGCTTCGGTTCGGGCTGGGGTTCGACGAGATCGATGCGGAGAACCTGCTTCTGGTCGACGATGACCTCAACGTCCTCGAGGGCGAGGGGATGCCGAACCCCTCCAATCGGTTCCATCTTTGGATCTATCGGGCAAAACCACACGTCAACGCGATCGTGCACACGCACGCCCCGCACGTGTCGGCACTCTCCATGATCGGGGTACCGCTGGCCGTCTCGCACATGGATACCACCTTGTTCCACGAGGACTGTGCCTGGCTCAGGGAATGGCCCGGGACACCAATCGGCGACGAGGAGGGGCGCATCATTACCGAGGCCATTGGCGACAAGCGCGCCATTCTCCTGGCTCACCACGGGCAGCTGACGGCGTGCGAGAGCATCGAGGAAGCGGCCGTGCTTGCCATGTTCATCGAGCGGGCCGCCAAGCTGCAGCTCATGGCGATGTCCGCGGGAACCATCCTACCCATTGATCCGGCGCTCGCCCGGGAGGCCCACGACTACCGCCTCAAGGCCAAGGCCATCGCCGCGACGTTTGCCTACTACGGGCGGCGTGCGATGCGTCAGGACCCGAGCGTGCTCGGCTGATGGACCGGGCAAAAACATAGATTCCGCTGGCGCGATAGGCTTTGCATCGGCTCTCGGGGCTATCGAGGGGCAGACGCACTTACAGAACTCAGTTTTGGCGCAGTGGGGCGTGGCTGCGGGGCCACCAAAAATCGCAGACGCGAGGGAGGACCTATGGCCGACGTAGCAAGTTCCGCGAATACGACGAGCACAGCGGATGACGCCAGGGAAACCCGAAAGGTCGTCGTCGCGAGCACCTTCGGAACGATCATCGAGTGGTACGATTTCTTTCTGTACGGGTTCGCCGCAGCGCTGATCTTCGGCAAGCTGTTCTTCCCCACATCCGACCCCATGCTCGGCACCATTGCCGCCCTCAGCGTCTACGCCGTCGGCTATCTCGCGCGCCCGCTCGGCGGGATAATCTTCGGACATTTCGGCGATCGTATCGGCCGCCGCTCGATGCTGGTGCTGTCTATGCTTCTGATGGGTATCGGCACGTTCCTGGTTGGGCTGCTTCCGACCTACGAGCAGATCGGAATATGGGCACCGATCGCACTCATCGCGCTGCGGCTGGTGCAGGCCGTGGGCCTCGGCGGCGAATGGGGCGGCGCCGTCCTCATGGTGGCCGAGCGCGCTCCGGTCAAGCGACGCGGCCTCTACGGCAGCCTGGTTCAGATCGGCAATCCGATCGGCAGAATGACCGCGACAGCCGTCCTCGCGTTGGCCGCGCGCCTTCCCGAAGCCGATTTTCTCACATGGGGCTGGCGCATCCCGTTTCTTGCCAGCGCCATCCTCATCGTCATAGGGCTGGTGATCCGCTATCGCATCGAGGAGAGCCCGGCCTTTGTAAAAATGCGGGCCGCCAAGCAGACCGTGAGGGTTCCCCTGATCGAGGTGCTTTCGAAGTACCGTCGCGAGACCGTGATTGCCGTCGCGTTGAAGATTACCGAGACCGCGTGGGTCGGGATCCTCACCGTGTTTGCGGTGACTTATATGACCAGGCAGCTCGGAATGCAGCGAACATTTGTCCTCGAGGCGATCGCGCTGGCGACGTTCATCGAGCTGTTCGTGATGCCGCTTTCGGGCTGGCTGTCCGACCTGATCGGCCGCCGGCTGATGTATCTGCTCGGCACGGCAGCGGGCATTCTGATCGCGTTCCCGATCTTCTGGCTGATCGAAACTCGTGATCCCGATATTGTCCGATGGACGATTGTGGTCGGCATCTGTGTCGGCCAGGGCGTGATATTTGCCCTGCATGCGAGCTTCATGCCCGAGCTGTTCAGCACCCGGGTGCGCTACAGCGGCATATCCTTCGGCTTTCAGGTCGGTGCGGCGATCGGCGGCGGTCTCACTCCCCTCATCGTGATTCCGCTCGTCGATTGGAGCGGCACGACGTGGCCGGCATCTCTGCTTCTGGTCGTGCTCGGCATCGTCACGTTCATCGCCGTCCTCAAGACGCGTGAGACCTCGCGAATTTCGCTCACGTCCCCGACCGAGGCCAACGCGGACGGTGCAAGCGTGGCCGCGCCATCAGGCAAGCTTGCCACCGAACCAGGTCGATAGAGACTCTCGGGCGAGGAGGGGGAAAAATGCCCAAACTGCTCTTGAACGGCGCTCTCCTCCTCCTCTTTCTTTTGATGTGCCGGGCTTCGGCCGCCGAGCCAGAGCTTGTCATCCGCTTCTCGACCCAGGCACCGCCCAACGGCCAGCAATTCCAGACCATGAAGGTCTTCAAGGAGCGCGTCGAAGCCGAAAGCAGGGGCCGCATTCGCATCGACATCTACGACCGGGGCCGGCTGTTCGAGGACGGACAGGTGGCTGCGGCCGTGAGCCAAGGCAAGGTCGAGATGGGGCACGTGAACCTGTCCCGCTACGCCGAAACGATCCTTGTCGCCGACGCCTACTATTTGCCGTTTCTGTTCAACGACGCCGCCGTCGAGAAAGCCTCGCGCACGCCCCAAGGCGAGATCCGCAAGATCATCGATGACGCCGTCCTGCAAGGCGCCGGCGCGCGGGTGCTTTGGTGGATCCCGGAGGGCAGCATCCTTTTGCTGTCCAAAGGCGCGCTCCATGGCCAACCCCAAGGCAATGGCGGGCAAGACGGCGCGCATCTCGGGTCCGACGATTGCCGAGACCATCCGATTGTGCGGAGGCATACCGAAGGACGTGGCCGCAAATCAGCAGCCCGTCGCCTATGCGACAGGCGTGGTCGACGTGGGCATGACGAGCATAACGGCGGTGATGGCGCGCGATCTCTGGAAGGCGATGGACACGATCACGCGGACCGGCCATGCAATCTCGAATTTCGTCGTGGTCGTCAACGAGAAGTTCTGGCGCTCTCTGAGAGAGGACCAGCGAGCCTTGTTGCAAGCAGCTGCGCAGCTCGCCGACGAGGAGGCGGCAAAAAATCTCATCGAATTCGAGGATGCGGCGTTCAATGAGCTGGAGCGGAAGGGCGTCAAACTGGTGTCGCTCAGCAGCCGGGAGCTGCGGCTCTGGCGCATATGCAGCAGCGATGTGCTGACGGACTTCCTCGGCAAGGCGGGCCAGTCCGGTGCGAGGCTGATCGAGGCCTACGGCAGGTTGCGCCAGGACCCATGCTGCAATCCGCTGCAGGAGCGCGAGCCCGACGACTGACGGCTATGACCCGTCATCCCGGAAGCCGAGCCCCGCAGGGGCGAGGCTATCCGGGACCTCGGGCAGCGAGCCAAATCTCAGGAGGTCCCGGATATGAGCGCTGCTCGCCGATGGCTCGCATCGCTCCTTCCGGGATGACGGGTAGGTTTGCCAGCTCCGGCACGCGCCCGGATCAGAACGGATAGTGCCGGTGGCCCGACTGGATGGTGATCCATCTGCAGCTCGGTGAACTCGTTGATCGCCGCCTTGCCGCCGAACCGGCCGTAGCCCGAAATCCTTCACGCCGCCGAACGGCATCTGCGCCTCGTCGTGCACGGTGGGCCCGTTGATGTGGCAGATGCCGGTCTCGAGCCGGCGTGCCACGGCGAAGGCGCGCGTGATGTCGCGGCTGAACACGGCGGACGAGAGCCCGTAGGGCGTGTCGTTGGCGATGCGCACGGCGTCATCGTCGCCTTTGGCGCGCACCACGGTGGTGACCGGCCCGAACGACTCCTCCTCGTAGATGCGCATGGCGGGCGTCACGTGATCGAGCACGTGCGCGCCGATCAGCGTGCCGTTGATGCTGCCACCCGCCGCCAGCCTGGCGCCCTTGGCGACGGCATCGAGCACCAGCTGGGTGACGCGCTCGGCGGCGCTCGTGGTCCACCACCGAGCCCAGGATCGCCTTGCCCTCGCGCGGATCGCCCACGGAGAGCGACTTGGCCTTGGCGGCGAAGCGCTCTACGAACTCGTCGGCCACCTTCTCGTCGACCACGATGCGCTCCGTCGACATGCAGATCTGGCCCTGGTTGGCGAACGCGCCGAAGGCCGCGGCGTTCACGGCCTCGTCGAGATCGGCATCGTCGAGCACGACGAGCGGCGACTTGCCGCCCAGCTCCAGGAGCACCGGCTTCAGGTGCTCGGCGCACTTCTTGGCGATGATCTTGCCGACGCGCGAGGAGCCCGTGAAATTGACCCGCCGCACCGCCGGATGCGCGATCAGCGCATCGACCACGGCGCCGGCATCCTTGGGCGCGTTGGTCACGACGTTGACGACGCCCGGCGGGAAGCCCGCCTCGCGGAACAGCGTGCCGATCAGCCGGTGCGTGCCCGGGCACATCTCGGAGGCCTTGAGCACCACCGTGTTGCCGCAGGCGAGCGGCATGGCGATGGCCCTGCACGCCCAGGATCACCGGTGCGTTCCACGGGGCGATGCCGGCCACCACGCCCACCGGCTGGCGATAGCCCATCGCCAGGCTGCCCGGCACGTTGGAGGGGATGATCTCGCCCACGATCTGCGTGGTCATGGCCGCGGCCTCGCGCACCATGCCCGAGGCCAGCATGCAGTTGAAGCCGGCCCACATGGCGGTGGAGCCGGTCTCCGCCCCCATCACCGGGGCGAACTTGGCGCCGGCCGCCTCGATCAGGTCCGCGGCCTTGTTGAGGAGCGCGCGGCGTGCGCGCCGGTGCCATCTCCGACCAGGCCGGGAATGCGGCCGCCGCCGCATCCGCCGCGCGCACGGCGTCCTCGGCGCTCGACGCGGCGGCGCGCGCGGCGACCTCGCCCGGTCATGGGGTTGAGCCGCTCGAAGGTGGCGTTGCCCGCCGCTTTGACGTCGGCATTGTTGATCATCAGGTCGACGGCAATCATGCGTTTCGCTCCCGCGAGAGGCTTGATTGGCTGGTGAGTGCGCGGCGGCGGCCGCCGATCCCCTCTCCCCGCGCGTCGCCGGCCCCTCCTCTCGCTCCGAGAGCGCGGGGAGAGGGTTGGAGCTGGCCTGAGCGAAGGCGGCGGTGAGGCGCCGCGGCACACTCGCGACGTTGGTGCGACTCGCTGCCCCTCACCCCGACCCTCTCCCCGCAAGCGGGGAGAGGGAGACGGCGCGGCGATGCTGCCGTTTCCGACGAGCTGGCGCACCGGCTCCGAGGCCTCGCGACCTCGCGCGGCCGTTGCTCGCCGCGCGGCCTGCCGGCAGCTGGCGGCTTCGTGCGCCGTTCGCCGCCTGCGCGCTGCCGCCCAGATAGGCGCGGTGCACGGCCGGATCGTCGCGCAGCCGCGGCGGCGGAGCCTTCGCCGACGATGCGGCCGTTCTCCAGGAGATAGCCGCGGTCGGCGATCGCCAGGGCGGCACGCGCGTTCTGCTCGACCAGCAGCACGCCCACGCCCAGCTCCTTGATGCGCGCGAGCGCCTGGAACAGCTCGCTGCAGACGAGCGGCGCGAGCCCCAGCGACGGCTCGTCGAGCAGCAGGATGTCGGGGCTCGACATCAGGGCGCGGCCGATCGCCACCATCTGGCGCTCGCCGCCGCTCATGGTGCTGGCGAGCTGGTCCATGCGCTCGGCGAGGCGCGGGAACAGCGTGACGATGCGCTCGAGATTGTCGGCGGCGCGCGCGCGGGCACGCCGCGTGAAGGCGCCGAGCTGGAGGTTCTCGCGCACCGAGAGGTCGGCGAAGATGCCGCGGTCCTCCGGCACCAGCGCCAGCCCCGCCTCGACCAGCTCGTGCTGCGGCAGCGCGGCGAGGTCGACGTCGCCGAGCGTGATGCGCGCGCCCGGCAGGTGCGGGACCACGCCGCCCAGCGCCTTGAGGCAGGAGGACTTGCCGGCGCCGTTGGCGCCGAGCATGACCACGATCTCGCCGCGCCCGACGCTGAGCGACACGTCGACGATGGCGAGGTGCTTGCCGTAGCTCACCGACAGCTCGTGCAACGTCGAGCATTCCCTTCCTCGCCAGAACGCCTGACCGCAGGCCGTTCTGCGGCCCACGCCGGCGTGCCTCCATGGGCGTGCGGGCCGCCTCCGGCGGCGGTCTACGCCCGCAACAGCCACATCACAGGCCGCGCATCGTCCGGTCAACCCCCGATCGCCGAGGTGCCTCGGAGCACGCCGCACCTGCCCGGCACCGGCCTCGGACCCCCTTGCCCATTGGCCGGGGCTCGGCAAAATGCCACAACGCGACGGCGCTGCAACCGCCAGCGGCGTCAAGACCGGGCCGGAACGCCGGCAAGCCTCGCCGCACCTTGCAGGAAGGAAACGATGCCCTATCAGACCATCGAAGTGCGCAAGTCGACGCCCAATATCGGCGCCGAGATCTGCGGCCGTCGACTTGTCCAGGCCGCTCTCCAACCAGCAGTTCCAGGACATCCACGACGCCCTGGTGGAGCACCTGGTGATCTTCTTCCGCGACCAGACGCTGAGCCCGGAGCGGCACAAGGAGCTGGGCCTGCGCTTCGGCAAGCTGCATGTGCATCCCGGCGGCGCCCGGCATGTCGGCCGAGCATCCCGGAGATCTTCGCCATCAAGGCGGACGAGACTCCAAGCACGTTGCCGGCGAGGACTGGCACTCGGACGTGTCGTGCGATGCCGAGCCGCCCATGGGCTCGATCCTGTACCTTACGGAGATCCCGCCCGACGGCGGCGGCGACACCCTGTTCGCCAACATGTATCTGGCCTACGAGACGCTGTCCGAGCCGATCAGGAAGCTGATCGACGGCATGACCGCCATCCACGACGGCGCGCCCTACTACCGCGAGCGCTACACCGCGCGATCCCGGCAAGACCTATCCGCGTGCCGAGCACCCGGTCGTGCGCACGCACCCGGTCACGCAGCAGGAAGGTGCCTGTTCGTGAACCGGATGTTCACGACCCGGATCGTCGGCGTTGGCAAGAGCGAGAGCGACGCGATCCTGGAGATGCTCTGGCGCCATATCGAGACGCCCGAGCTCTCGGTGCGCTTCAAGTGGCAGCCCAACTCGATCGCGTTCTGGGACAACCGCTGCGTCCAGCACCGCGCGGTGTGGGACTACTACCCCAACAGGCGCTACGGCCACCGCGTCACGGTCTGCGGCGACAAGCCGTACTGACGAGGCGTCAGACCCTCGGGCTGAGCCGTGCCGCAAAAGAGGCGCGGGCGGGCGAGGAGGGATCGGTGTCCATCCAGCAGAACAAGGATCATATCCAGACCGCCCACATCGGCAGCCTGCCGCGCCCGCACGACCTTCTCGATCTGATGGTCGGCCGCGAGAACGTGATGGCCGGCGCCGACTGCGGCTTCTCCTCCCAGGCGATCTACAAGACCGAGGTGCATCCCAACGTGGTGTGGGGAAGTTCAAGGCCATGCGCCAGGGCGCCGACCTGGCGAGCAAGGCGCTATGGGGCAGCTGAGGCGCCGGTCTACCGGCGTCGGCCCGCGAGAAAGGCCGCCATCGCCAGGGTCTGGGCGAGCGCCGCTGCGGCGAAGACAGAGGGTGCGGCGCCGGCGGCCGAGCCGGCAGCTGCCGGACCAATCTCCCGCAGCAGACCGAACGCGGCAGGCGCGAAGGCGAAGGTGCCCTGTGCGATCCCCACCGTGAGGCCCACCACGCGCTGCATGTCGGCCTCGGCGAACTCCACCTGGGCAATCAGCGGCGGCAGAGAGACGGCGTTGCCGAAGCCGGCGCCGAACAGGATGACCCCGAGGAGCAACAGGGGAACGCTGGCGCCGGCCGCGGCCAGGAGCACGATCGAGCCGGCAAGCTGGGCCGCGTAGCACGCGCACGCCAGCAGTCTGCGGTCGGCCTCCCAGGGCATCAGCCAGCCGACGAGCGTGCGTCCGGCGACGGCCATGATCGTCACCAATGCCATGGCCAGACCGGCCGGCTGTGCACCGAGGGCCGGCACCAGCAGCGAGAAGAGGTGCGTGGCCAAGCCGACCTGCGCGAACAGTCCCAAGGCCATGCCTGCCGACAGCGTCAGGAACCTGCGGTTGCTCCAGAGCAGTGCCCCGGCCAGTGGCATGGCGTCGGGCGCCGTGGCGCTGGATACCGCTGGGCCGGCGGCGCCGCCATCGGGCGCCAGGCCCATCTGCTGCGGAGCTCGGGAGAAGTACACGTCGGCGAGGAGCCACAGGGTCAGCACCACGACGAGGCCGATCGCCGCTGCGGCGGCGGGGAAGCCCAGGGCGCCAATCGCGGCCACCCAGAGCGGCGAGAAGAGCACGCCGCCGAGGCTGGCACCGTTGTACGCGAGGCCGAGGGCGGCGGGGCGGGAGCGCACGAACCAGGGGGAGACGATCGCATTGAGGGCGACCGCGCTGGTCGCGCCCCAGCCCGCTCCGCTGATGAGAGCGGCACCGAAGAGCTGCCACGGTGCCGACGCCAGCGACCAGCCGAGGACGCCGGCCGCAAGACACAGGGCGCCGGCTTTCGTCGTCGTCGCAACGCCGAGGCGCCGGTGAACTGCCGGCAGAACGACCCCCGAGATCGCACCGACGAGGAAGTGCACGGTGACCGCTGTCGAGACCAGGACCACCGGCCAGCCTCTGCCGTCGTGCACGGCACTCAGGAAGACCGGCGGACCGTAAAACCCCATGCCCCAGCCGAACGCGGCCAGGACGAAAGCGGCGAATGCCACGCGCCACCCGTAGAATGTGCGCGCCGTTGTGAGCATGGGTTCTCGCGCCTCGCTCGAGCCTGTCGAAAGCACGCCACCCTGACGGCTTGTTCCGGCAAATGCTACGATCGACATCGAAGCATCCGGACGCACCTGTGGCGCAAAGTGGACCGTCGATGCAATGGTGTCCGACCATGGCCAGCAATGCGACATTCGCGACCATCGCTGCGCTTGCGGGCGATCCCGCCCGTGCCGGAATGCTCCAGGCCCTGATGAGCGGTCGCGCGCTCACCGCTTCGGAGCTGGCGCGCGTCGCCGGCATCACTGCGCAGACAGCGAGCAGCCATCTCGCGCGCATGACGGCGGCCGGTCTGCTCGCCGTCGAGAAGCAGGGCCGGCATCGCTATCACCGGCTCGCCTCGCCGGGCGTGGCGCAGATGATCGAGGCCATCATGCGGGTGGCATCGGACCTCGAGCCGGCCCCTCGGCGGATTTCCGTCGGCCCGCGGGACGCGGCTCTCAGGGCTGCGCGGACCTGCTATGACCATCTCGCGGGGCGGCTGGGCGTCGCCGTCACGGACGCATTGGTGGCCGGTGGATACGTGGAGCTGGCCAGCGACGGCGGCGTGGTGACCGGCCAGGGCACCGCGTTCCTGCGTCGCATCGGTATCGATGCGGATTGTCTCTCGGGTCGCCGCGGCAGGCATTCCGCACGCGTCCTGTGCCGGCCTTGTCTCGACTGGAGCGAGCGGCGACCGCATCTGGCCGGCGCCCTCGGCGCGGCGCTCTGCGCGCACAGTCTCGAGAAGGGGTGGGTACGCCGCATCGCGGGCACGCGCGCGGTCGCGATCACGCCCAAGGGCGCCCGGGTCTTCCGGGAGGACTTCGGCGCCGCGCTGGACTAGTGGCCTTTTCAAGACATTCTGTGATGACATATTCCAGGATTGAAAATCACGGGCCGGAGCGTGGTCGTCCAGGAGCCCCCAACGGCTCCAGCGGCTCGCGCAGCGACGCCAGGCATGTTCAAAGGCGGGCGGTTTGCGGCATGATGCGGCGCACAACCGCCGTCCCTTCCCTGCTGTGGAGGTCGAACCTCATGTCGCTCACCGGCTCGCTCAAAGGCCGCACGGCCGTCGTCACCGGCTCCACCTCCGGCATCGGGCATGCCATCGCCCTGGCGCTCGCCGAGGCTGGTGCCAACGTGGTCGTCAACGGCCTGGGCAGCGAGCAGGACAACGAGAAGGCGATCCGCGCGGTGGCGGCGCTGGGCACGCGCGTGGCCTTCGACCCCGCCAACATGCTGCGCCACAATCAGATCGCCGACATGATCGCCAAGGCCGAGAGGGACTTCGGCGCCGTCGACGTACTGGTCAACAACGCCGGCATCCAGCACGTGGCGCCGGTGGAGGAGTTCCCGATCGAGCAGTGGGACGCCATCATCGCCATCAACCTCTCCTCGGCGTTCCACACCACGCGCGCGGCGGTGCCCGGCATGAAGCGGCGCAAGTGGGGGCGCATCATCAACATCTGCTCTGCCCACTCGCTCCGTGCCTCGCCCTTCAAGAGCGCCTACGTGACGGCCAAGCACGGGCTCGCCGGGTTCACCAAGTCGATTGCGCTGGAGCTCGCCGAGACCGGCGTCACCGCCAACGCCATCTCGCCGGGCTTCGTGTGGACGCCGCTGGTGGAGAAGCAGATACCCGACCTCGCCAGGTCCGAGGGGATCAGCGACGAGGACGCCAGGCGCAAGGTGCTCTCGCGTCAGCCCACACGGCGATTCGTGACCGTGCAGGAGGTAGCTGCGCTGGCCGCGTTCCTGGCGGGTGACGCGGCGCAGTCGATCACCGGCGCCAACTACACCATCGATGGCGGCTGGACCGCGCAGTAGCGAGCGCGGCGGCGGCAGCGACCGGGCTTCGACCGCTGCTGGCAGTTCAAGGCTGGCGCTTGTGCGCGGTCGAGACCGGCGCGTCGGAGTGCGGCGCGTCGACCTCGAGCGGCGCGTCGCCGCCCACGAGCGCGGTGACGAGGAACGCGGCGGCGGCGAGCGTGAGGACGATGGCGAGCAGGATCTCCCTGCGCCAGCGGCGCGCGCCGAGCCAGCCGATCCACCCGCGCAGAGGATGATGCGGTTCCATCCCCGAGTATCGATGTTGCAGCCGGTGTGGCGCCAGCGCGCCATTGGCCGCGCGACACAAGGGCACACAGAGTTTCGGGGCGCGCCGCCCGGCGCCCTGGACTGGACTTGACTTGACTTGACCTGCGGTGGACTGCCGCCCTCAGAGGCCGCGCATGACGCAGCCAAGCACCAGGAGGACGTAAGCCGCGAGCAGGGCATAGAACTGCCCGGTCGCGCCACTCAAAAGCGGGATGACCGCTGGAAAGACCTTAGCGAAGAGCACGGCCACCGCCAGGGCGATCGACAGGAGAAAGCTCAGTATCCCCGGTGCCTTCAGAGCCATGCGTCTGCCTCCCCATTTTTCCGCGCCGTGCTTCCCCGACCGGAGCCAGGCACAAGCACCCCCGAACAAGACAGTTAAATGCAGACCTCGGATAATGGAATGTCGGATGCACGAATCCTGGGGAAAACCCGGCTGATCCACAGGACGCAGCCGAGGTCGATCTCCAGCACGCCGCCGACCTCGTCGATGGCGCCGAGCACGCGCATCTCGGCAGGCGTCAGACCGCAGAGCCCGGCGATTGGCTGGGCCTGAAGCGAGGCGCCCACCTTGTGTCGGTTGCCGCGGTGCCGATGTGCCCGGCGATCTCGCTGCTCACCTCGGAGGCGTGCGTGATGGGGCCCATGTGCCCGGCGCGGCCGAGCACCGTGAGGCGCGCCGCCGGCAGCAGCTGGGCCAGGCGCTCGGCGATCAGGCGGGTCGGCGCCGGCGCGCGCTCGCCGCGCAGGATCAACACGGGGAAGCGCAGGGTCCGGTAGGCATCCGGCTCGGCCACCTCGTCGATGAGCGCCCTGAAGTCGAGCGGCGCCTTGGGCGCCCAGCGAACCAGGGCGGCCTGCACCGTGGGACGCAGCCTGCTCCATCCGCCCGGCCCATTCCAGTAGTCGACGAAGGCGGCCATGCCCCCGTGGTAGTCGCCCGTGATCACGCCCTTGCACACGCCCCGCACGACCCCGGCGATCTCGGCGTGCGCCGCGGCACCCGGCTCTCCCATCTGCCGCAGCAGGTGGAACGCCGACGGCTCGTAGAGCGCCATGCTGGCAACGCGGTCCGGCCGGGCCAGCGCCACATTGAGCGCGACGCCGCCGCCGTAGGAATGACCGACGAGGTGCACCTTGGCACCCGCCTCGTCGATCAGCGCGAGGGTTCGCACCGCCTCGTCGGCGAGCGCAAACGCGTGCTCTCCGCTCCAGGGGCCGGCGCTCTCGCAGCCGTAGTGCTCCGGCGCCGCCACCTCGTAGCCGCCGCCCAGCGTCTCGGCCAGCGTGCACCATTGGCCGGCGCCGCCGCCCGAGCAATGCAGGGCTATCACCCGCTCGCAGCGCTGGCGCCGCGGCGGATGCACCAATTGGGTCGTCATCGAACGAATGCCTTTAGGTTCGCAATGGATCAGAAGCAGCGCAGATAGCGGCCGCGCTCGCGCCCGGCCCGTGCGACGAAATCGATCTCGGAGCGCGCAACGCCGATGTCGCGGAGCTCGCGGTCGCTCATGGCCAGCAGCTGCCGCATCGCCAGACGCTCCAGGCGCCGCTGCAGGCAGCGCTCCATGCGTGCGACCCACCAGCGCCCGAGAAGCGCTGCCAGCCCGCCAAGAAGGCGCCGGTGTGGACGCGCGGCAGCAGCCGTCGCCCTCGTCATCGTGCTCATGATCGTCTCCATTTGTCTTTTCTTGGTCGTCGGGGCTCTTGCCCTCTGCCGCCGCTCATCACGCCGGTTCTGGCGGATTTTCCCTGGGGCTCGGGCGGCGCGAGCACGAACGTCGGGCCCTCATGCCGGTGCGCACCCCGAAGGCCTCGACGAGCGCTTGCTTTGCTCTCGAGATTGTCCTGAATTCCGATCTCCGACAGGACTGGGCGTGCAGCACTTCCACTACGGAGAATTCCTCGTGGACAAAGTTTCCCTGGAGACGTCGAGATGTTGAGTGTCTACGGCCGCAAGAGCTCGTTCAACGTCCAGAAGGTGATGTGGCTGGTCGGCGAGCTGGGCATCCCGCACCGGCACATCGAGGTCGGCGGCTCGTTCGGTGGTCTCGATACGCCCGAATTCCTGGCCATGAACCCGCATGGCCGGGTGCCGGTGATCGACGACGGCGGGGTGGTCGTCTGGGAGTCGCACGCCATCCTGCGCTACCTTGCGGCCCGCTACGGCGATGGCGGGTTCTGGAGCGCGGACCCGGCGCAACGCTCGCTGGCGGATCGCTGGATGGACTGGTCGCAGTGCACCTTGCAGCCGGACTTCCTGAACGGGGTGTTCTGGGGCTACTATCGGACCCCGGCGCCGCAGCGCGACATGGCCGCAGTCGAGGCGAAGGTCCGCCGGTGCGCGGCACATTTCCAGCTGCTCGACCGGCTGCTCGCGGACCGGCCGTTCCTGCTCGGCGACCGGCTCTCCTTGGCTGACGTGCCCGCGGGCACCCACCTTTACCGCTATCTCAACATCGACATCGCGCGCCCCGACGTGCCGAACGTGCGGCGCTGGTATGACGCGCTCCAGGAGCGGCCGGCCTACCACCAGCATGTGATGATCCCGTTCGGCGAGCTCTACGGCAGGTTGGCCTATTGATCGGCTGGGTCCGCCCTCAGCCTCCCGTCGCCCTACACGGGCACGGCCTTCCTCGCCTTGACTGCCGCGTAGTAGGCCCACAGCATGCGCGCCGCCACGCCGCGCCACGGGCGCCAGCGCTCCGCGATCTCTGCCATCTCCTGCGTGCCGGGCCGCTCGGCGAGGCCCAGGGCCTGCTGGGCGGCGATTTGCAGAGCGAGGTCGCCCGGCGCCCAGCCGTCGGCGCGGCCCAGGCAGAACATGATGTATATGTCGGCCGTCCAGGGCCCGATGCCCGTCACTTCTGTGAGCGCGGCGTGTACCTCCGCTTCGGCGGCGTGCTCCAGGCGCTCGAGATCGAGGCCGTTCTGGCAGGCGCCGGCGATCGCGCGCAGCGTGCGAATCTTGGGCCGCGACAGGCCCGCCAGCGCCAGCCCCTCGTCGCCGAGCCCCATGAGGGTGCCCGGCTCGAACGGCCGGCACAGCGCCGCCGTGCGCTCCCAGATCGCCGACGCGCTCGCCACCGAGAGCTGCTGGCCCACGATGATGCGGGCAAGCCCCTCGAACCCGGCGGGACGCAGCCGCAGCGGCGGGGCGCCCGCCACCTCATGCACGTGACGCATGGTCGGGCACTTGCGGACGAGCGCCCGCACGCCCGCACGAACGTCTGCCTCGGTAACGATGATCCGCGCCGCCTTAGCCCTTCCCGACGATTTGTCTGCCACCGGTGATCCAGGGGCTTTGCGCACCCGTATGCCGACATTAGACTTCGCACTGGTTTGGTTGGACTGGGCGCGAGACCTTCTTCGCGCCCGAGCGATGTGGGGAGTTGGCATGCGCTGCTTACGGCCCTTGCTGGTTGGCGCCCTGTTGCTGGGCGTTAACGGTGTAGCTGCGGTCCGGCCCTCGGCGCAAGCGCTGGGTGGAGAAGAGGCCGCGACCTATGTCAACAAGCGGCACGGGTTCGCTC
>CAVWWJ010000008.1:0-32107 GCA_963758625.1 uncultured Alphaproteobacteria bacterium | reverse complement strand
TCGGATGATCCGATGGGGCGCAGAACGGGAGCACAGCGCGAGCCGCCCTGCAGCGCACGCCACGCGCCGCGTCAGCGCGCGAGCCGCTCTTTCACCGCCTTGGGATCGATGATCTCGCCGCTCCGCTCATCGAAGATTCTAATGCCCAGCTCAAGCAGGCGCTCGTTGGAAATGAAGGTCATGTCTTTGTTGCTCGTGGACCATTGGAGATAGAGGAACTCGTAGTCGGCACCGACTTCGTCCCAGTATTCGGTATAGCTCAGCACCGTCTTCAAGGTTCTCGCGACCGCAATCTTCAAATCGGTGCCCGTGTACACCCTATCGGCATATTCCCTCTTGAAGGAATGCACCGCCAACCGTGCAGTGGAGTACTTGAGCTGCCATGGCCGGCCGGTCTCCCAATCCCGCCCGCCGAGGAAGACGGCGACGCAAGCGCTGATGCAGGATGCCTTGGACGGGACCACCGTGCGGATCTTGTTCTTGTAGATCACCCGCCCGGTTGCAATGGCCTCGGCGCACGAACCCGCCCGTCGAGTTCAGGTGCGCGACGATCTTCGCCCCCACCGGCAGCTTGGCGATGTAGCCTTGCAGTGCCAGCGCGTCGCCATCCTCGATTTGCCTTCGAGAAGGATCGTCTCCACGCCTGCCTCGCCGCCCTCCACCTTCTTGATGGTCATGGCGCTTGCGTCGGCCCCGCCAGCGACCAGGAATGCCGCGGCCAGCGCGAGGAGGCGGGCGCTCCCGGCGTTGCGCCCGAACGCAGACGGCTTTGGCGCGTGCACAATCATCTGTCGTCATGACACGCTCCCTGCACGACCGACGGTCTCTCTGCCCATGCGCACTCCGGCCAACCGCCGGGACCTATTTCGATTTCATACGGTCGAGGATCGTTTCCGGGCTGATGATCGTTCGCGTCTCGGCGTTGAGGACGTGGAAGCCGTTCTCGAGCGCGGCCGAGTCGCGGATGAGCATCATGCTCTCCGCGGGTTCCGAAATCATGCCGGCGATAGGTGCGCGGATCCTGCTTGATCTCCTTGAGATACTTGAGATCGTCGAAGACCTCCTTCTGAACCTAGCCGACGGATGCCTCGACGTCCGCCTTCTTGAATTTCTGCTCCGGCCGGAATCCCCGGGTCGAGAACTGGTGGAAGCCCAGCGAGCCGCCTTGAATGATGACGCGGAGCGGCTCTCCCGTGACCGAATCCCGGCCGCCCAGGAACGCCATGGCACAGGCGCTCGTGCAGCTACCCCCGTTGCCGAGAACGAACGTGGAGATCCTGGCATTGTAGAACAGTCGGCCGAGCGCCTTGCCCTCGCTGGAAAGACCGCCTGGGGAGTTCAGCAGGATCGCAACCCGCTTGTTCGGGGCGAGCTTGGCGAGCTCGGTCTGCAACCTGAGCGCGTCCCCGCCGCCACCGGTCCCTGGTAGGAGAAGATCTCGAGATCGGGCACGCCGACCTTGATGCGCCGCAGCTCCGCTGCTTGCACGGACTGGCTGGGACGAACCACATGAACAGCGTCGCCAATGCCGTTTCGAGAGCCCGCGCGATCCCGGTGTGCAGGACCTTCCGCGGGGCAGACGGTTCGCGCCCGACGCCGGCCGCTCCGCAGCAGTCTCCGGACATCCCGAAGCAGTCCGACGTGCCTCACTCCTTGCTGGCCTTGGTGACCCTGTGCTGCTGCAGCCCCTTGGCGATCAGCGCAGAGGAATGGCCGATGATTGCATCGAGGTTATTGCTCTGTATCCTCAGTGCTCGCTCGAACTCGACCAGCGCCCGATCGACCTCGCCCTTGGCCAGCAGCACGTTGCCCTTCAACGCCATGGCGGGCGCAAAGCCCGGGTTGAGCGCCAGTGCCTTGTCGGCATCGCGCCCGCAGCCTCGTAAGCGTCGGTCTCAAGGTAGCACTTGCCGCGCCAATAGTAGGCAGCGGGCGTTGGCCACGATTGCCTTCGATGGCCTTGGTCAGGTCCTGGATCGCCGGGCCCAATTGCGCCCCTCGGCGTGCACCACGCCCCGGCAGTAGACTGCCGCGGGCATCGGCCGGCGCCAGCTTCATGACCTTCTCGCAGTCTGCGATGGCCCTGGGAATGTTGCCCAGGTCGGCGAGCACAGGCCGCGCAGGAACAGCGCCGGACGTTGTTGGCATCGATCGCCACCGCCCTGTTGAAGTCGGCGAGCGCAGTTCCTGAGGTCGTTCTTGAGGCGTGTATGCTTGGCCGCGCTCGATGAAGGCGCGCGCCGAGTTCGGGACCAGCGCGATGATGCGGGTCAGCGTGGCGATCGCCAGGTCCACCCTGCCGGCCTTCAGGTGGGCGTCCGCCTCCGCAAACAGCTTGTTGATCGGTCTGCGCATCGGCCGGCCCTGCGGCGGAGGAGGCGTCGGCGGCGGGCGGTGGGGTGGTCGGCGGCGAGGTGACCGGCGGCGGGGGGCTGGTGGCGGCGGCGAGGGAGGAGCGACCGCCGCCTGCGACCCCTTCAGCGCGATCGCGCTCTGCCGGCGCTCCTTCGCCTGCGGGTAGTTGGCATTGAAGGAGAGCACCTTGTCGTAGTCGGCGATCGCCAGATCGTACGCCTTGCGCAGCACGTGCAGCTGGGCGCGATTCATCAGGTACAGGGTTCCTTCGGCCCCAGGGCCACCGCCTCATCGTGGTCCGCGAGCGCGAGATCGAGGTTGCCCGTCATCCGGTGCATCACGCCGCGGCGGTCGTAGGCGCGGGGATGTTTGGGCGCCAGTGCAATGGCCTTGTCCGAGTCGGCCTTGGCAGCCTGGAAATTTCCCTTCCGCGGTATCAGCTCGCCCCGCGTGGCCAGCGCGAAGGCGTGCGACGGGTTCGATCGCGATGACGGCGTCGAGATCGGCCATCGCCGGCTCGTAGCCGGCCCCGCCGGAGATGGATATCGCCGCGCAGGACGAGGGCGCTCACTTCTTCGGTCTCGCCTTGACGATGACGGTCAGGTCGGCCTCCGCCTTATCGAGTCGAGCTGACGGGCGTAGGCCAGGGCCCGGTAGTAGCGGGCCTCGAACTCGACCTCCTGGCCCGGCCCGGCATTGACGAGCATCGTGCACGCCTTTACGGCGACAGCCGGCGCCCCGGTCTTGCAGTCGGACAGCGTATCGGCCCGGACCGGGCCGGCACCGATGACCGGCGCAACGAGCAGGCCCGGCACCAGAGCGGCCGGAAAGCCTTTTGGTTTCCCCGAATGAACGCCCGCCCGGAAAGCGACAGCCGGCTCCCGCGCTCCACTCGCATCGGCACGGCCATATACCCCGATGCTTGAATATCGGAGCACCATCGCGCAATACCCCAGGCTGTTTACTGCGCCACGCTGCCGTCACTGAGATGCACCTTCGGCTTCCCGCATGCACCGTGCCAGGCTCAGCGCGCAAGGGCCCCTGCAGTTGCGTGCTCGCGTGCGCGCCGGTATCTGAGTGCATGGCGCAGCCAAGCCCACCCCCGCGAGCGACGACCTGGCCGATCTCGCCAGGCTGGTAGAGCGCATGCGCGCCGGCGAGCGGCGGGCGATCTCACGCGCCGTGACCGAGCTGGAGCGCCTCTCGGCCGCGGCCCCCGGCCTGCTGGCGGCCATGGGGCCCCATCTTGGCCACGCCGTCGTCGTCGGCGTCACCGGGCCCCCCGGCGCCGGCAAGTCGACCCTCGCTCAACGCCTACACGCACCACCTGCGCCAGGACGGCAAGACGATCGGCATCATCGCCGTCGACCCGTCGAGCCCGGTCTCGGGCGGCGCCATTCTGGGCGACCGCATCCGCATGACGGCGGCGCTCGACGACGATGGCGTGTTCATGCGCTCGCTGGCGAGCCGCGGCCACCTGGGCGGCCTCACCCCGGCAGCGGTGCGGGTGATCGATGCGCTCGACGCCGCCGGCCGGACGTGATCCTGATCGAGACCGTCGGCACCGGCCAGACCGACATCGACGTGGCCGAGGTCGCCGACGTGCGCATCGTCGTCACCGCCCCGGGCCTCGGCGACGACATCCAGGCCATGAAGGCCGGCCTCCTGGAGATCGCCGACATTCTGGTGGTCAACAAGGGCGACCGCGAGGGCGCCCAGCACACCGTGCAGCAGCTGCAAGGCGCCCTGTCCCTCAAGGCGGATGCACGCGCCAAGGTGCCGGTGCTGAAGGTCACGGCGACGACGGGAGAGGGCATCCCCGCGCTCGCCGACGCCATCGACGAGGTCGTCGCCGGCAGCGCGGGGACCCGCAAGCGCGCCGGCGCCGCCGCGCCCGCTATCTCATCGCCCGCGCCGCCGCGACTGGTGGCGGAGCGCGTCCGCAGGGGACCGGGAAGCTGTCGATGCGCTGGCCGACGAGGTGCTGGCCGGCACGCTGCTGCCGGCCGAGGCAGCCAGGAAGCTGGTGGACGGGTAGCGGCGATTCAGTTTTCACAGTACGTGTAGGAATGATCGGAAACGGCCCAAGGCGACGTTTATGTGGTGCTCGAGGTTAATCATGGTCATGAGCCACTCCGGGAGCTCCCCAATGAACCGCATGAAGATCATCACCGCTGCCGCCGCTCGCGTCGGGGCTCTTCGCCTTGCGCAAGGCGGCGCCGAGGCGCGCATCGTCTGCGACGGCAACTACCAGATCGTGAACGGCCTGCCGGTGTCGCACACCCTATTGCCGGGACATGACCCTGGCGCGCGTGGCCCGCAGCTACGGCTGGCGCGTCTCCGTCCAGGCAATCCGCTACAGCGAGTCCACGAAGGCCGCAGCTTGCCGCGCCATCGGCTTCGACAACCGCGTCCGGGAGGTCTGCGCGCCGTACCGCCCTACGGCGGCGACGGCAGGTTCAACCGCTGATCACCTCTCCGCCCACGAGGCGACCACGGCCGCTTTGGCCGTTGGTCGCTTTCGCGCGTTCCGGCCGGGCGGTCAGCCGCGGCACCTGCTCAGCGCTTGGGCAGCACCCGGAACGCCTTCCGGCCGCCGATGCGATAGACCTCGAAGTCTTGGTCCACGGTGAGGATGGTGCTGAGCCCCTCCCGCTCCGCCAGCCGCACCAGCGTCGCATCGGCGAAGTCCATGGGCCGGTCGGCGTACTTGAGCATGAGGCGCCTGAGGTCGGGTGCGTCTGCATTCGTCGATCGGCAGCAGCGTCACAATTCCGCTCGTCAGAAATCTCCAGCCCGCCTCGACCTCGTGCGACTCCACGAGATGAAAGACCTCCGCGACGACAGCCGCGCTCGTCGCCAGCGGTACCGGCGTTACGTCAAGAGCCTCGCGGCATCGTCGATGCCAATGTCGTCGGCGTCGACGATCGCAACAATGGCATTTGTGTCAATCAGACCTTTGGGCTTGGACGGTGCTTTGTGTTTATCCGCTCGCGGACGGTCTCCTCGCCCGGGCAGCCCGCGTGGGATCGCCGCCACTAATCGAGCCGATCCACTTGGCTGGCCTCGCCAAATCCGACGCTGCGCCGTCTCGTCGTCCTCGTCCGGGCTCTGCTTGCCGAGCCAGTCGCGCGCGATGCGGTCCAGGAGGCGCCTACGCTCGTCTTCTCGTCGCGCGCTGCCCTTCCAGACGCAGCTTGAGGTCCGGATCGAGTCGCCAGCTGTACACTTCGGTCTTGCTCATGCACTACACTGTAGTGCATAGCTCGATCGCAGTGTCAAAAGCATCCGACCGGCCCAAGGCGCCGACCGCGCCTCGCGCTGCAAGCGTCTGTGTTTCGCCGTTAGCTTGGCCTCAACCCGCTCTTTGATCCGCTCCGCGCCATAGCGATCGCCCGAGTTTATCGACCCGATCCATTCGCAGCCTCCGCATGCAAGCGCCGCTGCAGAGCCGCCTCCTCCGCCTCCCCGCTTTACAACATCGCCGCACGATGCGCCGCGCAGGCCGCCGATGCTGCTCCTCTCGGCGTCCGCAGCCGTATCCCAGCCCTTGCCTGGGCCCGGATCTAGCACGCCAGCGGTACACTGCAGTCTTGGCCGTGCCTAGCCTCTCTGCATGAGGCTCCATCATCAACAGTATGATCTCGCCGCGACCGAGGAGCGTCTCGCCAACGTCCCACACAACTGCGCGTGATCTTCGTCGCGGCCATCTTGCCTGCCCCGATCGGGTCACCCCCTGACAGCGATCCCCTGAGCGACTCGAGCCTCCCCGGTCAGTCCGACAGCGCCCACGAGCAGGCGTACGCCACGAGCCCCAGCTTGCGGGCCACGGCGAGCGAGGCCTCATTCGTCCACGCGGTGCTGTAGAGGGGAACCCGCCCCGAGGCGCGGAGCGCCAGCGCCCACGCCGCCGTGACGCGAGTGCCGTAGCCCCTTCCCCGATACGCCTCCGCCGTCTCCAGCCCCGCCTCGGCCGCGACCTCGGACGGCCGCGCGCAGAAGCAGATGCTGACCGGGACGCCGTCCTCGACGACCGCCATCACCGGCGCGCGCCCGGCCGCGATCTCGCCCGGCACCCAGCCGCGAAAGTGGCGATCGAGCCGGCGCTCGTCGTCGACAACGACGACCCCGGCGGGCTGGGGAATGGCGTCGGGGAACGCGAACGCCGGCCCGTCGGACTGCCGGGTCTTGGCCGCGGACAGCTGGCTCGCCGCCACCCGATCCTTCAAGAGCGCGACATAGCGCTCCGCGAACGCCGGAGCGTCCCGCAGATCGGCCGCCGGCGGCTCGTCGCGGGCAAGGCGGTCGAGCTCTCCGGCGACCTCCGCCGGCAAATCCGCGCGCACGGCCCACGCGCAGGCGGTGGAGCCGCGCACGATCGTAAACAGCGGCCCGCGGGTGGCTTGCGGCTCGCGCGTCGAGACGATGCGGCCGGCCTCGTCCAGGATGAGACAGGTCCTCAGGTGCAGGTCGGGGGTGCTCAGCCCCGCCGCGGCCCCGCGCGCGCAGCAGCTTGTAGGTGATCGAATGATCAGCGCCTCGAAGCTGGCGTCGATGATGTTGGAGGAGACGCCCACCGTGAACCAGCGCCCGCCCGTGGCCCTGTCGCGGCTCTCCACCAGCACGCGCGTGACGGCCTCGGTGCCGCCCGTCAGGATGCGTACCTTGTAGTCCACCAGCTCCACGTCCTTGATGTGGCCCTGGTAGCGGCCGAGGTCCTTGCGCAGCGCCTGGTCGAGGGCGTGCACGGGGCCGTTGCCCTCCGCCACCGACCACAGGGGCTCGGGATCGCCGTCGATGAACACCCTGACGGTGGCTTCCGACACGGTGACGAGCTTCCCCACGGCATTGTGGCGCTTCTCGACCATCACGCGGAAGCTGTCGACCGTGAAGAAGCGCGGCACCTCTCCCAGGAGGCGGCGCGCCAGCAGCTCGAAGGAAGCGTCCGCGCCCTCATAGGCATAGCCCACCGCCTCGCGCGCCTTCACCTCGTCGAGCAGCGCGGCGACGCGCGGGTCGTCGCGGCCGACGGGCACGCCCAGCCGCTCCAGCTCGTAGAGCAGGTTCGACTTGCCCGCCTGGTCGGAGACCAGCACGCGGCGGCGGTTGCCGACGCTCTCGGGCGGCACGTGCTCGTAGGTGGCGGGCTCCTTCAGGATGGCGGAGGCATGGATGCCCGCCTTGGTGGCGAACGCCGCCTCGCCGACATAGGGCGCCTGCCGGTTGGGCGCGCGGTTCAAGACCTCGTCCAGCAGGCGGCTGGCGTGGGTGAGCTTCCTGAGCCGCTCCGGCGTCACACTGGTGTGGAAGCGCTCGGCAAATTCGCTCTTGAGCAGCAGCGTCGGGATGACGGAGGCGAGGTTGGCGTTGCCGCAGCGCTCTCCCAGCCCATTGAGCGCGCCCTGGATCTGGCGCGCGCCGGCGCGCACCGCGGCCAGGGCGTTGGCGACGGCATTCTCGGTGTCGTTGTGGGTGTGGATGCCGAGATGCGAGCCCGGAACGTGCCTCGTCACCTCGGCAACGATGGCGGCGACCTCGTCGGGCAGCGTGCCGCCGTTGGTGTCGCACAGCACCACCCAGCGCGCGCCGGCCTCGTGCGCCGTGCGCGCCACCTCCAGCGCGTAGGCGCGGTTCGCCCTGTAGCCGTCGAAGAAGTGCTCGCAGTCGAGCATCGCCTCCCGCCCGCTCCTCGCTACAGCCTCGATGGACTGGGCGACGCCGGCGAGATTCTCCTCGTTGGAGATGCCGAGCGCCACGCGCACGTGATAGTCCCATGCCTTGGCAACGAGGCAGATGGCGCCGCACCTGGCCTGCAAGATGGCCTGGAAGCCCGGATCGTTCGACACCGAGCGCCCGGCGCGCTTCGTCATGCCGAACGCCGTGAAGGTGGCATGGCCAAAGCCAGGGTCGGCGGCGAAGAATTCCGTGTCGGTAGGGTTGGCGCCGGGGTAGCCGCCCTCGATGTAATCGATGCCGATCTCGTCGAGCGTCCTGGCGATCAGCCGCTTGTCCTCGAGCGAGAAGTCCACGCCCGTCGTCTGCGCGCCGTCGCGCAGCGTCGTGTCGAAGAGATAGAGGCGCTCGCGGGTCACTGGTCGGGGGTGGCAGGGGCTGTCGTCTCGTCCGCGTGTGCGAGATCGGAGAAGACCGACAGCTGGTCTCTACCTTCGAACTCGGAGAGCACCTCGACGACATCGCCCATCCGAGCGGCGTAGTCGCCCAGCTCCTCCCGGGTCGGGAGAAGCAATTCGATCTCGCTTCCGTCAGCCGTCGTCTTCGAATAGATTGTTCCTACCGATCCATACCGACCCTTCACGGTCCAGCCCCGCGACGAGAGATAAGCGCGTACGTCAACGAGCGAGAGCCGCGAAAGAGCGTCGCGATCTCTGATTTGCACTCTCATAGCTACAATCCTCGTTCTGCTCCGGCCATGAGCCCATCGAGTTGGTCGACCGTCAACCGCTGTGCCCGCGGGATGCGAACGGTCACGGATTGCTCGTCGTCCACCGGTGGCATTCCGCGCAGCGAGAGCCAATACCCGCAGTATCGCAGGGCCAGCTCGTCCTCCGACTGGGAAAGCCAAGCGCCTTCATCGTCTGGCACGAGCACCACAAACAGCAAGCGCGGCGTCAGCGTCTCGATCCTCAGATCGTCATAGTTCTTCCGGCTCAGCGGATATGTAACATGGTCCGCCTTCAAGAGCGACCGCGTAGACCCTTTGGCTTGAAATTCGATCCGGGGTCGCGCGCCCCTGGCAGACCTGAGAACCCCGTCCACACTGTCGAGGTCCACGATGCTCTCCACGCACTCGTAGCCGGCGGACGCCGCGACGGCGGCAATGTAGGCAAGGGAAAAGCGCTCGATCTTTGCCGTCAGATGCATCGCCCTCAGCCCCCAATGTGAAGAGCGTCAATCCTACAGCATTTTCGCAGTCGGCGGAGGATTATTCGAAGCGGTCGGGCGTGCATCGGCGCTTTTCGGGAAACTCCACACGCTGGGATTGTTCGGGTGCACAACAACCGCGCGGGACGCGACTCCTGCATCGCCGCCGAGAACCTAGCCCGCGGTTGGCCGCCTTGTTGCATGCGCGAGCGCCATGATAAGAGGGCCGGCGCCGGTCCGGGCGCGGCGCTCACGCCACGAGCAACCCCTTCTTCAAGGGCAGACCATGGCCACTGCAGTCACCGGGCGCCGCGAGGCGCCTCATCAGAGCATTTTTTCCGCATCACTGGCCGAGAGCGACCCGGAGGTCGCCGGCGCCATCGGCCGCGAGCTCAAACGCCAGCAGGACGAGATCGAGCTGATCGCCTCGGAGAACATGGTGTCGCGGGCCGTGCTGGAGGCGGCGGGCAGCGTGCTCACCAACAAGTACGCCGAGGGCTATCCCGGCCATCGCTACTACGGCGGCTGCCAATACGTGGACGAGGCGGAGACGCTGGCGATCGCGCGCGCCAAGACCCTCTTCAAGTGCCGCTTCGCCAACGTGCAGCCGCATTCGGGCTCGGCCGCCAACCAGGCCGCGTTCCTGGCGCTCATGCAGCCGGGCGAGACCTTCATGGGGCTGTCGCTGGCAGCCGGCGGTCACCTGACGCACGGCTCGCCGGTGAACCTGTCGGGCAAGTGGTTCAAGGTGGTGCCCTACTCGGTCCGCCGGCAGGACCACAGGATCGACATGGACGAGGTCAGGAGCCTCGCGCGCGAGCATCGGCCGAAAGTGATCATCGCAGGCGGGAGCGCCTATCCGCGCATCATCGACTTCGCCGCCTTCCGCCAGGTGGCCGACGAGGTGGGCGCGTACCTGGTGGTCGACATGGCGCACTTTGCCGGGCTGGTGGCCGGCGGTGCGCATCCTTCGCCGTTCCCGCACGCGCACGTGGTCACCACCACCACCCACAAGACCCTGCGCGGCCCGCGCGGCGCCATGATCCTCACCGACCAGGAGGACTTGGCCAAGCGGATCAATTCGGCCGTGTTCCCCGGTCTGCAGGGCGGCCCGCTGATGCACATCATCGCCGCCAAGGCGGTAGCCTTCGCCGAGGCGCTGCGGCCGGAGTTCAAGGCCTATGCCCGCGCCGTAGTGGAGAACGCCAAGGCCCTGGGCGAGGTGCTTTCGGCCTCCGGCTTCGACCTCGTCTCCGGCGGCACCGACACGCACCTCCTGCTCGTCGACCTGCGCCCGAAGAAGCTCACCGGCAACAAGGCCGAGAAGGCGCTGGAACGCGCCCACATCACCACCAACAAGAACGGCGTGCCGTTCGATCCCGAGAAGCCGACGGTGACCTCGGGCATCCGCGTGGGCTCGCCTGCCGGAACCACGCGCGGGTTCGGCGTCGCCGAGTTCCGCACCATCGGCCGGCTGATGGCGGAGGTTCTGGACGGCCTCGCCGCCAACGGCGAGGCCGGCAATGCTGCGGTCGAGGCGAGGGTCAAGGCGGAGGCGCTCGACCTCTGCCGCCGGTTCCCGATATACGGGTGACGTCCTCTCCGCGCGCGGGATTCCCTCTCCCCCGCGCCGTTGGAGTTGCAACTGCCCCCCGAGGCTCGCGAAGCGCGGGGAGAGGGAGCCCCGGGAGAGGGAAGATGCGCTGCCCCTATTGCAACGGCGAGAGCACGCAGGTGAAGGACAGCCGGCCGACCGAGGAGAACGTCACCATCCGCCGCCGGCGCGTGTGCGAGGACTGCGGTGGCCGGTTCACCACCTTCGAGCGGGTGCAGCTGCGCGACATCGTCATCATCAAGCGCTCGGGCCGGCGCGTGCCCTTCGAGCGCGACAAGCTCCTGCGCTCGGTGGAGGTGGCGCTGCGCAAGCGGCCCATTCAGCCCGAGCGGGTGGAGCGCATGGTGTCGGGCCTGGTGCGACAGCTCGAGAGCATGGGCGAGCAGGAGATACCGTCCACCCGGATCGGCGAGCTGGCGATGGAGGCCCTGAAGGGGCTCGACCCTGTCGCCTATGTGCGCTTCGCCTCGGTCTACCGCCACTTCCGCGAAGCCGCCGACTTCCGCGAGGTCCTGGACGAGATCGCCGGCAAGGTCGCGGCGCCGGAGGCGGCCTCCCAGAACGACGCCGCAACCGAGCCTGCGCCGGCGCTCGCCGCCGGCAGAAAGCACTAAGCCGTCCATGAGCGTCAGCGTGAGCGCCACGATGCCCGCCTCCGGCCCGCAGGAGCAGGACCGCCGCCTGATGGGGCTCGCGCTCCGCGTCGCCCATCGCGTGCTCGGCCAGACCGCGCCCAACCCGGCGGTAGGCGCCGTCATCGCCGACGAGGCGAGCGGCGAGGTCGTCGCCAGGGGCTGGACCCAGATCAGCGGCCGTCCGCACGCCGAGGCCCATGCGCTGGCCCGCGCCGGGGCCGAGGCGCGCGGCCGGACCATGTACGTCACGCTGGAGCCCTGCTCCTACCACGGCCGCTCCACCCCGGTGGTGAACAAGCCGATGCCCTGCGCCGAGGCGATCCTCGCCGCCGGCATGCGCCGGGTCGTGGTGGCGACCGAGGACCCCAATCCGGAGATCGCCGGACAGGGCGTTGCCGTCCTGCGCAAGGCGGGCGTCGCCGTGGATATCGGCACCTGCGGGGCCGAGGCGCGCTGGCTCACCGCCGGCCACATCCTGCGCATGACCCAGGGCCGCCCGTTCGTGCAGCTGAAGGTGGCCGTTGCCGGTGACGGCCTGATCGCGCCGGGCGACGGTGCCCCGGTGTGGGTGACGGGCCCCGACGTGCGCGCCTACGCCCATCTGTTGCGCGCCCGCGCCGATGCCGTGCTGGTCGGGCGCAGGACCGTGGACGACGACGACCCGGAGCTGACCTGCCGGCTGCCTGGCCTCGCCAACCGCTCGCCGCGGCGCGTCGTCCTCGACCCGGGTTTTCGCATCTCGCCGCAGCTCAAGATGTTCTCCACCGCCCGCCGCGTGCCGATCCTGGTGTTCGGCGCCGACGGCGGCACCCCGCCCGCCTATCCGACCGGCGTGGGGACGCGGCATGTACCTGCCGGGCCCGACGGCCGCCTCGACCTCGAGGCGGTGCTGCGCTCGCTGGCCCGGGACGGCGTCACGCGCGTGCTCGTCGAGGGCGGGCCCACCATCTCCTCGGCCCTCCTCGCCGCCGATCTCGTGGACGAAGTGGTGATTGCACGCGGCATCGAGCCTCTGGGAGAGAGGGGCCGCCAGCCGTTCGGCGAGCGCGGGCTCGAGGCCCTCGACGATGCCGGGCGCTGGCAGCTCTTCCAGAAGCGCCGGCTCGGGCCCGATACCCTCACCATCCACCGCCGCGTGGGGCGGGTCTGACCGATGGAGCGATGGACCTCATGACGACCGCGCCGTTTCGCTATTACCTCAGGGTGCGCTACCAGGACTGCGATGCGCAGCACGTGGTCTTCAACTCGCGCTACGGCGAGTATGCCGACCTCACCTGCTTCGAGTTCATGCGCGCGGCGCTGCCGCGGCCCACGGACGGCATGGACGGCACCTTCGAGATCCAGACGGTGCGCCAGGTGATCGAATGGAAGGCGCCGGCCCGCTTCGACGACGTGCTGGAGGTCTCCGCCTGGGTCAGCCGCATCGGCACCACCTCGTTCACGCTGGCGGCCGAGATGCGGCGGGCGGGCGAGCCGGCGGTGCTGGCGACGACCGAGACCACCTACGTCCATGTCGATCCGCAGACCTTCACCAAGCGCGAGATCGAGCCCGAGATGCGCGCCGCACTGGAGACCGGCGCGCGCGGCAAGGCCACCGACCACGCCGGCGTCCTGCTCTGACGCATGGGTTCCCCTCCCCCTCATGCCGAAGGCAGGTCTTCGACATGACGTGGGGACGGGTCAGGGTGGGGGAAACCCCGACGTTTGATGTTCTCATGACCTGGGCCGCCTGGACGCCGGCACGCCTGTCGGCTAGCCCAACTTCCGCAGTTTGGACGCGGTTGAGGAATTTTTGAGGGCTGTGGAAGCCGGGGCCAGGGCTTTTCGTGCGGCAGGACCGGGGATTTTCTGGCGGCGTCGGTTCGCGACGTTGGTGGGGCGCCTGTAGTGCCAACCTCCTGCATTGCCAAGGTGCGAACTGGGTGCGAGTCTGATCACGGAGATTCGCACCTGATGTATCTGCGGCACACGACGGTTCGCAAGGACGGCAAGACGCACACTTACTGGCGTCTGGTGCGGTCGGTGCGGCGCGGCCGCAAGGTGGTGCAGGAGACGGTGGCGCAGCTTGGCGAGCTCGATGCGCAGGGGCGCGCGCGGGCCCGCAGGCTGGCGCTGCAGATCACAGGGCCGTACTGAGCAATACGAGCTGTTCGAGGCGGCGCGGGACGGCAGCTGAGCCGATCGCGGTGCGTCTCGGATCAAGTTCGTCTGGAGCGGGCGCCGGCGCTTTGGCGACGTCTGGCTGGGGTGGCGTTCTGTGGCGGGCGCTCGACGCTCGATCGCTTCTGCGGTGAGCATCTGGCTGCAGGTCGCGAGCAGGTCGCCGTGGTCGGCGATGGCGGCGATCCTGGTGATTGCGCGGCTATGCGAGCCGTCGAGCGAGCTGCACATCGCCGAAGACTGGTACCGGCGCACGGCGTTGGATGACCTTCTGGGCGTGCCGGCCGAGCGCGTCAACGACGACCGGCTGTACCGTGGGCTCGACCGTCTGCTGCCGCACAAGGAGGCGCTGGAGACGCATCTCAAGGAGCG
This sequence comes from uncultured Alphaproteobacteria bacterium, assembly GCA_963758625.1. Lineage (GTDB taxonomy): Bacteria > Pseudomonadota > Alphaproteobacteria > Rhizobiales > Hyphomicrobiaceae > AWTP1-13. Next base: position 18,088 of record CAVWWJ010000008.1, on the reverse strand, counting down.
GCTGGGGGCGCTGTTCGATCTCGACTACGAGCTTTTGCTCTACGACGTGACGAGCACCTACTTCGAGGGCCAGGCCGAGCGGCAACGTGCTGGCCAAGCGGCGGCTACAGCCGCGACCATCGGGCCGACTGCAAGCAAGTGTGCATCGGGCTGGTGGTTACGCCGCGAGGGCGTGCCGCTCGGCTACGAGGTGTTCGCCGGCAATCGCACCGATGTGACGACCGTGGAGGAAATCGTCACCACGATGGAAGCGCCGCTACGGCCAGGCGCAGCGGGTCTGGGTGATGGACCGCGGCATGATCGAGCGCGGAGAATATCGACTGGCTGCAGAGCGGCCAGCGCCACTATCTGATCGGCACCAGCCAAGAGCGAGCTCAAGAAGTTCGCGCCGCGAGCTTGCCGATGCGGCACGACTGGCGCCAGGTGCGTGAAGGGCGTCGAGGTCAAGGTCTGTGCCGGCCCGGACGGCGAGCGAGACCTTCCTGCTGGTGCGTTCGGCCGATCGCCAGCAGAAGGAAGAGGCGATGCACGCGCGCTTCTGCGAGCGCATCGAGAGCGGCTCTGGCCAGCCTGCAAGGGCGCATCGAGCGAGCCAAGAAGCCGATCGAGCGCCGGCGCCACCGAGCGCCAGATCGGACGCCTGCTGGGGCGCAACTCACGCGCCGCGGCGCGCTATGCAGATCCGCCTCGTCGAGACCGCCACCCGCCGGCCGGGCTGCGGCTCGACATGGTCGATGCGGCCCGAATGGGACGACTGGTCGCGCCACGAGCGAAGGCTGCTACGTGCTGCGCACCAACGTCTGCCGACTGGACGTCCGAAGACGCTGTGGCGCACCTACATCCAGCTGTCCGAGGCGGAGGCCGCCTTCCGCATCCACAAGAGCGAGCTGTCGATCCGTCCGATCTGGCACCAGCGCGAGGACCGCGTGCTGGCGCACATCCTGGTGTGCTTCCTCGCCTACGTGAGCCCGGAGCCCGCCAGCATGCCCATGAAAGCCGCCATCGTCCCCGTCACCCTGTTCCAGCAGAACTGCACCCTGATCTGGGACGAGGCCACCAAGGCGGGGGCGGTTGTCGACCCCGGCGGCGATCTCGACCGCGTCGAGGCTGCCATTGCCGAGGTCGGCATGACGGTGGAGAAGATCCTCCTCACCCACGGCCATGTGGATCACGCCGCCGGCGCGGCCGAGCTCAAGGAGAAGCTGGGCGGCATCCCCATCGAGGGCCCGCACCTGGCCGACAAGTTTCTGCTCGACAGCCTGCCCGCGGCGGCGGCCTCGTTCGGGATGGAGGGTGCGCGCGCTGTCACGCCGGACCGCTGGCTCGACGACGGCGATACCGCCACCGCCGCCGGGGTGACCTTCGCGATCCTGCACTGCCCCGGCCATTCGCCGGGCTCGGTCGCCTACGTCGACGCCGCGCAGCGCGTCGCCCTGGTGGGCGATGTTCTGTTCCGCGGCTCCATCGGCCGCACCGAGGGCCTGCCGCGGACCGACCACGGCGCGCTGATCCGCTCGATCAAGACCAAGCTCTTGCCCCTGGGCGATGACTTTGCCTTCATTTGCGGCCACGGGCCTACCAGCACCATCGGCCACGAGCGCCGCACCAACCCGTTCCTCGCTTAGGCGCCGCCGAATCCCCTCTCCCGCTTGCGGGGAGAGGGATGCGTTCGTCACTGCCGGCGCCTCACCCTCGCCCGAAAATCAGTCTCCTGTGTTATGGAGTGCCGAATATCGTGCCGCTTGCGAGACGCGCACGCGGCGCGGCTGCGTTCCGAGCGGGTTTGGTGAGGGAGGCTGGATGCCGGTTCAAGAGGACAAATCGGCGGCGTCACGCGGGCCTTCGAGCTCGGCGCCGGTCAGCGCCACCTTCCTGGCTTTGGTCGCGGCGCTGGCGGTCCTGGCGGGAGGCATGATGGCGCTGCCCCATTATGCGCGTTGGGCGGTGTTTCCGCTCGTGCTCGTGGGCTGGCTGATATCGCTCTGCCTGCACGAGTTCGGCCACGCCATCGTCGCCTACCACCGCGGCGATCGCAGCGTGCGCGACAAGGGCTATCTGACGCTCGACCCGCTGCGCTACACGGACCTGCAATACAGCATCGTGTGGCCGCTGGTGTTCCTGGCCTTGGGTGGCATCGGCCTGCCGGGAGGCGCGGTCTATGTGAACACATGGGCGATGATGAGAGTGGATCGCACGCTGGTTTCCGCGGGAGGGCCTATCGCGACCGTTGCCGTCCTCTTTCTTCTGCTCGCGACTATGGGGGCTGCCGGCGACGTGCTGCGCGCCACGCCGCCGCTCTACGCCGCGGTGGCGTTCCTCGCCTTCCTGCAGCTCACGGCGCTCCTCTTCAATCTGCTGCCGGTGCCGGGGCTCGACGGATGGGGCATCATCGAGGCATGGCTCCCGCCCGGCCTCCGGCAATTCGGGCGGCGCATCGCCCCGATCGCCCCGATCCTGCTGGTGGTGCTCTTGTTCCTTCCGCCCGTCAACGGAGCGTTCTGGGACGCCGTCTATCGCCTCTCCCAAGTCATCGATCTCGACGTACAGGCCGCCAGACAAGGCCTGCGGCTGTTCGCGTTCTGGCGCTGAGACGGCCCGTTGCAGGTTGCATCATCCCCGGCGAAGGCCGGGGACGACGCACCCCACCTGCTCAGTTCCGGCGCCGCAGGCTGACGTTGACGCCCTGGAGCGCGGAGGCGTCGGTGCGCACCGCAATCGACTGCGAGACGCCGGAGGTCGTCACCACCATGGAGCCCTCGATGCTGCCCGAGAACCTCAGCCTCAGGATGCCGCCGGTGGCCTGCCCCGACACCCTGCCCGCGGCATTGAAGCTGCGCTCCTCCCACTCTCCCGACACGCGGCTGCCGTTGAGGGTGAGGCTCGCGCGCAGCTCGATGCGGTTCGACGGGCTGGCGCAGCGCAGCGACAGGCCCAGCGTGGTTCCGCCGCTCCTCGTCACATAGTTGGCGCTGCATCGGATCGCTTCGGTGCGGCCGTTCTGCAGGCGCACGTTGCCTTTTCCCGACCAGGTGCCGCCGAGACCGGTGAAAGGGGTGGCGGCATACGCCGCGCCCGCCACCGCGAGCCCGAGAGATGCAACCGCAACAGCGGCAGCCGGCCGCAAAGACTTGATCCAAGCCATCAATTCATCCTCCCTGATGTGCACTGCTCGCCGGGCGCCGGGGACCTGTGCCAGAGACGACCCGGTACGCTTCGAGACGTAGCGCCGGATCGCGCTTGCGACAGCGGCGTGCACGTTGTGCTCCACAAGAAATCTGCTCAAGCAACCGCGGGCTGACCCCCCGGCGGACTGAGCCGCCACGGCATTGCTGCCGTATGCCGATAGATGCGAACCTGCCCGGCGATAGTCAATCCGCCACGCGCCGGCCCTACGCTCCATCAGCCGAATTATCATCGATTCCGCGTGCGCCGTCTGCACCATCCGATGATGCACTGCAGCGCCGTTGACGCCGGCCGCTGCGGCTGCTCACAATGTCGCGCAGGGGAGCGCCGATCATGCCACAGACGCCGCCGTGATGCCCGAGCCATCCTCGCCCGTGGGGCCAGTGGGGCCTCGTGGGGCTTGTCGGCGTCGGCCTGATGGGCGAGGCGCTGGCCGTTCGGCTGCTCGCGGCGGGCCTGCCCGTCGTCGGCTTCGACATCGACGCGGCCAGGACCGCACGGCTCGCCAGCCTCGGGGGCAACGCCGCCGCCTCGCTCGCCGACCTCGCGCGCCGCTGCGATCCCATCGTGCTCGCCCTGTTCGATACGGGCCAGGTCGAGGCCGTGGTCGAGGGGGAGCTGCTGCCGGCGCTGGGCGAGAGCTCCGGCAAGGCCGTGATCTGCGTCAGCACCTGCGATCCGGGCCGCATTGCCGCGCTCGGCAGCGCGTATCGCCGGGCGCGGGCTCGTCTTCGTCGAGGCCCCGGTGTCCGGGACCAGCGAGCAGGTCAGGCAAGGCCACGGCATCGGGCTCATCGGCGGCGACCGGGAGGCGGCGGCGCGCCTTGCGCCGGTCCTGCAGGCGCTGTTTCCCAGCACGTTCCATGTCGGGGCGATCGGCGACGGCAACCGCGCGAAGCTGGCGGTCAATCTGATCCTCGGGCTCAACCGCCTCGCCCTGGCGGAGGGCCTGGTGTTCGCCCAGCGCCTCGGGCTCGACCCGGCCACCTTCCTCGGCATCGCGCAGGGCTCGGCGGCCTATTCCGCAGGTGATGGACACCAAGGGTCGAGAAGATGGTGGCGCGCGACTTCGCCCCTCAGGGCCGCGTGCGCCAGACCCTCAAGGACGCGCAGCTCATGCTCGACGAGGCCGCCGCAGCGGGACAGGCCCTGCCGCTGCTTCAAGTGCACGCCGAGGTGCTGGAGGCCTGCGTGCGCGCGGGCGAGGGCGAGCGCGACAACTCCATCGTGATCGAGGAGATCCGCCGGCCGGACGCGGGAGCGGAAATCGAGGTAACGGGATGACGAACGATCCCTTGCGCAGCCGGCTCGCGGCGGGCGGCATCGCCGCCGGCCTGGTGGTGGCCTTCGCCCGCACGCCGGCGATCGCGCGCATGGCGGCGAGCTGCGGCTATCACTGGCTGTTCCTCGACCTCGAGCACAGCGCCATGCCGCTCGATGTCGCCGGCCAGATTCTGCGTCGCTGCGCTGGATGCCGGCATCACGCCGGTGGTGCGCGTCCCCGCCAACGAGCCGGCCTGGATCGGCCGCGCGCTGGACGCCGGCGCCGTCGGCATCGTGGTGCCGCATGTCGATTTGCCCGAGGAGGCGCGCCGCGCCGTCGATGCGGCGCGCTATCCGCCGGCCGGCTCGCGCTCGCTGTCGGGGCTCCTGCCGCAGCTTGCCTGGCGCCCGCTGCCGGCACCCGAAGTGATGCGCCAGGCGAATGCCCTGACGTTCCTCATTGGCATCGTCGAGACCCGCGAGGCCGTGGAGTGCATCGACGCCATTGCCGCGGTCCCTGGCCTCGATGCGCTGCAGATCGGCACCAACGACCTGTCCGTGTCGCTGGGCGTGCCGGGCGAGATCGACCATCCGAAGGTGCAGGATGCGGTGCGCCGCACCATCGAGGCCTGCCGCCGCCACGGCAAGATCGCGGGCTTCGGCGGCGTCTACCGCGAGGACGCGCTCAGCCTCTATGCCGGCCTCGGCCTGCGCATGATGCTCGCCGGCAACGACCAGGCCCTATTGCTGGGCGCGATGCGCCAGCGCGCCGAGTTTGTCGCCGGCTTGGTGTCAGACCCTCCGGGTCTGACACCGTAACTCCGGCCGTCGTGCCACGATAAATCCAACCGTCGTGCCACGGTGTCAGACCCGGAGGGTCTGACACCACTAAGGCTTGACCGGCCCGGGCGGGCAGCCTCTATTGGAGCGGCTCGAGCCCAACAACGAAAAACAGAGCTCAGGGGAGGAAGGAGCACCATGCACCCGATCCGCATCGCGCCGTTGCGCCTGGCGATCGCCTGCGCCGCCGGCCTCGTCCTCGGCCTTCTCGGCCAGGCGCCCGCGCCGAGGCCCAGGAGATGAAGGAGGTCACCTTCATCGTGGTCAACAACCTGTTCTCCACGCCCGCCTTCGTCGCGGTCGAGAACGGCTACTGGACCAAGCAGGGCCTCAACGTGAAGATCAAGCTCACCTCCAGCGGCCGGCAGGTCACCCAGAGCCTGCAGGCGGGCGAGGCGCAGCTCGGCCACGCGGCGCTCTCCACCACCACGGCCTCCGCGCGCGCCAGCGGCAACCTGCTGAAGGGCGTGATGCCCTACTACAACGCAGCCGATTCACTCGCCAAGGCCGGCGGGCGCGCCATCATCGCGCGCAAGGACCGCGGCATCGACGCCGCCAACCCCAAGACCATGGAAGGCAAGAAGATCGGCTACCTCAAGGGCAGCACCAACGACGTCTACCTGCGCGCCTGGTTCAAGCGCGAGAAGCTCGACATCTCCAAGTCGGAGCTGGTCAACGTGCCGGTGGAGAACATGCCGATCACGCTGGTGCAGGGCCAGGTCGACGCGGTGGCGCCGTGGGAGCCCTATACCGCGCAGGCGGTGCGCCAGCTCGGCTCCAACGCCGTCATCGTCAGCCGCGGCGAGGAGAGCCTCGTCACCGACATCATCGGCGTGGTGGCGCACGAGAACTGGATCGGCAAGAACTACGACCTGCTCGAGAAGTTCTCGATCGGCATCGCCCAGGCGGCGCAGTTCATCCGCAAGGACCCCAAGGGCGCGGCCGAGATCGACACGCGCTATCTCGACGGCGCTCAACGTTGCCGACGCCATCGAAGCCTTGAAGTGGCTCAGCTGGGACCCGCGCATCTCGGTGTGCACGTCCGAGGGCCTGGTCCAGACCGGCAACGACATGGTCAAGGACGGCCTCATCAAGATGAGCCGGCCGTTCACGGCGGACGACTTCTACGACGACACGGTGCTCAAGCGCGTGATGGAGAAGCACCCGCAGTTCTTCTCCGACCTGCCGCCGCTGCCCAAGACGCTCGCCGAGTGCAAGGGCAAGCTGAGCTAGTGCTGTGCGCCGGCGCCTGATCCCGCCTTTGTCATCCCGGCATTTATTGCCGGGATCCAGGCCTTCCACAGGCTCTGTGCGCGTGACGTCTGGCTGGATCCCGGGGACAAGCCCCGGGATGACAACCGAACAGAAGGCCGTAGATGGCCCGGCGGGAAGCGACCATGCCGCGATGATGTCGGAGCGACCGCGCAGGACAAGATCGTCGTCTCCGGCTTCCGCCACTTCTTCGCGACCGCCGACGGGCCGGTGCAGGCGACCGACCGCGTCGACCTTTCCGATCCGCGCCGGCGAGTTCGTGACGCTGGTGGGCCCCTCGGGCTGCGGCAAGACCACGCTGCTCAAGGCGCTGGCCGGCTTCATCAGGCCGACCGAGGGCTCGCATCCTGTGCGACGGGGCGCCCGTGCGCGGGCCAGGGCCGCGAGCGCGGCGTGGTGTTCCAGGAGCTGGCGATCCTGCCCTGGCGCACGGTGCGGCGCAACATCGGCCACGGGCTGGAGATCGCGCGCGTGCCGCGGGCCGAGCGCGAGGCGACCGTCGCCCGGCTGATCCAGCTCACCGGGCTCGCCGGCTTCGAGGACCGCTACCCGCACGAGCTGTCGGGCGGCATGCGCCAGCGCGTGGCGGTGGCGCGCACCTGGGCCGCCGACCCCGACGTGATCCTGATGGACGAGCCGTTCGCGGCGGTCGACGCCATGACGCGGCTCACCCTGCAGGAGGAGCTGGTGCGCCTGTGCGCCGCCACCGGCAAGACGGTGTTCTTCATCACCCACAGCGTCGACGAGGCCGTGTTCCTCGCCGACCGCGTGCTGGTCATGACCCGCCGCCCCGGCCGCATCAAGGCCGTCATCGATGTGCCCGGCCGCACGGCCGGCCGCGACTGGGAGTCCTTCAAGGTCGACGCCGCCATGCAGGCGATCGTCGAGCAGGTGCTGCGCCTGGTGCGCGAGGAGCGCGGCGCCGCGGCGCCGGCCGCCGCCTCGGGAGCCCCGGCATGAGCGCGACGGCGACAGCGCCGCCCCCCGCCGGTGTCGCGCCGAGGCCGATCGCGGACGGCGGGCGTGCTGCGCCCGCTGCGCGGCTTCAGGATCCTGCTGCCGTTCGCGGCGCTGGTCGCGGTCTGGTGGGCGATCCAGGCCAGTGCCGAGTTCTCCCCGCAGGTGCTGGTCTCGCCGGCTCGCCGTGTGGCGCGCCTTCGTGCACCTCGTCAGCTACGGCGTGCTGGCCGAGTACGCCAGCACCAGCCTACGCATGATCGGCTTCGCGGCGCTGCTCTCGCTCGTCGTCGGCGTGCCGATCGGGTTCGCGGTGGGCGTCAACCGCTACGCGGCGCATGCGCTCGAGGGCTTCCTGCGCTTCCTGCAGGGCATCTCCGGCATCGCCTGGCTGCCGCTCGCCATCATCTGGTTCGGCTTCACCCACACCACCACGCTGGTGATCGTCATCTACACCCTGATCGTGCCCATCATCTTCAACACCATGATCGGCGTGCGCGCGATCCCCGAGCACTACATGCTGGCGCTGCGCTCGCTCGGCGCCTCGCGCCTGCGCATGGTGAGGGACGTCTATCTGCCGGGCGCGCTGCCGAGCATCGTCGTGGGCCTGCGACTCGGCATGGGCTACGGCTGGCGCGCGCTCATCGCCGCCGAGATGCTGGTGCGCAAGGGCGGGCTCGGCGACCTCATCTTCGGCGCCCGCACCTTCGGCCAGATCGACCGCATCATCACCGGCATGATCGTGATCGGCTGCCTCTACGTCGTGGTCGACCGGCTGATCGTGCAGCCGATCGAGAACCTCACGGTGGCCCGCTGGGGAGTGCTGCGCCAATGAGCGACGCCGTCACTCGGCGAGGCCCTGCGGGCTCCGCAGGCCGCGGCGGGCGCTCCGGCCCGCGCCGCACCCTGCACCAGGTCGTCTGGCGGCTGCTGCCGCTGACACCGTTCGCCCTCGTCCTGGCGGCCTGGATCGCCTACTGGGCGATCGCCCGGCCGTCCGCCGCCACCCTGCCGGCCGTGCAGGACGTGGCTGCCGCCATGTGGGAGCTGGCCGTCAAGGGCGAGCTTGCCGGCACGTGCTGGCGAGCCTGTGGCGCCTCCTGCTGGGCGTGGCGCTCGGCGTCGCCACCGGCGTGATCGGCGGCTTCATCGTCGGCCTCAACAAGCCGATCGCGGAGTTCCTGAGCCCGCTCATCGTGTTCTTCAACGCCATCTCGGGCATCGTCTGGCTGCCCCTGGTGATCGGCTGGCTCGGCATCGGCACCGCGCTCGCCGTGTTCCTGATCTGGAACACCGTGTTCTTCATCGTGTTCCAGAACACCGTGCTCGGCGTGCAGCTCGTCCCGCAGGTCTACGAGCAGGGCGTCGCAGGCGCTCGGCGGCGGGCGCTGGGAGACGCTCTCCAGCGTGATCCTGCCGGGCGCGCTGCCCTACATCCTGACCGGCCTGCGCTCCGGCCTCGGCTTCGGCTGGCGGGCGCTGATCGCCGCCGAGCTGGTCGGCGCCACCACCGGCCTCGGCCAGATGATCTTCGGCGCCACCGAGTACCACCGCTCCGACATCATCATCGGCGGCTGCCTCCTGATCGGCCTCATCGCCATCGCCATGGACCGCTGGCTGCTGCTGCCCATCGAGCAGCGCACCATCGAGCGCTGGGGCCTGGTGTTCGACGCCCGGAAGCAGGAGTAGCCCGTGAGCATTCGCCGACCGGATTCCCCTCCCCCTTGCGGGGAGGGGCTAGGGGTGGGGGTCCCAAGGACACCAATCCGAGTCGATGGAAAGCCATGAGCGACACGCGCTCTGCCCGCCCCCGCCGCGTCCTGCTCGGTCCCGAGGTCCGCAAGATCGCGGCCGGCATCGTGCTCATCGTGCTCGTGCTGTTCGGCCAGGACCTCTACGGCCGCGCCACCGCGTCCTGGCGCCTCGATCCGCCCTCGCGCAATGCCACCACCCCGCGCAACGTCATCGTCGTGCTCGGCTTCATGCCCGACCGCTTCCACAACGAGCGCGTGGCCGAGTACGGCGTGTTCGCCGGCCGCGACGGCGCCTTGAACCGCATCCGCCTGCGCAACGTCACCCCCGACAGCCTCTCCCGCCTCGCCGCCGTCCCCTGGGTCGCCCGCATCGAGCCGATGCGGTGATGCGTACCGCGGATCTCACCTTCACGAATGTCGTGGCGCAAATCGGCAGCTTTGTGCAAACCCGTCCGTCGTTGCAACGCAGCAATTCTCCCGTTACGCCGACTATTCGATGATCTCGTCGGCGAGCGTTCGCCGTGTAGTGGCGACCAAGGGTCTTGACGTGTGACCATGACCGTGATTCTGGTCGCTCCGATTCGCGAAGTGCGGTTCGCACGAGCGATGTCCGGAACACCGCGAAAATGTCGCCAGTGGGATGGGAGGCACTCGGGCAGTGGGGTGAGGACGTAGCTCGCATCGAACCACTCGCTGGCGGAGTTGCCAACGACGTGTGGAGCGTGCGCGTCCAGGGGCACCTCGCGGTTGGTCGTCTCGGTGCCAGGAGCGAGCTGATCTCGCGTGGGAGACCGAGCTCCTCCAACACCTCGACCGTGAAGGTCTGACCGTGCCGGTGCCGATCCCGACGACGGACGGCCGGCTGTTCGCGGACGGTCTGGTGGTGATGACATACGTGGAGGGCGGACCGCCCGAGACGGAGGCCGACTGGCGTCGCGTGGCCGACACCCTCCGCCGCCTGCATCGGTTGACGCAGGGCTGGCCGCAGCGCCCAGGTTGGCGATCGTCCACCGACCTTCTGCAAGCCGAGACCGGGACGAAGATCAACCTCGGCGCGATGCCGCCTGATGGCGTTGCTCGATGCCGAGCAGCGTGGGCGCGGCTCATCGGACGTCAGACATGCGTCGTCCACGGCGACCCCAACAACCCTGGCAACGTCCGCATGACCGCGAATCGGGTCGCGCTGATCGACTGGGACGAGTCGCACGTCGACGTCCCGACCTCGACCTGGTGCTGCCCCACAACGCCGCCGGTCTCGACGACCGCGCGCATGACATCGCTGCGCAAGCGGCGGCCGCGTGGGAAGCCGCCGTCTGCTGGGACGACGAGTACGCAATCAAGCGGCTTGCCGAAGTTCGTGCGGTCTGAGCAGCGGCAGCGAATTGAGAGACCGCTCGTCAGTCATTGCGTGTGTTGTGCGTCACAGCAAAAAGCAGGTCCGCCGACGGTGAAAATGAGTTAACACCTGCCGCACCTGGGGCCGACCATGAGGCGCCCACGGCTCGTCAACGGGAACGATGCCGATCGAACCGGGATTTGGCGTGACAGCAGGAGCCGCCCTACAGTCCGCCGAGCGCCAGTCGAAACGCCGGGAGAAGCGCATGGTCCCCCTCGAGAAGCAGGTCGTCACCGTCGTGCGACAGGCAAAGGTCGGCACCGACACGACTTACGAGCCGCCGCTGAGGGTCGGCTTCGGCATCTCCGATGCGACCGTCGAGCACGCCAGGGCGGTGATGGGGCGCACCGTGCTGGTGCCCGGCGCCGGGCCCAACCCGACGCACTACCACGCCAACAACGACGTGTGCTGGCACATCGTCTCGGGCAGGGTTCGGCTGATCGAGGCGCGGAGCGACGGCAGCGACCGCCAGGAGGTGATCCTGGAGGCCGGCGACTTCGTCTACATCCCGAGCGGGGCGATCCACGTCATCGCCAACGCGTCCGCGACCGAGGAGGCGAGCCTGGTGTTCTGCTACATCGGCGTGGGCAGCACCGAGGCCGCCGGCAACGTCTGGCTCCCCGAGCTGCACGACGCCTTCGTGGCACCGCGCTAGGGGTCAGACCTCGGCCCTGCGGCAGTCGCATGACGAACCACACGGACTGTCCGACTGCCGCGTTCGACTGCCGCTGCCGGGGGTCAGACCCGCAGGGTCTGACCCCACCGACCGCGGCGCGGAATGCCGCGAAGTCGATCTCCTCCGCCGGCACGATCGCCACGCCCTCCGCCGCAGCCGCTCCAGGCAGAGGGCGTCCTCGTCGATCGCCCATTGGCGCTGCGCCGCCGTGGCATCGGCGACGCCGCCAGCACGGCCGGCTGCACGGCCGGCGCCAGCGCCTCGAACCAGGCGCGGTTGGCGAGCAGCAGCGCCACGCCGTGGAAGTGCGAGGTCAGGCTCAGGTGCTTGTGGGTCTTGTGCAGGCCGAAGTTGACGGTGTTGGTGAGCGGGTTCTCCTGCGCGTCGACCGCGTGGCTCTCGACCGCGCTTCACCAGGTCCTTCACGTCGATCACCAGGGGCGTGAAGCCGACAGCGGCGAGCACCCGCTGGTAGGTGGCGTTGTCGAGGGTGCGGATGCGCATGCCCCGGCAGTCGTCGGGGTGGCGGATCGGGCGCAGCCGGTTGGAGATGTGGCGCACGCCGTTGTCCCAGTAGCCCAGCAGCTTGTAGCCGGTGCGCCGCTCGAGGTCGCCGGCGAGGCGCGCGCCCCGCGCGCCGTCGAGCTCGGCGTAGAGCCGTGCGCGGTCGACGCGGAAGGGCGCATCGAAGCTGCCGAGCGCGGGGACGCGGCCCGCAAGATAGCCCGAGGCGAAATAGCAGATCTCGACCGCTCCCCTCCTCCACCATGGCCAGCAGGTCGGCGGCCTGAGCGCCCCGCTCCGTCACGTCGCGGACCACCTCCACTTGCCAGCCCGCCCCGGGAACGGCGGCGAGCGACGCCGCCAGCCGGCGCAGAGCGCGCGTCAGGATCGAGGTCTCGGCCTGGTAGCCCCCCATCCGCATCGTCGCCTGCGGCATTCGGGCCCCCGTCAGTTCATGAACCTGTAGAAGCGCTCGTCGTAGAGCGCGCCGGTGGCCGGCGCGAGCTTGTCGCGGAAGGCGCGCGTGTGCGCCGCCATGCTGTGCGTGTCGGCGGCCTTGCGGCCGCGCCAGACCTCGATGACGGTGAAGTGGTTCTGCCGGTTGACCTGGGTCACCGCCTCGAAGCGCAGGTTGCCCTTCTCCTTGCGGCTGTCCTCGGCGAGCTGCTTGGTGATGGCGGTCCCGTTCTCCCGCTGCGGCGGGATGACGTCGACGTGGGTCACCACGGCGACCGCCGCGCCGGTCGACTTGACGTTCTTGACCCGGCGGCCCGACCGACAGCGGGAAATGCACGCGGTCGTCGATGGGCGCATTCTGGATCGCCTTGATCTTGTCGCGGAACTCGGCGGCCGCGGCCGCCTTTGAAGTGTGCGTCGGCGGCCGCCTGGTCCTTCCACGTCTCGAGCAGCACGAAGTGATTGCGGCTGGCCGATGCGCTGCAGCGCCTCGGCACGCAAGTTGCCGGCCTCCTTGCGGGTGGCGTCGCGGAACTGCCGCACCAGCTTCTCGGCCTCGGCGGCGGCCGTCGGCTTCACCTCCATGTAGCTGACGACGTAGCGCGGACCGTCCGGCGGTGGCGGCGGCGGTGCCGGGGCCTGCGCGCGCACCGCCACCGCCAGGGCGGCACACGCCGCCAGAGCGAGCACCGACCTGAGCATGAGCTGCATGATTGCCTCCCCGTCCACTGCTTATCGTTGTTGGGGGGAGGCTATCGGCTGCGGGCGGCGAACGTCAATACGCAGTCGGACAGGGTCTGGCCGGACAGGGGCTTGCCGGCCGCCGGCGCGCTCGACGCGGCTCGGTTGCCCGGCGTCTGCGGCGGCACGAAGGTCCACGAGAGGATGCCGACCCCGGCGGACGCTCCGCCCGCGTAACCCGGACTTGCCGGAACGGTCGGGCGCCGGCTCAGGCGAGCTTCCAGTCCAGCGTGACCTCGGCGTTCAGCACCTTGGACACCGGCAGCCGGCCTTGGCGCCCTCGGCGATCTTCTGGAACTGGTCGGACGTGATGTTGGGCACGCTCGCCTTGAGCGTCAGGGCGGACTTGGAGATCTTGAAGCCGCCGCCGGCCGGCTCGATGGTGACAGCGGCCGAGGTGGCGATGCGGGTCGGGGTGTAGCCGGCCGCGGAGAGCGCGAACGCCAGCGCCATGGAGAAGCAGCCGGCATGGGCCGCGGCGATCAGCTCCTCGGGGTTGGTGCCCTTGTCGCCGCCGAAGCGCGTGTTGAACCCGTAGGGTGTATCGGCGAGGGTTCCGCTCTGCGTGGCGAGCGTGCCCTTGCCCTCCTTTCCGGTCCCCTGCCATTGCGCAGTCGCGGTCTGGTGATGCCGGCCATCGCGTGATCCTCCTTTGCGGCGTGGTGCACCGTATATGGGCACCGGAGGCGGCGAAGCGGATCACAAGCGGTTGACACGGGTTACTCGGACCGAGTTACTTTGCCACCCCCCGCGTCGGGCTGCGAATCAGCGATGCGTCCGATTTGCAGCGCGGGAGGCTTCGATGGACTGGCGGCGATCGGACGACAGTGCGGAGCGTTTTTCGGCGTATTTGGACGAGATTGCAGGCGTGATGGGGCATGCGGCACGGGTGGCCCCGATGCGCGATTACTGCTCGGGGTTGCTGCTTGATTGCGAGAGGAAGAGCGCGGAGCCGATCGCAGCGGCGACGGCCCCCAACGCGACCAGCGCGAAGCATCAGTCGCTGTTGCATTTTCTCGCCAAGGGCGAGTGGCCTGACGAGAAGGTGCTCGGCAAGGTGCGCGATCTCGTGCTGCCGCAGATCGAACGGCACGGGCCGATCGAGGCCTGGATCATCGACGACACGAGCTTCCCCAAGTGCGGGTCGCATTCGGTGGGCGTGTCGCACCAATACTGTGGCCAGCTCGGCAAGCAGGCCAATTGCCAAGTCGCCGTCTCGCTGTCGGTGGCCAATCACGCCGCGAGCCTTCCCGTCGCCTATCGGCTGTATCTTCCCGAGAGCTGGGCGAAGGACGATGCGCGCCGAAGCAAGGCCGGCGTTCCCGACGAGGTCGAGTTTCGGACCAAGCCGAAGATCGCGCTTCAGCAGATCGAATGGGCGTGCGCGGCCGGCCTTGCGCGTGGCGTGGTGGAGATGGATTGCGCGTACGGCTCGGATTTGTCGCTGCGCCGGCGCCTCACGGCGCTCGACCTGACCTATGCGGTGGGGGTGTGGGCCAGGACGCTGGTGCGCAAGGCCGAGCCGGGCAACGATAAGCCGTGCACGGCTGCCGATCTCGCCACCAGCCTGCCGAAGCGAGCCTGGCGCACGATTCCCGGCGCGACGGCACCAACGCGCGGCTCGCCTCCCGCTTTGCCCGCGTGCGTGTGTGCGCCGCCGGCGAGGGCACGAGCAGCGAGGAGCCCAAGGAGTGGCTGATCGTCGAATGGCCGAAGGGCGAGAAGGAGCCCACGAAATTCTGGCTCTCCACGCTGCCCGAGGACATCGCTTTCGAGCGCATGATCGATATCACCATGATGCGCTGGCGCATCGAGCGCGACTATCAGGAGCTCAAGCAGGAGGTCGGGCTCGGGCATTTCGAAGGGCGAAGCTGGCGAGGATTTCACCATCACGCCACCATGTGCATTGCCGCTTATGGATTCCTAGTCGCCGAAAGGGGCGCTTTTTCCCCCTCGGCGCCTCGCTCCCGATACCTGGCGAAAAACCTGCCCTTCCCCAAGGTTACCGACCCCGAGGCGCCCCCGCTCCGGCCTGAGCGCCATGTCGCCCACTCGATCGCAACGCTCCGACGCCACCTCAATGTCGGCCTCCTCGCTCTCCTCTCACGCTGCCCGTGCTGCGCCAGACCCATGCAAACCAACCCTCGACGCCGGAACTAGTGACGCAGTACGATTAACTTGGCCAGCCCCCTCGCCTCCGGCGGCGTGCCGGGGTCAGACCCAATTCGCCCTACGTTGCGCTGGAGAAGGCAACCCATGGATGGCTGCGCTCGGGGAACGCGGCCTGGGCGGGGGCCGGAAACCGGATCGCGAATGCCCCGACCGCGACCGCGACGACATCGGGCTTGCGCTGCGGATCCAATAGACGGTGGAGCCGCAATCGGGGCAGAAGTGGAACGTGACGGGATGTCCGCTGTCCGACGGGCGCGTGTAGCTTCTCGCCATGCCCTGCGTTTCGATATCCTCGCGCCGGAAGAAGGCGGCGATGCCGTAGGTGCTGCCGGTGCGCCGCTGGCAGTCGAGGCAATGACAAAGCGAGACCTTGATCGGCTCGCCGGTGCAGCGCACTTCGAGCGATCCGCAGGCACACGTCGCGCGCCGCCCAGCCATTGTGCCCTCCTCTCGGGTGCAAATCGCCGCATGCCGTCATTTTCGCTGCGGTGATCGGTGGATTACGGCTATCGCCTAATCCGCCCTGCGTTGCTAAGGTCCGGCCATACGAGCACAAGAAAATGTCCTGGGGAACGCCCTGCATGTCCACTGTCGAAGCCCGCGCGCCGGCCGCCGTCACGCCTCTCAACGACGATATCGGCGAGGAGATGCGGCTCAAGATGTACCGCATGCAGGTCGAGATCCGCGAGGCCGAGCAGCGCGCGCACGATCTGTTCCTGCAGAACCTGGTCAAGGGCACGGTGCCACCTCTCGCTCGGCCAGGAGGCGGTGGCGGCCGGCTTTGCCGCCGCCATGAAGCCCGGCGACCTCTCGTTCTGCACCTACCGCGGGCACGCCCACACGCTGGCGCGGGGCGTGCCGATCGAGAAGGTGCTGGGCGAGCTGATGCAGCGCGACAACGGCCTGATGCGCGGCAAGGGCGGCTCGATGCACCTGACCTCCGCCGAGCACGGCGTGATGGGCAGCTACGCCATCATCGGCGCGCATCTGCCGATCGCCTGCGGCGCCGCCTGGCGCGCCCAGTACAAGGGCCACAAGGACGTGACGGTGTGCTTCTTCGGCGACGGCACCACCAACATCGGCGCGTTCCACGAGGCGCTCAACTTCGCCGCCGTCTGGAAGCTGCCGGTGATCTTCGTGTGCGAGAACAACCTCTACATGGAGTACACGCCGATCGGCGAGGTGATCCCGGTGGAGCATCCAGCCGCCAGCCGCGCCAGCGCCTACGGGCTGGAGCCGATCCTCGTCGACGGGCAGGATGCGGACGCCGTCTACCGCGCGGCGCATGGCGGCCTACGACAGGGCGCGGGCCGGCGGCGGCCCGTCGCTGATCGAGTGCATGACCTACCGCTACAGCGGCCACTCGCGCGCCGACCCGGCCACCTACCGCCCGAAGGGCGAGCTGGAGCGCTGGAAGGAGCGCTGCCCGATCAAGATCTACCGCGAGCGCCTGAAGCAGTTCGGCATCCGCGAGGACGCGATCGCCGGCATCGAGGCCGACGTGAGGCGCGTCGTCGACGAGGCCACCGAGCAGTGCAAGGCAGCCCCGCCGCCGCCGCACGACATCATCACGACCGACGTCTACGCCGATGGAGGCTGGGCATGGCGGAACTGACCTACCGCGAGGCGGTCGCCCGCGGCATCGCCCAGGAGATGGCGCGCGACCCCGACGTGGTGTTCCTCGGCGAGGACGTGGGCAAAGCCGGCGGCGTGTTCAAGACCACGGTGGGCCTCTTGGAGCAGTTCGGGCCGGTGCGGGTGCGCGACACGCCGATCTCCGAGCAGGCGATCCTCGGCGCCGCCATGGGCGCGGCCATGACCGGCCTCAAGCCGATCGCCGAGATCATGTTCTCCGACTTCTTCGCGGTGTGCTTCGACTACATCGCCAACGAGTTCCCCAAGAGCCGCTACATGTCGAACGGGCAGCTCAAGTGCCCGCTGGTGGTCAAGGACCGGCAACGGCGGCGGCGTGCGCTTCGGCGCCCAGCACAGCCAGAGCGTCGAGAACTGGGCGATGATGATCCCCGGCCTCAAGGTGGTGGCGCCGTCCAACCCGCGCGACGTGATCGGCCTGATGGCGGCGGCGGTGCGCGACCCGGACCCGGTGATCTTCTTCGAGCACAAGGCGCTCTATGCCGTGAAGGCCGAGGTGCCGGACGGCGAGATCGTCGATACGCTGGGCACGGCCGCGGTTCTCCGCCCCGGCCGCGACGCCACCATCGTGGCGCTGGCCATGATGGTGCCGCGCGCGCTGCGGCGGCCGAGAAGCTGAAGGCCGAGCACGGCATCGACTGCGAGGTGATCGACGTGCGCTCGCTGGTGCCGCTCGACACCCGGACCATCCTGGGCTCGGTGCCAGGACCCACCGCCTGTTCACGGTCGAGGAGAACCCGCGCCTGTGCGGCTGGGGCGCCGAGATCGTCTCCATCGTCGCCGACGAGGCCTTCTACGACCTCGACGGCCCGCCCGTGCGCATCACCACGCCCCACCTCCCCCTCCCCGCCGCCGACGTCCTGGAGGACGCCGTGATCCCCAGCGTGGAGCGGATCGTGGACCGGGTGAAGCGGGCGATGTGAGCGACGGCCAAAATTAGAGGACAAGCTTGTCGGCAAGCTTGTCGCGAACTCGTTTAGATCCGACTTGCTTAACCTGTAATTTCCATTTCTCAACTGGATAATTTCACGGGATGATGGAGAAGCCATCCGCTGCAGGGATCGCGTAACAGTAGAAGCGGGTACTCTCGCCGACTGGCCGATGGCATTGCGCGAAAATCCTTGCTCTCCGGCGTAGTGGAGGAGCAGAAGGGTTTCATCTTCGGCGTGAGATCGGTGCGTTGCACCAGAATCAGATCGTCGAAGACGCCGATCGCAGGAA
>CAVWWJ010000007.1:0-53378 GCA_963758625.1 uncultured Alphaproteobacteria bacterium | reverse complement strand
GCTCAGAAGTGCCCTAAAAGCGTTGATTATAGGTATTTTATCAGAGGATAATGGAGTCGATGTAAGCATCCTGTAAGCACCGGGAGCGGTTTCCGCTGCAGGATCGGCCCGATCCCGCGCAAAAACACGCGCCCACCCCCAACTGCCAAAACTGCCAAAAGGGTACCGGTCGAGCGCGGGGCCGTCGGACCGGGCCTCGGCATGGCCAAGAGAGCGACGGGACTGGCCGACCTGTCGCTCAAATTGACGTTCGCGCCCAACGCGCCTGCCGTGTTCGGCGTCAGCCACCCCTATGAATGGTCGATTGACGCTCACGGAGCCTTCGACGCTCGCCAAGAGACCGGCACCCTGCGCCTGCAGACGCCGATCGGGCGAGCGATCGAGGTCAACTGCAAGTACATGCGGTCGCTGCCAGACGCTTGAAGATTGCGGCACGGAAAGCGACCCTGGTCGCGCAGATGCGCGCACCGCCGTGCGGCCCTAAATCGCCGGCGCGATTCGCAAGTAGCTGATGCAACTCCTCAGTATGCGTCAGGCTGCCACATGGCCAACGGATCGACCGTGATGTAGCCTGTTTACCTATGATGCAAACCTGCGCCCGAGGCCGGCTGGCCGTCGGGCGCTTGGCGTTTTGGGAACCCTCAAGATGACGACGATTCAGATCGAGGCTCTGCCTCCGATCCTAGCGGTTTCGCGACGGCTACAAGGCGTTCGGCGTGAGCCGCACCACCCTATGCCGATGGGTCAACGAGGGCCGCGTTTGCCGACCCAAAGTGCTGAGCCCGCGCGTGCGGTGTTCGACACCGCGACGCTACTCGCCAGTCTCGACTGGCCGACCAGGTTACAGAGTTACCTTCACCGTCCCGACGAGCCCGTCTACACGCCCGCTCGTGACCCTGACTCGCCGTGTCACTCAAATACTACGGACAGTGTCCTTGGCGTCCGGCTGAACTGTGCACCGACCTCTGGGCTGATGGGGTTTGAACCTTCTTGCACCGTACTTCGACCAAGACGTGAAGGTGCATTCGATCGCCCGCTCTATCGGTCGCGATGAAGGTAGTAGTGCCCTGGGGTGCTACGGCAGGGTTCGACGCGTCGTAAACTCCGGGGGGGTACACGATGAACGCGATAAAATGGGTTGTGCTTGCGATTGCGCTCGTGGCGCTGCCGGTTGAACGGGCCTCGGCTCAGCAAAGCGGGCCCCCAACCTACGCGAAAATTGTGCGGGAAGGCTACCGTCTCGACATGTCGGGGGCTCAGGCCCTCGAGGCGGCGCTCGCCAGAAAACCCAGATGATCTGGCAGCGCGCACCAAGCTGCTTGGCTACTATTTCCGCGGCGCCACCGGTCTGGAAACGCCTGAAGTCAGGATAGCGGCCCGGCGCCGGCACATCCTGTGGCTGATCGAGCATCATCCCGGATCCGAGGTGGCTGGATTGGGGCAGATGACCATCGATCCCGTAGGCCACGCCATAGCCGACAAGGACGGGTACGAGCAGGCAGCGAAGCTGTGGATTGAGCAGGCGCAGCGGCACAGCGGTGACACCGCGGTGCTCGGCAACGCCGGAGATTTCTTCCTGCTGCCCGACAAGGTTCAGGCGGAGGCGCTATACAGGCGCGCGCGGCAGGTCGCGCCCCACGATCAGCAGTGGTCCGGGCGCCTTGGTATCCTCTATGCCCTCAGCGTCCTCGGCGTCGACATGATGAACGAGAACGGACTCCCGGTCTCGCACAGCCCCGTCGAGGCGAAGGGCGATTTCGCCAGGCGCGCGCGGGAAGAGTTGGAGAAGTCGACTGACCCAGCGACGGTCGCCGCTGCGGGAGCCTTTTTAAGCACCCACGGCGTGATGATGGAGGCGATGTTCCGCGGACCCAAGCTGCAGTTCGCCGTCGACTATGCTTCCCTGACCGAAGCCCTTCTCTTGAAGGCACAGGAACTGGCTCCCGACCCGCACTTGGCGCGCAGGCTGGATGAGTTTCGCAAGTCGCGGCTCGAGCTTCCAACAGCGAATACGGGAGCTCGAGCAGCGGAAATGAGCAGAGCCTGGCGGCAAGCGCCTGCTCGTCGAGGACATCGCCAAGATGCACCTCTGCAACCCGTATACGTGGGTTGCTGCGGTGCATGGGTCGGCGTATTTGTGAAGGGTTTCGGATGCCGGCCCATCGCGACGGTGCGGCAGGCACCGGGGCCGGCGTCCGAAAGCCTCCAGGGAAGGAACCCGCGAGTCAGGGGGCACGCCGGTGCCGCGAGTGCTATGGGGATTTCGGCGTCGCGGGCGGGTTGCTCGATTGAGGCGAGCAGCGCCGTGCAGAGGAGGCTGGGCTGCCGATGGGGTGAGGCTGCGGCGCCAGGCTGCATTGGCATCTGCGATCGCGCCGGCGAGCGAGGCTCTATCCGCCGCGGAGCGTGTCGTGGCGGACAAGCGCCGCCGCGGCCGGCCAATGACCAGCGGCAGCGGTGCTCGGTACTGCGGCAGGTTGCAGGCTCGGAGCGTCATGACGTGTCGATCCTGATGGTCGGCGCGTGGCGGGGCTGGCAGCCGGCCTCGAAGGTCTCGATGACGATCATGCGGCCGCCGCAGCAGGGACACGGGGTGGCGAGCGCGGAGTTGAGGTCGCGTCATCGGCGGCAGCCTCGTCCTCGGGATCGGTGGCGTGCCTGCCACTTCCAGGAGCTGCACGAGCCTGCGCGAGGCGCTCGTCGCGCGCGCTGCCGGCGAGGAGGCCGTAGTGGCGGATGCGGTGGAAGCCCTTGGGCAGGACGTGGATGAGGAAGCGGCGGATGAACTCGTGCGTGCCGAGCGTCATAGTCGTGTAGCGGCCTGGCCCCTCGACCCGGTAGTCCTTGACCTTGAAGGTGACGCTCTCCGCATCGGCGGCGATCAGGCGGCTGTTGGAGATGGCGACGCGGTGGGTGTAGCGCGACAGGTAGGCGAGCACCGCCTTGGGGCCGGCGAAGGGCCGCTTGGAGTAGACGAACCAGCGCTTCCTCTTGAGCGGCGCCAGGAAGGCCGCGAAGGCTTTGGCGTCGGCGAGGTGGGCATGCGCGCCGAAGAAGGTGAGCTTGCCGGCCTTGTGGGCGGCGGCGAGCTTCTCCAGCATCAGGCGCCGGAACAGCCTGGAGAGCACCAGCACGGGCAGGAAGAAGTTGGGCTTGGTCGCGATCCAGCGCTTGCCATCCGGGGAGAGACCGCCGCCGGGCACGATCATGTGCACGTGCGGATGATGCGTCATGGCCGAGCCCCAGGTGTGCAGCACCGCGGTGATGGCGATGCGGGCGCCCAAGTGCTTGGGGTCGGCGGCGATGGTGAGCATGGTCTCGGCCGCGGCCTTGAACAGCAGGTCGTAGATCGCCGCCTTGTTCTGTAGGCGATGTCGCCGATCGCGGAGGGCAGCGTGAAGACGATGTGGAAGTAGGGCACGGGCAGCAGCTCGGCTTCCCGCTCCTCCATCCACGTGCGCGCCGCGGCGCCCTGGCACTTGGGGCAGTGCCGGTTGCGGCAGCTGTTGTAGGCGATGGTCGGTGTGGGCGCAGTCCTCGCAGCGCGCGACGTGCCCGCCGAGGGCCGCCGTGCGGCAGCTCTCGATGGCGCTCATCACCTTCAGCTGGGCGAGGCTCACATGGCCGCGGTTGGCTTCACGCCAGGCGGCCCCGTGGTCGCGGAAGATGTCCGCGACCTCCAGAGCGGGCCGTGCCACGACGCCCGCGCTACTTCGGCGGCTCGCCCCTCCTCGGACCGATCGGCGTGAGCCGGTCGAGCGGGCTCGTGACCTCGCGCAGCACCTTAGCTGCCACGTGGGCGTAGCGCGCGGTCGTGTCGAGCTTGGCGTGGCCCAGGAGCACCTGGATCACGCGGATGTCGACGCCCTGCTCCAGGAGGTGTGTCGCGAAGCTGTGGCGCAGGGTGTGCGGCGACACGCGGGTCTTGATCTCGGCGGCCGCGGCCGCCTCCTCTACGACGCGGTAGAGCTGGCGTGTCGTGACCGGCAGCAGCGGGTCCCGGCCCGGGAACAGCCAGGTGCTCGGCCGCCCCACCCACCACCAGTCGCGCAGCAGCTCCAGCAGCCGCGGCGAGAGCATGGCGTTGCGGTCCTTCCTGCCCTTGCCCTCCTCGACCCGGATCAGCATGCGCTTGGAATCGATGTCGGAGACCTTCAGGTTGGCGACCTCCGACACGCGCAGGCCGGCCCCGTACGCCACGCCCAGCGCCGCCCTGTACTTGAGGCCGCTGGCATGCTCCAGGAGGCGCACCACCTCCTCCTCGTTCAGCACATTGGGCAGCTTGCGCGGCTGGCGCACGAGGGTGAGGTGGCGCCCCATCTCCGGCCGGTCGAGCGTCACCCGGAAGAAGAAGCGCAGCGCCGTCACCGTGTTGTTCATGACCGACGGCTGGGCGCCCGCTTCGCTCTGGTGCACCTGGAACCGGCGCAGGTCCTCCGCCGTCGCGGTGGCCGGCGAGCGGCCGAGAAACTCCGAAAGGGTCTTGACGGCGCGGATGTAGTTGCGTTGGGTGGCGGCCCCAAGCTTGCGCACCGTCATGTCTTCGATCATGCGCTGGCGCAGCGGGCTGATGGGCGTCTCGCTCATCGGAGGGCTCCTGTCTTGAGGTTGGAGGTTCGGAACCCCTCGATCCTCAAGACGGAGCACCCCGCCCGTCACCTCATCTCAGCTGGGGCTCGACCCCTCCCCGAGCACCATCCTTGCGCGCAGCGCGCTCCCGCGTGAGCGGGTTCGTTCTGACACTTCCTCCGGCTCCGCGTTCGTCAGGTGCTGGGCATACCTGGCTTGGCGGGCATGCGCGTTGGGCCGGCAGCGTGACGAATGTGGACCGGAGGTTGCCATTCCAGACTCCTGCACGTGCAGACAAAAAAGCAATCGGTGTACTGCTTGCTGGCGCGGCCGTCTCCCCGCCGAGCTCCCGTCCGGCGGCAGCGCCCCGGGCTCTGGGACCCGCCAGCGCCTGACTGCCCGCACCTGAGACGCGCGGTGGCCCAAGCCTCAAACGCGCAGGAGAGCCAACTCCTGCTCGCGGTACCGCCGCTGCACATCGGTGATGTAGTCGCGGACGATCGGCACGGCGTCGCGCTTGCGCGCGAGCTGCATCTGGAAGACCAGCTGGCTGCCCGTCAGGAACATCATCTCCGCGCTGAGGAGATAGAACTCCCACATGCGGCAGAACCGCTCGTCGTACATCGCGGCGATCTTCGCCCGGTTCGCCTCGAAGCGCCGGTGCCAGTGCTGGAGCGTCTTGGCGTAGTGCAGGCGCAGAAACTCCAGGTCCGTCACCCACAAGCTGGCCTGCTCGACCGCGGCGAAGACCTCCGACAATGCGGGGGAGTAGGCGCCCGGGAAGATGTACTTCCTGAGCCAGGGGCTGGCTGTTCCGGGCGGGCTCATATGGCCGATGGAATGCAGCAGCATGACGCCGTCATCGCACAGAAGCGCGTTGATCTTGGCGAAGAACTCCGGGTAGTGCTGCACGCCCACGTGCTCGAACATGCCGACGGAGACGATGCGGTCGAAGCGGCCCGAGACCTCGCGGTAGTCGCACAAGTGGAAGCGCACCCGGTCGGACAGGCCGAGCTGCTGCGCCCTCGCGTTGGAGAGGGCGTGCTGCTCCGCCGACAAGGTGACGCCGGTTACGTCGATATCGCTCGATCGAGGCGAGATAGAGCGCGAGCCCGCCCCAGCCGCTGCCGATGTCCAGAATTCTCAGGCCGGGCTTCAGATCGAGCTTGGCGGCGATCAGGCGCAGCTTGTTGCGCTGGGCCTCCTCCAGCGTTTCGTTGTCGCGGAGGAAGTAGGCGCAGGAATACTGCAGGCCCTCATCCAGGAAGAGCCTGTAGAGGTCGTTGCCGAGATCGTAGTGATGGGCCACGTTGCGGCGCGCCTTGCCCACCGGGTTCGCCTGCTGGAAGCGCCTGAAGACGCGCGACACCCGCCGCAGCGCCCGCTGCAGCGGATAGGACCCGAGGGAGAGCCGATTGACCGAGAAGAGGGTTAGAAAGTCGCGCAGGGCAGAGCCTTCCTCGAAGCGGAGACCCCCGTCCATGTAGGCTTCGCCGGCGTGCAGCTCCGGATTGAAGACCAGCTTGCGGTAGAGCGCGCGGTCGGTGAGCCGCATGGTGACCGTGGGCCCCGGGGCGCCCGCAAAGACATGGCGCCGGCCATCGGCATCGATCACGGTGAGCGTGCCCACGCGGACGAACGACTTCAGCATGTGCGTCAGGAGCAGCATGGCCACCTTGTCCTTGGATGCACCCATCACCTGACGCGGCGTCTGAAGGCTCAAGAGGAAAGCGCGAGCGATCCTAGTTGCGCCGCCCGCCGATGCCAGCCGCTCGCTGCGGTTGTCGACAATATCTGAGCCGGCGGGAGGTGGGCTGTTTCCGAGACAGCTATCAGATAGAGGGCTGGCGAAACCTTCGCTTTGCCGGTGGCGGGCGCATGCCGACGGTCGCACCGATCCGCACACGCTCGCTTTTGCGCCATTCGACGGTCAGGAACGGGTCATCTACAGGCTAAAACGTGCGCGCGGTGCTTTCCCGAGCGACGCAGCGCCGACAGGCATTTCGGCGCTGCAAGGCCTCGAGTGCCTGAGCGACCCGTCGCAACTCAGGTCGCGAGGGCCGCCAGCACGCGCTCCGGCGTGAAGGGTATCTCCGCGATGCGCCGGCCGGTTGCCGCGAAGATGGCGTTGGCGATCGCCGCACCTGCCGGCGCCTGGCTGCCCTCGCCGGCTCCCAGCGGAGGCTGGTCGGGCCGGTCGATCACCACCGAATTGCATGATCGGCGTCGCGACGAAATCGGCGATCGGATAGCTGCCGTAGTCGACCGCCGTCATGATGCCGCGGTCCCAGCGGCCGGCCTCCTGCAGGGTCCAGCTCACCGCCTGCGACATGCCGCCGTCGATCTGGTTGAGAACGCCGTCGGGATTGACGGCGCGCCCCGTGTCGGTCGCGCTCCACAGCCTCAAGGCGCGACTGCGCCGCTGGTCGTGTCGACCGACACCTCGGCCACCACCGCAACGTAGGCGTCGCTGTTCTTGTAGCGCGAGAGCCCGACGCCGGTGCCTGTCATCTGCGGCGCCAGCGGCCGCCGCGCCACCACCGCGGGCGTCCAGCCCGACATCTCCACCGCGCGCTTCAGGACGGCTTCGAGCCGCGGGTCCCGCACGTTGGCGAGGCGGAAGGCGACCGGGTCGCGCCCGCTCATGGCGGCCAGCTCGTCGATGAACATCTCGGCCGAGACGGCATTGAAGTATCCGCCGAGCGTCCGCAGCGCAGAGGTGCGGATCGGGGATGCCGGCAGAAAATGCGACGTCACCGTCTGGTTCGCCGCCGCATAGATGGGCACCGCATTGCGCGCGGCGCCGCCCGTCGGCAGCGGGATGTCCGTCGCCTTCGTCGGCAGCACCGGATCGGCGAGATACCAGGCGGAGCGCAGATTGCACCCCGCGCCGCTGCCCGGCCGCGTCGAATGCGGGAACGACCACACGTCGTGCGTCCATGTCGTGAGCGCCCCGGCCGCCGACACGCCGCCCGTGAGCCGGGTCAGCATGGCCGAGCCCCAGGGCTCCCAGGCCATCTCCTCCTCGTGGCCCCAGTGCACCCGCACCGGCCTGCCCGGCACGGCACGCGCCAGCAGGGCGGCGTCGAGCGCCACGTCGTCGGCGCCGTTGTGGCCGTAGCAGCCCGCGCCCTGCGCATGGATCACGCGGATCGTGTCCGGCGCGACCTTCAGGGCCTTGGCGAGATCGGCGCGCAGCGGGAACGGGCCCTGGCTGTGCGACCACACCGTCAGCCGGCCGTCCTGCCATTGGGCCAGCGCGCAGCTGGCTCCGATCGAGGCGTGGGCCTGGAAGTGGCGGCGGTACTCCGCCCGGTGGGTGGTGGCGGCGGGCGGGGCATCGGCCTGCACCGTGTGCAGAACTGCCGTCTCCTGCTCCGCCGTCAGCAGATAGTCGAAGACGTCCTTGCCGCCGAACAGGGGTGCGCCGGCGTCCCATTTGCGCCGCCTTGGCGAGCCGCGTGGCAGCGGCGTTGGCCTGCTCCTCGCGCCGCGCCACGACGCCCAGGAACGAGCCGTCCCGCACCACCTCGACCACGCCGGGCATGGCCCGAATGGCGCCCAGATCGGCCGACACCAGACGCGCCGCATAGGCCGGCGGCCGGGCGATCGCGCCGAACAGCATGCCGGAAGGCCGCAGGTCGTGAATGAACACCTGCTGCCCGAACACCTTGGCCGGAATGTCGACGCGCGGATAGGAGGTGCCGATGATCTTCTGCTGGGCGGCGGGCTTGCGCCTGGCATTGACGTCGACGGGTCGCGACAGCGAGACCTTGCCGGCAGCCTCGCCGTAGCTCATGCGCTGGCCGGCGGGGCCCAGCATCTGGCCGTCCTCGACCCTGATGTCGGCGGGCTGCACGCTCCACGCCTGCGCCGCGACGGCAACCAGCGTGGCGCGCGCGTCGGCGCACGCGAAGCCCAGCGCGGTGCTGCCGAGCTTGACCGCGAGCGAGCCGGCCGTGGTTCCCTCGTTCGGCGTCTGCGCCGGTGTCGCCGGAGATCAGCACCAGCCGCTCCGGCGCGACGTCCAGCTCGTCGGCCTGCGACCTGGCGCATGGCGGTGAGGATGCCCTGGCCCAGCTCGACGCGGCCGGTCATGACCGTGACGGTGCCGTCGGGAGCAATGCGCACCCAGGCATCGAGCCGTGGGTTGCTCCGGATCATGGGCGGCACCTGCGGTCCGCCCTGCGGGGCTTGCGCTGCGGCCCAGCGGAAGCCGATGGTGAGGCCGGCGACGGCCGAGGCGGCGCCGATGCCGAAGGCGCGGCGGCTCAGGTTGAGCTCGGTGCTGGTCGTCATGGCGTCACACTCCCCCTCGGGCGGCGCGCTGGACGGCGCGCACCACGCGCTGCTGGCAGCCGCAGCGGCACAGGTTGGTGTTCATCTGCCGGCGGATTTGCGGCCTCGCTCGGGTTGGGCGTCGCGGCGAGCAGGGCCGCCGCCTCCATGATCATGCCGCTGGTGCAATAGCCGCACTGCACGGCCTGCTCGGCGATGAAGGCCGTCTGCAGGGGATGGGGCCGCTCGGGCGTACCCAGGCCCTCCAGCGTGACGATGCTGGCATTCGGCGCCAGCGCGCTGACCGGTGTCTGGCAGGAGCGTACGGCGCGGCCGTCGACGTGCACCGTGCAGGCGCCGCACTGGCCGCTGCCGCATCCGAGCTTGGGGCCGTTGAGGGCCAGGTCGTTGCGCAGCACGTAGATCAGCGGCGTGTCCGGGATCGACATCGACGCTGACGCGTGCGGCCGTTGACAGCAAGCGTGACCATGCGACGCCTCCCTTGATGTCCGCTCCCAGTCTCGTTCGTTGTTCTTATCACGCCCATCCTACGCGATGAGCGCAGCAGGGCGCCACATCGCCCCCCCCGCACGGCCAACGCAGCACCTTGTTGTTGTCGGTGCCCACCATGAACTGGCTAAAGCAGAGTTTCCCAGCCAGGCCAATGTTTGGCCACATGCCCTCACGTCCGCTTCCGATGCTTTCCTGGCAGACGCCCGCCGCTATACGGCCCAAATCAGCTCTCTGCGCGTGATCGCAGCGCAGTATCTGTTCAATGGAAGCTAAAGTCAGCTGCTTGAGGCGGCCTTGCCGCAACAGCCGGCGCACGTTCGCGACAGCTAGACGTGGTGGTCGTGACGCCGCTTGCCGGTGCGCCGTTGTCTCCCCAGAGCGGGAGACAGGATGGAAGGTTGGCGAGATAAAGCTTGAGGGCAAGGCACCTTGTGTGGCTTTGCCGGATATTCCAGGAAGTTCATTGATCTAGAGCGAATGGAAGCCTAGCAGCGGACCATGGAACGATTTCAGGGTTTGTCCCTATATCTTTAAGTTGGCTTGAAATGGCATCCACGGCACAGAGTTGCCAGGACGAAGGGGGGTACCTTCAACTTGCTGGCGCCTCAGTATTCGCGCGGAGCCACTCGCGACCGTGCGAACATCGTACTGCGCACGGTTTGCGCTCGGGTGGCGAAGCGCTTCGCCGTTCTTCAGCGCAGGACTGCCTTCAACCATTTGAGCATCTCCGCGCGCCTGATCCTGCTCGTGCTCGGTTTGGGGCTGCCGCTCAATCTTATCATTGTCGGGGTGATCTGGGACCTCGTTCAGCAGGCTAACGAGGTGCAACGCGCAAGCCTTCTCTATGCTGCCCGATCAATCGCGGCCGGCGTCGATGCCGAGCTCGGCAAGTACGTGGCACTCGCGGAAACGTTGTCTCGCTCGCCGACGTTGCTCGCCGACAATCTTGATGCGTTCGAGGCTGAGGCGCGCCGCGCTTTCCCGGCCGGAGGAGATATCGGGGCGCTGGTCTCTGATGCAGGTGGCCAGCAGCTCTTGAACCCTTTCGCCCAACCGGGGAAACCGCTGCCACGCCGCAGTCCGTTCGCGATCGCTGCCCAGCTCCGCGCACTCTCAACACGTTCGATAGTGATAACCGACCTCTTCAGAGGTCAGCTTACGCAGGATTTGGGTGCCAATATCGAGGTTCCCATCTTCAAGGACGGCCAGCCCTTTCGTGCGCTCGCGATCTCCATGAGAGCACGAGAATTCCTGCACCTCCTCAATGCCCACGAAGTCCCCAAGCACTGGCGTGCCGGCATCATCGATGGCGAAGGCCGCTACGTCGCTCGCGTGCCACAAGGAAGCGCTCAGGTCGGCCAACTAGCCTCTCCAGGGTGGCGCGCGATCAAGGATCAAACGGGTCTGTTTGAGTTCTCCTCCCTCGAGGGCGATCGCGCTCATTCACGCAAATGTCGCGTCCCTCCATTAGCAACTGGACAGTGGGGGTTGCGGTCAAGAAGGCAGAGCTGCAGGCGGCGGTCTGGGATACGGTGCGTTGGGCGGTCATTGCTAGGCGCCGGCCTTTCGGCTGCGAGCCTTCTACTCGCCTGGAGCCTGGCCCGACAGATCACTCGGCCGATCGATCAGCTGCGCCTGACGTTCGCCGACGTGTCCGCGGGATCTGGCAAGCCGATCGAGAGCGGACCGCCGGAGATCATGTGCCTGCAGGACACGCTCCACCGTGCGACAGTCGAGCGGACAAACTCGAACCAGGCGCTCATGGAGGCCCTCTCCAATCTTGAGCGTGAGATGGCGCGGCGCGAAGAGGCACAGGCAGCGCTGGCACAATCGCAGCGCACGGAAGCTATCGGCCAGCTTGCTGGCGGCATTGCACACGACTTCAACAACGTGCTGGCGGCCATCTCCTCCAACTTGGACGCGGTCACGCTTCGCAGCGCTGACGAGAAGATCCGCAATGTGATCCAGCATGCGATGGACGCGATCCAGATGGGTGCCAACCTCACCCGCAGGCTGCTCCTCCTTTCGAGCCGGCGCGAGGTCGGGCTGGAGCGACTGGATCTCAATGGCTGCATTACGGGAACGGTTGAACTGCTGAGGCGATCGCTCGGCGAGCAGGTCACCGTCACTTTGATTTTGTCGCCGGACCCGTGCCAGACCTCGGCCAATCCCGGCGATGTCGATAATGCGATCCTCAACCTTGCGATCAACGCGCGGGACGCCATGCCCAGCGGCGGCATGCTCACGATTGAGATCCGCCTCGTGTCGCTTGAACCCAACGCGGCTGGCGGCATTGCGAACGCCCGGCCCGGCGAGTACGTGATGCTCACCGTCAGCGACACCGGGCATGGCATGAGCCCAGAGGTACTCAAGCATGCGATGGAGCCGTTCTTCACCACCAAGGCTCCCGGCAAGGGCACGGGCTGGGCCTCGCCACGATCCACAGCACGGTCCGACAGTCAGGTGGCTTCGTCGCAATTGATAGCACCGAGGGCGTGGGCACATCCGTCCATCTGTGTTTCCCCAAGGCCGAACCTGGGCCGATTGCGAGCCGTGCGGCACCCTCTCCCAAGGAGGCTCCCTTGGGGGATGGGGAACTCATCCTGCTGGTCGAGGACAATGATAAGGTTCGGGAGGCGACCGCGAACCGCCTTAAATCCTCGGCTACGCTGTTCTCGAAGCGAAAACAGGACCCGATGCGCTCAGATTGCTCGAAGTCCGGCGAGCCCATTGCCCTCGTGTTCAGCGACATCGTTATGCCTGGCGGCATGACGGGATACGATGTGGCCGAATGGATTCAGTCCATGAAACCTGAGGTCAAGGTGTTGCAGACCACCGGATACAGCGATATGCCGCTTGCGGTGAGCGAGGCCGCGCGAAAGGTCAAAGTGCTTGAGAAGCCTTATACTCGGGAACAACTAGCTTGCGCGCTCCGCGAAGCACTGGACAGCTGACCGTCTCCGGATAGCCGAGCCGACGTATTGGCACAAACAACCTCTGTCCTCGAGTTCCGTTTCTGGCGCACACAACCACCGGTCACCGGCCGTCAGGTTCCGGAGCATAGCCGCCGTTGCCGGGCAGGCTTGCGTTGGGCCGACAGCGAGATTCTGCTTAGCGCCCAACTAGGCCACGCAGGCGGGCGCACGATGGACCGAGCATGCTGTGCCTGCTCGCAACGGCTGCTGGCACACTTTCTCCGGCTCCAGTCCGTCTGGTTCGGCTGGGGCGTCGACCGGACCTTGCTTAGTGCGCTGGACAGTCGCGGCAGTTAGTGGGTACCCTACGCAACAAGCAGGAAGGGCTGCCCGACGTGGCAGGCTCGCAGGGCCGAAACCGCTGCGGTGCACAACGGCCCGATAAAAACGCCTGCGGCGACAGGGAGGTTGAAATGCCCGTTAGCACGCTGCGCCGAGCAGCGCGTCGTTCCGCTTTTGCAGCAACCCTCGCATTCGCGGCCGCAGGGCTCGCCCATGCCCAGCAGAAGACCGACGTGATCTTCTCCGCCGGTCCGACCGGCGGCAGCTGGACGCCGATGGCCGCCGCCGCGTCGCAGGTCATCAACAAGCGCTTTCCCGAGCTTAATGTGCAGGTCGAGCCGGGCGCCGCGCTCGTCAACCTGGAGAAGATCCGCACCGACAAGACCGACATCGCCTGGTCGATGACGGCCTCGCTGTCCGATGCGCGAAACGGCGTCGGGCAGTTCGAAGGCAAGAAGATCGACAAGGCCCTGTTCGTCGCCTACTTCTATCCGAACGTGTGGCAGCTGGTCGTTCCCGCAAACAGCAACATCAAGAGCGTCAAGGACCTGAAGGGGCAGGCGGTGGCCCTGCCGTCCCGCGGCAACGCCAGCCTCGTTTCGGGCTGGGAGTATGTGCTCAAGGTCAACGGCATGACGCTGGCCGATCTGGGGCCGAAGAGCTACGGGCCGATCACATCCAACGTAGAGGTCCTGAAGAACCGGCAGGCGATGGCGCTTGGCTGGATCACGACGGTGCCGGCCTCGTTCGTCCTCGACCTCGGCTCGGCCATGCAGGTGCGCGTGATCCCGGTGACCGACACCGAGCTCGCCGAGCTGCGCAAGATCAATGCCGGCCTCGTGCGCTACACCGTCAAGGCCGGCGTCTACAAGGAGCAGGGCTTCACCGACGAGTTACAGACGTTCCAGACGCCCACGATCCTGATCGCGTCGTCCAAGACCTCTCCCGACGTGATCTACAAGGTGGCCAAGGCCGTCGTGGAAGGGCGTCAGGAGTTCGGCGCCGTCGCTTCGGTCATGAAGGATGTGACGGCCGAGGAGATGGCCCACAACTTCGACATGCCCTACCACCCGGGCGCCGAGACGTACTACCGCGAAGCCGGACTGCTCAAGAAATAGGAAGCCCGCCGTGCGCAAGCTCGCCGGCTACGCGGGCCTGGTCGTTGGCGTGGTGGCGGTCGCGATGTCCGTCTACCACCTTTACGCCAGGCTGACCACGTACGCACCCGATCAGCAGGCGCTGCTCTACATCACGCTCGCCTTCAGCCTGGTGCTCTCGTTCCTGCTGTGGCCGCTTCCGCAAGGCGGCGACGCCGGACTGCGTGCCGTGGGCCGATCTCGCCCTGGCGGCCCTGTCGCTGGCGTGCGTCGGCTACATGTTCGTCCACTACGACTACGTGGTGAACCGGTTTCCGACGGCGCATCCGCTGAGCCCGATGGACATGGCGGTCGGCATCGTGGCCATCCTGCTGGTGCTGGAAGCGACGCGGCGCACCATCGGCGCGGCCCTGCCGATCGTGGCGATCACGTTCCTCATCTATGGGCTCGCCGGTCCCTGGCTTCCCGGCTGGCTCTACCATCGGGGTCTCAGCCTCGAGCTCACCGTCGACCAGAGCTGGTTCACCACCGAGGGCATCTTCGGCACGCCGATGGCGGTGGCCGGCACCTACGTCATCCTCTTCATCATCTTCGGCACGTTCCTGGAGAAGTCCGGAGCCGGGCAGTTCTTCATGAGCTTCGCCAACGCCATCGCCGGCGGCGCGCGCGGCGGACCGGGCAAGGTGGCGGTCGTGTCCTCGAGCCTGTTTGGCACCATCTCCGGCTCGGCCGTCGCCAACGTCATGGTCGACGGATGGCTCACGATCCCGATGATGAAGCGGGCGGGCTTCAAGCCCGAGGCGGCCGCGGCCATCGAAGCGGTGGCGTCCACCGGCGGGCAGATCATGCCGCCGATCATGGGCGCGGCGGCCTTCGTGATGGCCGAGTTCCTGGGCGCGAGCTACACGCAGGTGATGATCGCCGCGGTGATTCCGGCGCTCTTCTACTATGGGGCGCTGTTCGCGGCGATCCACTTCAACGCGGTGCGCTCGGGCCTCAAAGGGCTGCCGCGCGAGGAGCTGCCCATCCTCGGCCACATCATCGTCCGCCAGGGGCATCTGTTCCTCCCGGTGATCGTGCTCCTGGCGCTCCTGATCTACGGCTTTACCCCGACCTACGGCGCGATCATCGCCACGGTGGCGCTGGTGGCAATCTCCTGGCTGCGCCCGGCGACCGGGCTGCGCTGGCGCACCTGCCTCGAGGCCCTGCGCGATGGGGCGGCGCATACGGTGCCGGTGGCGATGGCATGCGCGTGCGCGGGCATCGTGATCGGGATCGTGCTGCAGACCGGCCTGGCGCTGCGGTTCACGGCTTTCCTCGTCGACCTCACCTACGGCTGGCTGCCGCTGGCGCTGTTCATCACCATGATTGCCGGCATCATTCTAGGCATGGGGATGCCGACCACGCCCGCATACATCATGCAGGCCGCGCTGCTGGTTCCGGCGGTCGTAAAGCTCGGTGTGCCGCCGATGGCCGCGCACATGTTCGCGTTCTACTTCTCCTGCCTGTCGGCGGTGACGCCGCCGGTGGCGCTCGCCGTCTACGCCGCCGCATCGATCGGGGGAGCCGGCCTGTGGCGCTCCGGCTTGCAGGCGATGAAGTTCGCCGCGGCAGGGTTCATCGTCCCCTACTTCTTCGTCTACAACCCGGCCCTGCTGTTCTCCGGCCCCTGGCCCGAGATCTTGCGCGCGGTGGTGACAGGCTCGATCGGCGTGGTGGCGCTGGCCGCCAGCATGGAGGGCTATCTGCTGCGCACGGCCACGTGGTTCGAGCGCCTGCTCCTGTTCGCCGCGGCGCTCATGCTCATCGACCCCGCCGCGGTCACGGACATCATCGGCCTGGGCGTGCTCGGGGTCGTCGTGCTCATCCAGAAGACTGGACGCCGCGGCCGGCGGTGGCGGGAGGGTCAAGCCCGTGAGCCGCACCCAGCTCGCCGTCCTGACGCTGATCGCCGCCGCGCTTGTCATTGGCGCCCTGATCTTCGGCGTCCTGCGCCTCTACGCCTCGTAGTCTGGTGGGAGCCTGTCCGAGTAGTCGGCTGATTTCCGGCCGGATGCTGTCCAGGGGCATGAGCACGCACTTCCGCCCTGGAAGATTGGCGAAGCAGCGCTGCCGCCAAGGCGCAGGATAACCCAACGTGGCGAAGGAGGAGCCCGCGCGCTTCATCGTAGCGGTGATGCGCGAGAGCGTGGACTTTCCTCGAGGCGAGCTACAACAGCCATCTCGGGGCAACCTCCGTTTCACCCGACCGAGATGATGGCCCTCCCGATCGACGGCTACTTCTGCGACATCTACTTGTCGTAGCGCATCGCCAAGGCCCGGGCGCGCCAGTTTCCGCTGGGCGGTGTCGTGGCGGTGCGTCCGGCCGGTGCCCGACATCATTCCAGGATGGCGGCGGCTGCCAGCTTGTCGATGGCGGCGCCGACGTGCGCGCCTGCCGCCGCGTCGAGGTCGGGACCCGTCGGCTCCAGTCCCGTCGTCTTGTTCTTGAGCCGGAGGCGGCCATCGCGCACCGCTACCAGCAGCTTCGCCTTCAAGGCATCCCGGTCGTGCGCCCCGTCCAGGAATGGCAGCAGGGCCGCGCAGACGGCATCGAGGGGGACCATGTTGAGGGCCGGGTCGGTGGTCCAGGCGTTGCCCTGCTCGGCGTCGAGGCGCGGCAGCCGTACCGCTCTGGGTTTGGGCTTGCTCGCGCCCACCTTGTTGATCCGTAGCGGCACGCTGGAAATGTCCACAAGGCCGGCGAGGATCATCTTGAACACGAAATCGAGGAGCAGCCTCTCCTGATCCCCGGCGCGCACCTCGGCGGCCAACTCGCGCACGCTACGGGTGGCCGGAAACACAGTGGAGAGCTTTTGTATGGCCCGGCAGACCACTTCGTTGCGGGTCGAGATGCTGGCGCCGTTCTCGGCGGAGAAGACCCAGGTTCCCTTGCCTTTCTCGGTGCACGTGAAATGGCCGCTGATGTGCAGGTCCTTCACCCGCTCGGGCAGGAGTGTGCGCTTGATCTTGGCTGCCTGCGCCGCCTTGACGAGCAGGGTTTGGCGGAAGGAGCGTGCGGAGAAGAAGTCCATCCATTGCTCCAGCGCGATCGGGTCGCCGCCCGACAGCGCCTGGATCGCAGCGGGGTCGCCGAGATGCTCGGGGATGCTGTGCTGGAGCCAGGTGTCGCAGAGGTAGGCGAGCCCGAACCCCTCGGCCTTGGCGGCGAACTCGCGGAAGTAGCACGGCACGTTCTGGCCCTCGAGGAATTCGCTCATGATGTAGGAGTCGTCCGTATCCAGGAGCACCTTGGCCTCGTTGCGCCGCGTATCGCCGTAGGGGCCGCCCGCGCGCGAGTTGGCAATGCCGTCGAGGAGCATCCGTGCCTTGGCGACGCGCTCTCTGGGATCGGTTTCCGTGCCGGCATGGTAGAGCAGCATGTCGCGCGTGAAGTTGCGGATGTGCCAGCCGGGATAGACGTTGTAGCTGATGTAGGCGATGCCGGTGTCGACGAGGTTGTCGGATGCGATGCGCAGGATCGCCTCCTGCACCGCCGGCGGCACGTAGCTGTAGACGCCGTGGCAGACGATGTAGTCGAAGCGCTCCCCCAGCAGATCGAGTGTAGCGATGTCACCTTGCTCGATGCAGACATTGCGCAAGTCCAGCGCTGCGATTCGAGCCTGCCCGTCTCGCACGTGACGCTCGACAAGGTCGACGCCGCGGAAGCGGCCGCCCGGAAAGCGCAGCGCCAGCGGGATGATGTTGCCGCCGGCGGCACAGCCGAGCTCCAGCATGCGGCACTGCGACACCGCTGGTGCCGTGAGCCCGAACAGGGTTGCCAGGGCCGCGAGCCGGGGCGGCTGCGACTTCGGAAACGGCTTGGAAAGATAGGGGACAGCGTCGTAATGGCCGCCGGGCGCGGTCATGGGCTATTTCCTGGCTCGTGGCAGAGACTGAGTTGAATTCCCCGGACCGTGCTGGCGGCTTGCTGCGCTGCCAAGCCGCCGTCTGGCTGCAGGGATGCCGTTGTTGACCTTACTGCTGGTCCTTCACGACGGAGATGTCAGGGGCGTCCTCGTTCTTCATGCCCTGGACGTGGTAGCCGGCGTCGACGTGGTGCACCTCGCCGGTGACGCCGCGGGCGAGGTCGGAGAGGAGGTAGAGCCCCGCAGCGCCCACCTCCTCGATGGTTACGGTGCGCCTGAGGGCCGAGTTGTACTCGTTCCACTTCAGGATGTAGCGGAAGTCGGCGATGCCGGAGGCGGCCAGCGTCTTGATGGGGCCCGCCGAGATGGCGTTGACGCGCATGTCCGCCCCTGCCGAGGTCGGCGGCGAGATAGCGCACGCTCGCCTCCAGCGCGGCCTTGGCGACACCCATCACGTTGTAGTGGGGCATGACCTTCTCGGCGCCGTAGTAGGTGAGCGTGAGGAGCGAGCCACCTGGCCGCATCAGCTTCTCGGCGCGCTGGGCGAGCGCGGTGAACGAGTAGCAGGAGATCAGCATGGTGCGGGTGAAGTTCGCCTCCGTGGTGTCGACGTAGCGGCCGTCGAGCTCGGCCTTGTCGGAGAAGGCGATCGCGTGCACCAGGAAGTCGAGCTTGTCCCAGGCCCGCGCGAGCTGGGCGAACACCGCGTCCATGGAGGCCGTGTCGGTCACGTCGCAGGGCAGAACCAGCGTGGAGCCCACCTCGCCCGCCAGCGGCTCGACCCGCTTCTTCAAGGCGTCGCCCTGATAGGTGAAGGCCAAGGTTGCGCCCTGCGCCGCCACCGCCTTGGCGATGCCCCAGGCAATCGACCGGTTGTTGGCGACCCCCATGATGAGGCCGTTCTTGCCCCGCATCAGGGTGCCGGCTGGAACCTCGAATGCCGCGGCGGGTGCGCCCATGTCCTTGCCCCTCCTGAACTATCCGCCCTGCCGGCCGCCTCAGCCGGTACCCGGGCGCATCCTACACCATCGGCCTTGGCGGTACAGCTGGGCTCATGGGCGATGTTCAGCAGCGGCACAGGTGCTCAGTTTCGGCTTTGGTGAGGCGCGCGCCGAAATGCTCCTCCAGCACCGCGGCGTAGGCCGGCCACATGGCGCGGCGCAGCGTCCGCCCCTTGGCGGTAATCGCGAGCACGTTGTTGCGCCCGTCGATCCGGCACTGATGCCGTTCCAGCAGGCCCTCGCGCTCCATGCCCTCGACCGCAGCACACTTTACTGCGCGAGCTCGGTGCCGCTCTGCACGCCGGACTGGCGCGCATGCCCTTCCTGCGGCGACCTCTGGAGCAC
This sequence comes from uncultured Alphaproteobacteria bacterium, assembly GCA_963758625.1. Taxonomy (GTDB): domain Bacteria; phylum Pseudomonadota; class Alphaproteobacteria; order Rhizobiales; family Hyphomicrobiaceae; genus AWTP1-13. The sequence goes on along the minus strand of CAVWWJ010000007.1, from coordinate 34,410 downwards.
TATACCAGTCGAGCCGCGGCACCCCCGCCTTCAGCCTCCTCGCCCTGTCGGTGAGCGCCTTCTCGGTGCGCACGAGGCGGCCCAGCTCCTGACAGCCAGTGTCAGCTTGGTGCCCACATCACCGCATGTTAGCGGAACTTACTTGCGATTGCGTGCATACGTCGCTGCGGCTCATATCGTTGCATCGTCGCGTCCGGCACAGCAATGGAGACATCCGATGAAGCTCTACTATTCCCCCGGTGCCTGCTCGCTCTCCCCCCACATCGCCCTCAACGAGGCGGGCCTCGCCTTCGACAAGGTCAAGACCGACGTCAGGACCAAGACCATGGAGGGCGGCGGCGATTTCCGGGAGGTCAATCCGCTGGGCTACGTGCCGGTGCTGGAGCTCGACGACGGCACCAGGCTGACGGAGGGACCGGCGATCGTGCAGTGGATCGCCGACAAGGTGCCGGAGAAGAAGCTCGCCCCGCCCAGCGGCACGCCGCAGCGCACCGAGCTGCAGAGCTGGCTGAACCTCATCTCCACCGAGCTGCACAAGGGGTTCTCACCGCTGTTCAACCCGGCGATGCCCGAGGAGGCCAAGGCGATCTTCCGCGAGCGCCTCGGCACGCGCTTCGCTCACATCGACAAGCACCTCGCCGGCAAGGAGTACCTTCTGGGCAAGGAGTTCTCGGTGGCCGACGCCTATCTGTTCACGATCTCGAACTGGGCAGCCAGGGTCGGGGTCGATCTCGCCCCGCATGCCAACGTGCTGGCCTACCGCAAGCGCATCGGCGCGCGACCCGCCGTGCAGGCGGCGATGAAGGCGGAGGGGCTCATCAAGTAGGCAACGGGCAGTAGGCAGTAGGCCGGGCAGGCTCGCTGCCGGGGCAACGGCGTCAGTCGCGCGCCGCGTCCGCCTCAAGTCTGGCGAGGCGCGGCGTGCGGGCCGATGCGAGCGAGGAGCTTGCGCATCTCGCGGATCTCGTCGTCGACAATGATGTGGCCCATGCCGGGATAGATGCGCCGGGCGACCTCGGCGCCGAGGTCGCCGAGCACGCGGGCGGTTTCCTCCACACGGGCGAGCGGGATGTGGGAGTCCACGTCGCTGCAGCCCGAGGAACACGGGCGTGCCCGACAGGGAGCCGCCGTAGGTGCGCGGCGTGCCGTCGGCGCCGATCAGGCCCGCGCTCAGACCGATCACGGTGCCATAGCGGCGCGCGTTGCGGGCGGCGTACTCGAGGCCGAGACAGCCGCCCTGCGAGAACCCCAGGATCACGGTGCGCTCGGGCCCGAAGCTCTGCGCGGCGAGACCGTCGACGAAGGCAGCGACGGTGCCGAGCGCGCGCGACAGAGCGGGCTCGTTGTCCGCGAGCGGCGCCAGGAACGAGTAGGGATACCAGCTGCCGCCCGGCGCCTGCGGGGCCACGTAGTGCAGGTCGGGAAAGGCCAGCACGTCGACGAGCGACAGGATGCTCTGGGCCGTGGCGCCGCGCCCGTGCAGCATGATCACGGCGCCGGTGGCGCGCGCAAGCGGGGCGCCCGAGGAGAGCGCGCGCAGGGACCCGGGGCCCGTTGCGGGGGCTGTCATGCCGCGGGCACCAGCGGCGGCAGCGCGGCCTCCATTCCTTGCGGCGCGGCTCGAGGAAGGCCGGCAGCTTCAGCTCGCTTCCGAGGGAGTCGACCGGCTCGTCCACGGCGAAGCCCGGGCGTCGGTGGCGATCTCGAACATGATGCCGCCCGGCTCGTGGAAATAGATGGAGCGGAAGTATTGGCGGTCCTCTGGCCGGTGAGCTGCAGGCGGTGGTGGCTCGCGAGCTTCTGCGCCATCTCGGCCTGCTCCGCGTCATCCGGGGCGCGGAAGGCGATGTGGTGCACCGAGCCGCGCCCCATGCGTCCCGGAAGGAACCCCTTGGCCTCGCGGATGTCGACGACGCCGCCGACCGTGCTGTCGGTAGCGATAGCGGACATCGCCGTCCTCACGCCCCGCCTCCGTGAAGCCCAGCACGTCGGTCAGCACCGCGCCGGTCGGCGCCGCCTCGTCCAGCATCAAGGTGACGCCGTGGAAGCCGCGGATGGCATGCTCGGCCGGGATCTCCCCGTTGCTCCAGGCCGCTCGGCCTTCGAGCCCGCGACGCCGACGAGCGCCAGGCCCATGCCGTCGGGATCGCTGAAGGCCAGCACTGGCTCGCCGAAGCGCCGCGCGGCCCTCGTGCCTCACGCCCTTCTCGACGAGCGCTGGGTCCAGTAGCCGATGGCGCGCGGCGGGCACGCGGAAGCTCGTCTGTTTGCGTCAGGCCCGACGCCGGCGCGGCCGGGCCCGGCGTGCTCCCAGGGGAAGAAGGTCAGGATGGTGCCGGGGCGGCCGACCTCGTCGCCGTAGTAGAGGTGATAGGTCCCCGGATCGTCGAAGTTGACGGTCCGCTTGACGAAGCGCAGGCCGAGCGCGCGGTGTAGAAGTCGAGGTTGCGGCCGGCTTGCCGGCGATGGCGGTGACGTGATGCAGACCCTTCATGGCGTCGTCTCCTGCGCTGCGCCTGCCCCGGGTGACGGTCCGGAAGCATGGCTGGTCTCAGGGACTTTGTCTGCCCGGTTTGGCTGCGAGCAGCGGACGAAGCGCACGGCCCGCGGCTGCCCCGCGCTCGCGAGCGAGGGCCCGTCAGTTGCCGGTGTCGTCCGGCTCCGCGTTCAGGGTGCCGAACAGCCCTGCGCGCAGGTCGCAGGTGACGAGGCGGCGCTCGTCCTCCGAGGCGGCCTCGAAGTGGACGTGCACCTCGTTGGCGCCGAGCTGCGCGCCGCGCTGGCGCACCTGCGCCAGGTTGAGGGTCGGGGCGTCGTTCTGCCCGAGGTCTACCCGCAGCGCCGTGCGCCGGCCGTGCGCATCGCGTCGCACCAGGATGTAGCTGGCCTGGGGCAGCGGCGGGCAGGCGATCAGGCTGTAGACGCTGTGGGCGTAGCCATGGCCGGAGGCGCCGCGCCACACCTGTTGGCGCGCTGGCACCTCGCCGTGCACGCCCAAGGCGACGGGCGCCGGGGCGGCCGCCTGGAGCGGAGCAAGTCTGACGATGCGGGCGGCCATTGGCGGTGTCGGGGCTGCGGCGTAGCGAAATGCGGAACTGCGTTGACGCGCGGGCTGGTAGCGGCGATTTCCAGCCGAAATATGGCCGGACGCCCATCGTTTCAAGGCGTTGCGGCTGCAGGACGGGCCCGCGGTGCGCGCCAATCGCCATAGGTGCAGGCCCAGACTGCCTGTCGGGGTAGGTGCGCCTTTTTTTAGGCAAAACAGAGTATTGGTTAAGCTCCTGCATACGCGGCAACGAGAACCGGCGACACTCCGCATCAACCCCACGCCCCCCGCGGCAGATGGTCCGGCCCGGCAGGCGGTGGTCCAGGCCCCCCGGGGCGTCAGCTGCACCTGGAGTAGCCGCACGCGTCGCACACCCAGCATCCCTCGCGCCGGTAGAGCGCGCTGGCGCCGCAGCGCGGGCAAGGGCGCCCGCCGGCCATTGGGGCCATGGGGGGACGATCAGGGGGGCGGTGACGAGGAGGCTGCTCGCCGGGGCGCTCGGTGCCGGCGCTGGCCGCCCGCAGCTCCTTCGCACCGGCCTCCTCGCCGTCGGCGCCCGGCAGGCCGAGAAAGCCGGTGCGGATCATGTGGCCCTCGATCACCTCGCCGATAGCGGCAATCAGGCTCGGCACATAGCGGCCTCCCATCCATTGTCCGCCCTGGGGATCGAAGATCGCCTTCAGCTCCGCGACCACGAAGGTCACGTCGCCGCCGCGGCGGAAGATGGCGCTGATCATGCGCGTGAGTGCCACCGTCCAGGCGTAGTGCTCGAGGTTCTTGGAGTTGATGAACACCTCGAACGGACGCCGCCGGCCGTTGATCTCGATGTCGTTGATGGTGATGTAGAGGGAATGGTCGCTGCCGGGCCAGCGCAGCTTGTAGGTGGCGCCTTCGAGCATGACGGCGCGCTCCAACGGCCGCGTCATGAACACCACATCGCCGTGGCGCTCCAGCTCCGGCACGCTCGAGCCCGGCACCAGCGGCGTGACGGCGGCGGCTGCCGGCGCCGTCTCGGAGGCCGGTGCCGGCGGCGGCCCAGCGGAGAGCTCTCAGCCTCGGCCGCTGCGCCCGGGCTGCTCGAGACCGGCGCGGCTCGAGACTGGGCGGCTCAGGACCGCGCCCGTCACGGCGTTGGGGCGATAGGTGGTGCAGCCCTTGAGCCCGAGGTCGTAGGCTTGGAGGTAGACGTCCTTGAAGGCTTCGAAGCCGAGATCGGCCGGGCAGTTGATGGTCTTGGAGATGGAGCTGTCGACGTGCGCCTGCAGCGCCGCCTGCATCTCGAGGTGGGCGCCCGGCGTCAGCTCCTCTGCCGTCACGAAGGCGTCGGTCAGCGGTGCCGCGGCGCCGAAGGTCGCGCGATAGAGCGCGTGAGCATAGTCCTCGACGCTCTCGATGCGCGCGCTGCCGTCGCGCTCCAGCACGCGACGGTCGTAGCGGAAGTCGAACACCGGCTCCACGCCGCTCGAGACGTTGCCGGCGAGCAGCGAGATGGTGCCGGTCGGCGCGATCGAGGTGAGGAGGCCGTTGCGGATGCCGCCCCGGGCGATGGCGCCGCGCACGTCCTCGGGCAGGCGTTGGACGCTGGGCGCAGCGAGGAAGCGCGCGCTGTCGTAGAGCGGGAAGGCGCCCTTCTCCGCGGCAAGCTCCGTGCTCGCCAGATAGGCCGCCCGCTCGATCGCCGCCATCCACCGTCTGGCCAGCGCCGCCGCCGCGGCGGTGCCGTAGCGCACGCCGAGCAGGATCAGTGCGTCGGCAAGGCCCGTCACCCCGAGGCCAATGCGCCGCTTGGCGTGCGCCTCGCGGCGCTGCGCGTCGAGCGGATAGTTGGAGACGTCGATGGCGTTGTCGAGGAAGCGCACCGCCGTGGCCGTGAGCGACCCGAGCCGCGCCTCGTCGAGGCGGGCTTGCGGCGTGAACGGCGCCTCGATCAGGCGGGTGAGGTTGATCGAGCCCAGGAGACAGGCACCATGCGGAGGCAGTGGCTGCTCGCCGCAATTGTGCACCATCAGACCGTTGGCATCGAAGGCGTTGATTCCGGGGATCTGTACATCGAAGACATCCTCCGCCCCGTCCTCGACGATCGCTGCAATGCGTGCGGTAAAATGTTCGCGATTGAGCGCACGCCTATAGGCGGCAAGAGTTGTGTTCAGTCGTCTGGCCTTGTCGTGGTCTGCAAAGCCGACCAGCTCGCTGAACTGCAGCAGGCTCTCGCCGCTGATGGCCAGCTCGTGCTGGGGCTGAACGGGATATTCGGCACGGCCCCCACGTCCATCGGGCAGCAGAGTTTTCCCTCCTGAGCGCCGATTGCGGTAGAGGGTGGAGACGATGCCCAGTCGCAGGAGCATACGCTGAACTGCTTGAAGGCGCGCGAGGTCGGACTGCGCCAGGCGTACGCTCACGCCCTTCGCCTGGCTGCCCTGTATCGAGCCGTCCGCGTCGAAAAACCCTCGCAAGAACCCGCGGTAGAACTCGCTCGATGTCTGCTCCAGCAGCGGCGTAATGACCTTGTTGGCGGGACGCATGCCGAGATCCTCGGCAAGCGTCTTCAGCGCTGCAAGAGACAGGCGAAACTCATTGCGCCCCTTGACCTCGACCCAGCCGGCAAAATCGCTGCGATGCGGAAGCGTTCGCGCTGCCCGCAACGCCTCGTCCATGACAGATCGTGTTCCGGGCAAGCCGTCGGCGCCGACGGCTGCCGCGGGTTGCCACACGGCAACTATGGCCTTGTCCGCCTTCAGGCTCCCGTCTCCGACCAGCAGACCGAGCAGGTAGCCTTCCTCCAGCGTGCGCTTGCCCCTCCACGTCGGCTTCGCTCGGTGATCGTTGAGCACGATCACGTCGCCGATCGCGAGATCGCCCGCCCGGCACCACTCGCTTTCAGTGTGACCGTGAGAGAGCGTGCACGTGCGCTTGACTGGATGGTCCGGGGTCGATCTCAGGGTGTAGCCTTCGGCCGTCTCCAGGCGAAGCACCGGCTTGTTCCCGCTGAGGAAGAAGCCGCGGGGGGCGCTGGCGTGATCGCTGCCGGCAACGCGGGCGACGAAGGCTTTGCCGACCAAGTCTCTCACCTGGCGCGGACCGTTGGCGGTGTGGACCCACGTGTCACCTGGCACGCACGGGTTGGTGGCGGCGATCGTCTCGCAGTAGGCGAGGTTGTTGCCGGCGTTGACGCGGTCGATGAAGACGACGCCGGGCTCGGCATAGTCGTAGGTGGCGCGCATCAGGCGGTCCCAGAGCGCGCGCGCCTCCACGGTGCGCCAGACCTTGCCCTCGAAGACGAGGGGCCAGGGCTCGCCCTTGCGCACGGCGGCGATGAAGGCGTCCGTCACCAGCACCGACAGATTGAAGTTGCGCAAGCGCGCCGGGTCGGCCTTGGCGTCGATGAAGGCCTCGATGTCCGGGTGGTCGCAGCGCAAGGTCGCCATCATGGCGCCGCGCCGGGCGCCGGCCGACATGATGGTGCGGCACATGGCGTCCCACACGTCCATGAAGCTCACCGGGCCCGAGGCGTCGGCGCCGATCCCCTTCACCGGCGCGCCCTTGGGCCGCAGCGTAGAGAAGTCGTGTCCGATGCCGCCGCCCTGCTGCATGGTGAGGGCGGCCTCCTTGACGTTGTCGAAGATGGAGGTGAGGTCGTCCTCGATCCTGCCCATCACGAAGCAGTTGAAGAGGGTCACGGCCCTGCCGGAGCCGGCGCCAGCCAGGATGCGACCGGCCGGCAGGAAGGCGAAATCGGCCATCGCGTCCGCGAACTCCCGGGCCCAGCGGTCGCGCGCCGCCTCCGGCTCGGCCGCGGCGATGGCGTTGGCAACCCGCTGCCAGGTGTCGGCCAAGGTGCGATCCACAGGGATGCCGTCCGCCGTCTTCAGGCGGTACTTGGCATCCCAAATCTGCTGGGAGATGCGGGGCAACGGGATGGACTGAGCCGGCACTGCGAACGACCTGAGGATGGTTGCGATTACATAGGATTTCGGCGACGAGAAGCTAGGTCGCGATGCTTTATGTTCGCTTTTTGTTCCATAGTCAAGTGAACCCTTCGCAGGGCATCGAGAGGATTTGGACGCGCTCGGCTTGGGGCGGCTTGCTCACAACGTTGCCTATTGCAATATGTAACGGTTCTTTCCATTATATAATGCCATGGGGGGCTTGTACGCAACGGAAAAGTCGCTTATGTAACGTGTCATAATCGTTATGTAACGCGTCGCACCGTTGCGCAACCGCCGACAAACACACATGCCAAAGCACATCCCTGGAGACGAGCTTGCCGCCCTCGAAGCGGTCATTCGCGAACGGCCTGACGGCGTATCGATGAAGGACCTTGTCGGCATCGGCGCCACCGAAGCTAAGCGCCGAGCGATGCAGCGGCGACTGAAGAAGCTAGGCGAGCTTGGCAAGGTTCAAAGCAGCGGGAAAGGCAAAGGCACACGGTACGTTCTCGCGGACCAGCCGGGACCGCCCCAACATCTGCATCAAGACGAAGCAGAACTGGAAGCTGAAGGCGGGCTCTTTGTCCCCGTCTCTGCGGCGGGGCAGACGCTGCAAAAGCTCGTCAACCGTCCGGAGGTAGAGAGAACGCCAGCGGGATATGTTCGTGCATTCTTGTCCAACTACAAACCGAACAGCACGTTCTACCTCTCGCCTCGTGAACGCCAATACTTGGCTAAAGTCGGTGTCGTCGACGCTGGACCACAGAATCCAGCCGGCACGTACGCTCGCAACATTCTTGACCGCTTGCTTATCGATCTATCTTGGAATTCCAGCAGGCTGGAGGGCAATACCTACTCGATACTGGATACGCAGCAACTTTTGGAAGCTGGCAAGCGAGCGGAGGGAAAAACCGCCCAAGAAACTCAAATGATCTTAAATCACAAAGGGGCGATTGAATTCTTGGTCGAAGTAGCGAACGAGATTGGATTCAATCGGCACACACTCTTGAACCTGCATGCATTGCTTTCGCATGGATTGCTGGACCCGCGAGAGTCAGGGCGCCTGAGACAAGGCGGTGCCATCATTGGCGGCTCTACCTACTTGCCCTTGCAAATTCCTGCGGTGATAGAGGAATGCTTCGTGGACCTTCTGGGCAAAGCCGAAGCGATCTCGGACCCGTTCGAGCAATCATTTTTCGCCGCGATCCAACTTCCGTACCTGCAGCCATTTGCTGACGTGAACAAGAGGGTCTCGCGCCTCGCCGCGAACATCCCATTCATCAAGCGGAATCTCAGCCCTGTATCGTTCGTTGACGTCCCCGAACATCTATACGTCGCCGCCATGCTGAGTGTTTATGAGATGAACAAGACAGAACTGGCCCGCGACATGTTCGTGTGGGCCTATGAGCGTTCAGCCAGGAGGTACGCGGCGATAAGGCAATCTCTCGGCGAACCGGACCCATTCAGAATGCGATACCGAGACGAGCTGAAAAGTGCAGTCTCTAGGGTTGTTCTGCAGAAAATGAACAAATCACAGGCGTCGAGAGAGATCGCCAATTTTGCCGAGGAAGCAATCCCTCAGGTTGATAGGCCGCGGTTCGCTGAAATTGCTGAGAGCGAACTCATCGGGCTGCATGAGGGCAATTTCGCGAGGTTCCGAGTGAGGCCGTCAGAATTCTTTGCCTGGAAGGCAGTCTGGGAGGCAGCGTAGGTGCGGCTACGGTCTCTTCCAAGCAACCCGGCAACGCCAGCAACACGGCGTGGCGGGCGTGCAGGAAGGACGGTCCTCCAGAAGGCCGCCAGGACGCCCTGGCGAGGCCGTGGAGCGCTCTCGAGCCGGCACTGGACCCTGGGGCACCCTCCGGCGAGGAGGCAGCCGGCGGCCGAATTTGTCCGGCATGCGCAACCGTCGGCGGTCCGGCGCGTCTCGCCGGTCGCGGAGGGGAGAGGCAACGCGGGCGAGGACGGCTTGCCGCGGCAGGCGGGCGCGTGTTCTATACTCAATTCGAGGAAACTCAGGAGAAGGAGGAGCCCGCCCATGACCGTTGTCACACCAGGCGCCAAGAACCACGCCAGCCTCGGCGCGCTCGCCTCGCGCTATGTCGACGTTGCCGAGCTGCCGTGGGAGCCGACCCGCTTCAAGGGCGTCGAATGGAAGACGCTGATGGAGGACAAGGAGACCGGCCTGATGACGGCGCTGGTGAGGTTCGCGCCGGGCACCCGGCTGCCCGACCACGAGCACGTCGAGCTGGAGCAGACCTGGGTGCTGGAAGGCGCGCTGGAGGACGACGAGGGCGTCGTCACCGCCGGCAACTATGTGTGGCGCCCAGCGGGCAACCGCCACCACGCGCGCGCCCCCAACGGCGCCGTGGTGCTGTCGTTCTTCCTGAAGCCCAACAAGTTCTTCGACCAGCCGGCGTGAGGCTTTCGCCTCACCTCACCTGGCGGGGAATGCGAGAGCCAGCCGCCCTGGGCCAGATACACCACGGCGATCGTGATGACGATCCAGGTGGCCCAGCGGCGGTATTGCACGTCGGTGAGCCGCTCGAGCACGGGCTTGGCGGCCACGGTGCCGACCATCGAGGCGGCGACCATGAGCGCCGCAAGGCCGAGGTCGATGCTGGCACCCTGGGCCACCAGACCGCCGAAATAAACGAGCTTCGCCAGGTGGCCGAAGATCTGGCACACCGCCTTGGTGGCGATGATCTCCCTGCGGTCGAGGTTGCCTGCGAGAAACAGGGAATCGAGCAGCGGCCCCGCCACCCCGGCCATGAGCATCAGCGACATGCAGGCTGAGCCGTAGGCGGCGCAGTGCACGAATCGCAGCGGATCGGGCCTGAAGCTCTGGGGCAGCAGGCGCACGAGAAACGGCGAGACGCCGAGCATGAGGAGCGCCAGCGGCTTCGACGGCACGAACTGGATGAGCGACAGGATCGCCAGCGCCACGGCGCAGCCGCTCACGTAGGCGCCGACCGGGCGCCAGCGCACGTGGCCGATCCACAGCAGGCCGCGCCAGCCGTTGGAGGCCATCTGCGCCACCGCATGCAGCGCCATGGCCTCGGGCACCGTCAGCAGGGCCAGGAGCACGCCCATGAGGACCATGCCGCCCGCCATGCCGAAGATGCCCGACAGGAAGGACGTGGCCACCGCGGTGGCGAGCAGCGCAATGATGAGGGGTATCGACACGGGCCCCGGGATCCCTCGTTCCGAGGGGAGCATGCGGCATGCGAGGGCGGCGCGTCCAATGCAGGATTGTCGCGAGCGCCATGCAAGAAAACTCCGGAGGGCGTGGTGTCCCCCCACCCCCAGCCACTCCCCGCAAGGGGAAGGGGAGTCCGGTCGGCGTCTGCCTCCCGTGTAATGCGGACGCGCTCCTGGTTCAGCCTTGGATTCGCAGCGGAAGATGTGAAACTCTGCGCGCATGAGGAGCGCGTTCGTCTATGTGGGGGCGGCGGTCGCCGAGATCGCGGGCTGCTTTGCCTTCTGGGGCTGGCTGCGGCTGGGCAAGCCGATGTGGTGGCTCGCCCCGGGCCTCATCTCGCTCGTCGACGTTCGCCTGGCTGCTGACGCTGGTTGAAAGCGATGCGGCGGGCCGGGCCTATGCCGCCTACGGCGGCATCTACATCGTCGCCTCGCTCGTCTGGCTGTGGGGCGTGGAGAGCGTGCGCCCCGACCGCTGGGACATCGCCGGCGCCGCCCTGTGCCTTATCGGAGCGGCCGTGATCCTGGTGGGTCCGCGCAATTAGCCGAGGAGGAAACCATGCGCCGCGTCGTCGTTGTGGTCCTGGATGGCCTGCGCCGCGATCTGATTGCCGAGCCGCACATGCCGGCGCTCAGCCGCTTCGCCCGGCGGTCGCGGGTGTTCGGCGCCCACCGCTCCATGTTCCCCTCGGCCACGCGTGTGGTCTCCGCGTCCTTCGCGACCGGCTGCACGCCTGCGCGTCACGAGCTTGCGGGCAACACGCTGGCACTCATGGAGGAGGGCCGGCTCGTCTATCACGACGCCGGCCACCCGGATTTCCTGCAGCACAAGCGCCGCGTGACGGGCCGTTCGCTCGGCGCGCCGACGCTGGCGGAGCGGCTGGCATCCCATGGCGGGATGATCCTGTTCTCCAACGTGTCGCCCGGCGCCGCCTACGCCCACGATCCCGACGGCTACGGCTTCGTCTATCACCGTGCGGGCTCCTTCGGCCCCGGCCGCACACCGCTGGAGGACGTACAAGCCCTGAGGGTCGCCCAGGACGCGGCTGGCGAGAGCGCCATGACCGGGCGCTTCATCGACGAGGTGCTCATCGAGCGCCGGCCACCGCTGGCCATCCTGTGGATGGGCGAGCCCGACGCAACGCAGCACGCCGTTCCCCTGGGCTCGCCCGAGCACCTCGCCGTCCTGGCGCAAGCCGACGCCAACGCCGCGCGCGTGATTGAGGCTGTCGACCGGTTGCGCGACAAGGGCGAGGACGTGCTCTTGGTCCTCTGCTCCGACCATGGCCACCAGACCGTCTCGCGCGTGGTGGACGTGGAGGCCGAATTGATCGCCGCGGGCCTCAAGGCGAGCCGCGACTCTGGAGATGTCGTGACGCCGACGAGCGGCACCTCGACGCTGATCTACGTGCACCCCGAGCACGCCGGCAGGGTCGAGGCCATTGGCAGGTTTCTATCCGAGCGCGACTGGATCGACCGCGTCATACCGGCATCGGAGCTGGCGAGCGTCGGCCAGGCGGCCCTGGGCGGCCTCACCTTCGCCGTCTCGCTCAAGTCCGACGAGGAGCCCAACGCTTTCGGCGTACCCGGGCGCAGCTTCGAGTCGAGGCCCGCGCCCGGCAAGGTCACGCACCTTGATTGCGGCCAGCACGGCGGGCTTGCCCGCTACGAGCAGATGCCGTTCCTGATGATCGACGGCGCAGGCTTCATGGAAGGCACGATATCGAACGCGCCCACCTCCCCCATCGACATCGCGCCGACGATCCTGGCCCACCTCCAGCTGCCGGCAGAGGGCATGGACGGGAGGGGGCTGCAGGGAGCTTGAATAGGCAAGGGCTGCAGTGAAGTGCGTTGAGCAGCTGAACGTTGCCTGCGTGCACGAGTCATCGCAACGTTCGCGCGCATAACGTCAGCCTTTGCGATTGACGGTCGTGCTCGATCCGACCAACTATAGGAGAAACGAGAATAACGTCCACTGAATGGACATCGCGCGAACCGGCTCCAGGTAACGCTGCCGGTGGCTTGGGAGGAGATGGCGTTCATGATCTCGCGACGCGCGGTGCTGATGTCCGGGCTTCTGGCCCCGACACTTGCCTACGCACAGCAATATCCGTCCCGGAACGTTTCGTTGATCGTGCCGTTCGCTCCTGGGGCGTCTGCCGACGGTATCGCGCGCATTATCGGCGAGGAGCTCGCGCAGCTGCTCGGCAAGCCAGTGGTCGTGGAGAATCGTCCAGGCGCGGGCGGAACGATCGGCCTCAGGGCGCTGGCGCAGTCCGCAGCCGACGGCCACACGCTGGGCGTAGGGGCGACCGGCGCGCTCGTTATCAACCCCCATGTGGCGGAAAGCAGCGCAAATTTCGATCCTCTGCGGGAGCTCGCGCCGATCGCAAAGCTGATCGACATTCCGCTCGTGCTCGTGGCGCACCCCAAAGCCGGCTTCGGTTCCCTGAAGGAGATGATCGACCAGTCGAAAACGAGGGCTGACGGCCTCTCGTATGGCTCGACCGGCACGAACTCTGCGCAGCACCTCGCGGTCGAGCTTCTCAAGAAGGCCACCCAGGCAAACCTTGTTCACGTGGCCTACCGAGGGAGCGCCCCCGCCATGATCGATGTTCTGGGCGGTCAGATTCCCCTTGCGTCGGTCGACCTAACGTCCGCGGATCCGCACATCAAGGCCGGCGCCGTCATTCCGCTGGCGGTCACCTCGTCTCGCCGCGTCGATCTGGCGCCGAATATACCGACGATCGCTGAACTCGCCGTGCCCGATTTCGAGGTTACCGGCTGGATCGGCCTCCTCGGCCCGGCGAATCTTTCCAAAGACGTTGTCGTGCTCTTGTCGGAGCACGTTAGAACGGCGCTTGCCCGTTCCGAAGCTCGCCAGCGCATCCGGCAGCTTGCCTGCGTGGAAGCCTATCTCGATGCGCCGAGCTTCGCCGCGTTCCTGCAAACGCAGTCGGCCAGGATGCGCGATGTAGTCCGTCGAACGTGAGTCCCATAGGGGACGCCGCGCGCCCCGCTGCGAAACTCGGCTAGGCAGGTGTCGGCACGGCGTGCCTGGAGCCCGCCGCCTCCGTATCCCCGATCCCGGGCGATCCGGCGCGGCCGCGGGGGGGTGCCGTGGCGCCCTGAAGGCCAGGGCGTAGAGCGCCGGCAGGAAGGTCAGGGTCAGGATGGTGGCGGCCACCAGGCCGCCCATCATGGAGATGGCCATGGGCGCCCAGAACACCTCCTGGGCGAGCGGGATCATGGCGAGGCCCGCGGCGGCGGCCGTCAGCGTGATCGGGCGGAAGCGGCGCACGGCGGCCTCGACGATGGCGGTGTAGGCGTCGTGCGCCGGCCGCCATGTCCTGCTCGATCTGGTCGACCAGGATCACGCTGTTGCGCATGATGATGCCGGCGAGCGCGATCACGCCCAGGATGGCGACGAAGCCGAACGCGGCCTGGAACATGAGCAGCGCGGCGGCGGCGCCGATGATGCCGAGCGGGCCGGTGGCCAGCACCATCATGGTCTTGCCGAAGTGCTGCAGCTGGATCATGAGCAGCACCAGGATCGACCATCAGCATGACGGCATCTTCTCGTTGATGGAGGTCTGGCTCTTGGCCGCCTCCTCCACCGCGCCCTGCAGCTCGATGCGGTAGCCGGTGGGCAGCTCTGCGCGCAGCGGCGCCAGCTTGGCGAACACCGCGTTGGAGACGTCGTTGGACTGCAGGTGGTCGGGGATGGTGCCGCGCACGGTGATCGACGGCAGCCGGTCGCGGCGCCACTGGATGCCGGGCTCCAGCACCAGCTTGATGTTGGCCACCTGGCGCAGCGGCACGGAGCCGCCGGTCGCGGTCTTGACGTAGACGTTGTCGAGCGCGGTGAGCAGCGCTGCGCGTCTCGCGACGGCTCGCGCAGCATGACCTTGATGGTCTCGTCGCCGTCGCGGAACTCGCCGATCTGGAAGCCGGACAGGCTCGCCCTGCAGCGAGCGGCGCACCGCCTGCGAGGTGACGCCCAGCGCGCCGGCTGCGGTCCTGGTCGATCTCCAGCTTCAGGCTCGGCACCGGCTCCAGCCAGTCGTCGTGCACGTTGCCGATCTCGGGCGCTGGCGCGCATGACACCGGCGACCTCGTCGGCGATGCGGCGCACCTCGGCGCGCTCGGGGCCGGTGACGCGCACCTGCACCGCCCAGCCGACCGGCGGGCCGTTGAACAGGCGCTCGGCCTTGGCGCGGATGTTGGGGAAGTCCTGCGCCAGGATCTCGCGCACCCGCACCAGCGCCTGCTCGCGCGCCTCCAGCGACTTCGACATCAGCATCAGCTGGGCGAAGTTCTGGTTCTTGAGCTGCTGGTCGAGCGGCAGGTAGAAGCGCGGCGCGCCCTCGCCGACGAAGGCGACGACGTAGCTGAATTCCGGGGCGAGGTCCGGGTCCTGCAGCAGCCGCGCCTCGACCGCCTTGGCCTCGCGCTCGGTATCGGCGAACGAGGAGCCTTCCGGCAGCCACAGATCGACGAGGATCTCGGGCCGGTTGGAGGTGGGGAAGAACTGCTGCGGGATGAAGGCGAAGCTGGCGATGCTGGCGGCGAGCGCGCCGACGGTCAGGACCACCACGGTCTTGCGCCAGCGCACGCACCAGGCGACGATGGCGCGGATGATGCGGAACGGGCAGCGAGTTGAAGGCCTCGCCGTGGTGCCCCGTCGCCGCGGCGCGCCTTGAGCAGGCGGTAGCCGATCCAGGGCGTGAAGTAGACCGCCGCGAACCAGGAGATGACGAGCGAGATGCCCGTCACCCAGAACAGCGCGCTGACGTACTCGCCGGCCTGGCTCGCCGCGAAGCCCACCGGGATGAAGCCGGCCACGGTGATCAGCGTGCCGGTCAGCATCGGGAAGGCGGTGGAGGTGTAGGCGAAGGTGGCGGCGCGCAGCTTGTCGTAGCCCTCCTGCAGCTTGCGGTCCATCATCTCGACCGCGATCATGGCGTCGTCGACCAGCAGGCCCAGCGCGATGATGAGCGCGCCGAGCGAGATGCGGTGCAGGTCGATGCCCATTGTCTGCATGACGAAGAAGGTCGCCGCCAGCACCAGCGGGATCGTCAGCGCCACGACGAGGCCGGCGCGCCAGCCCAGCGTGATGAACGAGACGACGAGCACGATGCCGACCGCCTCGGCCGAGCGAGCGCAGGAACTCGCGCACGGACTTGCTCACCACCTGGGCCTGGTCGGAGACCTTGCCGAGCTCGCACGCCCACCGGCAGCTCGCGCTCGATGCGCCTTGAGCGCGCGCTCCACCTCGGCGCCGACCACCGTGACGTTGTAGCCGGGGGCCATGGTGGCGCCGAGCAGCACCGCCTCCTTGCCCTGGTAGCGGGTCTTGGCGGCGGGCGGGTCCTCCAGCGCGCGCTTGACCTCGGCGATGTCGCCGAGCCGGAAGGTCTGCTGGCCCGCGCGCAGGCGCAGCTCGCGGATGTCCTCCACCGACCTGAGCCCGCCCGTCCACCGTCGATGCGCACCGAGCGCTCGCTGGTCTCGATGCGGCCGGCCGGGTCCATGGCGTTCTGGCCGGCCAGCGCCGCCTGGATGTCGAGCGCGGTGAGCCCGCGCTCGGCCAGCGCCGCCGAGGAGACCTCGATGAAGATGCGCTCCTCCTGGGTGCCCAGGAGGTCGACCTTGGCGACGCCGGGGATGCGCAGGAGGATGTCGCGCGCGTTCTTGGCGAAGGTCTTGAGCTCGGGATAGGCGTAGCCCTGGCCGGTGATGGCGTAGAGCGACATGTAGGTGTCGCCGAACTCGTCGTTGAAGAACGGGCCGACCACGCCCTCGGGCAGGGTGTGGCGGATGTCGCCGATCTTCTTGCGCACCTGGTAGAAGGCGTCGGCGACGGCGTCGCCGCGCACATTGCCCCTGAGGTTGACGAAGATGGCGGCCGAGCCGGGGCGCGTGTAGGAGCGCAGGAACTCGAGGCCCGGCGTCTCCTGCAGCTTGCGCTCGACCTTGTCGACCACCTGCTCCTGCATCTCCTCCACGGAGGCGCCGGGCCAGAGCACCTGCACCACCATCACGCGGAAGGTGAAGTCCGGGTCCTCCTTCTGGCCGAGCGTGAAGAACGCATAGCCGCCGGCCGCCAGCAGCAGCACGATGAGAAAGGCCGCGAAGTTGCCGTGCGCGATGGCCCAGGCGGAGAGATTGAACCGGAGCCGGGGTCAGACCCCTCGCCTCCGACGTCGCGGATGGAACGAGCGCGTCTCGCGAGGGGGCTGACCCCGGCCGAGGCTTCCGTCAGCGGACATGGGGTTGCTCCGTGTGAGAGGGGTCAGACCCCTCGCCTCCGACGTTTCGATCAGAATCTCTGCGCTGTGCGCGAGGGGTCTGACCCCCGCCTCCGTCAGCTCGACTTGGCCGTCCGCTCGCCGGGCAGCCGGACGCGCATGCCGTCGCGCAGGAACTGCACGCCTGCGGTGACCACCATGTCGCCGGCCTCGAGGCCGCCCGCGACCCTGACGCCATCCGCGGCCGGGCCGGCGACCGTGACCGGCGTGCGGCGCACCGTCCTCTTCTCGCGGTCCACCACGAACACCACGGGAGCGCCGTCGGCCTCTGCCAGGGCCGTCAGCGGCACCAGCACGCCGGCGGCCCCGCCGTCGATGCGGATCGCCACCGTGGCGGTCATGCCGAGGCGCATGCCCTGCGGAGGCTTGGCGACCGCGACGCGGACCGCGTAGGTGCGCGAGGCGGCGTCGGCCTGGCCGGCGATCTCGCGGATGCGCCCCTCGGCGCTCGGGGCGCGGCCCCGCCCACAGCGCTGATGGCGGCGCGCTGGCCGACGGCGATGCGGCCCGCATCCTGCTCCGGCACGGCGATGGCGATCTCGATCGCGCCGGCCTCGGCGATGGCGATCACCGCCTGGCCGGCGCTCACGACCTGGCCCGGCTCGCCGGTGACGGCGGTGACGATGCCGGCCTTGTCGGCCTTCAGCGTCGCGTAGCTCGCGGCGTTGGCGGCCTGGCGCAGCTGCGCCTCGGCCGAGTCTCGAGGGCGGAGGCCGCCGCGTCGAACTCGTTGCGCCGCACGTCGTAGCTGCCTGGGAGATGAACTGCTTGCGCCAGCAGCGGCTTGGCCCGCTCCAGGTTGTCGCGCGCCACATCGCGGCGCGTGCGCGCCGCGGCCACGGCCGCCTTGGCGCTGTTCTCGGCGAGCTTCAGGTCGGTGTCGTCGAGGCGGGCGATCACCTGGCCGACCTTGACGCGGTCGCCGACGTTGACGGCGCGCTCCACGATCTTGCCGCCGACGCGGAAGCCGATGGCTGCTCTCGATCCTGGGGCGCACGACGCCGGAGTAGGTGAGCGTGCGCCCGCTGGGCGCGGCGGCGACGACGGCCACCTTCACCGGCCGCACCACCTCCTTCTCCTCGACGGCCGCCTCGCCCTTGCAGCCGGCGAGGCGGCCGCGGCGATGCCGAGGACGGCGAGCGCGACGGGCCAGGCCCCGCCATCGCCGTTCCCTGGGGCAGAGGCGGCATCGGACTGGAAGTGCTCATGGCCCGATCGGTGCTCATGATCGTGCTCCTCTGCGCGTTGCGCACTTGCCGGCGCTTGCGGTGCAGCATGTAAGTGCAGCTTACATAAGCGCTGGCCGCGGCCGCAGCTGCAAAGTGTTAGTGACGCTAACTTTTCAAATCCTCGTGAAACGGCCATGCTGAAGAAGATCATGAGGAAACGCAAAGCGGCCAAGGTGCGCCGAAGGCGAGCAAGGCGCGCATGGCGCCGCGCAAGGCGCCCTACCACCACGGCGGGCTGCGCGAGGCGCTGATCGGCGCCACGCGCCAGCTGGTGATGGAGCGCGGGGCGGAGAACTTCACGCTCGCCGACGCCTGCCGGCTCGCCGGCGTCACCACCGCCGCGCCCTACCGCCACTTCCGCAGCAAGCAGGAGATCCTGGAGGAGATCGCCTCGCGCGGCTTCGACGAGCTCAAGGCCAAGGCCATGGCCGTGGTCGCCGAGAAGGGAGCCGGCACGCTGGAGGCGATCGTCGCCATGGGCCAGACCTATGTCGCCTTCGCGGTCGAGCGAGACGGCGGTGTTCCGCCTGATGTTCGGGCAGGAGCCGTCGCTCAAGAAGGCCGCAGCACGTGGCCGGCACCGGGCACGACTGCTTCGCGCATCTGATCGAGCAGATCACGCTCTATTGCCAGAGCAACCGCGTGCGCGGCGACGCCCTGGAGATCGCGCTCCGGCTGTGGACCTTCGTCCACGGCGCCGCCTCGCTGCAGATCGACAAGGACTACCTCGAGATCGCGCCGGAGCTCGACGTGAACCGCCTGATCGCCAACGCCACCCCCGGCCTGCTCGCGCCCGCGCCGCGGCGGTCGAAGGGAACGGGGTCAGACCCTGCGGGCCCTGCGGGTCTGACCCCAGGGCACGCCTGTCGCTTTATCGGCTATGGGAGCGTCCGTATTCATTGTATAGGGATCGTTGACGCGCCGTGAAGAAGGCGCACATACGGGCGTCTGGCGCATGGGGTCAGACCCGCAGGGTCTGACCCCGCGACCTCGCAACTCTGAGACAGACGGGACCATGACCCTGCACCTCGATGGACCCCTGCTGCTCGCCGGCGCCGGCAACATGGGCTACGCGCTGCTCTCCGGCTGGCTCGAGGGCGGGCTCGATCCGGGGCGCATCCTCGTGCAGGAGCCGGCGCCGCAGCCGCGCGTCAGGCAGGAGCTCGACGCCCGCGGCATCCGCTGTGGAGGCGAGCTTCGCGTCGCTGCCCGAGCCGCCCGCCGTGCTGCTCGTCGCCGTCAAGCCGCAGGTGATGGACGCGGTGCTGCCGCGGCTCGCCACGCTGGTGGGCCGCGACACGCTGGTCGTCTCCATCGCTGCCGGATGCCGCATCGAGGGGCTGGAGGCGCACTTGCCGCACGGGACCGCGGTGGTGCGGGTGATGCCGAATACGCCGGCATCCGTCGGGCGCGGCATCTCGGTGGCCGTCGGCAATGCGCATGTCACCGCCGCGCAGCGGGACGTCTGCGACCGGCTGATGCGGGCGGTCGGCGAGGTGGCGTGGATCGAGGACGAGGGGCTGATGGACGCGGTGACGGCCGTGTCGGGCTCGGGGCCGGCCTATGTCTTCCACCTCGCCGAGTGCCTGGCCGAGGCCGGGGTCGCGGCCGGGCTCGACGCCGGAGCTGTCGGCCAGGCTGGCGCGCTGGACGGTGGCGGGCGCCGGGGAGCTGTTGCACCGCTCGGACCTCGATGCCGCGACGCTGCGCCGGAACGTCACCTCGCCCGGCGGCACCACCGCGGCGGCGCTCGAGGTGCTGATGAGCGCGGACGCGGGGCTGCCCGAGTTGCTGCGCAAGGCCGTCGAGGCGGCGGCGCGGCGCTCGCGTGAGCTGGCGAAGTAGCCCAACTCAGAGGTCGGGGGTCCCCCTACCCCCAGCCCCTCCCCGCAAGGGGGAGGGGAGTGCCGCCGGCGCAAGTGGGGAGGGGAGGCCGTCCACGCCTTCCAGCTCCGGAGTGCGCCCGCGGGCGGCGAGGTAGGCTTCGGACTGCATCTCGATGAGGCGGGAGGCCGTGCGCTCGAACAGGAAATGGATGTCGCCCTCGGGGTAGAGGCCGGTGGGCTCGGCCGCTGCCGAGGCAACAAGGCCGATGTGGCTGTCGTAGAGCGTGTCGATCAGGTTGACGAAGCGGCGCGCCACGTCGCGGCGGGTGGGCCCCATCACCGGGATGCCATCGATCAGCATGGTGTGGAACTTGCGCGCCAGGGCCAGGTAGTCCAGCGTGCCCAGCGGCTGCTCGCACAGCTCGGCGAACGTGAAGCGGGCGACGCCGAGCGCGGCGAGCGGCACCACGAGCTTGCGGCCCTTGACCTCCAGGGTGAGCGGAGCGCCGGGGGTGCCGCCGGTGAGATCGGCCCACAGCCGGTCCATCTCCGCCCTGGCGCGCGCGTCGGCCGGCGTGAAGTAGAGCGGCCGTCCCGCGAGCTTGGAGAGGCGGTAGTCGCGCGCCGCCGGCAGCTCCTCAACGTCCATGAACTGCTCGACGAGGTCGATGAACGGCAGGAAGAGCTGGCGGTTGAGGCCTCCCTTGTAGAGCTCGCGCGGCGGCACATTGGATGTGGCGACAACCACGACCTGGTGCTCGAGCAACGCCTTGAAGAGGCGCGACAGGATCATGGCGTCGGCAATGTCGCCGACGTGCAACTCGTCGAAGCACAACAGCGCCGTCCTGTCGGCGATGGCCGCTGCCACCTGCGGGATCGGGTCGCCCGGCACGGTCTTGCGCGCGGCCGCGATACGGTCGTGCACCTCGGCCATGAACTCGTGGAAGTGGGCGCGGCGCTTGTAGCGGAAGGTCGTGGTCTGGAAGAACAGGTCCATCAGCATGGTCTTGCCACGGCCGACGGGCCCATAGAGGTAGAGGCCCTTGGGGGCCTGCGTGCTGCGGGAGAGGAGGGCGGCGAGGCCATTGCGCCGGCGCCGCCAGTGCCGCAGCGCGTGCGCCAGTGCCTGCAGCCGCGCCGCCACGGCGGCCTGTGCGGCGTCCTCCTCCAGCACGCCCGATGCAACGAGCGCGCGATATTCCTCGACGACCTTCATCGGGTGCTTCGGCTAGCGTGCGGCTCTGGCTCGGTCAATGCGAACCGTCATGGCGGGGCTCGTCTTCTCGCGTCGGCGTGGTTTGAAAACAAGCATCTTGCTGATGCTTTGGGCTGGATACTGCATCGCAAAATCGTCACACTTCCTTGTGTTGTCACGATAATTTGTAATCGGTCGGTTTTGTATTGTGCATTGCAGCGCAACATCGCACATGAGCGCCCTGCCGCGCGGCAACGCGGCCAACAACCTCGGATGCAGATAGCAAAAGCGTTTAGGAGGTTCGATCATGAGCGCATACAAGGCGAGTGAATACAAGGCGAGCGAATACAAGTCTGATGCGGGCATCGTCCGCAGACTCTGGCCGACGGAGACCAAGAAGTTCCGCGACCACCTGCTGCGCCTCGACAAGGAGAACCGGCGCATGCGCTTCGCGCATTCCGTCTCCGATGCTTTCATCGAGGCCTACGCCAGCCGCATGAGCGAGTTCGGCAGCCTGGTGTTCGGCCACATCGTCGACGGCAAGGTGCGCGGCGCCGCCGAGCTGCGCCGCCTCGGCGACGCCTGGGGCGACGAGGCGGAGGCCGCCTTTTCGGTGGAGAGGGACTTCCAGGACAACGGCGTCGGCACCGACCTGATGGGCCGGGTGGTGCGCGCCGCGCGCAACCGCCGCATCCGGCGCCTCTGCATGAGCTGCCTTGCCGAGAACGCCAGGATGCAGGCGATCGCCAGGAAGCACGAGGCGGTGCTGCGCTTCGAGTACGGCGAGGTGATCGGCGAGATCCTGCCTCCCCACCCCAGCTACCTCTCGCAGGTGGCGGAGGCGGCCGAGGACCGCGTCGGCTTCATGATCGCGGTGCTCGACCTGCACAGCCGGCTGGTGCGGGCCGCGTAGGCGTAGGGTGGATTACCCCGGACTTGATCCGGGGGTAATCCGCCGATGCAACGGTGAGGTGAGTACGGCGGATTACGGGCTGGCGCCCTGATCCGCCCTACTTTGTCTCTGCGGGGGGAACCTCGGCGGCGGTGGCCTCGGCCACGAGGCGCTGGGCCTGGCTGACCCAATTGTCCTTCTCGATGCGGCCGTCGAGCGCCAGCGCCTCGTCGACGTTGGCGATGTCGTCGTCGGAGAAGTTGGCGATCTGCTCGAACTTGATGACGCCGAGGCCGGCCAGCCGCGCGGCCAGCTCCGCGCTGACGCCGCTCAGCCGGGTCAGATCTTCGGGAGCGCCCTTGGGCTTCTTGAAGCCCTTGAAGGCCGCGTTGAGCCGCTTGGCGCGCGCATCGGTACGCTCGAAGATGCGTGCCGACTTGCCGCGCCGGCCGCGCAGATAATAGAGCTTGGCGCGCCGGACCTTGCCGCGGCGCAGCACCTCGATGGCGTCAATGTAGGGTGAGTAGATGGGAAACACGCGCTCCACGCCCTCGCCGTAGGAGATCTTGCGCACCGTGAAGCTCTCGTTGACGCCCGCGCCGGAACGCGCGATCACGACACCCTCGTAGGCCTGCAGCCGGAACCCCGGCCCCTTGGGCTCGGCGGGCTTGGCCTTCCTCTTGTCCTTGGGATCGGCCTCGAGCGCCTCGAACACCTTCACCATGACCCGCACCGTGTCGCCAGGGGCGAACTCCGGCACTATGCGCTGGGTCGTTACGGCACGAATCTGGTCGCGCTCGATCTCCTGGATGATGGTCGACATTTGAAAGCCTCGAGAGTGGGATTGCGCGCGTCGCCTGCCTGCCGGAGTGGAGCGGAAGGCCGCACGGCGGTGTTCGGGAGGGCCGATGAGCCGATGGCGCGGGGTTTTTAGCGCACATCGGGGAGCCTTGTCGATGGCTTAGCGCGCCCAAGACTGGGCCAAAACCGGCTGGGCCGCGTGTCGGCGGGGCCCTGGCAAGCCCGGCACGGGCGGCCTCAGGCGGCGCCCTGGGCGGCCACGGTGAGGTCGAAGGCCGCGGCCAGCAGGGCCTTGGTGTAGGCCTCGCGCGGATTGTCGAACACGGTGGCCGACGGGCCCTCCTCGACCACCTTGCCGCTCTTCATCACCACCAGATAGTTGGAGAGCGCGCGCACCACCTTGAGGTCGTGGCTGATGAAGAGGTAGGCGAGGTCGTGGCGCTTCTGCAGGTCGCGCAGCAGGTCCACGATCTGCGCCTGCACCGACATGTCGAGCGCGCTGGTGGGCTCGTCGAGGAGCACGAAGCGGGGCTCCAGCACCATGGCCCGGGCAATGGCGATGCGTTGGCGCTGGCCGCCCGAGAACTCGTGCGGGTAGCGGTCCTGGCCGTCGGGATCGAGACCCACCTCCTTCAAGGCCGTGGCGACGCGGGTTCGCCGCTCCTCCCAGTCCATGGAGGGACTCTGGATCATCAGGCCCTCCTCGATGATCTGGCCCACCGAGAGGCGCGGCGAGAGCGACCCGTAGGGGTCCTGAAACACCACCTGCATCTGCTTGCGCAGGGGCCGCATGGCGCGCGAGCCGAAGCCGTCGATGCGCTGGCCCACGTAGGCGATGGGCCCTTGCGAGGAGACGAGGCGCAGGAGCGCCAGGCCCAGTGTGGTCTTGCCGGAGCCCGATTCGCCGACGACGCCCAGCGTCTCGCCGGCGCGCAGCTTCAGGGAGAGGCCGTCGACGGCCTTGATGTGGTCGACCGTGCGGCGCAGGAGGCCCTTCTTGACCGGGAACCAGACCTTGAGGTTCTCCGTCTCCAGCACCACCGGGGCGGCCGGGTTGGGCTCGGGCGGCTTCCCCTTGGGTTGCGCCGACATCAGATGGCGGGTGTAGGCGTGCTGCGGCCGCGCGAACACGTCGGCGGTCATGCCCTCCTCGACCACCTTGCCCTCGCTCATGACGTAGACGCGATCGGCCATCTTGCGCACCACGCCGAGGTCGTGGGTGATGAGCAGCATGGCCATGCCACTCTCGCGCTGCAGCGACTTCAGGAGCTCGAGGATCTGCGCCTGGATGGTGACATCGAGTGCCGTCGTCGGCTCGTCGGCGATCAGGAGATCGGGCTCGTTGGCGAGTGCCATGGCGATCATCACGCGCTGGCGCTGGCCGCCGGACAGCTGATAGGGGTAGGCGCCGAGGCGCTGCTCCGGGTCGGTGATACCGACCTTGCGCAGCAGCTCCACGACGCGCGTGCGCACCTTGGCGTCGTCGAGGCCCTGATGCACGCGCATCACCTCGCCGACCTGCTTCAGGATGGTGTGCAGCGGATTGAGCGAGGTCATCGGCTCCTGGAAGATGATGGAGATCCTCCTGCCGCGGATGGCGCGCAGGTCGCGGTCCGAGGCCCGCAGCAGGTCCTGGCCGGCGAACTCGATCTCGCCGGTCGGATGGTGTGCCGCGGGGTAGTGCAGGAGCTTCATGATCGAGAGCGCCGAGACGGTCTTGCCCGAGCCCGACTCGCCGACCAGCGCCACGATCTCGCCCTTGGCGATGTCGAACGACACGCCCTTCACGGCGTCGACGACAGCCTCGCCCGAGCGGAACTGGACGGAAAGGTTGCGGACCTCGACGAGTGGCGTCGGCATGGTCGGGCTCACCGGAACGTCTTTCTGGGGTCGAGGGCGTCGCGCACGCCCTCGCCGATGAAGATGAGGAGCGTCAGGAGCCCGCCGATGGAGACGAAGGCGGCAAGCCCGAGCCAGGCCGCGTGCAGGTTGGTCTTGGCCTGCGACAGGAGCTCACCGAGCGAGGGCGAGCCGGCCGGAAGCCCGAGACCCAGGAAATCGAGCGCCGTCAGCGCCGCGATGGAGGCGGAGAGCTTGAAGGGCAGGAAGGTCAGCGTCGCCACCATGGCATTGGGCAGCAGATGCTTGAACATGATCCTGGTGTTGGAAAGCCCGAGCGCGCGCGCGGCGGTGACGTATTCCAGGTTGCGGCCGCGCAGGAACTCGGCCCGCACGACGCTCACCAGGGTGACCCAGTTGAAGAGCAGGAGGATGCCGAGCAGGGTCCAGAACCCCTGGCGCAGCATCGACGACAGGATGATGAGGACCAACAGGGACGGGATCGACGACCAGACCTCGAGGACGCGCTGGAAAACGAGGTCGACGCGGCCCCCGAAGTAGCCCTGCACGGCGCCGGCCGCGATGCCGATGACCGCCGACAAAGCGGTGAGGATGAGCCCGAACAGCACCGAGAGGCGGAAGCCGTAGATGAGCCGCGCCAGCACGTCGCGGCCCTGGTCGTCGGTGCCGAGCCAGTTGCGGTTGCCGAGGGCCTGGTAGCGGGCGATCTGGTCGGACGTCGCGCCGTCGCAGTAGGGGCCGCGCGCGAGCCAGAACGGCGGGGCGGGGAAGCCCACGCAGTCGCCCGCGGCGTTCTTGATGCGCGGATAGTCCTTGTTGATGGCGCCGTCCGAGTAGCCGATGGGCGGCCAGATGGCCCAGCCGTTGGCGTTGATCTCGTCCAGGATCACCTTCTCCTTGTAGTCGGTGACGGCGAGGAAGCCGCCGAACTTCGACTCCGGATAATCGACGAGGACGGGAAACAGCAGCTCGCCCTTGTAGTAGACGAGGATCGGCTTGTGGTTGGCGACCACCTCGGCGAACAGGGTGACCGTGAACAACGCGAGGAAGATCGCGAGGCTCCAATACCCGCGCCGGCTGGCCTTGAAGTTCTGCCAGCGCCGGCGGTTGAGCGGGGAGAGCCTGAAGCGCCGTGTCCAGGTGCCGCGCGCGCTCTTCTGCGTCTCGGTGGGACGAGCCGGCTCGGTCAGACGTTCGTCGACGCGGGCGTCCATCGGCTCAGACCTCGCGCGTCTCGAAGTCGATGCGCGGATCGACCAGGGTGTAGATGAAGTCGGAGAGGATGTTTATCCCCATGCCGATCAGCGCCATGATGTAGACGCTGGCAAACACCACGGGATAGTTGCGGTTGATGGCGCTCTCGAAGCTCAGGAGACCGAGGCCGTCGAGGCCGAAGATGTACTCGATCAGCAACGATCCCGTGAGGAAGGCGTGGATGAAGGCGCCAGGGAAGCCGGCGATGATCAGGAGCATGGCGTTGCGGAACACGTGGCCGTAGAGCACCTGGTTCTGGCTGAGCCCCTTGGCCTGGGCGGTGAGCACGTACTGCTTGCGGATCTCGTCGATGAAGCAGTTGCGCGTCAGGAACGTCATGGTGGTGAAAGCCGTCAGCGCCATTGCGAACAGCGGCAGCGCGAGGTGCCAGAAGTAGTCGCCGATCTTGCCGAGCAGGGACAGCTCGCTCCAGTTCTCTGAGGTCAGGCCGCGCAGCGGGAACCATTGCACGAACGAGCCACCCGCGAACACGACGAGCAGGAACACGGCCACCAGGAAGCCTGGAATGGCGTAGCCCAGCACCAGGACCGTCGATGTCCAGGTGTCGAACCGCTCGCCGTCGTGCATGGCCTTGCGGATGCCCAGCGGGATCGAGATCAGGTAGGTAAGCAGCATTATCCAGATGCCGAGCGAGATCGAGACGGGGAGCTTGTCCTTGATGAGCTGGAGCACGCTCACGTCGCCGTAGAAGCTCTTGCCGAAGTCGAACGTGAGGTAGTTCTTCAACATCAGGAAGAACCGCTCGTGTGCCGGCTTGTCGAAACCGAACTGCTTGTTGAGCTGCTCGATCAGCTCCTTCTCGAGCCCCTGCGCGCCGCGGTAGGAGGAGCCCACCTCGCCTCCCGCCTGCGACTGCGCGGATCCCATCACGTCGCCGCCGCCGTCGATGCGGCCGGTGGCGGAGGAACCGGTGCCGGTGATCTGCGCCATCATCCGCTCCACCGGCCCGCCGGGTGCGAACTGCACGATGGCGAAGGTGACCAGCATGATCCCGAGCATGGTCGGGATGATGAGCAGGATGCGTTTCAGCAGATAGCCGGCCATTCCTTAACCCCTCGGGTCCGCCTCAGTTGCTCTTGAGCTTGGCGGCCTTGGCGGCGTCGTACCACCAGGTGTCGAGGCTGATGGTGCGATCGAAGCGCGGCCTCTTCTCCGGCCGGGAGTACTTGTCCCAGTGGGCCACGTGATGCAGCGGCTTGAACCACTGCGGCACAAAGTAGTGGCCCACCCGCAGCACGCGATCGAGGGCGCGCGCGGCGGTCACCATCTCCTCCCGGCTCTCCGCCTCAATGACCTTGGCGATCAGCGCATCGACCGCAGGGTGGCTGACGCCGGCGAGGTTCGGGCTCCCATCTGCCTTGGCGGACTCGCTGCCCCAGAAGCTTCTGAGCTCCGCTCCCGGCGTCGGACGCATGGTGTAGCGGCCCTGGATCACGTCGTAGTCGAAGGTCTTGCGGCGGCGCACATACTCCGTCGCCTCGGCGCGATGAATGTTCACTGCGACGCCGAGGGTCTTCAGGGTGTCCACGTAGCCCGTGAGTACCCGCTCCGAGCTCGGGTCGACGCCGATGAGGAACTCCACCTCCAGCACCTCGCCCTTGGCGTTGGTGCGCTTGCCGGCCTTGTCGAGCTGCCAGCCGGCATCCTTGAAGAGCTTGTCGGCGGCCTGCAGGAGCTTGCGGTCCTTGCCCGAGCCATCGGATACGGGCGGTCTGTAGGGCTCGTCGAACACCTCGGGCGGCAGCTCCTTGCGGAACGGCTCCAGCAGCGCCAGCTCCGCGGCGCTCGGCTTGCCCTTGGCCTTCAGGTCCGAATTCTCGAAGAAGCTCTCCGTGCGCGTGTAGAGGCCGGAGAACAGGCCGTTGTTGGTGAACTGGAAGTCGAACGCGTAGTCGAAGGCCTTGCGCACGCGCGGGTCCTGGAACTTCGCCCGGCGGGTGTTGAGGAAGAAGAACTGCGCGCCCGATGGCGTGTGGTCGGGCATCTCGATCTTCAGGAGCCGGCGCTCCTTGACGGCCGGCACGTCGTATTGGGTCACCCAGTCGCGGGCGGTCATCTCCTCGCGCAGATCGAGATCGCCCGCCGTCAGCGCCAGGCGCGCGGCGGTGCGGTCGCGGAAGTAGACGTAGCGTACCTCGTCGAAATTGAAGCGGCCACGGGTGACGGGCAGGTCCTTGGCCCAATAGTCGTTGCGGCGCCGGTAGCTCACGAACCCGGTGCCGGGCTTGAAGTCGCCGATCTTGTAGGGACCGGAGCCGAGCGGCGGCTCCAACGAGGTCTTATCGAACTCGCGGCTGGCGTAGTAGGCCTTGGAGAAGATCGGCAGCTGTGCCACCGCCAGGGGCAGGTCGCGGTTCGTGGTCACGGCGAAGGTGAAGCGGACCGTGTGGGCATCGATCGCCTCGGCCTTGGTGACGTCCTTGAGCAGCGCGAGGCGGTAGAGGGGATGGCCCTTCTCCTTGAGGATGTCGAGGCTGAAGACGACATCGGCCGCGGTCAGCGGGGAGCCGTCGGAGAATTTGGCCTCGGGGCGCATGGAGAAGGTGATGGAGCCGCGGTCGGGGGCGAGCTGCGCCGAGTGCGCGACGAGCCCGTAGACGGCATCCGGCTCGTCCATGTTGCGGGCCATCAGGCTGTCGAACAGCAGCTCCACGCCCTGCGCGGCTTCGCCCTTCAGGATGAAGTCGTTGAAGCTGTCGAAGGTGTCGCGCGCGAGCGGGCCGATGAACGCCAGCCGGCCGCCCTTGGGAGCATCCGGGTTGACCCAGTCGAAGTGCTTGAAGTCCGCGGGCAGCTTCAGGTCGCCGAAGGCCGAGAGGCCGTGCTTGGGCCCGTCAGCGGCGGCCTGCGGGGAGGCGAGGCCCAAGAGACCCAAGAGGCCCATGAGTAGGAGCGCGGCGAGAACCGGCTTCCAGGTGCGGTGGTGCGCCATCATCGACTTACCTCGCGTGTTGCGGGCAATACACTGGCCCCGCGGCTCGGATTGCCTGTAGGGCAGGCGGCTCGTACATGCCGCACGTGCGTGCCGACGCGCTCGAAGGGCGCGGCGCCGGGTGAAAGCGTGCCAATCTGAACCGCGTTTGCGGGGTGAGGCGCGAGTCGCAGTCCGACTACCGGCAAGCACCAACTGCGGACCATGCGCCTGATCTTCCCCCGTGCTTCTCGTGGTTGCTAGCCCAACTTGCGCTAGGATGGCGCCACGCCTCGCCAGCGGGGCTGGCGGAAAATATGGCGGGTGCCCCGCCTGGCGCCAAATTAAAGCTCGTTCATCGTTGCCACAGCGGGCTATTGGGCCGGCGTGGCAACGGTACTGAACGACGTGCACTCAGCCCGGTAGAGCCGGAGAGCGGCACCACGGGTGCACCGAGGTGCACCGGGGTGCTACTTGGACTTCGGGGGCGGCGGCGGGGCATCGCCGAGCTTGCCCAGGTAGGCGAGCAGGTCCGCAAGGTCAGTGGAGTCCTTGACGCCGTCGAACACCATCTTGGTTTCCGGGACGGCCTCGGCCGGCTTGTGCAGGTACGTGGCGAGCCGCTCCCAGCTCCACTCGCCGCCCTGCTTCTTCATGGCGGGGGAATATTCGAACCCCGACACCGAGGCCACCTTGCGACCGACGATGCCCCACAGATTGGGTCCGGTTCTGGTGGTCCCACCCTTCTCCGGAGTGTGGCAGGTGAGGCACTTGCGGAAGACATCCTGGCCGTTGTCGGGTTGGGCCTTGGGCACCTGGGCAAGCACCGAGGCCACGTCGAAGGGCTTCGCTGCCTCGGTCTCCTTCTTCTTGCCCTCGCTGACCGGCAGGCTCCAGCCCGCCTTCTCGACCTTGTGCTTGGGCAGGGCGATGTCGAGCACCGTCTTGCCACCGGCAATCACCAGCATCGCCGTGAGGACCGCGCCCGCGATCTTGTTGAATTCGAAGCCGTCCATGCGGGTCGAACGCCCCCGAGAGCACATGGCCGAAACTGGGCCCAGCTGGCGGTCAGCGCTGCCAGCGGCGGTCACTATAGAAATTCGCTCGAGGCTTGCAACCGCGCTCAAGTCTGTTCTAGGTGCTGGCTCCCGAGACCAATTGTCACCCGCGGCGAGTGCGTCCATGCAGCCAACCCTGATCGTGATTCCGGCCCGCATGCATTCGACACGGCTGCCCGACAAGCCGCTCGCCGACATCGGCGGCGTGCCGATGATTGTGCACGTGTGGCGCCGCGCGGTTGCGGCGGAAGCGGGCCGTGTGGTGGTGGCAACCGACGCCGAGGAGATCGTGGCGGCCGTGCGCAAGGCCGGCGGCGAGGCCGTCATGACGCGCGCCGACCATGTCTCGGGGTCGGACCGGGTGTTCGAGGCCGTCACCACGGTCGACCCCGGCGCCCGCTGCGAGGTCATCCTCAACCTGCAGGGGGATCTGCCGGCGATGCAACCGGGCCTCGTGCACGACTGCCTGGCGCCGCTCACGGACGCGGGGCCGCACATCGCCACCATCGCCGCCGAGATTACCGAGGCGGCGGACCGCACCAATCCCAACTCGGTGAAGGTCGTGGGCACGCCAACGGGCGTTCCGCGGCGGCTCAGGGCGCTCTATTTCACGCGCGCCACAGCGCCCTGGGGCGAGGGGCCGCTCTACCACCACTTCGGCATGTACGCCTATCGCCGGGAGGCGCTCGAGCGCTTCGTCGCGCTGGCGCCTTCGCCGCTCGAGACGCGCGAGCGGCTGGAGCAGTTGCGCGCGCTCGAGGACGGCATGCGCATCGACGTGACGCTCGTTGACAGTGTTCCGGTCGAGGTCAATACTCCCGAGGATCTCGCCCACGCCCGCCGTATCCTCGCCGGGGACGTCGGGGGTTAGACCCCTCGCCCCCACTCCTGACGTTTCAACTCCAGCGTTGGCGCGAGGGGTCTGCCCCCCGTCCCACCTCCCCGAGCCTGATGGCCGACCGCAAGACCAGATCGCTTTCGCCCAAGTCGAAGCTCGCGAGCCCGCCCGAGCGCAGGACCGCGCTGCGCGTTTCCTACCAGGGCGAGCCGGGTGCCAACTCGCACCTGGCGTGCCGCGAGGTGTTCCCCGAGCTCGAGGCGGCGGCATGCGCCACCTTCGAGGATGCGCTGGCCGCGGTGAAGAACGGCGAGGCGCGCTACGCCATGATCCCGATCGAGAACTCCGTGGCGGGGCGGGTGGCGGACATCCACCACCTGCTGCCGGGCGCGGGGCTCTTCATCGTCGGCGAGCATTTCCTGCGCGTGCGCCACCAGCTGCTCGGCGTGCCCGGCGCGTCGCTCGACACCGTGCGCAAGGCGCTCTCGCATACGCAGGCGCTGGGGCAGTGCCGCAGCACGCTGAAGCGGCTCGGCCTCACGCCGGTGCCGGAGGCGGACACGGCGGGCTCCGCGCGCATCGTCGCGGAGACCGGCGATGCCACTCTCGCGGCGATCGCCTCGTCGCTGGCGGCGGAGATCTACGGCCTCGAGATCCTTGCGCACGACATCGAGGACGAGCAGCACAACACTACGCGGTTCCTGATACTGGCGCGGGAGAAGGCGGACGCCAGGGCCGGCGTCGGGGACATCCTCACCACCTTCATCTTTCGCGTGCGCAACGTGCCGGCGGCGCTCTACAAGGCGATGGGCGGCTTCGCCACCAACAGCGTCAACATGACCAAGCTGGAGAGCTACCAGCTCGACGGCCGGTTCGTGGCGACCATGTTCTACGCCGACGTCGAGGGCCACCCGGACGATCCGCCGGTGGCGCGCGCGCTGGAAGAGCTGCGCTTCTTCTCCACCGAGGTGCACATCCTCGGCGCGTACCGGGTGAGCCCCCATCGGGGTCAGACCCTGCGGGTCTGACCCCAGGCAGTAGGCAATAGGCAGTAGGCCTGATGGCAGTAGGCGTACCTGATGAATCCTCGGCATACGTGCGCGTCAATCGGTTGACCGGATCAGGATCGGCTGCATGACAGGCAGGAAGACGAAGGCGGCGTCCAAGGCGGCGCGCGCGGCGGTCAAGGTGAAGCCGGCGCCCAAGGCGAAGCCGGCAACCAGCGTGAAGGCGACCGTCAAGCGGAAGGCAGCCAAAGCGACCCCCAAGCGCGGTGCCGTGGCCAATCCTCTGCTGGCGCCGTGGACGACGCCCTTCGAGATGCCGCCGTTCGACCGCATCCGCTCCGAGCACTTCCTGCCGGCCTTCGAGCGGGTGTTCGCCGACAACATCGTGGAGATCGAGGCGATCGCCGCCGACAAGGCCAGGCCGACCTTCGCCAACACCATCGAGGCGCTGGAGCGGGCCGGGCGCGGGCTAAACCGCGTCGGCAGCGTGTTCTTCAGGCTCGCCCGCACCGATGCCGACGATGCGGTCCGCGCCATCGAGCGCAAGATCATGCCCGCCTATGCGAAGCATTCCATGCGCGTCTACCAGAATGGCAAGCTGTTCCGGCGGGTCGATGCCCTGCTCCGGTCGAAGGCCGAGCTCGGCCTCAGCGGGGAGCAGGCGCGCGTGCTGGAGCGCTACCACCGCGCCTTCGTGCGCGCCGGCGCCGCGCTCGACGCCAAGGCCAGGAAACGGCTGGCGGCGATCGCCGAGCGCCTGGCCGCGCTCAGCACCACCTTCAACCAGAACGTGCTGGCGGACGAGCAGGACTTCGTCCTGGTGCTGGAGCGGGAGAGCGACCTCGCCGGCCTGCCGGAGCCGGTGCGGGCGGCGGCGGCGCAGACGGCCGCCGAGCGCGGGCATAACGGCAAGCACGCCGTCACGCTGGCGCGCTCCTCGATCGAGCCGTTCCTGCAGTTCTCCGCGCGGCGCGACCTGCGCGAGCAGGCGTACAAGGCCTGGCGGATGCGCGGCGCCAACGGCGGCAAGAACGACAACCGCAGGGCCGTCGCCGAGATCATGGCGCTGCGGGCAGAGCGCGCGCGCCTGCTCGGCTTTGCGACCCCGGCCGAGGCGGCGCTGGACTTCAGCATGGCCAAGACGCCGGAGAACGTGCGCAAGCTGCTGATGGAGGTGTGGACGCCCGCCCGGGCGCGCGCGAGCCGAGGAGCGCGCGGAGCTGCAGCAGGCGGTGCGCGCCGAGGGCGGCAACTTCGAGGTCGGCGGGGCCGACTGGCGCTACTGGGCCGAGAAGGTGCGCAAGGCCAAGTTCGACGTTGACGAGGCCGAGGTGAAGCCCTACCTGCAGCTCGACAGCGTCATCGCCGCCGCCTTCGATGTCGCGCAGCGGCTGTTCGGCGTGAAGGTCGGGAGCGCAAGGGCCTGCCGGCCTATCACCCCGACGTGCGCACGTTCGAGGTGACGGGCGCGGACGGTCGCCACCTCGGGCTGTTCCTGGGCGACTATTTCGCCCGCCCGTCGAAGAGCTCGGGCGCCTGGAAGTCGGCCTTTCGCGACCAGCACAAGGTCGATCCGCAGGAGGTGCGCCCGATCGTCGTCAACGTGATGAACTTCGCCAAGGCGCGCCGGGCGAGCCCGCGCTGCTCAGCCTCGACGATGCGCGCACGCTGTTCCACGAGTTCGGCCACGCGCTGCACAGCCTGCTCTCGGACGTGACCTATCCGATGGTGTCGGGCACCAGCGTGGAGCGGGACTTCGTCGAGCTGCCCTCGCAGCTCTACGAGCACTGGATCATGCACCCCGAGGTGCTGCGGAAGTACGCCCGGCACTACCAGACCGGCAAGCCGCTGCCCGAGGCGCTGCTCGCCAAGATCAAGGCGGCGCGCAACTTCAACCAGGGGTTCGCGACGGTGGAGTATCTGGCCTCTGCCATCGTCGATCTCGATCTGCACACGCTGGAGGACCCGGGCGATCTCGACGTTGACGCGTTCGAGAAGGAGTTGCTGGCGCGGATCGGCGCGCCGGAGGAGATCGGCATGCGCCATCGCATCCCGCACTTCCAGCACATCATCGGCGGCTATGCCTCGCAGTACTACAGCTACATGTGGTCGGAGGTGATGGACGCCGACGCGTTCCGCGCCTTCGAGGAGGCGGGCGACATCTTCGACCCCGCGCTCGCCCGGCGCCTCCACGACCACATCTACTCGGCCGGCGGCAGGCAGGACCCGGCGGACGCCTACCGCGCCTTCCGCGGCCGCCTGCCGACGCCGGAGGCCCTGCTGGAGAAGCGGGGGCTCGCCGGCGCCGCGGCGGTGTGAGGGCCAAACCTTCCAGCGTGCGCCGACTGGTCCCCTCTCCCCGCTTGCGGGGAGAGGGTTAGGGTGAGGGGCAGCCACAAGAGAAGCCTTTCCACGGAGCGCCTCCGATCGCGCCTGGCGCTCTCCA
Source organism: uncultured Alphaproteobacteria bacterium (assembly GCA_963758625.1). Classification (GTDB taxonomy): domain Bacteria; phylum Pseudomonadota; class Alphaproteobacteria; order Rhizobiales; family Hyphomicrobiaceae; genus AWTP1-13. Next base: position 588 of record CAVWWJ010000007.1, on the reverse strand, counting down.
TCGGGGCCCGCGCTGAGAGGTCGCACACTTGGCTGCCCCTCACCCCCACCCTCTCCCCGTCGCCCTCGGACCTTTGTGGCCAGGGCATGCCCGTGGAAGGCCGAGGACGACGGGGAGAGGGAGCACGCGCGCCACGGGCGAGGCGCGCCACTCTTTCCTCGACTGCATCGAGGCCACGCAGGGACCTGCCTTAATCACCGCTGGAAGATGTCGCATCGGCAGCGAGTGCACGGCTTGCCCCCCATGAAAGCCGCATGCCATAGAGCGGGGGCCCATTTTTTCGCGAGGGTGAGTCCATGGCCGAGCCCAACCGTAGCGTGGAGAAGTTCCTGGAGCGCCTCCTTTCCAGCAGCCGCTGGCTGCTCGCTCCGTTCTTTCTCGGCCTGGCGCTCGGCGTCGTCGTCCTGCTCATCAAGTTCGTGCAGGAAGCCTACCATCTGGCGGTGGGCGCGCTGCAGAAGACCGAGGGCGAGGCCATCCTGGGCGTGCTGAGCCTCGTGGACTTGGCGCTGACCGGCGCGCTCGTCATGATCGTGATCTTCTCGGGCTACGAGAACTTCGTCTCCAAGATCGACCACACGTCCGATC
>CAVWWJ010000006.1:0-102220 GCA_963758625.1 uncultured Alphaproteobacteria bacterium | reverse complement strand
AGCACAAACCCATCTACGGCGACCTCGGCTCCGGCAACTGCCTCAAGGTCAAGTATACGGCCGATCGTCTCGGCCTGGCCTACACCTGGGTGCCGATCGACATCATGAAGGGTGAGACGCAGGACGCCGGAGTTCCTGGCGCGCTTCCCCAGGGCGCGCATCCCGGCCGTGGAGTTCGCCGACGGCCGCCGCCTGGCCGAGTCGAACGCCATCATCCGCTATCTGGCGCGCGGTAGCGCCCTGCTGCCCGACGATGCCTTCATCCAGGCCAGGATCGACGAGTGGCTGTTCTGGAGCAGTACAGCCACGAGCCCTACATCGCCACCACGCGCTATCACATCGTCTACCTGAAGCGGTCGCTCGACCAGCGCGAGGCTGGCGCGTCGAGCGCGGCGAGACGGCCCTCGACTTCATGGAGGCCAGCTGGCGGGCGCGGTGCCGTGGCTGGTGGGCGAGACCGTGACGATTGCCGACATCGCGCTTCTCGCCTACACGCGGCTGGCGCACGAGGGCGGCTTCGACCTTTCGGCCCGCCCCGACGTGCGGGCCTGGATCGGGCGGTGCGAGGAGGCTCTGGGCTGGAAGCCGGCGGCTAAGGAGTGAGAGTCTATGATCCAGCCAATGACGAGATCGCCAGCGATGAGGTCAGTCAGACCCGCATGCTCAGTCCCGCCTCGGCGCCACGAGAGCCGGGCGACTTGCGCAGGCGCACGAGCATGCGCTCGGTTCCCCGCGTGCGCTCGATCTCGATCGTGTCGGTGCCGACGACCCGATGTCGACCTCGTCGCCCTCCTTGAGGTCCATGAGCTCGACGACCTCGGCGGACAGGCGAATGGCGAGCTCATCGCCCCACTTCTCGACTTTCATCGGACCCTCCTGGACAATACCCACGTACATCTGGGCGGCGCCGCTTCCTCTGTCAACGCTGCGTTGCAAGGCGCCTGAGAGACCACGATGGGCAAGATCACGGGCTTCATGGAGTTCGACCGCAAGGACCGGCGATACCGGCCCGTGGACGAGCGCGTGAAGCATTGGCGCGAGTTCGTCGAGCCGCTGCCGACGGCCGAGATCAAGGCAGCAGGCGCGCGCGCTGCATGGACTGCGGCATCCCCTACTGCCACACCGGCTGTCCGGTGAACAATCAGATCCCGGACTGGAACGACCTCGTCTATCGCGACCGCTGGCAGGCGGCGGCGCATCAACCTGCACTCCACCAACAACTTCCCGGAGGTGACGGGGCGCGTGTGCCCGGCGCCGTGCGAGGCCTCCTGCACGCTCAACATCGACGACAACCCGGTCACCATCAAGACCATCGAGTGCGCCATCGCCGACAGGGCCTTCGCAGAGGGCTGGGTCGCGCCGCAGCCGGCGGAGCGGAAGACCGGCAAGAAGGTCGCCATCGTCGGCTCCGGCCCGGCCGGCCTCGCCGCCGCCCAGCAGCTGGCGCGCGCCGGCCACGAGGTGCACGTCTACGAGAAGAGCGCCAAGCCGGGCGGGCTCCTCACCTACGGCATCCCCGACTTCAAGATGGAGAAGCACATCGTCGAGCGGCGCGTGAAGCAGATGGAGGCGGAGGGCGTCGTCTTCCACTGCAACGCGCACGTGGGCAGGACCGTCTCGGCGAAGCGAGCTGGAGGATGGGCACGATGCGCTGCTGCTGGCCGGCGGGTCCGAGCAGCCGTTCGACTTCTTCGCCGCCTCGCCCGGGCGCGACCTCGACGGCCTCGTGTTCGCCATGGCCTTCCTGCCGCAGCAGAACCGCCGCGTCGCCGGCGAGTCGCAGAAGGACGAGCCGCAGATCCTCGCCGAGGGCAAGCACGTCATCGTCATCGGCGGCGGCGACACGGGCAGCGACTGCATCGGCACCTCGTTCCGCCAGGGCGCCAAGTCGGTGACGCAGCTCGAGATCATGCCGATGCCGCCGCTAAGGAGAACAAGGCGCTCTCCTGGCCGCACTGGCCGCTTGAAGCTGCGCGTCTCCTCGAGCCAGGCGGAGGGCGCCAAGGTCGAGTATTCCATCTCCACCACCGGCTTCGCCGGCAGCAACGGCAAGGTCGAGAAGCTGCTCTACACGCCGCGTCGACAACGCCCTGAAGCCGGTGCCCGGCAGCGAGGGCGAGCTGCCCGCCGACCTCGTGCTGTTCGCCATGGGCTTCTCCGGCCCGATGGAGTCGGACGTGGTGCAGGAGCTGGGCCTCGGCGTCGTCGCGCGCGGGCGCTTCAAGGGCCTCGACGCCGACGACCGCGACTACCGGATCAAGGGCCGCAAGAAGGCGTTCGCGCCGGCGACATCCGCCGCGGCCAGAGCCTCGTGGTGTGGGCGATCCGCGAAGGCCGCCAGGCCGCCCACGCCATCGACAAGTTCCTGATGGGCCGCACCGACCTGCCGCGGTAGATCCGTAGGGTGCAATAGGCGTTAGCCGCATTGCACCGATGCACCCTCTCCACGGTCGCACGCGCAGGTTCGAGGTCGGCTCGGTGCAATACGGGCTTCGCCCTATTGCACCCTACGTCTCGCTCGACGTATCTCTCCGCCTCCTCCAGCGAGAACGACTCGGGATGCGCGCGGCTGGGCGAGGTCCTCGGCCCGCCGAACTCCGGATCGATGAGCTGATAGCGCCCGCGGTCCTGGCCGCGCTCGAGCTTGCGCACCGCCAGCCCCTTGCGGGCGGCGGCGCGGCGCATGCGGCGCTCGCGCGATGCGGGCATGTCCTTCCGGGCCATGGCTCCTCGTAGCGCAATGCTGCGCAGCCGCATTGCGCCGATGCGCCCAACCTCAGCCGATCGCGTATATCGGCATGAATCGCGCTACGCACTATGCCGCCCTACGTCACGCCGGCAGGATCTTGCCCGGATTGAGGATGTCCAGCGGGTCCAGCGCCGCCTTGATGGCGCGCATGACGGCGACGCCCTCGCCGTGCTCGGCCTTGAGGTACTTGATCTTGCCCTGGCCGATGCCGTGCTCGCCGGTGCAGGTGCCCTCCATGGCGATGGCGCGCTCGGCGAGGCGGTGCAGGAACGTCTCCACCGCCGCCATCTCCTTGGGGTTGGAGCGGTGGAACATGGGCTGGGTGTGGAAGTTGCCGTCGCCGGCGTGGCCCGCGATCGGCGCGATCAGGCCGAGCGAGCGGATGTCCGCCTCGGTCTCCAGCAGGCACTCGGCGAGGCGGGAGATGGGCACGCACACGTCGGTGGCGAGCGCCTCGCGGCCCGGCCACGTGCTCTTGACCGCCCAGTAGAACTCGTGGCGCGCCTTCCACAGCCGGCGCCGGTCCTCCTCCTGCTCGGCCCAGTCGAAGCGGATCGCGCCCTCGGCCTCGGCGATCTCGCGGAACCGCTCGACCTGGTCGCGCGCGCCGGCCTCGGTGCCGTGGAACTCGAGGAACAGGGTGGGCTTCTCCTCCAGCGCGAGCTTGGCGTGCCTGTTGACGGCGTGGATCGTCACCCCGTCCACGATCTCCATGCGCGCCGCGCCGACGCCCAGCTGGATCGACTGGATCACGGCGTTGCAGGCGCCCTCCAGCGTCTGGAACGGGCACACCGCGGCCATGATGCGGTCGGGGATGCCGTAGAGGCGCACGGTGACCTCGGTGATGATGCCGAGCGTGCCCTCCGAGCCCACCATCAGGCGGGTCAGGTCGTAGCCGGCCGCCGACTTGCGCGCGCGCTGCGCGGTCTTGACCACCGAGCCGTCGGCCATCACCGCGGTCAGGTTCAGCACGTTCTCGCGCATGGTGCCGTAGCGCACGGCGGTGGTGCCCGAGGCGCGGGTTGCGGCCATGCCGCCGATGGTGGCCTCCTCGGCGCCCGGATCGACGGGGAAGAACAGGCCCATGTCGCGCAGGTAGTCGTTGAGCTGCTTCCTCGAGACGCCGGGCTCCACCACGCAGTCGAGGTCGCGCTCGTTGACGGCGAGGATGCGGTTCATGCGCGAGAAGTCGAGCGAGAGCCCGCCGTGCGGCGCGTTGATGTGGCCTTCCAGCGAGGTGCCGGCCCCGTACGGGATGATGGGCACGCGGTGGGTGCGCGCCACCTCCACGACCTCACGCACCTCCTCGGTGCTCTCCACCCAGATCACGGCGTCGGGCGGCTCGTTGGGGATCCAGGTGATGGTGTTGGCGTGCTGGCGCCGGATCTCGTCGCCCGTCTGCAGCCGCTCGCCGAAGCGCTGGCGCAGCACGGCGATCGCGGTGGCGACATCTCCGCGCGCCCTTCCGTTGATGCCGCCGGCATGGCCATGTGGAAACCTCTTCCTCGCCCGGTCTCTGGCCGCCGGGCAGCCTCCCGCCGATGCTAGGGGCAACGAAGGACGCCCACAAGCTCGTGTAGCCGCGAAGGGCCCGCGGTTGCAACGCAGCACTGCCGGCCTCGGCGGAGGCGCGGATCGAGGACGCGAGCGCACATCCGCTCGTCTGCCCGGCGTCGCGCGAACATCGGCCCTGCGATTGCGGCTCGGCGCCAAGCCGCCATCACGCCCTACTTCGGGCCACTCCGCGCTATCGGCGCGCCTCGCCAGCTCCGCTGCCTCAGTTCGGCCATACCGCGCGCCGCGCGCCATCAGCGCCATCCCGAGCGCGTTCCTTCCAATGCTCGCGCGCAGCCCGCAGCGACTCTGCAGACGCTACCGAGCGCCGTCTTCGCACGTGCACCACGTACACCAGCAGGCCTCCCGGCTCGACACTGCGGACCGCTGCAGAAGGCCTGATGTCGCTGGCGTCCGAGCGACACCGGCCCTTCCTGATCTCGCCAGCGACTTCAGGTCGAGCGCGAGCGTCATGCGGTCCCGACGCCGCGCGGTGTCGCTCCGTCGATATCTTCGGCCTCAGGCCCTGCCCCACAGGGCCTTGGCCGAAGTCAGCGCTGACGGCGAGCTCTCGCCGTGCCAGCGTCGCGCTGCGCACAGCTCGCGACCGTGACCTTGAAAAGTCGCTTCTCCTCGGCCGTCGACCTTGCACTGGTAAGGGAGGCTGCCAGACCAGCACCCTGCCCTGGTCGGCGTCGATGCGATCATGCTGGAGCGACGTTGCCCTCGACGCTCTTCCTAGGCTCCTTGCCGCCGTCGCGTCTTGCTGCTCAGAGTCGCCCCGCGTCGTGCAGCTTCACCGCAACTGGGCCTCTCGCTAGAGGGCGCCGTCTGCCGAGTGCGCCGCACCAGCTCGACAGCAGCGCCAAGATCCGCGAGGAAGGTTCGCATCATCGTCGCTGCCCGTGCTCAGCCACAGGGGAGCGGTCAGCGTGCGCATGGTTGTCGGCAACATTGCGGCGCATGGGCAGATAGGGCGGATTAGGCGTCAGCCGTAATCCGCCGATCACCGGCGCAAACGGCGGATTACGGCTTCGCCTAATCCGCCCTACGCTGCCGCCCCGGCGTAGCGCTGCAGCGCCGCCACGCGGGCGTCGATCGGAGGGGTGGGTGGAGAGGAGGCCGGTGAGGCGGCCCGACACCGGGTTCTCGATGAAGAAGGCCTCCATGCGCGAGGGCACGTTGAAGCGGGCGTGGCCCTCGATCTTGCGCAGCGCGCGCACCATGGCGTCGGGGTTCTTGGTGAGCTCGGCGGAGCCGGCGTCGGCCAGGAACTCGCGCGAGCGCGACAGCGCGAAGCGGATCAGCGTCGAGATGCCCCAGGTGATCAGGATCACGGCAATGGCGATGGCGATCACGAGGATGGCGCCGCCGCCCGCCGTCGCGGCTGCGCCCGCTGCCGAACCCGCCGTCGCGGTCGCCGCCGCCGGTGACCCGCCGCACGGGCGAGCGCTGGCGCGTGGGCGTCGGCGACCAGCCGTAGGGAAAGTCCCACATGCGGATGACCAGTCGCCGAAGAAGGCGAACACGCCGGCGAAGATGACGGCGATCACCATCAGCTGGGCGTCGCGGTTGCGGATGTGGGTCAATTCGTGCGCCAGCACCGCCTCCAGCTCGTCGGGGGCGAGCGTGTCCATGAGCCCGCGCGTCACCGCCACGACGTAGTGGCCCTCGCGCAGGCCCGAGGCATAGGCGTTGAGCGCCGGCGTCTCGATGATCTGCAGGCGCCGGCATCGGAATGCCGCGCGAGATGCACAGGTTCTCCAGCGCATTGTAGAGCTGCGGCGCCTCGGCCCTGGAGATGCCCCTGGCGCCCGTCGCCAAGCGGATCAGCGCCTGGTGCGATGAACTAGGCGATGACGAACCAGACGAGCGCGGCGATCATGGCGACCGGCCAGGAGGTGCGGAACTGCCGCGCGGCATCGGCGACGATCTCCTCGACAGTGCCGCCGTAGAGCGCGCTCCAGATCAGCAGGAGCGAGAACAGCAGCGCATGCAGGAGCGCGACGAACCCGACGAGCAGGACGGCGGAGCGCACCCGGTTGGCCTGGATGTGGCCGTAGAGTCCGTAGGCCTGGAACATGGCTGCCACTCTCCCTCTCCCCGCTTGCGCGGGAGAGGGCCGGGGTGCAGGGGCAGCCACATGCTCCGGCGTTGGAGTGTGCCGCTGCCCCTCACCCTAGACCCTCTCCCCAGGCACGAAGGGCCTGGGGAGAGGGACTCTCCTAGAACTTCACCTGCGGCGGCGTCTGCACGGCCTTGCGCTCGGCCTCCTCCAGATTGAAGAACTCCTGCGGGCCGAACCCCATCGACTGGGCGAACAGCACGGCCGGAAACGCCTCGCGCGTGGCATTGTATTCCGCCCCCGCGTTGTTGAAAAAGCGCCGCGCGGCGGCGATCTTGTTCTCGAGGTCGGAGAGCTCGGACTGCAGCTGCTGGAAGTTCTGGTTGGCCTTGAGGTCCGGATAGGATCTCGGCGAGCGCGAACAGCTGGCGCAGCGCGGCCTGCAGGGCGCCCTCGGCCTGGGCCTGGGCGGCGGGCCCCTGGGTGGCGGCGGCGACGGCGGCGTTGCGCGCCTGAACCACGGCTTCCAGCGTGCCCCTCTCGTGCGCCGCGTAGCCCTTGACCGTCTCGATCAGATTGGGCACGAGGTCGTGGCGCTGCTTCAGTTGCACGTCGATGTCGGAGAACGACTGGCGGCAGCGCTGGCGCAGTGTGACGAGGCCGTTGTAGGTCATGACCAGCCACAGGCCGATCAGCGCGAGCAGTCCCAGTATGATCCAACCGGCGGTACCCATTGCATGTCTCCAATCCCGGCGCCGGCGCGTGCCGGCGACAGGCGCTACCACGAGCATTATTCGCCGAAGATGCGTACGCGAGTTAGAGACCTTGCACGCGATTGGTTTATTGATCGAGAACAAATCCGCCCCGCCGTCGGCGACGGCGAATACCAGAGTGAGCAGCCGATATGCCCGACATGCTCGAGCATTTCTTCACCTACTGGTATCTGCACCTGCCGAGCCTGGTGCTGGCGGTCTTCATCTATCTCCTCATCGGCCGGCTCGCTGCTGTCGCTCTTCCTGCGCGCGGAGAACACGGTGATGCGCGTGCTGGCGGCCGTCACCGATCCGGTGGTGAGGACGGTAGGCGCCATCACGCCGCGCGTGGTGCCGTCCCGCTGGTGATCGTGTTTGCCATCATGTGGCTCTTGAGCGCGCGCATCCTCCTGCATCAGGCGCTGGTCGCGCGCAGGATGTTCGGGTGAGCTCGGGGGCATCATGGGCAATTTCGAGCGCGGCTTCTGGCGGGGCCCGCGGCTCATTGGGCACGGCGTGCCGCTGGTCGCCGTGGCCGCCATCGCGGTGTTCAACGGCTCGCTGCACGCGCTCGTCTTCGACACCGTCTCCTACTCGCCGATCTTCGATTCGGTCTCCTACTACGTCTCCACCTTCGCGCGCGGCAGCTATTTCGACACCTTCGTCAGGGCGTTCTGGCCGCCGGCCCTCAGCTCTACGCAGACCTGACCTCGGTGTTCATTGCCGCCATGACCCTGCTGATCGCCGGCATCCCCGCGGCGCTCTACGAGCGCATCAGGGGGCTCAAGGCGAGCACGCCCGTGTCGCTCGGCATCTGGCTCGCCGCCACCGTTCTGCTGACGCTGCCGACCATCATGAAGGCGTTCAGCGGCGACGAGTTCTGAGCGCCGCCTCCTGGCGCCGGCCGCCGGCTTGCTCGAGAGGCGCGCGGCCTCGATCTCAGCCTGCGGCGCCCTTCTCCCATTCCGCCATCGCCGGAGGGCGAACAGGGCCTCCACGTAGGCCTGCGCCGTGCCGTCGTCGCCGTAGGGGGCGAGATCGGGCAGGTAGGTGCGGAACCGCGACGCCACCGGGGCGTACATCGCGTCGGCAGCGCTGAACAGGCCGGCGAGGAACGGCCCGCCGGAGCCGTGCCGGCGGCGGCAGTCCTGCCAGATGGCCACGATGCGGCGCACGTCGGCCGCGACCGGCTCGGGCAGGCGGGCCTTCGGCTTGCGCGCCGAGCGAAATCCATGGGGCAATGCTCGCGCAGCGCCTGGAAGCCCGAGTGCATCTCGGCCGCGACGCAGCGGGCATGCGCCCGCGCCGCCGCCGACCTGGGCCACAGGGCGGGTGGGAGTAGCGATGCGTCTCGGCCAGAAACTCCAGGATGGCGAGGCTGTCCCAGATCACGCGGCCGCCCGCCAGCAGCGCCGGCACCTTGCCGGAGGGCGAATGGGCGAGAATCTGCGCTTTGGCGTCGGGCGCGCGCAGGTCGATGTCGATCTCGTCGAAGGCGATGCCGGCGTGGCGCATGGCGAGCCAGGGGCGCAGGCTCCAGCTCGACGTATTCTTGTTGCCAATCACCAATTTGTAGGCCATGCGATGCCCCCGTGCACAAGTCGCCCGCGCGGCGTGGCGCGGGAATTGTCATAGCCCCGCACGCTGCCGATAATGCGCGGCGATCACCACAGGCCTGTTTCACGAACGCGCCGATGCCAGCAAGCGAAAACGACCATCGCCTCCGAGGCCGCCGCCGTGCTGGTGCCGGCCGACAGCGAGGCGAATCGATCCCTATCTGGATCGCGCGCGATGCCGACTGGACGCGCCAGGCGCGGCCTCACCGAGGCGCAGCGGGCCTGGGTGGAGGCCCAGGGCTTCAAGGGCGAAGGCAGGAAGCACCTGCTCTTGCCCGGCAGCGACGGCAGGCTTGCCGGCGTGGTCCTCGGCCTCGGGGCGGCGCGCGAGCGCGATCCGATGGACAGGCCGGAGCTGGCGGCTGGGCCTGCTGCCGGGCGTGCTGCCGACCGGGCCTCTACCATCTGGCGGGCGCCGTCGAGGATGGCGAGCTGGCGGCGGTCGCCTGGGGCCTCGGCGCCTACCGCTTCCGGCGCTACAAGAGCGGCAACGGCGAAGCGGCGGCGCGGCCCAGCTCGAGCTGCCGCCCGGCGCCGATCCTGGCGCGCGCCGCTCGCCACCGTCGACGCCGTCTGGCTGGGACGCGACCTCATCAATACGCCGGCCGGCGACCTGGGGCCGGAGGAGCTGGAGGAGGCGGCGCGCCGGCTCGCCGCGCGGCACGGCGCGAGCGTCACGCAGCATCGTCGGCGACGACCTGCAGGCCGAGAATCTCCCCATGATCCACGCGGTCGGCCGGGCGAGCCCGCGCCCGCCGCGCCTGATCGACTACTGACGCCTGGGGCAGCACCGGCGCGCCGCGCGTGACGCTGGTCGGCAAGGGCATCTGCTTCGACACCGGCGGGCTCGACATCAAGCCGCCCGCGCTGCATGCTGCTCATGAAGAAGGACATGGGCGGCGCCGCCACGGCGCTGGCGCTGGCGCACATGATCATGGCGGCCGAGCTCGGCGTGCGCCTGCGCGTGCTGATCCCGGCGGCCGAGAACAGCGTGGCCGGCAACGCCTTCCGCCCCGGCGACGTGCTCTCGAGCCGCGCCGGCAAGACCGTGGAGATCGGCAACACCGATGCCGAAGGCCGGCTGGTGCTCGCCGATGCCCTCGCCCTGGCCGACGAGGAGCGGCCCGATACCCTGCTGAGCTTCGCCACGCTGACGGGTGCGGCGCGCACGGCGCTGGGGCCGGAGCTGCCGCCCTTGCTATACCGACGATGATCGGTTCGCCGAGGCGATCGCGGCGGCCGGAAACCGTGTCGGCGATCCGGTCTGGCGCATGCCGTTCTGGAGCGGCTACGAGCCGACGCTGGACAGCGCCGTCGCCGACATGAACAACGTCTCGGACGGCCCGTTCGCCGGCTCCGTGACGGCGGCTCTGTTCCTGCGCCGCTTCGTGAAGGGCGCACGCCGTTTCGCCCATTTCGACATCTACGGCTGGCGCCAGCAGGCCAAGCCGCTGGGCCCGAAGGGCGGCGAGGTGCAGGCCGCGCGCGCCGTGTTCGAGGTGCTGCGCAGGGAGCGAATAGCGAATAGCGAATAGCGAATAGGGACAGCGGGAGCGGGGATGGTCTTGCCCCTATTCGCTACTCCCTATTCGCTATTCGCTACTGCCAAGGACAGAGGAGCCGTTGACCAAGCCCGCCCTCGACCCCCGCCGGCATCCCTACCGCGACGACCTCGCCGCCGAGTCCCTGCGCGGCAAGGTCGCCGCAGCGCGCTACGTCGAAGGGCGAGGCGCGCCAGGTGGTGCATCCGGCGACCCGCTGTGGGCGCGGCCGGATGCGCGCGAGGGCTGGGCCACGCAGGTGCTGTTCGGCGAGCGTGTCACCGTCTACGAGGAGAAGGGCGGCTGGGCCTGGGTGCAGCTCGAGCGCGACGGCTACGTCGGCTACGTGCACGCCCGCGCGCTGTCGGCGCAGGTGCGGTCGCCGACGCACAGGGTGCGGGCTCCCGGCACGTTCCTCTATGCAGCCGCCGACGCCAAGGCCCTGACGGGGCCGCATCTGAGCATGACGTCGCTGCTCTCGCGTCGCCGAGACCGGTGCGGCCTTCTCCAGGCTCGCCGAAGGCGGCTTCGTGCCGACGCGCCACATCGCCGAGCTCGGCCGCTTCGCGCCCGACTTCGTGGCCGTGGCCGAGCGCTTCGCTCGGCACGCCCTACGTGTGGGGCGGCAAGACGCGGCTGGGGCTCGACTGCTCGGGCCTGGTGCAGGTGGCCATGCATGCTGCCGGCCTCGACTGCCCGCGCGACAGCGACATGCAGCTGGCGGAGCTCGGCCGCGCGGTTGCCATCGGCGGCGACCTCGACGGGCTCGAGCGCGGCGACCTCGTGTTCTGGAACGGGCACGTCGGCATCATGACCGACGCCTTCATGCTGCTGCACGCCAACGCCCACCATATGGCGGTGATCGCCGAGCCGCTGCGGGGCGCCGTCGACCGCATCGCGCGCGGCGGCCTGGCCGATCGCGGCGATCAAACGGCTCGAGGCGAGGGCGCACCGAGGCGCGGCGTCTGATGGTGCCGAGGCGCCGTTCGCCCCACCGGAGCCGCTGACCCGCGAGGAGCTGGAGCGCCTCCAGCGCCGGGAGCGGCGGCTGGCGCTGGTGTACGCGATGGCCCTGGGCGCCCTTGTGCTCGCGGTCCTGGCCGCCTACCGCTACGGCGACTCCGCCTGGTTCCGGGCCCTGTTCGTCGGCGTCGTCGGCGCCCTGGTCGCAGTCGCGGCCGTCGGGCAGCTGATGGAGAGATGCCCCCGCTGCGGGGCGCGGCTGCGCCGCAAGCTGCTGGTGGCCCCGCCGGAGGCCTGCACGGCGTGCGGTGTCTCTCTGAGGTCCCCGCCAGCGGACGGATGAGATTGTGTTGGCCCGCCGCCGACATTATCGTTGCGCCCGGCACAAAAATGTTGGCTCGCAGGTCTCGCTCTGGCCGGCAGGTCCCGAGCGCGACCGCCACGGGGAGGTTTCCATCATGAAGCTCACGCAGCGTCTCACTTGGCTCTACAGGGCCGCCGCCGACCGCCGCTCTTGCGATGGCACTCGTGACCCCACCCGCTGAGGCCCAGGACTACCCGACGCGCAACGTCACTGTCGTGGTACCGCTGGCGGCCGGCAGCGGCATGGATGCCATCGTGCGTATCTATGCGGAGGATCTCGGCAGGGCGCTCGGCAAGCCGGTCGTGGTTGAAAACCAGCCGGGCGCCGCGCTGATGCTGGCGGCGCAGAACGTCGCCCGCGCAGCGCCTGACGGCCACACCCTCGTGGTCGCCTCCGCGACCGTGCTGGCGGTCAACCCGACGCTCTACAAGAAGGTCAACTACGACGCCGAGAACGACTTCGTGCCGATCGCGCTCTATGCCAAGTCGCCGTTCGTGCTGATCGTCAAGCCCGCCTTCGGCGCCAGGTCCATGCAGGACTACGTCAAGAAGGCCCTGGACAGCGCCAACCCCCTCACCTACGCCACCACCGGCGCGGGAACGCTGCAGTTCCTGACGATGGAGACCTTGAAGCGCGACCACAAGTTCAAGGTGACCCACGTCGCCTATCGCAGCCCGCCGCAGATCGTGAACGACATCGTGGGCGGCCACATCGACTCCTCGATCTCGGAGACGGGCGCGGCGCTGTCGCTGATCCAGGAAGGCAAGATCGACGCGCTCGGCATCACCGCCTCCTCGCGGCTGCCCGCCCTGCCGAACGTGCCCACCGTGGCGGAGGCGATGGGCATGCCCGGCTTCGAGGCCGTCTCCTGGCACGTGCTGCTGGCGCCGTCGAAGACCCCACGGCCGGTCGTGGAGCGCCTGCACGCCGAGATGAAGCGCATCACCGGCAGCGACAGTTTCCAGAAGCGCGTGAGCCACACTCGGCCTGATGCCGCTCGAGCCGCGCTCCATCGAGGAGATCGAGCGCTACATCAAGAGCGAGCGCGAGCGCTGGGGCGGCGTGGTGACCGAGCTCGGCCTAGCCCGGACGCTGTAAGGGGTCAGACCCTGCGGGTCTGACCCCAGGGCAGTAGGCAGTAGGCAGTCGTTCGTCTCCTCGGCCGGAGACGCATCCGCTCGCAGCTTTGTGTCTCGCTGCACGCGCCGCCCCCCAGCTAGAATGCCCGCTATCCTGGCATCGAAAGGTCGCATGGCAGACAACATGAGCGGCATCACCTTCGAGGCGGCACTCGACGCGCGCACTGCCGGCATGCTCGAGGCCTGCACCCGATGCGGCAAGTGCGTCGAGGCCTGCCCGAGCGTCGCGCCGGCCGGCATCGCCGACGGCAACCCCGAGGATATCATCGCCGGCGTGCTCGACATGGTGCGGACCGGCGACGGCCCCGCGGCCTCGCGCACCTGGGCCGCGTCCTGCACGGGCAGCGGCGACTGCATCAAGGCGTGCGACTACGGCGTAAATCCGCGCTTCCTGCTGGCGATGGCGCGCCTGGCCCTGGTCCGGGCCCAGAAGGGCCCCGACGAGCGGCGCCGCGACGGGCTGCGGCAGTACCGGGGGGTCGGCCAGGACGTGGCCATGCTCTCGCGCCTGCAGCTCGACCGGGCGCTGCTCGAGCGGCTCGGACAGGGGCCGGCCTCCGTGGGCAAGCGCGAGGAGCCGGCGGACTTCGTATTCTATACCGGCTGCAACGTGCTCAAGACGCCGCACATCGCGCTCACGGCCCTCGACATCATGGACGCGCTCGGCGTCAGCTACCAGGTGATGGGAGGCCCGAGCCACTGCTGCGGCATCATGCAGATGAGAGCCGGCGACGCCGAGATGTCAGGGCGCATGGGGGCGAGCACGGTCGAGAAGCTGTCGCACTCGAAGTCCGGCCGGGTGCTCTCCTGGTGCCCGAGCTGCTACGTGCAGTTCACCGAAACGACGCTGCCGACGCTCGAGAAGCAGGGCGCCTCGCGCCCCTTCGAGATGACGCCGTTCCTCCGCTTCCTGCGCGAGCGGCTCGACCAGCTCAGGCCGCACCTGCGCACGCCCGTGGAGATGCGCGTCGCGCTGCACCGGCACCCGGGCGCCGCCGGTGTCATGGAGGCGGCCGCCGACCTCCTGCAGGCGGTGCCCGGCGTGGAGCTCGTCGACCTCGAGCAGCCCGCCGTCGGCCTGCAGAGCGTCTATCTCGCCGTGCTGCCGGCGTACCGGCGCGAGCTGCATCAGACCGAGCTGGAGGCGGCGCGCGATGCGGGCATCGACGCGCTGGTGGCGGTCTATCATTCCGACCATCGCGAATTGTGCGCGCACGAGCGCGACTGGCCGTTCCGCATCCTCAACATTCTCGATGTTCTCGGCGCCGGCATGGGGCTCGCCCGGCACGACCGCTACAAGGAGCTGGTGCTCGAGCAGGATGCCGACCTGATCGTCGCCGAATGCGCCGACATGCTCGCCCAGCACGCCATCGCCCCCGAGGCCGCGCGCAACGCCGTGGTCAAGTTGCTCGCAGAGCAACCGCTGCCGCTGAAGGGGTCGCCGCGCGGGTAGGGGTCAGACCATCTGGGGATGCAGCGGGCGAGAGAGCGGCGCGCGCCACAAGCGACGCGCGGTCCCCTCTCCCCGCTTGCGGCGAGAGGGTTAGGGTGAGGGGCTGCCCCAGGGGAAACGCCAGCCACGCGGAGCCTCCGATGACGCTCGACGCGCCAGTTGCCCGCCATTGACGCCGACGCGCTGAGAGGGCAGCGCCCTTTGCTGCCCCTCACGCCAGCTCTCTCCCCGTCGCCCTCTGGCCTTGTGGCCAGCGCATTTCCTGTGGATGACCCAGGGCGGCGGGGAGAGGGAGTCGCGCGCCGCATGCGTCCCGCTCGGTCCTCTCCCCGCTTGCATCGAGCCGCGGGTATCGAACGAATGAGTTGGAGCACCAGGTATTTCAATCAGATTAGCAATATCGGCGTAATTCAATTTGCTACTCCTGGCGACCCCGATAGCACTGCCGAAAAGGGAACGAGGCGTCATCGCAGCCGTGTCAGAGGAGGCCAAATCGGGAAATCAGAGAGGCGAGGATGTCGAACGATCGCAGGGAGTTCATGAAGATCGCCGCTGCCACTGCGGCAGTCGCAGGTGCGGCAGTGGCTCATACTGCCGCCGTCGCTCAGACCGCGGCCGGCGATTTCAAGACCATCAAGGCCTTGGCCTTCGACGCCTACGGCACACTCTTCGACGTGTTCTCCGTGACGGCGCTGTGCGAGCAGCTCTTTCCGGGCAAAGGTAACCAGCTGGCGCAGTTCTGGCGCGCCAAGCAGCTGCAGTACAGCCTGATGCGCACAGCCATGGGGCGCCATCGCGACTTCTGGGGCCTGACCGAGGATGGCCTGGTATGGGGCTGCAAAAACCTACAGTTGGATCTGACCGACGACAGGAGAACGCAGCTGATGGGCGCCTATCTTAGTCTGGCCGCCTTCCCGGACGTGAAGCCTGGCCTCGAGGCGCTGAAGAAGGACGGCATCAAGCTCGCGATCCTATCGAACGGCGAGCCCAAGATGCTGGAGGCCGCAGCCAGGAGCGCCGGTATCCGTGACCTGCTCGATGACGTTGTCAGCGTCGAGGAGGTGAAGGTGTTCAAGACCAGCCCGCGCGTCTACAATCTCGCGCCCGAGCGTCTGAGGGTAACCAACCCGGAGCTTGGCTTCATCTCGGCGAACAATTGGGACATCTGTGGCGCGGCGTCGGCCGGCCTGCGCACCTTCTGGATCCAGCGCACCGCCGCCGAGGTTCCCGAGGAGCTGGGCTTCAAGGCCGACACGACCGTCAAGGCGATCACTGACTTGGCGCCCCTACTGCGTCGCTGACCTGCCTCGCGACCCCTACCGCCGACGGCGCAGCAGGCCGAGCAGGGCGTCGCGGAGGTTCGCCGGCGCGAGGGGCCGGAAGCTGAACACGACGCGGTGGCGGCCTTCGTTCACCTCCACCGCGCGGAACAGCACGTTGGCGCGCAGGAGCCGCGCGGGCTCTCCGTCCACCTCGACGACCCAGCCCGGATAGTAGAGGTCGTGCAGCATCAGCACCCCCGCCTGGGCGCTGTCCACTTCAACCTCGACGCGGTCCGGGCGCCAGGAGACGATCTGCGCGTAGTTGCCGTCGCGGTTGGTGAGCATCGGCCAATGCTTGCGCGAGGGCGCGGTATCGTCGTCGATCAGGGCGGTCTCGCTGGCGGGGTTGACCTGGAACAGCCCCGCCTTCACCTGGGCATCCGCGTCCGCCACCATGATGCGGGTGATGAGCTTGACGCGCGGCTCCGGGTCGCTCAGCCGGTATATCCACACCTTGGGCCCGGCGAGCACGAGATCCGCCGCCGGCCAGCGCTTCAGGTGCGGGACCTTCTCGATCGGCTGGCCCAGCACGATGTACTCGAGGCCCAGCTCGCGCGCCAGGTCGCAGTCGTAGCCGTCGAAGGAGCGGGGGAACAGGCGCTGGTCGACGATGTGGGTGGTCTCGCCCGGCCCCACCAGGCGGTCGTAGCTGCCGATGCGCAGCGGATTGTAGCCGTTGGTGGCCTCGAGCCCGCGCGTCATCGCGAGGTTCTGCCAGGACCCGGCCACGCCCACCACCTCCACGCGCGGGCGCTCGCCCTCCTTGCGGCGGGCGTCGATCTCCCGCTGCAGGAGGGCCAGGATCGCGGCGTCCTCGCCTTTGGGCCGCTCGAGCACCGCATAGTAGCCCGGCGCCTCGGCATTGAGTTTCGAGGCGGCATTCCACCACGCGAGCTCGCCGGCGGCGATCGCCGCCACGAGCCCGGCTGCCACGGTCCGCGCGCGCATCGAATGGGCCCAGGCCAGGGTCGCGATCACGGCCAGCACGATGGGAGCCGCCTTCGCAACCTGCAGGAGCGAGCTCCAGCCGCGGTGTGAGCGCTCCGAGAACAGCACCGCCCAGACGACGATGGCGAGCGCTCCGCCTGCCGTGAGGGCGGTGCGCCAGCCGGCCACCCGCGGGCGGCCTTCGCGCACGTAGTCCGCCAGGAGGTGGCCGAGCATGAGGGCGATGAGCGCCACGAGAACGAAGGCTCCGTCGATCGGCCGTCGGAACAGGCTGATGCCCGGCACGTACTGGAAGGCAAGACCGTAGAGCGGCGTATAGCGCCCCAGCGTATAGAGCAGCGCCACGATCAGGGCGCCGGCGAGCACCCGCCGCCCCCGGCGCCACAATCCGCCCCCGGCCACGCCCAGCCAGAGCAGCACGACTGTGGCGGAGGCGCCGATGAAGAGGTAGTTGAACGACCGGTCGGTGGCCCCGACCTCGGGCAGCGTGTCGTAGTTCGGCCCCCAGTAGGCGCCCGTGGACTCGAGCGAGCCCATCACGTTGGCGACCGCCAGGGTCGCGAGGTTTGCAGGATAGAGCGAGGCCTCGAGCGCGCTCTCGAGCGGCACCGCGGGGCGGTTCGACAGGGCCGCGAACTGTACGGTGAGCAGCAGGGGCACGGCGACCAGGCCTGCGACCGTGAGCGCCATCGTCGCCAGCACCCAGCGCCGCTGCCGCAGCCACTCCATCCGCCTCGCCGCGCCCGCGACCTTGCCGGCCAGCACCGCGGCGAGCAGGAGGCACAGCATGAGCGCGATGTGGTTGCGGCCCAGCACCAGCACCGCTGCCACCCCCCCGAAGGCGGCTGCGATCAGGATGGAGCGGCGATCGAGCGCGAGCGACAGGAGCAGCATGGCGGGCGGCAGCATCGCGTAGCTCAGGATGATACCGGTGTGCTGCAGCCGCCCCGCGGCCGGCCCGCCCAGCATGAACACCGCAGCGGCCAGCACCGAGGCCGCCAGCGGCCACCCCGCGCGCCAGCCCATGGCCCCGATGGCAAGCCCGCCCACGAGCAGATGGGCGTAGACGATGAGGTCGAAGGTGCGCATCGACGGCGCGGCATCGAGGAAGGCCCAGGCGACGAAGGCGGGCGCGAAGATCAGGGATTGCGGATCGGCGATGCTCGGATGCCCGCCGTAGTGGTAGGGGTTCCAGAACGGTGTGTGGCCGGCGTGGACGGCCGAGGCGAGGAAGCGGAAGAACGCGTAGAACTGGTTCTTCGCATCCCAGGGCACGACCGCGTCGGTGAAGACCCAGCGGCTCGCCGCGATCGCCCAGACCGCCGCGATCGAGAGCCCCGCAAGTGCCAGCGTGCGAATGGAGGTGCGTGACCAGGCGCTCCCGGCCACGGGTTGCGCAACAAACGTTCGGACAATGGACAAAGTATAGGCCACGCGTGCCATCCAGCCATGACGGAGGGCAGGTGGCGTGCATCACCACCCTCGGGCAACCGACTTCCCCAAGTCCCAATGGTATTAGGTCCGCCGCCGAAGCTCAAATCGCATCGGCCGATGGCTTCGCAGGTGCAAAATGGGCGGCCAGAAAGCGGTTGATCGCACCAACTCCGTGCCCTTAGACTCGGGGGCTCGCACCGCCTGCTGTCTTTCGGCCGTTCTCGAGACCGGAGAAACACGTCATGGCAGAGAGCGTCTACAAGATCATTGAGATCGTCGGCACCAGCCCCACGTCGTGGGAGAAGGCCGCGGCTGCGGCGGTGGAGCGCGCGGCCGCGACCCTGCGCGACCTGCGCGTCGCCGAGGTGGTGGAGCAGGACCTCGCCATCACCGACGGCAAGGTCGAGGCCTACCGCGTGCGCCTCAAGGTCTCGTTCAAGTACGAGGAGTGGACCACCCGTCATCCCGGACGGAGCGATGCGAGCGAAACGCGAGCAGCGATCCGATCCGGGACCTCGGGAGGCTCGACACGCTCCGGGAGGTCCCGGATAGCCTCGCTGCGCTCGGCTTCCGGGATGACGGGTGTGGCATCAGCCCTGGAACACGAACAGATCGATTTGCTCCGTGATCTGCTCGTGCGAGGGCCTGCCCGACGCATAGGCGCGCAGCGCCGCGAGCCCGGCCTCGAAATCGGCATCGGGCAGGCGCGCGAGGAAGGAATCCGCGCGCAGGGCCAGCTTGTCGGCAAGCTGGTTCCAACTCGCGGCCAGCGGGTGCGGCACAAGCTCGTGCGCGCGGCGCTCGAGCCCCGCGGCCTCGAACAGCTCGATCACTTCCTCGCGCGAAGGCAGCTCGGCCTCAATGATGGTGACGATGCCGGGAAAAAACCGCCGCTGCGGGTACTCGGTTTCGCGCGTGGCATTGCGCACGCACACGCGGCCCCCGTCGCGCAGAACGCGCCGGCACTCCCTCGCCGTGCTCGCGGGGTCGTCGAGGTGGTGCAGCACCATCGACAGGAATACGAGGTCTGCCACGCCGTCGTCCACGGGCAGGCGCTCGCCTCGCGCCTGCCTGAACTCGACCGGCCGGTCACCGTCTTGCGGCGCGCAACCTCGAGCATGCGCTCCGATGGATCGATACCGATGACCCGCGCCTTGAAGCGTTCGGCCAGCGGAGCGGTGAAGCGCCCGGTGCCGCATCCCAGGTCGATGAGCAGCCTGGGGTCGGGCGGCATATGGCCGGCAATGACATCCAGCCATTGCTCCATCACCTCCGGGGGATAGCCTCGGGCAGCGTCGTAGGTGGCGGCAATACCGGTCGTGTCGTAGTCCATTCGGCCTCGCCTACTGCCTGTTGCCTATTGCCGGGGGTCAGACCCGCAGGGTCTGACCCCCTAGAACAGACCCCCTAGAACACGATGACGCCGCGGGCGACCTGGCCGGAGGTCAGCCGCTCGAAGCCCTCGTTGATCTCGTCGAACCTGTAGGTCCGGCTGATCAGGGCGTCGAGGTTGAGGCGCCGGTCCATGTCGAGATCGGCGAGCACGCCGAAGTCGACGCTCGGCCGCACCGAGCCGTAGTAGGTGCCGGTGAGCTTCTTCTCCGAGTACACCATCTGGAACGGCGAAATCGACGCGGTTACGTCGAACGCGGGGATGCCGACCAGCACCGCATGCCCGCCCGGTGCGATGGCGTCGACGACCAGCTTTGCCGTGATCTCGCCGCCGATGGCGTCGAAGGCATAGTCGACGCCGAGCCCGCCAGTCAGCTCGCGCACGCGCTTCAAGGCATCCTCGGACTTGGCGTTGATGGTGTGCGTGGCGCCGAGCTCCCTGGCGTAGGCGAGCTTGTTGTCCAGCAGGTCGCAGCCGATGATCGTCCTGGCGCCGGCCAGCCTGGCGCCCTGCACCACGTTGAGCCCGACCCCGCCGCAGCCGACCACCAGCACGCTGGCGCCCGCCTCCACCTCGGCGTGCCGGATCACGGCGCCGACGCCGGTCGCAACGCTGCAGCCGATGATGGCCGCGTGCGTCCAGGGCAGGTCCCTGCGGATCGTCACCACCTGCTCGGCCGGACACACCACGTACTCGGAGAAGGTGCCGATGCGCGCCATCTGATTGACGGGCTCGCCGTTGAGCTTGATGCGGGCGGTGCCGTCGTGCATGAGCCAGCGCGGGGTGTCGTTGTGGCCGGTGCACAGCACCGTGCGGCCCTTCGAGCAGTACGCACAATGGCCGCAATGCGGCCGGAACGAGAAGATGACGTGGTCGTCCTTCCTGACGTTGGTGACGCCGGGGCCCAGCTCCGCGACGATGCCCGCGGCCTCGTGGCCCAGCACCATCGGCAGCGGCAGCGGCCAGTCGCCGTTCATGATGTGCCAGTCGCTCATGCACACGCCGGCGGCCTTCACCTGCACGCGCACCTCGCCCGCCTTGGGGCCCTCCTGCTCCAGGTCCAGGATCTCGAGCGGCTTGTTGACCTCGGTCAGGACGGCGGCACGCATGGGTGGGGTTCCTCCTGTGGGATGCTTTTCGTGGCGCCTATTGGCGCGAAGTTCTTCCCTACAACGTCACGTCGAAGTAGATGCGCGTCAGATCGATGCGGAACTCGACGGCTTCGAGATGCAGGACATCATCCGGGTGCTTCAGGACGTTGAGATCGAAGCCCTGCTCGCCGCGTCGGTAATGCTCCACGCGCATTTGGTCTTGGTAGACCAGGGCGATGTGCCTGAGGGTCGGGAGCGACTTGTAGAAGTCGAGCTTCGGCCCGCGGTCGATGTCGATGGTCGACGGCGAAAGCACCTCGATCACCACCAGCGGGTCGGTAATATAGGTCTTGGTGCCGATCGCGCCGCAGCGCACGACCACATCGGGCCGCGTCTTGTCGGTGTCGCGCGGATCGTCCGAGCGCTGTACGCGCATGCCGCCCTGATAGGTGCGGCAGCCACGCGCGTCCATGGCGAGCTTCAGCGGCGCGCCGATGTTGGCGGCGATCTGCTCGTGCACCTCGGTGGGGTTCGTCATCATGACGATGACCCCTTCCACCAGCTCGAACAGAGCAGTATCGGCCTGCGCCTCGACGAACGCGTCGAAGACGTTGATGGTCACGGGCTCGGGGCGGCGCAGGGCTGTCGGCATGGGCTCTCTCGGGCGTGTCTTGAGATTAGCCGTGCCGAGCCCGCATGTCATTCACCCGTCATCAGCCCGCGAGCACCTCGGTGAGGTCGATGTCGAGGCCGGGCGGCTCGAGCAGGAGACGCGGACCGGTCACGATGCGCGGCACGATGGCATCTCCGGCTGTGCGCTGGTGGTGGATCAGCAGCGCCCGGTCCGGGTCGACGATCAGGTAGTGCAAGAGGCTGGGCAGGGTGAAATAGCCCTGCAGCTTGACGCCGTGGTCCCTCTTCTTGGTGCTCGGGGAGAGCACCTCGACGAGGATAACCGGGTTGGGGACCTCCCGCATCCTCCGCGGCACCTGGGGCCGCAATAGATCAGCACGTCCGGCCGAGCCATCCTGTTGGGGAGAGCTCGGACCATGGGCCCATCGACAGCTGCGAAGCAGGGCAGGCCGGCGCGAACTATGGCGTCGTGCAGCGCCCGATACATGGCCCCCTTCACGTCCCAATGCTGCGCGAGTTCGCCCTCCTCGAAGCCCGGGCCGTGCCTGACGACCACCTCACCGTCCCACAGCTCGAATATGCCCAGCCTCCTTGGGCACGTCCTCGATCCAGGCCAGGAACTCGTCGGCCGTCATCCTGTGCTTGGGTAGGTCGATCATGACGACGACATACCATGCGTGTGCGACGTGTGCAATAGTGTGAGGCGGGGTCAGACCCTCGCGCCCACTGCTGGAATAGAAACTCGAGCTCCGGAGGCGAGGGGTCTGGCCCAGTTTACACCTTGCGCTTCGGAAACGCGATGAACTCGGGCGGCACGGCGGCGGTGAGCCACACGCCGCTGGCCGACCGCAAGAACGTGAAGCCGGCCGACCACATGCGGCCGGCGGCGACGCTGCAGCACGACCGGGCGCCCGTGGCGCCACCCCACCGCCATGGCAATGGCCACATCGAGGGACAGATGCACGTGCTGACGGCGCCCCGGCTTCAGCCCCTCGGCGCGGATCGCGGCGATGTTGGCCTCTGCCGTGCCGTGGAACAGCAACGGCGGGCGGCTCGCTGGGATCGAGTCCCAGATCGATGTCGACGGAGTGGCCCTGGTTGGCCCGGATGCGCCGGCCCGTCGCGTCGAGCGCGAACCGCTGCTTGTCGCTCTCCGCGACCACCTCAGGATCAGCCCGTGCGTCAGCGCCATGCCTTCCGTCGCGGCGCACTGGATCAGCGTGTCGATCTCGGCCCAGCCCTGCGCATCGAGCGCGAGGCCCGATGCTCTGCGGCTGATGCCGCAGCACCCGGCTCAGGAACTTGCTGATCTTCCGGTGCTCCGCCCCGTCGCCTCGCGGCATTGTCTCCCCACACTCCACCGTCATCTTGCGCCACCCGTCATGCCCGGACGGAGCAATGCAAGCGCTTGCGCGAGCAGCGCTCCATCCGGGACCTCGTGAGGCAGGCTCCGACTCGTCCCGGGAGGTCCCGGATAGTTGCGGCTGCGCCTCCACTTCTGGGATGACGGGTGAGAAAATACGCCGCTTGTCTGCCTCGCCATTTCTCTGAACTATAGCGCCGCAACAGCGACATGGGAGCAACGCTCATGGCCAAGGCCCGCAAAGTCATCATCACCTGCGCCGTCACGGGCTCGATCCATACGCCCTCGATGTCGCCGCACCTGCCGATCACGGCCGAGGAGATCGCGGATGCCGCCATCGGCGCGGCGGAGGCGGGCGCCGCCATCGTGCACCTGCATGCGCGCGACCCCAAGGACGGGCGCCCGGACCAGTCGCCCGAGGCGTTCGCGCCGTTCCTCAAGGTCATCAAGCAGCGCTCCAGCTGCGTCGTCAACATCACGACCGGCGGCGCGCCCACCATGACGGTGGAGGAGCGGGTGCGGCCGGCGGCGACCTTCAAGCCGGAGGTGGCGAGCCTCAACATGGGCACCATGAACTTCGGGCTCTTCCCCATGCTCGCGCGCCAGGCGGCGTTCAAGTACGAGTGGGAGAAGCCCTATCTCGAAGCCTCGCGCGCGGGCATGTTCAAGAACACGTTCGCCGACATCGAGTACATCCTCACCACCTGCGCGGGCAACGGCACCCGCTTCGAGATCGAGTGCTACGACATCGGCCATCTCTATACGCTGCGCCACTTCGCCGACCGCGGCGTGGTGAAGCCGCCGTTCTTTATTCAGTCCGTATTCGGCATCCTGGGCGGCATCGGCCCGCACCCGGAGGACGTGCTGCACATGAAGCGCACCGCCGACCGGCTGTTCGGCGACCAGTATCACTGGAGCGTGCTGGGCGCCGGGCGCAACCAGATGGCCATTGCGGCGCAGGCCGCGGCCATGGGCGGCAACGTGCGCGTCGGCATGGAGGACTCGCTGTGGATCGGCCCCGGCCAGCTCGCTAAGAGCAACGCCGAGCAGGTGACGAAGGCGCGCCAGATCATCGAGGGCCTGGGCCTGGAGATTGCCAGCCCCGACGAGGCGCGCGAGATGCTGCAGCTGAAGGGCGGGGACAAGGTGGGGTTCTAGGTGTCAGACCCTCCGGGTCTGACACCGTGGCTCCGAACCCTTTGTCTGGCACAATTTGCAATGCAAATGTCGTGGATCTGATCCTTCAGCAGGCGTCGGTCGCGACGGTGTCAGACCCCGGAGGGTCTGACACCTACAACCCATCGCTCCATAGAAATCGGCCGTGCCGCGACCCCTCGTCTCCACATCTCCAACTACCAAACACACCAACTTCATTGCCGGCGGACATGAAGTCCCGATATGCTGCGACACTGTCACCTGGATCGAACAGCTTCAAGATCGCTTCTGTTTTCAGCCACGGCTGGGTATCGCCCGCGCCGAGATATGCACTCCGGGTCTGACACCGTGCAGCCACCGGTTTAGAAGTAGGAGGCCATGGTGTCAGACCCGCAGAGTCTGACACCCTCCTGGGATGACGGGTGGGGACTACTTCGCCAGGAAGGCGGAGATGGCCTTCTCCGCCTGCTTGATGCTGAGCACACCGTCGAGGTGGCCGCGGTTGCCGGCGAGCTCCACCAGCTCGACGGGCACTCCGTTGGCCTTCAGCGCCGCGCCGGTGCGCCGGACGCCCTCGGCGGGGAACACGAGGTCGCCGGGGCTGTAGATGACGAGCGCCGGCGCCTTGATGGCCTTGAGCCGCTCCGCCGCGCCCTCGGCGAACAGCTGGTTGGCCCGGACCAGGTAGAGGAAGCTGTTGGCATCGGAGACCTTGGCCCGACCGGCGCCGGCGGCGTCGAGCGCCGACTCCACCAGATACCGGTTGGAGAAGGAGTTGAGCGGGCTGTCGCCCTCCTTCGCCCACTTGGAGCCGAAGGCGGCGGTGGCCCAGGCGTTGGTCTGCGCGTGCAGGGTGACGATCTTGAGCGCCTGCCCGAGGCCCGCCAGCGGCGGCTCCTTGCCGTAGTAGTCGCCGCCGTTCCACTTCGGGTCGAGGCGGATCGGCATGGCCCAGATGTCGAGCCATTCGACGAGGCCGGCGTCGGGCTCGGCGGCGGCGATCACGGGCATGATCTTGCCGACCATGTCGGGATAGGCGGCGGCCCATTCATAGGTCTGGATGCCGCCCATGGAGGCGCCGCCGACCAGCACCAGCTTCTTGATGCCGAGGCTGTCGACGAGCCGCTTCTGCACCTCGATGAAGTCGCGGATCGAGACGATCGGGAAACCTTTGGGGTTCTGCGCGCTCACATAGCCGTAGGGCTTGCCGGTGCCGGGGTCGATGGAGGCGGGGCCCGTGGTCGTCACGGTCGGATCATCGGGGCTCAGGTTCACCAGGGTATCGCTGGAGAGCACGAAGTACTTGTCGGTGTCGATCGCCTTGCCGGGGCCGATGATGGCGTCCCAGTAGCCGGCGACCTTGTCGGCCGGCGTGTACTTTCCGGCGGCATGCCCGGTGCCGGAGAAGAAGTGGCAGATCAGGATGGCGTTGGACTTGTCGGCGTTCAGCGTGCCGTAGCTCTCCCAGCCGACCTTGACCTTCTCGAGCGTGCGCCCCGACTGGGTCGTGAAGGACGCCAGCTCGAACACCTGCTTTTTGGTGATCAGCTCCTGGGCCTCGACCGGCGCCAGAGCCAGCAGCAGCAACGTGGTCAACATGGCGGCGAGCCGCGGCATCGTTCCCTCCTGCGATGGTTGATTGCCGGGAGGTCAGCACGGCGCCTGTGCGGCGGCAACTCAATTGTGGCTCCGCCTGACGGGATGACGGGTGCGTCGTGTGGTGCGTTCGCCACCATCCACAGACTTAGGGGATTGCCCGCGCTATCCCTATTGTGAACCATTGACTCCCAGAGTCGCCCATGTGATCCCATACGAATCCAGACAGCGCACCTCGCGTCGCCCAGGATGTTTCGGGAGCGGCTGGCGGACCATCAATCAGTGATCGGTGAACGGCGTCAGGCGGGGCTCGAGCAGGGGATGGAGCGCTTTGTCTCGACATTCATCAACAAGATCGACGTCAAGGGGCGGGTGTCCGTGCCTGCCTCCTTCCGCTCCGTGCTGGAGCACCACGGGCTCGTCGACGGTGGCATCTACTGCTACCCCTCGCTCGACGCTCCGGCGCTCGATGCAGGCGGCAAGAGCCTTGCGGCGAACATCGACCGGCTTCTCGACGGTCTGCCGGACTATTCGGACGAGCGGGACGAGTTGTCTGTCGCGCTCTACGGCGACGTTGTTACCCTCAGCATCGATCAGGACGGACGCATCGTGCTTTCTGAAGCGCTTCGCGCCCACGCCGGCCTTTCGACCCACGTCGCCTTCGTCGGCCTCGGGCAGAAGTTCCAGATGTGGGAGCCCGGACGCTTCGAGGCCCGGCGGGCGGGAGCGCGCGAGAAGGTCCGCGACCACCGCAAGCTGTTCGGCACGGATCGCCGCCTCCAGCCGGACGGCGGTGAGGGAGGGGCACGGGAATGACGGCGCGCAGCGGCACCCCGACCGCCGTGGGGTTCCGCAAAGGGCCGCGCGGCCACATTCCCGTGCTGCTTTCCGAGGTGCTGGCGGCGCTGGCCCCGCAAGCGGGCGAACGCTTCATTGACGGTACGTTCGGCGCCGGCGGGCACAGCGCGGCGCTCATCGAAGCAGGCGCGCGCGTGCGCGTGCTCGGCGTCGACCGCGATCCCGATGCTCTCGCCGCCGGGCGGGGGCTGGTCGAGGCGAGCGGCGGTCGGCTGACGCTCGTCGAAGGCCGCTTCGCCGAGCTCGACCGGATTGCCGAGGAGGTGGGCTTCGCGCCCGCCGACGGCGTCCTGCTCGACATCGGCGTCTCCTCCATGCAGCTCGATGCGCCGGAGCGGGGCTTCTCGTTCCAGGAGGACGGCCCGCTCGACATGCGCATGTCGCGGAGCGGGCCGAGTGCGGCCGACGTGGTCAATTCGGCGGAGGAGAAGGACCTCGCCGACATCCTCTTCCATCTCGGCGAGGAGCGGCGCTCGCGCGCCATCGCCCGTGCCATCGTGGCACGCCGGCGCGAGGCGCTGTTGCAGCGCACCTCGGAGCTGGCGGCCGTCGTGGAGCGCGTGCTGGGACGCGGCAAGCCCGGCGGCCGGCACCCGGCAACGCGCACCTTCCAGGCGCTGCGCATCTACGTCAACGACGAGCTCGCCGAGCTGGCGCAGGGGCTGGCGGCGGCCGAGCTTACGCTCGGATCAGGCGGGCGGCTCGCCGTCATCACATTCCATTCGCTGGAGGACGGCCTCGTCAAGCGCTTCCTGGCAGACAGGGCGGGCCGGGAGAAGCAGGCCTCGCGACACCTGCCGCCGAGCGCATCGGTGAGGCCCGCGCCGAGCTTCCGCTTCGTCAACCGTGGGGCGATAGCCCCCGGAGAGGCGGAGCTGGCGCAGAACCCGCGCGCGCGGTCGGCCAAGCTGCGAACTGCGGTGAGGACCGACGCGCCGCCCTGGCCGGCTGACGCGACGCCCGCCGTCCCGCGCCTCTAGGCATGGCCCCGAACCGGACGGACTCGAGCCGGAGAAGTGTGCCCAAGCCGAACGTGTCTCTCGCAGATTGTCGGGCTCTCGCTTGGGCTATGGCCTCAGCGACCATCCCGGGGCATTGCCCTCGAGCGGGGCCGCTCGGGCTGATCAGGATGCGCGATCAGATGACCTTTGGGAGCGGCAGGAGCGGACATCGTATGGACTATGGTTTTTGCCCCGCATCTGAAAACAATGCGCGTGCAACTTGGGCCGGATCGAAAGGCTTCTCGTAGCGCACGACATTTTTGTATCGCTCAGGGATTGCGTGCTGGTTGTACCCGGTCGTGAAAATGAAAGGCACGCCGCGCGCCTGGAGCGCCGCGGCGACCGGGAAGACGACGCCGTCGCGCAGCTTGATGTCGAGTAACGCGCCATCGAGATGGCCACTGCGCTCCACCAAATCCAGCGCCTGCTTGACGGTGCCGACTGGACCTATTGTCTCCACACCCAGCTTGGCAAATGCGCCCACCAACTTCGTGGCGAGCAAGTACTCATCCTCTACCACGAGCACGCGGCGCCCCGCGGCTCCAACTGAAGAGGCGATCATGGTTCCCTGCGCTCATCATCATGCCACGGAATGACAGCCGAAAAGCGGATGCCATCCTGGGCGACATCGAGCTTGGTCGTGGCGTCGAGCTGGTATGGTAGAGCGTGCTCGAGCAATTCCCGGCCAAAGCCACGGCCGAAGGAGCTTGCCTGAGGTTCGCCGAGCTCGACGCCGCTCTCCACCCATGTCATCTCCAAACGAGGAGTGTCCAGCGGATCGAGCATCTGCCACCTCACGTCGACGCGCCCGCGAGCATTCTTCAGGGCCCCATGCTTGAGCGCGTTGGTAGCGAGCTCGTGAAATGCGAGCGCGATGCAGCTGCATAGCCCGGTGAGGAAGTGTCGCCGTCGGGCCGTCAATGACGACGCGCTCACCGTCGGGCGTGACGCCGATGGCGGCCAGCTCCCCGTGCACGAGCTCCCTGAGCGTGCGAGCGCGGTCATCGCTGCGGGACAGGAGCCCCTGCACGCGCGCAAGCGCCTGGAGCCGATCGTTGAATGCAGCACCGTAGTCCGCGAGCGTGTCGGCTTCCGCAAGCGTGGTGCCTGAAATCGATTGCACGACGGCAAGAAGGTTGCGGGTGCGGTGCTGGAGCTCGTCGATGAACAGCTCCCTGGCCCGTTGCACGCGCTTGTTGGCAGTGATGTCCGCAAACGTGATCACGACGCCGTCGATGACATTGTGGATGGTGCGGTAGGGCCTGATGCGCATCAGGAAGCTTGCAGCACCGCCCTTGAGGTCGAGCTCCCGCTCGACAACCTGAAGCGTGCGCTGCACACCCAGCACATCGGCCCGAAGCTCCTCATATGCCAGCTGGCTGACGACTTCGGTGATGGGGCGGCCGCGGTCCGCCTCGCGTAGCGGAAACAATTCCGCCATCGCCGGCGTGTAGTGCTTGATGCGCAGGGCGTCGTCGAGGAACACGGTTGCAATCTGCGTGCTGTCCAGCAAGTTCTTCAGGTCGTTGTTGAGGCGCTCCATCGCGTCGTTCTTGCTCTGCAGCTCGGCATTGATCGTCTGCAGCTCCTCGTTGACCGATTGCAGCTCCTCCTTGGCGGTCTCGAGCTCTTCGTTGGAGGACTGCAGCTCTTCGGTGACGGCCTGATACTCCTCCGTCGTGGACTTCATGTCCTCGATGTAGGCTTCGAGCTGCTCGGTGGCGGCCTGCAGCTGCGTCTTGGATGCGCGCAGCTCCCCTTCCAGGGCGAGCGTGCTCGCCGCATCGGTCGTCGGCGCCGCCTCAGGCCCCGCAGCGCGAACGAGCGGGGAGGTGTCGCGAAAGGCGACCACGCACAGATTGCTGGCGCCATTGCTCGAGATCGGCTCAACGATCAACACGAGCGGCCTGCTCTGGCCATCGATCTGGATCGTCAAATCGCTGTTGACGACCACTTTTCGCGCGGTAATCGCCTGCTCCACCGCCGCCCTGACCGAGGGTCTCAGGGTCTTTTGCAGCAAGCCGAACAGGTTCAGGTTGGCGACCCCAGGGGAGGGTTCGAGATAGTGCCGCGCCTCGCTTCCCGAGAAGCGCACGATCTGGTGTTGCCTGTCGATCACGAAATAGGCCGGAGCGTACTGCTCCATCACGCGTCGCACGCTCTTATCGATGCGATCTTCATCGGCGCGTGTCGGCCGAGGCAAGAGCATCGGTGCCAATGCAGCAGCGGAAGATTTCGAGAAAGACAGCAACGGCTCGCCTGCGTCGCTTCGCTGAAAGATGCGGTGCTTGTCATCGACGATCGCAAAATGCTTGGCGTGGCGCGTGATCCTTTCTGACGCACCCAGAAGCAGAAAGCCTCCGGGGTTCAGGGCGTAGTGGAATGTCTGCACCGCCCTGTCCTGCAGCTCCTTGTCGAGGTAGATCAGGACGTTGCGACAGGAGATCAAATCGAGCCGCGAGAAGGGGGGTCTTTGACGATGCTGTGCACGGAGAAGGCGCACAGCTGGCGGACCTCCGGCCGCAGACGATAATCGTTGCCCTCTTTGAGGAACCACCGCCCCAGGCGCTCGGGCGAAACGCCCGTGACGGGCTGCCGGTAGCTGCCGTTTCTGGCGGTCGCGATTGCGCCATCGTCGATATCGGTGCCGAAGATCTTGATATCGCTGCTTTGCGAGCGAGGGCTGTCGGTCATGCACTCGCTCAGAAGGATGGCCATGGAGTAGACCTCCTCCCCGGTTGCGCAGCCGGGTACCCAGATGCGGATTGGCTCGTCGGCTGCCTTGGAGGAGATCAAAGACGCAAGCGCAGTCTTCTTGAGAGCTTCGCACGCATCGGGATCGCGGAAGAACTGGGTCACGCCGACCAGGAGCTCGTGAAACAGCCCCTGCAGCTCGCCGCGATCCGCCTTGAGGCGCTCAATGTAGCTGGGGACGTCGTCGATATGCAGAACCTGCATGTGCCGCTGGATGCGCCGGGTCAGGGTGCCTTCCTTGTATCCGCTGAAATCGTGGCCGGTGCCGGCGCGCAGCAGCCCTGTAATCGCCGCCAGGTGCTGCCCCATGTCCTGCCGGGCGCCATTGCTGTCCTTGTGTTCGGCAACCGCGCCCAAGTGGTGTTGATGGTCGACGAGCAAGGCCGGCATGGCCTCGACCGGCACGACGTGATCGACCATGCCTGTGTTGACCGCACTCCGCGGCATGCCATCCTGAGCTACATGGCCGATATCGGCCTGAGCCAGCGTCAGGCCGCCATGCTCCTTGATTTTGCGCACGCCGCGCGCACCGTCACTGCCGACGCCGGACAAGATGACGCCGACGGCTTTGTCGCGGCAATCCTCCGCAAGCGATGAGAAGAACGTGTCTATGGGGCGGCGAGACCCGCGCGGAGGGGCCGGACTGACCACTCTGATGATGCCATCCTTGATAGTGAGCGTGGCATCGGGTGGGATGACGAAAACGCAGTTCTTGCGTATGGCGACGCCGTCCGCGGCCTCGATGACCGGAATTGGGGCGCCGGCACTGAGCAACTCGACCAGCAGACTCTTGTGATGCGGGTCGAGATGCTGGACCAGTATGAAGGCCATGCCCGTATCGGCCGGCGTATTGGCGAGGAACGTCTTGAAAGCCGCGAGCCCACCGGCCGAGGCGCCAACGCCGACGACAAGGCCGTCAGTCAAGGGATCGTTCGGGAGGGGGTCGGCGGACATGAGCGTTCTCGCATACAATCGGCGAGCGAAATCTGACGGTCGGATACCCCAAGGTCAATATATTGTACCTCAAAGTCACTGTGAGAGCTGGCCAGCCGGCTTGGTACTGAGGTGTGGGGGCGGGCTCTACCGGCGAAGCCAGTATGAGTAATTCTCCCTGATTAGATCAGTAGTTGCCCGCGTTGATCGCGCAACGCGGATGGTGCACCTAACGCATGCAGGGCCACATCTTCCTAACTGTCCCCCCCGTCAGCAGGATGCGGCTGTGCTGCGAATTGGCTCCCTCCCAATCGCAGTGCAAATACCCCGCCGAATGTGGCCCTGCTACTTTCCCGCGAACGGCTTCGTCGTCGCATTTCAAGAAAGCCTGAAGGTCTTGCAGCACCGCCGCCTGATGGCGTGCGAGTTGGCAACTTGTTCTGGAGTGGCCACCTTCAACCGCGGCAGGAGTGGGGTTCCGGCAGCAAGGCCCCGCAAAGCGGACGCCAGGGGCGCTGGCAGAGCGTTCGCCCGTCTGGGAAGCTCTGCTTAGGAGAGGGTGTCGCCGGCAACCCGCCACGCATCACGGTCAACCTGTTCCTGGTGGCCGGCCCCGTCATGAGCGCGTTTGCCCGCTACGCGCACCCGGCTCCCCCCGAAGCGCATGCCCTGATCCTGGGCGTGTTGCCGCGCCTCGCCGAGGTCCGGACCACCCCGGCGTTTGACGCACCGAAGCAAGCGCAATAAGAACCCCACCTTGCGGGCCAGGGGGTTAGCGGTTGGCCCAAGGAAGCCGTCGACGCCAATGAAGCTGCACATGCTGCTCGGCCCGGAGACCTCTGCTCCCTCGGGATGCGGCTCAATCGAGATTGCCGGGCTAACGGCCGACAGCCGCAAGGTAATGCCGGGATGGCTGTTTGCCGCCCTGCGCGGGGGCAGGGCCGACGGGGCCGAGTTCATCGCCGGGGCGGTGGCCAGGGGCGCCGCGGCGATCCTGGCCGAGGACGACCCGGCGGGCGCTCGGGTTGCGGTTCCGCTCATCACCTCGCCGCAGCCGCGCCGGGCGCTCGCTCTGATGGCCGCACGCTTCTACGGCGCCCAGCCCAAGACCGCGGTAGCCGTCACCGGTACCAGCGGCAAAACCTCGGTGGCCGACTTCGCGCGCCAGATCTTCACGGCGCTGGGACATCGGGCGGCCTCGCTCGGAACCATCGGCCTGGTTGCGCCGGGTGCCTGCACCTATGGCAGCCTGACCAGCCCCGATCCGATCACGCTGCACGAGACGCTGGCACAACTCGCGCGTGAAGAAGTTACGCATCTGGCGCTCGAAGCCTCCTCGCACGGTCTGGACCAGCATCGTCTCGACGGCATCAGGTTGCGGGCCGCTGCGTTCACCAATCTCGGCCACGACCACCTCGACTACCATCCGACCATGGAAGCGTACCTGCAAGCCAAGCTGCGCCTGTTCACCGAGGTGCTGCCGCAAGACGGTGTCGCAGTCGTCAACGCCGATGCTGCCGAGGCGCCGGCGGCAATTGCGGCGGCCGAGCGGGCCGGGCACGAGGTCCTGACGGTCGGCAAGGCCGGTGCAACCCTCGCGCTCCGGGCCTGCGCGCCGGACCACTTCGCCCAGCGGCTCGAGGTGCGCCACGCGGGCGGGACGTTGATGATCCGCCTGCCGCTGCCCGGCGCGTACCAGGCCGGCAACGCGCTCCTGGCGGCGGGCCTGGCGCTGGCGACCGGGGAGCCCGTGGAGCGCGTGCTGGCGGCCCTGGAGGGGCTCCAGGGCGTCAAGGGGCGGCTCGAGGTCATGGGCCTCGTGCGCGGCGGCCTTGCGGTGATCGACTACGCGCACAAGCCCGAGGCGCTCGCCGCGGCGCTCATGGCGCTGCGGCCGTTCGCGCCCGGAAGGTTAATCTGCGTTTTCGGTTGCGGCGGCGACCGCGACCGGGCCAAGCGGCCGATCATGGGGGAGATCGCCGCGCGGCTGGCCGACACCGTCATCGTCACCGACGACAACCCGCGGAGCGAGAAGCCGGCGGCCATCCGGGCGGAGATCCTCGCCGGTGCCCCCGGCGCGCGCGAGATCGGCGACCGCGCCGAGGCAATCCAGGCCGGCTCGCGGCTGCTGCGCCCCGGCGATGTGCTCCTGGTCGCCGGCAAGGGCCACGAGACCGGCCAGATCGTCGGCGACACGGTGGTCCCCTTCTCGGATCACGACGTGGTGCGTGCACTCCTCACGCAGCCCCAGATGCAGCCCCAGATCAGGCCCAAGACGGAGCCCGAGGCGAGATGACGACGGAGCTGTGGCAATGGGAGGAGCTGGTCGCCGCGGCCCAGGGCCGCGCCGATGGCACGCCGACGGCGGCCATCACCGGCTTCTCGATCGACAGCCGCACCCTGAAGCCCGGCGACGTGTTCGTGGCGCTGCGGGCGGAGCGCGACGGCCACGACTTCGTCGGCGATGCCTTCGCCAGGGGGGCCGTCGCCGCGCTCGTCATGGCCAGCTACCGGCGCGGCGGCAGCGACGGGCCCCTGCTGCGCGCGGACTGCCCCCTGTCCGCGCTCGAGGCCATCGGCCAGGCCGCGCGCCGGCGCAGCAACGCGCGCATCGTCGCGGTCACCGGCAGCGCCGGCAAGACCGGCACCAAGGAGATGCTGCGGCTCGGTCTCTCGGAGGCCGGTGCCACGCACGCCTCGGAGAAGTCCTACAACAACCATTGGGGCGTGCCGCTGACCCTGGCGCGCCTGCCGCGCGAAGCCCGGTTCGGCGCCTTCGAGGTCGGCATGAACCACCCCGGCGAGATCACGCCGCTTGCCCGCATGGTGCGGCCGCACGCGGTTGTCATCACAACGGTCGAGCCCGTGCATCTGCAGTATTTCCCCTCGTTGGAGGCCATCGCCGAGGCCAAGGCGGAGATCCTCGCTGGGTTGGTGCCCGGCGGGACGGCGGTGCTGCCGCACGACAACCCGCATTTCGGCCTGCTCAGAGAGCGTGCCGGCGCCATCGGGGCGAAGGTCGTGAGCTTCGGCGTTGCGGAGGCGGCCGACGTGCGGTGCATCCAGGCCAACATGGATGCCAGGGGCTCGTCGGTGATCGCGGGCATCGGCTCGCAGCGCTTTCCCTATCGCATCGGGGCGCCGGGAGAGCACTACGTGAGAAACTCGCTCGCCGTGCTCGCGGCGCTGCAGGCGCTCGGCGCCGATGCCATGCGCTGCCTGCCGGCGCTGGTGCGTATCGCGGCTCCCGCGGGCCGAGGGGCCCGCACGCTGCTGGAAGCCCCCGGCGGCGGCCGCATCCTTTTGATCGATGAGAGCTACAACGCCAACCCGGCCTCCGTGCGGGCGGCGCTGGCGGCGGTGGCCACCGTCCCACGCGAGGAGTTCCCGCGCCGCGTCGCCGTGCTCGGCGACATGCTGGAGCTGGGCGAGGCCGCGGCGGACCTGCACCGCGGCCTCTCCGATGCGGTCGACGCCGCCGGCATCGATCTGGTGCTTGCATGCGGCCCGCTGATGCAGCGGCTCTACGACCGCCTTGCGCCGGCGCAGCGGGGCGCCTGGGCGCCGGATTCGGCGCAGCTGGAGCCACCCCTGCTCGAGGCCGTGCGCGCCGGGGATGCGGTGATGATCAAGGGCTCGCTGGCGTCGCGCATGGCGCCGCTGGTGGAGGCCCTGCGGGCGCGGTTCTCGGGGGCGGGCGGTTAAGGTGCCAAGGGGCGGAGGCTAGAGATGCTTTATGCGCTGGCGAACTTCAGCGACCAGTTCGGCCCGCTGAACGTGTTCCGCTACATCACGTTCCGCACCGGCGGCGCCATCATGACCGCGCTCCTGTTCGTGTTCCTGTTCGGCCCGGCCATGATCGACGTGCTGCGCGTCAAGCAGGGCAAGGGCCAGCCGATCCGGGACGACGGGCCGCAGACCCACTTCGCCAAGCGCGGCACGCCTACCATGGGCGGGCTCATGATCCTCTCCGGCATCACGGTGGCGACGCTCCTGTGGGCCAACCTGTCGAACCCTTACGTGTGGGTCGCGCTGCTCGTGATGCTGGGCTTCGGCGCCATCGGCTTCTACGACGACTACCTCAAGGTGACGAACGGCAAGACCGGCGGCTTGGGGGGCCGGTGGCGACCTCGCGACGGAGATCGCGATCGCCGCCATCGCCACGTACTTCGTGATCCGCAACGGCGCCCCCGGGTTCTCCACCACGCTCACCGTGCCGTTCTTCAAGGCGCTTCTGATCCCGATGGGCGCCTTCTTCATCCTGGTCGGCATCTTCGTGATCGTTGGTGCCGGCAACGCCGTCAACCTGACCGACGGCCTCGACGGCCTCGCCATCGTCCCCGTGATCATCGCCGCCGCCACCTTCGGCGTGTTCGCCTATGCGACGGGCCACTACGGATTCGCGCGCTACCTGCAGATCCACCACGTTCTGGGCGTGGGCGAGCTATCCATCATCTGCGGGGCCATCATCGGGGCCGGCCTGGGCTTCCTCTGGTTCAACGCGCCGCCGGCCATGATCTTCATGGGCGACACCGGCTCGCTGGCGCTCGGCGGCGTGCTCGGCGCCATTGCGGTGGCGACCAAGCAGGAGATCGTTCTCGCCATCGTCGGCGGCCTGTTCGTGCTGGAGACCATGTCGGTGATCATCCAGGTTCTGTCGTACAAGCTCACGGGCAAGCGCGTGTTCCGCATGGCACCGCTGCACCATCATTTCGAGGAGAAGGGCTGGAAGGAATCGACCGTGGTGGTGCGCTTCTGGATCATCTCCGTGGTGCTCGCCCTCGTCGCCCTCTCCACCCTGAAGCTCAGATGAGCCGCGCCGCACTCGCCGCCGTCGCGCTGGCCGGCCTGGCGCTCGCCGGCACCTTCGGCACGGCTTCGGCCCGTGTGCTGGGTGCCGCACCGACCTACAGCGACCGCGGCCTGAGCACGGTGCCGAATGCCGCGGCGATGACTACCCTGATCTGGTCCCCTGGTCTCGACGACGGCTTCGTGCCGCAGGGCCTCACCTTCGTGGACGGCGCCATCCTCGTCGGCACCTACCGCAGTGTGGACCCCAAGCAGGGCCGCGGCCCCTGCCGGCTCTACCGGGTCGACCCGCGCAGCGGCACGGTCACCGGCACGCTCGACCTGCCGCCGTCCTGCGGCCACGCCGGAGGCCTCGCCCGCGGGCGGCCGGGGCGCCTGTGGGTTGCCGATACGCGCGAGATTTTCGAGATCGCGCTCGATCGGGGAGGCGGCGGCGAGATCGGCCGTGTCATCGGATCGATCAGGCTCGCCGGCGCGCTCAAGGGCTCGTTTGCGGCCTCCACGGCCGATGCGCTCTGGCTCGGCACCTATGCCAAGGAGCCCGGCGCCAGGCTCTACCGGCTGCCGTTCGAGAAGCTGGCAGCGTCAAGCGGCGTCCTCACCGAGGAGGACGCCGACGCCGCCGTCACCGTCACCCTGCCCGTCAAGGCCCAGGGGGCGGCGTTCGACGCCGCTGGCGGCCTTTGGATCACGCGCAGCGGCTCCACCTTCGGCGAGCTCGTGCAACTGGACCGTCGCACCGGCGCCGTCCTGAAGCGGTTCGCCATGCCGGCCGGCATCGAGGACATCAGCTTCGATCCGCAAGGCGGGCTCTGGGCCGTCGGTGAGGCCGGGAGCAGGCGATGGCTCGGCTGGGCGACGTTCTTCCCTGTGGTGTTCCGCCTGGAGCCGGGCTCGCTGCGCTGAACTTACGAGGGAATTGCACCCCGAAGGGACATACAATCGCATCCATGATTCGGGTCACGACGTTCGCCGGCATAGAGGTTGCGGTGTTCGGGCTCGGGCTGTCGGGCCTGGCAGCCTGCCGTGGGCTGATGGCCGGAGGCGCCTCGGTGACAGCCGGCGACGACAGCGCGGCGGGACGCGAGGCAGCGGCGCAGGCCGGGGTGCCGGTTGCGGACCTCCGGGAGGCGGACTGGAGCCGCTTCGGCGCCCTGGTGCTGGCCCCGGCGTGCCACTGACCCATCCCGAGCCACACTGGACCGTGCGGAGGGCCAAGGCCGCCGGTGTGGAGATCATCGGCGACATCGAGCTCTTCTGCCGGGAGCGGGCGAAGTCGGCTCCCGGGGCTCCTTTCGTGGCGGTGACGGGAACCAACGGCAAGTCGACCACGACGGCGCTCGTCGCGCACATCCTGAAGGCGGCGGGCAGGGACGTGGCGATGGGCGGCAACATCGGCACCGCGGTGCTGGCGCTCGATCCGCCGGCGCCGCAGCGCTGCCACGTGATCGAGATGTCCTCGTTCCAGATCGAGCTGACGCCGACGCTGCGGCCGACGGCCGGCATCCTGCTCAACATCACGCCCGACCATCTCGACCGCCACGGCACCATGGAGAACTACGCCGGCCTCAAGGAGCGGCTGGTGCAGGGCGCCGAGCACCCCATCGTCGGCGACGACGACGCCTGGTGCCGCGCCATCTCCGAGCGCCTGGGCCGCGCCGGCGGCGGCTGGGTCGACATCCTCTCCGCGCGTGCCCGCGTGCCGCAGGGCTGGTTCGCGGAAGGCAGCAGCCTCTTCTCCCAAGCGCCCTGGACCGGGCCGGCGGGCCGTTTCGCCGACCTCGCCGGCATCGGCGCGCTCCGGGGGCAGCACAACATCCAGAACGCGCTCGCCGCCGCCGCCGCCGCCATGAGGCTCGGGGTGTCCGCCGCCGAGGTGGCAGCGGCGCTCGCGACCTTCCCGGGCCTGGCGCACCGGCTCGAGGAGATCGGGCGGCTGGGCGGCATCCTCTTCATCAACGACAGCAAGGCCACCAACGCCGACAGCGCCGCCACCGCGCTCGCCGCGTTCGAGGGCGACGTGCTCTGGATCCTCGGCGGCCGGGCCAAGAGGGCGGCATCGCCTCGCTCGCGCCCTTCTTTCCCCGCGTCGCCAGGGCCTATCTCATCGGCGAGGCCTCCGAGGCGTTCGCCGCGACCCTCGACGGCAGGGTGCAATACGAGCGCTGCGGCACGCTCGACCGCGCGGTTGCCGCCGCAACGCGCGATGCTGCGGCGAGCGGCGCTCCGGCGCCCGTGGTGCTGCTCTCGCCCGCCTGCGCGTCCTACGACCAGTACCGCAACTTCGAGATCCGTGGCGACGCCTTCCGCGCTCTCGTCGCCGCCCTGCCGGGCATCGAATGCTGAACGGCGATGGCGTAGACCCCTCGCCACGACGGCCGTAAGATGGCACCCGGGCTCGAAGCGAGTGGGCGAGAACGAAACTCCGTCAAGAGTTGGTTGGCATCCCGGAATTTCGCGTCAGCGAAATGAGATCCGGCACCCAGGGTCGAGGGGAATGACCGGCGCACTTGGCCCTGGGTGACCGGGTCTTCGCGCGATCGCGCGCGCCCGGCATGACAGCGTTTCGTGCTTCGGGTTGCGGCTCAGCCGGGATGCGGCTGGCCCCTTCTCGCCAGGTGTGGCGCTCGGGATGCTGCTCGCACTCGCTCGGCGCCGGGCCGGTGGCGGCTACACGAAAAAGCCGGCATTCGCACCTATGCCCGCCGAATCCACCCGACCATGAGGCGATCGATCCACGGAATGCCCTCCTCTGTCATGCTGGCCGCCGGCGGTACCGGCGGCCACCTGTTTCCAGCGTTTGCCCTGGCCCAGGAGCTCGGCCGGCGCGGGATCCCCGTCGATCTCGTGACCGACATGCGCGCCGACCGTTACGAGACCGGCTTCCCGGCGCGCGCCATCTACCGTGTTCCCTCGGCCACGACGGCGGGGAAATCCATCATCGGGAAGGGGCGGGCTGCTGCCAGGCTCGCGCGCGGCATCTGGGCGTCGTGGCGGCTGCTGGGCCGGGTGAGGCCGGCCGCCGTCGTCGGCTTCGGCGGCTATCCGTGCTTCCCGCCTCTCCTCGCCGCCCGCCTGCGCGGCCTGCCGACCGCGCTGCACGAGCAGAATGCCGTGCTGGGCCGCGCCAATCGCATGCTGGCCAAGAAGGTGACGGCGATCGCCGCCTCCTTCGAGCACACCAGGTTCCTCGAGGGGCCCCTGCTCTTCAAGGCACGGGTGACCGGCAATCCCGTGCGCGACCAGGTCGCCGGCTGGGCGGCGCACGGCTACCAGCCGCCGCAACCCGGCGGGCCCTACGCGCTCCTGGTGTTCGGCGGCAGCCAGGGTGCGCGTTTCTTCGCCGATGCGGTGCCGCCCGCCCTGGCCCTGCTGCCGCCGCAGGTCCGCGCCAACACCCTGGTGGTGCAGCAATGCCGCGAGGAGGACGTTGAGCGGGTCGGAGCGGCCTACCGGGCGGCGGGCATACACGCCGACCTTGCAGCGTTCTTTACCAACCTGCCGGAGGCGATGGCCAAGGCGCACCTGGTGATCTGCCGCTCGGGTGCCTCGACGGTGGCTGAGCTGACCGTCATGGGCCGCCCGGCGATCCTGGTGCCGCTGCCGCACGCCATCGACAACGACCAGCTGCAGAATGCGCTGCGGCTCGCCGACGCCGGCGGCGGCTGGTGCCTCGAGCAGAAGAACTACAGCGCGGAGTTCCTGGCCGAGGCGGTCGCGCGCCTGTTTACCGAGCCCGACGCGCTGGCCGGCGCCGCAGCCGCCGCCAAGGCGCAGGGCCGGCCCCGCGCGGTAACCGATCTCGCCGATCTCGTCGAAGAGCTGATAGGCCGAGCGGCACGAAGCGCGTAACATCGGCGCAACCAAGAACACCGCGCCAGCGAGGGAAACAGCCAGCATGCAAATGCCCACCGACATGGGTCCCGTGCATATTCTCGGCATCGGCGGCATCGGGATGAGCGCCATCGCCGAGATCCTGCACAGCAAGGGCTACACCGTGCAGGGCAGCGATCAGAAGGACTCGGCCAACGTCAAGCGCCTGCGCGCGCGGGGCCTGCGCGTGTTCGTCGGCCACGACCCCGTCAACCTGGTCGGCGCGCGCTACGTCCTGATCTCGAGCGCCGTCAAGCCCGGCAACCCGGAGCTGGAGGCGGCGCGCGCCAGGGGGCTCCCCATCATCCGCCGCGCCGAGATGCTGGCCGAGCTGATGCGGCTCTACGCCACCGTGTCCGTCACCGGCACGCACGGCAAGACCACCACTACCTCGCTCATCGCCCACGTGTTCAACGCCGCCGGCCTCGATCCGACGGTCATCACCGGCGGCATCATCAACGACTGGGGCTCCAACGCGCGCCGCGGCGACGGCCAGTGGATGATCGTGGAGGCCGACGAGTCCGACGGTACCTTCACCAAGCTGCCGACCCAGATCGGCGTCGTCACCAACATCGACCCGGAGCACCTCGACCACTTCGAGACCGTCGACAACATGCACCGGGAGTTCGAGACGTTCCTGCGCAACATTCCGTTCTACGGGCTCGCCGTCGCCTGCATCGACCATCCCGTGGTGAGCGCGCTGATCGAGCGCCTCGAGCTCAGGCGCGACGGGCGCCGGCTCTTGACCTACGGCACCACCGCCGGGGCGGATCTCGTCTTGAAATCGACGCAGGCGGAAGGCGGCGAGACCGTGTTCGACGCCGAGCTCGGCCGCGCGTGCTGGGCGGGCGGCGCCTGCTCAGCGGCTGGAGCCTGCCGCTGGCCGGCCAGCACAACGCCCTCAATGCATCTGGCGGCGATCGCTGCGGCGAGCGAGGCCGGCATCCCGGACGATGCCATCCGCGACGGCGCTTGCCGGCTTCTCCGGCGTCAAGCGCCGCTTCCAGCTCACCGGCACCTGGAACGGCGTCGCCATCTACGACGACTACGGCCACCATCCCGTCGAGATCGCCGCGGTGCTGAAGGCCGCACGCGCCCGCGCGCGCGGGCGCGTCGTCGCCGTGGTGGAGCCGCACCGCTACACGCGCGTGCGCGATCTGTTCCAGGAGTTCGCCGCCAGCTTCCGCTGACGCCGATACCGTTATCGTCGCCCCCCTCTACACGGCGGGCGAGGCGCCGATCGAGGGCATCGACCATGCCGCCCTCGCCAAGGCGATCCGCGCCGCGGGGCACCGGAGCGTCGCGCTGGCGGCCAGGGTCGAGGACATCGCGCCGACCGTGAAGCGCTTCGTGGCACCCGGCGACATGGTGGTGTGCCTCGGCGCCGGCAACAGCACGGAGTGGGCGCATGCCCTTCCCCAGTGGCTCGCCGCAGACGCGCCGTTGCGGATGGGAGGCGCGTCCTGTGAGCTTCCCCGATCTGGTGCCGCGATCTCGCCGCACGGATGCCCGAGCTGCGCGGCCGGCTCGCCGCCAACCAGAGGCTCGCCGACATCACCTGGTTCCGGGTGGGCGGCCCGGCGCAGGTCCTGTTCACGCCCGCCGACGCCGC
Organism: uncultured Alphaproteobacteria bacterium; assembly: GCA_963758625.1. Lineage (GTDB taxonomy): Bacteria > Pseudomonadota > Alphaproteobacteria > Rhizobiales > Hyphomicrobiaceae > AWTP1-13. The sequence goes on along the minus strand of CAVWWJ010000006.1, from coordinate 61,249 downwards.
CGACCTCGCCTATTTCCTGGCGCATGTCCCCGCCGATCTGCCGGTCACCGTCGTCGGCCTCGGCTCCAACCTGCTGGTCCGCGACGGCGGCATCCCGGGCGTGGTCATCCGCCTGGGGCGCGGCTTCGCCGGGATCGCCGTGGAGGCCGGCCACCGCATCCGCGCCGGGGCCGCGGTTCCCGACGCCAAGCTCGCGCGGGCGGCGGCCGAGGCGGGCATCGCCGGGCTCGCCTTCTACCGCGGCATCCCCGGCGCCATCGGCGGCGCCCTGCGCATGAACGCCGGCGCCCACGGCCGCGAGACCAGGGACGTGCTCGTCGAAGCGCAGGCCGTCGACCGCAGCGGCACGCATCCACCGTCTTGCCGCTCGCCGACATGCAGCCTCACCTACCGCCACAGCGGCGTGCCGGCCGCCTTCATCTTCACCGAGGCGCTGTTTCAGGGCAGCGCCGGGGAGCCGGCGGCGATCCTCGCCGAGATGGAGGAGGTGGCGAACCTACCGCGAGGCCAACCAGCCGATCAGGGAGCGCACCGGCGGCTCCACCTTCAAGAACCCGCCGGGCGCCAGCGCCTGGAAGCTCATCGACGCCGCCGGCTGCCGCGGCCTCATCGTCGGCGGCGCCAAGGTCTCCGAGATGCACTGCAACTTCCTCATTAACGACCGCAACGCGTCGGCCGAGGACATCGAGCGCCTCGGCGAGACCGTGCGCGCGCGCGTCAGGGCGCACAGCGGCGCCACGCTCGAGTGGGAGATCATCCGCATCGGCGTGCCGCTGCGACGGCAGGCCGACCGGCGAGGCACTGGCGGAGGCACATGCACAATGAGCACCCCTTCCGGATCGCGCCGCTACAACCACGTGGCGGTCCTCATGGGTGGCCTCTCCGCCGAGCGGGAGGTGAGCCTCAACTCCGGCAAGGCCTGTGCCGCGGCGCTGGAGCGCGCCGGCTACAAGGTGACGCCTGATCGACGCCGGCCGCGATCTCGCCGATCAGCTGCACCGCGTGAAGCCCGACGTCGTGCTTCAACGCCCTGCACGGCCGCTGGGGCGAGGACGGCTGCGTGCAGGGCCTGCTCGAGCTGCTGGGCATCCCCTACACCCACTCCGGCGTGCTGGCGTCCGCGTTGGCGATGCACAAGGAGCGCGCCAAGGCGATGCTGCGCGCCGCCGGCGTCCCCGTGGCCGAAGGCAAGGTCGTCGCCAGGGCCGAGGCCGCCAAGGCCCACGTGCTGCCCCGCCCCTATGTCCTGAAGCCGGTCTCGGAGGGCTCGAGCGTCGGCGTGTTCATCGTGCGCGCGGACCATGAGCATCCACCCCAGCAGCTCAACGACCCGGACTGGGCGTTCGGCGAGGAGTTGCTGGCGGAACGCTTCATTCCCGGCCGTGAGCTGACCTGCGCCGTCATGGGCGACCGGGCCCTGGGCGTCATCGAGATTGTCCCGGCCGAGACGCTCGCCTTCTACAACTACGAGGCGAAATACGCCGAAGGGCGGCTCGCGCCACCTGCTGCCGGCCCCGATTTTACCAGATGTTTACCAATTGGTGCAGAAGCTGGCTCTGACTGCCCATAAGGCATTGGGGTGTCGAGGCGTTTCCCGCGCGGACTTCCGCTTCGACGAGGCCGGAGGCGGTGGATCGGGCGAGGTGGTCTGTCTGGAGGTCAACACGCAGCCGGGCATGACGGCGACCTCGCTGGTACCGGAGCTGGCGGCACACGCCGGGCTCTCGTTCGAGGAGCTGGTGAGCTGGATGGTCGAGGAGGCCAGTTGCAGCAGGTAGGACCCGGACCGGAATTCTCCTGGCGGGCGGATCAACCGCCAGCGCCCCGTCCGAGCCTGAAGGCTCCTACCCCTAGAAGCCAACCATCCCGATCGGCGAGAGCGCGGCACCATTCTGCGCGAGTTCTGGTTCGTGAGCGTCTCGAGAGCGCGGCTCCCTCGAGCAGGGACCACGCGCGCCCGCAGGCCGCACGTGACAGCACAGGGAGCCGGTCGCGACGTGCTGACTACGAACCAGATCGGCCACCAGGGCGGGCGACGTCGTCGGCGTGCTCGACATCGGCACGAGCAAGACCGTCTGCCTCATCGTCGCCGCGCCCAACGCGCGCGCCACGGCCTGTGGCGCCGCGAGGGCGCCTGCGTGCTCGGCTTCGGCCACCGGCCCTCGCGCGGCCTCAAGGCCGGCGCGGTGATCGATCTCGACGGCGCCGAGCAGACGCTGCGCGCCGTGGTCAACCAGGCGGAGCAGAGCGCCGGCCTGACGCTCGAGGAGGTGCTCGTCGCCGTCACCTGCGGACGGCCGCGGTCGATCGCCTTCGAGGCGGAGACCAGGATCGAGGACCGCGTGCGCGGCGGCGGACACCGACCGGCTGATGGCGGCCGGGCGCAACTACGCCGAGCGCGACGGGACACACGCTCGCTGCATCTCAACCACGTCGCCTATCGGCTGGACGGGGCGGGCGGGGTGGCCGATCCCTCGCGGCATGGCCGGGACCATGCTCGCCGCCGACCTGCACGCGGTGATCGTCGAGGACGCGCCGCTGCGCAACCTGCTGCAGGCGATCGAGCGCGCCTATCTCTGTCCCGACCGGCATCGTCCCGGCGGCCTACGCCAGCGGCCTCGCCGCCACCACCGAGGAGGAGCGGCGGCTCGGCGTCACCTGCATCGACATGGGCGCCGGCGCCACGACGATTGTCGATGTTCGCCGACGGCCAGCTCCTGTGGATCGGCTCCGTGGCGGTCGGCGGCCACCACGTGACCTTCGACATCGCGCGCGCCCTGTCGGTGCCGTTCGCCGAGGCCGAGCGGATCAAGACGCTCTACGGCACCCTGGACGGCGGCGGCCGCGGACGACGAGGAGACGGCTGCTCCGACGCCGGCGCCGGAGCTGGGAGCCGGCACCGCCCTACGAGGCGGCCAAGGCCGACCTCGACGGCATCGTCGCCGGCCGCATGTCCGATCTCTTCGCCCAGGTCGTCGAGAGCCTCGAGCGCTCCGGCGTCGCCCACCTGGCAGCCAGCCGCATCGTCATCACCGGAGGCGGCAGCCAGCTGCCGGGGCTCGGCGCGTTCGCGCAGGAGGTGCTTGGCCGGCCGGTGCGGATCGGGCGGCCGAAGCCGATGGAGGGCATGCCGTCGTTCTGCACGCAGCCCCCAGTTCTCCACGGCCGTTCGGCCTCGTTCAGATCGCGCTCGATCCCGCCCGCCGGGGCGCGCAAGAGCGGCGGCCGCGGCGACAAGGAGGGGACGAGCTACCTGAAGCGCGTGGGCCAGTGGCTCCGGGAAGGCTTCTGAGGACCCGCCATGAGCGATGCACAGACATCGAGACCCCGAGACATGAAGCCGCGCATCGTCGTGATCGGCGTCGGCGGCGGCGGCGGCAACGCCGTCAACAACATGGTTGCCGCCGGCCTCGCCGGCCCCAAGTTCGTGGTCGCCAACACCGACGCGCAGGCGCTCGCCGCGTCCAGCGCCGAGCACCGCATCCAGCTCGGCGCCCGCCTCACCGAGGGCATCGGCGCCGGCGCCAGGCACGAGATCGGCGAGGCCGCCGCCGAGGAGGCCCTCGACGAGATCCGCGCCGTGCTGGAAGGCGCGCACATGGTGTTCATCGCCGCCGGCATGGGCGGCGGCACCGGCACCGGCGCCGCGCCCGTGATCGCGCGGGTGGCGAAGGAGTTCGGCATCCTCACGGTGGCCGTGGTGACGAAGCCGTTCCTGTTCGAGGGCAAGCGGCGCATGCGCGCGGCGGAGGCCGGCATCGCCGAGCTCGCGCGGCACGTCGACACGCTCATCGTCATTCCCAACCAGAACCTGTTCAAGATCGCCGACGAGCGCACGCCGTTCGCGGAGGCCTTCGTGCTGGCCGACCAGGTGCTCTACTCCGGCGTCGCCTGCATCGTCGACCTGGTGGTCAGGGACGCGCTCATCAATCTCGACCTCGCCGACGTGCGCACGGTGCTGAGCGGCATGGGCACGGCGATGATGGGGACCGGCGAGGCCGTCGGGCGAGGAGCGCGCCATCGCCGCCGCCAGGGACGCGATCTTCAACCCGCTGCTCGACGACGTCTCGCTCGGCGGGGCGAAGAGCCTCCTGCTTGTCGATCAGCGGCGGGCAGGACCTCACGCTGTTCGAGGTCCACGACGCCGTCGATTGCGTGCGACAGGAGCTCGACCCGGACGCCAACATCATCTTCGGCGCCACGCTCGACGACGCGCTCACCGGGCGCATCCGGCGTGTCGGTCGTGGCCTCGGGCATGCACCGTGCCGAGCCCGCGCCGGAGCAGCCCGCTGTTGCGACCGCGCCGAGGCAGGACCAGCGTCGGGCCGCCCCCGTCAGGGAGCCGGCGCAGACCCAGCGGCGCTCACAGCCCGTCGCCGGCCGAGTGGAGCCCCAATTTGCAGCGTCCGCCGATGATGCGGCGCAGCGCGAGGTCTGGCGCGGGCCCGGCGACGTGGTGATCCGGGAAGGCCCGCCGCAGCTGCCGGGTCATTCGTCACACGGCGGAAGGAGTGCCCGCGAGCGACGATGGAAGCGACCGGTCCGAAAAGCAGCCGTCCTATGGCGGACGCGGCCGCAGACCGATGCCGACGCTGGAGGATTTCCCGCCGGTCGGGCAGCGCGAGTATTGGGCCAAGGTAGCCGATGGCGCGCAGGGAGCAACCTCAGGAAGCACCGCCGCCGCCGAGAAAACCGAGTCTATTACAACGGCTTAGGGGCGGGGGACGGGAACGGCGCGCCGACGCGCAGCCGGTTGCGGGGCGCGCCGCAGAGGAACCGCTTGATCTGCCCGTCTTTTTCAGGCGAGACCAGCGGAGCTGATGGCGGCGACGTGGCGCAACTGCGGCGAAACGGTAACACAGTGTAAGAAACCGTGATTTGTCCCCAGTCGATCGAGCCGCGTTATCGTTTGATTCAGACACCCGCACGGGGAAGTTGGGCCTTTGGGGCCATTGGACCTGCCGAACAAAAAGACGGCAAAAAGGCAGCAAGACAACGGGCAGGTCGCGGACGGGTTGATCTGGGGGCGTGGGATGTCTCGGTGACGGGCCGAGCCTTCCAGCTTCTGGGGGATCGAGGGACGTTCGGACACATGTCGAAGCGATTTGTTGGGTCGCGACAGACAACGCTCGGCCGCGAAATTCGAGCTGGCCGGCATCGGCGTCCACAGCGGCGCGCGCGTCTCGATGGTGCTGCATCCGGCAGAGGCCGATACGGGATATCGCTTCCTGGTCAGCAAGCGCGGGCGCATCGTCGCGGAGATCCCCGGCCACGTCGATCACGTCAAGAACCTCACGCTCTGCACCGTGCTGGGCGACGAGTAGCGGCGTGACCATCGGCACGGTGGAGCATCTGCTCGCCGCGCTGCGCGGCCTCAGCATCGACAACTGCTACATCGAGGTCGATGCGCGCGAGATTCCGATCATGGACGGCAGCGCGGCGGCCTTCGTGGCGGCCGTCGACGGCGTGGGCATCCGCGAGCTGCAGCCGCAGCGCAAGTTCATCAAGGTGCTGAAGCCGGTCCGGGTCGAGGAGGGCGACTGCTGGGGCGAGCTGCAGGCCCCACTCGGGCTTCCACCTGGACGTGGAGATCGACTTCGAGTCGCCGCTGATCGGGCGCCAGCGCTATGCCCTGGAGATGAGCTCCGGCGCGTTCCGCAACGAGATCGCGCGCGCCCGCACCTTCGGCTTCATGCGCGACGTGGAGAGCCTCTGGAAGGCCGGGCTGGCGCTCGGCGCGTCGCTGGACAACACCGTGGCGCTCGCCGAGGACCGGGTCATGAACCCGGAGGGGCTGCGCTACCCGCAGGAGTTCGTGCGCCACAAGACGCTCGACGCGGTGGGCGACCTGGCGCTGGCCGGCGCGCCGATCCTGGGCTCCTACCGGTCGGTGCGCGGCGGCCACCGCCTCAACGCCTACGTGCTCCAGAAGCTGCTGGCCGACCCCGAGGCCTGGACCATGGTCTCCGCTCCCCGGCTGCGCGAGGCCGCGCCGGTCGATCTGTCGGTGGGCGTGGCGGCCGTCAACTATGCCGCCGACCGCACCTGACGCGGCCGCACCATAATTTCGCGCCAAAGTGAGCGAGACCCTGTGGTGGCGGGGTGCTGACGAGACTGGCTTGGCGCCTCCGCCACGTGTGCTAGAGCAGTGCAGGGGTCCCTGCCGGGCGATTCGGGGTGGCTTCGCGGGCCTCGGCGTGGTGGCGAGGGTCAATCCGGCGATAGAGCCGGCGACCGGAGACCGGCGACGAAAGCAGGGACAGGGCGTATGGCGCAGACGACGACTGATCGGGCGGAGATGGCTGCGCGCGCGCGGCGCTTGCGCGTCGCTGTTTGCCGCGACCGCGCTCGCTGCCGGCTGCTCGTCCATCGTCCGACCTCGCCAAGAAGGCGCTCAACCCCGACCCGCCGGGGAAGATGTACGCCGACTGCCGACAGGCTGCTGAACAATGGCGCCTATTCGGACGCGGCCAAGCGGTTCGAGGACCTCGATCGCGACCATCCCTACGCGCCGGAGGCGCGCCGCGCGATGGTGATGGCGGCCTACGCCTACTACAAGGCCGGCAAGTATCCGGAGGCGATCGCCGCCGGCAAGCGCTACACCACCATGCATCCCGGCACCAAGGACGCGGCGCTCGCCCACCACATCGTCGCGTCGGCGAACTTCGACGACATCAGGGACCCGCACCGCGACCAGACGGCCACCAAGAAGGCGCTGTCGGAGCTCAAGCTGCTGGTGCAGCGCTATCCGGACAGCCCCTACACCAAGCAGGCCGTCAACCGCATCCGCATCGCCGAGGACATCCTGGCCGCGCACGAGATGAACGTCGGCCGCTACTATCTCGATGCGCAAGCAGTACACGGGCGCGATCAACCGCTTCAAGACGGTGGTGAGCGACTACCAGACGACGCCGCAGGTGGAGGAGGCGCTCTACCGCATCGTCGAGGCCAACATGACGCTGGGCGTCGTGCCGGAGGCGCAGGCGGCCGGCGCGGTGCTCGGGCACAACTTCCCGAACTCGCAGTGGTACAAGCGCGCCCACGCGCTGCTCAAGTCGAGCGGCGTGCAGCCCGGAGATCGGCGGGCGATTCCTGGTTCACCAAGACGCTCAAGCGCTGACGCCGGGCTCCAGAAGCAGCCGGCCGTCGAGCCGAAGGAGCCGGGGCCCGGGCCAGCCGCCGCCGGAGGACATGCCGGCGCCCAAGGACGCGCGTGCCCCACCGCGAGCACGCCCGCCGGCGGCCGCCCCTGGGCTTCGCCGCAGGTCAAGTAGCCCGCAGGCTAGCCCACGTTTGATCGCGCCGCCGGCTGGCATCGTTCGCCCTCGTGGAGGCAGGATTGCCGGCATGAAAGCGCGCGCGACGTCGAGCCAGAAGCCCGTCGCCGAGCTGACCGAGGCCGAGGCCGCGGCCGAGCTGGCCCGCCTGGCCGGCGAGATCGCCCACCACGACGAGCTCTACTACCGCGCAGGACGCGCCCGAGATCTCCGACGCCGAGTACGACGAGCTGCGCCAGCGCAACGCCGGCGATCGAGGCGCGCTTCCCCGCCCTGCGGCGCGCCGACAGCCCCTCCCGGCGCGTCGGCGCGGCGCCGGTCGAGGCGTTCGGCAAGGTGCGCCATGCCGTGCCCATGCTGTCGCTCGGCAACGCCTTCGCCGACGAGGAGGTCGCCGACTTCGTCGCCCGCGTGCGCCGCTTCCTGGGGCTCGGGCGCCGAGGCGCCGGTGGAGGTGGTGGCCGAGCCCAAGATCGACGGGCTGTCGATCTCGCTCACCTACGAGGCCGGGCGGCTGGCGCTGGCCGCCACCCGCGGCGACGGCGAGGAGGGCGAGAACGTCACCGCCAACGTGATGACCATCCGCCAGGTCCCGCAGCGGCTGCGCGGCCCGAGCGTGCCCGACCGCATCGAGGTGCGCGGCGAGATCTACCTGCCCCACGCCGACTTCAAGAAGCTCAACGAGGAGCAGGCCGCGGCCGGCGGCAAGGTGTTCGCCAACCCGAGGAACGCCGCGGCCGGCTCGCTGCGCCAGCTCGATCCGTCGATCACCGCGCGCCGCCCGCTGCGCTTCTTCGCCTACGCCTGGGGCGCCGCGACGCGCGCTGCCCGGCAGAGACCCAGTCGGGCGTCATCGAGGCCTTCGGGCGCTGGGGCCTGCCGGTCAACCCGCTGATGCGGGTGTGCGCCGGCGTCGAGGACATGCTGGCCTTCTATCGCGAGATCGCGGCGCGAGCGCGCCGAGCTCGGCTACGACATCGACGGCGTCGTCTACAAGGTGAACCGGCTCGACTGGCAGGAGCGGCTGGGCTTCGTCTCGCGCGCCCCGCGCTGGGCCATCGCCCACAAGTTCCCGGCCGAGGAGGCCACCACGCAGGCTCCTCGGCATCGTCATCAAGGTGGGCCGCACCGGCGCGCTGACGCCCGCCGCCGAGCTGGAGCCGGTGACGGTCGGCGGCGTCATCGTCTCCAACGCCACGCTGCACAACGAGGACGAGATCGCGCGCAAGGACATCCGCGTCGGCGACACCGTGATCGTGCGCCGCGCCGGCGATGTCATCCCGCAGGTGCTGGGCGTCGTCGCCGGACAAGCGGCCCGCGGGCGCCGAGCCCTACGCGATGCCCGAGGTGTGCCCGGCCTGCGGCAGCAAGGCGGTGCGCGAGACTGGACGAGCGCACGGGCCGCGCCGACGTGGTGCGGCGCTGCACCGGCGGGCTCGTCTGCCCGGCGCAGCGCAAGGAGCGGCTGAAGCATTTCGTGTCGCGCAACGCCTTCGACATCGAGGGCCTGGGCGAGAAGCAGATCGAGCTGTTCTACGACGAGGGCCGCATCATGCAGCCGGCCGACATTTTCACCCTGGCCGCGCGCGACGCGCGCCTGCCCGAGGCCGAGCCGGCTCGGCGCAGAAGAAGGGCTACGGCGCCAAATCGGTCGAGAACCTGTTCAAGGCCATCGAGGCGCGGCGCAAGATGCCGCTCGACCGCTTCATCTACGCGCTGGGCATCCGCCACATCGGCGAGACCACGGCGCGCGACCTCGCCAAGGCGCTGCGGCACCTTCGAGGCGTTCCGCGCCGCGGCCGAGGCGGCGACGGCGGGCGGCAAGGGCAGCGACGCCTACCAGGACCTCGACAACATCGAGGGCATCGGCGCCACGGTGATCGACGCGCTCGTCGCCTTCTTCGGCGAGCCGCACAACGTCGAGGCGCTCGACGACCTGCTGGCCGAGGTGACGGTGGAGCCCTTCGTGCGCTCGGCCGCTGGCGGCCGGCTCGCCGGTGGCGGGCAAGACGGTGGTGTTCACCGGCACGCTGGAGCGCATGACCCGCGGCGAGGCCAAGGCCCTGGCCGAGCGCCTCGGCGCCAAGGTGGCGGGCTCGGTGTCGAAGAAGACCGACTATGTGGTGGCGGGCGCGGACGCCGGCTCCAAGCTCGCCAAGGCCCGCGAGGCCGGCGTCACGGTGCTGACGGAGGAGGAGTGGTTGGGGTTGGTGGGGCGGGGTTGATCGGGGTCAGACCCTGCGGGTCTGACCCCATGGCCGGACCTCGACGATGTCAGTAGTGAGAAAACGTCGGCGCTATCCTTCGTGGGGCTTGCGGAGCTTGGCGAAGAACAGCGTTGTGCCCTGGGGTCAGACCCGCAGGGTCTGACCCCGTCACGGCACCTGCTCCTGTTCATCTGGTGACATCGGATGCCAGCTCCTGGTTCGGTGGTCGGAGTAAGGCCCTGTGGTCTGACCACCCATGGCACGACAAACAAAGTCGATGATACTTCCCCCCATTCGTGAGGTCGACCGGGGTTGGGTTCAAGAGGCGCGGGATCGCGCAGGGGTCAGACCCGCAGGGTCCTTCTTGTCGCAAGCCCTGGGAAGATATATATTTCCACCATTGGCAATCTTTTTCACAGCGGCCACACATGCGCACCATCCGCCCTCTCGCCTCCAAGAGGCCCCAATCCGAGGAGTATACGACCAATCAGGCGTCGGTCGTCACCGGCGTGCCGGTGGCCAGGATCAACCACATCATCTCGCGTGAGCTGAGCGCGCTCGGGGTGGCCGTCTGGGGGGACGGAAGGAGGCGGCTTGGGTACGACGGGCTCATCGCGCTGCGAGTGGCGCATGACTTTCCTCAGTCGTTGACGCCGGGCGCCCGCGTGGAGGTGATCGAGAAGATGCTGAGGTTCCCCATGCGGAAGGACATCGTTCTGCGCGACAATATCAGCGTTCCCGTCGGTTTTTCCAAGACGCGCGTGGCCGAGGGGCTTCGCAGGCTGCGGCAGGCCACAGCCATGGTCGGATCGGACCCCAAGACGCTGCAAGGCGAGCCTTGCTTCAAGGGGACCCGCATTCCCGTGCGTACCGTCGCCGGGATCGCGGCCACGCGCGGGATCGACAGCGCCAGGCTGGCATATCCGAGGCTCACCAAGGCTCAGATCGAGCTGGCCTGCCTGTATGTGCAGGCGAACCCGCAGCGCGGCCGGCCCAGGCGCGTCGCCGATGTGCTGGCCAAGCGCAAGCCATACAGCTCAAAGACCGTCTCGGTGGCAATCGATTGAATGAGAGCATCGCCGGCTTTCTCATCGATGAATGTCTGAGCGCCAGGCTCGCCGATCTTGCGCGCGAGCGCGGCTATCATGCGCTCGCGACGACGCGGATGGCGAGGCTGCGAAAACGCGACGACTATCGCGTGGCGAGGTTCGCCCTGGAGCGCAACCTCGTGCTGGTGACGAACGACATGTACGATCTCGCCAATGTCTACGCGGGCTTCGCGGTCCATCCAGGGATCGTCTTCGTCACCGCGGGCCACAGCAAGCTGCGGGACCTTCCCTACCAGCAGAGAATGTTCGGCGCTGTCCTCGACGAACTGGAGGAGGCCGATCCAATGTCCGAGGCCATTCTCGTCACCTCCAACCTCGGCAGGGGACGCACCCTCGAACGTCAGCCTGACGCGATACCGGTATCCGGATCACCCATAGTCTGAGCGATGTCGTGCATGCTGTCGGACTCGCGGGGGTCTGCCTCCAACTCACGGCAACGCCACGGTCTGATACAGCGTCACTCGCAGGCCGCCGTGGGGGACGGGCGCGGCGGGGGGCAGGAAGGGGAGGCCGGTGGCGCGGGCGAGCGCCGGCTCGCTGGTGACGAGGCCGACGCGCCAGCCGGGGAAGCGGGCGAGCAGCGTCTGCCCGAGGGCGCGGTAGAGCGGGGCGAGCTTGCTCTTCGTCGCCGAGGCGGCCGCCGTAGGGCGGGTTGACGATGCACCAGGCCCGGCGGGCCCTCCGGTGCAGCCACGTCGCTGATCGGGCACTGGCGGAACTCCGTGAACTCGGCGACGCCGGCGCGCTCGGCATTGGCCTGGGCCATGGCGATGGCGCCGGCGTCGCGGTCGCTGCCGTAGAAGCGCACCGACGGAGGCGGCGTGCGACGGCTCTCCACGGCGCGCATGCGGGCCCACGCATCGGCGTCGAAGGTGGCGAGGTGCTCGAAGGCGAAACGGCGCGCCCGGCCGGGATTGAGCCGGGCGGCGATCTCGGCCGCCTCGAGCACGAAGGTGCCCGAGCCGCACATCGGGTCGAGCACCGGCTCGGCGCCGGAAAAGCCGCATTGCGTCAGGAGCAGCGCGGCCAGCGTCTCGCGCATCGGTGCCTTGCCGACCGCCTCCTTGGCCCCGCGCTTGTGCAGCGGCTCGCCCGAGGTGTCGAGGGAGAGCGTGCACTGATCGTGATCGATGCGCACCCGGACGAGCACCGGAGCCTCTGACGCCTCTGGCGCGGTGGGCGCGCCGAGCGTCTCGCAGATCGCGGTCGAGACGCGCTCGGCCGCGGCGCCCGTGTGATAGATGCGGGACTTGGCGCAGGTCGCCTCCACGCGGAACGGCACGTCGGGACGCAGCACCTCGCCCCAGGGCACCTTGCGCGCCTCGGCCTTCAGCTCCTCCAGATGCAGCGCGCGGAACGAGGCCAGCACGGCGAGCACGCGCCCCGCCCCGCGCACCCACAGGTTCGCCCGCCACACCTCCGGCCAGCCGCCCCTGATGGTGACGCCGCCGGGGACTGCCCTGGGCGAGTTGAAGCCCTTGGAGCGGACCTCGGCGCAGAGCACGTCCTCCAGGCCCGGCGGGGCGGCGAGGAAGATCTCGAACCTGCTGTCCTTGGTCCTGGTCATCTCTCACTTGCCGGCGTCGGGGCGGCGTCGGGGTCAGACCCGCGGCCTGCGCAGGGGCAGGCCCGGCAGGTCTGACACCATGGCACGACCTGATGGATCGGCGACTTTCGCGCCGTTGACTACGTTGACCTTGCCGTTCGGTTCAACGAGAGGGGGCCCGTCAGACCCGCAGGGTCTGACCCCGTCGACCCGCAGGGTCTGACCCCTGCCTCAATCGATGAGCGCCTGATAGGTGAGAGCGCGCAGCTCGCGGCGGAGCGGGTAGCTGGAGGAGGGGATCAGCTGGGTCATCAGCACGACCGCCAGGTCCTCGGCCGGATCGATCCAGAAGGCGGTGGAGGCCATGCCGCCCCAGGCGCATTCGCCGGCTGAGCCGACGATCTGCGCCCTGGCCGGGTCGAGCACCACCGAGAAGCCGAGGCCGAAGCCGATGCCGTAGTAGCTGGATTCGGCAAAGCGCGGCTGGCCCATGGCGGCCATGTCGCCGTCGAGGTGGTTCATGGTCATCAGCTCGACGGTCTTGCGGCCGAGCAGGCGCTGCGATCCGTACGCGCCGCGCGCGAGCAGCGTCTGGCAGAAGCGCATGTAGTCGCGCGCGGTGCCGACGAGGCCGCCGCCGCCCGAGGGCGCTGCGGGCGGGGCGAGGAAGCGGCTGGTCTCGGGGTCGTCGACGAGCCGCGGCCGGCCGTCGGGCCCCTTGTCGTAGCTCGCCGCAAAGCGATTGACCTTGCCGGACGGCACGAAAAAGTCGGTATCGGCCATCTCGAGGGGGCCGAGCACGCGCTCACGCAGGAACGCGTCGAACGGCTGGCCGGAGATGACGGCCACCAGATGGCCCAGCACATCGCTCGCCACCGAGTAGTTCCACTCTGTGCCGGGCTGCGCGATGAGAGGCACCCTGGCGAGCCGCTCCACGATGTCGCCGAGCGGCTCCTTGGCGCCCGGCAGCTCGAGCTTCTGCGCGCGGTAGATGGCGTCCACCGGCGTCGCCTGCATGAAGCCGTAGGTGAGCCCGGAGGTATGCGTGAGGAGATCGCGGAAGGTGATGTCCCGCACCGCGGGCTCCGTCGCCACCGCGCCGTAGCCGCCGCCGGTGAAGACGCGCTGGCCCGCGAAGGCCGGCAGGAAGCGCGTGATGGGGTCGTCGAGCTGGAACCGGCCCTCCTCGTAGAGCATCATCGCGGCGACCGAGGTCAGCGGCTTCGTCATCGAGTAGATGCGCCAGATCGTATCGGGCGAGGCGTCGGCGTTGCGCGCGAGGTCCCGTTTGCCGTGGCAGCGGTGGAAGGCGATGCGCCCGCGCCGGCTGATGGCGACCTCGAGGCCGGCGAGCCGCCCGCCCGTGACCTGACCCTGCATCCAGGCCGCGACGCGCTCGAGGCGCTTGGAGCAGAGGCCCACGTTCTCCGCCCGCGTGGTGGCAATCTCGTCCATTGGGGGTCGTCTCCGGGATGTGCGGCAACCGAGCAGCTCGGCATGCGAGAGCGCATGCGCCTGAGCTTGACGGCAGCGGGCGATAGGCCGCAACAGTCAAAGTTGCGGGTGAAAGCTGCAGGCAGCACAGGGGAGGCCGGAGTGCCGGCGCTGGATGGCCCTTCCCGCTGCCCAGGAGGCGATTCCAGGGCCTTCGGCGGCCCGGCCTGTACTGGGGGGCCCCCGCCGGAAGTGGCCGCCGGCGGCCTCGCGGCACAACGGGCCGCATCAGAGATGCAACTGTTTGCGCAACGCGGGAGCCCGGCCGCCCGGATTCCCTCTCCCAACTCAGGAGCAGCCGTGGCTGCGGGAAGGAGAAGCGCCCTTCTCGGGCATGGTGTCGTGAACCCCGAATAAACTCATCGGCCGGGCTGATCTTGCCCGGCCGATGTCAAACTACGCTGAGCTTTGTGCTCGGTCTGGATTACCGCCGGCGGTGGTGCACGTGCCGGTGGCGATGGTGGTGCCGGTGATGCACGTGGCGGTGGCCGCGGTGGTGGTGATGAAAGCGGTGGCGGTGGTGGTGCCGGTGGTGCACGTGGCGGTGGCGATGCAAGTGCGAGTGACAGTGACGGTGGTTGCCGTGCCGGACGCAGTGCCGATGGCGGTGCAAGTGGCTATGGCCGTGTGAGTGGCGACGCCAGTGCCAGTGACAGTGACGGTGGTTGCCGTGCCGGACGCAGTGCCGGTGGCGGTGCCAGTGGCCATCGCCGTGCCAGTGGCCGTGGCCGCCGTAGTAGCGGTTCGCCCCGTACGTATCGGGCGGGGGCGGCGTGTAGGCGTAGGTGCGGTAGTTGCTCACCACCGGGCGCGCATCCAGGATCCACGCCGAGCAGCGGTTCACCGTCAGCTCGTACAGCTGCCCGTCGGTACGCCGCGCACGCAGCTTCGAAACGCTGTTGTCCAGCACAACTTCAGAGTGAAAATCCTGGTAGCCCTGGCTCGAGAGGCGCGAGATGGCCTGGTCGGTGCTCAGGCACCTGGGCGGCTGGTCCGGAGGCAAGAGCTGGTCCTTCCCAGACGGCCCCGGCCCGACGTTTCCTTCATCCGAGCGGCCGTCGTCCTCCTCGCCCGGCGGAGGGTCGTTGGGCGGCGGATTGTTGCCGTATTTGTTGTCCGGAGGCATGTCCTCGTCTCCGGGCGGCGCATTCTTGTTCAGGTCGCGCGCGCCCTGCGTCAGGGAGCGGGGACCCTTTGTCGCGTAGCCGGGGTCATCGAACCTCGGCCCCTGCTGGGCGAAAGCCGGCGTCGCCGCAGCGGCGACCAGGAGGCCGGCGGTCAGGATCAGGCGCTTCATGGTGGCGTTCTCCGGTTCGTACAAAGTCATGTCTCGATTGCTTCAATAGGTCGCTCGGGGGCGCATTTAGGTTCACAAGAAATTTGCAGGCCACCTGGGTTGTGGAGGGTGTCGATCAGAACCGGTAGTTGAGGCCGGCGCTAATACGGAAATCGTAGCTTTCGTCGCGCCCGAACGTGGAGGCGCCGCTGAAATTGGCACTGAGCTCGGGCCCCAGCTCCAGGGTGAGGCCGCCCTCGATCTTGCCGAAGTCGCGCCTAACGCGGCGAACGTCGAGAGGATGGGTGGAAGGGCCGGCGCCGAGGTCAGGCTGGCGGTGAGGGCCTGGTCGAGGCTGCCGAACTGGTGCTCCAATGTAATGTTCAGATAGGGAACGACGAGGTTGCTGCCCGCCCGGAACGGCGCCAGGAAGCGGATGCCGATGCTGCCGGCGAGACTGTCGATCGTCAGCGACGAGACGGTGAGGGTGAGCTGGGGGTCGCCCTTCTCGGTGTAGCCGTCGATGCGCGAGCGCACGTAGGTGAGGCCGGCGATCGGGCCGGCGCGCACGCCGCCGAGATCGAACAGGTAGCCGGCTCGCACCGCCAGGGCGAAGGCGCTGCCGCTGGTGCTGCCGAGGATCGGATCGGGGAGCCCAGGCCGCGCCAGATCGAGGTCATGGGTGCCGTAGGCGGCGAGCAGGTCGAGGAACCACTGCCTCGTCGCGTAGGAGAGGTAGGCCGCCCCCTGGATGGCGCTCGCGTCGACGGTGGCTCCCCCGTTCACGTCGGCGTTGCTGCCCGTGTAGTTGGCGGCGAGGCCGAGGAGGAGGTTGCGGTTGACGCTGTACTCGATGCCGACCGTCGCAGAGCCCGACTCGTAGTCGAAGCCGAGCAGATTGGGCGCTTCCGCGCGGCTGCCCCCCAGGAACGAGCCCATGGCGTAAACGGTGAAGGGGCTCGCCGGCCCCGGCGGAGGTCCGCGGTCCTTTTTGCGGGCGCCCAGCCCCATCAGGCCGTCGGGCGGCGTCGTGGAGGTCATCAGGTTGCCCGCGGCAGCGCCCTGTCCGCGCACGGAGTCGAGACGGCCGGTGATGGTCCCCATGAAGCTGGTGGTGGCCACCACCGTGACGCCCGGCATGACGGCGATAACCTTCGGCGCCGTCTCGATGTTCCGGCACACCTCGCGCCGGCGGCTGGCGTCCTCCGGCTTCGGAGGGGTGGACGCATCGCCGGCCGGGGCCCTCGTGGCATCGCCGGCCGCAGCGTCGGGGATGGGCTGACCGGCAACGTCGAGCCGTCTCAGGGCGTCGGCCCGCGCCACCGCGAGGAGGTCCGCGCGCACGTCGCCGTAGGTAGGCTCGCAGGGTCCCTGCGCCGCGGCGCCCGGTGCGACCAGGACAGCCGCCGCCATCAGCGCAGCGGCAGACCCTGAATAATGCCCCCGAGGGCTACGCACAAAACGTCCCCGCACCCGCGACTGGCCAATATAGGACCAGCCCGCCGCACCCAACACCGGCACAATACGTATGCGAAGCTGACGCGGCAAGGCCTGCGATGGAAGGGGGCCTGGGAAGATTTCCACAGCGGTTGCGCGACGGCCACCGTCCGTGTGCACCGGGCTCGGGCGTCCGGCTGGGATTCCGGGAGCGCAGGCAGCGGTTTACGTGACGGGCATGAGGCGATCTGCCAACCGCGCGCCCTTTTGTCCGCGGCCGGGGGGCGTACCCGAGGCAAACATGGCCCCATTTTGCCGACCTGTGCAGCCGACCCGAAGCGATCGCGAACGCTCGACGGCGATATTGCTCGCGACCGGCTTGTTGCGCACTATGGCGTGCCCGCGGGGCGTGAGGCGTTTCCTCGCACGGACGGTGTTGGTTGCTTCGGGCTATTTGAGTTGGGGTGCGGGCCATGCGTGTTGCGCGTCTCTGCCGGCTGGGTCTGGCGGCTGTCGTTGTGCTTGTGGCGATTTGCGGGGCTGGAGCGCAGGCGCGCGCCCAGGACCGGGCCAGGATCGAGGTTGTTCCCAACATCCCGCACTCTGGCTGGGTCACTCTCGGTTGCGTTCTCGCCCGACGGCACGCGCGTGCTCTCGGGCAGCTATGACAGGACGCTCAAGCTGTGGGACGCGGCGAGCGGGCAGCTGATCCGCACCTTCCAGGGGCACTCCGGCTATGGTCACTCGGTTGCGTTCTCGCCCGACGGCACGCGCGTGCTCTCGGGCAGCGGGACAAGACACTCAAGCTGTGGGACGCGGCGAGCGGGCAGCTGATCCGCACCTTCGAGGGGCACGCCGATCAGGTCCGCTCGGTTGCGTTCTCGCCCGACGGCACGCGCGTGCTCTCGGGCAGCTCTGACAAGACGCTCAAGCTGTGGGACGCGGCAAGCGGGCAGCTGATCCGCACCTTCGAGGGGCACTCCGATCGGGTCACCTCGGTTGCGTTCTCGCCCGACGGCACGCGCGTGCTCTCGGGCAGCTGAGGACAAGACGCTCAAGCTGTGGGACGCGGCGAGCGGGCAGCTGATCCGCACCTTCGAGGGGCACTCCGCTCGGGTCACCTCGGTTGCGTTCTCGCCCGACGGCACGCGCGTGCTCTCGGGCAGCGGGACAAGACGCTCAAGCTGTGGGACGCGGCGAGCGGGCAGCTGATCCGCACCTTCGAGGGGCACTCCGATCGGTCACGCTCGGTTGCGTTCTCGCCCGACGGCACGCGCGTGCTCTCGGGCAGCGGGGACAGGACGCTCAAGCTGTGGGACGCGGCGAGCGGGCAGCTGATCCGCACCTTCGAGGGGCACTCCGATCTGGTCTCCTCGGTTGCGTTCTCGCCCGACGGCACGCGCGTGCTCTCGGGCAGCGGGGACAAGACGCTCAAGCTGTGGGACGCGGCGAGCGGGCAGCTGATCCGCACCTTCGAGGGGCACGCCCATGAGGTCAGCTCGGTTGCGTTCTCGCCCGACGGCACGCGCGTGCTCTCGGGCAGCGGGGACAAGACGCTCAAGCTGTGGGACGCCGCGAGCGGGCAGCTGATCCGCACCTTCGAGGGGCACGCCGATGCGGTCAGCTCGGTTGCGTTCTCGCCCGACGGCACGCGCGTGCTCTCGGGCAGCGGGGACAGGACGCTCAAGCTGTGGGACGCGGCGAGCGGGCAGCTGATCCGCACCTTCGAGGGGCACTCCAGTGCCGTCAGCTCGGTTGCGTTCTCGCCCGACGGCACGCGCGTGCTCTCGGGCAGCTGGGACGAGACGCTCAAGCTGTGGGACGCGGCCAGCGGGCAGCTGATCCGCACCTTCGAGGGGCACTCCGCTCGGGTCACCTCGGTTGCGTTCTCGCCCGACGGCACGCGCGTGCTCTCGGGCAGCTGGGACAAGACGCTCAAGCTGTGGGACGCGGCAAGCGGGCAGCTGATCCGCACCTTCGAGGGGCACTCCGATGTGGGTCAACTCGGTTGCGTTCTCGCCCGACGGCACGCGCGTGCTCTCGGGCAGCTGGGACAAGACGCTCAAGCTGTGGGACGCGGCGACGGGCGGCTGATCCGCACCTTCGAGGGGCACTCCGTGTGGGTCAACTCGGTTGCGTTCTCGCCCGACGGCACGCGCGTGCTCTCGGGCAGCGGGGACAAGACGCTCAAGCTGTGGGACGCCGCGAGCGGGCGGCTGATCCGCACCTTCCAGGGGCACTCCGATCGCGGTCACCTCGGTTGCGTTCTCGCCCGACGGCACGCGCGTGCTCTCGGGCAGCGCGGATGGCACGGTACGAGTCTGGGACAGCAGGACCGGCCAGCTGCTGGCAAGCCTGTTCGGCTCTCGCAGCGGCCAATGGCTGGCGATGACGCCGGCGGGCTTCTTCGCCGCCTCGGGCAAGGGCACCGAGATGCTGGGCGTCGTGCGCGGGCTGGAGGCCTACTCGGTGATGCAGTTCTACGACCACCTGCATCGCCCCGACCTGGTCGAGGAGCTGCTCAAGGGCGATCCGGAGGGCAAGTACAAGGATGCGTCGCGCAGGCTCAACCTGGAGACGATCCTCGACTCCGGCCCGCGCCGCGCATCGAGCTGCTGCCCAACCGCACCGAGAAGAGCGGCGAGACCATCAAGCTCGCCGTGCGCCTCGCCGACGTGGACGGCGGCGGCATCGGCCCCAAGGTGATCTGGCGCGTCAACGGCAGGACCCAGGGCGCCACCGCGGCGCCGCTGCCCGCGCGGGCCGCTCGCGCTCGGCGACTACGTCGTCATGGAGCAGACGCTCACCGTCGACCCCAGCACCACCAACGAGGTCGAGATCATCGCCTACAACGGCAAGGGGCTGCTGGCCACGCCGCCGCTGCGCTTCAAGGTCGATGCCTGGGGCCCGGTGCTGCAGGAGCGCCCGCGCCTGTTCGTGCTGGCCATGGGCGTCGACAAGTACGCCAGGCCCGACTGGCAGCTGCGCTATGCCGCCAAGGACGCCAGCGCGTTCGCCGAGGCCATCAAGGCCGTGGCCGGCGCCAAGGTCGACGGCAAGGCGCTCTTCGCGGATGTCCAGGTCAAGACGCTCATCGACACGCAGGTCACCGAGCGCAGCATCGCCGCCGAGTTCGAGCGGCTCGCCGCGGATCGTCAAGGCGAGGGACGTGTTCGTCCTGTTCGTCGGCGGCCACGGCCGCTCGATCGCCGGCGAGGGCTGGTTCTACATCCCGCAGGACTTCGACCTCGCCAAGGGCCACACCATCGAGAAGGACGCGATCGGGCCCGGCAAGCTCGCCCAATGGCTCGCCAAGGTGCCGGCGCAGAAGAGCCTCATCGTGCTCGACGCCTGCGAAGCCGGGGCCAGCGAGGCGTTCCGCAGCGGCGACCGCGTGCACGAGACGGTGATGGCCCAGCTGGAGCACGCCACCGGCCGCAACACCATCGCCGCGGCGCCGGCCGGCAAGGCCGCCTACGAGGGCTACAACGGCCACGGCGTGCTCACCTACGCCATCCTGGAGGCGCTCAACCGCGCCGGAAGGCGCTGGCGCCCGGCCGGTCTCGGTGTTCGGCATTGCCGCGCACATCAGCCTGCAAGGTGCCGGCCATCACCCAGAGCACGTTCGGCATCCGCCAGCAGCCGCGCTTCAGGCCGACCGGCGACGATTTCTCCCTCGGGCTCAGCCAGGCCGTGCTCAAGGACCTGCCGGCGGCCGATCCCCGACCGCGCCGACGCACATCAACCTGAATGCGCTGGAGGTGTTCAAGGACGCCGGCGGCAAGGGCGGCGTGGTGCTGCAGCTCGAGCCGTTCACCGCCTGTCACGGTCGTCAAGAGCGAGCGGGGCTGGGCGCAGATCGCCCGCGACGGCAAGGCGCTGGGCTACGTTCCGGAACGCGGGCTGCAAAAGCTCGCCAGGTAGCCCGACGATCTCCCGACTGCCCGCTTCACTGCAAAAGCCGCGCCCGTAGGAAGACGGCTACACCCCCTCCGCCATGGGGTTGCCCTGGGCGTCGAGGTGGGCGATGCGCACCATGTTGGTGGTGCCGGGCGAGCCGAGCGGCACGCCGGCGACGATGATGATGCCCTCGCCGGCGCCGGCGAAGCCCTCGTCGAAGGCGATGCGGCAGGCCTTGCGCACCATGGCCGCCAGGTTCTCCGGGTCGCTGGTCAGCACGCAGTGCACGCCCCACACCATGGCGAGCTTGCGGCCCGTCGCCACCACCGGCGACAGGCCGATCACCGGCAGGCCCGGCCGCTCGCGCGCCACGCGCAGCGCGGTGGAGCCGGTGGCGGTGTAGCAGATGATGCAGGCGAGCTTCAGCGTGTCGGCGACGGTGTGGGCGGCGGCGGCGATGGCGTCCGCGGCGGTGGCCTGGGGCGGCGTGCGCGTGGCGTGCAGGATGGCGCTGTAGTTGGGATCGCTCTCCGCCTGGATGGCGATGCGGTCCATGGTGCGGATCGCCTCGATCGGATACTTGCCGACCGCCGACTCGGCCGACAGCATGACCGCATCGGCGCCGTCGAACACGGCGGTCGCCACGTCCGAGACCTCGGCCCGCGTCGGCACCGGGCGAGTTGATCATGCTCTCCAGCATCTGCGTAGCCACCACCACGGGCTTGCCCGCGGCGCGCGACTTGCCGACGATCTGCTTTCTGCAGGCCGGGCACGCGCTCCACCGGCATCTCGACGCCGAGGTCGCCGCGCGCCACCATCAGGCCGTCGGAGGCGGCGACGATGGAATCGAGGTCGGCGATCGCCGCCGGCTTCTCGATCTTGGCCATCAGCGCGGCGGCCTGGCCGACGATCTGGCGCGCCAGCCGCATGTCCTCGCCGCGCTGCACGAACGACAGCGCCACCCAGTCGACGCCCGAGCCGCAGCACGTAGTCGAGGTCGGCCCTGTCCTTGTCGGTGAGCGGCCCGATCGGCAAGCAGGGTGTCGGGCAGGCTGATGCCCTTGCGGCTGGAGATGGCCCCGCCCACCACCACGCGTGGCCTCGATGCGCGTCGGCGTCCTGGAGGCCACCGTCATGCGGATCTTGCCGTCGTCGAGCAGCAGGGTATGGCCCTCCTCGACGGCATCGAAGATCTGCGGGATGCGGCAGGAACGCGCGCGCGGCCGAGCCCGGGCTCTCGGTGGTGTCGAACACGAAGGTGGCGCCGGGGTCGAGGCTCGCACTGCCGCCGCCGATCTCGCCGATGCGGAACTTGGGCCCCTGCAGGTCGGCGAGGATGCCGATCGGCCGTCCGAATTGCGCCTCCGCCGTGCGCACCGCGGCGTGCAGCTTCCGCACCACGTCGAACGACGTGTGGCTCATGTTGATGCGGAATACGTCGACGCCCGCCTCGAAGAGGCGCTCGATCATCTCCGGAGCGTTCGACGCAGGCCCTAGCGTGGCGACGATCTTGACGCGCCGGCTGCGTCTCATTTGGCTTTGGCACCCCCTTCGTTGGGATCGGTGAGGCGAATGGTCCAGTCCTTGTTCCCTTGCGTGTCGACTTCGAAGAAGCCGGTGCGGTTATAGCCGCGCTTAGCGCATTCCTGAACCCCCTTGATTGTGAAAGCCTTATCTTGGGTGCACATGAACGACTGGCCGGCCCATTCGCCGCCGCTGTCGTAGTCGACGGCATGGACGTACCAGTAGCGGCTGGAAAGCGTGCCCTTGTAGAGGACCTCGCAGGTCTGGGCCGGCAGCGTCCACCACCCTTCCGTGGTCCAGCCGCCGCTGGCGTCGTTGTAGCCGAGCGCAACGCCCACCCGGCTCGTGGTCGTGTTGCACAGCTTCAGATCGGCGAGGGCCGGTGTGCCGAACGCCGAGAGCGCGACCGCGGCGGCGGCAGACGCGAGCGTCACGCTCGCCTTGGAAATAGAGCTCAGCATGGTTGACGGGGCCTCCGTGTCATATGCCTGTCATGAGCCGGTCATGGGGTCGACCATGGAGGTCCAGGGGTCGATCAGGATGGCGCGGAAATCGTTGACATTGGTATGGGTCGGACCGCGCACGAGCAATCCCCCTGCGGCCTCGAAGAAGGCGGTCGAGTCGTTATTGTCCAGCGCCATTTGGGCATCTGCAAGGTGGGCCCCGGCGAGCGTCCCGGGCTCGACGACGACGCCCGCCGGGTCGCCCGGCCGGCCCTCGCCGCCGTCGATGCCGTCGGTGTCCGCTGCCAGCGCCACCACGCCCGGAACGCCCGCCAGCGCGATGGCAAGGGCCAGCGCATATTCCTGGCAGCGCCCGCCGCGGCCGCGGGGTTGCGCACCGAGACGGAGAGCTCGCCGCCGCTGAGGATGGCGACCCTGCGTCCCGCCGCCTGGGCCTCACGCGCCAGGCGGGCGTGGGCCTCGGCCACGGTGCGGGCCTCGCCGGTCACGGCATCGCCGAGGCTCACCACCTCGTAGCCCCGGCGCCGCGCGAGGTCGCCGCGGCGGCAAGCGCGGCGGCCGGCGTGGCGATGATGCGGTAGGCGGCGCTGGCGAAGGCCACATCGTCCGGCTTGGGCGTCTCGTTGGCCCGATCGGCGAGGATTGCCGCCATGGCCTCGGGGACATCGAGGCCGAGGGCCGCCATGCGCGGGCGATGGCGCGCGAGCACCGCGCGTGCCTCGGCGAGCGTCGTTGGGTCTGCAACCGTCGGGCCCGAGCCGATGGTTGCCGGATCGTCGCCTGGCACATCGGAGATCGCGAGCGTCAGCATGCGGGCAGGCGTCGCTTTTCGCAGCCGGCCCCCCTTGATGCGTGAAACATGCCGCCGGACCGTGTTCATCTCGTAGATGTCGGCACCGGACTTCAGAAGCCCGCGGGTCAGCGCCACCTTCTGTGCGAGCTCCAATCCCGCCGCGGGTGCCGCCCACAGGGCCGAGGCGCCGCCGGAGAGCAGCACCAGCACCAGGTCGTCGGCCGTCGCGCTGCGCACGAGCGCCAGCGTCGCTCGGCCGCCGCCTGGCTGGCGGCGTCGGGCGTGGGGTGGCGCGCCGTCACGACGCGGATTGCGCCGCGGCCCTGCGCCGGCGATGCCTCGGCGGCGCCGTGCGGGGCCGTGGTGAAACCCGTTATGCGCTCGAGGGCCCCGCGCTCGCGATAGTGCCGCTCGGCTGCGGCGGCCATGGCGGCGGCGGCCTTGCCGGCCCCGGCGACGATGAGCCTCCCGCCGCTCCGGCACGGGCGGCAGATGCTTAGGCAGGCACGCATCGGGGTGCGCCGAAGCTACCGCCGCGTCATAAAGTGCCAGCGCTGTGGCGCGGGGCCCCGGCGATCCCGGTGCCGCCAAATCGTCAACGTGTCGCCCCATCTTCCTCTCGCGGGCTGCCCCGGCCGGGCTGAAACCGCCTGAAGATGACAAATTCCCGACCCTCACGATAGACTTCACCCCCATGGCTGACGACGCAACGAGGCCCTCCGGCATCGCCGCCGAAGAGCACGACAGCTACTCCATTTTGCCCGGCCGCAGCGATCGCGGGCTGATCATCCTCTGCGACCATGCCGGCAACGACCTGCCGGAGGGCTACGGCACGCTGGGGCTGCCGCCCGAGCAGCTGCAGCGCCACATCGCCTACGACATCGGCGCGGCGCCGATCGCGCGCGCGCTTTCTGCAGCGCTCGGTGCGCCGGCGGTGATGACCCGCTACTCCCGCCTGCTGATCGACCCCAACCGCGGGCCCGACGATCCCACCCTCATCATGCGCATCTCGGACGGCGCGGTGATCCCGGGCAACCGCCGCCTGGACGCGGCCGAGCGCGACGAGCCGCATGCGGCAGTACTACGAGCCCTACCATCGCGCCATCGCGGCGGTCATCGACCGATGCCTCGCGCGACGGCCCGCCGCCGGCCCTGCTCTCGATCCACTCCTTCACCGAGAGCTGGAAGGAGGTGAGCCGCCCCTGGCACGTGGCGTGCTGTGGGGCGAGGACGACAGACTGGCGCGGCCCCTGCTGGAGGGCTTCTACGCCGAAGGCGACCTCATCGTCGGCGAGAACGAGCCCTATGCGGGGCTCCTGGTCGGCGACTGCCTGTGGCAGCACGGCGCCCAGCGTGGGCTCGCCAACGCCATCGTGGAGATCCGGCAGGACCTGATCCGCGATGCCGCCGGACAGGCGGCCTGGAGCCGGCGGCTCCTGCGCATCGTGGAGCAGATGTTGCACGGCTCCGGCCTTGCAGAGGCTGGTATTGCAGCGCCGCGCACGGCTATGGTTGCGCCATGTCAGGCAGGGATCGCAGCGCCTGCGGTCCCCACGTGCAACAAGGACGGAGATGAGCCGATGACCAAGCTCGACCAGGCGCTGACGACGGAGCTCGAGGCGGCCGCCTTCCGGCGGCTCGTCGAGCACTTCCGCAAGCGCGCCGATGTGCAGAACATCGACATGATGAATCTCGCCGGCTTCTGCCGCAACTGCCTCTCCGACTGGTACCGGGAGGCGGCGGCCGAGAAGGGCGTGGAGCTCTCCAAGGAGGCCTCGCGCGAGATCGTGTACGGCATGCCTTACAAGGAGTGGCAGGCCAAGCACCAGAAGGAGGCGAGCCCCGAGGCGCGCGCCGCCTTCGAGAAGTCCAAGCCGCACTGAGGCCGCGCCGCGGGCGGCATCGAGCCCCCCAGACGTGGCGCGGCCCCGCTGGCTGATAGCGGGGCCGCGGGGACTGCTTTGAGGGGACCGGATAGTTGTCCATCGGCGTTGCCGACCCGCAGCGGATGAAACGATCCCCTACCACAGCCGCGCCGGGATTCCCCTCCCCCTTGCGGGGAGGGGTTAGGGGTGGGGGTCGAACGTTCTGCTCCCCTCAGGGGACCCCCACCCGGCGCGTCGCCGCGAAGGCAAAGCCTTCGCGTCGATGCGCCACCCTACCCGCAAGGGGGAGGGTACGCCGCGGCCGGGACGTTGCTCTGTCTCGACGGTCAGTTTCTTTGTAGCCTCGGCGCAAACACCTCGGCTTCCGGAATGGCGGGTGGCAGCTCGCTTGTTACGCGACCGCCTCGACCTGCTTGGGTTGGCCGATGGCGATGGTGCGCGCCTTCAGGCGATCAGGCACGTTGCGCACCAGTTCGATGTGCAACAGGCCATCCTGGAGGTCGGCGCCCTTCACCTCGATGTGGTCGGCGAGCTGAAAGCGGCGCTCGAAGTTCCGCCCTGCAATCCCACGGTGGAGGTACTGGCGCTCCTTCTCCTCGGGCCTCTTGGCGCCGGAGACGGTGAGCGTCTGCTCCTTCACGTCGACCTTGATCTCGTCCTGGGCGAAGCCGGCCACGGCCATGGTGATCCGGTATTCGTTGTCGCCCAGCCGCTCGATGTTATAGGGCGGATAGGCGGTGGCCGCCTCGAGCCCGGTGACGGAATTCGAGGAGGCTGAAGAGGCGATCGAAGCCGACGGTGGAGCGATAGAGGGGGGCAAAATCGATGGGTCGCATCACAGGTCCTCCTTGGAAGCGACGTGTGGCACTGCCTGCCCGTTGCGGGCACTACTACCTGCCGACGGGCCAGGCAGCCTTCCTGCGCACCCGGTAAGCGGCGTGCGCAGGCGTTTATCTAAGTGCTGACGGCCGCGCTTCAAGGGGCGCCCCTGGGAGAGACACCTGAAGGGCGTGTTACAAATTGGTACAACAGGGAAGCCAATTGCCATCCTTCGTTGCCTGTCCGACAAACGGCAGCAATCACGCCTTCGTAGAGAATGGCTTGCACGCAGACGGAGGACGGCCTTGTCGAACGTTCGACCGGGCAACACTTCGCCTTCATTGTGGTTTAGTGATAGCGTTCCTTGCTCCGTGCGGTGGGGTCGGAAGATCGAGAGGAGAGCGCAACATGAAAAGGTGGGTATTGGCGGCCGGCCTCCTGGTCGCCGTTGCGTCGCCGTCGGCTCTGGCGGCAGATATGGACGACGGGGCGCCATATCCGAAGGGCGGGGTCTACGATGACCGCCGCTATCCGCCGAAGGGCCCCCCGCCGGAGGCCTTCAACGACGACGACGACGACGATGACTATCCGAACGGGCCGCCGCCGGACAAGTACTCCCGCGTCCCGCCGCAGCCCGACAAATATTCTCGCGTTCCGCCGCCTGAGAAGTACTCGCGCGTGCCGCCGCCGTACAACCGTCCGCCGCCGGAGAAATATGCCGACGTGCCGCCCTACAGGGGCAAGTGCGTGCGCAGCGAGGAGGTGCGCGAGCGGCTCACCGGCCACGGCTGGCGCGACTTTCATGCCGGCGCACAGGTGAACGACAATGTCGTCACGCTGCGTGCGCGGCGTCCGAACGGGCGGCTGTTCGAGCTGACACTGCACCGCTGCTCGGGGCAGATCGTCGATGCGCGCCCGCTGGAGCCGAGGCGGCGCGAGTACGCCTACCAGGGCCCGTATGAAGGCCCGGGGCGCTGGGGTCCTTACGGCCACAACGAGCGCCCGTGGTTCGGTCCCTACCGCAACCCGTGGCGCCGCTGGTATCGCGACGACGATTGAGGCCGGCGCGCGTGAAGCAGTCGGCGATCGGCAGCCTGCAGCCGGGCGGACCCGCCCGATCCTGCCGCGGCTGCCTGTCGCCGATTGTCTTGACTGAACCTGGCTCGTTGCAGCGGCCTTGGTGGAGTTGCCGATGGACCTTATCGCGCTGGCCAAGAACCCCGTGCCCAGCGGTGCAACGGCCGACTACTTCAAGGCCCACGACGGCATCATGCTGCGCTTCGCGCGCTGGGATGCGACGCGCGGGCCCCGCCGTGGCACCGTGTGCGTGTTCCAGGGCCGCG
This sequence comes from uncultured Alphaproteobacteria bacterium, assembly GCA_963758625.1. Taxonomy (GTDB): domain Bacteria; phylum Pseudomonadota; class Alphaproteobacteria; order Rhizobiales; family Hyphomicrobiaceae; genus AWTP1-13. The sequence goes on along the minus strand of CAVWWJ010000006.1, from coordinate 34,174 downwards.
GCGAGTTCATCGAGAAGTACTTCGAGGTGGTCGCCGACCTGCGCCGGCGCGGCTTCGCCGTCGCCACCATGGACTGGCGCGGCCAGGGCGGCTCTGATCGGCTGCTCTCCAACCCGCGCAAGGGCCACGTACGCTCGTTCGCCGATTTCGACCAGGACCTCGCGCAGTTCATGAAGGAGGTCGTGCTGCCCGACTGCCAGCCGCCCTTCGTCGCACTCGCCCATTCGATGGGCGGCCACATCCTCCTGCGCAACGCCACGGTTGCCGGCTCGTGGTTCTCGCGCATGGTGCTGTCTGCGCCGATGATCTCCATCAACCCGAAAGAGATGGGCATTCCGGCACCGATGCCGCGTGCCTACTGCGAGATCATGGGTGCGCTCGGGCTGGGGCGCCTCTACACCCCCGGCGGCAACGACGATGCCCTCGAGATGGAGCCGTTCGAGGGCAACCCGCTCACGTCCGATCGCGAGCGCTACACGCGTAACAGCATGGTGGTGCAGGCTACCCCCCAGCTGGGGCTCGGCTCGCCCACGATTGCCTGGCTCAGGGCGGCGCTGAGGTCGATTGCCGAGGTCACCGCCCCCGACTATCCGACGCACGTCAAGGTGCCCCTGCTCCTGTTCGCCGCCGGTATGGACCGGGTGGTCTCCACGACCCACATCGAGGAGTTCGCGGTGCGCCTGAAGGTCGGCACGCACGTTCTGATCCCGCAGGCGCGCCACGAGATCCTGCAGGAGACCGACGAGGTGCGCAAAGACTTCTGGGCTGCCTTCGATGCCTATCTCGGCGTCGACACTGCGGTCGCCTAGCCAGGACTGCGACCCCGCGTCGGCCCGATCGCCACCGATCCGTCCTCTCGGCCGCTCTCGCGTCAGGAGGCGGGCTCGACCTCTTCGACCGATATCGATTCCTGTCGGCACCTGATCGTCGGCGAAGCGGTTCCGCGAGCAGATGGCGTTCTGAGCAGGACAAGGGGTGTGCTTAGTTTGTTGCTGTGGTACACTGGCCTTCCGTAGCGAAAAGACCGGCGTGCGGATGTTTCCGCTGAAATCCGGCGTTCCGGCGGTGGGAGGACGACCTTGGTCAATTCGCGGTGCGCCCTTGCGCTCATGGCTGTCGCGTTGGCGGCGGGGCTCGCGATTGCGAACCCTGCGCTGGCGCAGAAATCAGGCGGAACACTCCGGACCTACAACAGCTCCAATCCGCCCAGCGCCTCGATCCTCGAGGAGGCGACCATCGCCACGGCGATGGGTTTCTCCGCCGTTTTCAACAACCTCCTCATCTTCGACCAGTCCAAGCCGCGCAACGGGCTGGACACCATCGTGCCCGAGCTGGCCGAAAGCTGGGCCTGGGACGAGTCGCGCACCAGGTTCACCGTCAAGCTGCGGGGGGGCGTGAGGTGGCACGACGGCAAGGCCTTCACCGCTGCGGACGTGCAGTGCACCTGGCAGAAAATCCTGGGCAAGCACGCCGACGAGCTGCGCGGCAACCCGCGCGGGGTGTGGTGGAGCAATCTCAAGGAGGTGACGCTCAATGGCGATTTCGAGGTCACCTTCGTGCTCGGGCGACCGCAGGCCTCCTTCCCGGCCCTGCTCGCCTCGAACCTCTCTCCGGTCTATCCCTGCCATGTGCCGGCCAAGGATATGCGCCGGCGCCCGATCGGCACGGGTCCCTTCAAGTTCGTCTCGTTCGATTCCAACCAGTCGATCAAGCTCGCCAAGAATACGGACTACTGGAAACCCGGCCTGCCCTATCTCGACGGCATCGAGATGAGCATCGTCGGCAACCGCTCGACGCGCGTGCTGGCGTTCGTGGCCAAAGAGTTCGATCTGACGTTCGTTGCCGATATCACGGTGCCGCTGATCGCCGACGTCAAGGCGCGCGCGCCTGCGGCCATCTGCGAAATGGTGCCGACCGGGGTAGAGCACCAACCTCCTCGTCAACCGCAAAAAGCCGCCCTTCGACAGCGAGAAGCTGCGCAAGGCCATGGCGCTGGCGCTCGACAGGCAGGGCATGATCGACATCCTGTCGACCGGCAAGGCGAAGCTTTGCCGGGGCCATGATGGCCGATCCCGAAGGACGGTGGGGGATGCCCGAGGCGATGGTGCTGGCGCTACCCAATTACGGCCCCGACCCGGCGGCCTTGCGCGCCGAGGCCCGCAAGATCATGGAGAGCCTGGGCTACGGCCCCGACAATCGCCTCAAGGTCAAGGTGTCGACGCGCGACTTCCAGAACTTCAGGGACCCCGCGGTGCTGCTGGTCGACAAGCTCAACCAGATCTATTTCGACGCCGAGCTCGACATCATCGAGTTCCTCGGTCTGGTACGGCCGCCTCGTCCGGCAGGACTACGCCGTCGCGCTCAATCTCTCCGGCTCCGGGATCGACGACCCGGACGTCACCCTCATGGAAGGCTACGCCTGCAACTCGGACCGCAACTACACCAAGTACTGCAACCCGCGCGTCGAGAAGCTGCTGGAGGAGCAGTCGAAGGAGGAGGACATCGCCAAGCGCAAGCAGATCGTGTGGCAGATCGAGAAGATCCTGGCCGAGGACGTGGCCCGCCCGATCATCTTCCACAACCGCACGGCGACCTGCTGGCACTCCCACGTCAAGGGTCACGTCCTGCACCAGAACGCGATCTACAACAACTGGCGCTTCGAAAGCGTCTGGCTGGACAGGTAGCGCCTCACTGCAGCCAACGCCGATCGATGCGAGGTCGGCTCGGTGCAATCGCGCTCACGCACGATTGGCAACCTACGGTGCCGAGACTAGCGGGCGGTGAACTGGCCGCTGGGACCCGACGAGCAGCACGGGTGGGTGCGCAGTCTTCCGTAGGCCGCCATGAGCCGGCGGGCCGTCTCTCCCGTCGTGCTCATGTACTCGTCGATGATGTCGGCGCTGCAGGCCCGCCACTCGGCCACCTCATCGGGCGTCAGCTCGTGAATCGTCATGCCCTTCGAGCGCGCGAACGCGTACGCCTTCTCATCCACGTCCGCCATCGCGTCGCGCAGCTCCCGCTCCACCTTCTTTCCGACAGCGAGGATGATTGCCTTGTGCTTGTCACTGATGGATTGCCATGTCTTCTCGTTGATGACCACGAGGAACTCGAGGACGGCGTGCTCCGTCCGCGTGATGGTGTCCGCCAGCTTCCACAAGTGCCGTGATTCGACGCTGGTGATCCCCGTCACCAGCATTTCGACCGTGCCGTCCTTCATCGCCTCGTACTGCTTGGAGGCGGAGACCACCACAGGTATGCCCCCGCAACGTCTGAAGAACTTCGCGTGGTTTTCTGCAATGGCCCGCACCTTCTGGCCCTGGATCCCGGCTGGCACTCTCGCGTCCCGGCCCTTGGAGACGAACACGGTCGAACCGAAGGACTGGAACCACAGGACGCGCACGCCGGCCGCCTCGAACACGGCCTTGTCGAGCACTTTCCTGACCTCGCCGTCGGGGTCCGTGGCCGCCCGGACCAGGGCCTCGAAATTGAACAGGAACGGCTGGCCGAACAGGTTCAGTGCCGGCACTCTCCTGGCGAACTGTGAAATCCCGATCGAGCCCATCTCGATGGCACCCGATGCGACCGCGTCCAACGCCTGGTCGTCCCTGTAGAGACGGGAGTTGTCGAAGATCTCGATCTGGATCGCGCCGCCGCTCTGCTTCTCGACCTCCATCTTGAACTGCGCGAGATTCACGCCGAGATGGTTGGTAATGGGCAGCTGCAAGGTCACCCTGAGCTTGACCTGCTCGGCCGCGGAGGCGAACGGCGCGAGCGCGAGGCACGCCAGAAGCAAGCAGCACGGCCACGATCTATTCACGCCCAAGGCCCCTGCATTCGCCGCATACTAAGTTGTGCAGTATCGAGAACGGGGCACTGGACCGACAAGCGCATGGGGGTTGCCGTCTTTCCATGGTGCACGCAGCGGTATGCCTTGCTGGGCAGGCGTCCCGAGCGCGTCGGCGCACAGAAGCGTCCCGTGCATTTCTGGAGCAACCTCACCGGCCCCTGCAGGCGCGGATTTTGGCCACTCCTCCTGCCGAGTGAACTGCTCATGGCATCGGCCGGCTGGAACCTTTTGGTCGACAATGGTCTTTGCTCTCATACATCAGACGTAAGACAGCGTGTATGCTTCTCTTGCAACCTGTGGTATATCGGTGGTCCGGGTGAAAGACCAGCCCGGGACGACGTTCCCGCTGAAGCCGGCGTTCCGTCGCATGGGAGGACCCTGTGGCTTGTTTCTGGCGGGCGTTTGCGCTCGCGGCTGTTGTGTTGTCGGCCGGGCTCGTGATTGCGAAGCCCGCATCGGGGCAGAAATCCGGCGGGATTCTCCGCACCTACAACAGCACCAACCCACCCAGCGCCTCGATCCAGGAGGAGGTGACCGTCGCGACGGCGATGGCGTTCTCCCCCGTCTTCAACAACCTGCTCATCTTCGACCAGTCCAAGCCGCGCAACGGCCTCGACACTATCATGCCGGAGCTGGCCGAGAGCTGGTCTTGGGACGAGACGCGCACCAGGCTCACCGTCAAGCTCCGGCAAGGCGTCAGATGGCACGACGGCAAGCCGTTCACGGCGAAGGACGTGCAGTGCACCTGGCACAAGGTCCTCGGCAGGCATCCGGACGAGTTGCGCATGAACCCCCGCGCGACGTGGTGGAGCAACCTCACAGAGGTGATGCTGAACGGCGACCTCGAGGCGACGTTCGTGCTGGGTCGGCCGCAGACCTCCTTCCCGGCGCTCCTCGCCTCGAACCTCTCTCCCGTCTATCCCTGCCACGTGTCCGCCAAGGACATGCGCCGGCGCCCGATCGGCACCGGTCCCTTCAAGTTCGTCTCGTTCGAATCCAACCAGTCGATCAAGCTCGTCAAGAACACCGACTACTGGAAACCCGGCCTGCCGTATCTCGACGGCATCGAGATGAGCATCATCGGCAACCGCTCGACGCGCGTGCTGGCGTTCGTGGCCAAGGAGTTCGACCTCACCTTCGTCGCCGACATCTCGGTGCCGCTGATCGCCGACATCGAGGCGCGTGCGCCCGCGGCCATCTGCGAGCTGGCGCCGACGGGCGTGAGCACCACCCTCCTGGTCAATACCAAGAGGCCGCCCTTCGACAACGTGCAGATGCGCCGGGCCATGGCCCTCGCCCTCGACAGGCAGGGCATGATCGACATCCTGACACTGGGCAAGGCGAAGCTGTCCGGAGTGATGTTGGCCCTGCCCGAAGGCCAGTGGGGGATGCCTAACGAGATGGTGATGGCGCTGCCCAGCTACGGCAGCGACCAGGCGGGACTGCGCACCGAGGCGCGCAAGATCATGGAGGGCCTGGGCTACGGTCCCAACAAGCGCCTCAAGGTCAAGGTGTCGACGCGCGACTTCCAGAGCTACAAAGACCCTGCTGTGCTCCTGGTCGACAAGCTCAACCAGATCTGGTTCGACGCCGAGCTCGAGATCATCGAGTCAACGCTCTGGTTCGGCCGCCTCGCCCGGGATGACTACATGGTCGCGCTCAGCCTCCTGGGATCCGGCATCGACGATCCCAACGTCACCTTGATGGAGAGCTTCGCCTGCAACTCGGACCGCAACTACATGAAGTACTGCAATCCGCGCGTCGAGAGGCTCCTGGAGGAGCAGTCGATCGAGGCCGACGTCGCCAAGCGCAGGCAGCTTGTGTGGCGGATCGAGAAGATCCTGGCGGAGGACTTGGTCCGTCCGGTGATCTTCCACAACCGCGTCGCGACCTGCTGGCACCCCAACGTCAAGGGCCTCGTGCTGCACCAGAACGCCATCTACAACAACTGGCGCTTCGAGAGCGTCTGGCTGGACAGGTAGGGTGCAAAGTTGCGACAGCAGCATCGCACCGATGCGCCCTCACTCCAGCCGACGCCGATCGATGCGAGGTCGGCTCGGTGCAATCGCGCTCTCATGCACGATTGCGCACCCCTACGGTGCCGAGACTAGCGCGAGGTGAACTCACCCTTGGGGCCCGCGGAGCAGCACGGGTCGGTGCGCAGCTTGCCGTAGGCCTCGATGAGCCGGCGCCCCGTCTCTCCCGCCGTGCTTATGAACTCGTCCATCACCTCTGCGCTGCACGCCCGCCACTCGGCCACCTCGTTGGGCGTCAGGTCGTACACCTTCATGCCCTTGGAGCGCGCGAAGGCATAGGCCTTTTCCTCGATGTCGGCGATGGTCTGGCGCAGCTCCCGCTCCGCTCTTCTTCCGGCACCGGTGATGATCGTCTTGTGCTTGTCGCCGATGGATTGCCACACCTTCTCGTTGATGACCACGGCGAACTCGAGGGCAGCGTGCTCCGTCCGCGTGACGGTATCCAGCACTTTCCACAGCTCGCGCGTTTCGACACTGGTGATCCCGGTCATCACCATGTCGACCGTGCCGTCCTTGGCCGTCTCGAACATCTTGGAGGACGGAACCACCACGGGAATACCCCCGCAAGCTTTGGTGAACCTGTTCATGTTCTTGGCCCATGACCGCACCTTCTGGCCACGGATCGCGGCCGGGGTCCTCGCGTCCCGGCCCTTGGAGACGAACACGCTGTTTCCGAAGGACTGCAGCCACAGGACGCGTACCCCGAACCTGTCGAGCAGCGCCTTGTCGAGGACTCTCCTCACCTCGCGGTCGGGGTCGGTGGCCGCCCGGACCAGGGCATCGAAATTCAAGAGAAACGGCTGGGTGAAGATCTCCAGGGCCGGCTCATTCCTGACGAACTGCGAGACCCCTATCGTGCCCATCTCGATGGCGCCCGATGTGACCGCCGCCACTGCCTGGTCGTCCCTGTAGAGGCGGGAGTTGTCGAAGATCTCGATCGAGATCGCGCCCGCGCTGTGCTTCTCGACCTCCGTTTTGAATAGCACCAGGTTCACGCCGAGGTGGTTGGTTATCGGGGCTGTCAGCGTGACCCTGAGCTTGACCTGTTGGGCGTCGGCGGTCGCCGGAAAGAGCGCGAACCACACTAGAAAGACGCAACAACCTCGAATGCTGATCACCGACGCCTCCTGCATTCGCCAAGCACAGTCATGCAGTATTGCGCAACATATGGGCAGATGCCAAAACGCGGCGAAGCTGCACGTTTTCCGATGCACGCGGGTCTTGCGGTTCACGGTTTCGGCGCGCGGCAGGCGCGCGCCCGGCTCAACCGCGGAGCAACGCCATGGCCTCCGCGTGCACGCGCCGGTCTCCCGTGGCGAGGATGCGCCCGCCGGCGAGAGGCGGCTCGCCCTTCCAGGTCGTGATCTGTCCGCCCGCGCCCTCGACGACGGGGATCAGAGGGATCACATCGTAGGGCTTCAGCCCCGCTTCGATCACAACGTCGACGAAGCCGGCTGCAAGCAGGCAATAGCCGTAGCAGTCGCCGCCGTAGCGCGTCAGGCGCGCCCGCCCCTTGACGCGGGCGAAGGCGGCAGCCTCTACCCCCCGCGCGAACAGGTCGGGATGCGTGCTCGTCAGCACCGCCTGGGCGAGCTCCGGGCACGGTCGCGTCTTGAGCCGGCGCGTCTTGCCGGCGCCTCCCCGCAGGTGCGCGCGGCCGCCCACCCCCCAGAAGCGCTCGCGCAGGAAGGGCTGGTCCACGAGCCCCAGTATCGGCACGCCTTCCGCAACGAGGCCGATCAGCGTCCCCCACAGTGGGCTCCCCATGATGAACGCCCGGGTGCCGTCGATCGGGTCCAGCACCCAGTTCAGCGAGCCGGCCCCGGTCCGCGCGCCGAATTCCTCGCCGATGATGCCGTGGTCGGGATAGGCCTTGGCGATTGCCGCCCGCATCGTCCGCTCGGCCGCCCGGTCTGCCGCGGTGACCGGATCGTACGGCCCGCCCCCGCCGGCCTTGTCCTCAACGGTCAGGCGGCGCCGGAAATGCCGCAGAACCGCCGTCCCCGCCCGATCGGCCAGCTCGTGGGCGAGCTCCATATAGCCCCGGATCGACTCCTTACGCTGCATCAGGCCGACCTTCCGAGTTGCTGCCGGTTGCGGAGGATGCCCTGGTGCCGGAATGCCAGCCCTCGGGCCCCACGCGCCAGTCGCAAATCCGCGCAAATCTATGACTCGTGGCGCCCGCGTGCGGGCTCGTGGCGAAGAGGCCACATATCTGTTGACACTCGCCCACGCCTGTAGCGCAGCCATTGCGATGCACACCGAACAGGCCCATATGCAGATCTGCGGCGCCGAGGCTTCTCCTGCCGGGTGCCGCAGCCCATCTTGGGCGTTTCCTCCCCAGACTTGGGCCGTTCCTCAAGCGAACGGCCCCTTCTTTTTGCCGCCCGAACAGGCGCTGCCGCCGCTATGGGCAGAGTAGGTCAGTGGGTCTGACCTATGCGGCGATGAGACTTCTGCATTGCAATATGGGGTTGTTGTGTTTTGTGCGGCGCACATCTACGTTTGGTCCTGCGAGGCTGGCGACTAGGTCGCTGGTTTCGCTGCCCTCCTTGGGCGTTTCCTCCCTAGACTTGGGCCGTTCGGTTCACCGAGCGGCCTCTTTTCTTTCGCGCTGCGGGCGAGGCCGCTTGCCGCCCTGGGTGCGATATCCCGGAGCGCTGCCGTCGACTCCCGGACCGCTCGGCTGCTGATTCGGCGTGAAACCCCCAGTCGAGTTTGACCAGCCTGGCGGCCCAGTGCGCATATTGCAACGCAGCATGGCTGCCGGCTGGCGATCGCTACTCGGCCGCGGCGCGGCGCTCCAGCAGCAGCGGCAGAACCTCGAACACTCGAGTCGCCAGATCCACCAGGGTGGCCACCAGGGCGTCGAAGTGCTTGTTCTTGGAGAATGTGGCCTCGTTGAGATAGAGCGCCCGGTTGATCTCGATCTGCAGGGCGTGCACGCGCTGGCCGGGGCAGCCATAGTGCTCGGTGATGAAACCGCCGGCGTATGGGCGGTTCACCTGCACCTCGTAGCCTGCGCGCTGCAGTACTTCGCGGATGAAGCGGGTCAGCCTGGCGTCGCAGGAGGCGCCGAAGCGGTCCCCCAGGACGAAGTGCGGCCGCCCGCCCGCCGGCTGGCCCATGGACGCCGACGGCATGGAGTGGCAGTCGATGAGCAGCGCGGTGCCGAAGCGCCTGCGGGTCGCCTCCAGCTGCTCGGCCAGCGCCCGGTGGAACGGCGCGTAAAGCCGCTCGATGCGCTCGAAGGCGGCCCCGATGGGGAGGCGCTCGCGGTAAATCTCCTCGGTGTCGGCGACCACCCTGGCGATGGTGCCGAGCCCGCCCACGACGCGCGCCGACTGGGTGTTGGCAAACGCCGGCAGCCGCCCCTGGAACAATTCCGGATCGAGCTCGTAGGGTTCGCGGTTGACATCCAGATAGGCGCGCGGGAAGCGGGCCGCGAGCAGTGGTGCACCCAGCGCCACCACGGGTGCGAACAGCTCGTCGACGAAGCAGTCCTCCGACTTGCGCAGTGTCAGCGGGTCGAGGCGCGAGGCCTCCAGGAAGGCGCGCGGATAGATGCGTCCGGAATGGGGCGAGCAGAACACGACGGGGGCCAGCTGCTCGGCCGGCTCGATCAGCGTGAAGGGGGGCGTGAGCTCGGCCAGGATCGAAGCACGTTCGATGTCGGTCATATCGGCAATTGAAGGCTTCCCTGCGTTTCTTCTGGCTTTACGCACGCGCTCATGCGGCAGGCACCCCAGTCTGCCAAGCAGCAGGCGCACTTGTCCATGCGTTCCAACGAGCATACCGTGGACGGCATCGCGAGTCTCGACCAGGCGCACTGGTTTGGTTGGTTTCGATTGCCGGTTTACCAAAATCGCGCCAGATTTGACTGGCAACGCGGCTTTGTCTGCCGCGGCAAGCGGCGCCGGGCCTTCCGCCCCGTCGAGTCGGGGGTGCCATCCATGACGGTCGAGCCATCACGCCTGCCCAAGCGGCGCATCCTGCTGGCGGAGGACGACAATTCCATGCGCGCCTTCATCGAGCGCGCGCTCGTCAAGGCGGGCTACGAGGTGACGAGCTTCGCCAACGGCGCGGAGGCGCATGCGCGCCTGAAGGAGGAGCCCTTCGCGCTGCTGCTCACCGACATCGTGATGCCCCAGATGGACGGCATCGAGCTGGCACGGCGGGCCTCCGAGATCGATCCCAACCTCAAGATCATGTTCATCACCGGCTTTGCTGCGGTGACCCTCAACACCGGTACCAAGCCCGTCAAGGACGCCCAGGTCCTCTCCAAGCCCTTCCACCTCAAGGACCTGGTGCGCGAGATCGACCGCTTGCTGGGGGTGCCGGCGGTGTAGGGCAGAGCTCTCCGGGGCGATGCCGCTGCGGCAAGGCCGGCTACGGTAACGACGCCATCGAGCTGTCCGGCCGGCCGCGCGTCGCAGATGCGGAGCGCCGTGCCCAGGGCGCCGCCAGGATGCGCATCAGGGGCCTGGCCGTCGGCACGGGGCTCGAGCGCATCGAGCCGACCGATAGTCCGAAACGACCCAGCGAAGCGGGGCAGTCGCAGCTATGGTCGCGACCCTCAATCTCCGAATTTACGTCTGTCCGCTTCACGCGCTTCGGCCATCCGTGCCAGCTCCATATAGCCGAGTGCGATGTCCACCATGAGCTGCTTGCACTCACGGTTCTTCATCTGGTCCGCGATGATGCGCGCCTCTTCCGCCTGCGCACGCCACCGCCGAGCATCGTCAAAGCGCTGTGCCATTGTCCTCCCCGGCAGCAGCTTCACGCAGCTCCTCTCGCGCCCGTACCACGGCGTAACTAGCAAAGTCGGCAAACGTCCGAATTCACCGTCCTTCGCCAAGCCGATCAGTGCCATGGCAATCGTCTCGCGGACCGCATCACGGTCGCCGGCTTTCAGTCTCAGCCTCGAAAACCTTCCGCTCGTCAAGGGACGCTAGCGCTGGGTTCATTTGACCAGGCAGCAGAAGCGTCGCTATGGCGGTCACTATCTGGCCCGGACGCGCCGGTTTGGGTACGACGACGCCGGTTCGACATGCCTCGTGGACATGCGCGTAGCCGGTGTGGAGAACGAACGGCACACAGCGTTCATTCAGCCGCTCGCAAAGCGCGGTTCCATCGTCGTCGCGCAATCCAAAATCGATGACCGCGGCTGACAAGTCAGGATGCCCCGCCAGTCGCAGGCCGTCGCACAGAGTGTGCGCGGTCATGACCGACGCGCCAGCCTTGCGCAAGCCGTCGGCGACATCCATGGCAATCAGGGGTTCGTCCTCGACGACGAGGATCGAATGACCCGTGAGGGTGACGCTATTCACACTACCGCCCTAGCTCAAGTGGCGTGGGAAGTTCGCCTACCCCGCACGGAGCGACCTCTGGGGGAGGAGGGAGGGCGCACCGGCTTGAAGCTACACTTCCCACACGCGGACCGTATGCGACGCATGGAACGCCAGCAATTGAAGAGTCGGTCAGAAAATGACAGTTCTCTCCTATCCGTCATTGGGCGGGGAAATAGGTGCCGTTGGAGCTTTTCTCCAGTGCCTCCCGGTCGAGGATGGTGATCACGCCGCGCCGGTGCGCAATGAGGCCCGTCCGTTCAAGTCCCTGCAGCGCCACCGTCACGCCCGACCGGCGCACGCCAAGCATAATCGCCAGGAACTCATGGGTGAGAGGCAACTCATTGCCGTCCACCCGATCGGCCGCCATCAGCAGCCATCGCGCCAGGCGTTCCTCGATCTTGCTGCGGCCGTTGGCAAGTGCGGTCTGCGTAGTCTGTATCATGAAGGCGTGCGCGCACCGCAGCAACTCGCGATGCAGGGAGGCGCTTCCTGCGTCCGCCTCACGCAGCTTATCTGCCGATATGCGCTGGCCGCTGCCCGCAATCTGCATGTACGTCTCATGGATCGCGCGATTCTTGCCGTCGCCGTCCAACACCACGGACAGGCCGGTCATGCCTTCGCGGCCGATCATGCCAATCTCGATCTCATGCGTGCCGTTGGCGACGACCGAGGCCATGCCCCTATCCAGGAAATACACGTGCCCGACGGGCTTGTTGCGGGATTCGAGCTGCCTGCGGACTGGGAGGTCGACTGCTTCAAGGTGCGGCTCGAGCAGGCGCAAGTCCGCGCGCGAAAGCCGCGACAAAAGCTTGTTGGAGGACACGGCATCTTTCGGCGCGAGCAGCGCGCCAAAGAGCCAGAGGCAGACGACCTAATTGATGTTGGTCGAGATGACCCGAGCCATCGATCAATCCTTATGAACGCAGCAAGCGCGATGATCGACTTCGGAAGGTCATGCCCGCAGTGCGAAGGCGGACCGATGCTGCGCAATTAACCCAGCTACCTAGCGCCTTCCATGGCGGTGATGTCAATCGCAGTACATGTAATAAAACCTTCTGCCCGCTTCTCTTGCCACCCTGCGGGAATGCCGATATAGCCACTAGCTTGCGGATGCGAAGACGAGCACCGCATGGGAAGGGCGCGTAGCTCAGCGGTAGAGCACTACCTTGACATGGCGGTGCGCCAACATCAGAAAACCCCAGCATTTCCAGCCACTTTCGCGACGCTCCAAAAACGCAATGTTTGCTTGGATGTGAGGAACGGCGGCAGGCCCGCGCTGGCGCGTTCGGTTGTGGTGTTGATCGTGCTCATGCAGACTCGCCTCCCTGCGCATCTGTGGGTTGCGTGTCTTCAACGCTGCGCGTCTTTATCGAGACCGGACCAGACGCGGTGATCACCACCTCCTTGACCTTCGGCGGCGCCGGCTGAGCGGTTGGTGTTCGCGGGTTCGTAGCCGCGCTCCTGCGCGATCTCCATCATCTGGAGCGTTCGGCGTTGGTTCAGGGAGATTCTTGCCGAGGTGGTCCCGGTCGCAGTGGCTACAAAGCAGAACCACATTGTCGACCGTGCCGTCCTTGCTCTTGTCCTTGCGGGCAGCGACCATTTTGCGGCCCCACTGATCCTTCCCTTCACTGCCTTGTCGCCGCACAGCTCGCAGGTGTTGTCGAAGAGCAGGTGAGCCCTGAGCTTGACGGCGGGCTTGGCGGGTTTTGGGGTCGGTGGGTAGCTCGCTCTCTGGGCTGCCTCCCAGCGCTCCCGGTATTCCTGATAGCCTTTCTCGATCTCGCACACGCGCCTCTCGACGGCGCTCTGGATCGCAGAAACTCGCCCAGAACCAGAATGCACTTTGCACTGGATCAATTCGTCGGCCGCGAGCTTTCCGCCAACAGCTTGCGCATGTCGTCGATCGAGATGCCGAGCGCGTCGAGAAAGTCCTCATCGCTTGGGCGGCCCCACCCATTCGCGGTCGCGAACTGGGCGAGGCAAATCTCGATCAGAAGCTGCCGATGTGGCCCCCGAACAGGCAGCTCGCTGAGCGCCTTCAACAGGAAGCGGGCATCGATGTGATGACCGTTGTGGCACATGGCGCTCATGCCGACTTGTCCTTCTTGACCGCCGGCGGCTGCAACTTCTGCTCCTCCATGATCAAGTCCACGTGCGACTGCGCGAGGTGGCCGTAGTACTGGTCGAGCATGCGCATCCAAATCCCACCCGTGGCGTCGCGCACCTCGATGGTGCTCTTGCCACTGTTGAGCAGGCGGGTCGCGGCCGCGTGACAGCGGATGGCGTGCGGCCGCCAGCGCGGTAGACGCGCTCGCTCCTGCAGGCGCCTTCATCGGGGATGCCCCAGCGCGTGGCGACCTCGAACACCAGCGTCTCCGGGGCGCATCGCACCCGTGCGCCTCTGGTGCCTCTGGTGCAGCTTCTCGACCTGGGCACGCAGGGCCTCAACGGTCTCGGGTGTCAGCTTGACCTGTCGCCTCTTTTTGCCCTTCTCGTCCCCAGTTGGGCGTAGCCGCGATCCAGGTGCAGCTTGAGCCGGTTCAGCATTCTGCGTGGCGCCGGAGCGCGCGCCGCCTGAGGGTCATGAACAGCAACAGCGCCTTGTCGCGCTCGGGCTTGCGGCTGCCGACCACGACGTTGTTGCGCTTGCCGGCGCGGCTCTTGTGGTCGATCAACTCCTTCAGCGTCAGGATGTAGCCGTCGTCCGGGACGGTCCCCGCGGTTCTTCTCGACCTGGGGTGCCGCCCATTTCTTGAAGTCGCAGAGCGGCGGCTCGTTCTTGGCTGCCGCATTCCAAACTGCGATGAAAGGCGTGTAGACGTGGGCGCCGCAGCGTCGCCGGCGAGCAGCCAGGCCGCATGTCCTTGGCGAGATTGTCCAGCTTTGCCTGCGTCATCTCGCTCAGTTTGTCGCGTGGGATAAATTCCAGCATCTCGTTCAGGTAGGCGGCGTTGGAGTTCGGGCTTGCGCCGCGCATGCTCTGGCCCGAAGTACGCACCCACTGCATCGGCGAAGTTGCATTGGGTCTTGGACCATTGGGGCCCTCAATGCGTTTCTCAGTATTCGCCTTTATGAACTTGGCAAAGTCGACTTCAGCCAAGCTCCGGTTGCCAGTCTTGAGGCTTTCGTAAACACGCTTTCCCCGGTGGTCGGTTCCCCGGATGTGCCGCGAGCCCGGGGACGTTTTTTCTCTTGCCCTTGGCGCGGCTTTTGCGGAACACGAGATGGAGCGGCATGGCGGGAACGCCTCCTCGAGAAACGCTTCCAGGTGATCGGCACGCAATACGTAGCGCTTGCCGTCCTGGCGACGGGCGATCCTCTGCTTGCCATCAAGGCGCGCACGCGCTGCAGGCTCACGTCTTTCGGGCAGTTTCCCTGACCTCTTTCGGCTTGAGCCAGACCGGCCGCGGCGGCCGCGACCGCGTGGCGGCTTGGCGGCCGGCTTGGTTGCTGGCTTGGCAGCCGACTTGGTTGCCACCTGCGTCGCTTTCGGTGCGGCCTTGCGCACCTTCCGCTTGCGCGTCTTGCGTTCGCCAGGCCCTTGGGCTTGCGCTTCGTCACTCGTCTCGACGGCGGCGCCGAGCGCTGGCCTTCCGGTTTCAGCATCATCTCGAGCCTCTGGGAAAGAGGTATCCGACCAGAGCGTTGGCGTTCCACCGCATCACTGGCATGATCGCTGGCAGCTTCGCGCGCGGCATCGGGGGGGCTCCATCCTCATGAGCGCGACCTTCCGAAATACGCAACGTCCGCGCAGTAGAGCAGCCCGACGAACAGCAACAGCTGCCCGGGCCACGGCCGCGTGTGCCGGGCCAGCTCCCCCATACGGCCCACACGGCCAAGACGGCATGGAAGAACCGCAACTCCGAGCTCATGCGGCGGGCTCCCTCACTCTGGGCTCCGTCGTTCCGAGGTTTCCTTTGTCCCGGGCTCGGCGTGTTCAGGTGGGAACGGCTGCGCCCCGCTGCTTGCCGGCCATGAGGCCACATCTCCGGCGCCCGCAGCCGTTCCCTCGCCCACCGGCCCGCTTTGGGGATGCAAAGCGGCCAGCTGACGATACTCGCTCTTCCCCGTGCTCGCGCTTCGCGCGCTGCCTCGCGGGCCTTCTCGATCTCCACCTCGATCTGGTCGGCCAGCGCACCGAGCGTCGCGGCTGTGGCCCGGTACGTCTTGACGACGTCATCGGGTCGTGGGGCGCGCCCAGCATGGTGTAATCCCTCCAGCGATTGGTCACGCGGTGCACCGTAGCAACACGGTCAGTGCGCCTCGTTGCGCCTTGTTCTGGACGAACTCGAGCGGGAGGCCTGACGGACTCTGTCGGACACTCCGTCGAAACCTCTGGCTGACCTCTACCAGGAGACTTCCGGCAGAGCCTCGACCGCCGGCCTGTCCTGGTGCGTCTCGACGAATATCACGCCAGGTCCTCCTCCATCAGAGCGTTGTGATCGACACTCCCGCCGCTCCTCCGGCCGGCCCTGGATGCCGCTGTGGGGCTTTCGCACCGGTTTGTGGCTCGGCCTCAGCACGGTCATGATCCTGCCGTGCGGAGGAGAGACGGGCAGTCGGCCAGCCGCCGGCCAGCTTGACCGAGCTGGGCGCCCGCCCTCACCCGCGATGCGCGTCTCGTGCGTGAGGGAAGATGGCCCTGTCGGCCACGTCCACGTCCCAGCCCATGACCCGCTGGTAGAAGCGGATGACCTCGACGACGATCATGCGCGCCCCTGCTCTCTGTGCTCTTCAGCTGCGTTCCTCAGCTGCGGTCTTGCAGTGCTCTTCAGTTCACTCGGCGACTGTCGTCGTCAGGAGGCCGATCAGCCTCCCCGTGTCGCCGGCCGACAAATTCTCGGTGCGCTTCCCGGCCACATCCAAGGCAAGCGGCTCGGCCTTCTGCAGGACCCTTCCTCCAGCCGCGGTGAGCCACACGATCCAGCCAAGGCACCAGCCAAGAAGGCTGCCCGCCGCAGCGCCAAAAGGAGCGGGTGATGGAAGCCTGCGATCACGCGTACGAGGCCGACAAGGCGGCGGACGCCGTCAGGCGCGGCGACCGGCTTGTCGGGGGAACACGGCGAACCGGTCGGCCCAGGCGCCGACTTCGTGCGCGCCATCGAGGCCATCTTCCGCACTGAGCTGATGCCGGCCGGTTCCACGCATGCCATCGCTCGGGCGAAGAAGCGGCTCTCCGACGCGGCGGGCTGACCCAATCAATGTTTCACGTGGTAGGCGTCTCCGCGCGCGCACACGCGCGAACTGCGCAAAAGCAACCGGAAAAACCACCAGCGCAAATCATAGAGGAACGCCTTGATGGCGCGCCCTATGCAGCCAGAACCCACCCCTATTGCCACCGCGGCATAATTTCTGGTGAGAGCACAGAAGCAATTGGGTCGGCCACAAGGTAGATAGCGTAGGTCGCCATAGTAGTACCGTGATAGGTGCGCGTCAGGTTGCCGAGGGCTTTTACGGAGCCAAATCTCTTCCGGAGCAGCGTTGATGTCCAAGTCGGTCCCCAGCGCTCACGATCCACATAGATTGCAGGAGACCGGAGAACCGCATCATCCACCGCTGGCAAATGCACGTAGCGGAGCCGCTCATTCAGTTGCACAATCTGCGGTCCGGATTTGAATTGGAAGGCCAATTGACCTGTTATTTGGTAGCTGGACGTTGCTATCCACTGCGCGCCATTGACAAGCCGTAGTTGCTCAACATCAGCTGCAAACTGCGGCCAGCCACGGATTTGCATGGTTGGATCGACAATCTTAGCTGATTGCGTGATGGGCCTTAGAGCGTGCAGATAGAGAAGACCGCTAAGGAGAAAGCCAATGATGAAGGCGGCGCGGCCAAGACGTCGGATGCGGTTCGGGTCGGAGGCAGCGGATAGGGCGATTGCCGCACAAATAGCAAGTGCGGGGTAGAGGGGTAGCGGCCAATTGGGTTGCACGCGCGCGTGCTGGGCGTGCACGAGCAGATAGAAAAGCATCGGCGAAATGATCGCCGCGAGCATGGCGTGCGATTGGGTACGATCCACTACGACGGCGCGACACGTTAGCCACAAGCCCCACGAAGCCAGGATGGCAATGAGAGGGCTTGCGAGGCCAAAACATGCCCCAGCGAACTCAAACAGATAGGTGGTGGTCGCGGGCTTGGTTGGGACTACCCGGCCGAACTGCATAATGAAGGAGGCCCACTCGTGCTGAGCGTTCCAAAGGACGACGGGCAGCGCGACGACCACGGCCAACATTCCACCGGCCCAGAGCTGCCAGCACCGTAACCAGCGCCAGTTCGCCGGTAATGAGCAATCCAGAGGGCGATGCCGGCACCAAGAAACAGAGCTACGTATTTTGAGAGTAGGCCCAAGCCGGAAAATAGACCTACCGCGAGCCACCAATTGGCATTACGAGAGTTATGCAGCTCGGCAAGGGCCCACACCGTCAATCCCCAGAAGAGAACCGATGGCGTGTCGGGCGTCACGATGACGCCGCTCACAGCGAGTAATGGCATGGCGAGTGTGAACCAAGTCGCACACTCTGCTTTGCCGCGGTCGAAAAGGATTGCGGTCGTGCGCCACATCACAAACGGGATGACCAACGATGTCAGGGGGGCCGCCAGACGAATGCCGACAGGGTTGTCACCAACGCACCACATGCCCGCAGCAATCATCCACGCGGTCATCGGCGGGTGATCGACGTAGGAAATTGCCGGCACCAGTGCCCATAGCCGATAGTAAGCCTCGTCATCAGTCAACCCAGTGTTCGCGGCAACCAATACGCGCAGCAGCGCCATGCCAGTGATGGCGATTGCAAGCGGAAGCGAAGGCCAGCCGGTCAAGCGGCGCTCCTCAAGGGGTGAGGCGAGGTTTGCTCCGCTTGTCTGCCATGTTGCGAGTGTTCTGGTGGTCATGACGGCTCGCTGCCGCTCCTCCGTAACTTCGTGAACACTAGGTTCATCCACCAAATACACTGAGCCTCCACGGCGTCGGGCGGATCGCGGCGCGCGTCATTGAGCAGCTTGTGGCTCGCCCGCCGCTGACCATGCGATCACTGATCGACGGCACCCGGCGCTGCCGCTGGTTCGCGCAACCTGAACTAGCGGCATAGGTATGACAGCACACAGCATCGATCGTATGGTCATTCGACCCTCCCGTTTCCCATGTCGAAAGTTGCCGTTGGTGGGCTGGGAACCTGCTTCTCGGTCCGACTAAGCGTGGCAGTTTGGAAAAACGATACGAAAATCCACCTTCCCCTCCCATTGTTATCATCAGGACTGTGTCAAAACATCAGACGGGTGCTAAGAAGTCCGGCCGCGACCTATTTCACATCGACGACCGTTTTCAGGGCGCCAGCACAAAACCAATGCCATGATGATGCATCCCCGGCGTCAGGGCCGCGGCCGATGCGCTTGGTGATCTCAAGTTTTGCGCTCGAGTGCCTATTGCGCTACACCGACACGAGGCCGCGATCTTGGCATCCCCCAAAATGGGGAGTGGCGCTTTGGCGCGGGCGGATGTATAGACTTCCGGTTAGCCCGGAGCCTATCTTTGTTCGCATGGGCACGCACCGGTCGTGCGAGGCAGTTGCGTAAAAATGCGGAGGAAAACATTACACACTACGTATCTGGGTTTTGTGCAAGCGTTAGTGGGCGGACTGTATGACGCCTCTCTCTCAATTCAACCGTAGGCTTGCATTTGGGAGGAAATAGTCGATACAATTCCCTTGGGCGCCTGATCAGTGTAGCCCGCCATTGCACTTCGTCGCCTTGACCGGCTGCGGCGGCACGCCGACAGATCAACCATCGGCCAGAGCCGACCAATCACCGCGCTCTCGTCAACGCGGACGTGCGCGCCACGTTCATCGACCCGCACAGCATCAAAGACGCCCATATCAGCGTCCCGTTCCCAGGCGGCGCGGTGTCAGCGCCATCTAAGCCGGGCTGCCGCTGGCCCGCCCGGAACCCACCCAATGTAGACCGACACACGGTGGTGTCACCGCGGCTTGAAATCGTTCGGGCCTTGTATCGAGGGCACTCCATGTTGCAGCAACCGATCCCTTTTCAGGAGGAGCCGAGGCAAACGCTGTTACAGGCTTGGCGCCGGCGGCGGTGGCGGCCAGACGAGGCGGCGATCGCGGCCTACGCAGGCTTGCGGCCGATGGTGGTGATTACCGGCGGGTCTGAGGGCATCGGTTACGCTCTGGCGCGCAGGTTCGCTGCCGCCGGCAACCCTGTGATGCTGGTTGCGCGGCGTGCCGGCCCCCTGGAGGAAGCGGCGCCGCCATCCGCGCGGATTACAAGGTCGAGGCAGTCGCGGTTCCGGTCGACTTGACCGAGCCGGACGCCATCTCGAGCATCGATCGGGCCCTGGCCGCGCACCGCGCCTACGCCGACGTGGTCGTCAACAGCGCTGGGATCGGGCTTGCTGGCCCGTTCCATGTCCACTGCCAAGACCTGGTGCAGCGTTGCCCGAAATCAAATATGCCGTCGGGCGCGACGCGCTCGAAAGTGCGCGTTACCAGCTCGCGCTCCATGCGCGGTCATCGCCAAGCGCTGCCGGTCACTATCTCGCGGCGATCGCGAAATCTAAGCAAGCCAGTCGGCAGATGTTGCAGCTCCTCGAGTTTCCGGGAAACTTGGCGAGCGCGGCCCCTGCCGAGTTTTCGGCGGCGCTTCTAAATTCCATCCAGCAAGATGAAGAACACAATGCATCAAGAAGAGGGCGCCGATACCGTACACCCTCCATGCTGGAAGGCCCGTTCGTGCGGGGTCGCTGCGGCATCGGGCTTTTTGTCGATCTGCTTGCCGCCGATCAGAAGCGCGGCATCGAACTGATCCGCCATCTCGTGACTTCGAGCGAAGGCCCGACCAAATCGGACGACGGATTTGTGTTGACGTTGGCGGGATGCGAACTGCGCGTATCTCCGGTATTCAGCTATGGATGGTCGCGCGGGAACGCGCCGTCGAGGATCGTCACCGTGGCCCTCAAGGCGCTGGAATATGCGGCGCACAAGCGAATAGAAACCGGCGAGCGCCTGGACGACGTTGTGCGTCAGATCATCGGCGATGGCCCGATCAGTGGGGCCATACTGCTGGTGATCGTCGATCTCGTCCTCTCCCATTCTCCGCTCGCCGGCCAACTGCTCGCCCAGTTGGTCGCCTCCCCCGAGCTCCTGACCCTTGATACGAACCGCGCTCGACACAACGTCGCCGACAAGATGTCGGGAGGTACCCTCAGACCATTTCCGCAAGGTCGTCACCCGTCAGATGCCGCCGTAGAGCAAAGCCTGGCAGACCGCACGTCGCGTACCATCGCTTTGCACAACGCCATCAGCCAAATCGTGCTCCACCAGCCGGATGAGGCAACCGCCGATCTACGCGCTAAACTTGCCGCGGCTGTGGCACGGCTCGGAGCCTGGACGGATGCAGCCATCGATTGGACCTCCGAACAATTCATGGCGTCCCATGCTCAGCGTCTTGGCTCAAAGGCCAACTACGAGCTGATCACTCAAACCGATGCCAACGGTGAAACACGCGAGGGATGGTCGTTTCGCTGGACCGGGGAGCAAGCGCGTTGGTCCCAAGAACACACATCCGGCGTGGTCGCCGAGAACACCGCCTTCAACCGTTCGCTAGCGCTGCGGATGGCAATGGATGACGACCAAAAGTCCGTGACGATCACTGTCGCCGATGCCGAGGCTGTGTTGCTTGCAACCGCAGATGCCTCGCCTCACGACGTTCCCGAACACCACGACCCCAACGACCCCTGGCTCAGCCGAGTTGCCTCCGCAGCCTTCCTCGCGCGCTTTGGGTCAAACGAAACGGTAGCAGCACAGCAGGCCACGCTGTCGGCGATCTTCGATCGAGCGCTGCAACAAGCCAGCGGCGAGTTGCCTAATCTTAGATATGACGTGATGTATGATGCGCACGCCCTCGCCATCGCCGGCCGTCTGTATCTTTCTTCAAGATTTGAGCAAACTGATGATCGGCGTGCGCTTCTAAACGCGGCGAGCACCAACAATGCAAGTGCCGCGGCCGTCATCTCTCGTCACCGCCAGGCCGCCAAAAATATCGGTGACCAACCGCTCCGGTCCGCCATCCGGATCGGGCTGCAGGCCTGCGAATTTCCCCGGCAAAAGGACTACGATGAAGAGAAGGCAGCCTTCGACGCGCGCCAAGCGCGACTGAGCGCGATCAAGTCGACCAGGCTTGCAGCCGAACTCCATTGGCTCGAACACGGCGGCGACGAGCCGGCATGGCCGTCACCGCCACTGCGGCGACAGCGCCGACCCAAACGATCAATCGTCCTGCCGGGTGGCAAACCTAAACCACGCCGGGCACGCCCTGAACCCCAATGGCCGGACACCTACTTTGACGATCGCACCGCCGCCGTGTGGTTGCACACCTTGGCGCTATCAACCGGCACCCGCGCAGTTGTTGCGGTGCTCAACGCCAACCATGACTGGCTCATCGACGCGAACAGTCGCGGTGACGAGGATGACGACGACACCGATTTGGAGCGGACCTGGACACGCGCGCTTTTCGAGTGCGCCGCATCTCACGCCAAAACGTGGACTGACAGCGAGCGAAACACGCTCGTCTACGATGTTCTCGACCAGTTCTCCGATGCGGCGTTCATCGACACCGCCGCCGCATTTCTCGTCAAAAGCGATCTGAACCACATCGAAGGCGGTGCCGCGGACGCGCAATATCTGGTCGATTTGAGGGCTCAAATCTGGGCGCGCCTGAATACCACGACATCGTGGAAACGCCATTGCCGGTCGCCGCGCGGCGGCTTGGAAATTCATCTCAACGAACTGATATTGGCGTTCTTCTGCAAAGTGGCCGGCGTCTTTGGCTACCACACCTCCTACACGAAGGGTCTCAAGGACGAACAGATCATTCCCTTTTTGCCGGTGCTCACGGAAATCGTCGTAGCATCGGCAGCCTGTCCGTCGATCGCTCGCCTGTTCCTTAACGTCTTGGAACTCATCGACCCTAAGCAGGCTGAGCCATTTCTGTTTAGTGCCGCAACCAGCTGGTTGTCGCGCGGCGATCAACGTTTTTGGAATGAGTTAGGTATCGGTCAGCGCGTCTGCGGGATCGCGGAAAAAGCGGAGGCCTATACGTCTGCTCAACAGTGGGTCGAGATTGCAGATGTCATTGCCGCGACCGGTGTTGTTGCGGGAGAAACGCTCAAGCAAGCACTGAGAGCGCGACCGTGAACGCGAGCGTGTTGGTCAACCTTCACGCACGTCGCGGCGTGCTGATGTCCGTTGATTGTTGAATAGGGACCGGCCACCGATCGTTAGGCTGAGCTTTGCACACTTGCGAGTTCCCCTTTCTCTGCCTCACGACACTCTTTGGGCGGAAGTGGGAATCCATTGCACGCACGGTAACTGCCATCCCCGAACACGCCCCCGGTCTGTTGCCCGACCTCCCCCCGTTCCTGCGCCGCGTCGTACTCGTCTGCCAGCCTCCGCTTAGCCATGGCCTCGATCTCCAGGGCATCGGCCTGGGCGCGGTGGGCCAGCATCCCGTCAAGCGGTTGCGCGGGCGCGCGTCAACTCCCGCTGTCCGAGAGCCCTGGTTTTTGCTTGCGATGCGGTGCGAGGTGGCCCATGGCTATCGGCTCTCGTCACGCACATCGGAAGGCTTCTTACGTCATGCGAATTCTCTGGAACTGTGAAGTTCTTCAACGGCGCGAAGGGCTTCGGCTTCATCACGCCTGAAGGCGGCGGCAAGGACGTGTTCGTGCACGCCACCGCACTCGAGGCCGCGGGCATCCGCGCGCTCAACGAGGGCGACAGGGTCAGCTTCGAGCTGGAGGACGACAAGCGCGGACGCGGCAAGCAGGCCGGCCAGGTGAAACTGGCCTAACCGCGCTCTCTTCGCCGTCCAAAGTGCAGAAGGAAAACCCCCGGCCGAGCGAACGGTCGGAGGGTGTTGGTTCTCGACGCGCGTGCGCCGCGTCGTACTCGCCGGCGCGTCTCCTACGCCGCTGCCGGCGCTTCGAGCGCGCCGATGATCGACGCCAGCGCGCTCATGAACTCCGCGCGACGCTTCGCCGGCAGGGCATCGAGAATCCGCTCGTCGACCCGCTTGGCCAATGGCTCCGCCGTGCGCAGGACCTTGCGGCCCTCCTCGGTGAGCTTCACGGCGTAGGCGCGCGCGTCCTCCTTGGTGCGCTTCCGCTGCAGCAAGCCCTTGCTCTTGAGGCGCTTGACGACATGTCGGCGAGCGAGAACGATGAGCAGTTCGATGAGCGTAAATCCCGCATCCGCGGCAACGCGCTTTCGTACCGGCGCAGGCCGTGTCGGCTCGGACGCAGTCCTCGTCGGCATCGAGTGGCTCCGATCCTTGCTTCATTCCAAGTTCGCGGGCTGGGGCACCGCCGTCCCGCGCCTCTAGCCCGCATTTCTCACAACAGCGTTCAATTTGAGGTGACGCCTTTCGCGATACGGAGTTGGCGGAGGATTTCCGGCGGTGGGCGTGCGCAAGGGTTGCCGCGTTTGGCGGCTTGGGCAGGCTCGGCGCTGATCCTCTGTTGTTGGTCCTCGGGCGGCGGGCGGCGTCAGGCCGCGACGGCGTGCTGGCGGCTCGCGCAGGCGCCGCAGCCGTTCGACCGCGAGCGCGAAGATCGCCTTCGTCGGGCAGGCGCTGGCGAAGGCGAGCTTGATGCGGCGCACGCTCACGGTGACCACCGCGCCGATCTTGAGGAGCTTCAGCCGGATCGTGCCGGCGGTGGCGTTAGCCAGCTCGGTGCCGGCCAAAGCCAGACGCCGCACCGCCTCCATCAGCACGTAGGCCAGCGAGGAGAGCCACAGGCGCAGCTGGTTGGCGCGCATCGTCGCCGCGCTGGTGCGGTCGGCATAGAGATCGAGCTGGCACTCCTTGATGCGGTTCTCCATCTCGCCGCGCGCGCAGTAGATGCGCTCGTAGAGCTCCTGCCCGCCGATCCGCTCTGCCGCAGCGAGGTGACGATGAAGCGCGGGTTCGCCCCCTTCTCCAGGTGCTCGGCCTTGGCCACCACGCGGCGCTCGCGCGACCAGCTGTCGAGCGTGCGGTAGGTGAGCTCCTTGAAGACGCGCGCGGGCCTCCCCGTCGCCTGGAACGCCGCCTTGGCCTCGGCCAGCTCGGCGGCAATCATCGGCTCCAGGCGCTTGTTGCGGGCGAGCCCGAACACGTACTCTACGCGGTTTTCCTCGCACCAGCTCATCAGCTCGTCGCGGGCGAAGCCAGAGTCCGCCCTGAGCCAGATCTCCACGTCCGGCCACGCCTTGCGCAGGTAGGCCACGATGCGCGCGATCTCCTCCTTGGCGCCGGCCGAGGCGTCGATGTTGGCCCGTCTCAGCTTGGCCACCAGCAGGTGCCGGCCGTCGAAGATGTAGAGCGGCAGGTAGCAGTATGAGCGGTAGTAGCCGTGGAAGAAGCGTCCTTCCTGGTTCCCGTGCAGCGGATCGTCGGTGGCATCCATGTCGAGGATGATGCGCTCGGGCGGCTCCGTGGGCGTCGATGTAGATGTCGAGGAACACCTGCTCCATCGCCGCATCGTCCACGCTGATCTTGCAATAGCGGCTCGCCCCGTTCATGAGGCCGTGCTCCAGCCGGTTGAGCGTCGACTTGCCGGCCAGCGTGGCCACCACCGGCTTCCCCGCCGGAGGCTCCTCGCGCCGGGGCCGCAGCGTGTCGGACACGAGCCCCAGCGCCGGATCGAAGCGCAGCTCGTCGTGGTCGTTGAGGTCCTCGTGGCCGAGCACGATGGCGTGGACGCGCTGGCTCAGCAGCGTCTCGAGGCGATGCTCGACGAAGGCGGGATTGCGCTCGTCGCGAAAGCAGCGCGCCACCTTGGCCGTCAGGCCGATGGCCCGGTCCGCCTCGCGCAGCAGCGGCGCGCCTCCGTTCGAGGTGACGTCGCCACCATCGAACCCACCCACAACCTGGCGCCCCGCGAAGCCTTCAAACACCAGCTGCGTCGCGCTACAGTCTGTCCCCATCGGCCGGGCCTCCTTGATCAGCAGAAGTGATTGTTCCACAACCACTTTCACTGATTCGGCCCGGCCGATGCCGAAGATCGTGTGAGATATCCGGGCTAGCCGCCATGCCGGTATATTCGCATACATCGGATCAGTCTCAAAGCGGCCCGTAGAGCCACACCAGCCAGGTTCCGAAGGCAAGGAATGGACCGAACGGAATGCGGCTCGCCCCGTCAGCGGGCCATTCCGCCGGGACGCTAGAAGGACGAATACGAGCGCCGCGCACGTTGCCCATAGTAGAACGGTGGGGAGTGCGGCGGCCCCGAGCCACGCGCCGGATCCGCCCATCGAGCTCACGTCACCAAGCCCCAACCCGGCGCGTCCGCGACGAACCGATAAGCATAGGCGACGCCCGCCAGCGCGAGGAAGCCGAGGGTGGCCGACAGGGCCGACCACCACAAGGGCCCGGCGCTCAGTACGAGAAAACAAAGAGCCCTGCGACCGCGAGCGGCAAGGCGAGGGAGGTCGGGGAGCCGATAAGTGTAGATGTCGATTGCGCTGGGAGGCCGCCAGCACTGTGGCCAGGAAGATCGACGCACCGGCGGTCAGACCCCAGGCCAACTCGCCACCCCAGACGCGGGGTGCTGCCACGGCTGCGTAGAGCACCAGGAAGGCGAGCGCTGCGCTGACAAGGTCCTTTTGCGGAAGCTCCCCCGCCGAGCATCGTCACAGATCGTCAGCGCCTGTCGTTTCCACCCAAGCCTTTATCATGTTGGAGCGGCGCTAGCGATCCCGTCGCGGTGCGGCTGACGTTGACGGCGGTGGTTCCACCCTTCCGTGGAGAACGGGTCCTCCGTCATCGGGTCGGGCGTGCCGAAGCGGGCCAGCAGCGGGTCGTACACCCGCCCGTTCATGTGGATCAGGCCAACCTGGTCGAGCTGCTCGTGGCCCCTGAAGTCGCGGGATGTCTCGCTGGTGATGGACCCCGCCGGGTCGGGGTTGCCGTCCGGGATGACGCCGCTTGCCCCCGGCGTTCCAGGAGAAGCGCTCCACCTTCCCGCCCGCCCCTGCCTCGGTCGTGATGACCGACATCGAACCCAGGTGGTCGGTGTGGGGGCCTGCCCGGCGCAGGCCGGGGTAGCACGTGGCCGTAGTCTCGTCGGCCTACGCCCTGCCATTAGGATCAAGCCGCAATCCGACCGTCGCACCATACTCAGAGCGTCCGGGAGGCGAATGGCATTGCACGAGGAAGAAAGAAGGATGCCGTCGGCCGGCTACGCTACCCACTCGCAACAGCGAGGAGGCTTGCATTAGGCGTAC
Organism: uncultured Alphaproteobacteria bacterium; assembly: GCA_963758625.1. Lineage (GTDB taxonomy): Bacteria > Pseudomonadota > Alphaproteobacteria > Rhizobiales > Hyphomicrobiaceae > AWTP1-13. The sequence goes on along the minus strand of CAVWWJ010000006.1, from coordinate 7,662 downwards.
CAGCAGCAGCACCGTCATCAACACCGGGTGGAACGGCCGCTGATCGAGTACGCTCGTGTTAGGCTTGCCTCGATTTCGCAAAGGTCGAGGCTCTCGATACCAGCGCCACGATGAAGCGCGAGAGATGCTTCTCAGGCACGTAGCCATGCACGCTGGCCGGCAGCAGCTGCACCTCGTCGATCTTCCAGGGGTAGCAGCGTTCGCTCATGTCCGGGACAAAATCCAACTCGAACAGAAAAATCCAGTGGCTACTCAGAGAGGCTCCTAGATTGCCGAGCCGATAGTGCTCAGGGTCATGATCGACCGGTATTCGACGCGGCCCCGCGTGTGATGGTCGCGGGCCTGCGGTCGAATAGTGGTACGTGCGCCGATCCGTGACAACTGGGCCCGCTGCGGCGCTTAGTCGACCTATATCCACACACACCCTATTTCAGTAACAATCTCCCAGTCGCTCGATTTCCGCAATTAGCTTTTTGGAATGTCTTGTCGAGCATGAGCAATAAAGTCCTGATCGGCAACTGTCGCGCCAGAGAGGTAAATGTCATTGCCTTCTGTCATTATGAAGTCAGATCCACTGATTTCTTCCCTGACCTCAATGTAAGATTTCCACGGCCCTGGGGTTGCCTCCTTACAGCGCTTTTTGATCTCCTCTAGTTCGCGATCACTTAGGGGCAGTGGTTCCAGCTGAGTCCATGTAGGCCCATTATCAGTTCCTCACCGAGGGTTTGGGTTAGGTATAGTGGGATTGAACAGCTTTACAGCAGTTTCAGGCAAAATACCACTGAGTGTGGCATGATAGGGATTCGTGGCCGTTGGCGAGGGAACCAACGTACCTCCTGCTTCCAAGATTTTGGCCAAGGTAGTCACGCCGATTTGGTTCTGTGGCACCCATTTTCGTAACTCAACTCTTGGATGGACGTGTTCGGGAAGGTTTGGACCGATACACCTTGAAGATTACCATCTGCATCGATTGTTATACCTGATCCCCCACAGAAATTTCTCCAATGTACAGGTTCCACCCCGAACTACGCTCTGTACACTGTCCTCCGGTAGCATTGAGTTTTCAGGACAGAGGAGCACGCAGGCGGCAACCCCAACCGGGTTGCGCGCAGCCCCCCTGCAATCCAATCCCAGATACCCGAGGACTGCGACTTCGTGCTTTTCCCTTCTCGGAAGTTGAAAAGATACCCATAGGCAGCTGTGATGGCGCCGTTCGCGAAGCTGCCGCCGGCAGCGACCGAGCGAGGCCGCCTACAACTGCGTGGGCAACGAGGCCCGGCGTGAAGCCCAGCTCGCGCATGAGCGGGGCGGCGGAAAGGAACCGGCGGCGGCGGACAGGGCGCCGGGACCGCACCTTCGCCTTGGGCGACCGATGAGGCGCAGCCCACGAGGGCGTGCCCGGCTATGTTTGCCGAGTGGGTGGGCGAGCGAAATCGGGATCTTATGCTCTGGATGTCGCCGACGGCATCGAACGCCGCCGCCGTGACAAAGGCGATGGCAGCGCCTCTAGAGGGCCTGGCCAAGGTTGCCGCTGGTGATGCCGGCACGAAAGAGCCGAGCGCCGCGCATGCGGGACCGCCTGCTTGTGTGGCGAAATTGACAGATGGCCGTCACCGTGATCTGCAGGAGGGCGCGCCAGTTCTGGCGGAAGAATTTACCGATGGCGTCGAACACGGGCTGCCAGAAGCAGCCCATGAAGCAGTAGCCGGAGGGGTCGGTGAAGTTGACCGGCGAGTTGCCGACGTAGGAGTAGCGGTTCCAGCCCTGGGTGGAGAACGGGTTCTCCGTCATCGGGTCGGGCGTGCCGAAGCGGGCCAGCAGCGGGTCGTAGACCCGGCCGTTCATGTGGATCAGGCCGACCGAGTCGAGCTGCTCGTGGCCGGTGAAGCCGCGGCTGATCTCGCTGGTGATGGCCCCGGCCGGATCGGGGCTGCCGTCGGGATGACGCCGCTTGCCCCAGGCGTCGTAGGAGAGCCGCTCCACCACCGCCGCCCGCCTCGTTGGTGATGACCGAGATCGAGCCCAGGTGGTCGGTGTGGAAATAGCGCGTCGCGATGGTCTCGTCGGCCTTCTGGATGTGGATGCCGACGAGCCGCCCGCCGACGATCAGGTAGTTGGTCCACTGCACGCCGCCGCCGTGCCGGCGAAGCGCTCGGCGAACACGCCCGCCGCCGGCGAGGTAGAGCGTGGTCGCCGTCGGGCGCCGATCTGGCTGTAGCGCTGGTGATCGGTGTCGTGCGTCGAAGGCGATGTGGTGGTGCCGCGGGTGATGGTCGCGGTCTTGTTGTAGGAGGTATAGGTGACCGTCAGGCCGTTGCCCGCGGTCATGTTGCCCTTGGGGTCGTAGGTGAAGGTGGTGTTGATCATGCCGCCGGTGATGGAGGTGACGCCGTGCGGCCGGGGCTGGCCGGGCGCCGGGTAGCTGTAGGTGCCGACATCGGACTTGCAGGTGATGTTGCCGATGGCGTTGTAGGCGAAGGTCTTCACCAGCGGCGTCGGCGTCAGGCTCACCGTCGACTTGGTGAGCCGGTTCAGCGTGTCGTACTCGAAGCTCTCGGCCAGCGAGGTGTTGGCATCGCTGCGGGTGAGCAGCTTGCCCAGCAGGTCATAGGTGTAGGTCGTGCGTGCTGCACCGCGCCGCGGCGCCCGCCGTGATCTCGGTGAGCTGGCCGGTGTTGGGGTTGAAGGCCTGCTTGTGACGACGCCGTTGCCGGCGGTCTGCTTGGTGAGGTGCAGCTCGGCATCGCCGCGCATCGGCCGTCCAGTAGACCTGCGCCGGTGACGGCGTTGGGAGCTTGATCTGGTAGCCGGTGGCGTTGTAGCTGTAGGCGACGGCGAAGCCCGAGGGGTAGGTGACCTTGGCGACCCGGCTCGCCGCGTCGTAGGCGGTGGCGCATGGTGTAGGTGTGCCGTCGATGGTGATCTGCGACCTGCTCGGGCCGGCCCAGGCCGTCGTAGCTGTGGGTGCGGGTATAGCCGCGCGCTGGTGCCGGCGGAGGCGAGCTTGCCGATGCCGTTGGCGGCCGTGTCCCAGGTCCAGGCGGAGGTCATGTCCGGCTCGACGCGCTGGATGATGCGGCCGAGCTTGTCGTAGCTGACGTGGTGACCTCGCTGGCGGCGTTGGTCTGGGTCTTGAGCTTGTCCAGCACGTCGTAGCTGTAGGTCGAGGGCCCAGGTTGGGGTCGTTGCCGCTGATCTTGCGCCCGCGCGTGTCGTAGGCGTGGTGGCGACGTTGCCCACGGCGTCGGTGACTTGGTGAGATTGCCGAACGGGTCGTACCCGTAGGTCGTGGTGTTGTTGTCGGCGTCCTTGACCGGACCACCTTGCCCTGGCTGTTCTTGGTACTGTGCGGGTCTGGTTGAGCGCGTTGGTGCGAGGTGACGAGGCCGTGTAGGTCTTCGTGATGGTGGCGCTGTCGGGCGCGGTCTCGGTGACACCCGGCCCAGGGCGTCGTAGGTGTAGGTCGTCCATTGCGGCGTGCCGCCCGAGACGAAGTAAGGCCGGCTCTTCTTCTCCACGCGACCGAGGCGTCGTATGGGTCTCGGCGCGGATCGGGGCTGCCGTCGAAGCCCTCGGTGTCGCGCGCGATCTCGCGGTCGAGCTGATCGAAATAGTTGGTGCCGTGGGGCCGTTCTGGGTGGTGCCGTCGGCGGCGAGCGGCTTGGCCTTCATCAGTGGGTGGCGCCGGCCGGGCAGCTCGCCGTGCCGCCGGTGGTGCCGCTGCAGTACAGTAGCTCCATTTGGTTGGGTGCCGTCGGCGCGCACCTCCAGGTCTTGCGGCCGAAGCCGTCGTACTCCAGGTGGTGGCGAGGCCGTTGGGGCCGGTGTGCTTGGTGGGGCGCCGAAGCGCGGGTCGTACTGCCAGCTCTCACTCTGGGTGAGGGCATTGCTGGCGCTTTTGGGGAACTGGCCCTTGGCGTCGTAGGTGGTGGTGGCTGAGCGGGTGACGATATCCGCCCCGCTCACCGTCACCGCGACCTTCTGGCCGAAGGCGTCGTAGATGTAGTCGGTCTGCAGCCTGAGGCCGGGGTTCGGGCTCGATCACCTCCTGGATCAGCAGGCCGGATGGGTCGTAGTCGAAGCACGAGGTGCGCGTGCCGCTCGTCTGCGCCAGCGCTGCGCCCGACCACAATGCGGCCGTGCACATGGCCAGGATAGTGCCGCGACCCGGATGATGGACCTCGCCATCGCCTCCCCCCTCCCTCGAGCGGGCCATTGCCAGCCCGCGCCATGCACAAAACCTACCTGCCGCCGCGGCCCAGACGGGCCGCGCAGCCGCTCCTCAGCTTTCAGTTGAGCGGACCTTTTCGGTCGCCCGTCACCGTCCACGTGATGAAGGAATTGCCGATCACCGCAGGGCCGGCGGCCCCGCCGACACCCGCAGGGTGCACATGCTCCTGGGTAAGCCGCGCCGGCAGCCCGGCTTGCCCTGGCGCACCTCCGGTACCCCCCTTGTCCGCCTCCCCCGCTGCCCCCCCGGCACCGCCGGTGGTAAGCGTGCCCGGGCTGCCGGGGTTGATGTTTTGGCAAAAACCTTCGGAATCACAGAACACACCCACGCCGCCGAGTCCCGTAATGTTTCCGGCGCCGCCGCCCCCGCCGCCGCCGGTCGGAGGAGACCCCAGAAGTCAGCGCCCACCCCCGCCCCCGCCGCCGCCGCCCCAGACCTTTCCGTTGTTGACGATCGTGACCGCAACCAGGGCCCGCAGCGCGGGTCCGCCTGGTGACCTGGTGTTGCTGGGCCCGACTCCACGCATTTACCCCACTCGTAATCCCATCCGAGCGGCCACCCGAGCCGCCCTTGCCGCCGGTGCCGACAATGGTGCCGTTGTTGATGATCTTCAGCGTACTACCGGCAGGGAAGGACCCTGTGTCCAGAGCCGGAAGGCTCGTCGATTTGGAGCCGATCACGACGTTGCTCGGATTGTGATCGTCCAGTCCCCGGCGTGCCCGCCTTGGCCAGGCCATTCGCCAACAGGTAGTTCCATAGGTCGATATTGTTGGCGCTGTAGGGGAGCGTCACCTGCACTTCCGTGGGCGGCTGAGCGGCGGCGACCCGGATGTGATGATCGTTGCTGCCACGGTGGCGCGGGTAAGGCGCCCGAGCAACCACTTGCCCGTGTTGTTGGTGTAGACATTGGTCGTCTTCTTGACATGGCCATCTGTCGCCGACACGACGATCTCGGTGGCATTGCCCTAGGTGTCATACTTGTAGGCGTGGTCACCCCCGGCAGCACGCGAGCCGTCGAGATCCGTGCTGTATGATGCCTGGCTTTGTTCGAGAAACGCCTGATAGCGCCTGCCGCCGAGCGCCGTCGCATCGTAGGCGTGGGCGGTGCTCGCTGAGCGTCGCCGCTCCGAAGCTCCTTGATCTCGCCCGCCACCAGACGCCACGTAGGGGAAGTCCTGGCGATAGATGGTGGTCCCGACCACGTTGGTCTGCAGGTCCGTCACCGTCATCTGGTGGAAGCCAAGGAAACCGCGGCCATTGAGGTGGGATTTGGCCCCCGCATAGGCATAGCCTGTACTTACGACGCCGCCGACGCGCGTTGCCGGCATCGACCGCGGAACCAGGGACGTGGGCCCCTGCAGGTCCACGAGTGGACCAGCCGCGCGGTGCTTCCCTTGGTATAGACGCCGCCGTCCGTCATGGACTTGTAGGCGACGGTGACGTTGGCGCCGACGCCGGTGGTGACCGAGATGATAAGGTCGGGGGCGACGCCGTCACTCAGCCACAGTATCGTTGGCCCTGGGGCGCTTGTCGTGCCCGCCAGAGCGATTGTCCCAGAGGATGTCTGCCTTGCCATCACTGTTGAAGTCGGCGAGCTCGCGTGTAACCGACGGGCGGTCTGTCGAGTCCACCCGAACTCGCGATGACGGTGAAGTTCCGTCGCCCTTGCCCAGCCACAGCTCGCGCGATGGTCCGGAGAGACCTGCCCTGCCGGTCTTGCCGAGATTGATGGCGGACTCGGTTCCATCCCGAAGAGACTGCCCCCGGCTCGAACTCCTGAAACCACAGGATGTCAGGCAGACCATCACCGTTGAAGTCCCCCGATCTTGGGCACGGTATCCGGACAATGTCCCGTCCTTGCCGCCGAGGTTTATTATCTTCAATGAAGGTACCGTCGCCCTTGCCCAGCCACAGGCGGCGCTGACCCTTCGATTTGCCGGTCTTTGTCTTTACTAAGATCCCAGACGATGTCTGCATTGCCATCGGCATTGATATCAACGAAATAGGAGTGGCGTAATCGTTGGGAGCGGAAAAGAAGATATCTTGGGACCCATGTGTTGCTGAAGGTGCCGTCCGCCTTGGACCGCGCCACAATGCCCAGTTCTTGAAAGCCGCTGTTGTCCGCTGGCCAGCCAGAAAATGTCGACTCAGCCCGTCGCCGTTGAAATCCGCAGCCACACCAAGGAGGTCATAGGCGCAGTCGTTCCAGCCTGGATAGCTTGTTGACAGGAGGAGAGTGCGAGGTTGACTGCTGAATGCCAAAATGCCATCGCATAGTTGGTAACCCCAAAGATGCATAGCGACCCAAGTCGAGCTATTGGAAAAAGCCAGCACCAAATCGGAACGACCGTCACCCGTTGCCATACTGCCACCAAGCCGGAAAGACCACTTCTCGGAAGGGCTGGGCCTGAAAGGACCGGTGGTGATCTCAAACGTTCCATCGCCCTTGGCCGGTCCACTGCGTTAATCAATAGTTCTACAGTACGACATGCCACCAGGGATGTTAGACCTACCCGTCGCGGTTAAAGTCACCCAGCAGTCGGGTTAAAAAAGCGGGGCAGTTTGCCGTTCTGACCCGCAACGTTAAGTGATGACCGTTGAAGCTTCGCATTCCCAGTGTTCAATCCACAGAACACGCCCGTTTCCGAGGGTGGGCGGCAGGCGAGTCGGACCCGATGTGTTCCCAAAAACACGTCAGGCAAACCCGTTGCCGTCAAAGTCACCAACGTGAGGGCGATAGATCGACGAGCGTGCCGTCGTATCCCTCCCGCGTTGGTGATCACGGTCGGCGTCCGTGCTGCCCGTTCTGCCAGCCGAAGGTGGTGGCCGGCAGGCAGGCTTCCGCCACCGTCGCACAGCGTCACGCTGGTGAGGCGGCTGCGTCCGGTGGTCGGGCCCTGCTCATAGGCGAGCCGGTAGTCGGCCACCATCGTGCTGCCGGCGAAAGGTCTGCACCTTGCTGAGCAGCACCGTCGTCTTCTGCCAGAGCGAGCCCAGGTGGTAGGTTGGCACAACATCCGGCCGCGCCGTGTCGTAGACGAAGCGCACGGAGTTGTAGGGCACGAGGCTTGGCGCCGGCTTGCCGGTGTAGTCGATGCGGTCGGGGTAGACCTGCCCGTTGGTGGTATCGTTGACGTAAGTGACCGTGAAATAGTTGCCTTTTCGTATCGGCGACCTTGTTCACCACCCAGTCACGCGCGCTGGGTTTGCCCTGCCCCAGAACGCGCGAGTCCGTTGTGTTGCCGAACTCCATGCGCTGCCCGGACTTGGTCCACACCTCGAACCAGGCGGGACCCGTTCCGGCCGTTCCACGCGAGATGATCTTGGCGAAGCTCTCGATCTCTGTGCGGTACTCGGTGCCGTCGGCACCGTAGGTGCCGGAGATCGCCACAAGCCGCTGGCCGTCCAGGCAGAACCGGTCGTCGGCGTCG